>CAZHUJ010000004.1:0-247942 GCA_964535565.1 uncultured Pseudohongiella sp. | reverse complement strand
GACTCTAATGCTTCACCCTCAGTTAACCACTGCAAAATAATCGGCAATAACTTCTGCCTTGTCATAGTGGGATTTTGTTTAAAGGCTTTTTGGATTGTGGGAACAAGCAAATCAGAGTCGTAATCCTCTTTTAGCATTAAGTAAAAATGACGCTGATCTTCCGTATCTAGCTCCTGAAGCGCCTTTTCTTCTGGTGTTTGTTCTTGTATTGCTGCGATATCTAGCTGAAGTTGGATTAACCGTTTGTCAATCTCGGGAACAACTAGATCAGAATAACGAGCAATGCGTTCTGGGATACCCGAGCGTAGGGCCTCTAGCATGGGATGAACGGGTTTCAATTCATCTTGATACACTTGCCGCAATAAACCAGGGGTAATACGTTCATTGCCTAAAGCTAGCGCACGGAGTTGTGCGAGTACAAAAAGCTTTACTACAATGTCCATCACTCCTTGGCTTAGCTCATACCACACATCACGGACCTCATCCGATAACAGCGCATCTTTGCGTTGTAAAAGCTGTAATTGCCAAAGGTTATCTGTAAAGGCGATCCACTCTTGATTGGGCTTTCCACGTTGTGTTTGTTGTATAGGATCCCAGAATATAGCTCCAAACCCTGCCCCTCTACGTGCAGACCGCAAATCAGCCTCAAAAATCTCTCGTGCTTTAGGGGTACCAATCAACATCACTGGTACGCCAATAATATTCACCATCGTCACAAAAAAGTTCAGCATCTCTTGAGATCCACCCGAACGAGAGCGGCTTAAATGCTGAATTTCATCAATAACCAACAACCCTAAAGCATGTGCATTGGCTATTTGCGACATCAAAGCCAACATGGTTTCTATACCATGACGTTTTAAGCTATAACGACGCTCATAGTTCGAGCCCAAGGCTCGATCCAACGCTCTGAAAAAATTCAAGCAGACTTCTTTTAGCGAACCATTATGCGAGCAGTCTATTTTCAAATACACCACCTGCTCTACATTGAGTTCACGATGGTAAATCACCTGAGGATACGTGGCTAGAATACGATGAAGAGAAGTCGTCTTCCCACTACCAGAACAACCAATTAACAATAAACTTTGTGCCGTAGATCGTGCCTCCTCAAAGCGAAATGTCTCCAACTCTCCCGTTTGAACACGCTCATAACCATTTTGTAAATGCTTTTGTAAATCTCCTGTTTTAGGATTTCTGCCTACGTAGCCACCTCGAATCATGACCGAAATACGCTCACTTAGTAGCAAATGCGTACCTAATGGCTGAAAATAGTCATCTGGAATACGACAAATGGTATGAGCTCTGATAACACGGGGCTTTTGCAAGTCAGAGGAAGTAAGCTGTAAAGAGGATTTCAGTGATGCAGCACTATTCACTGACTCTTGTAATGGTGGTAAAGCCTCGATAAAAGGATTACCACGATAAGCCTCTACCCCCGTATCACGATAAACCGCTTGAATCTGGGTAGCACTCATGACTCATCCTTTTCTGGTGGATCCTGAAATAATTCAGGCACGTATGTGGGTAGGCTGTAATCTTCTTGATCATCCGCTTCCACTGCATTGAAAGGAATAACTTTAGCCTCATCACCTGAAGAGCTTGGCTTCAAATGCTCCGCACGTTTTTTACGCTCTGAGGTCACGGCTTCTTTTTTATTAGTTTTAATCTGCTTAATGCGTGTTGATTTGGGCTCAGTAGTACTAGGCGTTAACTTATTCGCTTTCTGAATGGTTTTCTGAATAAACGCCTCAAGCTCCCTGCGCTTAGTTAACTCATCCTGCTTCGCATTGGCTTTATTGTGTTTTTCTTGTGCTTGTATATCCCAAACCTCCCAAAATGAGAGACCTTTAAACTGCCGACTACGTTCCGTTAGATTACAGCGCCAAAATACACGGCTGCCAACTTGCGGAAACAAATAAATCGTATCAACCAGCACTGGGTCATAAGCCGCTTCTAAATGTTGAGGTCTAGCTATATCAGTGCTCCGCTGCAACCAACCCTCACGTAGAATCTCTGACCCCGAGTAATACAAACCCCACAAATTAACGCCAAATGAAGAAATAGAGACCTTTCGGCGAGGTAGTAACGCTACTCGCAACTGCTCTTGCTCCACAGCCCTTAAACTACCTGTACGATGCTGCATACCCCATTGCCATAGCTGGACAGGAATAGACGGTAAATCTGTAGGAAAATCAGCATCTCGATCGTATTTATCCATCACCAGATGGTTATTTCTGAATAAGATCGTACGCAAAATAATTTGTGTGAACTCAAATACCGACAGAGATGCATCCAACCTATAGTCTGTTTCACCATGGCTTTTGATCCGACTGCCCTCTACAATGCCTGGCGCAAAGGATTTAAACTCAGCTTGAAGGGTTCTAAACGTACTTTCCACTATGCCTTTAGCATCGCCACGTCTAGGTGGAGCACTTTCCACTCGCACATTAAAACTTGAGACTAAGGCTTCGACCTGATGACTCATTAATTCGCCACGGTCCGCTAGCAACACATCAGGCAAACCTACACACGGCCAGTCTGAGCTACTAATCTCAATATCATGCTGGGCACAAATGGCCGTTTTGTCAGAGCAAGCATTTACAAAAGCCTGCATCGCCACCACATACGACGGATTTTCAAAGCCGATATAAAAGCCCGTGATCATCCGACTAAACACATCAATCACAATGTAAAGCGTTGGTCTTCCTATGATTTTTTGGCGATCGTTGTGATCCACTAGATAAATATCAGCAATCGTGGCATCAATCTCATAACGGCTACCAGGGCCTAACGCCTGAGAAGTGGCTGTACTACTTAAGGGCCGTACGTCTTTTTTATATACCCCTGCTTTAACTCTGGACTTTAAGCGCTGAGCTTTAGGATATTCTCGATCATAAAAATAACGAAACTGACGTAGTGTTGGGTAATCCTCTTGGGGAATGCGAGGAAAATACTGAGCAAACAAATCTACAAATCGTCTATAGGCAACGGTTGTCTTTGTGCCTTTTTGATTCAACAGGTGCTTTTCTATGGTCAGCCTAAAAAGCCGTTCAATCTCAGGCGTTACCTTGGTTCCTTCACCCTTACCATATTCTCTGGCTCGGCCAATTTTTGCTGTGCCTGTCGCTGAGCGACTTTCCCCTGGTGCACCACTGTTTTTGTAGTCGGGAATTAGTGCATTGGGAGTTTGGCCTCGCTGCCAATACCTTCTTAACAATCGATAAACTGTTTTTTTCGAAATCTGCTTAGACTCCACAACAGCATCAATTAAACGTGCTCTTTCAGAAGCATCAAAAATACCCTTATGCTGCAAGAGTGGTAGCAATACCTTAATATTTTCTTCTCTACGAATAAAGCGTACAGACCCTATTTCTGGATCCTCTTGGTCTAGATAAGCAAAGGGATCCGTACTCCTCACTAACTGACCTGAGTCCAAGGCAGCCAAGAGACTCAACTCCAAAATCCTTTCTGGCAACGCCTTCGGATTTTCAATATCAATCCAGATCAACTCCCCCTGATTAATATCTAAAACCCGATAAAAGCGGCTTTCTACTTTAAGCACCTCATTAATTTGCCACATAAAGCCCCCTTTGCGCTGCTCCATCGTGCTCTATATCCAGCTCAGCACAGGTACACAATCTAAACGGCTTATAAACATTAAATTTAATAAAACCATTAGCGACTAATGCTCTAACATCACTTAATGTTTTACCTAGCTCCAAACCATAAGCAATATCAACCTGCTTACAGACATTGATAATATTTTCATCTCCTTTTTCTTGCAGGATATGAGCCAATGTTGGTAGTTGTGCTAAAAGCTCCGCAGAAACCCCTTCTGCTTTCACCGAATAAAGCCATTCAATATTTTCTTTTACTACGGGATTTATTTCTTTATCAGTAAAAATGAACCAAGGAATTTGTTTTTGCTGCCAATAACGACGCTCTAGTTCTAATTTTTCTAAGGTGCGCTCATCTTGTAAGGCTGCCGCAGGTTTGACTTGAATAGCAAACTGCTCAAAAGGACCATCTTTACAATCCACCAAAAAATCAGTAGACATAACCTGATCTACGCTGCGAATAGCAGGGTGCTTGATACCACTATCTATTGCAATCTGTTTGGTATCGCTAGGTAATAAGGGGAACTGCTCGCGTATATCTAGCACGCTGCTCTCCCATTCAAGGCTAAGAAAAACAGCAAGCTCTAAATCAGAGAGCAAATGATGAACTCGTCCCGTTTTATGAGAATAAATACGGTGGGAACGACCTGCTGAAGGGACTTCTTGTACTGTTAGCCATGGAATATAGTCTTTACCATGCCCTTGGCCACGCCCCTCTTTAATACGACGGGCAATTTGTACTTCTGAGAATGAAGAGTTTGCTTTAGCCATAACAAAAGTCCAGTATGCTTTTTCACAGCATAACTGGACCGATTTCAGTTTACAACTATTTTGTCTAGATGCAATCTATACTGTCACAGGCGCAAACTATTTTGTCTAGGTGCAATCTATTTTGTCACTCCACAACCAACCGCTGAAGAATGCTGTGATCTACTCCACCGTCACCGACTTGGCCAGATTGCGTGGATGATCCACGTCGGTGCCTTTCAGGATGGCCACGTGATAGGACAGAAGCTGCAACGGAATAGTGTAAAGAATAGGTGCCAGCACATCCGGTACCGCCGGCATACGAATCAACTGATAATCACCCTCGTTGTCAAAGCCGGCGGTCTCGTCGGCAATTACAAATAATTTACCGCCACGGGCGCTGACTTCCGCCAGGTTGCCCTTTAATTTGCCCAGCAATTCATCATTAGGTGCCACTGCAATCACCGGCATTTTGTCGTCTACCAGTGCCAGCGGACCATGTTTGAGTTCGCCAGCCGGGTACGCCTCAGCATGGATATAGGAAATTTCCTTGAGCTTGAGCGCGCCTTCTTTGGCAACCGGGTACTGGATTCCGCGCCCCAGGAACAGTGCATGATTTTTGTCTGCCAGATTAATGGACAGCTGCTGAATCGCTTTATCCTGAGTGAGCACCTGGTTAACCAGATCAGGCAGGTGATGCAGATCTTTGACGTAACGCTCTTCTTCAGCTTCAGTCATGCCGTTTCGACGCGCAAGAACCAGTGTCAGTAACAACAACGCTGTCAGCTGCGTGGTAAACGCTTTGGTGGATGCCACACCAATTTCACGGCCAGCCATGGTCAGCAGCGAGAAATCTGACTCACGTACTAACGAGCTGGTGGCAACGTTGCAGATTGCCAGACTGCCAACATAACCTGCTTCTGCAGCATAACGAAGCGCCGCCAGAGTGTCAGCTGTTTCGCCGGACTGGGAAATCGTCACGAACAAGGTGCCGGGTTGCACAATAATATTGCGGTAACGATAGTCGCTGGCAATGTCTACCGAGCACGGCATCTTGGCGATATTTTCCAGCCAGTATTTGGTAATCAGGCCGGCATGAAAACTGGTGCCACATGCCACTATTTGCACATTGCGCACCTGATCAAAAATGGCCTTGGCTTTTATGCCGAATGCTTCTTCCAGCACATGGCGGTCACTGATACGGCCACTGAGCGTGTTTTTGATGACCTTAGCCTGCTCGTAGATTTCCTTGAGCATAAAATGTCCATAATCACCGAGCTCAATTTCGTCGATTTCACTGCGGATACGCGTAGTCTGACGCTCTACCGGTTTATCACCGGCGAAGATCTGGATAGTGTCACGAGTAATATCAGCAACATCACCCTCCTCCAGATAGATAAAACGGTCAGTCACCTGCCCTAACGCCAAGGGGTCAGATGCCACAAAATTCTCACCAATGCCTACACCTATCACCAGAGGGCTGCCACTGCGTGCAACCACCAGCCTTTCCGGCTCACTGGTTCTGATTACGCACAGACCGTATGCACCGTGCAAAAGCGGCACAATTGTTTTGACCGCTGTCAGCAGATCCTGTTTTTTACGTACACATTCACGGTGAAGCAGGTGAACCACCACTTCCGTGTCCGTGTCGGACTGAAATTCATAACCGTCAGCTATCAGTTCCCGCCGCAAACTTTCGTGGTTCTCGATAATACCGTTGTGTACCAGCGCAAACTCACCGCCAGACATATGAGGGTGAGCGTTTCGCTCGCTGGGAACACCGTGGGTAGCCCAGCGCGTATGTGCAATACCTGTTTTCCCGTGAATAGGTTCAGCGGCAACTTTGTCTACCAGCTGCTTGACCTTGCCAACAGCACGGATAGATTTGAGTTCGCCAGTATTCTCTTCCAGTACCGCGAGGCCAGCGGAATCATAACCACGATATTCAAGACGCTTGAGTCCTTCCAGCAAAATACCAATCACGTCGCGCTGGGCAACGCCACCTACTATTCCACACATATTCCTGTCCTCAATTTGTCTTGATCTTTACCGGGCGTTTCCAGCCGCTGATATTTCGCTGTATCCCGCGAGCCACCGCCAGATCCTTGTCCGGTACATTGCTTGTGATAACTGAACCGGCTCCAACCGTTGCATTTTCGCCTACCGTGACAGGCGCAACCAGAGCAGTGTTGGAGCCTATAAATGCACCACTTCCGATGGTTGTCCTGAACTTGTTTACACCGTCGTAATTGCAGGTAATTGTACCGGCGCCGATGTTAACTGATTCACCGAGTTCAGCGTCCCCCACATAACTGAGATGGTTGATCTTGCTGCCAACCCCGACGATGGTTTTTTTGGTTTCAACAAAGTTGCCTATTTTGGCTCCAGCGCGCAGTTCAGTACCTGCGCGTAATCGCGCAAAAGGTCCGACCTGACAGCCGTTTTCGATGATTACATTTTCCAGATGACTGTTGGCGTGTATAACAATGTCATCACCCAGAACACAATTGATCAGCACAACATTTGGGCCAATAGAGACGCGATTGCCGAGCGTATTGTTGCCTTCAAATATCACGTTGATGTCTACGCTAACATCACGACCAACCTTGAGTTCACCGCGTATATCCAGACGGTTTGGATCCGCAACCGTGACACCGTTCAATGCTAGTTCTCGTGCTTTGGCCAGTTGCCAGGCACGTTCCAGCTCCGCAAGTTGAAGACGATTATTCACACCCTGCACCTCATTGGCGTCAAGTGTCTGCAAACTGCCAATACGGATGTTCTGCTGATGTGCTATGGCAACGGTATCCGTCAGGTAATATTCCCCTTGGGCATTATTTGTAGTCAGTTGTTGCAGCCATGTTTTGAGCAAATCGGCTCTGAACGCCATGATGCCAGTGTTGATTTCTGTGATCTTGCGCTGCTCATCGCTGGCGTCTTTTTCTTCCACAATCGCAACAATTTCACCGTTGCCATCGCGCAGCATTCGGCCGAGGCCTTGTGGTTGCGGCGTGACCAAGGTCAACACGGCAATACCGGCTTGTTCTGCGGTGTTTAACAGCTGTTTTAGTGATTCGGTTTTAATCAGTGGGACATCACCATATAACACCAGAACCATGCTGTTGTCGGCTATATGAGAAGCGGCCTGCATAACAGCGTGCCCTGTCCCCAGTTGCTCGGTCTGTTCTATCCAGTTCAGATGGGGCGCATAGGTCGTGTCTGCGTAGTGCTGTGTAATCAGATGCGATTGAAACCCTGTAACCAGGTGCACACGATCTGCAGACAAGCCAATGGCCGTATCCAGCACGTGCGATAACATTGGTTTACCTGCAAGTGGATGCAGCACCTTGGGCAGATCAGAATACATGCGGGTGCCTTTGCCCGCCGCCAACACAACAACTTCTATTCCCATAAATGTTTTATCCAAAAAAAAGGGTAGCGCTAGGCTACCCTTTTTTACTGCAGTTTTCACTGCTGACGACCTTATTTGCGCAGTTGTTTGAGAGCTCGCAACTGGGCAATAGCTTCCGCCAATTGGGCTGCTGCACGGGAATAATCCAGGTCAGCTTCCTTGTTGGCAATCGCCTTCTGGACGTCTTCAATGGCCTGCTGGGCAGCTGCTTCATCAACATCAGCCGCTCGCAGTGCTGTATCCGCCAGTACAGTCACGTCGCCGCTCTGTACTTCGAGGAAACCACCGGATACGTAGTAGATCTCTTCCTGACCACCGTCCAGCACACAGCGCACCGGGCCTGGAATCAGTTCAGTCAGCAGTGGTGCGTGACCTGGAACAACACCCAGATCACCGAGGGTACCAGTAGCCACGACCATTTCGACCCGCCCTGAGAAAATCTGTTTCTCAGCGCTTACGATGTCGCAGTGCATTGTCATCGCCATAACGTCCTTCTCTAATTAAGCTGTTTCAGTCTCAAGCCTTGAGCTTGGCTGCTTTCTCGACCGCTTCTTCGATGGTGCCAACCATGTTGAAAGCCTGCTCTGGAATGTGGTCGTAGTCACCTGCCAGAATGCCTTTGAAGCCAGCGATTGTGTCTTTCAGCGATACGTATTTACCTGGGGTGTTGGTAAATACTTCTGCTACGAAGAACGGCTGGGACAGGAAGCGCTGGATCTTACGAGCACGCGCAACAATCTGTTTGTCTTCTTCGGACAGTTCGTCCATACCCAGAATCGCGATGATGTCTTTCAGTTCTTTATAACGCTGCAGTACGGACTGTACACCACGCGCTACTTCGTAGTGCTCCTGACCGATCACCAGCGGATCCAGCTGACGAGAAGTGGAATCCAGTGGGTCGATCGCAGGGTAAATACCCAGCTCGGCGATAGAACGTGACAGTACAACTGTGGCGTCCAAGTGAGCGAAGGTTGTAGCAGGTGACGGGTCAGTCAAGTCGTCCGCTGGTACGTATACGGCCTGGATGGACGTGATGGAACCGGTCTTGGTGGAGGTAATACGCTCCTGCAGTACACCCATCTCTTCCGCCAGCGTCGGCTGGTAACCTACCGCAGAAGGCATACGGCCCAGCAGTGCTGATACTTCGGTACCGGCCAGTGTGTAACGGTAGATGTTGTCAACGAAGAACAGAACGTCACGGCCTTCGTCACGGAATTTTTCTGCCATGGTCAGACCTGTCAGAGCAACACGCAGACGGTTTCCTGGCGGCTCGTTCATCTGGCCGTACACCATCGCCACTTTGGACTCGGTCAGGTTCTCCATGTCGATTACTTTGGAGTCCTGCATCTCGTGGTAGAAGTCGTTACCTTCACGAGTACGCTCACCCACACCTGCGAATACGGACAGACCGGAGTGTGCCTTCGCGATGTTGTTGATCAGCTCCATCATGTTAACGGTCTTGCCTACACCCGCACCACCGAACAGACCAACTTTACCACCTTTGGCAAATGGGCAGATCAGGTCGATAACCTTGATACCGGTTTCCAGCAGTTCGTTGGAGGCCGCCAGTTCGTCGTAAGCAGGCGCTTTACGGTGAATGGGCATACGCTCCGATTCGCCGATAGGACCTTGTTCGTCGATCGGGTTGCCCAGTACGTCCATGATACGACCCAGTGTTTCTTTACCTACAGGTACAGAAACCGGAGCGTTGGTGTTGGTGACTTCCAGACCACGACGCAGACCTTCGGTACTGCCCATCGCGATGGTACGTACAATGCCGTCGCCAAGTTGCTGCTGCACTTCGAGTGTAATTTTGCCGCCTTCGACGGACAGTGCATCATAAACACGAGGTACATCTTCCCGCGAGAATTGTACGTCGATAACTGCACCGATAATTTGTACGATACGACCGCTACTCATGTCCGGTTCCTCTTAAGTATTCCTGATCTTCAAACTGGTTAAATTCAATGTCTGCCGTGAGCACTTAAACAGCGGCCGCACCGCCAACAATCTCTGACAGCTCCTGGGTGATAGAGGCCTGACGCGCTTTGTTGTAAATCAGGCCGAGCTTTTCTATCAGTTCTCCGGCGTTATCTGTCGCGCTCTTCATCGCGAGCATCCGGGCCGCCTGCTCACAGGCAATGTTTTCAACCACACCCTGGTAAACCTGGGTTTCGATGTAACGATTCAGCAGACCATCCAGCAGTGCTTCGGCCTGGGGCTCGTAAATGTAATCCCAGTGGTGCTTGAGCTCTTTGTCTTCGGACGGTTGCAGTGGCAGCAACTGCGCCACAACCGGCTTCTGGGTCATGGTGTTGATAAAGGTATTGCTCACAAGGTACAGACGATCAATCTCGCCGTTGTTGAACTTGTCCAGCATGACCTTGACCGCACCAATGACCTGGGACAGCTCAGGTGCATCGCCGAGGCCACGTACCGATGCAACCACCTTGCCACCAAAGCTGTTGAAGAATGCAGCTGCTTTTGCACCCACGGCGCAAAATTCAACGTCAACATTCTGTTTACGCCACTCGGCCACTTCCTTGACAGTTGCCTTGAATGCGTTGATGTTCAGACCGCCGCAAAGACCGCGGTCTGTGGACACCACAATATAGGCAACACGCTTGACTTCGCGTGTGGTGAAGTACACATGGCGATATTCGGGATTCGCATTCGCTACATGTCCGATTACCTTGCGGATATGTGTGGCGTAGGGTTTGCCCAACGCCATACGATCCTGAGCCCTTCGCATTTTTGACGCAGCCACCATTTCCATGGCGCTGGTAATCTTCTGCGTGTTTTTAATGCTGGAGATCTTGCCACGAATCTCTTTTCCGCCAGCCATAATTCACCGCCTACTAATAATTACCAGGTCTGGTTTTACCAGGTTTGTGTTGCTTTGAACTGCTGAATCAACGCCTTGAACTTGGCCGCTACATCATCGTTGTAGTCCGGGTTCGCATTGACGCTGTCAAGCACATCACCGTGCTGGCTCTTGGCGAAAGACAGCAGCGCTTTTTCGAAAGCCACCACTTTGGCCAGCTCTACATCTTTCAGGTAGCCTTCGTTGGCTGCGAACAGAACCAGAGCCATCTCGGCAACGGACAGCGGAGTGTACTGGCTCTGTTTCATCAGCTCAGTGACACGCTGACCGTGTTCCAGCTGGGCACGTGTGGCGTCATCCAGGTCAGATGCAAACTGAGCGAATGCTGCCAGTTCACGATACTGCGCCAGTGCAATACGGATACCACCGCCGAGCTTTTTGATGATCTTGGTCTGAGCCGCGCCACCCACCCGGGATACTGACAGACCCGCGTTGATCGCAGGACGGATACCGGAGTTGAACAGGTTGGTTTCCAGGAAGATCTGACCGTCGGTAATAGAAATCACGTTGGTCGGAACGAACGCAGAAACGTCACCCGCCTGGGTTTCAATGATTGGCAGAGCCGTCAGGGAACCTGTTTTACCTTTTACTTCGCCGTTGGTGAACTGTTCCACGTACTCGGCGTTAACGCGTGATGCACGCTCCAGCAGACGGGAGTGCAAATAGAATACGTCACCTGGGTATGCTTCACGTCCTGGTGGACGACGCAGCAGCAGGGAGATCTGACGGTATGCCCAGGCTTGTTTGGTCAGGTCGTCATAAATGATCAGCGCGTCTTCACCGCGGTCACGGTAGTACTCACCCATGGAGCAACCTGAGTAAGGCGCCAGGTACTGCATGGAAGCCGGATCAGATGCGGAAGCTGCAACAACAACGGTGTATTCCATTGCGCCGTGCTCTTCCAGTTTACGTACCACGTTTGCGATAGAAGATTGCTTCTGACCAATCGCTACGTATACGCACTTGATG
This sequence comes from uncultured Pseudohongiella sp., assembly GCA_964535565.1. Classification (GTDB taxonomy): domain Bacteria; phylum Pseudomonadota; class Gammaproteobacteria; order Pseudomonadales; family Pseudohongiellaceae; genus Pseudohongiella. The sequence goes on along the minus strand of CAZHUJ010000004.1, from coordinate 236,316 downwards.
CCTTTGCCTTTCTGGTTAATGATCGCGTCAACCGCTACGGCAGTTTTACCTACCTGACGGTCACCGATGATCAGCTCGCGCTGGCCACGGCCGATTGGTACCATGGAGTCAATTGCTTTCAGACCGGTTTGAACCGGCTGTGATACAGATTGACGGGCGATTACACCAGGAGCAACTTTCTCAACCGGTGAAGTCAGTTTGGCGTTGATCGGGCCTTTGCCGTCGATGGGGTTACCCAGCGCATCAACAACACGACCTTCCAGTTCCGGACCTACTGGTACTTCCAGAATACGACCGGTGCAACGGCAAGACTGGCCTTCCGCCAGACCTTGGTAGTCGCCCAGTACTACGGCACCCACGGAGTCACGCTCCAGGTTAAGTGCCATACCGAACAGACCACCTTCGAACTCGATCATCTCTCCGTACATTACGTCCGCGAGGCCGTGAATACGCACGATACCGTCAGAAACGCTGACAATAGTACCTTCGTTTTTTGCCTGCACAGAAACGTCGAGACTATCGATTCTCTGTTTGATAATTTCACTGATTTCTGACGGATTCAGTTGTTGCATGCTTTTTCCCTCATTCCCAGCCTGACTAGGAACTCAATGATTCGGCTAATTTGTTCAGTTTTCCTCGAACAGAATTGTCGATGACCGTGTCACCTGCTCGAATGACAACGCCTCCGATCAGCTGTTTGTCTACAGTACTGTGCAGTTTGACGCTGCGGTCAAGACGCTTTTCCAGTGCTTTGGACAGCTCGGCAACCACGGCGTCGCTGAGTGCAAACGCCGTTGTTACTTCAACGTCGATGCTCTTTTCGCGGGCGGCTTTGAGCGCGTCAAAAAGTTCTGCTATCTGAGGAAGCAGGGCCAGCCGGCGATTTTCTGCCAGCAGCCTTACCATATTGCTGCCCTTCGCAGAGATAGCGTCTCCGCAAATGGACAACAGTGCTTCGGACTGCTTTTCTGCAGTCAGGGCCGGGCTCTTCAGCAGTTCGCTGATTTTGCCTTGCGATGAAACCATCGCCAGCGTGTTCAGCATCTGCGACCACTGGGCCAGGGCGTTGTCTGCCGCAGCAACTTCAAATGCCGCATTTGCGTAAGGCCGGGCTAATGTAATTGACTCTGCCATCGTATGTTCGCCTATAACTCAGAAGCGAGTTTTTTCACCAGCTCTTCGTTTGCTGCCTGATCAATCGATGTTTCAAGAATTTTCTCGGCACCGGCAATCGCAATGGCAGCCACTTGTGCACGCAGTGCTTCACGCGCGCGCTGAACTTCCATTTCAATTTCGGCTTTGGCACCAGCAACCAGACGCTGGCCTTCTTCCCGAGCTTTTTCTTTGGCTTCATCCACAATCTGGGCAGCACGCTTGTTAGCAAGATCAATGATCTCGGCGCTTTTTACCTTGGCTTCGCGCAGATCTTCAGCGGCTTTGTTCTGGGCCAGATTCAGATCACGTTGAGCGCGGTCAGCAGCTTCCAGTCCGTCTGCGATTTTTTTCTGTCTTTCTTCCAGTATTGCGTTCACTGGTGGAAAAACAAACTTCATGCAGAACCAGACGAAGATGAAGAATGCGATCGACTGACCGATTATGGTTGCGTTTAAATCCATAATGACACCTCTACGTTGGGTTTTTCGCTTGGCCTGATAACAGGATCAGGCGCCTCGATTTAACCGACGAAAGGGTTTGCGAAAATAAACAGGAAAGACATACCTACACCGATGATGGAGATAACGTCCACGAACGCAGCAACCAGGAAGAACTGGGTTTGCAGTTTTGGAGCCAGTTCCGGCTGACGTGCTGAACTTTCGATCAGTTTGCCACCCAAGTTACCGAATGCAACCGCAGTACCGGCACCACAGATACCGAAAATGATGGCAGCAGCGATCAAAGAAAAAGCCTGAATAGTTTCCATGTTTATCTCCAAGTTTTACAAAGGGTCGAACAATTAAGGGTTTAACAATTAATGAGCTTCATGCGGCACTGTGTGCGCCTGATTCAGGTAAACGATGGTCAGCATCATGAACAGGTACGCTTGCAGCGTAATGATCAGGATGTGGAACACCGCCCACGCAAAATGCAGTGGCAACTGGAAGTAACCGATCAGCGCAATTACCAGGAAGATCACCTCACCGGCAAACATGTTGCCGTAGAGACGCAGTGCCAGTGATACCGGCTTGGCCAGAAAGCCTGGTAATTCCAGAATCAGGTTAAAAGGCAGAGCCCATTTGCCGAACGGATGGAATGCAAACTCACCGAGGAAACCACCGAGGCCTTTAACTTTTATACTGTAGAAGATGATCAGGAAGAACACACTGAGAGCAAAACCCATCGTGATATTAAGGTCAGTTGTGGGTACTGCTTTGAAATAAAGGTGTGAATCGCCTGCAATGGTCTGTGCAAACAATGGAATCCAGTCAACAGGGACCAGGTCCATCAGGTTCATCATAAAAATCCAGCAGAAAATGGTCAGTGCCAAAGGAGCAATCAGATCATTTTTTGCAAAGAAACTTTGCTTGACGTTGGTCTGGACCATCTCAATGATGATCTCGCAGAAATTCTGCAGAGGACCAGGCACGCCGCTGGTTGCTTTGCGGCTCACAAAATAGAAGATGCCCATAAAAATAGCGCCCAGCAGCAGGGACATGAGCATTGAATCCAGGTGAATACCCCAGAAACCCATTTCAAGAGCTTCTTCTTGAGAATGAGCGATGCCCCATGTTCCGTCAGGCTTTTGACCGAACTTCAGAAACCCAAGGTGGTGTCTGACGTAATCGGTGGCGGTTTCATAAATAGGAGAATTTGCGTCGGCCATGAGTCAATTCGTTCTGTTTAAGTTTGCCAAAATTACTGTCTGTTGTTTCCGGTGCCAATCACGCGGGCAAGGAAAACCAGCCCTGTTACATGAACCAGAATAAATCCTGAAAACAAAGCTACAACATTCAATGGTTTTACGTAGTAAAAACTCAGTGCGAAACCCGCACCTATCAACACCAGCTTCACAAGTTCGCCGACGTATAACTCCCTGACGATTTTGTGCGCCGCCCTTGCGCCCCGGTATTTAAATACACGGCTCGCAAAAAACGCGCCGGGCAATGCGGAAATCAAACCACCGATCAGTAAAGAATACGCACTGATCCAGCCTGACAGTATGAGCAGTATCGCGGTAAGCAACACAGTCAACAGCAACTGGTAGGCAGTAACTTTATATATGGGAGGAGCTTTTATGCTTGACATTGCTATTGTAGTCGTCAAAAGCTCTCTTGTTTTCGGCTTCCGTTCCCTTTCGAGGTGCGCATTATAGGGATTAAATGACCCCTGATCAACTTGTGTTTCTCGGGAATTTACTTGATATGTGAAAGAATTCCATCAAGTTCATCCAGGCTGTTGTACTTAAGCGTCACTTTGCCTGAACCTTTGCTTGAGTGTTGAATTTCCACACGTGTGCCGAGCCGCTCTGAGAGGGTCTCCTGCAGACGGTTGATATCCGGATCCAGCCTGCCGGAATCTTTCTGTTTGAGTTGCGGCTCTTCCAGCAGACGGCGAACCAAGGATTCAGTCTGACGTACGGATAAACCTTTGCCGGCAACCGTTTTAGCAGCTTCACTTTGTTGTTCTGCAGACAATCCCAGCAACGCGCGGGCATGTCCCATCTCGATATCGCCATGCTCAAGCAACAATCGAACATCGTGATTCAGCGACATCAGACGCAGCAGGTTGGTGACTGTTGTTCTGGATTTGCCTACCGCTTCTGCCACTTCCTGTTGCGTCAGGCTGAATTCTTCCTGCAGGCGTTTAAGCGCCATCGCTTCTTCGATCGGATTAAGATTTTCACGCTGAATGTTTTCAATCAGCGCCATTGCAATAGCAGATTCGTCACCCACTAGACGCACAACCGCCGGAATAGTGTCCAGTCCTGCCAGCTGGGTTGCACGCCACCGGCGCTCACCGGCAATAATTTCAAAACGCTGACCAGCGATCGGGCGCACCACAATCGGTTGCATCACACCCTGAACCTTGATTGATTCGGCCAGTTCCTGCAGCGCTTCTTCATGCATATCGGTGCGTGGCTGATATTTTCCGCGCTGAATCAGGTCAACCGGGAGGTGACGAAGTTCATTGTCTGTTAGCTCAGCAGCGCTTTTGGTTTGACCATCCACTGCAACCGGTACTGCTGCTGTGGCTGCCTTGGCGGCAACACCACCAAGCAATTTGTCGAGACCGCGCCCGAGTTTTTTCTTTCCAGACATGCTTGAATCCTGTCAGCTTGACTTAGATGACTTTAAATTTTTTATGCATTGGCCAGCTGTTCCTGCCTTCGCAGCATTTCTCCGGCCAGTGCCAGATACGCCAGTGCGCCTCTGGACTGCCTATCGTATTGCAGTACCGGCAAACCGTAACTCGGCGCTTCTGCCAGACGTACATTGCGCGGAACAACTGTACGGTAAACCCTGTCGCCAAAGTGGTTAAACAACTGGCTGGAAACTTCAACCGTCAGCTTGTTGCGCGGATCGTACATGGTGCGCAGAATCCCCTCAATTTTCAGTTCGGGATTGTGTGTTGCGCTGATGGCTGAAATGGTATCGACCAAGGCGGATAAACCTTCCAGCGCATAATATTCACATTGCATAGGAATGATGACGCCCTGAGCAGCAACCAGTGCGTTCAGCGTCAGCATATTCAACGATGGTGGGCAATCGATGACAATAAAATCGTAGCGATCGGCTACACCCAGCAGAATATCCTTGAGCCGACGCTCGCGGTTTTGCACATCGAGCAGCTCGATTTCCGCAGCCACCAGATCGCCGTTGGCCGGCAACATATCAAAATTGGCTTCCGGTGCTTTGACACAAGCCTGGTCAAACTCACATTCGCCCATCAGCACATCGTAAACGGAGAATTCAAGTTCGCTTTTATCCACACCACTACCCATAGTGGCGTTGCCCTGCGGATCCATATCCACCAGCAACACACGTCTGCGAGTAGCCTGAAGTGAAGCAGCCAGATTTACCGAGGTCGTAGTTTTACCGACACCGCCCTTCTGATTGGCTATTGCGATAATTCGTGTCACCTGATTCACCCGGTCACTATTGTTTTTCAAGTTCTATGAGATGCCGCTCGCCATCTGAGCCAGGCACCTCAACTTTGCAGGCACCGGTCAATTTCCAGTGTGGTGGAAGATGTTCAATTTCGTCTGCCGGATACAGGCCTTTCATCGCAATCAGGCGCGTATCAGCGGCGCATACTTTTTCACATCCACGGGCAAAATCGGCAAGCGAGGCAAACGCCCGGCTGACGACAATATCAACTTGGCGATGACTTTGGTAGTTTTCGATTCGCCGGTTCTCAACAGAGACGTTGGTCAAACCCAGCTCGATGATGGCTTGCATTACAAAACGGGTTTTTTTCCCGTTGCTGTCCAACAGCACAAACCGATGCTGAGGCAGACAGATTGCCAAGGGTATACCCGGCAAACCCGGGCCGGTGCCAACGTCCAGAATGGTCAACTCTTCTTTGCCAGTATGCAGCTGATAGTTGTGGATAGCAGAGATCACACTGAGGCTATCGAGCAAGTGACGCGGCAGCATCTCTGCCGGATCGCGTATAGCTGACAGGTTGAAGGCCTTGTTCCATTTGTCGAGCAGCAATACATAGTCGATCAACAGGGTACAGGCTGACTCTGCCAGCACCAATGACATCTGCTTGAGGCCTCGTTGCAGGGAATCTGTTAACGCTTGCCGTTGCTCAACGCTGTCCATGCGATTCTTTAACCTCGCTGGATCAGGCTGATTTTTTGTCACGAACCGCCTGATATTTCTTCAGATGGATCATCAACAGTGACACCGCAGCAGGTGTCATTCCTGGAATGCGTGCAGCACGCGCCAGGGTTTCCGGACGGGCGGCTTGCAGTTTTTGTTTTAACTCATTAGACAGACCATCCATGTGCTGATAATCAAAGTCTGCCGGTAACGCGGTATTTTCCTGGCGCTTGAGTTTCTGGATATCTTCTTCCTGGCGGTCGATGTAACCCTGATACTTAAGCTGAATTTCAACCTGTTCACTGACCTGAGCATCCAGCACAGGCATAGTTATGGGCGTGTTTTGCAGGGCATCGGACAACTGTTGATAACTGACATCGGGACGTGACAGCAGATCGGCCAGGCTGTATTCACGCGCAATCGGTTTTTCAAGCAACGGATTAATAGCGTCGGCCTTATCGGTATTGGGTTGTACCCAGACAGATTTCAGACGCTGCAGCTCATCCTTGATGCCATCCTGTTTACGGCAGAATGCATCCCAGCGTTGATCATCAATCAAACCCATTTCACGTCCAATGGAGGTCAATCGCAGATCAGCGTTGTCTTCCCGCAGCAACAGCCGGTATTCGGCGCGGCTGGTGAACATACGATAAGGTTCATTGGTACCCAGACTGATCAGATCGTCTACCAGTACACCGATGTACGCCTGATCACGACCAGGGCACCAGCTTTCCAGACCCTGCACAGCTCTGGCAGCATTGATACCTGCCAGCAAACCTTGTGCAGCCGCTTCTTCGTAACCGGTAGTACCGTTGATCTGCCCGGCAAAATACAGGCCTTTGATAAAACGGGTTTCCAGTGAGTACTGCAGTTCACGCGGATCAAAAAAGTCGTATTCGATAGCGTAACCCGGACGGGTGATATGCGCGTTTTCAAAACCACGGATCTGACGCACCATTTCGATCTGCACGTCAAACGGCAAACTGGTAGAGATTCCGTTTGGATACAATTCGTTGGTGTTCAGCCCTTCGGGCTCAACAAAAACCTGATGCGAGGTTTTGTCGGCAAAGCGCATGATCTTGTCTTCGATGGACGGACAATAACGCGGACCACGGCCCTCAATCACCCCGGTATACATCGGCGAGCGGTCCAGACCACCGCGGATGATGTCGTGGCAACGTTCATTGGTCGAGGTGATGTAACAATTGATCTGCTGCGGATGATCTTCAACCTTGCCGAGGAAGGACATCACTGGCAACGGCGTATCGCCCGGCTGTTCCTGCATGACTGAAAAATCGACACTGCGAGCATCAATACGCGGTGGAGTCCCGGTCTTCAGGCGGCCAACATTAAACGGCAGTTCACGCAGTCTTTGTGCCAGACGGATCGAGGGGGGATCCCCTGCCCGGCCGCCTGCGGTATTTTCCAGACCAATATGGATTTTTCCGCCCAGGAAAGTCCCCGTGGTTAATACGACCGTAGGTGCATAAAAACGCACACCCATCTGCGTAACAACACCCTGGACCTGTTCTCCCTGCAGAATCAGATCATCAGCCGCCTGTTGGAAAATATCCAGATTTGGCTGGTTCTCCAGAAATTTGCGAATAGCTGCCTTGTACAACGCCCGATCAGCCTGAGCGCGCGTGGCTCGCACAGCCGGGCCTTTACTGCTGTTGAGAATACGGAACTGTATACCAGCCAAGTCTGTAGCGCGGGCCATTGCCCCGCCAAGTGCATCAATTTCACGCACCAAATGGCTTTTGCCGATTCCACCAATAGCAGGATTACAAGACATCTGACCCAAAGTCTCAATGTTGTGGGTCAGCAATAACGTACGCACACCCATACGAGCGGCAGCCAGTGCTGCTTCAGTACCGGCATGGCCGCCACCAACAACGATTACGTCATAGCGTTTGGGATAATCCATACACCACCACAGAGAAGGGTTCAGAAAAGGTTGCCAAGTATAAGCGCTGACAGGGAAATTGAAAGTGTTGTCACCAAAATAATCCACAAGTCAGTTTTATAAACAATAACACTTTACTGAATAACATATATGTTAAGTATATATAGGTAATACTTGTTACTGATGTTATTAATGGTCAGACAGCTTTCTGTAGACAACTCAAAAATTTTCTTTTTTTACAAATACTTATTTTATGTATAACCCCGTTGAAAAGCTCTTCTGAAGCTGGGCTGAAGCCGTGTTCAGCCTGTGCTTAACATAGCGAGTTTTCAACAGGCTAAATTCAGAGCGCATTTTTATAAAAAGTTATGCACAGAGATGTTCGTGTTATGCACAGTTTTTGGTCAGGATAAAAACAGCGTTTAAGAGGGTGTTGATAACAACAAAAATCAGTTATTTGCCGATGCAAAAACTGGAAAAGATACGACCGAGAAGATCGTCTGTTGTGAAGGTGCCTGTAATTTCGCCAAGATGGCGATGAGCATGACGCAGATCTTCTGCAACCAGCTCTGCTGCGCCGTGGTGTGAAAGCTGGAATGCTGCTTGTTGCAGACATTGTTCAGCCCGGTTGAGAGCATCCAGGTGGCGTCTGCGGGCGATAAAACCGCCCTCGCCCTCTGGACGGTAGCCCATCAGATCTTTGAGATGCTGTTTAAGCAGTTCAATGCCATACTGATTTTTGGCTGAAATGCGCAAAACGCTGGCTTGGCCCGGAGATTGGGCCGATATTAATGAGGGTTCATTGCCCGCCAGATCTATCTTGTTCTGGATTACAGTGAGACTGGCGCGCGCCAGGGCTTCTCGCAGAGGAGCAAAAAATGGTGTGTTGAGGTATTCAGACAGATTGCTGTTATCCACCTGCTCGCGGCTGCTGTCTATCATCAGCAACACCTGATCAGCCTGTTCAATGGCTTTCAGGGCCCGACGAATACCTTCCTGTTCCACAACATCATCGCTGTCTCGCAGGCCCGCTGTGTCGGTGATATGCAGTGGCATACCTTCTATATTGATCTGCTCGCTGAGGATATCGCGGGTTGTACCGGCGATATCAGTGACAATAGCGGAGTCTTTGCCGGCCAGTGCATTAAGCAGACTGGATTTGCCGGCATTGGGTTTGCCAGCAATAACAACGGACATGCCATCACGTATCAGCGCACCTTGAGTAGCCTGTGCGGTGACGCCACGGAGCTGTTGGATTATGGCATCGAGTTTTTCAGCAATTCGACCTTCGCTGAGGAAGTCGATTTCCTCGTCGGTAAAGTCGATGGCCGCTTCCAGATATACCCGCAGATCAATAATGGATTCAGCCAGGTTGCTGATCAGGCGGGAAAATTCACCCTGTAGTGTACGCATGGCACTACGGGCAGCTTGTTGTGAACTGCTGTCAATCAGGTCAGCAATCGCTTCTGCCTGTGCCAGATCAATCTTGTTGTTGAGGAATGCGCGCTCGGTGAATTCACCGGGTCTTGCCAGTCGGCAGCCATGCGAAATAACGCATTGCAGCAGCAGATCGAGTACAAAATGTCCGCCGTGTCCCTGAAGTTCAAGAACATCTTCTCCAGTGAAGGAGTTCGGTCCATTAAAAAACAGCGCTATGCCCTGATCAATGTGCTCTGAATTGTTATCAAAGAACGTGCAGTAATGGGCATGACGGAGTGTGGGATCAAAATGCAGGATCAGACGGGCTAGCCTGCGTGTATCAGGCCCGGAGATCCGAATGATGCCGACGCCGCTCCTGCCGGGCGGCGTGGCAATGGCACAGATAGTATCTGTATCCGATGATGTCAGCATCAGGGCTTAGCTCTTGGCGGCTTCCTTGGCTGCGTATTCTGCATCAATCTTGCGGGTGATGTACCACTGTTGGGCAATACCCAATACGCTGTTTGCCAGCCAGTACAACACCAGACCAGCCGGGAACCACAGGAAGAATACCGTCATCACAACCGGCATGAACTTCATGATTTTTGCCTGAGTCGGATCCTGCGGTGTTGGGTTCAGCAGGAACTGAACATACATTGATACGCCCATTAATAGAGGCAGTACAAAGAAGGGATCCATAATAGACAGATCCTTGATCCACAGTATCCAGGGCGCATGGCGCAGCTCAACGCTTTCCAGCAGTACCCAGTACAGTGCGATAAACACAGGCATCTGAACCAGCATCGGCAAACATCCACCGAATGGGTTGATCTTCTCTTTTTTGTATAACTCCATCGTGGCTTTCTGGAGTTTCATCTTATCGTCGCCATATCGCTCTTTAAGCTGGTTCATTTTTGGCATAACACGACGCATATTCGCCATCGAGCGATAACTGGTCGCTGACAGTTTAAAGAATACACCTTTAACCACCAGAGTCAGAATCAGGATGGACCAGCCGTAGTTATTAACAAACTTGTTGATCTGGGTCAGCAGCCAATAAATAGGTGAAGCCACAAACCACAACCAGCCATAGTCGATGGTTCTGTCCAGCCAGGGGGCAATTTCCCTGAGCCGGTATTGATCCTTTGGACCTGCATAAAAGCCCATCTCGCGTGAAGCATTGCTGTTTGCTGCTACAGTGAACTCGGGCGTGGTGAATCCGCCGATATATTCGTTCTGGTTGTTGCGACGGAAAGAGAACGAGTTGCGGGTTTCAGCCGGCGGAACAAACACGGAAATAAAGTAGTGTTGGCTCATCGCAATCCAGCCGCCTTCAATATCATGGCCAGGCTGATTGCCGTCGATGTCACCAAATGGGATTTTGAGGTAATTGTCGTCAGGAGTGGTGGTAGCAAAACCCAGGAAGCTGGCCATACCAAAACCGCTGCTCTGAGTTGGATCTGCATAACTGCCACGTTTTATCTGACCGAATACGTTGGCACTCCAGGGCGCATCCGTTGTGTTATTCACGTTGTAACTAATATTGATCAGGTAATCACCGCGCTGGAAATTAAAGCGTTTAACAATCTGTACGCCTTGAGCATCGGTATAGGTCAAATCCACCTGCAGCTGATTTTGTCCGTTAGCCAGTTGGAATTCGTTGGCTGTAGCTGAGTAAACAGCGCGTTGTGCACCGTCAATGCCGTTGCGTCCAATCAGACCACTCTGGGCCACATAAGAACGGCCAGCCGTGTTGTCGAGCAGAACAAATGCATCTTCAGCACCCAGCTGAGTTGCATGTTGCGGCAGGGAAACAAAAACGATGTCACCACCGACACGGTCAATAGTGACGTTCAAAACGTCGGTTTTTACCGTGATCAGTGTATTGGTGCTGCTGGCACTGGTGTTATCAGCAAACGCTGCACCGGCAGAACTGCTGACTTCAGGAATGTCGGCATTGTCTGTCTGTGCAGGAGCAGCAACAGGTAGATCGTTGGTTGAGTTGACCTGGGCAGAAGCAACTTGCTCTGAAGGTGATACCGGTGTCACCGGCGGATAATCTTCCTGCCATGCGAGCAGCAGCATGTAGCTGACGACAGCCAGTCCGGCCAGAATTGCGTACTTGATATAGTCCATGTGCAATTACTACTTTTGGGTTGTCGACGTTTCAACGTCAGAGTGGATATAACTGCCAGGCACCGGATCGAATCCGCCCTCGTGCCAGGGGTGGCAGCGTAGAATTCTTTTGCCGCCTAGATAGCAGCCTTTTACGACACCATGAAGCTCTATGGCTTCCTGGGTGTAATGTGAGCAAGAGGGAAAAAATCGGCATTGATTGCCAATCAGCAGACTGAGAGTGTACTGGTAAAGTGTAATCAGTTTGATTGCAATCTTGGCCAGCATGTTCAGTTACCCGTTAACGTGCACTCTACTCTGGCGATTGCGTCGTCGGATCAGATCTTGCCACAGTTTTTCGAGCAGTCTGGTAAATGATTCATTATCCAGACTATCAGCCCCAGAGCGAGCCAGAATAACGATATCCAGTCCGCCGAGCAATTGTTGATGCCGTCTGAAAGACTCTCTGATCAGTCGTTTGAGCCGGTTTCTACTATTGGCAAGCCTAACGTGCTTTTTGGCAATAACCATACCCAATCGTGGAGTCTTATCACCGTTATTAATGGCAAGAATCAACAATTGGGCACAGGAGACTTTGTAATCGGCTTGACCGAAAACTGCCTTGAAGTCTGAGGCAGTGAGAAGCCGCAGTTTCCTGCCAAAACCTTGATCGGTCACTGGCGGCTCGGATCGAAATTATCAGGCAGACAGTTTTACACGGCCACGTGAGCGACGACGCTTGATAACCAGACGGCCACCACGTGTCGCCATGCGAGCACGAAATCCATGAGTTCTGGCGCGCTTGATGAGGCTGGGCTGGAAGGTTCTTTTCATAATGGCAATCCAAAGAAATCTTTAAAGGTGAAAATCAAAGAGCGCGAATTCTAGTTGTTTTCAGCACCTTATGCAAGGTGTGTGGTAGTAAAGCTGTAATACTGCATCAATAAAAATTATTACCGGCTTATACCTGTTTAGCCACAACTTATCCACAGCTTATCCTGTGTATAACGTGTGTCAGAATACATTATAAAAACGTCCAAATTTTGCTGAATACCCTTGTTTATTTTGTTAAGTGATTGAAATAAAAATACTTTATTGTGTGTATAAATATACATTTTGCCATATTGTTAGTGTGGATAAGTATTGGTGTGCGCGCTAGAATCCCCGTTCGTAAAACAGAGTTGGTCTGACAATAAAAGACAACAGGGCAGTGAAGGTCGTGTTATTGGCTACTTGGCAACGGTGTGTTGATCACCTTAGGGATGAATTACCCTCTCAACAATTTAATACCTGGATCAGACCTCTTCATGCGGAGATGTCCGCTGACGGTTTGACTCTTTTTGCTCCAAATAGATTTGTACAGGACTGGGTCAAGGACAAGTTCTATTCCCGCATCTGTGAGTTGGTTCAGAGACAGGACGGCAGCGAGAACCTCGGCGTGTTTGTAGAAGTTGGCAAACCTGCTACGGCGCAGATTCAACGTCCAGCTCCGACTCCTGTGACTCCTGCTCCTGTTATAGAAGCAGCAACAATCCCCGTTGTTCAGCACAGGTCATCCACTAGCACGGTATCCACCGTTGATGTAGATGTGCTCAAAACCAGCCTGGTGGCTGACAAGGAACTGCGCGATCAGATTATTGTGCCTGACTCACAACCGGGTAAACGCAGCAACCGCAATATGGAAGCCATTATTGAAGGTAAGCTGCGTCACAAGGGTTCTCTTAACCGCGACAACACCTTTGATAATTTTATTGAAGGTAAATCCAACCAGTTGGCGCGTGCGGCTGCCATGCAGGTCGCAGAAAACCCTGGCGGCGCCTACAACCCCCTCTTTATATATGGAGGCGTGGGTCTGGGTAAAACACACTTGATGCATGCAATCGGTAACCACATGTTGGCCAAAAAGCCGAATGCAAAAGTTGTTTACCTGCATTCTGAAACGTTTGTGGCCACCATGGTGACCGCACTGCAACTTAACGCAATTAACGAATTCAAGCGGTTCTACCGTTCAGTCGACGCCTTGTTGATTGATGACATTCAGTTTTTTGGCGGTAAGGAGCGTTCTCAGGAAGAGTTTTTCCATACGTTCAATGCCCTGCTTGAAGGCGGTCAGCAGATTATCTTGACTAGCGATAAATATCATAAAGAAATCAATGGTTTAGAAGAGAGGCTGAAGTCGCGCTTTGGTTGGGGGTTAAGTGTTGCAGTAGAGCCGCCGGAGCTTGAAACACGAGCAGCGATTCTTATCAACAAAGCTGCTCAGAGTAATATTGAGCTGCCTGGTGATGCTGCGATGTTTATGGCGCAGCGTTTACGTTCACATGTACGTGAACTCGAAGGTGCCTTAAAGAAAGTTATTATTCATGCGAACTTTGTAGGCAGGAAAATTGATCTTGATCTGGTCAAAGAAGCGCTGAGAGATCTGTTTGCGTTGCACGATAAGCTGGTGTCGATTGATAACATTCAGCGTACGGTAGCCGAGTACTACAAGATCAAGATGGCTGATATGCTGTCAAAGCGGCGTAACCGTTCCGTTGCCCGCCCACGACAGGTGGCAATGTCACTTGCCAAGGAATTGACCAACCACAGTCTGCCGGAAATTGGCGACGCCTTTGGTGGAAGGGATCACACCACGGTATTGCATGCGTGCAAACAAATAAAAAATCTCAAATCAAGTTCGCAGGATCTGCTTGAAGACTACAACAATCTTTTGCGTGCATTGGCGACTTGAGCCAGAGATAACAAGTTAACAATTTTACCGAGAGCGGATTATGCATTTTTCAATTTCCAGGGAAGCAATCCTTAAACCTCTGCAACTGGCCTCCGGGGTGGTAGAGCGCAGACATACGTTGCCAGTGTTGGCCAATGTTCTATTAAGTCTGAAAAACGATGTATTGGAAATTACCGGTACTGATCTTGAAGTTGAGCTGCTCGGCAGAGTCAGGGTAAATGATGGATCCAGAGCGGGTGAAGTGACTGTTCCGGGTCGTAAGTTAATGGATATCTGTAAGTCACTGCCGGACGATGCAGTACTGGAGTTCGGCCTGGATGATAACAAGTTTGTGGTCAAATCCGGCCGCAGCCGTTTTACTCTGGCTACCCTGCCCGCTACAGATTTTCCAGGCACTGTCGATGAAGCCGGTACGTTCGAGCTGCACATTGATCGCGGCGAGCTTAAGAAACTGATAGACACTTGTGCGTTTGCGATGGCCCAGCAAGATGTCCGTTATTACCTGAACGGCATGTTGTTCGAAATCGGCCAATCGTGGTTCCGTGTAGTTGCGACTGACGGTCACCGCCTTGCCATGCATACAACAGGTGTCGCCACGGGTATTGAAGAAACCCGCCAAGTGATTGTTCCACGTAAAGGTGTGTTGGAGTTGTCACGTCTTTTGGCTGAGCCTGGTGAGCAGGAATTGACGCTTATTTTTGGTGCCAGCCATATTCGCGCCAAACTTCAGGATTTTACCTTTACCTCCAAACTGGTTGACGGAAAATTCCCTGATTACCAACGCGTGTTGCCAAAAGGCGGAAACAAGCATGTTATTGGTGAGAAGAACGATCTGCGCCTGGCATTTAACCGCGCATCTATTCTTTCTAATGAAAAATACAAGGGTGTGCATCTGGTCTTGTCTCGCGATGAATTGAAGGTTATTGCGAATAACCCGGAGCAGGAAGAGGCGGAAGATCTGGTCGCCGTTGAGTATCAAGGTGATCCGCTGGAGATCGGTTTTAACGTTAGTTATTTGATGGACGTACTCAACGTATTGGATAGCGACAAAGTTAAATTCACGTTGGCTGATTCAAACAGTAGTGCTTTGCTCGAAGCTGTGTCAGCCTCGGATGCTCTCTACGTTGTAATGCCGATGCGTCTTTAAGTCAGAAAAACGTGGCTCTACTCTCCCGGCTTAAGCTCAACGACTTCAGAAATCTGAAGTCAGTTGAGCTGCAGTTTCAACCGGGTTTTAACCTGGTTTACGGCCCTAACGGCAGTGGTAAGACCAGCCTCCTTGAGGCAATCTACGTACTGTCGACCGGCCGCTCTTTCCGCACCACTCGTCTTGACCCGTTGATTGCGAGTGATGGCACCCATTTTGTCATTTTTGCTGAAGTTGAGGACGATGCCAGTAGTCACAAGTTGGGCCTTAAACGTTCAGCTAATGGTGCCCCTTTACTACGGTTTAACGAACAGACACAGAATAGCTGGTCTGATGTTGCTGTCTGTCTACCCCTTCAGCTTATTAACAGCGACAGTTTTTCCATACTTGAAGGCGGCGGCAAAACAAGAAGACGATTTTTGGATTGGGCATTGTTCCACGTGGAACATTCTTATCTTACGCAGTGGCGCGCCTATAGAAGGGTTGTCAGCCAGCGCAACATCTTACTCAAACAGAAGCCGGCGAATTTCAATAAATTGCTCGATTCCTGGGATGTTCAGCTCAGCGAATTGGGGGAGCATATTCACCAACAACGATTGGGCTTGCTGCAAAAGTATTTGCCCGAGCTTAATAAAATGACCAACAAGTTTCTCAATGGCATTGATGTTGAGTTTGAGTACAAACGCGGTTGGGCGGATGATATGAGTCTGATGGAAGCCCTGATCAGTTCAAGAAGCCGTGATCTGAGATACGGCGCTACGCTTAACGGCCCGCATCGAGGTGACTTTAGTTTAAAAGTTGAAAGGTACCTGGCGACAGATGCGTTGAGCAGAGGCCAGACCAAAATGCTCATTTTTGCGCTCAAGTTTGCAATGGGTGAGATCGTTAAAACCTCCAGCTCTCCCATATATTTGATAGATGACCTTGCCTCGGAACTTGACGCTGCTAACTGTGCCAGAGTTACTGAGCACCTGTATGCGTCTAAGGATCAGTGCATGTTTACAGCAATTACAGACGACGCCCTTCAGGCTGTGTTCGATTTAACTGACAGCTCAGGGAAGTTCCACGTGGAACATGGTAAAATAGCCGCCAGTCCAGCGACGGCATAATCGGAGAAAAGTATGACATCGGAATCAACCTACGACTCCTCAAGTATCAAAGTACTCAAAGGGCTTGATGCTGTTCGAAAGCGCCCGGGGATGTATATCGGTGACACAGAGGATGGCACGGGTTTGCACCATATGGTGTTTGAGTTGGTCGACAACTCAATCGACGAAGCGCTGGCTGGCCACTGCAATGAAATCAAAGTTACTGTGCATGTGGGTGAAGCGATATCCGTATCAGACAACGGACGTGGTATTCCCACCGACATGCATGCCGAAGGTGTTTCAGCAGCTGAAGTAATTATGACCGTGCTGCACGCAGGCGGTAAATTTGATGACAACAGTTATAAGGTATCGGGCGGTTTGCACGGCGTGGGGGTTTCTGTTGTTAACGCGCTGTCTGAAGACTTGAAGCTGACTATTCGCCGTGGCGGAAAAGTGCACGAACAACACTATAAACATGGTGTCCCACAAGCCCCCCTCGCAGTTGTCGGCGAAACCAATGTCACAGGCACCGAGACCTACTTCAAACCGTCAGCGGACACATTCAAGAACATTGAATTCCACTACGATATCCTGGCAAAAAAATTACGTGAACTGGCATTTCTGAATGCGGGCGTCACCATCCAGCTAAAAGACGAACGCAGTGGAAAGCAGGACACCTACCGTTATGATGGTGGACTGAAAGCCTTTGTTGAATATCTGAACACTAACAAAACCCCTATCAACAAGATCTTTCACTTTCAGAAAGAGAGACCGGAAGACGGAATCAGTGTTGAAATCGCGCTGCAGTGGAACGATACCTATCAGGAAAATATTTTTCCTTATACCAATAACATTCCACAGAGAGATGGCGGAACACACCTTGCAGGTTTCCGTAGCGCACTGACTCGTGTACTTAAAACCTATATCGATAAAGAAGTCGCTGCTAAAAAAGGCAAAGAAGTAACCACCACAGGTGATGACGCCCGTGAAGGCCTGACGGCTGTGGTTTCAGTTAAAGTACCGGATCCCAAGTTTTCTTCACAAACCAAAGACAAGCTGGTGTCTTCAGAAGTAAAAGCAGCAGTTGAACAGGAAATGGTGAACTACTTTACCGATTTTCTCCTGGAGAACCCGCTGGAAGCCAAAACTATTGTCAGCAAGATGATTGATGCTGCTCGTGCACGCGAGGCTGCGCGCAAGGCACGCGAAATGACTCGCCGCAAAGGCGCACTGGACATGGCTGGTCTGCCAGGAAAACTGGCTGATTGTCAGGAAAAAGACCCTGCCCTTTCTGAACTTTATATCGTCGAGGGTGACTCCGCGGGTGGTTCAGCCAAACAGGGACGCAACAGGAAAAATCAGGCTATTCTTCCGCTCAAAGGTAAGATTTTGAACGTAGAAAAAGCCCGTTTTGACAAAATGCTCAGCTCTGCCGAAATCGGTACTTTGATCAAAGCACTTGGCTGCGGCATCGGTAAAGACGAATTTAACGTTGATCATCTGCGTTATCACCGCATCATTATTATGACGGACGCTGACGTTGACGGTTCACACATCCGTACACTACTGCTGACGTTCTTCTTCCGTCAGATGCGCGAACTTGTTGAGAGAGGCTTTATTTACATCGCACAGCCTCCTTTATACAAAATTCGCAAAGGTAAAAACGAGCAGTACCTTAAGGATGATGAAGCCCTGAATAAGTATCAAACACAGGCTGCTCTTGAAGGCGCCAGTCTGCACGTCAATGCAGAGGCACCCGCAATCACAGGAGAAACGCTGGAGACCATGGTCCATCAGTACAATAGTACTTATGCGATGATCAACCGGTTACAGCGCGTGTACCCTTCAGAAATCCTTGAGGCCATGATTTTTGTGCCGGCGTTGACAGAAGAAGGATTTACCGAAAATGGTGTAGCAGACTGGACGAAACTGGTTGTTGCCGAGCTTGAACGTCTGCATCCAAAATCTGCCCAGCAATACAGTTTTGGTAGTTACAAAGATCCAGAACGCAACATCCACTTGCCGGTAGTCACTCATCTGCTACATGGTTTAACAAGGGACTTCCAGTTTGGTCGTGACTTCTTTGGGTCAGGCGAATACCGCGCCCTGCTCAAACTGGGTGAAATGCTGAATGGGCTGATTGAGCCTGGCGCATTTGTACGTCGCGGCGAGAAGCAGAATGAAGTCAGCACGTTTGCCCAAGCGTTGAAGTGGATGACTGACGATGCAATGAAGGGTCACTACCTACAGCGTTATAAAGGTCTTGGGGAGATGAACCCGGAACAGCTGTGGGAAACCACAATGGATCCTGAAAGTCGCCGCATGCTGCAAGTGACGATCGAGGATGCGATTGGCGCCGACCAACTGTTTACTACCTTGATGGGTGACCAGGTAGACCCGCGAAGAGAGTTTATTGAATCCAACGCTCTTGCTGTTCAGAATCTGGATATCTGACCTGAAAAGTGGTCAGTATGAGTTCTAAAAAAAGCCAGGTTTATACCTGGCTTTTTTTATTCCAATCCAACCCGGTGTTTATTAGAGGCCACCCAGGCATCAAATTCAGCGGCAAGCTCTTTGGAATCCTTCCCTTCAGAGCTCATCACTTCGCCGATATAAACTTTTACTACGCCAGGATTTTTCTGAGTTGTGCCAGCAGGCCAAAAATTACCTGCATTATGCAATACCGGGACAACAGGGGTTGAGGTCGCTGTAGCCAGTTGCGCGCCTCCTCGAGAGAATTTTCCCAGGGTTCCTGCTTTGGATCGAGTGCCTTCCGGAAATACCAAAATCGAGATGCCATCCTTTATTCTCAATGCGCCCTGCGTAAGTAAGGACTTGCCTGCCTCGCGTGGTTTGCTTCGATCAATGGCAATAGGCCGCTGCAGCCGCAATGCCCAACCCCAGAAAGGAATCTCCAACAGTTCTTTCTTCAGAATCGGGCAGCACGGTGTGAACAGCTGATAAAGGAAAATGGTTTCCCAGGTGCTTTGGTGATTACTAAGCACAATAACCGGATAGTCAGGTATTTGCTGCAGGCCTTCAATTTGATAACTGATGCCGGAGGTAATACGCAACCAGCCCAGAACCAGGCGGCACCAGCTGGCAAACAGATAAAAAGTCGCTTTAGGGGAAATCCAGAACGTAGCCATGGCCAGCACTGATATTAAAAACGTCAGACCAGCGTAGCCAACAAAAAACAAGGAAGCGCGGATGCGTCCGATCATAGAAGATCCTGCTCAACTGCGCTGAGTTCAGATTCTGCAAATGCCAACAGGTCTTTATAAACGCGTGTGTTCTCAAAACCAGAAGGCAAGCCTTTAAGCAGCGTGTTCTGCCCTTTACCTGTCAGTACCAGCACAGGTTCGCAGCCAGCAGCTTGTGCTGCCTGCAAATCGCGCAGGCTGTCGCCTACAAAAGGCACGCCTTGAATACTGACATCAAACTCATTTTCAATCTGTTTAAGCAAGCCCGGAGCCGGTTTACGACACTCACAGTTGTCATCCGGGCCGTGGGGGCAATAAAAGAATCCCTCTATATGACCGCCCAATGCCTCCACTTCCAGATTGATGGCTTGATGGATATTGGCCAGATCTACTTCGTTAAACAGACCTCGAGCCAGCCCTGACTGATTTGTAGCCACAAAAACACGATAACCAGCACCTGAGAGTCGGGAAATCGCTTCGGCGCTACCTGGAATCATTACGCACTCGGATTCGGATTTAATAAACGCATCCGAATCCTCGTTAATGACGCCATCCCGGTCGAGAATAATCAGCTTTGACATCATGCCGTATGCAGACAGGAAATGTCCGCGACCCTTAAAAACAATGAACGCAGCTGGGCCAGCAATGCAAGGCGGTTGTTACGAACAGCCATATCGTCTGCAATCACCAGGACGTCTTCAAAGAACTTGTCGACAACAGGTTTCAGGCTGGCGAGCTTCTCCAGACCCTGCGCGTACTGTCCCTGATCGAATAGCGGAGTGACTTCCGCCGACAAACGGGTGATGGCTTCCGCCAGTGCCCGCTCAGCTGGATCCGTGGACAGGGTTATATCAAAACCTTGAGAGTTATCTGCCGGGTTCTTTTGCAAAATATTGGACACACGTTTGTTGGCGGCGGCCAGTGCGGCGCTATCAGACAGTTGGGTAAACTGATTCACAGCTGTCACACGGCGAGCAAAATCCAGTGGACGCTGTGGTTTTAATTCCATCACGGACTGGAAAACTTCAGCAGTGATGCCCTCACCCTGATACCAGGCCCGGAAGCGCTCAAGCATAAACTCGAATACCTGGGTGGCGGTGGACGCAGGTATTTCTACGCCTTGGCTGCGATAGATCTGCAATGACTTTTCAACGGCCGCAAGCAGATCCAGATCCAGTGACTTCTCAACCAGAATACGTAGAACGCCCAGCGCAGCCCTGCGCAGTGCAAATGGGTCTTTTGAACCCGTGGGCGGCTGTCCTATCGCGAACAGACCACACATGGTGTCGATTTTTTCAGCCACTGCCAGTACCGCGCCTGTTGCGCTGGCCGGCAGTTCATCCCCGGCAAATCGGGGCATGTATTGTTCGGTAATCGCTTGAGCAACAGCCGCAGGTTCGCCATCGTGAGTGGCGTAATAACTACCCATGATGCCTTGCAGTTCAGGGAACTCAGACACCATATTGGTCAACAGATCACATTTGGCCAGCAATGCTGCCCTTTCACAAAGTGCCGGTTCTGCACCAATTGCTGAGGCGATGAATGCAGACAGCTCAGCGACGCGACGCGACTTCTGTTCCACAGTGCCGAGCTGCTGCTGAAATACGATATTGCCCAACATTGGCAGGCGTGCATCAAGGCGCTGCTTTCTGTCAGTTTCAAAGAAAAACGCGGCATCTGCCAAACGTGGACGAATTACCCTTTCATTGCCTGCGATCACTTGTGCGGGATCACGGCTTGCCAGGTTCGCCACTGCAATGAAATTGGGCAACATGGCGCCTTTGTCATCAGTAACGTAAAAAGTCTTCTGATGGTTTTTCATTGACGAAATTAATGCTTCCGCCGGTACCGACAAAAAGTGATCATCAAAACGGCCAGTTAATGCCACTGGCCATTCAACCATACTGGTGACTTCTTCAAGCAAACTTTCATCAATCTGTACTACGGCGCCGAGTTTGCTGCCCTGCTCCAGTATCTGTTCACGCACACGGCTGCGACGCTCTTCGTAATCAGCAATCACGTAACCCGCAGACAGCAGTCTGGATTCATATTCGGCTGGACTGTTCAGAGTAATGTCTTCAGTGCAGTGCGAACGATGACCGCGAGTGGTACGACCGCTGCGGATTCCAAACAGCTCAGTATCAATAACATCCTCACCAAACAGCATCACCAGCCAATACACCGGACGAACAAATTCATCACGTGTACTGCCCCAGCGCATTTTGCGCGGGATCGGCAGCTTCTGCAGAGAGTTCATTACAATGGCCGGCAACAGCGCAGCTGTTTGTTCACCGCGACGGGAAGATTTAAAAACAAGTTTTTCTACGCAGTCTTTTACTGATCGTTCCAGGCTGGCAAGTTCAACACCACAGGAACGTGCAAAACCTTGAGCTGCTGGCGTCGGATTGCCGTCCTTGTCAAAGGCGGCTGCAACTGCCGGCCCTACCCGCTCGATATTGCTGTCGGCTTGTTGTGTGACCAGGCCCTCTAAACGTGCCGCGAGGCGGCGTGGGCTGGCAAAGGGTTTAATCTGTGTATAAGTAAGTCCAGCGCTGTCGAGGCCCTGTTTTAATCCATTGATAAAAGCATCAGACAATCCTGTCAGTGCCTTCGGGGGCAACTCTGCACAACCAATTTCAACCAAAAAATCTTTTGTGTTCATGTTCTGCTAACGGTTCATGCCGCCTAGTTTGAGATCAGGAATTAAGGGCTGCCTGGCGCAGCGCTTCGGGTGCCAGCGGGAAGCCAAGTTTGCGTCGACTTTCGTAATACGCTTCCGCCACCTTACGGGACAGCGTG
Organism: uncultured Pseudohongiella sp.; assembly: GCA_964535565.1. Lineage (GTDB taxonomy): Bacteria > Pseudomonadota > Gammaproteobacteria > Pseudomonadales > Pseudohongiellaceae > Pseudohongiella. The sequence continues at coordinate 214,143 of CAZHUJ010000004.1, read as the reverse complement.
CGTACACGCAAAATAAAACGTTGACGCTCGGTTACAGAGATGGCCTGACGCGCATCCAGAAGATTGAAATAATGTGAGGCCTTCAGCACCTGTTCGTAGGCAGGCAACGCCAGGCCCAGGTCGATCAGTTTTGAGCATTGTGCTTCGCAATCGTCAAAATAACGGAACAAGGCTTCGACGTTGGCATGTTCAAAATTGTAGGCCGACATCTCGACTTCGTTCTGATGGAAAACATCGCCATAGGTCACGATGCCGTCCGGGCCTTCGGCCCAGACCAGATCGTAAAGACTGTCTACGCCCTGCAGGTACATGGCAATGCGTTCCAGGCCGTAGGTAATTTCACCACTAACCGGGAAACACTCCAGACCACCCACTTGCTGGAAGTATGTAAACTGGGTAACTTCCATACCGTTAAGCCACACTTCCCAGCCCAGGCCCCACGCGCCCAGCGTCGGAGATTCCCAGTTGTCTTCGACAAAACGGATGTCGTGGATACCGGGATCGATACCCAGGTGTTTTAATGACGCAATGTACAGATCCTGGATGTCAGGCGGTGAAGGTTTAAGAATGACCTGAAACTGATAATAGTGCTGCAGGCGGTTGGGGTTTTCGCCGTAACGCCCGTCGGTTGGGCGGCGGCTGGGTTGTACGTAGGCAGTACGCCAGCTTTCCGGGCCAATTGCACGCAAAAATGTCGCCGGATGAAACGTACCCGCGCCCACTTCCAGATCCAGTGGTTGCAAGACCACACAGCCTTGTTTTGCCCAGAAATCCTGAAGCGCAAGAATCAGACCTTGAAAGGTTTTTACATCAGCAACAGCCGGTGTTTGCGAAGCCAAGACACACCCCTATCATATGCAGTTAAAGGCATAAACGATTGAAAAGGCGCAATTATGCGGGATTAGGCAGTTAATATCCACTGCGCTAGAATGGCAGCCCACTCAAATAGATTGCTCTGAACTGATGATCATTGACCGCCTAAAAACCCTGCTTATAAGCGCTTTACTTCGAATTACCTCGTGGGTTCCGCTGCGTGTCTTGCATGTTCTGGCGGATATGGTTGGGACACTGGTTTATATATTCCCGACAGAAACTCGCCGGGTCACTCTGATTAATCTGCAGATTGCGTTCCCTGATCTGCCTCAGTCTGAACTAAAACGTCTGGCAAAACAGAGCATTCGTGAAACTCTGAAAGCAGGGTTAGAGCTGGGGCATATGTGGTACGGAAGCCTGGATCACGTTTTGGGTATGGTCCGCAATGTTTCGGGTATGGAATATGTGCAGCAGGCCCAGGCATCGGGGCGTGGAATCATTTACGCGGCGCCGCATACCGGTAGCTGGGAGTTGCTGGGCATCTATATCTCCACGCTAGGCAAGATGACGACGCTGTACAAACCCCCAAAAATTCGTGGCCTGGATTCCCTGATTGCCAACTCGCGTGCCAAGGCCGGCGCTGAACTGGTACCCACAGACAGACAGGGTGTGGTCAGATTAACGCGAACATTACAGCAAGGAGGTAGCACAGGAATTTTGCCGGACCAACAACCGCGAAAGGACGGAGGCATATTCGCCCCGTTTTTTGGCAAACAGGCATTTACGATGACGCTGTTGCCCAAGTTGGCGGTGCGAACAAATGCGCAGGTGTTGTTTGCCTATGCAAAAAGGCTGGAGAAAGGAAAAGGGTTTGAAGTGGTATTTTTCCCGGCTGATGATGACATCCGTGATAATGATCCTGTAGTTGCAACCACGGCGCTGAATCGCTGTGTTGAAAAATGTGTGCTGGGTGCTCCCAGCCAGTATCAATGGGAATACAAACGTTTCAGGAAACGCCCGGATTCCGAGCAGCAGCGGGTCTACTGATCAGCGGCGCCAGAACATCGGCGTAAACAACACCAGCAGCGTGAAAATCTCCAGTCGGCCAAGCAACATGGCCAGGCACAACACCCACTTTGCCGGATCGCTCAGATCTGCGTAGTTTTCGGCGACGTCTGCGAGTCCAGGGCCGAGATTGTTCAAACACGCGCCAACGGCACTGAACGCGGTGATGACTTCAATGCCCATCGCCAGCATCACTATCAGCAGTACCAGGTAGACCATTACATAAACGGCAAAAAATCCCCAGACTGCTTCGATGACACGATCAGGCACTAATTTACGACCCAGTTTGATCGAGATCACCGCATTGGGGTGAATAAGCCGCTGGATTTCGCGTATACCCTGTTTAAAGATCAACAGGATACGGATTGCTTTCATGCCGCCGCCGGTGGAGCCGGCACAGGCGCCGATGATCGAGGCGTAAATCAACAAATATGGCAGCGCATGTGGCCAGGCGCTGAAGTTGGTGGTTGTAAAGCCGGTGGTCGTCATAATGGACACGGACTGAAACAAACCGTGAACAAATGCGTCTTCTGGGCTATAGGTGCTGGTGATATAGAGCACGATCACAGTAAAAAGTGCCAGACCGCCCATAATGGCCGAGTAGAAGCGGGTTTCCGGATCTTTTAAATAGTGCAGCAGACTGCGGTGTCTCCAGGCAGTGAAATGGAGCGCAAAATTGATTCCCGCCACAAACATAAATACAACAGCGATCATATTGATAAACGGATTCTGGAAATAACCCAGGCTGTCATCGTGAGTTGAAAAACCGCCAATCGCAATGGTAGAGAAACTGTGACAGATGGCATCAAACAGGCTCATGCCCGCGGCCCAATATGCCAGCGCACAAATCACTGTCAGTCCCATATAGATATACCAGAGCGCTTTGGCTGTTTCGGCCAGACGAGGTACCAGGTTGTCATTTTTAACCGGTCCCGGACTTTCGGCGCGATAAAGCTGCATGCCCCCGATCCCTAACATAGGTAACACAGCAACTGCGAGAGCAACAATTCCCATGCCCCCAAGCCACTGCAGCTGCTGCCGGTAAAACAATATTGATTTTGGTAAATTATCCAGCCCGGCAATAACAGTGGCGCCAGTAGTGGTCAAACCTGAAAACGATTCAAAAATGGCGTCAGTAATCGACAGGCCTGCATCTGGCGACAATAGAAAGGGTAAGGAACCAAAGGTGCTCAATACAGTCCAGAACAGAGTCACTACCAGAAAGCCATCGCGTGTCCTCAGCTCCTGTCTGGACCGATGGGTTGATAACCATAAAATAAAACCGGTGCTGAAGGTTATCAGCCAGGCATAACCAAAAGAACCCAATTCGCCGTCGCGGTACAGCAGCGATACCAGCATGGAGGGCAAATACGCGAGCAGGCTGAACAACATCAGCAGTACGCCCAGTATTCGTGACACAACAGAAATATGCATCTGCCTGGCTCTGATCAGAAAAAAGTAAACCCGACCGCAAATAAACGTTCCACGTCGGGAATCTGCTTTTTGTCAGTGAGGAAGAGAATCACATGATCTTCGGATTCAATGACAATGTCATCATGAGCGATTAACACTTCGTTATTGCGCACAATCGCACCGATGGTTGTGCCGTAAGGCAAATCGATGTCCTCAATTGCCCTCCCCACCACTTTTGACGAATGACTGTCGCCGTGTGCAATTGCCTCCAGTGCTTCGGCAGCGCCGCGTCTTAGAGAGTGCACGTTAACGATGTCGCCGCGACGCACATGTGTCAACAGGCTACCAATAGAGGCCTGTTGTGGTGAAATCGCAATATCAATTTCACCACCCTGCACCAGGTCCACATAGGCCGGGTTGTTGATCAGACACATGACTTTATGGGCACCCAGGCGTTTGGCCAGCATCGACGACATGATGTTGGCTTCATCGTCATTGGTGAGTGCCAAAAATACATCGGTGTCCTCAATGCCCTCTTCCAACAACAGTTGTTTATCAGAGGACACACCATTTAACACAATGGCACGGCTGAGATATTCAGATAAAAACGCACAGCGCTCTGGGTTGTGCTCAATCACCTTGACCTGGTAGCGCGGTTCCAATGCCTCTGCCAGACGCATGCCGATATTGCCACCGCCAGCGATGATCAGGCGTTTATAGGGTTTGTCGAGTCGGCGTAACTCCCCTATCACTGCACGAATATTTTTGGCGGCAGCAATAAAAAAGACTTCGTCATCGGCTTCTATAACAGTTGAGCCTTCGGGCGTAATTGCACGGTTGCGGCGGAAAATCGCTGCCACACGAGCGTCTACGTTTGGCATGTGTTCACGCAGGAAGCGCAGCTCCTGTCCAACCAGCGGACCGCCGTAATAGGCGCGCACACCCACCAGCTGGGCATCACCATCAGCGAAGTCCAGCACCTGGAGGGAGCCAGGCAAATCAATCAGGCGTTTGATGTAATTGGAAACAAGAAGTTCGGGGCTGATCACCACATCCAGAGGGATGGCTTCATTGCGGAACAGGTTTTCCTGGGCGATATAGGATGCAGAACGCAGGCGGCAGATTTTTTTCGGAGTTTTAAAAACGGTGTACGCGATCTGACACGCCACCATATTAACTTCGTCGTTTTCGGTGACGGCGATAATCATGTCGGCGTCATCAGCACCGGCTGATCTGAGCACATCCGGGTGTGAAGGCCAGCCCTGGGTGATACCCACATCCAGGCGGTCCTTGAGTTCGCGCAGACTATCTCCGTTCGGGTCAACAACAGTGATATCGTTAGCTTCACTTGAGAGATTTTCAGCCAGCGATATGCCAACCTGATTACAACCCAGAATAATGATCTTCATGGATCGGTGCGGCTCCTGCCGACATGTTTTACAAATTATCTGCCCAATAGTTGCAGTGTACAACTGCAATCCGCTCAGTGTTTTGTCAGGCTCGCAAAATAAAACCCGTCTGTTCCTTCTGTATTCGGGAACAGCTGCCGGCCGTGATGAACCCGTTGTCCCCAATCCGCATTGATCTCCAGCTCCTGCGCATCTGCAGTACGGGCAAGGAACTCGCTTACTTGCTGATGGTTCTCCTGCGCCAGCACTGAACAGGTCGAATACACCAGAACCCCGCCCGGACGTAGCATTTGCCACAAATTGTCCAAAAGCGCCGCCTGCAACTGCGCCAGTCGTAAGACATCTGGCGCTTGTCGAAGCAGTTTGATATCGGGTTGGCGACGAATAATACCTGTTGCAGAACAGGGTGCATCCAGCAGGATACGATCAAACAGACGTCCATCCCACCAGTCGTTGCGGCTGGCGTCGGCGCTGACGACGCTGACCTTGTTGGAGTCGAGTTGCAACCTGTGCAAGTTCTCCTGCAGCCGGGTCAGGCGACGGGCCTCAATATCCAGAGCAAGCAGTGATGTCAGACCCGGTTCCGTTTCCAGCATATGACAGGTTTTTCCACCAGGAGCGGCGCAGGCGTCCAGAACACTCAGGCCTGGTTGCAGTCTTAATAGCGAAGGCAACAGCTGTGAGGCTTCATCCTGAACACTGAACCAGCCCTGATCAAAACCCGGCAACAGTTCCACTGCAGCTGGTTTAAGCAGATAGACCGCAGTCGTAGTCAGCAATCCAGCTCGGGCGCTGATGCCAGCATCTTGCAGATGCTCCAAATACTGCTCGCGCGAAACCTGTTGCAGGTTAACCCTTAAGGTCATTGGTGCCTGCGTGTTGCCGGCCTCAAGTATGGATTGCCAATGGTCGGGCCAGTCCTGGCGTAATTGTTCAATCAGCCAGGTCGGATGGCTGAAGCGTCCACTTGGTTCTGTGGGGGTGGGTAAACCCGTGGCCAGCTCACGCTGAAACTGACGCAATACACCATTGACCAGGCCTTTGGCCCAGACTTTTTTAAGTAACACCGTCGCATTTACGGTTTCGTTGATGCTGACATAATCCGGCATGCCCAGATGTTCAAGCTGATACATCCCCAGAATAAGCAAGGCATGAATATCGGCATCTTTTTTCTTTAATGGTTTGCCCAGTAAATGCTGCAGACGGTTATCGAGCTGAAAAAACCAGCGACAACTGCCAAAGCACAATTCCTTGAGCAGAGCGATGGAGGATGGATCTGCGGATTTGGCAGCGCTGAACGAAGGTAACAGGGTTGCCAGTGAACCCTGCTCCTGACGCAACCGGCTCAGAATCAGCGCTGCGTTGGCACGAACACCCTCCGGCTGATTCAACGGGATGGGTTTCATGTAATTTCCTGATCGGAAAAGCGGGTGCCTACAGCAAAAAGGCTGGAATAGGCATTTAACAGTTCGCGGACACTGGCCGGGTTTTTCCCAGGAAGCTGAAGTTGGGACGCGGCAATAGCGCCGTCAGCACAAGCAATCACAATGCTGCCAGCCGTAGTCGCAGAGCCACGATTCACATCAACAATGGTGCCAGGTATGGCATCGCCAGTTGCGCTTACCGGTTCTGCTTTCAGAATGCGGATACGCTGACCCTGCAGCAATGAGTAGGCCGGATTTCGGCCGATGCTGGCGCGTATCAGTCTGTCGACCTCAGCGGTGCCTTGATGCCAGTTGATCAGAGCTTCAGATTTTTCAATTTTGCGCGCATAGGTAGACAGGCTGTTGTCCTGTTTTTCGGCACCCGCTTGCAGCGCAGCCAGATTGGCGAGTGTTTGGATCAGGGCATCACATCCGGCCTCAGCCAGCCGCTCTTCCAGCGTCACGCGGTCATCATCGGCCGTAATGGGAGTGTACACTTTGGATAACATATCGCCAGTATCCAGGCCCACATCCATCTGCATGATAGTGACGCCGGTTTCTGCGTCTCCAGCCATCAGCGCACGTTCAATGGGCGCAGCACCACGCCAGCGCGGCAGCAGTGAGGCGTGTACATTGATGCAGCCGAAGCGAGGAATTTTCAGAACCGCTTCTGGCAGCAGCAGGCCATAGGCTACCACTATCATCAAATCCGGCTTTAATGCCGCCAGTTCTTGCTGGGCTTCTTCAGACTTAAGGGATAAAGGCTGGTGCACAGGAATTTGATGCGACTGTGCCAGCTGTTTGACCGGACTGGCTTGCAGGGTTTTGCCGCGACCGGCGCTGCGGTCTGGCTGGGTATATACCGCGATCGGTGTATGCCCGGCTGACAACAAGGCCTGCAGATGACGTGCAGCAAAAGCCGGCGTGCCGGCAAATACGATTCGTAGTGCGGACATCATCAAGCCGTCGCCAGTTTGTGGGCTTTTTCCAGCTTGCTGCGGATGCGCTGACGTTTCAGTGTGCTGAGGTAGTCAACAAACAGTTTGCCGTTCAGGTGATCCATTTCATGCTGAATGCAAGTAGCGAGCAAACCGTCGGTGATGATTTCAAAGGCTTCGCCATTGCGGTCCAGTGCATTGATCTTGACGCGGTTCGGCCGGCTGACGGTTTCATAAAAACCAGGCACAGAAAGACAACCTTCATCGTATTCCGTCAGCGTGTTGTCGAGCACTTCCAGTTTTGGGTTGATAAACACCAGTGGCTCGCTGCGATCCTCAGACAGGTCAATTACGATCAGTTGTTTGTGAACATTGATCTGGGTTGCTGCCAAACCGATACCAGGGGCTTCGTACATGGTTTCGAACATGTCATCGATGAGCGCCCGGAGAGCATCGTCAACCACATCAACAGGCTTGGCGATAGTACGCAGCCTGGGATCCGGGAATTCAAGAATTTCGAGTCTTGCCATGCCATCCTCCATTGGGAGCATCGTTTACAGTCTGAATCGGCGGTAGCGGCTTTTGGGCAAACTGTTGGTCTGTGTGCCATAACAGCAGAGCAGCCTCGCCGGTTTAAGGGCTAGTACCACCTGATTCCTGAACGGGCGCGATTATAACACAGCAGACCGCCAGCGCTTTGCTTCGATTCCCGTCAAGACAGCGTCACAAAAGGAGTTGGACCTGTGAACACTATAAAGAACCAGAAAAATTTGATCCTGGCTTTGGACCTGTTTCATAACCCTGCCAGCAATCCATCAACGCTGACGACACAGGCGCTGGCCTGGGCAGAACAACCCGGTCAGCATGTGCTGCTGGATAGCGATCCGCGCTATCCGGACATCCTTAAACAGATTGCAGACTATCCACCTTTGCTCTTTGTCAAAGGGGCCCCGGACTGTTTAAAACGTCCGGCGATTGCGATCGTAGGCAGCAGAGCGAGTACGGCCTATGGACGCAGCGTGGCGTATCACATCGCCCGCGAATTGGCTGCGATGGGTCTGGTTGTATGCAGCGGATTGGCTACCGGAATTGATACCCAGGCACACAAGGCGGCCTTGGATGCAGGGGGGTTGACCGTTGCTGTATTGGGGAATGGACTTGCAAGTGTATATCCACTTGCCAATCGGCCCCTGGCAGAGCGGATCATTGAAAGCAGCGGTGCGCTGGTGTCCGAGCAGCCTCTGAGTGCAGGTCCAGTGGCTTACCATTTCCCGCAACGTAACCGCATCATTTCAGGACTCAGCCTGGGTACGTTAGTGGTGGAGGCCAATATGCGCAGCGGTTCACTGATTACTGCTCGCATGGCACTGGAACAGAGTCGAGAGGTTTTTGCTGTGCCCGGCTCGGTTAACAGCCCGGTCAGTCGCGGTTGTCATAAGTTGTTGCGACAAGGGGCGGTGCTCACAGAGAGCGCGGAGGACATCGTTGAGCACATTCGTTTTTTATGTCAGGCACAACTGTCTATGAGTTATCCTGATTTTATACTGGGCGACTCTGCGGCCACGGCGCCGGCCAACCTGCGCACCCGGGTAGCCAGACACCTGCGGCCGTTGCTGGCGCAAATCAGTCAGGACCCGGTGACGGCCGATCAGCTGATGGCTCAAACCGGTATGGATCTGGGCACATTAAGCGCCGGATTGCTGGAACTTGAGTTAAACGGTCTGGTGGGTCATGAGGGCAATCGTTGGTGGCGTTTGCCCCCGATTGCACCTTGATTGCCGCACCAGCCTCAGCTAAGGTGCTGCGCCTTAAAACCCCGACAGCGAGGCCTTCAACAGGAGTGCTCATGCAGGCATTGTCGATTAAACGAGCTGCCAGAATTCTCTGGAATGGTGGTGTTATCGCCTATCCAACTGAAGCCGTTTGGGGACTGGGTTGTGACCCCGAAAACCGTGAGGCCTGTTTGGCCTTGCTTCAGATCAAAAAGCGGCCAGTGGGAAAAGGTATGATCCTGATTGCCGCTGACATCAACCAGTTTGACGAGCTGCTGGCGCCACTGACGCAGTCACAACAGCAAACACTGACGCGTGGCTGGGCTGAGCAGCATAAAACCGGAGCAGTTACCTTTCTGGTGCCGGATATAAACAATATTGTTCCCGGTTGGGTGAAGGGAGAACACGAGGCGGTAGCGCTTCGAGTTAGTAAACATCCACTGGTTCAGGCGCTTTGTCTGGCTTTTGGCGGAGCGCTGGTTTCAACGTCCGCCAATATTGCCGGCCGTCCGCCTGCGCGTACACGACTGTCTGTAGAAAAAAATCTGGGCGCGCAGCTCGATTTTATTGTGCCGGGCGAACTTGGAGGTCAGACCAACCCCTCCAGAATTATTGATTTGCGTAGCGGCGCTGTTTTGCGCGCATCCTGATCGGTTCTTTTATTCAGATTCAAGGAGTTATTAATGTCCTCCAATCCTGTTGATGCTGGCGCAGTCCGCTCATTTTTGCTGGAGCTCCAAAACAGTATTTGTGCCGGCCTTGAAGAAGTTGATGGCCGCAGCCGCTTTCACGAAGATGCCTGGCAACGTGAACGCGGTGGCAGCGGCATTTCTCGCGTGATCGCTGACGGCGCCGTGTTCGAAAAAGGCGGCGTGAACTTCTCCGATGTGTATGGCGACTCTCTGCCACCGTCCGCTTCGGCCACACGCCCAGAGCTGGCTGGACGCAGTTTCCAGGCCATGGGTGTGTCCCTGGTGATTCATCCCGATAACCCGCTTGTCCCCACCTCGCACGCCAATTTCCGCTTTTTTATCGCAGAAAAGCCTGGTGAGACTCCGGTGTGGTGGTTTGGGGGTGGCTACGACCTCACGCCCTACTACGGCAACGAAGACGATTGCCGTCATTGGCATCAGACTGCCAAAAATGCCTGTGACAGTGCCGGGCCTGAGATATATCCGCGCTTTAAAAGAGCCTGCGATGAGTATTTTTATCTGCCTCACCGCAAGGAACCGCGAGGGGTTGGCGGGCTGTTTTTTGATGATTTTAACGAGCTGGGTTTTGAGCAGAGTTTTGCAATGGTGCGCACTATAGCCAACAGTTATCTGGACGCCTACCTCCCCATTGTCAAAAACAGAATGAATGCTGCGTATACGGAGGAACAGAAACAGTTCCAGCGCTATCGTCGTGGTCGCTATGTGGAATTCAATCTGGTTTATGACCGCGGTACATTATTTGGTCTGCAATCCGGCCTGGGCCGCGTGGAGTCCATCCTGATGTCCTTGCCGCCGGAAGTGCGCTGGGTTTATGACTGGCAACCCGAGGCGGGGACTGAAGAAGCGCGTCTGTATACAGACTTCCTGCGAGCGCGGGACTGGATTAACGAATAAACAGCGGCACCCTCCACCAAGGGCTTTCTCCAAGGACAAACTGTATGGATCGTTACGCGGTCATCGGCTTCCCGGTGAAACACAGCAAATCTCCATTCATTCACGAGTTGTTTGCAACGCAGACGCAGCAGGCGCTTACCTACGAGCGTATTGAGGCGGCTCCGGAAGACTTTCAGCGTGTGGTCGAAGAGTTTTTTGCCAGCGGTGGTAAAGGGCTGAATGTCACCGTTCCGCACAAGGAAAAAGCCTGGAAAATGGTCTCCGAACGCACCACTAACGCGGACAAAGCCGGTGCGGTTAATACCTTGTATCTGCTGCCCAACGGTCGACTTGGTGGTGATAACACCGATGGTGTCGGCCTGGTCCGCGATATTGAACAAAATCATCAAAGCCCTTTGGCGGGGTGTTCGGTGCTGATTCTGGGTGCAGGCGGTGCGGTGCGTGGATTGCTGCCGCGGCTGATTCTGGCCAAACCAGCGCGCATTATTATTGCTAACCGCACCCTGGCAAGAGCGCAAGCCCTGCAAGCGCTGTTTGCCGAGGACGCGGATATTGAAGTCAGAGCAATCACAGATCTGGCGGATCTTCAGCCAGACTGGATCATTAATGGCAGCTCTGCCGGCTTAAAAGGTGAGATGCCAGAACTGCCCGCCAGCCTGGTGAATCCAAACACAGCGTGTTACGACATGGTATATGCGCCGGGTGGCACGGTGTTCCAGCATTGGGCGCAGCGCCACGGTGCCAGACTGGCGCTGGATGGCACAGGCATGCTGGTTGAGCAGGCGGCGGAATCTTTCCATCGCTGGCGCGGTGTCTGTCCGCAGACTGCACCGGTGTTGGCTGCGTTGCGACAGTTATTGGCTGTCGGCTGAGACGCTCGCCAGATATCTGTCCTTCAGTTCGCGGTATTTGTTGGCGGAATAAAGGAAGAAGGATTTTTCCTGTTCTGTCAGCGCCCGCGCCTGGCGTACAGGGGATCCCACATACAAAAAACCGCTTTGCAGCACTTTGCCCGGAGGCACCAGAGCGCCGGCACCCACAATAACGTCAGCCTCCACGACCGCTCCGTCCATAATAATAGCGCCCATGCCTATCAGTACGCGGTCCCCCACAGTGCAGCCGTGCAACATCACTTTATGGCCAATGGTGACATCATCACCAATGCGGGTTGGAAAACCGCCTGGGTTAAACGGGCCGTCATGGGTGACATGGATAACTGAGTTGTCCTGAATACTGGTGCGAGCCCCAATACGGATGTGATGGATATCTCCCCTGACAGTGGTCAGCGGCCAGATTGATGAGTCGTCACCAATTTCCACATCTCCGATCACTACAGAGGAGGAATGTACAAATACGCGTTGGCCCAGTCTGGGCGTGCTCTGTTCGAAGGATTGCACGGTCATTATTGGCCCTCACCTGTGGCGGAAGACATTACAACGGGCAATGGTATGATGGCTGCAACAGAGATTTCCATTCAATCAAGTATTTTGGTGAAACATGTCTGAACTCGTCGTTACCAATCCCCTGCTGCAATTTGACCGTCTGCCCGATTTCCCCGCCATTAAAGCTGAGCATATACAGCCAGCGGTAGATTATGTGCTGGCCAACAATCGCAAGCGTCTGCAGGAGGTTCTGGGCTCAGAGGCCATTCTGGCAACACCCGACTGGCATAATCTGATGGAAATACTCGATGACATGGATGACATGTTGAACAAGGTCTGGTCGACCGCCAGCCACCTGAATTCTGTCAGCAATACTCCGGAAATCCGTGAAGCCTATAACAAGTGTCAGGCGAGAATTACTGAATATTACGCAGAGCTGGGTCAGAACCAGCGGCTGTATCAATGTGTACAGGCCTTGTACATACGAGCCGATCAGCTGACGCTGGATGCTTCACAGCGCAAGATTCTGGAAGACAGTCTGCTCGATTTCAGACTGTCTGGTGTGAGTTTGCCACCAGAGCAGAAAGCGCAATACACCGCTATGCAAACCCGCCTCAGTGAGTTGTCCAACCAGTTTGGCAATAATGTTCTGGACGCTACCAGAGCCTGGACCTTACATGTCACTGATGAAGCCGAGCTGACCGGTATTCCGGAAATGACCGTGGCTGCAATGGCTGAGGCGGCTGGCCGGAAATCTTTGAGCGGATATCTGATTACACTGGATTTCCCTGTCTATTTTGCTGTGATGACTTATGCCGACAGTCGCGGCCTGCGTGAAAACGTGTATCGTGCCTATGCAACACGGGCAACGGCGGATGCCTCACCTGAGTACGATAACCACAACATCATCCGTGAGATTCTTCAACTGCGTCAGCAAATGGCGGAGCTGCTTGGGTTTGAGAATTACGCTGCAATGTCAGTTGCACGCAAGATGGCCAAGTCAGTGGATCAGGTTAACCACTTTCTGGAAGACTTGACCCGTTACAGCCGACCTGCCGCGCAGCGAGAGTTCGCAGAGCTGTCGGCTTTTGCCCAGGAAAGGTTTGGGGTAGAGAAACTCCAAGCCTGGGATGTCTCCTACTACAGTGAAAAGCTCAGAAAAGCCAGTTACGACCTTTCCCAGGAGGAGTTGCGCCCCTGGTTTCCGGTGGACAAGGTTAAACAGGGGCTATTTGAAATTGTTCAGCGCCTCTATGGTGTTGAGCTCGAGCGTGATACCAGCATTGGTGTCTGGCATGCAGACGTAGAGTTTTACAACATCCGCCGTAATGGAGAGTTAATCGCCCGCTTTTATCTGGATCTGTATACCCGGGAAGGCAAACGGGGAGGTGCGTGGATGGCGGACTGCCGCACCCGCCGCCAGCTCAGTGTTCATGGGCGCGCCGTACAGCAACAGATCCCGGTTGCATACCTGGTGTGCAACTTTGCGCCCCCATCAGCAGATGCGCCGGCCCTTTTGCCGCACAATGACGTCACCACGTTGTTTCACGAATTTGGCCACGGTCTGCATCACATGCTGACGCGTGAAAACTACCTGCGTAGTTCCGGCATCAGCGGCGTGGCCTGGGATGCTGTTGAGCTGCCCAGTCAGTTAATGGAAAACTGGTGCTGGGATCCCGAGTCGATAGCCTTGATCTCGCAACACTACCAAAGCGGCGAAAGCCTGCCAGCCAGCCTTTTAGAAAAAATGCTGGCAGCCAGAAATTTCCAGTCAGGCATGAGAAGTGTGCGCCAACTTGAATTTGCGCTGTTCGACTTCCTGCTGCATCAGACTGATTATGCCCAAGACAACGATTTTGTCGCCGAAGTGCTTGCCGATGTGCGTAGTAAAACAGCGGTATACGAGGTGCCCGCCTACAATCGCTTCCAGAACAGCTTTTCCCATATTTTTGCCGGTGGATATGCTGCGGGCTACTACAGCTACAAATGGGCTGAGGTACTGTCCGCAGACGTATTCTCGAAATTTGCAGCTCGCGGGGTGCTGAATCCTGATGTCGGCGGCGAGTTTCTTGACAAAATATTGTCAAAAGGCGGCGGCACTGACGCCCTTACCCTTTTTGTTGATTTTATGGGTCGGGAGCCGGATATCGCTGCGCTGCTGCGTCAAGACGGGCTGCAAAGCCACTGAAATTGCTGCAGACCTTGATCTGCCTCATTATCCGCGGCGGGCCGCAAGAGTACGCTTGGCCCGCTGTTTTGAAGGCGTGCTTCCGGTGTTACTTGAAGAAGCGGGCTATTCCGGTCTGATAAGATGGCAATATTGAAACAAGTTTTGTTATAATCGCGCCGCTTTACATTGCACCCGAATACCCAGTCAACAACCTCCGTAAGACATTTTGGTGTCAGATGCGGGGGTCTGCTGCGACAGAATCCCCAGGATTTTCTACTCCAGGACGGAGTCTGCGCACAGCAGGTAACTCTGATCGGCACGTAATTAGAGCTGCCGGCCCAGGTGTAAACCCAGGCCAGTAAAACAATAAACCTGAAAAAAGTTAGTAACACTGCCTTTTCTTACTACTTACGGAGACACGGCGAATGTTGTCGAAAGCAAAGCTGTGGTTAAGCCTTGCGCTCAGCACTTTGATGTTATGGAGTGCGGGTCTGCATGCGGCCTGGGATTTAAATATGCCCAGGGGCGTAACCCAAATGAGTCGAGATACCTATGACCTTCATATGACAATTCTCTGGTGGTGTGTAGCCATCGGTGTTGTTGTATTCGGCGTCATGTTGTGGTCCATCATCAATCATAGAAAGTCTAAAGGCGCTCAGCCTGCCACTTTCCACGAAAGCACCAAAGTGGAAATTGTGTGGACCTTGATCCCCTTCCTGATTCTGATTGCCATGGCGATTCCCGCGACACGCGTTTTGACAGCCGCTTATGATGCCTCCGAATCTGAACTTGATATTCAGATCATCGGCTACCAGTGGCGCTGGGAATACCGTTACATGCGCGAGAACATGGATGAAGAGGAAGTTTCCTTTTTCAGCGTTCTGGCCACATCACGTGACGAAATCAACAACGCTGCCGACAAAAGTGAAAACTACCTCCTGGAAGTTGATCGCCCCCTGGTCATTCCGACCAACACCAAAGTTCGTTTCCTGATGACTTCCGCCGACGTACTGCACGCCTGGTGGGTACCTGATTTTGCCATCAAGAAAGATACAGTCCCCGGTTTCATCAACGAAGCTTGGGTAATTGTTGAAGAGCCTGGTATTTACCGCGGCCAGTGTGCTGAGCTGTGTGGTATGGACCACGGCTTTATGCCTATTGTAGTACATGCGCTGGAGCCGGCTGATTACCAGGCCTGGTATGCCGAGCAGCAAGCCGCTGTACGCAGCATCCAGGAAGCTGCTGGTGCCGAACTCAGCATGGCTGATGCAATGGCTCAGGGCGAGCAGATCTACACCCGTAACTGCGTAGCTTGTCACCAGGCTGGCGGTGTAGGTATGCCTCCAGTGTTCCCTGCTCTGGCAGGAAGTGCCAAGGCAACCGGTGAAGCGGCGATTACCATGGAAACACTGGTTAACGGTGTTCCAGGTACCGCGATGGCCGCGTATGGCCGCCAACTGAATCCGATTGAGCTGGCGTCAATCATCACTTATGTGCGTAACGCTTTTGGCAATAGCACCGGTGATGTGGTTCAGCCCGCTGATGTCAACGCATACATTCAAGAAGGACAGTAATAACCATGAGCGCAGCACACGATCATCATCACGGCCCTGCGAAAGGCTTATCGCGATGGTTGTTTACTACCAACCATAAAGATATCGGGTCACTTTACCTGTGGTTCAGCTTTGCCATGTTCCTGTTGGGCGGTACCTTCGCCCTGGTTATTCGTGCAGAGTTGTTCCAGCCAGGCCTGCAATTTGTAGAGCCTAACCTGTTCAACCAGATGACCACCATGCACGGTCTGGTCATGGTATTCGGTGCGGTAATGCCTGCGTTTGTAGGCCTTGCCAACTGGATGATTCCTCTCATGATCGGTGCGCCAGATATGGCGTTGCCGCGTATGAACAACTGGAGTTTCTGGATTCTGCCATTCGCATTCTTGATGATGGTATCCACTCTGTTTATGGAAGGTGGTGGACCTAACTTCGGTTGGACATTCTATGCACCGTTGTCTACGACGTACGGACCGCCCTCCACAACGTTCTTTATCTTCGCAATCCACATCATGGGTGCTTCATCCATCATGGGTGCGATTAACGTTATTGCAACGATTCTGAACATGCGTGCACCTGGCATGACGCTGATGAAGATGCCACTGTTCGTATGGACCTGGTTGATCACTGCGTACCTGCTGATTGCCGTAATGCCGGTTCTGGCTGGCGTTGTGACCATGATGCTGTTCGACATCCACTTCGGCACCAGCTTCTTCAACGCTGCCGGTGGTGGTGACCCGGTACTGTTCCAGCACTTGTTCTGGTTCTTCGGTCACCCTGAAGTTTACATCATGATTCTGCCGGCATTCGGTGTGGTGTCAGCAATCATCCCGACCTTCTCTCGCAAGCGTCTGTTTGGTTATGACTCCATGGTGTACGCAACTGCGTCCATTGCGTTCCTGTCCTTCATCGTATGGGCTCACCACATGTTCACTGTAGGTATGCCGCTGGCAGGCCAACTGTTCTTCATGTACGCAACCATGCTGATCGCCGTACCAACCGGTGTAAAAGTGTTCAACTGGGTTGCCACCATGTTCCGTGGTGCGCTGACCTTCGAAACACCGATGCTGTTTGCGATTGCCTTTGTTGTGATGTTCACTCTGGGTGGTTTCACCGGCGTTATGCTGGCGATTACACCGGTTGACTTCCAATATCACGATACCTACTTCGTAGTAGCTCACTTCCACTACGTACTGGTTCCGGGCGCTGTGTTCTCACTGATGGCCGCTACTTACTACTGGTTGCCGAAGTGGACTGGCTACATGTATGACGAAACGCTGGGCAAGCTGCACTTCTGGCTGTCCTTCATCGGCGTAAACCTGCTGTTCTTCCCGCAGCACTTCCTGGGTCTGGCCGGTATGCCGCGTCGTATCCCTGACTATGCCCTGCAGTTCGCTAACTTCAACTGGATCTCCAGTGTGGGCGCGTTCCTGTTCGGCTTCTCCCAGCTGATCCTGCTGTTTGTTGTCATCAAGTGCGTAAAAGGTGGCAAAAAAGCAACAGATCAAGTTTGGGAAGGTGCACAAGGTCTGGAGTGGACTGTACCGTCTCCGGCGCCTTACCACACCTTTGAAACTCCGCCAGATGCATCTTTGATCAAGGCGCAGTAATAAAGTGAGTGTCTACCATTAAGTCTGTAACAGTTGTACTGGAGTAGAAACCATGAAGAGCGACGTAACACCCGTTAATAACAAGAAAGTAGTTCGTAAATTGTTGTTGGCAGTTGGCGGAATGTTCGTCTTCGGTTTTGCTCTGGTACCTCTGTACGATGTGATCTGTGATATCACCGGGCTTAACGGTAAAACAGGTGGTCGGGTAGAGATTGCTGAAGCTGGTTTACTGGTTGATGAGAGTCGCGAAATCACTGTTCAGTTCATAGCGCACCATAACGCTGAAATGGGTTGGGATTTCCAACCCTCCGTAGCACAGTTGGTCGTTCGTCCTGGCGAAGTGAATGTGGTGAGTTACCGAGTAACAAACCCTAAAAATGATGTGATGGTTGGTCAAGCCATTCCAAGTGTTGCCCCAAATGCCGCAGCTGCGCATTTGAACAAAATAGAGTGTTTCTGTTTTGAAGAGCAAACGCTGGAAGCCGGTGAAACCGCTGACATGCCAATCCGATTCTTTATTGACCCGGAGCTGCCTGCCAACATTACCAAGGTGACTTTGTCATACACGCTATATGACATCACCGATAAAAGCGGCAAGGCTCAGGCAGTAGCAATTCGGTAATCGAGAATAATATTTTTATTTTTGGAGAAAAAAGATGGCCAGCGAGAACTCGCATAGTGTCTATTACGTACCGGAACAGACCAAGTTCCCTTTCTTCGCATCGTTAGGTCTGGTTCTTACCGTATTCGGACTTGGTAATGTTTTAAATGATATCTCTGCCGGCGCTAGCGCAACGGGTTCAACCTGGCTCGCTCTGGGTGGTTTCACCCTGTTGGCAGTTATTCTGTTTAACTGGTTTGCGACTGTTATTCGCGAGAATATGGCAGGCCTGAATAACGATCAGCTCAAGCGTTCCTACGTCTGGGGCATGATGTGGTTCATTTTCTCTGAAGTAATGTTCTTCGCAGCATTCTTCGGCGCCCTTTTCTACGTCAGAAACATGTCTGTGCCCTGGTTGGGTGGTGAAGGTGAAAAAGGTCTGGCAGGCGAAATCCTGTGGCCTGAGTTCCAGGCAGCATGGCCGCTGCTGGTTAACCCGGATTCAAGCGTGTTCCCTAACCCGCACGATGGTCTGAACGTTAAAGAGTGGAGCTTCAGCTTCCTGGCTGGCTACCTGCCTTTCTGGAACACAGTCATCCTGATTACTTCTTCTGTCACGCTGCACTTTGCGCACGTAGCACTGAAGGCTGGCAACCGTGCACGTCTGATTCAATGGATGTTTGTAACTGTAGCCCTGGGTGTAATCTTCCTGTTCTGCCAAGCCTTCGAATACATTGAAGCGTATGGCCATTACGGTATCACTCTGAACTCAGGTATCTACGGCTCAACATTCTTTATGCTGACTGGTTTCCACGGTTTCCACGTGACCCTGGGTACCTTCATGCTGTTTGTGCAACTGCTGCGCTGCCTGAAAGGTCACTTCACTCCAGAAGATCATTTTGGTTTTGAAGCGTCTGCCTGGTACTGGCACTTTGTTGACGTAGTTTGGGTAGGCCTGTTTATCTTCGTATACTGCCTGTAAACCCGCATTACCGTCACATAAAGCAAATAACAAGACGGCTCGCAGACTGATGTCTGTGAGCCGTTTGTTTATCTAAAGCCGTATCAGTTCCAAGGCGTTTGGAAAGAAATCTGACCGCTGTATAGACCATAAAAAACACAAATCATCAGGATGATCGCCAGGGTTACTCTAATACCTAGCGCATACATCACCCGTTTTGAACGGCCCTTGTCGTGGTAGAAAAATATAAAACCAACAACAAGACTGATCACAATAGCGATCATCAAGAAAACAATGATGGACTGCAGCATACAATTTCCTGATTGGGATTAAAGCCTGATCATAGCAGATGGTAAAAGGACACAATACTGTGCAGCGCGAGTCAGCCCCTATGGCCAGAAGACATTTCCGGTTTAACTGGAAGATGACGCTGTTTACTGCATTATTGCTGCCGCTATTGATCAGCCTGGGTCTATGGCAACTGGAGCGGGAACAGGACAAAATCGCAGCCCAGGAGCAATACAGTCGCAGACTCGAACAGCCAGCCGTGGACCTTGGCAGCGTGAACTGGAATGATGCAGATCTGAGCTGGACCCAAGTGACAGCAAAGGGCCACTTCGATACTGAAAGACAGTTTCTGCTGGATAACCGTATTCTTGATTCACGTGTGGGATACGAAGTGATTACGCCGTTTGTTACAGATCACGGTGTGGTACTGGTAAATCGCGGCTGGATCGCGCAGGGAGCAACCAGAGCAGATCTGCCCTCTCTTGAGCTGTCTGACATGCCGGATCAGCAGATTGTTGGACATATTTATGTGCCCAGCGGAGAAGTTCTGATATTGGGCGGAAACGTCGATCAGGAAGTGACTTGGCCGCGAGTACTACAACGCGTCGATATAAATGGCATATCTGAGGCTCTTGGATATGACGTGCGACCACATATAGTAAGGCTTGCAGAAAATTCAGCGGGTGCATTGAGGATCAACTGGCCCCCTATTAATATGCAGCCCGAAGTTCACCGGGGTTATGCAGTGCAGTGGTTTTTAATGGCCCTGGCGCTGATAATTCTTTACCTTGTGTTCAGTTTCAGACGATTGGAGAACTGATAGATGCGGGACGAAACAAGAAGCAAAATCAAGTTGGCATTTCTGCTGCTGGTTGCTTTTGTACCTATTACGATGGCGAGCATTGCATTTCGCTCGGCAGTAGAGAATGGCGGGTTCGGTGATACTGTAAACAAAGGTCATCTGATTCTGCCGCCTGCAGATATTACCGATCTGACCATGACAGATGATATGGGGCGTCCTATATTCAGAAGTTTTGAAGAGCGGATCGCCGAGCTGGAGAATGAAGACGACTATGTGCCTGAACCCTGGTTGATGGTCTTTGTCACCGCGCGCAACTGTGATGCCGAGTGTGAGGACCGTATTCACCTGTTGCGCCAGATGCATATAACCTTGAACAAAAATATGCCGCGCGTTCGCCGATATTATGTTAATGCCACAGGTGCAGAGCTTTCTGCGCAAGCGGCTGAACACTTCCGTATTGAATATCCGAGTATGGGAGTTGCCAATGGCGATAAGGATGCGATCCTTACAAACCTGGCAGCCAAAAACGTAAACATAGATCTGGATAACAATAACTACATATTTTTTGTAGATCCGGTTGGCAACGTGATGATGTATTACGAGCCTCACCACACAATTGAAGAAATCAAGGCCGATCTGGTGAAACTGTTAGGAATCTCCAGTCTGGGTTAAAAAAAGGGCATCAGTTGATGCCCTTTTTTTTGGTGCAGAGCTAGTGGCTTACATGCAGAGGTGTCGCATTGGCGTCGTGGCCAAGATACTGTATGCGTGTAGATTCAGTGTAATTCCCTTCGATGGCCATAATAAATATCAGCAACAATAGAATGGTCGGCGGTCCAAGAATTGTCAGAATAAGTGCGAGGCGCTCCCATTTAACATGCATAAAAACCGCAAGAATAAATCCGGCCTTTAATACCATAAAAAACAGCACCAGCGCCCAGCGCAGACTTCCCTGTACATGGAGGTAATCCACCATATAACTGAAAAGGCTCAGTACAAACAGCAAAATCCAGATCTTAAGATAAATGCCTAACGGATGTTGTTGCCCGGTTTCAGATGCCATATCAATCCTCCTGAAAAGTCAGTGCCTCTGCGTCAGAGCAGATAGAAGAACGCAAAAATGAATACCCACACCAGGTCCACAAAGTGCCAATAAAGGCCGGTAATCTCGACAATTTCATAACCTTTTTTTTCGTAATCGCCACGCCACACTTTGCGTGAAATGGTTAGCAGATAGATTACGCCAGCAGATACGTGTAGCCCGTGAAAGCCGGTGATCATATAAAACACCGAGCCAAACTGGGGCGCGCCCCATGGGTTCCCCCATGGTCTGACGCCGTAACCGATCAGCTTGGACCATTCAAAGGCCTGCATGCCTACAAAGGTTGCGCCCAACGCGGCGGTAGCCAGCATTAAAAACACGGTTTTTCTGCGATCACGCCGATAACCATAATTCACCGCCAGTGCCATCGTGCCGCTACTGGTGATGAGCACAAACGTCATAATCGCTATCAGAATCAGTGGAATTGGTTCACTGCCAAAAAAAGACAACGCAAACACTTCAGTGGCCAATGGCCACGGGTCGGCCGTTGAAATGCGAACGGTCATATAACCAACAAGAAAACAGGAAAATATAAAGGTGTCGCTGACAAGAAATATCCACATCATGGCCTTGCCCCACGGCACATGGTATACCTGCTTGTCCGCTGACCAGTCCTGAATAAAGGTATTCGGATGTCTCTCACCAGCATCATGAGCGCTGATTGTTGTTGTCTGGTTCATAATCGCGTCCTGATTAATAACAAACAAAAGTGAAAGCTGTCAGGTGTAGGACAGCAGCACAAAAAGCCCTACCCAGATCAATAACAGGAAATGCCAGTAAACGGCGCACAGCTTCATGCTTTGCTGAATCGCGGGTGACGCTATGTTGTGTGCGATGCGAAACAGTGCCCTGCTCCATACCCACAATCCGCCCAGCAAGTGCACGGCGTGGACTGCAGTCAGCAAAAAAAAGAACGCGTTTGCGGGATTGCTGCGAACGCCCTGGCCTGCAGCGACCAAAGAATCCCAGACCAGGTACTGCCCTGCTATAAATGCGATGGCCAATACACCGCCGATAAAAAACATCAATCCGGCGCCGCTGGAGAAATCCGTGTTGGTCTGACGGTAATTACGCAGCACTGCCAGTTGCATAAATACACTGCTGCCAAGCAGTGCTGCAGTATTCAGCCAAAGTTGCCCCGGCAATGCTAAAGGTACCCAGTCACCCAATTCCATGCGGATGAAGTACGCCACCAGAAACAGTGAAAAGATCACACTGACAATTATCAGAAAAATAGTCAGAGCTATACTGGCATCAGAAGATGAAAACACCGGTTTGGGTTCAATGCCGTCAGGAAGACCCACATGATTCCAGGGTTTATTGGTCACATCATTAAAAAGACTCATGTGGATTACCTTTTGCCATGGTGCAGTTTTTCATACTCTTCGCCGGGTTCGTTTTGAGGAATAAAATCCTGCTTGTGGCCGGGCACGCTGTAGTCATAGGCCCATCGGTATACAGATGGCAGTTCCGGACCCCAGTTGCCGTGTTTAGGCGGAGTATCAGGTGTCTGCCATTCCAGCGTGGTGGCTCCCCACGGATTGCCGTCGGCTTTTTCCCCGTGACGAAGACTCCAGAAAATATTCACAAAAAACAGGATCTGGGCAATCGCCACAAAAATGGCAGCCAGTGTGATGTTGGCGTTTAAGGCCTGGGCGCTGGCCGGGAGAAAATCAGTAGCACCCATTTCGAAATAACGGCGAGGCATACCCAGGAATCCCAGATAATGCATCGGCAAGTAAATAGCGTAAGTACCCAGGAAGGTACACCAGAAATGTACCTTGCCCAGCGTCTCGTTAAACATGCGTCCGGTGACCTTGGGATACCAGTGATACAACGCTGCAAAGAGCACCAGAACGGGTGATACACCCATTACCATATGGAAGTGGGCGACTACAAAGTATGTGTCAGACAGCGGTACATCCACTATCACATTACCCAGAAATAAACCGGTCAGTCCACCATGGACAAATGTAAAAATAAATCCGATAGCAAACAGCATTGGCGTATTCAGACGCAGGTTGCCCTGCCATAGTGTCAGCACCCAGTTATACACTTTCAGCGCGGTAGGTACTGCAATCACCAGCGTGGTTGTCGCAAAGAAAAAACCAAAATACGGATTCATTCCGCTGACGTACATGTGGTGAGCCCACACCATGAAGCTCAGGCCACCGATAGCAATAATTGCCCACACCATCATGCGGTAACCAAAAATATTCTTGCGAGCATGGGTGGAGATAACATCGGATACCAGACCAAATGCCGGCAGCGCAACGATATAAACTTCCGGATGGCCAAAAAACCAGAACAGGTGCTGGAACAGAATTGGACTACCACCTTCGTGGCTTCCCTGTTCACCAAGATGGATCATTGCAGGCATAAAAAAACTTGTGCCAAGAACCAGATCAAAACCCAGCATAATGGCGGCGACCAAAAGCGCTGGAAATGCAAACAGACCTAGAATGGTAGCGGTAAGGATGCCCCAGATTGACAACGGCAGACGCATCAGTGTCATGCCGCGGGTACGTGCCTGTAAAATGGTAGTGACATAATTGAGGCCGCCCATGGTGAAAGCGATAATAAAAATCACCAGCGAGATCAGCATCAACAGAATGCCGCCTTCGTGGCCAGGAGTGCCCTGGCTGATTGATTGCGGCGCATAAAGCGTCCAACCAGCGCCAGTGGGGCCACCTGTCACAAAAAAGCTTGATAACAGTACAATGACCGAAACCAGGTAGAACCAGAAGCTCAGCATATTCAGGAAGGGGAACACCATGTCGCGTGTGCCACACATCAATGGCACCAGATAGTTTCCAAAGCCGCCCAGGAACAACGCCGTAAGCAGGTAGATCACCATAATCATGCCGTGCATGGTGACGGCTTGATAATAAAACGCAGGGTCAATAAAGCTGACGGTATCTGGGAAGCCTATTTGCAGGCGCATCAGAATTGACAAACCCAATGCCACCAGGCCAACAAAAATTGCGGTGCCGCCATACTGAATAGCGATTACCTTGTGATCCTGACTCCAGATGTATTTGGTGACAAAGCTGTGCGGGTCGTGCAGTGCATGAGCATCATCCTGGTCGGCTAAAGGAACATAAGCCATTTAATCGTCCTCCGGGTCAAAGCCTGAACGGTGTATTGACAAGTTGTTGTTATAGTCGCCGGAAAACCGGATTCTCTACCTCAGGGAATTGATGTACTGGATAACATCATTTTGTTGTTGTTCTGTTCTCATGGCCTTGACCATTGACACCATCTGGTAACCATATTCGTCGCCCTGATGATGTCCGCGGATACCGGCTTTGTAGTTGTTCAGCTGCATTGCCAGATACCAGTCATCGGTGCCGCTCAGGGCGGGAGCATCTGTTGCCCAGCTGCCACGGCCGTCTGCGCCATGACACGCCGCACAGTTATTTTCGTAGATGCGCATACCGCGGTCGGCATCTCCTTCGCTGAGTGTGACTGCAGGTGTCGCAACCTGCATCGAGGCAATATAGGCGGCCACGTTCCTGCGGGCTTCAGGTGAGGCCACCATATTTGCCATCGGAGCCATCATCTGGCCGGCGCTGTCTTCCGGATTGGTGCCACGTATCCCTTCCTGGTAGTAACGCAACTGGCGTTCTATATACCAGCTTTGTAGACCCGCCAGTCTTGGAGCATTCATTGCACGGTTGCCTTCACCGTTCTGGCCATGGCAGCCGGCGCAAACCATATAAGCCTGTTGACCAGCAGCAACATCAGCAGTGGTTTGTTGCTGGGTTTCGGCAAAGGTCGGCTGAGTCGCCAGCCAGTTGCGGAAGTCACCCGGTTCCATCACCTCCACAGTTGCACGCATGATGTGGTGACCAAGACCACAATACTGTTCACACAGGATTTCAAAAGAACCGGTGCGTGTGGGTGTTAACCACAGGTAAGACACCATGCCCGGCACCATATCCATCTTCACGCGGAATTGGGGAACCGTGTAGTTATGCAAAACATCACGCGAGCGCAACATCGCTTTAACGGGCTGGTTTAAAGGCATTGCCATGACCGGCTTCCTGACGATGATGTCGTCGCGACCATCAGGGTCATCCGGGTTAATACCGAGAGGGTTGCGTTCAGTGATATACCTGATATCTGCAGTACCCAGTACGCCATCGGCTCCTGGATATCTGAACGACCATTGCCATTGTGATGCAAACGCTTCGAACTCCATCGACTCATCGGGCGGAGACACAAACTGCGCCCAGACGAACAGTCCTGGCGCCAGCATGGCTACCACCCCCACTGTGGTCAAAAGCGTCAGTCCGGATTCCAGGCGTGCGTTTTCCGGCTCATACACGGCTGTGTGTTTTGAATCCTTACGCTGGCGAAACCGCAGTACGCAATACGCCATGAACACGTTTACAGCGATAAAAACCAGACCGGTCACCCAGAAGGTGAGATTGATTGTGAAATCTATTCTGGACCAGTGGGAGGCAATCTCCGTAAACCACCAGGGGCTTGCGAAATGGAAGATAACGGTGCCAATGACAAGAATGAACAGAACAACTGCAATAGCCATACGCGAGATATCCTTATAATTGTTCGAATACGGACAACAGTGGATACAGCAACAGTACAGCGAAAGATAAAAGAGGGCCGCGGGCTGATGCCCGGTGGGAAATATGTAGATCGCCAGTCACGCAGTTGACTACGAACGGTACAAACAGTCTCGTTCACAACGTCGTTCCCTCCAATTGTTGTTATCTTTCGGATGGGTGTTCAACGTGTACAACATCTATCTGTGACGCTAGCTTGCATGGTGGGGCAGTTGCCCCACCATGCCATCGGATACTAAAACTTTGTTTTATTCAGCGCAACACATCCACAGCTTCAAGCGCGCACCATCTGAAGGTTTGCAAATGGATTAAAGAAGTGAGGATCAACCGCTGCCAGGGCCGCTTCCGGATGCTTGACGCTCATCATCTGCTGAATAGCATTAATCTGATGATCTTTTGCGTAGATCAGAATCAGGTACTTGCCCGCGACAATGTCGGCATGGAAGTTCGCGATTTTTTTATTTTCGCTGGCAACACCGCTCAGACCTCCAACCCACGCGCCGAAACACGTCAGAAGGAACACGATGGCGGCATAACCGATTAGCGGAGTTTCTACGCCGAATGGGTGAGTAACAGAAGTCAGGCCCGCCAAAATCAGGCCAGTGGCAAAACCGATGGTCGCTCCGATAAAGCCTTCGCGGATAAAATCCAGAGTCTCAATATAATTGCTTGAGTGCAGATGCTCCTTGACCAGGCCGCTCTCATCCTTGCTGTGGACATGCAAAAACCAGTCGTCAACACCGATGCCATGCAGGTCATCGGAAATCTGCTGCGTGCTTTTCAGGGTTGGGGACAAATAATAGATACATTTCATAGCGGTGCTCCTCTTGCTTACCTGGAATCGCTTCAACCATCTATCCGTCTTTAATACACCTGTCGTGTTGCTCAGATGACTACACTAAACTTCAGACTCCTTATAAAAATTGATCAACCACACCCTGAATTTACTCCGGAAAAAAATAAATGTCCTCATTTTTTTCATCCAATCTGCATTTGGGGTACAATTCCGCCTGATCCGGGACTTAAGCATATACTTACTACAGGCGAAAGCACTGTGGCAGCGATTATGCTGCGCCACCAGTGTACAGAGAGAGAATCGTGACAGAGCTGATCCACAACCAGACTGCCAGTTGGCGTGACTACTACGAGATGTGCAAACCTCGTGTAGTGATGTTAATGATCCTGACCTCCATGGTCGGAATGTTTCTGGCCGTGCCCGGCATGGTCCCTCTGGATATCCTGATTCTGGGTAACCTTGGTATTGCGCTGGTTGCCTCCTCCGGTGCTGTGGTTAACCACCTGATTGATCGCAAAATAGACGCAGTGATGCGTCGTACTATCAATCGGCCAATGCCGCAGGGTCGGGTTGAGCCCAAACAGGCTGCCTGGTTTGCTGCCATCATTGGTGTGGTTGGTATGGCAATCATGCTGATCTGGGTGAATGCGCTCAGCGCCTGGCTGACACTGGCCTCATTCATCGGTTATGCCTTTATTTATACTGGTTACCTCAAGCGTGCAACGCCACAAAATATCGTTATTGGTGGTCTCTCCGGCGCCATGCCTCCGCTGCTTGGCTGGGCAGCAGTTTCTGGCACCGTCGAGCCGGGCGCCCTGATTCTGGTGCTGATCATTTTTGCCTGGACCCCTCCCCACTTCTGGGCTCTGGCTATTTACCGCAAGGATGACTACGCCAAAACCGGCATTCCGATGCTGCCAGTAACACACGGCGAGCACCTGACCAAAGTTCATATTGTGCTGTACACGGTTATCCTGCTGTTGATCAGTGTAATGCCATGGCTCATTGGCATGAGTGGCCCGTTGTACTTGTTGGCTGCTGTGGTATTGGGCGTTGGTTTCCTGATCTGGTCGCTGGTGCTGCTGTACCGGCCAAAGCCCTCAACCGCAATGGATACATTCCGTTATTCAATTGTTTATCTGATGGTGCTGTTCCCGGTTTTGCTGGTTGATCACTATCTGTTCCCCTGATTGTCACTGCAGGCGTTAATACCATGAAACGAAGCGTCAAGATCACGTTGATTGCATGTCTTATATGGGTATTTCTGGTGATGTACATCACCTATACCCGTTATGCACCCAATAACCAGCGCGCGGAGATTGATCCGGAAGAGTTGCGCGAAATTGGTGCGTTGATTTATGAGGAGCCGGTGACAATCCAGCCGTTTGAGCTGCAGGATCACATGGGGCGCCCCTTCACCAACGCCAGTTTCGACGAAAAATGGAGCCTGGTTTTTTTTGGCTTCACCAACTGCCCGGACATCTGCCCGTTAACAATGACCGAACTGGCAGCCTTCTATAACTCAATTGACAGTGGTCTGCGTACAGACACCCAGGTGGTGATGGTCAGTGTTGACCCATTTCGTGACGATAGCAACGCTATCGCGCGTTATGTAGAAGGTTTCCATGAAGAATTTATCGGCGTAAACGGCGACTTTTCTGCCATCTCACGTCTTGCCCGCGATATGTTTGTGGCCAACGGCATTATGCCGGTACCAGCACCGGATGGTGGCACTCCCCGCAACTTCCTGATTGATCACAGCGGCAACATTCTGATTATTGATCCACAAGGCCAGTATCGTGGTTTTATGGATCCAAATATCAAACGCGATAATATCAAACAGGCATACGAAATCATCCGCCAGGCGCTGTAAGGGCATCAGGCTCAGCGGTGTCTCTGTGGTTTTGCATAGGCCAGCATAAATAGCACAAAAGCTGAAACCACAATCGACGGACCGGCAGGTGTGTCCCACAGATACGACATCGCCAGCCCTGCGCTCACCGCAACAACCCCTATCCCTGCTGCACCCGCTGCCATCTGCTCCGGGGTGGTCGAAAAACGTCTGGCCGCTGCAGCCGGAATAATCAGCAATGATGTAATCAGCAGTACGCCCACAATTTTCATCGCGACAGCAATAAGCAGCGCCATCAGCAGAACCAGCAGGCTGTACAGCCTGTTAACTGGAAGTCCTTCGATAATGGCCAGCTCCCGATGAATTGTGATCGCCAAAAACTGATCCCAGAATCTGAACAGTACCAGTGCACACATGACACAACAGGCCACAATCCACATCAAGTCAGTGCGCGTGACGGTAAGCAGATCTCCGAACAGGAAGCTGCTCAGATCAATTTGTACGCGATCAGAGATCGACAATACCAGCAGGCCAAAAGCCAGCGTACTGTGGGCAATAATCCCCAACAACGTGTCAGTTGCCAGGATCTGCCGTCTTTCCAGTAATAACAGCAGTCCTGCAAACACCAGGCAGCACACAATAATGGCCAGCTGTAACTGAATACTGAACAGGATCGCAAAAGCCACTCCCAGCAAAGATGCGTGGGCAAGCGTGTCACCAAAATAGGACATCCGGCGCCAAACTACAAAACAGCCTAAAGGCCCTGCGATCATGGCAATGCTGACACCTGCGATCAGGGCATAAACCAGAAAATCAGCCATGTTTATGCTCCCCCGACTTCAGGTCTGTGTCACAACAGTTATCGCTGACGATGCCGCCTTTGAAGTCGTGTACATGGTTATGGTTGTGCGTGTAGACCGCCAGCGTTTGCGCCTCCCTTCTGCCAAAAAGCGCCAGGTAGGCCGGATCTGCGCTGACATGTTCGGGTTTGCCATGGCAACAGATGTGCTGGTTCAGACAGATCACCTCATCGGTACCCGCCATGACCAGATGCAGGTCGTGGGACACCATCAACACACCACAGTGGTGGTGATCACGGATGCTGTTGATCAGCTCGTAAAGTTCGACCTGGCCATTAACATCGACGCCTTGGGCAGGTTCGTCCAGAACCAGCAAATCCGGTTCGCGGCTGAGAGCGCGCGCCAGCAGTACACGTTGCATTTCGCCACCAGACAGCTTGCTGACCTGTTGATTCAGCAGATGGCTGATGCGCACCTCTTCCAGCACCGGACGCAAATTATTGATGGATGGCGATGCCAGTTGCAGGAAGCGCTGCACGGTAAGCGGCAAGGTTGGCTCAATAAACAGCTTCTGCGGCATATAACCGATCCGCAGCCCGTCGGCCCGCTCCAGCTTGCCGGAGTCGGGAGCCAGCAGCCCCAATACAATCCTGACCAAAGTGGTTTTGCCTGCACCGTTTGGGCCTATCAGTGTCACGAGCCGGGACCTGCGCAGCTCCAGGTTAATGTCTTTTAATACCGACCGGCCGCCCAGTTCGATACTGATGTCCTGCGCCTTGATGAGTAGATCCGTAGTCATTCGGAGAGTCCGCGACGTAGTGATTGTTTTGATAATGGTATATCATAGCATTTCTTTGAGAAGTGAATGCCCCGGTCATGACTATCCGAACCCGCCTGACATCAGCTCTGTGTTTTGCTGTGACTTTATTCGCAGTAACGCCGGCGTTTGCCCAGGTTCGGGTGGTCACCAGCATCAAACCGCTGCATATGATTGCCAGCGCGATTACAGAGGGTATCTCCGAACCGGTGCTGCTGATCCCGTCTACGCAATCTTATCACCACTTTACGCTGCGCCCCTCCAATGTGCGGACACTGAACAGTGCTGACCTGTTCGTTTGGGTAGGTCCTGAGCTGGAAACCTATTTGACGGGCGCTGTGCAGGCGGGTCGTTCCGACAAGCCGGTCTTACAGATTCTGTCTCTGCCGGATTTACGGGTTCACCACATCGGTGACAACGACGATGTCCATGTTGTAGTGCCCGAAGATGGGCTGCACGCCGGGCATCATCACAAGGCTGGTGTGGATATTGACCCGCATGTCTGGCTGGATACACACAATGGCCTTACGATTGCGCGCGCCATTGCGCAAAGCCTGGGCAGTGCGGATCCAGCCAACGCGGCGGCGTATACACAAAATCTGCTGCAGTTTGAACAGGCTCTTACGCAGCTGGAGCTGCGTCTGGCAGACACGCTGAATACATCCGACAGTGCACGATATGCGGTTTATCACGACGCATTCGGCTACTTTGAACGCCAGTTTGGTTTACACCATGAAGTGGTTTTTGTAGGCAGCGAAGAGCTGCGACCGGGCGCACGCCATCTGTTGGCGCTGCGCGAGGCCATCGAAAGCCGCGACATTAACTGTTTGCTCGAAGATGTGACCGCACAGGCTGCAACGGTTGAAACGGTTATAGGCAAAAAGGATATTTCACGCATTCATGCCGATACAACTGGCCAAAACTTGACCTCAGGAGCATCGGCTTATATACAGTTGATCGACAATCTCGCTAACGCCTTCCAGCAGTGTTTTGCGCGGTAACCAATACCGCTCGCGGCGTTTTTCCAGAATTACCACGGACGTTTTTATGGCATCGGTCAGCCCACTTATTTTGGTAGATGGTTCATCTTACCTGTTCAGAGCCTATCACGCGCTTCCGCCACTGGTGACCAGCAAAGGTCAGGCCACTGGCGCTATCAAAGGCGTGATCAGCATGATCCGCAGCCTGAAAAAAGAATATCCGGACAGCCCTGTTGCCATTGTGTTTGATGCCAAAGGCAGCACCTTCCGCAACGATATCTACAAAGAATACAAAGCCCATCGTCCACCGATGCCGGATGATCTGCGTACCCAGATCGAGCCTATCCACCATATTGTGCGTGCGATGGGGCTGCCGCTGCTGGTGGTGCCCGGTGTAGAAGCCGACGATGTTATTGGTACACTCGCCCGCCAGGCCCAAGAGCAGCAACGCGATACTCTGATCTCTACCGGCGACAAGGATCTGGCGCAGCTGGTTAATGAACACGTCACGCTGATTAATACCATGACCGGTGAAAAGCTGGATCCGGCGGGTGTTGTAAACAAGTTTGGTATTCCACCTTCGGGAATTGTGGATTTTCTTGCACTAACTGGCGACAAGGTAGACAACATCCCCGGCGTACCAGGTGTCGGTCCCAAAACAGCGGTGAAATGGCTGCAGGATTTTGGCTCCGTTGAACAGATCATTGCCAATGCGGACCAGATAGGCGGCAAAATCGGCGAAAAACTGCGTGACAACATCGGGTTGCTGCGGCTTTCTTATGAACTCGCCACAGTGAAACTTGATGTGCCGCTTGATCTAGGGCTTGAACAACTGGTTCCAACGGCAGAAGACCAAAGCCAGCTGTTGGCGCTGTTCACCGAGCTGGAATTCCGCAGCTGGATCAAGGAACTGGAAAGTCAGGGCGTAGACCTATCGGCGGAACAGGTATCGCAGGCGCGAGAACAGCTTGGTGTCAGCACTGACATTGTTCTGCCCGAGCAGGACGAGTCCTGGAAAACAGACAAACAGGATTATCGCCTGATCCACTCAATGGCTGAGCTTGATACCTGTATCAGCGAAATTCGTCGAGTGGGCAGTGCCGCTATTGCGCTGCTGGATTCGGCTGAACACTTTATGCTGTCCCGTATTATCGGGCTGGCGCTGAGCTGGGAGCCGGGTCAGGCCGTGTATCTGGCGCTGGACCATGACAGCCTGGATTCCCCTTCTGTTCTGGATCGCAAAGAAACGCTGCAGCGTCTGAAACCGATATTCGAAAGTCCCGATATCCGCAAGTTTGCCCATGACAGCAAACGTATTACCCACGTGCTGGAAAACTACGGCATCAAGGCCCGTGGCTGGCGTTTTGATGCACACCTGGCCTCCTACGTGCTGAATTCAGTTGCCACCGATCACAGTATCGAAAAAGTAAGTGAGTACTATCTTTCCATGCGAGTTCCGGATCTTGGGTCCCTGATCGGCGATGGCCGACAAAAACTGGGACTCAGCCAGACCGCGCCGGAAGCAGCAATGGCTTTTCTTGCGCCCAGAGCCGATGTGGTCAGTCGCCTGCAGAAAAGCCTGATGCAGGAAATAAACAACACCGGAAACTTTGCTGGCCTCTACCGCTATTACGAATTACCGTTAAGTCCGGTGCTGCAGCGCATGGAAAGACAGGGCATCGCTATTGATCCGGAGATGCTGCATCAGCAGTCACAGGCGCTGGCCAAACGCCTGGCTGAACTCGAAGTGGAGGTTCATGCTCTGGCGGGTGAAACCTTTAACCTCGGCTCCCCCAAACAACTGCAGGCTATTCTTTACGACAAGCTTCAGCTTCCTGTGCTGAAAAAAACACCAACGGGTCAGCCCTCTACTGCGGAACCCATCCTGCAGGAGCTTGCGCTCGATTTTGAGCTGCCAAAACTGATTATGGAGCACCGTGCGCTGAGCAAGCTCAAGTCGACTTATACCGACAAGCTGCCTCTGGAGATCAACCGTACAACGGGCCGTATTCATTCCAGCTTCCAGCAAGCAGTGGCAGCAACGGGCCGTTTGTCCTCTACTGAGCCTAATCTGCAGAACATTCCGATTCGCAGTGCTGAAGGTCGCAAAATTCGTCAGGCTTTTGTGGCAGCGCCCGGGTACCGCCTGCTCGCGGCTGACTATTCGCAGGTGGAATTGCGCATCATGGCGCACCTGTCTCAGGACGCCGGTTTATTATCCGCATTTGCCAATGCGCAGGATGTTCACAAAGCCACCGCATCTGAGGTGTTTGGTGTGGCGTTGGAGGACGTGACATCTGAGCAGCGACGCCGTGCAAAGGCTATCAATTTCGGCCTGATTTATGGCATGTCGGCGTTTGGTCTGGCTAAACAACTGGGTATAGACCGTCACGACGCCCAGCTTTACGTGGACCGGTACTTTGAGCGCTATCCCGGTGTTCATGACTATATGGAAAGGACGCGCGAGCAGGCCGAATCACAGGGTTATGTTGAAACGCTTTTTGGGCGTCGCCTGTATCTGCCGGACATCAAAGCAGGCAACGGCATGCTCAGAAAAGCCGCGCAGCGCACTGCCATCAATGCGCCAATGCAGGGAACCGCTGCGGATATCATCAAGCAGGCCATGATTGATATTGATCACTGGCTGCAGACAGGCGTTTTGGACGCCAGACTGGTACTGCAGGTTCACGACGAACTGGTGTTTGAAGTCAGCGAGGCGGATGTGGATCTGCTGGCGGCGGGTGTACGTTTCCGCATGATCAGTGCAGCTGCGCTGGATGTGCCGCTGGTGGTAGATATTGGTGTTGGATCCAATTGGGATGAGGCTCACTGAGCCTCATCTGTCTCCTCGTCAGCAACCGGCGTCAACCATTCGTCCAGGCGTTTGGCAAGCACATCAACGCCCACCCTTTTTAAAGACGAAAACTCCTGTACAGATGCATCTTCCATATCCGCAATCGCCGCTTTGGCTGTGCGAATGGCATCGGTGATGGCGCCGCGTTTCAGTTTGTCGGACTTGGTCAGCAGGATATGCAAAGGCAGACGATTCTGCCGCGCCCAGTCGATCATCATCAGGTCAAAATCCTTGAACACGTGACGAATATCCGTGACCAGCACCAGCCCGGCTAATGTGTCTCTTTTATTAAGATAATTTTCCAGATGGATTTGCCAGTTGTCCTTCACCGCCAGGGGTACCTTGGCAAAACCGTAACCTGGCAGGTCAACCAGATAAATGCCGGTATCCACAGCAAAGAAGTTGATCAGCTGCGTACGACCCGGTGTTTTACTGGCCCGGGCGAGTTGGCCCTGACGGGTCAATGTATTGATAGCGCTGGATTTTCCAGCGTTGGAGCGTCCGGCGAAGGCAACTTCGCGAAGGCTGTCCAGAGGGCAATCTTTAAGTTTTGCCGCACTGATAACAAAGGTAGCGTTCTGATAATTCATGGGCGGGCATTCTACCGGAGGTCGCACTGTTACAGCCAGCACGATAGACCTGAAAGCCTTTATTGGCGCCGTACACAACTCAGGGAGCTGTGTTATACTCCGCACCCGCTGCGTCCTGAAAGAGTTTGGCCCTTGCCACCTCAGCCGGGGCCTACCGAGCAACTCATACACTGTTTACAAACATTGTTCAGGAACTTCGATTCTCCATGAAAAGATTAGCATTTTCCCTGGCGTCACTCCTCCTGGCTGTAACCAGCTTTACTGCACACGCCGCGGGTAACGCCGCTGCAGGTGAACAGAAAGTTGCCGTTTGCGCAGCCTGTCACGGTGCTGATGGTAATAGCGCCGTTGGTAGCAACCCGAAACTGGCTGGACAGAATGAGCGTTACACGCTCAAACAGCTGCTGGACATCAAATCCGGTGCCAGAGTAGTGCCTCTGATGACGGGTCTGCTGAACAATCTGTCAGAACAGGACCTGGCGGATATTGCTGCGTTCTATGCAACCCAGGAAAAAACTCTGGAAGGTGCGAACCCGGATCTGGTTGAAACCGGCGAGAGCATCTACCGTGCAGGTCTGGCCGATCTGGGTGTTGCTGCCTGTTCAGCGTGCCACGGCCCTGATGGTTCAGGTGTAGCACAAGCCGGTTTCCCGGCACTGGGCGGTCAACACGCTGAATACATCGCTAATCAGATGAAGGCTTTCCGCTCTGGTGCGCGTAACAATGACGGTGATCCGGCTCCGATGCGTATTGTGTCAGAGCGTCTGACCGACGCAGAGATTGAAGCGTTGGCCAGTTACATCTCCGGCCTGCATTGATTATTAGCCGCGTTCAGTAAGTATTCAGGCTGAACGCGGTCTACTTAAAGCGGCAAAAGAACCGAACTGGAGTAGCAGATAATGATCAAGAACGTCCTCAAATTTATTGGTACGGCCCTTTTCCTGGGATTGGCCACAATGTCGGTACAGGCGCAACCAGCGCTGTATGTTGCCGGCACTCACTATGTGGAACTGCCCGCACCTGTCCGTACCAACAACCCTGAAAAAATCGAAGTGCTGGAAGTGTTCTGGTATGGCTGCGGCCACTGCTTCCGTTTTCAGCCTCTGATTGAAGACTGGGCGCAGAACCAGCCTGAAGATGTGGACTACCACCACTTCCCGGCGATCTGGAATGAGTTGATGAAAGTGCACGCACAGGCTTTTTATACAGCTGAAAGCCTGAACGTTATCGACAAAGTTCATGGCCCGATCTTCGATGCGATCAACCTGCAAAACAACCGTTTGCAGAATGAGCGCCAGCTGGCCACCCTGTTTGCCCGTTACGGTGTGGGTGAAGAAGATTTCTCACGCGCCTTTAATTCATTCCCGGTACGTACCAAAGTGAATCAGGCCGAGCAGAAAATGAGTGCTTACCAGATTCGCAGTACCCCGAATGTGATTGTGAACGGAAAATACGTAGTGTCCACTAACGATGCCGTGCCCACACAACAAGAGATGCTGGCCATTGTTGATTTTCTGATCGCGCGCGAGCGAGCTGCGCTGTAAGTCCCAACAATAATAATTACCGGTCAGGCTGATTGCATCCTGCCTGACCGGCTCATTAACCAGTCAGGGTTTAATGCTCATGGTTCAACGGGTGCAGGATGCCGAAGAAGCCCAGCGCTGGAAGCGCAAGTTTCTTGATGCCCTTGAGCACCATGAGCAGCGCGAAAAAATTCTCAGTGCCCGCATACGACTTTTACGTCGTGGATTGTTGGGCGTCAGCCTGGCCGGCGATGGCCATGATTCCCACCTCGACAGACAACTCTCAGAACTGCGCAAATGCCTGCGTCATGATGACCGCGAAACCGGTCTTGAACTGCTTCTGGAGCAGATTGAACAGTCCGTAGTCCGTCTGGATAACGAAAAAAGCACCAGCGGCTGGGCGTTACAACAAGCATTTCAAAGTGCCATCTCGGATTTGACACAGTTGCCGCTGACAGGCAGCTTGCGTCGTCAGCTCAAAAAATTCTCAGCGGATCTCCCAATCCGTCTGCAAGATCCGCAACAGCACGCCGGATTAATACGGCAATTCACCGGTATCTTGCGTGAGGTCATTGCTCACACCCAGGCGGAACTGCAGCATCTGCAGGAAACCCGTCGCGAGGCCCAGGGTCCGGGATTCTGGAGCAAGCTTTTTGGAGGCACAGCGCCTTCGGATACTCAGGCTGCGGATGTAATTGAAGATTCAAAAGTTGAGCTTGCCGCCGATCCGCAGCCTGTAATTGAAGCGGCGATAACAACAGAGCAGCCCAGCGTTGTAGTCGATCTGCCAACCGCCGCCATAGAAGACACCAGTCTGGAAGTGATCGAAGACGAAGGCGAGGTGCCGGCTCCGGATCCTGTTGCATTGGAAGGTGAGCTGATCAGGGACAACTCCGGTTTGGCGGAACCCGCATTTTCATTTATTGCGGGCCATGTAGAGCCGCTGCTATTGCGCATGCTGGAATCCATCCATATCACAGCAGAGTCAGTGGCCATTGCTGAGTCCATTCGCCGCAATGTGGTGAAGGGATTGAACTGGTACGACTTTGTAGCGGTTCTGGAGCAGCTGCTGGTGGTGTTGCGCAATGCGGCTGAGGAGCAGCGCAGCGAATTTCAGGGTTTTCTCAACGAAGTTACCGAAGGTTTGGCACAAGTTCAGGCCTTTGTGGAAGGTACCAGGCAATACTCGCAACAGGCGTCGGACGCCGATTCCAGCATGGATCTGCGAGTCAGAGAGCAGATTCAACACATCAAAGCGACGGTGGAAGCGCCCGGCACGGACCTGACGCTGCTTAAATCAGCGGTACAAACCCAGATCAGCGCGATTATTCAGTCACTGGATAACTTCAGGTCACAGCGATCACAACAGGATGTGGTGCTGGCTTCCGAGGTCAGCCGGCTAACAGACCGAATTGCCTCACTGGAGCACGAATCAAGAGAGCTGCGACTGCATTTAACGCGCCAGCAGGAAAGCGCGCTCAAGGATCATCTGACAGAGTTGCCCAACCGCGAGGCCTACCATCAACGCGCCAACCAGTTGCTGGAGCAATGGCGCCCGCGTGCCACTGCCAACAACATCGCTGATGAGCAGCGCCTGTGCCTGGCGGTGGCTGACGTTGATTATTTCAAGAACATTAACGACAGCTACGGTCATTTGGCCGGTGACAAGGTCCTCAAAATAATTGCTCGCGAACTGGTGTCGCGGCTGAGAGAACAGGACTTCATCGCCCGCTTTGGTGGTGAAGAGTTTGTAATATTAATGCCGGACACCCGCCCCGCCGATGCTGAACATGTGTTAAACAAGGCCAGAACAGCCATCGCGGCTATCCCCTTCCATTTTAAATCCCAACAGATTCAGATAACGATTTCCTTTGGTGTGGTGGCGGCGACCGCAGACGACAGCGTTGAAAGTCTGTTCAGTCGTGCGGACAAAGCACTTTATCAGGCCAAGCAGGCGGGCCGGAATCAGGTCCACCGCGCTCGCTGAACTAAAACTTTTTCTGCAATGGCTGCGTCACACCCCGGCAATTACGCCACAGGCCGCTATTACGTATAATCCGGCGACTTCGATAACAACAGGGACCTGACTGATGACCTTTGACGACATGCGACACAAGTTACGCATGATGTTCGCCGGTGGCGGGCTTAACAGCGCCATCGATGCGTTGGCTCATCGGATAGACCGCAACCTGATGCTGTTTGGCAATCGTGTCTACGATCTTCAAAGTGGAGAATCTGTTGAGCTGCCGGAATCTGATAACGGTGCGCATATCCACGAAAATGCTGTTGCAGATGCGGTAGCCAGTCTGCTGGGTGCTGATGCTGACCACCACTGCATTCAATTGCTCCTGCCCTGCTCTGAATTCCTTGCCCAGCCAGTCAGCCTGCCAGGACTGTCAGCAGGCGATATGAAGTCAGCTCTGAAACTGCAGGTCGCAACACGGCTGCCTGAACAGGACCATGACCTGGCGCTTTGTCTGACACATAACCCTTTTGCCGGCCATCCAGCAGAAGCAATAGTGTGGTGGCTGCCAACACTGCGGGCGGACAGGCTGTTTGCTGCGCTGGAAGCAAAATCAATTTATCTGGCGGCAATAATGCCGCGCTCCGCCTGGCTGGCACATGCCATCGCTGGCAAAAACAAGGCCCGGATTCCGGTGCTTGTTGATCAGGACGAACACATGCAAACCGTGTTGGGCCAGGTTGCAGAACCGGCGTCCACGGATGGTGAAACCTTAAGGCTCAACTGCCTGCAGACGGCTGTAGCCGATCTTGCCGATGCAGAGACGGCCAAATCCTGGCAAACAGAACTTGCGCAATGGGGTCTGGAAACTGCGGAAATCAGTTTCACTCAGGCGCAGGACTATCTGCGTTTTGCCCGTGCTCATGATCTGCCGGTATTGGATGCCAACATCAGCCGTCACGCTATTTACCCGCAAGGCGCGCTTGATGCCCGCCACAAGCTGGACCGTGGCCAGCGCCGCACAATGATTCTGAAGGTGGCAGCGGGCATCGCTGGCCTGCTGATGCTGCCGGTGTTGTACCAGAGCTGGCAGTTGAGCAGTCTGGGTTCTGAGCTCGAACAGCTGCGTCAGTCTTCCAGTGAGCCGCGGTCAAACCAGAGTGCCGTGCGTGATTTTGAAACGCAATGGGGCGTATTCACAGAGTTCCCCGAGCAGAACGTTATTGATGTCATGCTGGCACTGCAGCAGATGATCAACCCTGGCGTGCTCAGCACCTTTTCCATCGACGAAGGCATGATCAGCATCGAAGGCGAAAGTGAGGACCCGCAAAACGTGCTGGAGCTGCTGGAACAGCATCCGATGTTTACAGAAGTGGACTTTGCGCGCGCAACCAACAACAACCGCTACTTTATTGATCTGCGTCTGGCGACGGTTAACTTTCCGGCCTATCAGGAATGGCACTTTCCGGGGCAACGTCAATGAAGGCCATCAGTTTTGAAATGCGCACGTTAACCACGCGTGAAAAACGAATTCTTGTGCTGGCGCTGATTGTGGGAGTTGTGCTGCTGTTGGCAAATGGTTTGCCGGCATTTATGTCCTGGTATCAGGCGCGCTCAGATGCCATTGCTGCTTTGCAGATTGATATTGAACGTGAGCAGCGTCTTATTGCTGACGCTGATGTATGGGTGCAACGGCGCGAAGATGCCGAGCAAAGTATACGTGAACTGGAAGCCAGCCTGTTTAACGCGGGTTCAGTTGCGCTGCTGACAGCAGGTATACAGCGCCAGGTGCGCCAGATTGCAGCCGAGTCTTCACTGAATATTACCTCCGCCAACCTGGCGCAGAGCCGCAACAAGGATAACTGGATTCTGGTAGAGCAAACCCTGTCATTTAATACCGATGACCAAAATAACGTACTGATGTTTTTGCAGCGTTTACAGGACACCCGGCCGGTTTTAAAAGTAGTCGGTTTTTCCATGCGTCGTAACCGTAACCTTTATGCAGGCGAAATCACTGTGGTCGGCTTCAGTCAAAGCACCAACGCAGTAGTTGCTGCGGAGCAAAACCGATGAAACCTGCCATCGATCTGAATGTATTTTCACAACTGCTGGAGCCAGCAGGCATTGCACCCGCGCAGGATTTTAATGACACCGGCATGATGGTGTGTGAACAGATTCCGGACAGCCAACTGCGCACACGCATACGTTTTGCCATGTCGCCGGTCGTGCAGTTTCGTACCGGTGACAGCGATGAAATCCGTCGCCTGCAGCGACACTGGCGCACACGACTGTCACCCACTATTGATACCGGCACCGACGAACTGTTTGTGTCCGGTTTTGAGGACGATGAAGCACTGCGAGACCTGGCATCAGAGGCTCCGGTTATTCGCCTGGTCAATCACCTGTTTGCACGTGCGCTTGATCTTAACGCCAGCGATATTCACTTTGAGCCGGGTGAGGACCATCTGTATGTACGTTGTCGGGTGGACGGCATCATGCAACTGCTTGAGCGTTTGCCGGCTCGTATCAGCACAGCGGTGGCTTCGCGCCTGAAGCTGATGGCGCGACTGGATATTGGTGAAAAACGTTTACCCCAGGACGGCCGTATCGACTACCGCCTCGGCAATAAAGCGCTGGATATGCGTGTATCCACATTGCCGGGTGTACACGGTGAATCCATTGTGTTGCGGATTCTGGACAGGGGAGATACTTCCGTCAGCCTGCAGCAGCTGGGTATGCCGGAAAACATCCTGCAAACCTGGCAGTCTCTGATCAACCAGCCCCATGGCATGATTCTGATCACCGGCCCTACCGGTAGCGGTAAAACCACCACGCTGTATGCCACGCTGGAAAAGATTAATAACCAGCGCAGCAAGATCATCACTGTCGAAGATCCGGTTGAATATCAGCTGCAGGGAATCACGCAAATTCAGGCAAATGCGGCCATTGGTCTGAACTTCGCAGCCGGGCTGCGTTCAATTGTGCGACAAGACCCGGATGTGATCATGGTCGGTGAAATCCGTGACCACGAAACGGCAGATATTGCCATCGAATCAGCACTAACGG
Source organism: uncultured Pseudohongiella sp. (assembly GCA_964535565.1). Classification (GTDB taxonomy): domain Bacteria; phylum Pseudomonadota; class Gammaproteobacteria; order Pseudomonadales; family Pseudohongiellaceae; genus Pseudohongiella. The sequence goes on along the minus strand of CAZHUJ010000004.1, from coordinate 173,403 downwards.
GTCACCTGGTGTTCTCAACCTTGCACACCAACGATGCCGCTGGTGCGATTACCCGTCTGCAGGATATGGGCGTTGAATCCTATCTGATCAGCTCCAGTCTGCTGTGTGTGCAGGCGCAGCGACTGGTGCGCCGAATATGCATGCATTGCGGTGAGCCTCATCGTATTACAGAAGATGAAGCCCAGGTGCTGGACATTCGTGCCGAAGATTTCCCGAACGCGCGCAAAGGCCGGGGTTGTGAACGCTGTGGGGATACCGGTTATCGCGGCCGGGTCGGTTTATATGAGCTGCTGGTAATGACTGACGCAGTGCGTCATGAAATTGCTCGTGGTGCAGATGCCAACAGTATTCGTGAACAAGCTATCAAGGATGGGATGAAAACCCTGCGACAGGATGCGCTGGAAAAACTCGCCGCCGGTTTGACCACCCCCGAAGAAGTGGTACGTGTCACCCGTGCAGGAGCTGCAGGATGAGCGCACGTCAGTTCAGCTATCATGCTTTTGACAGCAGCGGCCACGCGCATCGCGGCCAGATCGCTGCCGAGTCCGAGCGTGAAGCACTGCGTCTGCTGCAAGGAAGGCACCTGACGCCTGTAAAACTGGTGCCCACAGATCAAAATACGGGTTCAGACAGCAAAGGCCGCCGCAAAATTAAATCGGCAGACCTGCTGGCGTTCACCAATGGTCTACGCACGTTGGTAGAAGCCCGTGTACCACTGGATAAATCCTTACGCCTCCTGGAAGGCGTGACGGAGTCAGCAGCCATGCGTGAACTGGTAGCTGATCTGCGCCGCGCGGTAAAAGAAGGCAAAAGCCTGGCAGATGCAATGGAAAGTCATCCACAGGTTTTTTCGCGTATGTATATCAATATCGTGCGCGCGGGTGAAGAAGGCGGCATTCTGGATCAGCTCTTGCCGGATCTTGCCGATTTTCTGGAAACCAGTGCCCGCAACCGTCAGGCGGTAGTGGCGGCGATGGTTTATCCAATAGTGCTGACAGTGACCGGTATTATTTCCGTGTTCCTGCTGCTGGTGTTTGTGATTCCGCAGTTTGCTGTCATGTTTGAGGATGCAGGTACAGATATCCCTGCATCCGCCGCCTTCCTGCTGGCCATGAGTGATGCAATCAGCAGTTGGGGATGGTTGTTCCCGGTTGCGGTTATTGCGGCCATATTCTGGTGGCGTGTACAGGACAGGGATGCCCATAAACGCCTGAAAAAACATCAAGCCTTGTTACGAATGCCTCTGCTGGGTCACTTGATTTTATTCCGTGAGTGCGCCGTATTTGCACGCACGCTGGGCGCCTTGCTTGGCGCAGGTATTCCGTTGATACGAGCACTGCGCGTGTCGCGTGATGTTGTTTCCAATGCCGAAATTGTACGTCTGCTGACACAGGTGGAAGAAGATGTCAGAGGGGGTGCCGGACTCGGCTTGGCGCTGGAAAAAGCCGGCACCTTCCCTACCCTGCTGCACCAGTTGGTAGCGGTGGGTGAAGAGTCAGGTCGCACAGCCAGCATATTGCTGAAAACGGCTGAAAGTTTTGATCAGAATGTAAAAAACCAGATGGACAAGCTGGTGGCTGCGTTGCAGCCGGGTTTGATTCTGGTACTGGGTGTCGCTGTAGGTGGAATCACCATCACCATGTTGTCAGCGGTATTCAGCATGAATGCTGTGCAATTCTAGGAAGCCCGCACGTAGGTAAAAACAGGCAGGTAAAAAATTAATGCAAAAAGGAGTGAGCAAGGTGAACGTCAAGTTAAAAGCGCTGGGGTTGCTGGGGCTGGCCGCAGGATTGTCGTCCTGTATGGCAGTTAACAGCCAGAACAACCAGGCAGCCGCAACTGCCGCCCCAACTGCGCGCACGCAGGTAGCCACCCAGATCAGCCTGCCACCTGTTTCCGATGACCTGGCTGCACAGCAGCGGCAAACGTTGATTGACGAAATCAACCGTGATGGACGCACTGCCGGTTTCAGCGGCTACAGGCAGTCCTCACCGCAGCCTGCCCAGCAGCCAGGTCAGAACGTGGTATCACTTAACTACGAACAGGCAGAACTGCGTGAGATCCTGGCCGAACTCGCTGATGCACTGGATATTTCCATAGTTATTGATCCAACCATTGCTGACAAAGTCAGTTTGCGCACCGCCCAGAACCGCCCACTGACATTCAATGACGTCTGGCCCCTGATGAATTTGCTGGCGCGTGAAAACGGCGTCACGCTGGAGCAGATTGGTAATGTCTGGTATGCCCGCAAGGCCGTCTCCAATATTGCGATGGAGCTGACAACACCGGATACCACAGGTCAGGCCAGCCGTGTGATGCAGATTACGCCGCTGCGTTTTTTGTCGACGCAGTCCGCGATAGAACTGATTACGCCGATGCTGGAGCCAGAAGGAAGTGTGATCCGCCTGGCCAACAGCAATTCACTGATTATCACCGCATCACCTGCGCAGCTGCTGCGCCTGAACGAGCTGATCAATCTGCTCGACGATGACCCGTTCCAGAATCGTGGCCTGCAGTTGTATCCACTGATGAACGCCAGTGCAGTTGATGTCGCCCAGGAGCTGATTGATCTCCTGACGCTGATCGAAGGGCCTGCTCCCTCCTATCAGGTACAGGGGCTGGAGCGTATCAATGCCTTGCTGGTGACAGCACCGGCAGCGCGCGGATTTGACGAAATCAATCGCTGGGTCAGAATTCTGGATGCCGATCGCCAGGAACAGGCTGAACAACTTTTTCAGTATCGCGTCAAAAACCTGAATGCTGTTGATCTGGCCAATACCCTGACCCAGGTGTTTACCATTGATGAATCGCAACAGCCGGTGGTGAACCTGACACGTCCCGGCAATGTTAACGTTAATGTCGCTGAACCTGCTGCAGAGGGCGCCGAGGCCAGCAGCACACCTGCAGTGACTGCGCAAAGTGGCACTGGCAGCCAAAGTTCCGCAGTGTCCGCGAACCTGACCGTTACCATTGTGCCCGATGAACCCACCAACAGCCTGTTGGTCAGGGCCAGCCCGCGTGATTATAGACAGTTGCTGGCGACCATCAGCCAACTGGATGTGGCGCCGATGCAGGTCATGATCAACGCTGTCATTGCGCAAATTGTACTGACCGATGAAACCGCATTTGGTGTGGATTGGACACGTGTGTTGGATACCGCAACTGGCTCAACCCGCATCAGTACCGGTTTTCTGCCAAGACCGCCCACTGGTCAGGAGTCGGGTCTGGGTGGTTTGCTGTTCACGCGCTCATTTATAGACGGTGCGGCGCGAGTTGACGCTACACTGGAAGCCATCGCCGTTAATAACGACGTGCAACTGCTGGCCCGACCTTCGCTCAAGGTCATCAACAATATGGAAGGCCTGATCAGAATTGGTGCAGAAGTTCCAGTGAAACTGGGTGAAAGTTTTGGCGTGGGGGGCACGTCAACCACAAATATCCAGTATCGTCCTACCGGTATTGAGCTGACCATCACCCCGCGCATCAATGATGACGGTGTAATCAACCTCACCATCCGCCAGGAACTGTCCTCGGTGTCAGAATCCACCGGGGTAGATTCCAACCCGATATTCGAGAACCAGGAAATTGAGACTACGGTTGTTGTTCGTGATGGCGAAAACGTAGTCCTCGGCGGTCTGATTCAGAACAACAACGGCGCGTTGAATACCGGTGTGCCTCTGCTGAATCAGGTGCCAGTGCTGGGCCGCTTGTTCAGCTATCAGCGCGATAACAACGAACGTCGTGAACTGTTTATTGTGCTCAGACCCGAGATCGAAAATCTTAACGCGCAGAACAGCGAGCGTTATCGTGAAATACTCAGCCGCTTTCAGCTCGTCTCCGAGTTGATGGCACAAGGCACAGCGCAGAATTAAGACTCACAGCAAGATACACAGCAAAGAGGTACATCGTATGAAAACGTATTCCAGCAATCGCCGCCAGCGTGGTTTTACCATTATCGAACTGCTGATTGTGATGGCAATTCTTGGCATGTTGGCCGTGATGGTCGCGCCTAATCTGTTCAACCAGGCGGACAGCGCACGACGTGACGCAGTGCTCTCGCAGATTTCATCACTGGGAAGCGCGCTGGATGCGTACCGGCTGGACATGGGCCAGTATCCGGAGACATTGGATGGACTGATGCGCAACAACTCGGGTCGCGCCTCCTGGAACGGGCCTTATCTGCGTGGCGAAGTGCCCAAGGATCCCTGGGGCAATGATTATGTTTACAGCACGGATGGACGTACCTTCGCGCTGACGTCTTATGGCGCCGACGGCCGCGAAGGCGGAGACGGTAATGACGCTGATATCGGCGACTGAAAATAAATCACAGGGCGGCTTTACATTACTTGAGCTGCTTGTTGTATTGGGGATTCTGGCGATGATGGCGGCGTTGATCGGCCCTGGCCTGACCTCGCTGGATTCCCCGGGTTTTAATGCCCAGTTACGCGAAGCCAGCTCATTGCTTAATTACGCCAGACGGCGTGCGATTGTTGAAGGCCGACCGCTGGCCATCGAATTTATTCCGGCGCAGGTGGAGACTGAGGAAGAACAAAGCCCAGCTGTTGCCGGGCGTTGGAGCAGCGAGGAAATTGAACTCTGGTATACCTCAGGAACCGAACGTGAGCGTCAGGTGGATACTCCGCTACTGCTGAGTTTTTTTCCTGAAGGTGGCAGTACCGGCGGCGAATTGGAATTTCGTCTGGGTGCGCGGCAACGGACATTGATTGTAGATCCTTTTTCCGGACGAGTGAGCGTGGCAGATGACAACTGACGGCAACAGCGCAATCCGCTCTTCACAGCAGGGTTTCACTTTGCTGGAGGTGATGGTGGCGCTGACCATCAGTGGCATGGTGTTAGGTGCCCTGTTTTCCCTGGCAGCCGGCAGCAAACAGTTGGCCGCACGCGCGCAGGACAGTTTGCAGGACAGTACCAATGCCCGTGCAGCTGTCAACTTTGCGCTGCTGGACAATGAATTCCGCTCAATACAGACGGTACTGGATAACCGCCGTTATCAGATCGAAGGTCTGGATCTGTTACCTGATGTGGAACGTCGTACTGCGCCAGTCAACGATCTGCTGCAAACCTACGAAATTACCGATAACCAGACGGGTCAGGTGATTCACGGAGTACGATGGAAACGCTTCGATCTGCCGCAATAAGCCCAGGTGCCGCCAAAAAAGGTGCTGCCAAAAAATCAGGCGGATTCACCTTGCTGGAAATTCTTATTGCGCTGGCACTGACTGCTACCCTGCTCACCATGTTAACGGCCGGTGTTTACGGTGTTATGCGTGACTGGGACAACAACGCCGCCGGCCTCGAAAATTCGCTGGAAGAAGCGGTTGCCCTGTTGCAGCTGGAGCGTGCGCTACATGGCGCCTTTCCACACAGTTATCGTGATGCGGAAACTCTGGGGTACCACGTGTATTTTGATGGCGAAGCCGATCAGTTGTCGTGGGTTTCAACAGTGTCTCCGCAGCGTACGCCCGGGCTGACTGCCTGGCGTATCACCTCGTCGCCCGATGAAGGACTCAGTCTGCAGCTGGCGCCTGCGCTCAGTGATAACCCCTCGACGCGCCTGGATGATGCTGAATCCATACAGTTACTCGCGGGCTACTCACTGGAGGTTCAATATCTGTTTGAGACAGCTGAATTCGAAAGGCGCTGGCGTGATGTGTGGGATGGCAGTGAACTGCAATCGCTGCCATTGGCTGTTCATCTGCGGTTGCAGCCGCAAGACAGAAACAGCGACAGACAAGTACTGGAAGTGGTAGCTCCCATCATGGCCACACAACATCGCCGGATTCCACCGCAACAGGATTTTCTGCGATGAAGATAGCGCATCAACGTGGAGCGGTTTTGATCATGGTGCTGTGGACCGCCGTGGTACTGACAGTGCTGGTCACAGTGCTGGCCTCCAGCATTCGTCTGTCTGCCAATACGGCGCGTTATCACCGTGAAGGTGCACAAAATTTTGCCAGCATCATGGACGCCATGAACAAGGCAGAAATGGAGCTGATGCTGGAGCGCATGCCATTACCGCTTGCGGTGACGGAACAACAACAGCCGATTACCGAATACAGAATACCGGCGTATCGTTTTAACGGGCAACCTCTTGCATTGCAGTACGCCGCTGACGAGAACATGGTGGTACGAATTTACGAACACGCCGGCAAGATCAATCTTGGCCGGATACAGCGTGACCGCCTGCAGGAACTGATTGAACACTGGCTGGGCGAAAACCATGATCCGCGCCAGGTGCAGGAACTGTTGGCAGCCTGGGCAGACTGGACCGATCTGAATGATCTGGCAACGCCGCCCGTTGGCGCTGAAAGTGATTATTACCTCAGTCTGGATCCACCCTACGAGGCGCGCAACAACCCTGAATTCGACAGCGTTGAAGAGATCCGACTGATTCGAGGTTTTGATGAACTGCTCAAGGACGTTAATCTGGAGGCGGCTTTTACAGTGTACGGAAACGCCCGCAGTGTGAACCCGAACTTTGCAACACGCGAAGCGCTGATGTTGCTACCCGGAATGGATGAGGAGCTGGTAGAACAGATTATTGCGCTGCGCGAAAAAGAGGATATTCGCAATACCAGCCAAATCGGGGACATCGTACCCCTTGAGAGCATGGGCAGGCTTGAGCGCTGGTTTGGGTTTGCGGACACCGGATTTTATTCAGTGTATGCCTATCCGGAAACAACCGATCCGGAAACAACCGAAGATACTGTGACACATGCGTACATGCAGATAATGCAGGTGCGCACCTATCAGACACGGGCAAGGGTTTACCAGACTAATCCCTATGCGCGTTTGCCGGATACAGCGCCAGCACGTGTAGAGCCGGGGCGTTAACAATCAGTTGTGTGTGATGTGCCACTCGGAAGGCATCACAAACGGACCCCAGCCTTTATTTACACTGATTTTTAATTCCTTGCTGAGGCGGGTTTCATACCACAGCAGTCCGCTGTCGTCAGACAGTCCGCCAAGCACATGAAACACACCCGTGCGCATGGTCATGCCTTTGAGTCGTACCTGCACGGTCAGAATTTCGCCTTTGCTGAAAGGACCATTCTCCACTTCCGGACGGTCGATGGCCAGATAAGACGACATCACTTCTTCCAGATCCTTCATCAGCGCAAAACCAAAATAGATGCGCGCCTGGTCATTCAGGATTTCCACCTGCATTTCCAGCACAATTTCCTGCAGAGGATCGATGGTGGTAATCACTTCACCATCGGTGTTACGCACCAGTGTATGAATGATGCGAGCATCTTTTGCTGATGCTGTGGCGCCGCTGTTCTCCGCCGCTTTGGCTTGCTCCTCGCCTTTGGTATAAACGCGGCGGCTGTTGCAGTAGTCTTCGTAATGCGCAACCACCTCTTCGCTTTTACCAATTTCGCGGATGCGGCCTCTTTCAAGCCAGATCGCGGTGTCACACAATTCCTGAACGTGGTACATCGAGTGACTGCAGAAAACCATGGTTTTGTTCTGGCGGCGGAACTCGTTCATGCGCTGTACACATTTTTTCTGGAAAGCGATATCACCCACCGACAGCGCTTCATCAATCACCAGCACATCCGGACGCACCATGGTGGCAATGGAAAACGCCAGCCGCACATACATACCGGAGGAGTAGGTTTTTACCGGCTGATCGATAAAGTCGCGCAGCTCGGAAAATTCGATGATGTCGTTTTCCAGCGCAACAATATCGTCATCCGGCACACCCAGCAGACTGGCGTTCAGGTAGATGTTACGGCGCCCGCTGAACTCAGGATGGAACCCGGCGCCCAGCTCTAGCAGCGCTGCAACTTGTCCACGAATATCAATGTGGCCACTGGTGGGTTGCAAGGTGCCTACCAAAAGTTTCATCAATGTGGATTTCCCGGCACCATTGTCACCAATAATGCCCAGGCTTTTGCCTTCCAGCACATTAAAGGAAATATCCTGCAGTACATGGAAAACACGATGACGGGGCTTGCGCAGCAGCAGCTCCAGCAGGCGATCCTGCGGGCGAGCATAAATGCGGAAGTCCTTGTGCAGATTTTCTACGGAAATACTATGCATTATAAAACGTCACCAAAAGCATGTTTGATGCGCATGAACAGCCAGCCACCCAAAAGATAACTGACCACAGCTGCTATACACATGACCTGAAAGTGTTGCAGCGGGAACTCTCCCAGCAACAGAATTTCACGGTAGAACTGCACAAAACTGTGCATGGGGTTCAGCATCATCAGCGGTTGCACGCGCTCGGGCAATAATGACAACGGGTAGATAATCGGTGTCAGAAAAAACCAGGCCGTGAGCAGCAGCGTCACCATCTGCTGAACATCACGCAAAAATACGCAGAACGCAGACAGGATTGCAACCAGGCCCACGGTAAACAGAAACTGCAATGCCAATGCCAACGGCAGCCACAACCAGGTCAGAGCCAGATATCCCTTGGCAGCCAGATAAACCAGGAATACAAAAATTGCGATACCGTGAACCAGATACGGAATCAGTGTGCCCACCATCGGAATCAGCTGTACCGGGAACATCACTTTGGTGATCAGAGGTGCTTTTTCCAGCAGCAAGGTGCTGGCGCGCCCCATCGCATCAGCAAATGCAAACCAGGGCAAATATCCGATCATCAAAAACACAACAAAGGGCACATCACCAAAGTTTTCCGGAATCGGTGCCCGGAACACCACACTGAACACAAACGAATACAGGGCGATGTTAAAAATGGGTGTCACAAACAACCACAGCAGGCCACCAAAGGAGCCGGCAAACTGGCCGCTGAACTCCTGGCGCACAAACTGGTAGAACAGCCGGAAATGGCGAACGGGTGACAGAATCCACTGGCTGATCAGCTGAAAAAACATGGTTTGGTGTGTGTACGAATCAGATCAAGAAAGGCCGCAGATTTAAACATGAATTGCCCTGAGCTGCCAGAAAACGCTAAAAAAAACCGGCAAAAGCGCCTACAATCCGCCGCATGACACCTGAACATCTACTGGTCCCCTATCAATGCTCCGAATTGCCACCAGGTCCCTGGCTGGTTTTTGCTCCCCACGCCGATGATGAAACATTTGGTATGGGCGGCGCCCTGCTCAGGGCTGCACAACAAGGCATCGAAACACACGTTGTAGTGATGACCGATGGCGCTCTTGGTGGCAATGCAGAGAATCTGGTCGATACACGCCAGACTGAGGTACAGCAGGCCTGCCAGCAGTTAGGTGTGCGCAGCCTGCAATGCTGGCAGCAACCGGACCGGGGGCTGGGCGCGGATGAGGCGCAGCAAGCACTGCTGGCTGAGCGTGTTGCCGCCCGTATTGCCGAGCTTGCGGCCGCTACCGTATTCTTCCCGGGCGCGCTGGAATTACACCCGGATCACCGCAGCACTGCACTTATTGTGTGGGCCGGTGCACAAAAATTGCTGGATCGACCCTGGCGGGGTCAGACCCCACAACTGTGGTCCTATGAGATCAGTGTGCAAAGCCCGGTAAACCGGCTGATAGACATCACGCCAGTGCGTGAGCGCAAGGAACAGGTGATGGCCATCTATGCCAGCCAGAACAGCGAGAACAATTATCCCGAGCTGATTCTGGCGCTGAATAAGGCGCGCACATTTTCATTGCCCGCCACGGTCAGTCACGTTGAGGCTTTTTACGCCTACAATCCGGCTCAAACAGCCTCGCCTCTGAGAGCGGCGGTTGAACAGGCACTGGCACTTTATTGGAGCCAGGAGAACTAAAATCGGCGAACATACGTCAAAACCGGTATTCGAAAAAATACGGCTGACAGGAGCAGTGATGAACAAACCAGGTATCAGACAGTGTGTACAACACATGATGCTGATGGCGGTGTTGGCACCCTCCGCACTGATGGCTCAGAGTACTCCTCGACTGTCATTGTTTGAGGGTGTTGAGTCCTCCTCTTCTGCAACCGCTACGCTCGATGCCACGGTGGTGAATGGCTCAACCAGCAACAGCGTCCAGTTTGTACTGGTTGGCACCAGCCAGATTGGAGACAAACACCGCGCGCGCCTGCGAGGCGCTGACGGACAGACGATTACCGTGGATCTGGATCCGCGTGGAATAACCCCGATTCCCGGCTTTCCCGGTTATGAAATTAGCCGTGTTGATGCACGCGAACTGGAAGTCAGACATCCTGCCAGTATGCCCTGCGTACCGAGCCGCGAGCAGGGTGTAACCTGCGCAGGCACTCATCAGGCGCGTCTGCAACTGGCAACAGCAGCCGCGGTGGTTCCTCCAGCAACTCCCGTTGACGGCCAACCGGTAGACGCTGAGCAAAATGCCGCAGCAACGGCTGAAGGCGCAGCGCCTGAAAACCCGTTTGCAGCCGCGCTGCGAGCCGCGCGTGAACGTGGTGATGCAGCCGATCCGGCCACTGTTCGTGCGGAAGGCGCGCGTTTTCGTCCTCGCCGTATAGACCCGGCCGATGTTCCGCCCGGAGCCCAACTGATACGCACACCGTTTGGAGACAGGATTGTCGTCCAATAGCCCGCAGCCCCGCCTGACGGTATCGGTTGTAGTGTACTCCCTCGATTTACCGGTACTCAGGCAATGTCTGGAGTCCCTGCTGATGTCGGCCGCATATGCGGGTCGGCAGGGATGTCTGCAGTCTCTGGAATTGCACCTGATAGATAACGGCGACAACACCAACAAACTGCGTGAGCTGCTGGACCAACTGCAGGCACCTGAGAATCTGCGCTGTACCTCCGTGCTGCACGTCGGGCACGGCAATATCGGGTTTGGCCAGGCACATAATCTGGTGATTCATCAAAGTGCTGGAACGCCGGATATCCCTGATCCTGATGATGTCTGGCTGGTATTGAACCCGGACGTATTTCTGGAGCCGGACACGCTCAGCACCGGCATAGTGTGGTTGCAGACTCACGAGCAGACTGTGGCAGTCGCCCCTTCCATTCTGGATGGACGCGGTCATGCCGCCTCAGCCTGCAAGCGTTTTCCCAGTGTGCTGGATTTTCTGCTGCGAGGTTTTGCGCCTGGTTTTATCCGCAAGCGCTTCAAAAACCGCATGAAGCACTACGACATGGCGGACCTGCCCACAGACAGGCCCACCTCCGACATTCCCGTGATCAGCGGCTGTTTTATGTTGTTCCGCCAGCACACCTTGCAACAGCTGCAAGGTTTTGACCCGGGGTACTTCCTGTATTTTGAGGATTTTGATCTGGCAATCCGAGCGCATCGGCTGGGTACGCTAACGTACTTGCCCTCAATGCGGATTACCCATCTGGGTGGGCGCAGTGCGCGCAAAGGCCTGAATCACATTCTGATGTTTGCCCGTTCCGGTTTTCGTTTTTTTAACGCTCACGGCTGGCGCTGGTTATGAACCGCCAGGATCTGGTCAGCGGCGGCAGTGGATTTGTTGGAAAACAGCTGGTAGCGCTGATGCAGTCCCGTGGGCGCAGCCCACGGCTGCTACAACGTCCACACCATGACCTGTTGTTGCCAGCTACCTTGAAAGATATCTGCCAGGACGTGGATACCGTCTACCACCTGGCGGCCTACGCCCATGTTAATCAGGCGCAGACTCGCCAGGTCTACGCAATCAATGTGGAAGGCACGCGGAATCTGCTGGAAGCAGCTATTGCCGGTGGGGTCCGACATTTTGTTTATGTCAGCAGCATTCTGGCCGATCCGGCCTACGACTCCCCCCGCACTGCTTATGGTGACTCCAAATATCAGGCTGAGCAGTTACTGCTGCAGGCGCATACCCAAGGCCGCATCCGCGTCAGTATTGTGCGCCCGGTCAATGTTTATGGCGCGGAAATGAAAGGGAATCTGATGAGCCTGTTTCGCCTGATCCGCAAAGGCGTGCTGCCACCATTGCCGGATTTCCAGCAGCAGTTCTCATTGATTGGCGTAGAGGACCTTTGTGAAGGGATTTTGCGCGCCGGTCAGCTGCAACAACCCGAGGCGCGGATATATACGCTGAGCGATGGACATGCTTATTCAATAAAAGCCATAGAAGCTGCGATGCGGCAGATCAACGGTCAGCAACAACCCCGGTGGTCCACCCCGCGCTGGCTGTTTTATTGTGGCGCTCTGACGCTGGAAATATTGGGGCGGCTTCTGCCTCTGAACAACGCTCCAGGTCTGCGCAGTTACCGCGCACTGTCACGCAATTACGCAGTGGACAGCACGGCAAGCTGGCAGCAACTCGGCTATAATCCGCGCTTCAACTTTTTTACCCAGTTGCCCCAGATTGCAAAACTCCAGATCGTAGAAAAGGATTAATTCGATATGCCCAACACAGCCACAGCAACCCGGCAAACCACCAAAGGCATCATTCTGGCAGGCGGCACTGGCACTCGCCTGCATCCCATGACGCTGTCCGTCAGCAAACAGCTGATGCCGGTGTATGACAAACCCATGATCTATTACCCGCTGTGTACACTGATGCAAGCCGGTATTCGTGACATTCTGATCATCACCACACCGGCCGACCTGCCTTTGTACCGGCATCTGCTCGGCGACGGTCAGCGTTGGGGTATCAACCTGCAGTATGCTGAGCAGCCCAGCCCGGATGGACTGGCACAGGCATTTCTGATTGGAGAGTCTTTTATTGGCGATGACAATGTCTGCCTGATCCTGGGCGACAATATTTTCTACGGCAATGCACTCGAGGAAAAACTCAAGCGGGCCGTTCAACAGGAAAGCGGTGCCACCGTATTTGCCTACTACGTCAACGATCCCGAGCGTTACGGCGTGGTGGCACTGGATGAAAACAACACCGCCATTGATCTGGAAGAAAAACCCAAAAATCCAAAATCAAATTACGCGGTGACGGGTTTGTATCTGTATGACAATGAAGTCATTAATATCGCCAAAACCATCAAACCTTCGGCGCGTGGTGAACTGGAAATTACTGACGTCAACAAGACCTACCTTGAGCGTGGTCAGTTACAGGTTGAATTGTTCAGCCGTGGAACCGCCTGGCTCGACACAGGCACTGTGCAATCTCTGCTGGACGCTGCCAACTTTATCCGGGTGCTGGAAGAGCGTCAGGGATTAAAAATTGCGTGCCCGGAAGAGATCGCGTACAGCAACGGATATATCGACGCTGATCAGCTGCGAGCACTGGCAGCACCGCTGTCAAAAAGTGGTTACGGCCAATATCTGCTCAAACTGATTCGTCCTTAAGATAAATTGATAACCGGAGCAGTTGTCCGACTATGAAAATCAGCCCCACCGCGATACCTGATGTGCTGTTATTTGAACCCACCGTATTTGGTGATCATCGCGGCTTTTTTATGGAAACATTTCGTCAGTCATTTTTTGATGAAATACTGCCGGGTGTGCGCTTTGTGCAGGACAACCACAGCCGCTCCAGCCAGGGCATTTTGCGAGGTTTGCACTATCAGCTGAATCAGCCCCAGGGCAAACTGGTGCGCGTGGTACAGGGTGAGATCTATGACGTAGCGGTAGATATGCGTAAAGACTCACCCACGTTTGGTCAAAGTGTTGGACTGATCTTGTCCGCCGAAAACAAACAGCAGCTGTGGGTGCCGCCAGGATTTGCTCATGGTTTTTATGTGATCAGCGAGACGGCAGAAATGGTCTACAAATGTTCAGACTATTACGCACCTGCGGACGAACACAGTCTGTTGTGGAATGATCCTGCGCTGGGTATTCAATGGCCGTTGATCCCTGGTCTTGGTGATCCGGTATTATCCGACAAAGACAAAAACGCAAAACCTTTGAGCGAAGCACCGGTTTACGGTGTGTGATCGCTGACTGCAATTAACGGAAGCACATGACAAACCCGGCACAAAAAATTGTTCTAACCGGCGCCAACGGGCAGCTGGGTCTGACCCTGCAACGCACACTGGCGCTGCACAGCAATATCGAATTGCATGCACTGACACGTGATCAGCTGGACATCGCTGATGAGACAGCCGTTAACCAGTGCCTGGATCAACTGCGCCCCGACGTAATTATCAACGCTGCCGCCTACACCGCTGTCGACGCTGCCGAAACAGATGATCTGACCGCGCGTGCAGCCAACGCTGCTGGTCCCAAAAATCTGGCGCGCTGGGTATCCAGAAACAAGGCCTACCTTGTGCATCTGTCGACTGATTTTGTATTCAGCGGACGTAACCATCGCCCCTACACACCCGATGACCAGACCGATCCGTTGAGCATTTACGGCCGCACCAAACTGGAAGGTGAGCTGCATGTGCGCTACCTGGCACCTGATAACAGTCTGGTGCTGAGAACCTCCTGGGTGTATTCGCAGTTTGGCCGCAACTTTGTTAAAACCATGTTGCGATTGATGGCAGAAAAAGATCAGCTTAATGTGGTTGATGATCAGGTGGGTACACCCTCTTCCACCTGGGGACTGGCGCGTTGTATTGATGCTTGCCTGGAAAAGCGTCCACTTGGCATCTTGCACTGGAGTGATGCCGGTGTGGCCAGCTGGTATGACTTTGCTGTGGCGATTCAGGATGAAGCGCTGGCAGCAGGTGTGCTCAACAAAGCCATCCCTGTGCATGCAATCCCGACCCAGGCTTATCCAACACCGGCCAAGCGCCCGGCATTCAGTGTGCTGGATAAATCCTCCACCATGGACGTGCTGGCGCTGAAGCCTCGTCACTGGCGCCACGAACTCCAACAAGTGATTCAGGCAATCAAGGCAGGCTAGCATGCGCTGGTTCATCGGATTGACAGTGTGGTTGTTCAGTTTCGCCGTGCAGGCAACTACTATCGCCCAGCTGGAATTTGCCGATGTTATTGACAGCGCCGAGCTGGTATTTGAAGGTCGTGTACTGGATGTGCACGCTGAACAGACCGGGCCGCGCAGTATCCATACCACCGTACGCTTTGAAATCATTGAGGTGATCAAAGGCCAGTACACCGGCTCCGAGCTGGAGCTGCGTTATCTGGGTGGTCGCGTTGGTGCGCGCGAAATGTATGTGGACGGCATGCAGCTGCCACAACCGGGTGAGCACGGAATTTATTTTGTTGAGTCAGTACACGATGCGCTGGTTCACCCGATGGTGGGCTGGTCGCAGGGGCATTTTCTGATTCTGCCAACAGGTGCCAGTGAAGGCGTGTATACCGCTGACGGTAGCGGTGTTAATGATGTACACACCACAACTCGCAGCGAACACAATGCACCCGCCATTCTGGGACATGACGGCAGCGCGCGTGGTGTTGTGGTGCAGCAATTACAAGCGCCGGTGATCAGCGCTGACCGCTTTAAAACCATAGTGCGTGACTATATGGCTACAGGTCTGTTGCCATGAAACGCTTGCTGCTCTGGGTAATGTCACTGTGTCTGTTGCTGACAACAGGCATGACGGCCTGGGGTTACAGCTTCAACCGTGGCTCACCCAAATGGCAAGGTGCCAGCACACCCATTTATGTTGGTATCCCCGGCACTTCAGCCAGCGGGATTAGCTGGTCAAAAGCGTTGACTGAGGCTGCACAGCAGTGGAATGACAACACAACGTTTGAGTTTGAAGTGATCAATGAGTATCGCGATCCGTGTGCGCGCATTGGTACAGATTCAAAACCGGACTACCTGAACGCTACCGATTTTCGCAACACTGTCTGTGGCAACAGACTGTCCGACACTACCATCGCCGTCACCGTATTTTTTACTGAACCCAATATGCTGGGCTCAGGAGATATTGTGGAAGCGGATGTGATATTCAACAGCAACCTGGCTTTTGACGTCTATGACGGACCACAACGAGCGGGTGAATATGATTTCCGGCGAGTGGCTTTGCACGAGCTGGGACACGTCCTTGGCCTGGCACACGACAACGATGTCGCGGCCATCATGAACTCCACCATCGGCAATCGTTTTAAGCTGCAGCCTGATGATATCAATGGCGCCAATAGCCTGTATTCCGGACTGAACAATTGCAGCTATACCGCTATCGGCTTCGGCTGGACCTTTGGTGATCTTGAAACGGGTGACTGTCTGGTACAGCAATTAATGACAGGTGGCACGGATACCAGCTATGTGGATGTGCTCATGCTGGATCTGGCACAACCCACCAATATCAGCATAGATGTGCAGACCGATGGTTTGCTCGACAGTGTGTTATTCCTGGCTACCGACAAACTGGCATTCATCAGCACTGACGAGAAAAGCGGCGGTAATTGTCGTCCGCGTATACAGGCTGATCTGCCTGCAGGGCGCTACGCCATTCTGGTAAATACGTACTCAGGTCAGCCGCCATGTGCGCAAACAACAACCGGACCCTGGCGTCTGGCGTTGAGTTACAACAGTGCAGAGCTGCTGTTGTTGCCGGGCAAACAAAGTTTTCAGGGCGGTGTTTCCGACGCACGTTTTTTTGGCGGCATCACCGTCAACGGCGGGCAGTCGTACAGCAACCGTGTGGCGCCAGCTCAACCGTTTGATGTGGTTGGCCGCATAGAAATTGATCCGCGTCACCAGGGTCAGCCGGGTTATATCGTGATGGCGGTGATACTAAATGGTGAGATTCTGATCAAAAACCTGGCAGGCGAATTTGTAGCCTATCAACCAGAGCGTGAACTTGTGCCGGTTGCCGAGCGCCGCATATTGGGCGCAGTCGAACACATTAACGTACTGAAACAGTTCAGGGCTGACAGTGTTGGCATAGACAATGCCAGTGTGGATTTTCTGATTGGTTACGGTGTGGACAGCAATCCAACCGAGCTGTATTTCCACCAGCAGCCTATCAACCTGCTGGTGGAATAAGACGGCGACTGATATCCACCAGATCGTCGGCACTGAGAGATCCGGCGTCGCGGCGCAGTTGCAGGCTCAGGCGCAGGTATTCGTAGCGAATACGCAGAAGATCGCGTTCGGCCAGGAACTGATCGCGAACCTTGTCCAATACTTCCACGCTGGTAACGGTGCCAAGCTCAAAACCACGGCGAGATGCCGTGGTGGACAGCTCACGCGATTCCAGCAATTTTTCAGCAGCACCAATCTGGCGTTCTGCGGATTTTAAACGCAGAAAAGACAGGCGCGTCTGCTCACTGACATCCAGGTTCAGCTGGCGCAATTCACTGCGGGCAATCGATTGCATGCTGACCGCTTCGCTGACCGCTGCGCGTGTCGACCCACCGGTGAACAGAGGCACAGTCACATCCACACCAATATATCCAGTGTCCGTCCTGCCAATCAGCGTGTTGTCATAACCCAGATCCGAGCTCTGCTGTTGCATGATCAGACTGACGCGCGGCATGTAGTTGCCACGTTGTTCGGATACACGCTCGTCTGCAATTTCAACAGCAATTTCACGCGCGCGAATACTGTGGTTGCCCTCATTGGCGCGGACTACCCACTCGTCGACATTCCCTTCAATCTGCGGCAGTTCGGCGTCATCACCCAGGGTAAACAGGCTGCCAACGGACAGGCCGCTGACAGCGCGTAATGCCTCTCGCGCCAGCGTGACTTCGCTGGACAGATAAAGCTGTTCAGCTTCCACGGCTGCCATGCGTGCCTGCGCATCGTAAAGATCGGTCACCTGTACCATCTGCAGTGAATACATACGTTCAACCTGCGCCAGCTGGGAGCGGATCGCTTCCAATTCGGCGCGGCTGGATTCCAGTGCATCTTCGGCTTGCAGCACGCCCAGATAACGTTCGGCCACCAGCGTCAGCAGCGCGGCCAGTTCAGCGTAATACTCGGCTTCATACTGGTTTTCCAGCAGATAGGCCTGGCTGCGTTGAGAGAATACGCGCCAGTCAAACAGCACCTGTCGCAGCTGAACAGAATAACGTTCACCGCGATAATTTTGAGTGCGAATCTGGTTGTCTTGCTCGTTATCGGAGATGCTGGCACTGGCGCTCACCTGGGGCAGCAACTGGCCGTTGGCACCGCGCCGGCGGGCAGAACCAATTTTCCAGCGCTCTTCAGCCGCCTGCAAACGCGGGCTGTACTCCAACGCGGAGGTGAAAAAATCTTCCAGCGTAATGCCTATGCCTTGCTGGATGCTGCTGGCAGTAATACCCGCAGCGGCGACTTCAGTGGCCGTTTCAACCGGGGTTTGCGCCAGAGCCAACGGGCTCGACAACAGCGGCAGCACAACCAGGCTTGCCTTGCAGAGTTGTGCAAAATCTTTCATAACCATCAGTCTTCAATAAAGCTGCGCGCGAGCGCATTGGTAAATGGTTTCATCACATACTGCAGGAAGGTACGCGAGCCGGTGTTGATAAAAATTTCTGCGGGCATACCCGGAATCAACGACAGTGTACCCAAATCAGCCAGACCTTCTGGCGTCACTTCCACACGTGCCGTGTAGTAGGACATGCCCGTAGCCTGGTCGGTGAAGGCGTCAGCTGACACATGTGACACCGAGCCAAAGATATTAGGTACAGAACTGCTGAACGCCGAGAAACGAATCATCGCTTGCTGGCCTACTGCTACGCGATCAATATCCATAGGCGACACACGGGCTTCAATCACCAGTTCATCACTTTGTGGGACCACTTCTGCCAGAGGAGTGCCAGCGGGCACTACGCCGCCCACGGTGTGAATTAGCATGCCATTAACCACACCATCTACGGGTGCAGTAACCACGGTGCGTACCACGATGTCGCGCAATGCAGTGACACGTTCATAGGCGTCTTTTAAACGGGTCTGTGTTTCAGCCAGTTGGGTTGCAACCTCATTCTGGAATTCACGCTCCTGTTGCAGAATCTGCAGGCGCGTTTCGCCAATCTGAATTTCGGTCGAGGAGATAGATGCGGTCAGCTCTGCTGCTTCGCCGCGCAGCAGCGCAGCCTGACGTTCGAGTTCACGTAAACGGTTTTTGTCAGCAAATCCTTCGGAGAGCAGAGCTGCCACATCGCGCAGTTCCTCATCAAAAGAGGTTGCCAGTTCCTGTTTGCTTTCTTTGAGCGCGCGCAGACCTTCCAGTTGTGAATTTAACTGACCAATGCGCTGTTCAAGCACTTCAATACTGCCTCGCAAAGACGCGCGCCGTGTCTGGAATAACTGCTGCTGGGAAGCTGTTTCCGAGCGTGAGTTGGCATCGCCGCTGGTCAGTTCAGCCGGAAACGATATCGACTCAAGATTGTCGCGCTCGGCAATCAGACG
This sequence comes from uncultured Pseudohongiella sp., assembly GCA_964535565.1. Classification (GTDB taxonomy): domain Bacteria; phylum Pseudomonadota; class Gammaproteobacteria; order Pseudomonadales; family Pseudohongiellaceae; genus Pseudohongiella. Next base: position 154,323 of record CAZHUJ010000004.1, on the reverse strand, counting down.
CGCTTCCAGCGCACGCAGTGCAATGTACTGCGCGTTGGCAATTTCAAGCTGGGCCAGTGATTGCGTGTTATCCAGTACAAGCAGCGGGTCGCCCGCTTTGACTGCATCTCCGTTACGGGCGCGTATCTCGCTGACGATGCCGCCTTCCAGATGCTGCACCAGCTGTTTGTTGGAGCGAACAATAACGGTGCCTGGCGCGTGCGCGGCGCCATCCAGAGGCGCAACGGCTGCCCATACACCAAACACACCAAAGACCAGGAAAAATATCAGCAAGCCGATACGTTTTGGTGTGTCGATTCCGGTTTCCACATGGAGCGGCCCGGTCGAATCTGTCTGCGTTTGTTGCAGCTTGTCTGTCACTTTATGGTTACCACTGTCAAATTGGGTTTATCAAAAATTCACAACAATCGATCAGGCGCGACGCGCTTCTCCAGCCTGGCCCATCAGGCTGGCCAGTACCTGGTCGCGTGGGCCGAAGGCCACTGCCGCGCCGTCCTTCATCACCAGCAATTTATCCATGGAGTGCAGAACCATGGTGCGGTGAGAGATCACAATAATGGTGCAACCCTGCTGTTTGATGCGTTGGATGGCCTGTACCAGTTCACGTTCGCCCTGGTCATCCAGATTGGAGTTAGGTTCATCCAGCACCAGCAGTTTGGGTGAACCATAAACAGCACGTGCCAAACCAATGCGCTGACGTTGACCGCCGGAGAGGCCGCCTCCACTGCTGCCAATCACCGTGTCATAACCTTGTGGCAAACGCAGAATCAGTTCGTGAACGCCAGCCAGGCGTGCGGCAGCCACAATTTTTTCCGCATCAAGTTCACCAAAGCGTGCAATGTTCTCGGAAATGGTGCCATCAAACAGTTCTATATCCTGGGGCAGGTATCCCACATAAGGGCCCAGATCAGTACGATTCCAGCCCGCGATATCTGCGCCATCCAGACGTACTTTGCCGGCAACCACTGGCCAAATGCCCAGCACAGCGCGTGCCAGTGAGGACTTGCCGGAGGCGCTGGGACCAACAATACCCAGTGCCTCTCCCGCTGCCAGTTCCAGCGTCACACCTTTAACCACCGGCACGCGGGAGCCAGGTGGCACAACACTGGCCTGCTCAAGGCTGAGCTGCCCTTGTGGTGCTGGCAAGGTCATGGTTTCTTTTTCCTCTGGAATGTTTTCCAGCAGCTGCCCCAGACGCTCGTATTGGGCGCGTGCCAGTGAAAAACCTTTCCAGGTTCCTACCAACATATCAATCGGCGCCAGTGCACGACCCAGCAACAGGGAACCGGCAATCATCATGCCCGGTGAAATTTCATTCTTCAGTGCCAGCAGTGCGCCCAGACCCAGGATCAGCGACTGCACAACCATACGGAAGGTTTTGGAAATGCTGCTGATTGCGCCACCCGCCTGACTGGCCTCTGTCTGCAGGACCAGCACTTCATCGGACTGTTGTTCCTGACGACGACGGATATCGCCAATCATTCCCATCGCAGCGATCACTTCTGCATTACGCAGACTGCCGCTGACATTGTTGTTGAGTTTGGTGGCTTTGGTATTGGCATCCTTCAGTTTGCGGGTAGTGACCATTTCGTTGACCCACGCCAGGGCCACCATCACGATGCCGGAAATAATCGCCACCACGCCAAACCAGAAGTGGAACATAAACATGATTGCGACATAAATCGGAAACCAGGGCGCATCAAAAAACGCAAACAGACCGTTACCGGTCATAAACTGACGTAGTGAGGACAGGTCATTCAGGGCCTGGTTACTGCCGTTGCCGGAGAACAATGCATTTTTGAATGTGGCGTCAAACACGCGCGAGCGCATCTGCTGTTCAATACGGTTGCTGGCGCTGACCAGAATCATGGAGCGCACCCACTCAAAACCACCCAGCGCCAATGTCAGGAACACCATCAACAGCGTCAGCATGGTTAATGTGGACAGGCTGCCGCTGGAGACCACGCGGTCATAGACCTGCAGCATGTACATAATTGGCACCAGCATCAGTATGTTGACTGCAGCGCTGAACAGGCCGGCGTACATAAAATAATGGCGTATGCTTTTCAGGGCCTCGGCCAGTTCGGGGTAACGTAATTTGCTTTTCGTGTTATTCATCAGCTTATGCTTTTGTTCCTGAAGACCTGCTGTCTCATGTTTGGGTGCCGGAGGCCGGTATTCAAGGTCTGTGGCGAGTATGCGCACAGATTATATACCCGCACCCGGAATCAATACTAATCAAGGCCCGACAGCCGCCGGGTTAAAGTTCCTCTTCCCCCTCGGCCAGACGCTTAAGCGTGGCGGTGTCACTGACATGCAACAGGGTGGTGCCATCGCGTTTGACGATGGTGCGTGCCTGCAGGATCTGGAACACCCGGCTGACAGTTTCGCGACTCAGGTTCAACATAATCGCGATCTCCATATGGGTTGGAGGGTTAATAATGGTGCCGGGTTTCAGAGTCTGGCGCACATCCTCTGACAGCAGCAGCCAAAGCTGGCAACACACACGCTGGCTGATATTGGGCAAACCCAGCAGAGAACGCTGCCGTGTCATCTGTCGGACCCGCGCCGCCAGTTTTTCGCCCAGCAGTCTTAGCAACAATGGATGCTGCAGCGAGGCCTGGCGCAGACTTTCCAGTGGTACAAACACAGTGACAACGGCTGTCAGCGCAATCACAAACTCCGGCTGACTGCCATGATCAAACATTCCAAGTTCGCCGCAGAAGTCACCGGGTTCAACGAAGTAAAGCCCCACTTCGCGACCATCAATGGTAAAATCCACGCCCTGCAGACGACCCTCAAACAAAAAACACAAACATTCCTCCCGCGTCCCGGCGTTTAATACCACTGCGCGACGGGCAAATTTACGGGCACTGCTCTCCTGCGCCAGCTGAACCAGCGTTGTCTGCGGCAGCGGCTTTAGTGCCGGAAATGTGCTGAGGAGCTCGGGGGTTACCTGCATCTGTATGCCTGGGGAATTCTGTGGTTGTCTTTTTAAAGACTATTCCCCCTAAAGGCAACGCTGGCTTGGGTCTGCGTGCCGAGCGTGTGATTGGAATCACTTGCCAGCATAGGCAGGTGAGGTAGTCTGTATATAGGCAAAATAAGGTGAGCGATATGAAACCACAGCAATTTAACGGAAAGTTGACAGTTCAGGCCAAAAGGCTCGGACTGGTTTCAGCTATTGCCGTTGCCTTGGCGTTATCCGCACCAGCCCAGGCAGACCAGGCGTTGTTTATTGTCGATGACGTCGGATCTGTGGGTGAAGTCAGTCTGGTATTGGGCAAAGCCTGGCTGGAGACAGCACAAGGGCGTGTACAGATCAGTGCCGGCACACCTGTGCATGCCACTGACCGCATCCTGACCGAGTCCAATGGTCACGTGCATATCCGCTTTATTGACGAAGCACTGCTCAGTGTTCGTCCCGACAGCCGTCTTGAAATTGTCCAGTACGACTACAATCCAGAGCAGCCCAATCGTTCCGCTATCAAACTCAATCTGGAAGAAGGTGTAACCCGCTCTATTTCCGGTCAGGGCGCTTCGGCGGCGCGCGAGCGTTTCCGCCTGAATACGCCAATTGCAGCCATTGGTGTGCGTGGCACCGATTTTGTGGTCAGCGCAACCTCAGGCACTGTGCGCGCATTGGTGAATGAAGGAGCCATTGTGATGGCGCCTTTCTCCAGTGAATGCAGCATCGACAGCTTTGGTCCCTGTTTGGCCAATGGCATTGAACTGACAGATTCGGCCCTGCAGATTGCACAGGTTGATGGCAGCAGTACTGCGCCGCGTCTGTTGCCAGCAACCGTCGAGCGTGACCCAGGTATTCAGGAACAAATTCAAACCGCGGCCACAGATACACAGGTGGACGCGGAGGAAAAAACTGCGGGTACCGGTGTGTATCTGGAAAACGTTACTTCGCTGCGCGTAAAGGCCGATGTAGCAACGGTAATCAGCCAGAAGCCGGGACCTGTGTCCCCCGACTTCACACCTAAAGATGTTGTTGGCATCACTTCGCTGGCGCAGAACAATCTGATGTGGGGCCGCTGGAATGACGGTTACGGTGCGCAAGAGCGCATTACCGCAGCAAAAGGCGTGGCAGCTGCCGGCCGCGACGTCACAGTTGGAACCGGTGATTACATCCTGTTCCGTAACGGTGGTGGCCGCGAGCTGTTGTCAGCCAGTCTGGCAACAATGGGTGCCGCCAGTTTTGCGCTGGACAGTGCCCAGGCATTTTTCCATTCTGACGCTGGTGTAGCGGCAATGGCAGTAAACGGCGGTAAACTCGATATCAATTTTGATAATCGCCAGTTTGCAACCCAGCTCAACCTGAACCATGCGCAGACCGGCAAAGTTGATTTTGTCAGCTCTGGTGTAGTGAGCAGCGAAGGTTTCTTCTATTCACAGGTAGGCGACTATCTGACCGGCGCAGTCAGCATTGATGGCAGCGAAGCCGGCTATTTCTTTGAAAAGCAGTTGCAGAACGGCGGTATTCAGGGTCTGACCCTGTGGGATAAACGCTAATATGCAAATTCACTCCTTCTTCCGTCAGTTTAATCCGGTAACAGCTGCGCTGCGGCTGTCGCCTGGCCGTGCCCGCCAGCTGGTGCTGGTGGTGGCTGCGGTACTGACACTGGGTCTGGTTGCTGTATTTAATGACAGTCTTGATACCCTGGAAGAACGTCTGGGTGCGCAGGGCTGGTTGCTGGCGCCGGATCAAAGACCGGAAGAGCGCGTCACCATCGTCGCCATTGACGAACAAAGCCTTGCAGAAGTGGGTCCATGGCCATGGCCGCGCAGTGAAATGGCGCGCCTGGTTTCCGCGCTGAATAATTACGGTGTGCAGCTTCAACTGCACGACATTGCTTACCCGGAAGAGCGCGAAGGCGATGATCAGCTGATTGCTGCCCTGCAAGCCAGCCGCGGTGCTGTAATTGCCCAATCACCAGTAATGCAGTCTTCCCAGTTTGTTCAGACCGGTCTGATGACCCACGCGGTGAGCGGTGTGTCCTGTGGCTCAGTTGCGCAGGCATCCTCGTTTGTGGCCTCTCACCAGGGATTTGCCGGCATTGCCAAAGGCCATATTTCTCCGTTGGTAGACAGCGACGGTGCTATCCGTAAAGTGCCAGCTCTGGTTTGTGTGGACGGCCAGGCCTATCCGGCCTTGCCCATCAGTGCGCTGCTGCAGGCAACCGGTGCTGGCAACTGGAATGTTTCAGTGACAGATGGTCGTGGCTGGTTTGCACCCGAGCAGGAGTTGCGTCTGGATTCATATCCAGGGCTGATGATCCCGCTGGATGCCGAAGGCAATATGCGCATCCCCTATCATGCGCTGCCTGAAAACTTCCAGGCCGTCTCTGCCGCCGATGTGATGGCAGGCCGTATTGACGCCGACATGCTGGAAAACGGTTGGGTACTGGTCGGCGCTACAGCGTTTGGTATGGGTGACATCGTCCCGACTCCACATAATGGCTCCACCCCCGGCGTTGAGCTGCAGGCGCGTATGCTGGCCGGCCTGCTGGATACCGCTACACCTTATACACCCCGCGGCGCAGCCTGGTTGCTGCTGCTCATCGCGGCGGTATTTTCTGCAGGCTTGTATGCACTGGCCGGTGGACGCGAACGTGTTTCCGCTTATGGTTTGCCAGTGGCTGGCATTCTGCTGCCCGTGGTGGCTCTGGCTGTGCACTGGCAACTGCTGGTGACCCAGCAAATCTGGTTGGGCTGGATTGCTCCTTCTATATATGCACTGCTGGCGGCCAGTTTGTTGCTGCTGCTGGAACAGGGGCGTGTTCGTGCCGAGCGCAGCCGCATCTTTGGCAACCTGAACAGTTACCTGCCCAGTGATGTGGCACGAGAAATCGCCTACGCACTGCCAAGCTCAAGCATTAATGCACGTCGTTGCGATGTTACGCTGCTGAGCGCAGACCTGCGTAACTTCTCGGCGTTTGGTGAAGCGCGTCCGCCGGAAGAGTCCGCCGCGTTGCTGCACTTCTTCTTTGTGCGCGCCACAGAAATTGTGGAACGTCACGGTGGTCGTATCCAGGAATTTATGGGTGATGCCGTACTCGCGGTCTGGGATGGACAGAATCAGGACACCGCCCGCAAAGCGCTGGCAAGTGCGCAGGAGCTGCTGGATGTTATTCAGCGCGACATGCCGCAACAGCCACCGGCCGGGCTGGAGCCGTTAGCACTGGGTATTGGTATTGAACAAGGCCCGGCGCTGGTAGGCTCAATTGGTCCGGCGCAGCGTCGTACCCACACCTTGTTGGGTGACACACTGACCATCACTATGCGTATTCAGGAAATGACCGCCGAACTGGCGCAGCCGATTCTGCTGGGTGAGTGTGTAGCCCGTCAGCTGGTGGATCTGAAACCCGAGTCACAGGGCAGTTATCTGCTGGACGGTCTGCGTACTCCGCACACCCTGTTTGCGCCAGCCAATGATGAGGCCAGCCAACGTCGTGCACGTCAGGAACAGCTTAATCTCAAAGTTGTTTCAGGCGGCCGCATCTAACTGCTAAATAACCCGAAAAGGCGATTGCCTGCCGGCGGACCTTTCAAGATAATGGCCCGCATGTTAAATCAGCCGCACCCTCTTCCTGTCCCCCGTGTTGTGCTACACCCGCTGTCAAGGTGGATAGTTGCATCGCTATTGCTTGTGCCATGTGCGCAAGTATCGGCACAGGATTTTGTGGTAGCTCAAAGCAGCTCATCCTTGCCCTGCCCTGATCTGGGTGTACTGATGCCGGGCAATGGTACCGACTGGCACGCATTACTGGGTCAGCTGGAACCTTTGCTGCCGCGTTGCCTGCGTAACTCTCAATACTTTGCCCTGCTGGGCGCAGCCCAGATGAACACCGGCCGCTTGAGTGAAGCGCTGGAATCCCTTGAGCGCTCACTGTTGATTGAGCCGCGCAACGGCGGCGCCCAGGTCGACTATGCCGAAGCCTTGTTCCGCCAGGGCCAGCTGTTTTCCGCATTGGAGTTAAACCAGCAAATCCTGCACCGTGATGATGTGCCGGACTACCTGTCTAACATGTTGACCGAGCGCCAGAACGCCTGGCAAAGCCTGACCCGGCAATGGGCGTATCAGGCCGACCTGCTCACCGGTTACGACAGCAATTTAAACGGCGCGCCCTATTCCAGCCAGATTACGCTGACGCTGTCCGGCGAAAATGTGGTGCTGCCATTAAATCCGGATTTCCAGGCCATGGAAGGTCCCTACCTGAATATGCGCCTGGGTGCCCGTTATCGCCAGCTGGCGCCAGATCACCAACACAATGTATTGCTGGAAATGCGTGGCCGCGTCAGTGAAGACAAGTCATCCGACCTTTTGCAGCTGGATACCCGCTATGCCTTTATCAGCCCCGGGCAGCAGAACAGCTGGCAGCTGACCACAGGCATGAGTCATCTGTTTTTTGGCGGTAGCCCGCTTTACACCGCTACTGAAGCCGGTGGGCAGTACCAGTTTACAAATACATTTACCTTCTCTGAAGGCAGCAGTTGCCGCCCGTTTGCCAGCGCCGCTGCCCAGCACCAGCTTTTCCACGATCAAAGCACCTTGAATGCGCTGGAGAGCAAAGTGGGTAGCGGCTTGAATTGCCAGCTTGAGACGGCCTGGGGTCGCCAGCTGCTGGTGCCTACCTTGAGTGCGCTATACAACAACTCCCTGCGTGGTGGAGATCAGACCCGTGCCGGCGGCAGCCGCAGCGGCTGGCAGGCCAACCTGGACTGGCATGTGGAACTGCCGGGTGCCATCCTTACTACCCAGCTCAGCCATACGCGGATGGTGGACAGGCAGGGCTACAGCCCGCTGCTTGCCGATGGCGCCAAACGCTGGGTACAACGCAGTTATGCCCTGGTTCAGTACCGCAGACCCCTGGCCTCCGACATCAATCTGATGCTTAACCTCTACCACCAGGAGCAGCTCAGCAACCTGGAACTCTTCCGCAGCCGCAACAGCAACGTGGAAGTGGGCATCAATATCAATTTCTGAAAGTCCAATACCCAAGCAAAAATCATTGCTTACGCTTAATACTTCACATACTTATGAATCATTCGGATTGTCAATACCTCCAAGCAGGAGTATGATCTGTGCGCACATCCGCTTGTGGATCGAATCGCTCGGCCCAAGTGTGATTGGTCAGGGTAAAAAAGGCAGTTCAGGTAATTTTCCAGTATGTGATTACGGTCACAGGCAGGAGCGCTTGACTTGAGTATCCTTGGCACAGCCGATATGCGGTCATCTGCTGTTTTAAGCATGTCACAATCGGATAAAACAATTTGGAATTAATCTAAGGAGTTACAAACACATGGCGATTTCAACCGAAGCCCGTAATGATCTCGTACGCATTGTGGTAGGCATGTTCAACGGCGCGCCAGGATCAGAGATCCTGTCCCAGCTGACCAACGCTTTCGAAGCCGGCCAAACCCGCGTTCAGATCGCTACCAACCTGGCAAAAACTGCTGAATACCAGTCCCTGTTCCCGGACAACAACACCAATGCTGAAGTTGCGGCCAAAATCGTAAACAACATCATTGGCGATCTGGCTACTGCAGCTGTTAAAGCTGACGCCGTTGCTCTGCTGAACGCCCAGCTGAACGCCAAGCCGACTACCACTTCTGCTCAGAAAGCTGCAGCACGTGCTGAAGTCACTGTTTGGGCTCTGGACCAACTGAAAAACATTCCTGCAACCGATGCAGGTCTGGGTAAAGTTGTTCAAGCTCTGGCTAACAAAACTGACGTTGCTGTGTACTACTCTGTTGACGCTCAACAAAACCCGGCTAGCGTAACTGCAGCTCAAGAAGTCCTGGAAAATGTGGACGATACTGCTGCTAGCGTAACTGCTGCAAAAGAAGCCGTTGATGGTGGTTCAAACCCAGGCGAGACATACTTCCTGAAAGTAACTGCTGACAACATCGTTGGTGGTTCAGGTGATGACGTAATTAACGCTCTGCCAGAGAAAGCTGATGGCACAGTTGGCACCACGTTGAGCGCGTTTGATGCAATTGATGGTGGCAACGGCAACGATACCCTGAACATCTACACTGTTGCTGGTGGAAACACAGCACTGCCGACAAGCGCAACTATCAAGAATGTTGAAACCATTAATATTTACAACGGTGGAGCCACGTTCCAAACCAAAGCTACTGAAATCGAAGCTGGACGTTTCGAAGGCGCGACTGCTATCTGGCAGAACGGTGCTTCTAACAACGTAACTGGCCTGGCTGCAACAACTACTGCTGGTTTTGGTGGTCACGCCGTCAATGCCACAGTTACTACAACAACTGGCGCTGCATCTGTCAATCTTGCAGTAGATGCAGTTACTAAAGGTAGCGCATTGACTACCAATGGTTCTAACACTGTTAATATCACAGGTTCACTGGCTACTGGTGGTGATCTGAGCTTGACTGCAAACGGTACAGCAACTGCTACAACTGTAAATGTAAACTCCGCTGTTGCGGCTACAGTAGCCATTGCTGGTGCAGCAGCTACTACACTGAATGCGGCAGGTTCTACTGGCGCGATTACTTATACTGTTGGTGGCACACAAGTTAATGCGACCACAGGTTCTGGCGCTGATAATGTGACGATTACCTCCACAAACAAAGTAACTGTTGCGACAGGTGCTGGTAACGATACCGTATCGGTCAACGCAGCTCTGGCTACTGGCTCCAGCATCAACCTGGGCGCTGGCAATGACACCTTGACTGGTACTGGTTCATTTGGTGCAAACATTGTTGTAGACGGTGGCGAAGGTACAGACGCAATTTCTGCATCTCTGATCAACGCTGGTAACGCAGCCAATATCAAGAACTTTGAGCTGCTGGATCTGACTGCTGGTTTTAAAACTGCTCTGGATCTCGATCTGCTGACTGGCTCCACCATTTCAGATCTGGTTCTAACTGGCACTAACGGCGCAGCAACTGTTAACAATGTAGCTGCTGGCCTGGGTCTGTCTGTTAAAGGCGACAACAGCGCTGCAACAACCACTATTAACGTAAAAGGTGCAGCAGCTGGCACGGCTGATGCATTCACTATTACGTTTGCTGGTGCTACAACTTCTCCGACTGGTGCTGCTGCAAAAGCTGACGTAGCAATCGCTGGAATCGAAGCTGTAACCGTTGTTTCAGGTGGTACTGGTTTGATGACCAACACCCTGGTTCTGGATGCCGCTGCAGCCAAGACGTTGACTATCACTGGTGACAAGGCTCTTGTAATCAACTTCGATGACCTGGGTACCGCTGGTGCAACTACAGGTGTATCCGCAATTGACGCTAGCGCAGCAACAGGTGCTGTGACCATCAACACTACAAACGTTGATGCTGCCGCTGCAGGTCTGACCGTGACCACAGGTGCCGGTAAAGACACTATCACTTTGGCTGCTAAGGCAACTGTGGTAGCTGGTGCTGGAGATGACACAATCGTTTCCTCGGCGGCGGGTGGTACTTTCACTGGTGGCGCAGGCAAAGACACGTTCGATGTTGCATTAGCAGTAGCGACCGGTGTTACCGAAGCTACATCAGTATTTGTAACGATCACTGACCTCCAGGCTGATGACAAGATTGATTTTGGCATAGGCGCGACTTTTGTATCTGAAGCAGTAGTGCTGGGCGTTGGCGTCAACAACTTGGAGCAGGCCCTTACTGCTGCAGTTGCCGCTGGTGCAGCAGACGAAGTAAGCTGGTTCCAATACGGCAATAACACTTACATCGTAGCATCTACTAACAACACCTTCGATGCAGGCGACGTAGTTGTTAAGCTGACTGGTCTGGTTGATTTGTCAGACGCAACTCTGGATACAAACGTTCTGACTATGGCTTAATTGCCTTGTCATATACACTACACAGCAATGTGTAGCGTATAGCTAAAACGGAACCCCGCTGCTCACAAAGCTGCGGGGTTTTTTTTGGATCATCAAAAATAAAAATGGAGCAAATATGAGTGATTGGACAGCGGGGTATATGGCGGAAATAGGGTACACCTTTGGTTATTATTCTGAGTTGAACCCTCTGCGTATAAAAATGGCGTTTCTAAATAGCGGCCTCAGTTTTCCTGAGATTGGTACGGCGTGTGAGCTTGGCTTTGGTCAAGGCATGAGTACCAATATCCATGCAGCTGCATCATTGACCCAGTGGTATGGAACAGACTTCAATCCCGCTCAAGCAGGTTTCGCACAGGAGTTGGCAGGGGTCAGTAATTCGGGTGCAAAGTTATATGACGAGTCCTTTTCCGAATTCGCGCAGCGCAGCGACTTACCCGATTTCGACTACATTGGTCTGCATGGCATATGGAGCTGGATCTCTGACGAAAATCGCAATGTGATTGTGGATTTCATCCGACGAAAGCTTAAAGTGGGCGGTGTGCTTTATATCAGCTACAACACGTTGCCAGGCTGGGCCGCTTTTGCACCTATGCGACATTTAATGGCTGAACATGCTGAGGTGAATGGTGCAAAGGGACGAGGGATCGTCTCAAAAGTTGACGATGCTATCGACTTTGCAGATAAGTTAATGGCTACAAATCCGATCTATGCGCGAGCCAATCCTCAAATTGCAGAAAGAATAAATAAGCTTAAAGGTCAGGACCGGCAATATCTGGCTCATGAGTATTTCAATCAGCACTGGCATCCGATGCACTTCGCTACTATCGTGGACTGGTTGCACGCTGCCAAACTGAACTATGCCTGTTCAGCGCATTATCCTGACCATATAGAGGGCTTGAATTTAAGCCCGGAGCAGCAGGCTTTCCTGAAAGAGATCCCTGACCCCATGTTCCGGGAATCAGTAAGGGATTTTATGGTTAATCAGCAATTCAGGCGAGACTACTGGGTTAAAGGTTCGCGCAAGATGAGCTTGATAGAGCAGACTGAAAAGATCCGAGCGCAGAAAGTGGTTTTGCAGAGCTACAGACCTGATATCTCGTTGAAAGTTTTAGGTTGTCTTGGCGAGGCTGAAATGCATGCTGCGATTTATAACCCGGTATTGGATTTTCTTTCGGACCATAAGGTCCGAACAGTTGCGCAAATAGAACAATACATGCAAGACAAGGGGGCCTCTCTCAGTCAAGTCATCGAGATAGTGATGGTGCTGATCGGAGCTGGTCACCTTGCTCCAGCCCAAGACGAAGGAATTGCTGCAAAGGCTAAGAAGCATAGTGACAGGCTTAATTCTTACCTCTGTAATCGAGCGAGAGGCGTGAACGAAATAAGCAAATTAGCCAGTCCCGTGACAGGTGGAAGTGTTTCGGTTAATCGCTTTCAACAGCTCTTTCTCCTAGAGATCATGAGCGGACGCAGTCAACCATCAGAATGGGTGGATGCAGTCTGGCGTACCCTGCGCCAACAAAAGCAAAGGATTGTAAAAGAGGGTAAAACGATGGAGTCAGAAGAAGATAACCTCGCGCAACTGCGCGCTTGGGCGGATGAGTTTAAGGCCAAACAAGTGCCAATTCTAAAAGCTCTGCAGGTTATTTGAGAAACTTATTGAAACGCGGTGGATATTAATGACGGAATGGGTTGCAGTATCACGAACAAAACATGCGGGGAAACATTGGTTGCCGCGCAACGGGTTTGATTTTGCTGCCGCGAGGCAGGTAGTTCCGGTTTCCATTGCCGAAGTTGCAAAGTTGCTGCCGCACTACGCAATTGGTTTTGTGAAGTTGGCGGATGAGAGTTTCCAGCCCGTTGTGCTGTTAGGTCTGGGCGGTGAACGGAATCTATATGTCGCGCCAGATTCAAAATGGTTGTGTTCATATATCCCTGCGGAGTTACAGGCGTATCCTTTCTCAATGGTGACTGGAGAAGAAGGTCAGCAGATTTTGTGTATTTCCAGTTCTGCTTTAAGTGATGACCCCAAGTTGCCTCGTCTGATAACGGAGGAAGGTGAATTGGATAACGCTGCACTGGAGCGATTCAACTTCTTAGCCCAGCATCAATCCAGCAAGTTAGTCACTGAAAATGCTACAGCAGCACTTGCCGAGGTTTCCGTGCTGGAAGAATGGAATATTTCGATTAACCGTCAAGATGGAGAACCTCTTAATGTCCACGGGCTATATAGGATAAGTGAGTCGGCTCTGAATGCATTAAGCGAAAACCAGTTCGCTGCGCTGCGCCAAACAGGTGCGCTAATTTTGGCCTATGCCCAGATTTTTTCGATGGCTCAGCTTGGCCAACTTATCCAGCGAGCGGAATATTTAGTAAAGGCAGCTTCCCAAATCTCTAACGTCCAAGGACTGGACACATTATTCGGCCAACAGGACCATGGTAATTTGAGTTTCGACGCACTCAAGGATGATGTTCCCAGTGACTTACAAAACAGAACATCATGAGAGCTAACCTCAGCAGTATTTATGCCTGACAACCCCCTGCTCTGGCTCGCCTATCTCATAGGCGCAGCCGGCATTGTTGTTGAGTGGCGCTCATACGTTTTGTATGACGCCGCCGCCTTCCGCCGCTGGTCGGCGGCAGGAGCGGTGTTGTGGGGATTCATGTATCTGTTATTGGGTGCATGGACCGCTGCGCTGACGATGAGTTGTACCGCAGCGCGCACACTGGTGTCCGGGTTGCTGACCAGTGCAACGCGCAAGCATTTTTTCGCCGCCTTTTTTGTCTCGGCGTTTGTGCTGATGACTTTCTTCAGCTGGCAAGGGCCAGTGTCACTTCTTCCGGCATTTGCAGTGATCAATACCACATTGGCATTGTTTTATCTGGAAAACCGCCCGATGCGTATTGTTATTCTTGCCTCTAGCATTGCTTGGGTCGCCAATGATTTGATCTGGCAGGCCTGGCCTTCCCTGCTGGCTGAGGCTGTTGCAGTGATTCTCAATATTCGTACCATTAGCGCGTTACGCGATTAACGCGTCCACGTTCCGTATTCTACGGAGCCTGATTCCGGATTTAACCAGGAGTACGCATGAGCACTGAAACCGGCGCAGCCTCGCCCGCCCCCGAACAGACCTACCCTGTCAGCCAGAAGTTTAATGTCAGTTTCAGCGCGCTTGAGGACAGACTGATTGTTCGTGCTGATCGTATTCAAACCGATCCGGTCATCATGCTGCTGACCCGGCGCATGACAATGCTGGTACTGCAACAGGTGATTGCCCGTCTGCCGGAGATGTCGGCGCTGGATAAAACGCCGGCCGCCTATTGGCAGGAGGTGCTGCAGATGTCGCATCAGCAGGCCATGCAGGCCAAGACTGAGGCCGACAAAAAAGCGGCGGCTGCCAAAGAAGCTGACACTGAGACCAAAACTGCAGATGCCGGTGCCTCAAGTAGTGCCCCTAAAGATACGCAGATAATTTATCTGGCCACAGAGCTGACGCTGCAACTGGATAAATCCAGGCGGCTGACCATGGCTTTCAGGGGACTGCTGATGCCGGAAGCAATGACCCAGTCGCAGCAGCACCAGCCAGTGCTGGCTATACCGCTGACCGTGGATAACGTGCATCAGCTGATCGAGCTGCTGATAGTCAAATGCCAGGAGGCGCAGTGGAATCTGCCGCTGGATCTGCCCTGGTTGAGCCCGCCTGCCGCATCGTCTGCACCAACTGGCGGGATTGTGTTGGCGCATTGACAGCGGCGATTGGAGGTAATACGGTATTACCTGCGGAGGGCGCAGTGAATGAGATCTCAAACGAGCAAGTTAACGTCTAAATATCAAGCTACAATCCCTGAGAAGGTTAGAAAAGCGATGCAATTGCAGGCGGGGGATACAGTGGTTTTCGATATTGAAGAAGGAAAGGTGAGTTTGCGAAAAGGCACGCCAATGGGCGTGGTGTTCGCCAAGGCACTGGAAGGTACTCTGGAAGAGTGGTCGGGTGAGGCGGACGAGGAAGCCTACCGTGACTTATGAGGCGGGCGATGTTGTTGTTGTGCCTTTCCCTTTTACTGACAGGCAAACCAGCAAGCGCCGCCCGGCACTGGTAGTTTCTTCGGGATCAGCTTTTAATTCGCGATCGGGCCATCTGGTGCTGGCCATGATTACCAGTGCCAATAATACACCGTGGCCACTGGATACCTTACTGATGGATATTAACTCTGCCGGACTGCCATCACCCTCTTTGGTCCGAATGAAGCTGTTTACACTGGATCAGCGGCTGATAATACGCAAGGCAGGTGTACTGGCTGACGTTGACCAATACAACGTCAATGCTACGCTGAATACTCTCCTGCGTGCTGGCACCGCTTGAGTCAAGTGTTTATAATGCCGCGCTATGACAAGCGCCAGTGGGCGGTTGCCAGCAATTTTTATCAGTTCAGGAGTTGAGCATGTTGAATTTGGGTCTGAAGTCCCGCGTTGTCAAACTGGGTCTGTTGGTTCTTGGAATCAGCGTTGCTGGTGCCGTATTAGCGCAATCTCGCGATCAGCAAATAGCTGAGCGTCTGCAACCGGTTGGCAGCGTCTGTCTGGCAGGTGAGCCATGTGCCAGTGGTGCGTCCAGCTCTGGTTCCACCGGTGCAGCGACTGCAGCATTCAGTGCGGAAGGTACCTATGACCAATACTGCGCAATGTGCCACGCCACTGGTATGGCCGGTGCACCGCGTCGTGACGATGCAAGCCATTGGGCTGCCCGTGTAGAAGAAATTGGTCTGGACGCGATCATCACCAATGCAATCAATGGCATCAATGCCATGCCACCGCGTGGAATGTGTGCAACCTGCACTGACGAACAACTCGGTGAAGTGGTTGAGTTCCTGTCCGGGGCTCAGCGTTAATAATTCGTTCATCTGCGGTTCAGTTTGAATCGCAGATAATGCGTAGCAAGCAGTCAAAAATCTATTTTGCCGCGAAGAGGGGGTAAGACGTGAACTTCAAGAACGTTATGAAAACCGGTGTTGCGCTGTCAGGTCTGGTTCTGGCATCTATTATGGTTAGCGGCTCAGCATCTGCTGGTCAATCCTTGACGCTGGCTCAGGTTACCGAAGGTTTTGATCCTGCGCGTACCTATGCACAAAGCTGTGGCGCTTGCCACAACAGCGGTGCTGCGGGTGCTCCACGTTTTGGTAACTCCGAACAGTGGAAAGAGCGTCTGGACGAGAAAGGCTTCGAAACGCTGGTTGAGCACACCATCAACGGTTTCAACAGCGTAATGCCTCCAAAAGGTATGTGCTTCACCTGCTCAGACGACGATCTGCGCGCGATGGTTCAGTACCTTCTGGATAATTCCATCAAGGAATAAGTAAAATAGGGTCGGAGGATATTTTCTTGAAAATATCCTCCGACCCTATTTTACGTATCCGACCCTATTTTTTTATCCCCCCAGCAGCTCCCGCAGACTCGCCAGCGCTGCCTCCCCTTTCTGCTGTTTCTGCTCTGCCGTACTCTCCGTTCGCCCTTCCCATTCCAGATATTCAGCCGGGATCTCATCCAGGAAACGGCTGGGAATGCTGCTAATGGTTTCGCCGTATTGTTTGCGCTTTTTGGCCAGCGTGAAGATCAGGCCGCGGCGGGCCCGGGTAATGCCTACATAGGCCAGACGCCGTTCTTCTTCAATGTTGTCAGTGTCTATGCTGTTGCGGTGCGGCAATAACTCTTCTTCCATGCCCATGATAAACACCCAGGGGAACTCCAGGCCTTTGGCCGCATGCAGCGTCATCAGCTGAACCTGATTGTCGATAGACTCCTCTTCCTGGCGTTCCAGCAGGTCGCGCAGAATCAGTTTGTTAATCGCGGCTTCCAGCGCATTTTCGGCGTTGTCATCGCTGTCGTCATGGTTCTGCAGGCTGCGCGCAATGGAGTCGATCAACAGGTTGACGTTAACCATTGCCCGTTCAGCGGCATTGGGCGTGTTGCTGACCTGATGCAACCAGCTTTCGTAATCCATATCACTGATCATTTCACGCAGACTGCGGATGGGATCTTCCCGTTGGCAGTTCTCGGCCACTTTTTGCAGCCAATGACTGAAGCGCCGCAATTTCTCCACTTGTGGCGCACCCAGATATTGTTCCAGCCCAATTTCCCCACACGCAGTCATCAGGCTGACCTGTCGTTCAGAGGCGTAATGGCTGAGCGCTTCCAGAATTGAAGGGCCAATTTTGCGGCGTGGTGTATTGATCACACGCAGGAAGGCGTTGTCGTCATCCGGATTAATCAACAAGCGCAGATAGGCCATGATGTCCTTGATTTCAGCACGTGAAAAAAATGACTGACCACCGCTGAGCTGGTAAGGAATCTGATGCGCCTGCAATTTAAGTTCAAGCAAACGCGCCTGGTGATTGCCACGGTAAAGAATCGCAAAATCGCCAAACTTGAGCTTTTTCTGCACACACAAACTCAGGATTTCAGTGGCAATTCGCTCCACCTCCGCTTCCTGGTCAGACAGTGCCAGTACGCGAATCTGTTCACCCAGACCCAGCTCACTCCACAGATTTTTTTCATACAAGTGCGGGTTGTTGGCAATCAGGGTATTGGCGGCGTTCAGGATAATGTTGCTGGAGCGGTAATTCTGCTCCAGTTTGATTACTTTCAGATTGGGGTAATCATGCTGCAGCTGCAGCATGTTCTCCGGACGAGCGCCGCGCCAGGCGTAAATGGACTGGTCATCGTCACCTACAACCGTGAGACCATTGCGTGGTCCTACCAGCAGTTTCACCATCAAATACTGGCTGGTATTGGTGTCCTGGTACTCGTCCACCAATAAATAGTGCACCCGGTTCTGCCAGCGCTCGAGCACAGATTGCTGGGTCTGGAACAAAATGGCGGGCAGCAGAATCAGGTCATCAAAGTCGACGGCGTTAAAGGCGCGCAAATGACGCTGGTATTCTTCATAAACGCGCGCGGCCAGCATGAGTTGCTCATCGCCACTGGACGCTGCGGCATCCATAGCCTGTGGGGGTAACAGCAAATCATTTTTCCATTCGGAGATCTGATTCTGCAGCCAGCGCAATTGTTCGTCGTTGCTGTTCTCCGCTTTTAACATCAGGCTTTTGATCAGAGCCAGTGCGTCCTGACTGTCAAAAATAGAGAAACCGCTTTTCAGGCCAATGTGCTTGAGTTCGTGCCGGATAATGGTCAGGCCCAGATGGTGGAAGGTTGCTATGGTAAGTCCGCGCCCACTTTCACCCTTGTTGTTCTGCTCACGCAGCAGTTTGCTGACGCGCTCTTTCATTTCGCGAGCGGCCTTGTTGGTAAAGGTCACGGCCACAATTTTGTGGGCAGGGATGCCACACTCACTTATCAGCCATGAAATTTTTTGTGTTATAACGCTGGTTTTGCCGCTGCCGGCGCCGGCCAGCACCAGTAGCGGAGAACTGATGTAACGCACAGCTTCTTTCTGGCGGGGATTGAGTTTATTCACGGATAAGCGGATTTCCTGATCGGACGGTAAGCACAAGGCGCGCGATTATACCTCAGCGCTGAATGCGGAACTGAAATCATAAATTTGTGAACTGGATCACCTGAAGTTTGAGAGCGGGCGGCCGATACTCGCTGTGTTGAACTCACAAAAACGAGCCCTCAGGGAGCGGCGAAGTGCGAGTATTGTTAATTTCTGAACAGGCAGCAGATTTCAGCCAGATTGGACGGCTGCTGCAGAGTATTACGGATATCCCCACAGAACTCGAAACCTGCCCTGCCGACATCAGAGAATTCGCCGCTCGCAATCTTTCCCGCTACCAATTAATGCTGTGGGGACAAATCTCGGACGTACATGTTGCGGCCCGACTGCTTATAGAGCTTAGTCGTCAGCAAGTCTCTTTGCCATTGGTTGTACTCACAGACAAAACGCTTGCGGCTGAGGATGGCAGCGAGCAGCCGCCACCGGTGGATTTTGATGTGTTGCCGCGGCAAGGCCTGAGTGTGCATCTGATGCGTAGTGTGTTGCTGCACTTTGGCGCGCGGCGCCAGGGTTTCCAGCAGCAACCGGTGCGTGTGCCCGATCCGCTGACAGGTTTGAACAACCGCCAGCATTTGCGTGAACAGTTATCGGTATTGTTGGCGCAACGCCCGGAATCGGCGTCGGTGGCCTTATTATTGATAGACGTCGACCAGTTCAAGAAGGTCAATGTGTCTTACGGTCAGGGTGCAGGTGATGCACTGATTCAGCTGATTGCTGAACGTATCCACGCCTGCCTGCAGCCCCATCAGCGTCTGGCTCGTATAGGCGGTAACGAGTTTGCGGTGGTGTTTCAGAATGCGATGGGTTCTGTGGAAGCCGAGGCAGTGCTGCGCGCGGAGACCATTCTGCAGGCGATGGCCAAACCTTTTTCCCTTGCCCGCCACGCTGTCAAAATGTCGGTCAGCCTGGGCCTGGTAGTGAAGAGTGCCGGCATTGTCAGCGTCGACACCCTGTTTGCACAGGCGGATATGGCCATGCGCGCCGCCAAGCAGGACCAGGGCAGTTCACTGCGTTGTTATACCAACGACATGACCCATGCTGCGCAAAAAGAACTCAAGCTGGAGTCCGAAATCCGCCGCAGTCTGCGCAAAGAAGATTTTGTGCTGCACTTTCAGCCGCGTATTGATATCAGTCGCAACAAAGTTGTAGGTGTGGAGGCACTGCTGCGCTGGCAACATCCGGTTCGCGGCATGTTGTCTCCGGCCGCATTTATTCGTGTTGCTGAGGACAGCGGCTTGATTGTGCCACTGGGTTACTGGGTAATTCACTCCGCCTGCAAGTATCTGAACGAGCTGTCAGTGCGCGGTTATGATCACGTTCAGATTGCCGTCAACGTGGCTTTTAAGCAGTTTCAGGACAAAAACTTTGTACGTACAGTGGCCAACATCATCCGCAAGCATGGTATCAGCCCAGGCCGTCTGGAGTTTGAGCTGACTGAAACCACCATGATGATTGAGGGCAACGCGGTGGATCAAAGCCTGCGTGAACTGAGTGACCTGGGTATCAGCATTTCGCTGGATGATTTTGGTACCGGTTATTCATCGTTTGCCCACATCCAGCGCCTGCCTATTTCCACACTGAAAATTGACCGCTCTTTTGTCAGCAACGTGCAGGACAATCCTGACGATGCCACCATCGTTAAAGCCATCATCAATCTTGCACACAGCCTGAACATGTGTGTGATTGCCGAAGGCGCAGAAAATGCGCAACAGGTTGAGTTCCTGCGGGAACATGATTGTGACCAGGTTCAGGGTTTCTACTTCAGCCGCCCCGTTGGTTATGAAGATCTGATGAATCTTCTGGACACTGAACGCGAGCGCGAACTCTTATTTGCTTTGCAGCAAACCTTCAGCTAAAACCTGATTGACCACAACGCGTTTGAGTTTGGGACACATTGAAAAGGAGATTTCAGTGTCACTGGCCATTGTGTATACGCGCGCCAATCAGGGAGTTGAGGCGCCGCTGGTTACTGTTGAAACCCATCTGTCCAATGGGCTGCCCGCGTTTAATATGGTGGGTCTGCCGGAAACCACGGTCAAAGAAAGTCGTGAACGGGTACGCAGTGCCATTCTGAACGCGGGTCTGGAATTTCCGGACCGGCGCATCACCATCAATATGGCGCCGGCCGATGTACCCAAAAGTGGTGGTCGTTATGACCTGGCGATTGCGCTGGGTGTGCTGGCCGCATCAGGACAACTTTGCGCTGACAAACTCGCAGACATCGAAATTCTGGGTGAGCTGGCACTGGCCGGAGATGTGCGCGGGGTGCAGGGAGTGCTGCCCGCTGTCATAGCGGCACGCGATGCTGACCGGCAACTGATGCTGCCATTTGCCAACCGCGAAGACGCTTCGCTGGTCAGTGGCACTCACAACGTTGTTGTCAGTAATCTGCGTCAGGCCTGGGCGCACTTTCAGGAATCTCCGTTGCCGTTTTGTCCATCACAAGTGCCGGGTATCCCAGTCAACAATATTTTTAACGAGATTCGCGCCATCCGCGGGCAGCCCTTTGCCAAACAGGCGTTATTGCTGGCAGCTGCCGGAGGTCACCATTTGCTGATGGTGGGGCCGCCGGGCACAGGCAAAACGTTGCTGGCCAATGTCTTGCCGGGTTTGCTGCCTTCACTGGATGAGTCGCAGTCTCTGGCCGTGGCAGCGGTGCGATCAGTGGCAGGCCTGAGTGTAGACGCGGCGTCGTGGGGACTGCCGCCTTTCCGTGCGCCCCATCATGGCACCAGCGCGGTTGCGTTGGTCGGCGGTGGCCGCCATGCAATGCCGGGAGAAGTCACGCTTGCTCACGGAGGTGTGTTGTTTCTTGATGAACTCACCGAGTTTAAACGCCATGTGCTGGAATGTTTGCGCGAGCCCCTGGAAGCTGGCCACGTCTATATCAGCCGCGCCGATTATCGAGTGCGCTTCCCTGCTCGTTTCCAGTTGATCAGTGCCATGAACCCGTGTCCTTGCGGTTTTGCCGGAGACAGTCGCGGTCTGTGTCGCTGTACGCCGGACAGGATTGCGCGTTATCTGGAAAAAATTTCAGGGCCGTTACTGGATCGTATTGATATTCACGTGGAGGTGCCGCGACTGGCCAGTGATGATCTCAGACAGCAGGCGCCCGCAGACGAGCCAGACTCGGCTGCACTACGGGAGCAGGTCACACTCTGCCGTCAGCTTCAGGTTAAAAGGCAGGGCTGTTTAAACCGGGATCTGAGCGCAGAAATGTTGGACAGCGTTTGTCCACTGGAGAAGACTGCTGAAAAGCTGCTGAGACAGAGTATGGATAAACTGAATTTGTCAGCGCGTGCCACGCATCGGCTGATCAAGCTGGCACGCACAATTGCTGATCTGGAACAAAGCCAGGTGATCACTGCCGCGCACATTGCGCAAGCGGCGGTGTACAGACAACTGCATGCATTCAGGCCGGCGGATTAATGCGCGCTTCCAGTTCTGCCAGCAGGGTTTCCATTTCGGCAATACGGGTTTCGGCTCGTTGCAGTGCACGCTGCTGGGCATCGAACTCTTCGCGTGTCACCAGATCCAGGCGCGACAGACTCTGCTGCACCAACATTTTTACGTTGCCAGAGACTTCCTGACCTAATGCGTTTAATTGTGGTATTTGCTGGCTGATCTGCGCAGCGATGTCATCAAGAATCTGTTTGTTTAGCATAGTGTCCCCTCCAGAAAATTCTGGCTCATTCTGCCACAAAAGCGGAAATGAAATACTCACTGGCTTTGCAGGGCACTCAGACGGTGCATGCCGTTTTATGTGCGCACAAAGTTGGTGCAATGTTCAATCATGGTGCAGCCCGATTCCCGATTCTACCCCTCCAAAATAAGCTAAGTCATTGACACATATTGATTTATTCATTATGGCACGGCGCGTGCATAAGGAGCTTCAGGTGTATCTGCACTGAATAGGCGGCGCAGGTATTAACAAGTAAGGAGCAAGCTATGAAGTTAGTAACGGCGATTATCAAGCCTTTCAAACTGGACGATGCCCGGGAGGCTCTTTCCGAGATTGGTGTGCAGGGCATTACAGTCACGGAAGTTAAAGGTTTCGGGCGTCAAAAAGGGCACACAGAGCTTTATCGTGGTGCAGAGTACGTAGTGGATTTCCTTCCCAAGGTAAAGATTGAAGTGGCGATTGCAGACGATCTGCTGGACCAAACGCTGGAGGCCATTACCAAAGCAGCCAACACCGGAAAAATCGGTGACGGAAAAATCTTTGTCTCGGACCTCTTGCAGGTGATCCGTATCCGGACTGGTGAAACAGGAGAAGCTGCTGTCTAGCAGCCGGCTATCTGATATTAACCCTTTATCAAAGAGGAAATTTTGATGTCACTCGATCTATCTTGGCTGTTGCTCTGCGCAGCATTCGTTATTTTTATGACTCCCGGCCTTGCCTTCTTTTATGGAGGTTTGGTCAAGTCCAAGTCGGTAGTTTCCATGATGATGATGAGCTTCGGCTCCATTGTTGTTGTGACTCTGCTTTACGTCCTGGTCGGCGCTGGTATTGCTTCGCAAGTAGGCGTTGATTCCGGCTTCTTTGCGGGCAATCCGTTTGCAGACTTCGGTCTTTCAGCAACGGCCTCAGCCATTGGCACCTCGGATGGCGAAGGTGTGGGTGTGTTTGCGGGTCATGCCTTCCTGGTTGCTTTCTGCATCATTACCGTTGCTCTGGTTTCCGGCGCTGCGGCTGACCGCGCACGCTTCTGGCCCTGGATGCTGTTTGCAGCGCTGTTTGCACTCCTGGTTGTTTTCCCGTCTTTCCGCTGGCTCTGGGGTCTGAATGCTGCAGGTGATGCTGACGGCTGGCTGGCGAACAACGTGTTTGGCTTTGGTGCAGCTCTGGACTGGGCTGGTGGCACAGTAATTCACCAATCCGCTGGTGCTGCCGCTCTGGCTCTGGCTCTGGTTCTTGGCAAGCGTACCGGCTTCGGCAAACAACTGTCTGCCAGCCACAACGTTCCGCTGGTGATGATTGGTACTGCCATCCTGTGGTTCGGTTGGTTCGGTTTCAACACCGGTGTATACGGCGACGATGTTGACCACACAGGTCTGATCTTCCTCAACACTCTGATTGCTCCTGCAGCTGGCGCCTTGGGTTGGATTGCGACAGAGAAGCTCCGATTCGGCAAATCAACTGCCGTAGGCGCAGCTTCGGGTGTGGTTGCGGGTCTGGTTGCGATCACTCCGGCATGTGCATTCATTACGCCGGTAATGGCAATCATCCTCGGGCTGGTTGCAGGTTCCGCTGCCTCCGTAGCCGTCGAACTCAAGTTTAAACTTGGCATCGACGACTCACTGGATGTGTTCGGTATCCACCTGGTAGCCGGCTTCATCGGCTGCGTCTGGGTTGGCCTGTTCGGTAGCGTCGGCGGTGCTGAAGCCAGCGGTACGCTGTTTGCAGCTCAGGCGCTGTCGTCCCTGGCCATGATTGCCTACTCCTTCATCGTGAGTTATGTGATTGCGGTGGCGATTGAAAAGACCATTGGCTTCCGTGTCCCGGCCGGTCAGGAAGAAGAAAGTGCCATCGACCTGGCAAACCACGGTGAGAGTGGTTATAACAACTGAGTTACAGGTTATAAGTTGACTGCTGACAAACCCCGTTCATTTTGATTGGGGTTTGTTGCTTTTAGCGGTTCTCGCTTTTAGAGAAAGTCACCCCAGCGCAATTGCAGTGCGGTCAGCGCAACCACCGGTGCAGTTTCAGTGCGCAAGATGCGAGGGCCAAGTCGCACAGTATTAAAACCGTGTTCCTGAGCCAGCGCTTTTTCGGAGTCGCTGATACCACCTTCGGGGCCAATCAACAGAAATACAACGGCGGGTTTCTCACCGGAAAAACCACAGGTACCGTTGTGATCAAGCAGAAAACCGGAGCCGGCCGGCACTTGTGGTAGCCAGTCCTTTAAAGCAACAGGATTCAGAATTTCCGGCACCGTACAGCGGCCACATTGTTCGCTAGCGCTGATAGCAACTTTCTGCCAGTGGCCAGTGCGTTTGTCAGCACGTTCAGAATCCAGTTTGACTTCGCTGAATTCGGTAAACAGCGGAGTAATATGAGTAACACCCAGCTCCGTCGCTTTCTGGACAGCATAGTCCATGCGTTCACCGCGTGATAAACCCAGGCCAATATGCACGGGCAGTAAGGTTTCGGCGCTGCGCTGGGCCTCGCTATCAAGTTGTATCTGGATATCACGTCTATTAATCGCTGTTATCGTGCCGTGTACTTCGCCCGTATTGGCGTTAAACAACGCCACACGAAAGCCCACTTTCATGCGCAGCACTTTGCCCAGATAGTGCGCGCTTTCTTCATCCAGGGTCAGTTCAGACCCTGGATTTAACGGCTGCTCACAATAAATTCGGCTCAGGCGCATAACAGCCTCGTCTTAGGCTTTTAAGCCGAGTTGTTGCCAGATATGACGCACAGGCTCGGTTTGGTTCATTGTGTAGAAGTGCAGTCCTGGTGCGCCGCCATCAAGCAGGTCCTGGCAAAGTTTGTTAACAACTTCAATGCCAAACTCACGAATGCTTTGACTGTCGTCACCATAAGATTGCAAACGCTGGCGCATCCAGCGTGGAATCTCTGCGCCGCAGTTGTTGCTGAAACGCTGCAGACTGGTGAAGTTGGTGATAGGCATAATGCCCGGCACAATCGGAATTTCGATACCGGCTTTGCGGCAAGCATCTACAAAATAGAAGTACGCATCAGCGTTGTAGAAATACTGTGTGATCGCGCTGTTAGCGCCGGCATCAACTTTGAGTTTGAAATACTTTAAATCGCTTTCATAAGAGTCAGACTGCGGATGAATCTCCGGATAACAGGCCACTTCAATATGGAAATGATCGCCGGTGGTTTCACGCACAAAGCTGATCAACTCGTTTGCATAATAATATTGCGACGCGACACCGGTGCCAGAAGGAATATCACCGCGCAGTGCCACCAGACGATTGATACCCATGTCTTTATAGGAGTGCAGCAAGGCCGCAATGTCTTCTTTTGAAGAGCCGCCAAATGACAAATGAGGTGCAACATCCGAGCCTGCATTTTTAATTGCGGTGACGGTTTGCAAGGTACCATCGCGTGTTGAACCGCCAGCGCCATAGGTGACGGAGAAAAAATCCGGCTTTAACGCGGCAAGTTCCTGATGCACGACTTGCAGCTTCTCTGCACCAACGTCAGTGCGTGGTGGGAAAAATTCAAAGCTGAAACGTGCGTCTGTTGTGTCTCTGTTCATGATTATTCCTGATGCGCTTTTTTTGATAGCCAGCTATCACGCAAAAAACTGTGTGACCGGGCGCCACACCTGTGACGCCCGGTTGTTTGCTTACAGCATTAGTACTTGTAACTGTCGCTCTTGAATGGACCTTCAATCGCTACGTTGATGTACTTGGCTTGGGGTGCAGTGAGCTTCGTCAGCACGCCACCAAAACCTTGAACCATCAATGCAGCCACTTCTTCGTCCAGCTTCTTGGGCAGAACTTCAACGGTCAGCAATTGTTGTTGCTGATCAGCAGGCAGACGCGCAAACGCCTGCTTGTACAGATGGATCTGTGCCAGCACCTGGTTAGCAAAAGAGCCGTCCATTACACGTGATGGGTGACCGGTTGCGTTGCCCAGGTTAACCAGGCGACCTTCTGACAACAGCAGCAGATAATCATCTGCATTTTTCTCGGCATCAGCACGGTACACTTTATGAACCTGAGGTTTAACCATTTCCCAGGTCCAGTTGTCACGCATAAACTTCGTGTCAATTTCGTTGTCGAAGTGACCGATGTTGCACACAACAGCGCCAGCTTTTAACGCTTGCAGCATGTTCTTGTCGCAGACATCAATGTTGCCAGTTGTGGTCACAATCAAATCGATTTTGCCGAGCAGAGCGCGGTCGATGTCTTCCAGTTTGCCGGTGTTATTGCCGTCAATATAAGGAGACACAATTTCGTATCCGTCCATGCACGCCTGCATGGCACAGATAGGATCGATTTCGGATACTTTAACAATCATGCCTTCCTGACGCAGGCTCTGCGCAGAACCTTTGCCCACGTCGCCATAACCAATCACCAGCGCATGACGGCCAGACAGCAGCATGTCGGTGCCGCGTTTGATCGCATCATTCAAGCTGTGACGGCAACCGTATTTGTTGTCGTTTTTGGACTTGGTTACAGAATCGTTAACGTTGATCGCTGGCACTTTTAATGTGCCCGCTTCCAGCATTTCGATCAGACGATGCACACCAGTGGTGGTCTCTTCCGTGATGCCATGGATGTTGGCCAGCATCTGCGGATATTTATTGTGAACCATTGCCGTCAGGTCACCGCCGTCGTCCAGCAGCATGTTGGCATCCCAAGGCTGACCATCTTTCAGAATGGTTTGCTCAATACACCAGTCGCCCTCTTCAACGGTTTGACCTTTCCACGCGTACACAGCAACACCTTGTGAAGCGATATAAGCCGCAGCGTGATCTTGCGTAGAGAAAATGTTGCAGGATGACCAGCGCACTTCGGCGCCCAACTCAACCAGTGTTTCAATCAACACGGCAGTTTGAATGGTCATGTGAATGCAACCAATAATTTTTGCGCCAGCCAGTGGCTGTGCATCTTTGTAACGCGAACGCAGCGCCATCAGTGCTGGCATTTCAGCCTGCGCCAGAATAACTTCTTTGCGTCCGAAGTCGGCCAGGCTGATATCAGCTACTTTATAGTCGGGCTTGCTCATAAAAATTCCTTAATTGCTGAATAAAAAAATGCGTTGATCGGGTAGTCGGATTACAGACCGGCTGCGTCACGCAGCGCTGCCGCTTTATCGGTTTTCTCCCAGGTAAACTGGGGCTCTTCGCGACCGAAGTGACCGTAAGCAGCGGTATCGAAATAAATTGGACGGATCAGGTCCAACATTTTGATCAGGCCCTTTGGGCGCAGCTCAAAGTGTTCGCGAACCAGCTCAACAATACGCTCTTGTGCAATTTTGCCGGTGCCAAATGTTTCCACGCTGATAGAGGTAGGTTCTGCCACACCAATAGCGTAAGACACCTGGATCTCACAACGATCAGCAATACCGGCAGCAACAATGTTTTTGGCTACATAACGCGCTGCGTATGCTGCAGAACGGTCCACCTTGGATGGATCTTTGCCAGAGAATGCGCCGCCACCGTGACGGGCCATTCCGCCGTAGGTGTCTACGATAATTTTACGGCCCGTCAGACCGCAGTCACCGTGTGGGCCGCCGATCACAAAGCGGCCGGTTGGGTTAATGAAGTATTTGGTTTTGTCATCCAGCCACTCTGCAGGCAGAACCGGTTTGATAATTTCTTCCATCACCGCTTCGCGCAGTTCTTTCAGACCAATCTCAGCCGCGTGCTGAGTAGACAGAACTACCGCGTCAATACCCACCGGTTTGCCGTCCTGGTAACGGAACGTGATCTGGCTTTTTGCATCCGGACGCAGCCAGGGCAGCGTGCCGTTTTTGCGCACTTCAGCCTGACGTTTAACCAGACGGTGTGAGTAAGTAATTGGAGCAGGCATCAGCACGTCTGTTTCGTTGCTGGCATAACCAAACATCAAACCCTGGTCGCCGGCGCCTTGTTCGTGATCTTCAGTTTCATCAACGCCCATCGCGATGTCAGGAGACTGTTTGCCAATCGCGTTGAGAACCGCACAGGAGTGACCGTCGAAGAATTTGTCCGAGTGGTCATAACCAATGTCCACCACTACTTTACGCGCGATGTCTTCCAGATCGACGTAGGCTTCGGTGGTGACTTCACCCGCCACGATGACCATGCCGGTTTTAATCAGGGTTTCGCAGGCCACGCGCGCGCGTGGATCCTGGCGCAGAATCGCGTCCAGAACCGCATCAGAAATCTGGTCAGCAATTTTATCCGGATGTCCTTCTGACACGGATTCGGAGGTGAACAGCGATGTTGTCATTTGATGTTTCCTTCTCTTAGTCATCAATGTGTGTGTTAAGGGTTAAATCAAGGGCGTAAAAAAACGCGCATCTGAACCTGAAAACCATTTCTCAGGCCCAGATACATACTTTGTGCAATGGTTAGTCCGGCCTGGCGTGCCCACTCATCCAGCTCGTGACTGTCAAAACCCAGCCACAGATCACCGCAGGCTTCGCGAACCCAATCCTGATCGTGGTGGCTTAAATCAATCAGCAGCAGCGCCCCGCCCGGTTCCAGAATTCGCGCAGAATCCTGGAAAGCCTCATGAGGCGACGGAATGTGGTGCAACACCATGTTGTAAATCAGCAGGTCGGCGCGGATATTTTGGGCAATCGCAACCTGGGTATCACCGTGGATAAAGGTCACGTTGTGCTGCTGATCATCCAGCGTGTTACGGGCGCGGCTAAGCATTTCCATGGAGTTGTCGAGCGCAGTGACGTGCTCAAACATACCCGCCAACTCACTGAGCAGGCAGCCTTCACCAGGCCCCACTTCCATCACTCGAGCAGTGGCTGGCAACTGCAAACGACTTAACAGGTCGTGCAGCGTCTCGCGGTAATGTGCGTATTCGGCGACCAGTTCCTGCTTTTCCAGAAAACGTTCGGCGTGGCGCTCAAAAAACAGCAGCGACTGCTCGGAGCGCTCGGCGTGGATCTGGCGTATGCCCTGCGTCAGATCACTGTGCAGCGCGATCTGATCCAGGCTGGCAAAAGCCGCTTGTTTAAGACTAAACAAGGGATCCTCCGCCAGCAGCAAGGCGCGACGGTAGAAAATACTGTTGCCCTCACGTCGACTACTGATCAGGCCGGCAGTGGTCAGAATCTTTAAATGATGACTCAGCGCATTTTGGCGAATATTCAAAATGCGACACAACTCCAGCACACTGAACGACTCGGTTTGCAGTACGTGCAGGATCTGCAGGCGCAACTCATCCCCCATCGCTTTATTTAGCTGGGAAAGTGCGCAGATGCTGTGTTGTCCGGGGTGATGAGGGGTCTGATCGACCGCGCCACCACTCAGTGTAGCCGCTCGCATGGTGTTTATTGCCTGCTTTAATGAGGGGCGAACTATAACAGGCGAATACGATATATCAAAATATTTTGATATAGATTGGATTGGGCGGCGACCAGAAACGGAAACACTGGTGGAAACTTATTCTCAGGTGCGGGAAAATACGCGTCTTTTATAGTTGCACCCCCGAACAGGAGCCTCCCTCGAATGTCAACCCGACTGACCTCGCGCCGCGAACGCGCCAATGCTATCCGCGCTCTCAGTATGGACGCTGTGCAAAAAGCCAATTCAGGCCACCCTGGTGCCCCAATGGGCATGGCAGATATCGCGGAGGTTCTCTGGAATGACTACCTTGCGCACAACCCGCAAAACCCAGACTGGCTGAATCGCGACCGTTTTATTCTGTCCAATGGGCACGGCTCGATGCTGATTTACTCCCTGCTGCACCTCACCGGCTACGATCTGCCGATTGAAGAGCTGCAGAACTTCCGCCAGCTGCATTCGCGCACCCCGGGTCACCCGGAATACGGTTATACACCGGGTGTTGAAACCACCACTGGCCCGCTGGGACAGGGTCTGGCCAACGCAGTGGGTATGGCAATTGCGGAAAAAACGCTGGCGGCGCAGTTTAACCAGCCGGGTCATGACGTGGTTGATCACTACACTTACGTGTTTGCGGGTGATGGCTGTCTGATGGAAGGCATTTCACACGAAGTCTGTTCACTGGCCGGTACGTTGGCTTTGGGCAAACTGATTGTGTTTTATGACGACAACGGCATTTCTATCGATGGACAGATAGATGGCTGGTTCACCGACGATACTACCAAGCGTTTTGAGGCCTATGGCTGGCAGGTGTTGTCTGCGGATGGTCATAACGCTGAAGAAATTGTGACGGCTATTGAAGCGGCCCGTGCTGAAACCGCCAAACCGACACTGATTCGCTGCAAAACCGTGATCGGATTTGGATCACCAGCTAAAGCCGGTACCTCCGATGTTCACGGCGCACCGCTGGGTGCTGATGAAGTGACTGCAACCCGCTTGGCGCTGGGTTGGTCGCATGAGGCTTTTAATATCCCGGAACAGATCAAAAAGGATTGGAATGCCTGCGAGCGTGGCGCCCGCGCTGAAGCCCAATGGACACAGACGCTGGAAGCCTATCAGCAGGCATTTCCGGAGCTGGCACAAGAGCTGCAGCGTCGTCTCAACGGTGAATTCCCGGCAGATTTTGCTGAACGTGCCAAAGCACTGGTTGAACTGACGCAACAAAAAGCCGAGAACATTGCCACTCGTAAAGCATCACAGAACAGCATCGCGGCTTTTAGTGAATTCCTGCCTGAGCTGTTGGGTGGTTCTGCCGACCTGGCCGGTTCCAACCTGACCATGTGGAAAGGCAGTGTGCCGATCAGCGACCGTGCCGATGGCAACTACATCTATTACGGTGTCCGTGAATTTGGTATGAGCGCAATTATGAATGGTATCGCTCTGCATGGCGGATTTATCCCCTATGGCGGCACCTTCCTGATTTTTATGGAATACGCGCGTAATGCGGTGCGTATGTCTGCGTTGATGAAACAGCAGGTAATCAACGTGTACACACACGACTCTATTGGCCAGGGCGAAGATGGCCCTACGCACCAGCCGATTGAGCAGCTGACCAACCTGCGTACCACCCCCAATATGTCTGTGTGGCGTCCGGCTGATGCAGTGGAAACCGTGGTTGCCTGGCAGCATGCACTGCAGCGTCAGGACGGACCAACCTCGCTGATTCTGTCGCGTCAGAATCTGGTACACCAGGCACGTACTGACGAGCAGCTGGCCAACGTTCACCGTGGTGCCTACATTCTGGAAGACTGTTCCGGCGCCGTGGAGCTGATTGTGATTGCTACCGGATCGGAAGTGGCGATTGCACGTGATGCAGTGAAGACCTTGCAGGCCTCTGGCATTCAGGCGCGCCTGGTTTCAATGCCTTCTACGGATGTGTTTGAAGCGCAGGATGCGGCGTATCGCGAAAGTGTGTTGCCCGCGGCTGTGCGCAAACGCCTGGCTGTGGAAGCTGCAGCGGTGGATTACTGGCATAAGTATGTAGGTCTGGATGGTGCCATTATTGGCATGAATCGTTTTGGTGAATCAGCACCGGGCGGCATTTTGATGAAAGAGTTCGGATTTACCGCAGATAACATCGTTGCCAAAGCGCAAGCTTTGCTGAAGTAACTTTTAGTACTAGCTAGGGAGCCATACATGGCAAAGCCCATCCGGCTTGCGATTAATGGATATGGTCGAATTGGTCGCTGTGTCATGCGTGCGCTCCATGAGCGCAGCGACCTGCCCGATCTGGAAATTGTTGCGGTTAATGATCTGATCGACGCGCGCACTCTGGTGCATCTGACCCGCTACGACAGCACCCACGGCCGCTTTGTGGGCGAGGTGACGCTGCAGTCCGAGTCGGCGATGACTGTTAATGGCAAAACCGTACAGATTTTGCGTCAGCCGGATATAAATCAGTTGCCATGGCGCGAGCTGGGTGTGGATCTGGTGCTGGAATGCAGTGGCTGTTTCAGTGATCGTGAAACCGCTGAAAAGCATCTGGCTGCGGGCGCGCACCGATTGCTGTTTTCACAACCAGCAAAAAGTGATGTGGACGCAACGGTGATTTATGGCATTAACGATGGAATATTGCAGCGTGATCACCGTATTCTTTCAGCGGCTTCCTGTACCACCAACTGTGTAGTACCGGTAATCAAAGCGCTGGATGATGCGTTTGGTATCGAATATGGTGTCATCACCACAATACATTCGGCAATGAATGATCAACCGGTCATCGATGCCTATCATCATCAGGATTTGCGCAAAACACGCAGTGCAGTGCAATCAATTATTCCGGTAGATACAGAACTTGCCAAAGGAATTGGCAGGATTCTGCCGCATCTGGAAGACCGCTTCTCAGCGCAGGCACTGCGGGTGCCAACGGTTAATGTGTCGGCGATTGATCTGATTGTGACCGTACGCTCAGCTGCCGACAAAACACAGGTAAACCAGGCGCTGAAAATGGCTGCTGAACAGTCAGTGCATAATGTGCTGGCTTGTACCGATGAGCCGCTGGCTTCCTGCGACTTTAATCACGATCCACGTTCTGCGATTGTGGATCTGAGTCAGACCTGTGTCAGTGGCTCACACCTTGTCAAGGTGTTGACCTGGTTTGATAACGAATGGGCTTATGCGAATCGAATGCTGGATGTTGCCAATGTGATTCGTCAGATGGATATCGATTAACGAGGACTACAGAATATGACAAACACATCAAAAACCATTGAACGCATGCAGGATCTGGATTTGAAGGGCAAACGCGTCCTGATCCGCGAAGATCTGAACGTGCCGGTTAAAAATGGTGTGGTCGGCAATGACACACGTATTGTGGCAGCATTGCCAACCCTGAAGCTGGCGCTGGATGCCGGTGCCCGTCTGATGGTGATGTCGCATCTGGGGCGTCCTGAAGAAGGCAAGCCGATTGCTGAGCAACAGGAATCCTCGCTGGCACCTGTCGCGGAACACCTGGGCAAACTGCTGAGTAAACCGGTGCGCCTGGTTCAGGACTACCTGGAAAATCCCGCCGCTGCAGTCCCGGCGGAAGGTGAAATAGTGCTGCTGGAGAACGTGCGCATCAACGTCGGTGAAAACAAAAACAGTGACGACCTGGCACGTCAGTATGCCGCGCTGTGTGATGTATTTGTAATGGATGCGTTTGGAACAGCGCACCGTGCACAGGCAAGCACCCATGGTGTAGCGAAGTTCGCGCCCAAAGCCGTTGCCGGTCCATTGCTCGCTGCGGAGCTGGATGCACTGGACAAGGCATTAAAAAGCCCTGAGCGTCCGATGCTGGCGATTGTCGGCGGCGCAAAAGTTTCGAGCAAACTGCAGGTGCTGGAAAGCCTGGCAGAAAAAACCGACCAGCTGATTGTAGGTGGTGGTATTGCCAACACCTTCTTGCTGGCAGCAGGTTACCCGGTAGGCAAATCGCTGGTTGAAGCGGATCTGGTGAATACTGCCAAGGCGCTGATGGAAAAAACGTCCATTCCTTTGCCGGTTGACGTTGTAGTAGCCAAAACATTTGCTGCTGATGCAACTGCTGTAGTCAAGGCTGTGGCCGATGTGTCCGACGATGACATGATCCTGGACATCGGGCCCAAAACTGCCGAGAAACTGGCTGCGATTATTGCCGGCATGAAAACCATTATCTGGAACGGCCCGGTGGGTGTGTTTGAGTTTGATGCGTTTGCTAACGGCACCAAAGCGATTGCAGAAGCTGTGGCTGCTAACAGCGGTTTCTCGATTGCAGGTGGTGGTGAAACCATCCAGGCGATCGACAAATTTGGCATCACCAACGATGTTTCTTATATCTCAACCGGCGGTGGCGCCTTCCTGGAATTTGTTCAGGGAGATGTGTTGCCGGCTGTCGCTATTCTTGAAAAATAACCAGAAACTTTTAGTCGTCTTGCAAGAGGAATAATTATGGCCCTGATCAGTCTGCGACAATTGCTGGATCATGCTGCTGAACATGGATACGGTGTGCCGGCCTTTAACGTCAACAACCTGGAGCAGGTGCGCGCCATTATGGAAGCGGCCAATGAAGCTAACAGCCCGGTCATTCTGCAAGCGTCTGCTGGCGCACGCAAATATGCCGGCTCAACGTTTCTGCGTCATCTGATTCTGGCGGCAATTGAAGAATTCCCGCACATTCCAATTGTGATGCACCAGGACCATGGTGTGTCCCCTGCCGTTTGTCAGCGCTCTATCCAGCTGGGTTTTTCATCGGTGATGATGGACGGTTCACTGGGTGTGGATGGTAAAACCCCAACAGATTACGACTACAATGTACGTGTAACCCGTACTGTTGTTGAAATGGCGCATGCCTGCGGTGTGTCTGTGGAAGGTGAAATCGGATGCCTGGGTTCACTGGAAACCGGTATGGCCGGTGAAGAAGACGGCATCGGTGCAGAAGGCGTGCTTAGCCACGATCAAATGCTGACTGATCCAGAAGAAGCGGCACAGTTTGTTCAAGACACCGGTGTTGATGCGCTGGCAATTGCAGTAGGTACCAGTCACGGTGCTTACAAGTTCAGTCGTCCGCCGACCGGTGACATTCTGGCCATCGAGCGTATCAAACAGATTCATGCGCGCATTCCCAACACGCACCTGGTAATGCACGGCTCTTCATCTGTGCCGCAGGAATGGCTGGCAGTGATCAACGAGTTCGGTGGTGAGATCGGTGAGACTTACGGTGTGCCGGTGTCAGAAATCCAGGAAGGCATCAAATATGGTGTGCGTAAAGTGAATATCGACACCGACCTGCGCCTGGCTTCAACCGGTGCAGTACGCAAATTCCTGGCTGAGAACCGCTCTGAATTCGATCCGCGTAAATTCCTGGCTCCAACCATCAAAGCAATGAAAGGCATCGTCAAAGATCGTCTGGAAGCCTTTGGTGCAGCGGGTCAGATCGACCGCATTGGCAAGATCTACAGCCTGGAAGAAATGGCTGCGAAGTACAACATTAAATAAGGCCTGACGCTCTGCAGCGCGGACGCTGCGGGACGTCCGTCGAGAAACAATCAGGGCGCCATAAGGCGCCCGTTTCGAGACCGACTCCCGAAGCGGCTGTGCTGCAAGGCGTCAGCTGTCTTTATTACAGTATTACCACAGTACCCGGCTACGAATTGTGCCCTGTACATCGTGCAGCTTATCAAGCGCACTGTTGCTGTCTTTCTCGTCGATATCCATCACCACATAACCAATTTTGTCGTTGGTTTGCAGGTACTGTGAACGGATGTTGATACCACTGTCAGAGAAGATCTGGTTGATCTCTGACATGACACCTGGCACGTTCTGGTGAATGTGCAGCAAACGATGCATACCAGGATGCGACGGCAGTGCAACTTCCGGGAAGTTGACAGAAGTTTGTGAAGAGCCGTTATCGCTGTAACGAATCAGTTTTTCTGCCACTTCAAAGCCGATGTTTTCCTGCGCTTCCATGGTGCTGCCACCAATGTGCGGCGTCAGGATGCAGTTATCAAATTTGCGCAGCGGTGACACAAACTCTTCTTCATTCGAGCGTGGTTCTACCGGGAATACGTCCACAGCCGCACCAGCCAGATGACCTGATTCAAGAGCTGCAGCCAGCGCATCAATATCAACCACAGTGCCGCGCGAGGCATTAATCAGGATAGAACCTTTTTTCATCCAGCCCAGTTGTTCTGCACCAATCATTTTTTCGGTCTGTGCAGTTTCTGGAACGTGCAGGCTGACAACGTCGCAGTTTTGCATCAACTCTTTCAGGCTGTTGACCTGAGTTGCATTGCCCAGTGGCAGCTTGGTGACGATGTCGTACAGATAAACTTTCATGCCCATTGATTCAGCCAGCACGCTCAGTTGCGAACCAATGTTGCCATAACCAATCAGGCCGAGTTTTTTACCGCGAGTTTCGTAAGAGCCAGTTGCCACTTTCTGCCAGACTCCGCGATGAACTTGCGCATTCTTTTCCGGAATGCCGCGCAGCAACAGAATCAGCTGGCCAATCACCAGTTCGGCCACGCTGCGGGTGTTGGAATAAGGTGCGTTAAACACCGGTACACCCTTGATCAGCGCAGCGGTGAGATCGACCTGGTTGGTGCCGATGCAGAAGCAACCAACAGCCTGCAACTTGCCTGCCGCTTCAAACACGCTGGCAGTCAGCTGAGTACGGGAACGGATACCGATGAAGTGAACATCTTTGATTTTTTCAATCAGTTCAGCCTCGGACAACGAGGTCTTCAGGTACTCGATATTGGTATAGCCTGCTTCGTTCAGGGTTTTGACGGCACTTTGGTGCACGCCTTCCAGCAATAGGAAGCGGATTTTACTTTTATCCAGGGATGTCGGTTTCATGGGATAACGTTACTCGTTAGAGGTTTGCAAATTTGCAGGATTGTCAGGGATCTCTCCCGTTTAAGGCGCGCTATGTTACCATAATCGCAGTCAGTAACATAAAAGGTAGTATTCTGAATGAGCTTATCGCAACAGGCGTTGGAAGCCGCTCTTGCCGGTGTGGTCGGGGCGGATCGGGTCAAATCAGACGTGGATTCCTGTCAGACTTTTGGCAAGGACTGGACAAAAGTCTTTGATCCCAAGCCGTCTGCGATTGTATTTCCAGGTAATACAGAAGAAGTTCAGGCGCTGGTAAAACTGGCTAACGAACACGGGTTTGCACTGGTCCCTTCCGGTGGTCGAACCGGTCTGAGCGGTGGTGCGGTAGCGGCCAATGGCGAAGTTGTAGTTGCGTTTGACCGTATGAATCGCATACTGGACTTTAACCCCATTGACCGTCAGGTGGTGTGCCAGGCCGGTGTAGTAACCGAGCAATTACAACAGTTTGCGGAAGACAACGGTCTGTATTATCCGGTCGATTTTGCATCCTCCGGTTCCAGCCAGATTGGCGGTAACGTCGCCACCAACGCGGGTGGCATCAAGGTCATCAAATACGGCCTGACCCGTGACTGGGTATTGGGTATGAAAGTGGTAACCGGTTCTGGCGAGCTGCTTGAGCTGAACCAGGGTCTGGTTAAAAACGCCACCGGTTATGACTTGCGCCATCTGTTTGTAGGTTCTGAAGGTACGCTGGGTTTTGTTGTTGAGCTGACCATGGGCCTGGCAACTCTGCCGCAGGATCCCACGGTATTGGTGCTGGCAGTTGAAGACATGGACGCGACCATGCACATTCTGCAGACATTCCAGAGTGCGCTGGACATTATGGCGTTTGAGTTTTTCTCGGAAAAAGCTCTGCTGCACGTGATGGAAGAAAAAGGTTTGCAGCGCCCGTTTGACACCGTTGGCAACTTCTATGCCCTGATTGAATTTGAAAACACCGGTGAGTCCGCGATGGATGCGGCGATGGCTGCATTTGAAAAATGTATGGAAAATGGCTGGGCGCTTGATGGCACCATGAGCCAGAACACCACACAAGCCAAGACCCTGTGGCGTCTGCGCGAAGATATCTCTGAGACAATCTCTCGTTTTACCCCGTACAAGAATGACATTTCTGTGCAGGTATCAAAAGTGCCCGCTTTCCTGCAGGAAGTTGATGCCATTGTTAACGATCGTTATCCGGATTTTGAAATTATCTGGTTTGGTCATATTGGTGACGGTAATGTGCATCTGAATATTCTCAAGCCGGACAATCTGCCCAAGGAAGAATTCTTCAAACGCTGCAATGAAGTCAGTTACGGCATCTTTGATACAGTCAAAAAATACCGTGGCAGTATTTCTGCCGAACATGGTGTGGGACTGCTGAAAAAGCCTTATCTACAATACAGCCGCAGCGAGGCTGAAATAAAAGTGATGCAGGCGCTGAAAAAAGTATTTGATCCGAACAACATCATGAATCCTGGCAAGATTTTTGATCTGCCGGCCTGACTGCAAATAAATCATCCCTGCCAGCTCGCACTATTTCCGATAAACGCGAAAAAACCATGAAAAACCATGGTTTTTTCGCGGAAATTGTATTCCCACCAACAAAATATAGCGGTACACTCAATGCAGGAGTCGCGTTTGATTCCGGCAGATGACGCATTTGTCAACTGTGAAAATAAATAATGGGAACCGCCGGGGCAACTGGTTCTGGTCAGTCCCTTGGAAATAGCAAGAGAGCAATATGTCACAGCAAGTAGAAGGTACCGTTAAGTGGTTCAATGACGAGAAAGGCTTCGGCTTCATTGAACAGGAAGGTGGGAAGGACGTATTCGTCCACTTTAGTGCCATTAACGGTACTGGCAGAAGATCGCTGCACGAAGGCCAGAAAGTCACGATGGAAGTGACTCAAGGCCAGAAAGGCCCCCAGGCGGAGAATGTAACTCCTCTGTAATACAAAAAACGCAGGGCGTAAAAACCCTGCGTTTTTTTATGCCTGGTCGTGCGCTCAAACTCTCGAGCGAAGAGCACTGAATTAACGAGTCAGTGTTCTGATGCCTTCTTTTGTGCCGAGAATCAGCTGATCAGCCGGTCTGATTGCGAACAGTCCGTTGGTGACTACACCCGTAATCTGATTGAGCTGGGATTCTGTTGTGCGCGGATCAACGATGTTCATATTGTGAATGTCGAGGATTACGTTGCCGTTGTCCGTTACAAATCCTTCCCTGTAAACCGGGTCTCCACCCATTTTTACTATTTCGCGTGCGACGTGACTGCGTGCCATCGGGATCACTTCCACGGGTAGCGGGAAATTGCCCAGTACGTTGACCAGTTTGCTGCCATCGGCAATACACACAAATTCGCGCGCGACTGCAGCAATGATTTTTTCGCGAGTCAGTGCTCCCCCGCCGCCTTTAACAAGTTGCAGAAAATTGTTGGCTTCATCGGCACCATCCACATAAATGGTCACTTCTGGTGCCGCGTTCAGATCCAACACCGGGATCTGCAGGGCTTTTAATCGCCGGGCAGTTTCTTCGGAACTGGCGACAGTTGCAGTGATGTCCTGACGAAATTCGCCCAGATACTCAATAAAAAAATTAGCGGTGGATCCGGTGCCTACCCCAATGATGGTGCGATCATCCAGGCGGCTTTTGACGTAATCAGCAGCGGCTTTGGCCACGGCTTTTTTCAATTCATTCTGGTCCATGCTGCTTTCCTGTAATACGCTGCGTTAAACTGGGTTAGTTGAACATGTGCCCGAATTATAGCGCAGGCCTGCAACTGCAGGAAAAAAAGACATCTGGTATGGCTGGTGTGGTTGGTATGGATAGATACATAAAGGAAATACTCTCAGCGCGCGTTTACGATGTTGCCATCGAAACCCCCGTGCACCATGCGCCGGCGCTGTCACGCAGGCTGAACAATCAGGTTTTGCTCAAGCGCGAAGACCTGCAACCGGTATTC
Organism: uncultured Pseudohongiella sp.; assembly: GCA_964535565.1. GTDB lineage: Bacteria > Pseudomonadota > Gammaproteobacteria > Pseudomonadales > Pseudohongiellaceae > Pseudohongiella. The sequence continues at coordinate 115,137 of CAZHUJ010000004.1, read as the reverse complement.
AGTTTTAAACTGCGTGGTGCCTACAACAAGATGTCGCGGCTGTCTGCAGAGGCCGCCAAACGCGGCGTGGTGGCTGCCAGTGCCGGTAACCACGCTCAAGGTGTAGCACTTGCCGGAAAAAAACTGGGTATTCCCACGGTTATTGTGATGCCGGTAACCACGCCCGCGATTAAGATTGAGGGTGTTCGTACACGCGGTGGTGAAGTGGTTTTATATGGCGACACCTATAACGAAGCTGCGGAATTTGCGATGCAGCTGGTGAAGGAAAAAGGTTACACCTTTGTGCATGCCTTTGATGACCGCGATGTGATCGCCGGTCAAGGCACTATTGGTTTGGAAATTCTGCGTCAGCACAGCGGCAAACTGGACGCGATTTTTGTTCCGGTCGGCGGTGGCGGATTGATGGCTGGCGTAGCCGCGTACATCAAGTATATCCGCCCGGAAATCCGTTTGATTGCGGTTGAAGCAGAGGACTCGGCTTGTCTGAAAGCGGCGATGGAAGCAGGCAAACGTGTAATCCTGTCGCAGGTCGGCCTGTTTGCCGATGGTGTTGCAGTTAACCAGGTGGGTGAAGAAACATTTGCCATCCTCAAAGATTGTGTGGATGAGGTCATCACCGTCACCACCGATGAAATCTGCGCAGCAATCAAAGATGTATTTGATGACACCCGCGCTGTTGCCGAACCGGCTGGAGCACTGGCTATTGCGGGTTTGAAGAAAGCAGTGCGCGAACAGAGACTTGAGGGACAGACGCTGATGGCCATTGTTACCGGCGCCAATGTCAATTTTGACCGCTTGCGCCACGTGTCGGAGCGGGCAGAACTGGGTGAAAGTCGCGAAGCCATTCTGGCGGTGACCATTGATGAAAAGCCGGGCAGCTTCCGCAGTTTTTCGCAGATTCTGGGCAAACGAAATATTACTGAGTTTAACTACCGTTACGGTGATCCTGCTGCAGCCAAAATTTTTGTCGGCGTGGAGGTTGCTGAGGGTTTGCCGGGGCGTCAGCAGTTACTCACTGAACTGAGCAGTGCCGGCCTGGCAGTCGTGGACATGACGGACAACGAAACCGCCAAGCTGCATATTCGGCATATGGTCGGTGGCCGTAACCAACAGGTTATTAACGAAAGGGTTTTCCGTTTTGAATTTCCGGAAAGACCGGGTGCGCTGATGACCTTCCTGGATTTGTTAGGCGGGCGCTGGAATATTTCGATGTTCCACTACCGTAACCACGGAGCGGCCTATGGCCGGGTGCTGACAGGTGTGCAGGTGCCGCCGGACGACTATGAGCGTTTTGACGAGTTTCTGAAACTGATTCGCTATCCGTTCCAGGAAGAAACCGACAATATTGCCTACAAAACATTTTTGGCGCCTTGAGTCAGGCACGCCAGAGCACTATTGGTACACAAGCGCGGAAACAGTTCCGCGCTTGTGTACAGCGGGCTGATTATCCGATGTAAGAACAGCAGTAGTCGGTCACGCTCAGCACTTTGATATCAAAGGCAGAATTGGCAGGCACTTCAAAGCTGTCGCCGCCATTGATTTTGCGCCACAGGTCTTCGCCTGGCAGCAGGATTTCTACCTGGCCGGACAGAATTTCCATGATCTCTTTTTTAGCAGTGCCAAAACGGTAGTCGCCTGGCAGCATGATGCCCAGAGTTTTGATGTCGCCATTGGCGAATTCAACAGTACGGCTGGTCACTTTGCCGTCGAAATACACATTCGCGGCTTTAACGACGGAAACATTCTCGAATTTGCTCATAATAGATTCTCTATGAAGGTGTGCGCGGGCGCCGATTCTAGCGAGTTGTTTACTGGCCCGCCAGCATCGTACCCAGCTTCTGACCCATACGAACCGCTGAATCTGCCTGCAATGATGGCTCCAGTTCCATGGCCCCCGGGCCAAACAATACAATGGCGGTAGAACCCAGTTTAAAACGCCCCATCTCCTCGCCTCTTTTTAAGACCACTTCAGTCTGTGCGGCATAGTCAGTACTTACCTTAAGCGGTGATGTCGGGCAGACATGACCTGCCCAGACGGTATCTATGCCAGCCACAATCATTGCGCCGACCAGCACCAGCGCCATTGGGCCGGCGGGCGTTTCAAACAGACAAACCAGGCGTTCATTGCGCGCAAACAGTTCATCCACGTTTTCGGCGGTGACTTTATTGACCGAAAACAGCTTGCCAGGGATATAGAGGGTCTGCAGCAGCTTGCCGTCCACCGGCATATGCACACGATGATAGTCCCTGGGTGACAGGTAAACGGTAGCGAATTGGCCGCCGTGAAACTGCTCTGCCACTGCCGGATCTGCGCCTAACAAGGCTTCCACAGTGAAGCCCTTGCCTTTGGCCTGGAAGATGCGGTTTTTATCAATGATCCCAAGTTGACTGATTGCGCCATCGGCTGGGCACACCACATCCTGCGGGCCGTCAGAAATGGGGCGTGCGCCGGGTTTCAGCGCGCGGGTAAAAAAATTGTTGAAGTTGCTGTATGAGCCCAGATCCGTATCAGCGGCTTCTGACATATCGACCTGATAACGTGCCGCAAACCAGTTGATAAAACGGGTTTTGACGAAGGTATTCTCCGACGCCGCGAGCTTGCCAACAATCCGTGACAGCAGATGATGCGGCAGCAGATGCTGCGCCAGTATAAACAGGGAAGTTCTCATGCCGTGTCCAGGTCAGTGTCGACGTGTTGCCAAATAAAGAGGCCGCAGCTTAAACAAGGCTTTGAGGTGAGACAAGGTTTGTGGAAAAAAGCGGGTGATTTGCGCCTCCCCGGCTAATGAAAAGGCCGTTTTGTCCGATGTAGCTAGCGAGTGCGATGAAATGTCACTGCCGGGGGTTTATCAGTTCATGTTGTTTATTGTTGGCGCTGTCGTGGTGATCTTGAGTGTAGCCGGTGGTTACATCATGCACGGTGGTGTATTGGGAGTGCTGTGGCAGCCGTCGGAATTTATCATCATTCTGGGCGCGGCTATGGGCGCGTTCCTGATCGCCAACAGCAAACATGTGGTCACCGAGACCGGAAAACGCTTGCCCAAGGCCATTATGGGCGGCGGTCCCAGCCAGGCGCTGTATCTGGACCTGCTGGGTTTGCTGTTTGATATTTTTAACAAGGCTCGCCGTGAAGGCATGATGTCTATTGAGGCTGATATTGAAGCCCCTGCTGAAAGCGGCCTCTTTACCCGTTATCCATCTCTGCTCAAAAACGCCCGCATCATCGAGTTTCTTGCGGACAATATGCGCATAATGACCACCAGCAATCTGGCGCCACACGAAATTGAGGCGATGATTGACGTCGAGATTGAAGCCCAGATGCACGAAATGAGTGAACCCTCTCATGCCGTGCACCGTATCGCAGATGGCCTGCCTGGTTTTGGTATCGTAGCCGCAGTACTGGGTATTGTAATCACCATGCAGAAGTTGGGTGGAGCGCCCGAAGCGCTTGGTCAGAGCGTGGCGGCTGCTCTGGTGGGAACATTTGTCGGTATCTTTTTTGCCTATGGTTTTGTGGGCCCGATCAGCACACGCCTGCAGGAAGTTGCCACCGCTGAAATCAAAATGTTTGAGTGCATCAAAGCTGCGATTGTGGCCACTTCCAATGGTCTGCCGCCCAAGATGGCCGTTGAATTTGCGCGCAAGACGCTTTATTCAGCCGACCGCCCCAGCTTTGTTGAACTCGATCAGCACATACGCAGCCGCTGATCATGGAAAAAAACGAACAGACCATCATCATCAAGCGCGTCAAAAAAGTTGATGCTGGCGCGCATGGTGGCTCCTGGAAAATTGCGTTTGCGGACTTCGCACTGGCGTTGATGGCCTTTTTCCTGGTGTTATGGCTGATTGAAAGCACCACCGATCTGGAAAAAATGGTGATCGCCGGTTATTTCTCGGACCCCCGTAGCCTGTCCAATTCCGGTGACGGCGGTACTCCCTATGTGGTTGATCTTGGTGGCCGTCCCCTCAGTGTGGCCAATCAGGGCCTCAATTTGGCGCTGGTGCAGGAAGACCGCGAGCAGATGGTGGAATCTTCCGATGAGCTGGAGAATCCGGAGATTGCCGAACTGGCACGCTTGCGCGAGATAGAGCTGCTGCAAAGTCTGCGCGGCCAGATTGAAGAAGTGATTGCCGGCAACCAGGCCTTTGAGTGGTTTGACGAGAGCGTGATCATGGAGCTGACCGAAGACGGTCTGGCTATCCAGATTGTGGATCGGGAAAACCGCCCGATATTTGATCTGGGTTCGGCACAAATGCGCTCGTATGCCCTGGAAGTTATGTGGGCCATGGCCGAGGTCCTTAATAAAGTTCCCAACAAGATCAGCGTATACGGGCATACCGATGCGACCCCTTATGCGGATAACGGGGGCGTTTACACAAATTGGGAATTGTCTGCTGATCGTGCCAATTCAGCGCGGCGGGCGCTGGTTGAAGGCGGACTGCCTTACGAACAATTTGCACAGATCATCGGGATGGGGTCGTCAGCACTTTTTGACGCCAGCAATCCAGGCAGTCATACCAACCGCCGCATTGTCATCATGGTCTTAAACGAGCTGGCTGAGCGCAACCTGCAGGAAAACACAATCAACGCTGAGCGTTCAGGTGTGGTAGCTCCTGCCCCCGACAGCCAGCCGATGCCGGAAATTTTCTGACGGTTATTGTTCCAGGCTGGCCAGGATAGAGTGATAACTCTCTAGTCTGGCTGGATCAATTTCTCCCCGTTCTGCGGCGGTGCGCAGCGCACAATCAGGTTCACGCTGGTGGCGGCAGTCGCGGAATCTGCAGTGCCCCGCCAGTGGTCTGAACTCGCGGAAACCTGCCATCAATTCATCAGCACTGATATGCCAGAGTCCGAATTCGCGGATTCCGGGTGAATCAATCAGGTCGCCGCTTCCCGGCAAATGGTACAGACGTGTGGCGGTGGTTGTATGTGTACCTTTGGCGTGCGCTTCAGACAGGGCGCCAACTTGCGCGGATTCTTCGTGTTCATCACTGACTCCGCGCAGGGTGTTGATCAGTGAAGACTTGCCTACACCAGACTGCCCGACAAATACTGCGATCTGCTCTGCAAGTGTGTGCCGCAGTTCGTCCATACCGGCGCCGGTATAGCTGGAAACACACAGCGTTTCGTAGCCTATACGCTGATAACGCTCGAGCAAGGGCATCACTTTATTGTTGGGTGCCAGCAGGTCAGCTTTGTTAAGCAGGATCAGCGGACGCAGTTCCAGATGCTCAATAGCCACCAGGTAACGGTCAATCAGATTGCCAAAAGGCTCGGGCTGGGCAGCAATTACCACCACAACACAATCGACATTGGCTGCGATTGCGCGCAGTTCTCCGCGATTGTTTGGCCGGCTCATCGCCGAGTGGCGGGGTTTTTGCGCCACAACAACACCACGATTATCCGTATTTTGTTCGGTGTCGAGCTGCCACAGGACTTTGTCGCCGGTGACCAGTGCTGGCAAATTGCTGCGCTGGAAGCAGCGGAAAATTTTGCCCTGATGTTCGGGATCAAAGGATTCAACATCCAGCTGTTGGCCGTAATGACACACGACCAGGCCGTCCATGCTGATACCGGTGGCCGGATCATGGGCCTGTTGCTGGTCGCTGATGCGGCGGCGTTGTTGCTGATTGAGTCGTCGTTTGGTCATGGGAGGGCATTCTATTACAATGGCGCCCAAATCCAGTAAGACTTAAAAATCTACCTTGAACGGAAGCGTCATATGACAGCAGTAATCGACAAAAGCAAAACCCTGATTTGGATAGACATGGAAATGACCGGGTTGGAGCCTGATACCGACCGAATCATCGAGATTGCTACGCTGATCACTGATGCTGACCTCAATATCATCGCCGAGGGTCCGGTGTTGGCGGTTCATCAAACTGAAGCAGCATTGGCGGCGATGGACGACTGGAACCAGCGTACCCACGGTGCATCCGGTTTGATTGGCCGCGTTCGTGCCAGCACAACCGATGATGCCGAAGCCGAGCGCCAAACCCTGGAATTCCTGCAGACTTATGCGGACCCGCGCAGCTCACCGATGTGTGGCAACAGTGTGCACCAGGATCGCCGTTTCCTGGTCCGCTACATGCCAGCGCTGGAAGCGTTTTTCCATTATCGTAATCTGGACGTGAGTACTGTGAAGGAGCTGGCTAAACGCTGGCGCCCGGAGCTGCCGGCTGGTTTCGCCAAAAAAGGCAATCACCAGGCGCTGGACGATATCCGTGAGTCTGTGGATGAGCTGAAGTACTACCGCGAGCACTTCTTCCGTCTGGAATAATCCTTTCAGCGCTCGGGTTGCACACCATGCTGTTGCAGCGCCCAAGACACATGTTCACGCACTACTGCCGAAGCATGATACTGGCGCTGCTTTAAAGCCTCGATCACATTGACGGTGCTCGGGGCATTGCCCAGACCCACGGCCAGATTGCGTAACCAGCCCTCGTAACCGGTGCGGCGAATAGCAGAGCCTTCGGTACGTCTGAGAAATTCTTCTTCGGTCCACAAAAACAGTGCGCTCAGTTCGGTGTTGTCCAGGCCATGACGTGGCGCAAAATCCTGCTCCTGGCTCAGGTGCGTAAACTTGTTCCACGGGCAGATCAGCTGACAGTCGTCACAGCCGAATACCCGGTTGCCCAACGCTGGCCGCAGTTCAATGGGAATGCTGCCTTTGAGCTCAATTGTCAGATACGAAATACAACGGCGGGCGTCCAGCTGGTTAGGACCCACAAACGCCTGTGTTGGGCAGATGTCGAGGCAAGCGCTGCAGCTGCCACAGTGTGCTGAAGCCGGCTCGTCAAGCGGCAGCGGCAAATCCGTAAACAATTCTCCCAGGAAAAACCAGGAGCCCGCCTGTTTGTTGATCAGCATGGTGTTTTTGCCGATCCAGCCAAGGCCGGCTTTTTCTGCCAGCGCACGTTCCATCACCGGGGCGCTGTCGACAAAAGCGCGGTATCCGAACTCTCCGACTTCCTCAGAAATTCGCTCAGCCAGTTGCTGCAGACGTTTGCGAATCAATTTGTGGTAATCACGGCCACGTGCGTAGCGGGACACATAGGCTTTTTCGCGTTCGCGCAGCGGCTGTAGTGATTGTTCCAGGCTCAGGCTGTAATCCATGCGCACGCTCAGCACGCGCACGGTGCCTGGATGCAAACGCGCCGGCTCCACACGCAAATCGCGATGACGCACCATGTAGTCCATTTCGCCATGGAAGTTGCGTGCCAGCCAGTTATCCAGATGAGGCTGGTGTGCGCTGAGATCAACATCGGCAACACCCAGCTGCTGGAAACCCAGCTCCGCTGCCCAGCCGCGTATGCGTGTCAGCAGTGCAGACATCTGCGCTGGTGTGGGTGACGTGGCGCTCACAAGCGGCGCAGGATGTCGGCTGCCTGCTCCAGCGTACTGTTGTCCTTGCAGAAGCAGAAACGAATGATGCGTGAATCAGGCACTTTTTCATAAAACGCAGACAGAGGAATAGCTGCCACGCCTTTTTCTTTTGTCATCCAGCTGACAAATTCCATGTCGGCTTTGTCACTGATTTCGCTGTAGTCCACACATTGGAAATAAGTGCCTGCTGAAGGCGTAAAACGGAAACGGGTGTCCTTGAGCAACTCACAGAAGTAGTCGCGTTTTTGCTGATAAAAATCCGGCAGTTCAAGATGGTGTTGCGGGCAGTCACGCAGAAAATCGGCAATGGCGTATTGCAGGAAACTCGCAGAGGTAAAGGTGACAAACTGATGCACCTTGCGGAACTCTGCCATCATTTCTGCCGGTGCAGCGCAATAGGCCAGCTTCCAGCCAGTGGCATGGTAAGTTTTGCCAAAGGAAAACACTGCAAAACTGCGCTGACGAAGTTCCGGGTGGCGCAGCACACTTTCGTGACGACCTTGATCAAATACCATGTGCTCGTAGACTTCGTCGGACAGAATATAAATGTCGCGATCACGTACGAGGTTGGCCAGAATCTCCAGGTCTTCAGCAGACAATACTGATCCACTGGGGTTGTGCGGAGAATTGATAATAATCAGCCGTGTACGATCGTTGATATTCTCTTTCACCTGCTGCCAGTCGATCTTGAAGTCGGGCTGCGTCATCTGCAGATGGACAGGCCGCCCGCCCGCCAGACGCACAGCCGGATCATAAGAATCATAGGCCGGGTCAAACATGATCACTTCATCATCACGATCAACAACCGCATGAATGGCATCAAACAGCGCCTCAGTGGCACCGGAGGTGATGGTGATTTCCTGATCCGAATCCATGGAGCAGTCGTATAAATCACGTAATTTGATCGCCAGCTGCTCACGCAACTCGGGTACACCGGTCATAGGAGCATATTGGTTGCGGCGGTCATTCAGATAATGGCTGACACGCTCCCTTAATGCGGCCGGGCAATCAAAATCCGGAAAACCCTGTGACAGGTTGATGGCCTGGTGTTGCTGTGCCATTCTCGTCATCACAGTGAAAATGGTGGTGCCAACCTGGGGAAGTTTGCTGCGCAAGGGAATAACCTCGTAGCTTGTTTACTAGCCGCTGATAATAAATGCAGGGGATTTTATACGAATCCCGCCATAAAACGAGACATCACGCATGAATCAACTGGAATCTTGTCCGGACGCTATGTCCCCGCAGTCTGAACCCAAATGGACCAAAAACCGTTTGTTCAGCCTGCCTGCACTGGAGCTGACCGGTAACCGCGACGCCTTGCTGGCGTATTTTGAAAATACCTGGCGACTGACAGAGACGCTGTTTTCTGCGCTGGTCAGTGATGAAGCCTATTACCTGCGCCCCTATCACAAAACGCGGCATCCGCTGATTTTTTATTATGTACATCCTGCCAGCTTTTATATCAACAAGCTGTTGGTAGCGGGTCTGATTGACCAGCCTTTAAACCGTCATTTCGAGAGCCTGTTTGAAACTGGCGTCGATGAAATGAGCTGGGACGATCTTCATGAAGGTGAGCAGGATATCTGGCCAACCGTTGCTGAGACGCGGGCGTACCGTGCGCAAGTGTACCAGACAGTGCGTCGTGTTATTGCCAGCCACGCCGCATTTGGCCAGCCCATCTCAATGGATTCACCAGGATGGGCGCTGGTCATGTGTTTTGAACATGAACGCATCCATCTGGAAACCTCCAGTGTGTTGATGCGGGAAATGCCACTGAAGTATTTGCGTCAGCCAGCGCAGTGGCCACCGATGCCGCTTGCCCGTTATGAGGGGGAGCGCTTTGTGCACCCGCTGCCCGGTCTGCATTATCCGGCCAGCAATCCCATGATTGAGGTGGAACAGCAACAGGTGGAACTGGGCAAACCACACAACTGGCCAACGTTTGGCTGGGACAATGAATACGGTCACGACAAACGTAATGTTGGCGCTTTCCGCGCCTCCAGACATCTGATCAGCAACGGCGAGTTTTATGAGTTTGTCAGCACTGGCGCCTATCTGCAGGAAAAATACTGGAGTGAACAGGGTTGGGCCTGGCGCCGTTTTCGTAATACGCGCTGGCCAACATTCTGGGTGCCTGATGGTCCGGTAGGCTCACATCAATATCGACTGCGCACTGTTTTTGCGATTGTGCCAATGCAATGGGACTGGCCAGCGGTTGTAAATTATTACGAAGCCAAAGCCTACTGTGCCTGGCGCTCCGAGCGCGACGATGTCAAAACGCCGTATCGGCTGCTGCGCGAAAAAGAGCACCTGGCCATGCGTGACGAACGTCAGCAGGCGTTGGTGCAGTGGCAGCCCGCAGATCAGCAGGCTTTGACTCAGGATCCGGTAATGGCAGTGCCAGAACCAGGCGCGCGCCAGATAAATCACAATCTGTACTTTGGCAGCGAGGGGCCAGTCGAACAGTTTGCTGCAAACCAGCGCGGCTTCCATGACGTGTTTGGTAATGTCTGGCAATGGTGTGAAGACGCATTCCATCCATTGCCTGGTTTTGAAATCCACCCGTATTACGTCGATTTCAGCACACCCTGTTTTGATAATCAGCATCAGATGATTCTGGGCGGGTCTTTTATAAGTACAGGCGATGAAGCCAGTGTCTGGGCTCGTTTCCATTTCCGTCCGCACTTTTTTCAGCATGCTGGTTTCCGCATTGTTCAGGGCAGTGATGAAGTCACCACTGCGGGCGGAAAGCGTTATGAAACCGATACATTGTTAAACCAGTATCTGCTGTTTCATTACGGCTCACTGGCTGAGCAGCGTGATGAGCAAATTGGGAAAAACATAAACTTCCCGCCCGTAGCTGATTTTATGCAAACCATGGTGGGTCTGGTCGCACAGTTTGCCGAAGGCCGTAATGCGGTGCTTGATCTGGGATGTGCCACCGGCAGAGCCAGTTTTGAGCTGGCGCGTGAGTTCCGCGAAGTGGTTGGGCTGGATTACAGTGAAGCATTTATTGCAGCAGCTCAAGCTCTTCAGCGCGATGGCCGTCTTGAATATCAACGACTGGAAAGCGGACGCTATGTGACGCCAATGCTGGCGCAGGTTGCCGCGGATATTGATCGTGCGCGTGTACGTTTTGTTCGCGGTGATGCGGCACAATTGTCTGCAGCAGGCTTAAATCACCCCGCTGCTTTTGATGCAATCCTGCTCAGTAACCTGTTGTGCCGACTTCCTGATCCGGCAGCCTGTTTAAAACAGTTTACAGGGCCTGACCCGGTGCTGCGCGAAGGCGGTGTGCTGGTGTTTGCATCGCCAAATACCTGGATGGAGCAATACACAGCAACGGACAGTTTTGTGGATGGCGCGGACAGTGACGCCACACTGTCACAGCTGGCAAAACTGCTACCCGGTTACGAGCTGGTTTATCAGGCCGATCTGCCATTTATGATTCGCGAGCATCGCCGCAAGTACGAATATATAGTCAGTCAGGTGTCGGTGTGGCGTCGTTTGCCTGGCGGTTGAGTGAGCGACAGGCCGATGCCGCAAGGCGCAGGCACTGCAAACGTTTTTCGTGTTCAAAAATATGTGAACTGAACATGATTTCGTTGACACCCGTGCGTTTTATAAAAGCCTGTATACCTTCGCGTATCCGCTCGGGGCCGCCGACTACAGCTTCACGCAAAGCATGGGCGGCTGCACCAAGCTCTGCACTGGAATAAAGCTGTGACAGGTTTGCTACGGGCGGTTTTAATGGGCCTGGTGTCCCACGACGTAGCGCAACAAACTGTTGTTTGACCGAACTCATCAGATACTCCGCCTCTTCATCGGTGTCGGCGGCATAAAGTGGAATGGCCGCCATACACCAGGGAGAAGACAGCTGCTGCGAGGGGCGGAAGCGGTTGCGATACAGATCCAGCGCCTGCTCAAGATAGTCCGGTGCAAAGTGGGCAGCAAAGGCAAACGGCAGACCCATTGCGGCCGCCAGCTGGGCGCTGAACAAGCTGGAGCCCAGTAACCAGAGCGGTACTTTCAAGCCTTCTCCGGGGACGGCGCGTACCGCTTGATCTGCTGTTGCGGGTTGAAAGTAGTACTGCAGTTCCTGCACATCACGCGGGAACTGATCAACGCTGTCGTGATAACGACGCAGTGCCTGCATGGTCAGCGAATCTGTACCCGGTGCCCTGCCCAGACCCAGATCAATACGCCCTGGATAAAGCGAGGCCAGGGTTCCAAACTGCTCAGCCACCATTAAAGGTGCGTGGTTGGGCAGCATGATTCCGCCTGAGCCGACACGGATGCGGGAGGTGCCTTCGGCAACATAACCAATCACTACGGCGGTGGCGGCGCTGGCAATGCCGGTCATATTGTGATGCTCTGCCAGCCAGAAGCGCTGGTAACCCTCCTGCTCTGCTGCCTGAGCCAGACTGCGTGAGTGGAGTAGTGCCTGACGGGCATTACTGCCTTCAACGATGGGAGCCAGATCGAGCAGTGAATAGGGGGTCATAAATATTCCGTAAATTGCAGGCCAAGGCGGCAAGTGAACTGCCGCTCGATTCTTTCTTTATGTCGGGTCGCTGCCCGTATTCGCTTGAATAATAACAAACCCTGAATTAACCTGCTAAGCCTGTATTTATCAGGGCGGAGAGTATTATTCTCCATAGTTATATCAATATTTTTTAACAGTTATGACTGCAGGGAACGCCAACCCAGTGACGACTTGATCCAGTAATCGGCTGGAAAGCTCTCAGGAGATTATCGTGAAAAAACATATGCTTTTATCGGCTGCGGTGGCCGCCGCTATGGCGGGCTCAATAGTGCTGACCGCTACGGATTCACAGGCCCAGTCAAATAATGAATATGTTGCTCCACGCACTGAATGGGGTACTCCAGATCTGCGTGGTGTATTCAACTTCAGCTCCAATACACCGCTGGAACGTCCACGCGAATATGGCGACCGGCAGTTTTATACACCGGAAGAAGTTGCCGCCCGCGACCAGCGTATTGCGGAAGAGGCAGCGGCCAGTGATGGCCAGTCTGCTCAGGGTGGTGTAGGTGGTTATAACCGTGCCTGGGTGGAAGATTTGCCAACAGAGCTGAACCTGCGCACGTCCCTGCTGATTTATCCGGAAAACGGCCGTATGCCGTCGCGTGTTGAGGGCGCCCCGGTTGCCTACGGCGGGCTTGGTCCGGATTACAACGGCACCCGTCCTGTGCGTGTGGCTGTAGGGGGTATTGCCAAAGATGGTCCTGAAGACCGTGGCATCTCCGAGCGCTGTCTGCTGGGTTTTAACTCAGTGCCACCGTTTATGCCCAGCATGTACAACAACAACGTGCAGTTGTTCCAGACCGAAGACCACTTTGTAATCTTTAATGAAATGATCCACGAAGCACGTATTGTTCGTCTGAACGCTGAGCATATTCCGTCCAATATTACCCAGTGGACCGGTGATTCAATCGGTTATTGGGAAGGGGATACGCTGGTTGTCGAGACCACCAACTTTAACTACAAGAGCCAGACTTTCCGTGGTGTAGGCGTCAGTTCCGACAAGACGCTGATTGAAAAATTCACTCGTCGTGCGGATAACATCGTTGATTACGAGTTCACGGTTATCGACCCGAAATCATTCACTGACAAAGTGACGGCCGTTGTCCCAATGATCAAAACCGAAGACCCGATTTTTGAATATGCCTGCCATGAAGGCAACTACGGCATGGTCAACATCCTGCAGGGTCAGCGTGTAGAGGATGGCACCTGGGATTTTGAGAACAATCGTGCTGTCCGCGCACAATAAAAGACAAGCACAATCGGGGGAACAGAGAAGTCTATGAAAACGCAATTAAAAACGTTTTTTACCGTAGCCGTGACGGCTGCGGCTGTCAGTGCTGCCTGGATGATGCAGGACACTACTTCAGTTGAAGCGCAGAACAACAGCGCCTCTGTCATTCCACGTACACCGGATGGCAAACCCAACCTGAGTGGTATCTGGCAAACCATGAGCGCTGCCAACTGGAGCCTGGAAGCGGCTGAGGCACGCCACGGTCCGTTGATTGCGCTGGAGGCCGGTGCTCACCTGGCGTTTCCGCCCAGTGTAGGTTATGTAGAGGGTGGTGAGATTCCCTACAAACCCGGCTTGCGCGACAAGCAGGAAGAGAACAAGCGTAACTGGCTCAAGCTGGATCCAACAACCCAGTGCAAGCTGCCGGGTGTGCCGCGTGCTACTTACATGCCCTATCCTTTCCAGATTTTCCAGGCGCCCGATGCAACACTGATCAGCTATCAGTTTGCTGGCGCAGATCGTATTGTGCATATGGATCGTCCTGACCTGGAAGCTCAGGTTGATTCCTGGATGGGACACAACAGCGGTAGCTGGGAGGGTGACACTCTGGTTATCGATGTAACTGGCCAGATTGAAGGAACCTGGTTTGACCGCTCCGGTCATTACCACAGTGGCTGGGATATGCATGTGCAAGAGCGTTATACGATGATTGATCGCAACACTATCGATTACAGCGCAACCATCACGGATCCAAATGTGTTTGAGCGTCCGTGGACTATCAACATGAAACTCTATCGTCATCAGGACGAGAACATGACCATGCTTGAGTTCAAGTGTGTAGAGTTTGTTGAGGAACTGATGTACGGCCATCTGCGTGCGCCGGGCAGCCCGATTGGTGATGGTGTAACACCTCTGTACTGATCCCAGGCTGTAAATCAACAAACACCCGCAATATACTGTATGTATAACCAGTATATTGCGGGTGTTTTTTTATGTACGTGGAACTGCATTGCCTGAGCAACTTCAGTTTCCTGAAGGGGGCCTCGTTCCCGGAAGAACTGATAAATCGTGCCCTGATGTTGGGTTATCGCGGATTGGCACTCACCGACGAATGTTCAATGGCCGGTGTGGTGCGCGCACATATGGCTGTCAAAAATGCCCGCGATCAGGCTGAGCACTTCAAACTGATTATTGGCAGCGAATTTGTGATGGCGGATGAAATCCGTGTGGTGCTGCTGGCCCAAACCCGTCTTGGTTATGGCCGAATTTGTGGGCTGATTACCCAGTGTAGGCAGCGGGCTGAAAAAGGCAGTTACCGCCTGGATTTGGAGCAACTGCTGAATGCTCCTTTGGAAGACACCCTGTTGCTGTGGGTTGCTCCTGCAAGTGCAGACAATAGCGCCGATTTTATACAACGCTCCCGTACGGTATTGCAGCAGCTGAAACAGGTTTTTGATGGACGTCTGTGGATAGCCGCCGAGTTTTTTCTGATGGCAGGTGATGCCGAGAGGAAGCAGGCTCTGATGCAGTTGTCTGAGCAACTGCAAATTCCGGTTTGTGCGGCGGGCGGTGTGCAGATGCACCACTCTTCACGTCGTCCGTTGCGCGACGTATTAACAGCAATCAGACTGGGAAAACCCGTGGCTGAGCTTGGGTTTTTGTTACCTGCCAACGCGCAACAGACCTTAAGAAGCCGGCAAATGCTGGTGCGCCTTTTCCCGGCTGACTGGCTGCAAGAAACGCTGGTTATTGCTGAGAAGTGCCACTTCTCATTAAATGAGCTGCGTTATGAATACCCGCATGAACTGGTGCCGCAAAATTACACACCTTCAGGTTGGTTACGCAAACTCACTGAACAGGGATTAAAAACGCGCTGGCCTCGGGGTGCACCGCCCGCGGTGATTCATCAGGTTGAACGTGAACTCACTCTGATTGCTGAACTGCGCTACGAGCATTTTTTTCTGACGGTTCACGATATTGTGCAGTTCGCCAGAAGCCGCGACATTCTTTGTCAGGGCCGTGGTTCTGCAGCCAACTCCGCCGTCTGTTATTGCCTGGGGATTACTGCCGTGGATCCGGCGCGGATGCAGCTGTTGTTTGAACGGTTTTTATCCAGGGAACGTGACGAACCGCCGGACATCGACGTCGATTTTGAGCATGAACGGCGCGAGGAAGTTATTCAGTATATTTATCAGAAATATGGCCGGCAGCGGGCAGCACTGGCAGCTACAGTGATCTGTTATCGCACTCGCAGTGCGGTGCGCGATGTCTGTAAGGCAATGGCTGTGGATATCAATCAGGTATCCGCGCTGGCGCCAGCCAAGCTGGCACAAATCAAGCAGCTGGTTGAGCAGCTTGTGGGATTTCCCCGCCACCTGTCACAGCATGTCGGTGGTTTTGTGATCAGTGAAGGCCCGCTGTGGGAACTGGTTCCTGTAGAAAATGCCACGATGCCAGATCGCACAGTGATTCAGTGGGAAAAGGACGATCTGGAAGCACTGGGTCTTTTAAAAGTGGATGTGCTGGCGCTGGGGATGTTGACTGCCATTCATCGGGCTTTGCGTTTGCTGCCGGCTCGCGATGGCAAGCCATGGCAACTGTCAGATGTTCCTGCTGAAGATTCACGTGTTTACCAGATGATGTCCAAAGCAGACACCATTGGCGTATTCCAGATTGAGTCACGCGCACAGATGAGTATGTTGCCGCGTTTGCGCCCAGAGAATTTTTACGACCTTGTGGTACAGATTGCAATTGTGCGACCAGGGCCTATACAGGGCGATATGGTTCATCCTTATCTGGCCAGGAAGCAGGGGCTGGAGAAAGTCAGCTACCCGAGTGAAGCTGTTCGCGGTGTACTGCAAAGAACCTTGGGTGTTCCGATTTTTCAGGAACAGGTGATGCAAATTGCAATGGTTGCAGCGGGGTTTAGCGGAGGTGAAGCGGATCAGCTGCGCCGCGCAATGGCGGCCTGGAAACGCAAAGGGGGACTGGAGCCGTTTAAGGAGCGACTGGTCAGTGGCATGCTGGAAAGAGGTTATGAAAAATCTTTTGCCTTACAAATTTATCAGCAGATAAAAGGATTTGGTGAATACGGTTTCCCCGAATCCCATTCGGCAAGTTTTGCTCTCCTGGCTTATGTGTCTTCGTGGCTTAAGTGTTATTACCCTGCCACCTTTGTTTGTGCTCTGATCAACAGCCAGCCGATGGGTTTTTACCCGCCATCACAACTGGTCCAGGATTTGCGCCGCCACAATGTAAAAGTGTTGCCGGTTGATGTCATACACAGTGGCTGGGACTGCTCTCTTGAGCCTGATCCCGATCAGAACAACGGTGAAAACAAGGCGCTCAGACTGAGCCTGCGCATGATAAAAGGACTGTCAGAAAAAGCAGCAATGCGACTGCTGGCTGTTCGTAACAAGCGCGTATTTGTGAATGTGGAAGACCTGGTGCGTCGCGCTGCTTTAGGCAAAACAGATACCGATGCATTGGCGGCTGCTGATGCGCTGCAGCCGTTAAGTGGTGATCGTTATCGGGCATTTTGGGATGTCAGTGGCGTGGAACAGGTCCCTGCCCTGTTTGAATCCATGGCCGAAGATTTTGGTCAGCATTGTGCCGTGACTCTGATGTTGCCCAAGCCGGCCGAGGCACAGAATATTCTGGCTGACTATAACCATGTTGGGCTGAGTTTGCGGCGGCATCCATTGTCATTGTGGCGGCAACACCTGCAGGCTTATCAGGTTTCCACGGCCGCAGCATTGGCTGAGATTGCTGATGGCAGCAAGGTTAAAACCGCCGGACTGGTGACCTGCAGGCAACGTCCGCAGACCGCATCAGGCGTAACTTTCCTGACACTGGAGGATGAAAGCGGGTTTGTAAACGTGGTGGTATGGGCCGGTTTGCTTGAGCGTTATGGCCGCGAAGTCCATGAGGCTTCAGTGCTGGGTATTACCGGGCGGTTACAGCATGCTGAGGGTGTCACCCATCTGATAGCGACCACACTGGTGGATCTGAGCCACTGGTTTGCAGGAATGGCCTTAAAATCCAGAGACTTCACCTGATTACTTTATTCAATAACTTTGTCTGGGTCTGGGTCTGGGCCGGGACCAGGGCCCGGCCGGTGTTTTGACACAGATCAATCGAGCCGGTGAGCATTGATGCATAAAGGCAATTTTCAGGTAGACTCCCTTGCAATCAAAATATGGTCGATCCTTCAGGTGAATACCCTATGCGTTTTATCAAAGTAGCGCTTCCCTTACTGGTCCTCAGCCAGACAGCATTGGCGGACATTCCACGCCTGCCGGATGGGCGACCGGATTTCCAGGGTCTGTGGACCAACGAAACCGAAACTCCGCTGGAGCGGCCGCCACAATTTGGTAGCCGCCGTGCAATGACGGAAGAGGAAGCCGCAGCCTGGAAACCAGGCTCCGCTGCCGGTCTGACCGATCTTAATGGTAACGACTGGCTGGACCCGGATCGCGGGCCACCGCCCAAGGGTGAACCTATCCGTCTGGAAGCAGACTGGTTTATTTCATCCGGTTATGTTGCGTTGGTTAACGGTGAGTTACGCACTTCATTGATTATTGACCCGCCCAACGGACGTATTCCTTATGCGGAAAACGGTCGTAATCGCGACTTTGTTTCGCAGATGCTCGCCCGACCCGGTGTGGAAGAATTTGATGGTCCGGAGTTGAGACCTGCCGGTGAACGCTGTTTGTTGTCGGTGTTATCAACTGCGGGCCCGCCGATGTTGCCAATGTCCTACAACAGCAACTATCGCATAGTACAAACCGCTGATTATCTGATGGTGATGGCGGAGATGGTGAACGATGCGCGCATTATCCGTATCAATGGAGAACACCAGCCGGAAGCCATATACAAATGGATGGGAGATTCTGTTGGGCACTGGGAAGGTGACACGCTGGTTGTCAGTACGCGCAATATTCATCCGCAGCAAAGTTTCCGCGGCTCAACCGGCAATATGACGGCGATTGAAAAGTTTTCCATGGATGAAAATGGTCAGATTATTTATCAGGTGACCATTAATGATCCTGAAGTATACGGCGTGCCGTGGACTGCAGAGGTGCCGATGCGCCGCTTGCCGCAGGGCAGTCACATTTATGAATACGCTTGCCACGAAGGCAATTACTCCATCGTTGGTGCGCTGGCCGGAACACGTTGGCAGGAATATTACGCTCAGCACGAAAGCAGTGAGGATGAGTCCGGTGAGTCATCTCAGTCCAGATCAGCGCCCTGATAAGACTGTCGACGCATCCACCAGGGATAAATCAACACCACAGCCATAATCAGCGCGGCGCCCAGATAAAAGCCCGCGCTGACTTCCTGTTGTTCCCCCAATAACAAAGCTGCCAGTGTGATTGCATATAGTGGTTCAAGATTGATTGCCAGTGCGCTGGCATAAGCCGACAAGTGTCTCAGCGCATATAACGATAATGCAAAAGGCAACAAAGTACAGGCAAAAGCCAGTATCAGCAGCCACAGCAAGTCCTGACCCTGGGGCACCGCAAAAATATCCTCGGTATTGTTGATAATGCCGTTGATGGCCGGCATCCAGTCAACTGTGTTGTACAGTGCCCCCAGTATCAGCAGCAACGCTGCACCGGCCGCCATTTCAATAGCAGTCACTGTTAACGGATCCGCTTTAAGTACATAGCGTTTGTTAAGCGCTGCAAAAAACGCGACAAACAGCGCGGATATCAGGCCCATCAAAATACCTGAATTCATTGTGGTGGGTGTGCCACCTACAACCAGCACAATGCCCGGCAATACCATCAACCCCAGCAACAGTTCTGTTTTCTGAAAGCGACGACCGGCCAGTACCGGTTCAAGCACCGCCAGAAAAACCGGAACAGTAGCAATACAGGTAACGGCGACAGAGGCATTGGCCAGTTTGATGGCGCCATAAAATGTCAGCCAGTGTAAACACACAAGGATGCCAATACCTGCATAGACAGCAATCAACCTGGCACTCATTTTTTTCAGAGCACTGCGTACCCGCGGCAGCATCAGCAGCACCAGCGTGACAATGCCCATACGCCATAACACCAGCGGCAGGGATTGCAGACTGATCAGTTTGCCCAAAATGGCGGTGAAACCCCATAACACCACACACAGGTGAATCTGTAGCCAGGCTTTGGTTGTGGCAGTCATGTGGTATCCGTTATCGGAAGAATGCCGTGGAGTCTAGCATGTCAGGCAAACAGTCCATGTAAAAACCAGTCATCAAGGCCCAGATCGCGATAGATCCACAGCAGCATGCCATGTTGATTGTGCGCAACATAATAGTCTCTGCGAATGTCAAAACCTGTCCACCAACAGCTTTCTATACGCTGAGGGCCATGTTCAATTACCAGAGGGGTCATGTACACCGGTTTGCCGTTAAAGGTATTCAGTTTGCGCGGTGTTTGTAACAACCAGCAGGGAGCATTATTCCAGTAACCAAAACCTGGCAGCTTGGCAGAAGTGTTCTCGTTGTTGCCGGTCTTGATCTGTGTGAATGCAAGGTATTTTCCTGCAACGGCAGGATCATGGCTCGGCTGGCAATACAGCTGAAAAACCTGATCCTCGCCCAGGCGGGAGGCCAGAATTTCCAGCAATTTTGTTTCCGTTTGTGGCCTGCTGTTTACCGCTCTGACAGGGCTGGCGCCGACTGGCTCGACGGGATAAAACTGCTGCGCTCTGAGATTGATGCCAGTTATCGCACAATCCAGCTGTATTTTTTGCAGTCGACTCTCGAGCAGCATCTGCCACAGCTGTTTGTCGAAACTGGCGTGGCGTATGTTAAGGGTAATATTTGTGACCAGCGTCCGCTGCTGATAAATACCAAAAACAATCTGGTCAGTAGCCAGCTGGCGTTTTTTCAGAAAATGTTCCATACGCGCCAGCAGCTGTGAACCCAGCCAGAGTATTTCGTTCTGTTTGCAAACTTCTATCTCCAGATCAATTCTGTCAGTAAAAACCGGCGCAGACTGCCAGCGTTCCAGTACGGCAGGCCGTTGTGCCAGAAGCAGTTCCAGACATTCACTTAACTCGCGGCCAAAACGCAGCCTTAACGCAGCGGTTGGCAGGCGCCAGATATCCCTTAAATAGAGAAGTCCGCAGTTATTTAACCGTTGCAGGACTTTTCTGTTTAAAGGCAATAAAGCGCTGGGCACTTTTCCAAGAGCTGATTTAAGTGCTTCCAGGTCATTTATCTGAATGTTGATTCCGCTACGCGCCAGCAATGCACTGGCGTCAGCACTGGGGCTGAGGCAGTCAAAAAACTGCAGAGGTTGCTGCAACTGTATCAATTTTTCCTGAAGCAGCGGGATGAGGCGGTTTTTCAGTGAATAAAAATTGCCGAAATAACGCAGCATACTGTGCACTTCCAGCACCAACACATGCGGATGAGAAAGACAGATTTTGGAGCTGGCCATCTGACACACCGAGGCCAGTTTGTGCAGTTGAGCGCAATCATTGAGTTCAGGGAAATACAGCGCATACCAGAGGGTTCGAACCTGGCGCGTTTGGGTACGTCCTGCGGGTATGGCTGGCCGTTGCAGACGGTCTATCCTGCCCGTCGACAGAGCATCCCGTGTTTTGTGCATGATGTATCAGCCAGGCAGTTGTATCAGCACTTCTCCCTGGCGATAACTGCCACGTGCTTTAAGCAGGCGTACCGCCAGCTGGCGATGTCCATCCGCAGAAAAAGGAGCTGCAGCTATTTCCAGCTGCAGACTGGCCGGTGAATGCGGCGTGGGTCGTTGGTGAAACAATACGCCCAGGGTGTGACCTTCACTGGCTGCCAGCTGCAAACGACGAATAACACGTGCACTCAACCAGTTTTGCCAGGCCAGTACCATGCTGCACTCGGTAGACTGCAGGGCTTTTTCTATACTCCACAGAGCGTTATTGCAGCGCGTCTGCGGCGGCACCACAAAACTGTTGCGGATATTGATGCCAGACTGGGCCAGCGCAGGACCATGCAGGGTATAAGGAGGTGTAATCCATAACAGGGACTGATTTTTTTGCTGGCTACGGATGCGCAGTAACGGCATCAGAAGCTGCAGTTCACCAATGGCTTTATGACGACTGACAACTTCTATCAAGCCCTTCACTGGCCAGCCTCCACCGGGCAACAGCTGGTCCAGCTCAGCAAAACCTGTGCTTTGTACCGGTTCATGGATTTCCGCTGTGAGGTCTGCAAACAGATCATGGCGCAGCTGCTGCTGGTTACGCGCGCGTGGATGGATCAGGACGTTGTTTTCAACAGGACCAACGGAATCAACAGAACCAGTGGCATTCCCCTTCCACAGCCCGGGAGTTGTTGCCAATAGATGGTTTAAGGCATTGTCTGTCTGCTTGTTATGCATGATCTGCTCCAGCCGAACCTGTATGAATAATCAGTATGCCTGTCAATTTATACAGTATTCAAAAAAGCGGCAAGCAGATTTTCTGTTGAAACGGCATTTTTTCTTGAAAAAAGCCTTCAAAAAGTACCATTGGCAGATTGTGTAGGCAGAAATATTGTATTAATCTTCAGCGCGTTATGAGTCCTTTCGCGATTTTTGATTAAGATAGTCTCTTAATTGACTGGTAAAAGAACAATAAATGGCAGGTATCTCATGAAACGCAGACCCGATATGCTGACTGTTGTGGTATTGCTGTTTGCCCTCAGCGTCCTTGTTAGTGGAGTAGCCCAGAGCGGATTGCTCTGAGCTGTCAGCTGAAGCAGTAAGCCCGCGACGGGGTGACTACCATATCAAGATCCACATCCCAGTCGGATACCGGCAATGAGCCGGAAATCCGCTGCTGCTCATGCGCCAGTCCCAGCAACACTGGCTTGTCGGCGTTATTACGCCTGAAAGCAAAAGCCCGGTCGTAAAAACCCTTCCCCATTCCCAGACGTCGACCTTCAAGGTCAAAAGCCACCAGCGGCATCAGCACAAGATCCAGCTGTGCGGGTTTCAGATGTGAGCTGCCCAAAGCCGGTTCATGGATTCCCCAACGGTTGCGGAACAGCGTTTGACCTGGCTGATAACGCACAAAAACCATGTGATGGAGTTTCCATGGGTGCAACACCGGTACATAACAGTGTTTGCCATCTCTCCATGCCATCTGCAGCAAATACTGAGTGCTTAATTCATTACGGCTGGACAGATAAAGCGCTACATGGCGTGCGCGTTGGTAAACAGATAGTTTTCTGATCTGCTGGCAAACAGCTTTTGCGGCTTTTTTTTGCTGGAAATACGAAAGTTGTTGGCGTTGTTGCAGCGCTTGTCGCCGAAGTTGGCGGCGCAGTTTCAGAAAATCATCAGGGGATTTTGTGGGCATAAAATCATGCATGCGATTGGAAGTCACCCAGGGTGTCGCTGCCAAATTTGCCCTGAACCCAAAGGTTCAGGTGGTGGCTCCTGCGATGTATAAGGCTTTCCGTCAGGCGGACATGCGCAACAACATCATTCGAGAAACCTCCGGGGTATTGAATATCGGCTCAAGGACACTATCAGCTGACGATCAACCCAGGTGACTATGGCCGCAGTATAACGAAGTTGCTCTGGAGCAGCGATAGAAAAAATCTACCACAGCTCACAGTTCGATCTGACGATGGTTTTGCAGTGCGCGTTCGATTTTGTCTTCAAGAAATCTGACTTGTTGCCCAAGAACGTGGCGTGATTCGTTGATCTGGCGATTTTTCTGCAGCAGTTCGTGTGTGATGTTAAGCGCCGCCATTACAGAAATTTTTTCGAGGCCGTGGATGGTGCCGCGCGCTTTGATTTTGCGCATATTCTCATCAAGGTGATGGGCCGCTTTAAGCAGGGCGTCCTGCTCGGAAGGCGGACAACTGATCTGATATTCACGATCCAGGATTTTGACGGAAACGGTGCTGCTCAATTCGTTGGACATGCTCATCTCAGGCGCCTTGTGACTGTTCCATGGACTTCAGCCGGCTGAGTACAGACTCCAGACGCGCCTTGGCCTGACGGTTGTTTTCAAGGAGTTGCTGGCGTTCGGTTTGCCAGTTATGCTGGCTGGCCCTGAGCAACTGGTTTTCCTGCTTCATGGCAGCACACAGAGCAATCAGCGCAGTGATTTTCTCATCCAGTGTGTTGAATTGATCGTCATTCATATCGGTCATTTGGCGCGATGATACGCTGAAGCAAGTGTGAGGCCTACTATAGAGACGTGACTCTCCGTAGTAAAGGGCGTTATATCAATAACCAGCGGCATTACTTTCACTTGGGTTCTCAGGTCAGGTGCAGCAGTAAAAGGACCATCATATATGGCAGAAAATCTGAAGGCTGAGGCGGCCTCTTTATATCAGCAAGCAGCCAGTCGCCGGCGCAAGCTGATGTCGCAGATGAAAAAGAACAGTATTGCCCTGCTGTCAGCAGCCCCCCAGCGTACACGCAGCAACGACACCGAATACCCGTACCGCCAGAGCAGCGACTTTTATTATCTGAGTGGTTTTGTGGAAGACGATGCCGTGCTGGCCCTGATTCCAGGGCGCGCAGAAGGTGAAGTGGTGTTGTTCTGCCAACCCAAGGATAAAACCCGGGAGCTGTGGACCGGCATTCTCACCGGCCCTGAGCTGGCCACAGAAAAGCTTCTGATTGATCAGGCATTTGCTATTACCGACATCAATAAAATGATGCCGGCTCTGCTGGATGGCCGCGAACGTATCTATGCGGGACTGGGTCGCGATGCCGCCTTTGAACAGCGCATTATTGGCTGGCTGGATGATGTGCGCTGCCGCACGCGTATGGGCGCGCAGCCGCCGGCCGAAATGATTGAGCTGGCACCGCTGCTGCACGAAATGCGACTGTTCAAAAGCAAATACGAAATTGCACTGATGCAGGAAGCAGCCGATATTTCTGCGCGTGCACATGTGCGCGCAATGCAGACCGCCCGTGCCGGCCTTTTTGAATATCACCTGGAAGCCGAGCTATTGCATGAATTTATGATCAGCGGCAGCCGCGCGCCTTCTTACAACAGTATTGTGGCCTCTGGCGCCAATGCCTGCATTCTGCACTACATCAACAATGATCAGATGCTGCGGGATGGCGATCTTGTGCTGATTGATGCCGGTTGTGAGTACCAGTATTACGCCGCCGATATCACCCGCACCTTCCCGGTGAGTGGCCGTTTCAGTCGCGAACAGAAAGCGTTGTATGACATCGTATTAAACGCGCAGCTGGAAGCAATCAAGGCTACCAGACCCGGTGTGCTCTGGAATGAACCGCACGATGTTGCTGTGCGGATTATTACCGAGGGGCTGGTGGAGCTGGGACTGTTAAAAGGTAAACCTGCTGATTTGATCAGCTCGGGCGCTTATCGCGATTTTTATATGCACGGTACCGGCCACTGGCTGGGTATGGACGTACATGATGTTGGCAACTACCGCATAGATGGCCAGCCTCGCCTGTTGCAGCCCGGAATGGTCACTACCATTGAGCCTGGCATCTACGTGGCGGCTGACAACAAAAAAGTTGCAAAAAAATGGCGTGGTATTGGTATCCGTATTGAAGACGATGTGCTGGTTACCCGAACAGGTAATCGTGTGTTGACATCCGGCGTGCCAAAAACCACAGAAGAAATCGAAGCGCTGATGGCAGCAGGTGTGTAGTGGTGGACGCTGAATACGATCTGGTGATTGCCGGCGGAGGCCTGGTCGGCGGAAGTTTCGCCTTGTTGCTGGCAGCCGGTGCCAGGTTGCTCAAAAACGAGCCGCTGCGAGTGCTTCTTGTTGATAGCGCACCAATAACTGCGGCAAAAGAAAACTCAAAAGAGCCAGGACGCCCTTTTGATGCTCGTAGTACGGCGTTGTCCTGGAGCAGTCGTTTGATCTACGAGCAGGCAGACTGCTGGTCAGCATTAGCGCCATATGTCACAGCTATAAAACAGATTCAGGTTTCAGATCGTGGCCACGCCGGTTCAACCCGACTTTACAGTCAGGAGATGAATGTTGAAGCACTGGGTTATGTTGCAGAAAACCGCCATTTAAACCACGTCATCAGCCAGGCACTGCTGGACAATCCACACATCACAATCTGTGCGCCGGCAACAGTCACAAAAGCCAAACCGGTAAGTAACGGCGTAGATCTTTTAATTCAGGATCAGCACAAAGAATTGCATAGTGTGCACACACGCCTGTTGGTCATTGCCGATGGTGGCCGTTCCGCGTTGACCGAGCAGCTCGGCATCACTATCAAGCGCAAACCTTACGGTCAGCAGGCTCTGATCACCAATATTGCCTTTGAGCATGCCCATGAGGGTTGGGCTTTTGAACGTTTTACCGAAACCGGACCGCTGGCCGTATTGCCGCTGTCCGACCTGGACAATGCACATCGAGGCGCGCTGGTCTGGACGCTGCAGGAAGAACAGGTCGCTGAAATAAAGGCGCTGGACGACGAGACCTTTCTGGCCCGTTTACAGCAACGCTTTGGTTATCGACTGGGTGAAATAACACGTGCTGGTGAGCGCACAGTATTCCCGCTCAGTCTGAATCTAGCCAGTGAGCAGATACGCCCGGGTATGCTACTGCTGGGTAATGCAGCTCATACGCTGCATCCGGTGGCAGGCCAAGGCCTGAATCTGGCATTGCGTGACGCGCGCGAGCTGGCTGATATGGTGATCAACGCCTGTGCCAAAGGAAATAAATCTGTATTGGGGCAATATGCCTGGCTGCAGGAATTTGAACGTCGCCAGCAGGCGGATCAGCAGCAAACCGTTTATTTCAGTGATTTGAGTACTCGCCTGTTCTCCAACAGCAATACCTTGCTGGCGCTGGGACGTAATCTGGGCCTGGCTGGTATGAGTGTGCTGCCGCCGCTGCGGCAATGGTTTACGCGTCAGGCCATGGGGATGCGTGACCGACGCACACTCTGACGCTCACAACAGGAACATATCAACTTTCTGCGCCGGTGATTGCCAGGCTCAACGATTCAGCGATCATCGCAGGTTTATCCAGCCCTTCGATTTCGACGGTAGCTTGCTGCTTGATCAGGAACTGTCCGGGATTTTTTTCATCAATCGCCAATAACACAAATCTGGCGCGGATGCGTGAACCTGTGCGAACCGGGTTCAGAAAACGAACCTTGTCCAGACCATAATTAATGGTCATGCGTGTGCCCTGCAAGCGTACAGTGCCGGCTTCGGCGCCGAGCATGCTGAGCAGGGACAGTGTGAGATAGCCGTGCGCAATAGTGCCACCAAAGGGGGTTTCACGGCTGGCGCGCTCGGCATCCAGGTGAATAAACTGAAAATCGCCGGTGGTTTCAGCAAACTGATCAACTGTTTGCTGCGTAATTTCGTGCCATTGACTGATGCCGACTTCAGTTCCAATTAGTGCACGCGCTGCATCCAGGCTGATCTGTTCGCTCATGAAAGGCTCCTGCTCACTGCTGGTTTGATGGTAAAGTCCGCATAAATCGCTGCCAGTATCGGCCAGAATGTGGCGGGCGGCAACCGCCTGCATTGGGAGGACGCATGCAAACATCCGGCATACAGACAGACTATGATGTAGTGATAGTGGGTGCCGGCCTGACAGGTGCGGCAATGGCACTGGCGCTGCGCGATAGCGGACTGCGGCTGGCGCTTGTGGATGCCCAGCTCCTGAAAAATGACCTGTCCATCAACAGTGCTTCCTCTGATTTTGACGCCAGGGTCAGCGCAATTACGCCGGCCTCTCGCAAACTGTTTGAGTCGCTCGGTGTATGGGAGGCGATGCAGCAGCAGCGCGTAAGTCCCTACACACATATGCATGTGCGCGAAGCTGATGGCACCGGCAGCATCGATTTCTGTGCGGCTGATGTGCACGCTGCTGCCCTGGGTTATATCGTTGAAAACCGTATCAGCGTGGCGGCTATGCATCAGCATCTGATCAGTCAGCCCAACCTCACCTGCCTGATGCCAACCACAATAGAAGCGTTGCGCTGCGAAGATCACTCTGTGGAAATCAGCCTGGCAGAGCATCCAGCGCTGACGGCCCGCCTGTTGATAGCAGCCGATGGTGCACAGTCTCCTGTACGCAAGCTGGCAGGCTTTGTGACACGTGAGTGGGATTACGAGCATGAAGCCATTGTCTGCTCGGTAAAAACAGAGCAGCCGCATGATCAATGTGCCCGCCAGATTTTTATGAACGACGGTGTATTGGCATTTTTGCCACTGCGATCTGCCGATGATGATGCCAATGGCCACTGGTGTTCTATTGTGTGGTCGGTGCAGCCTGCTCGCGCCAACGCTTTAATGGGGTTGCCGGAAGATGTTTTCCGCGAAACGCTGGGTTACGCCAGTGAGCACTGGCTTGGCAAAATCACTGACAGCAGTCGTCGCTTCGCTTTTCCATTACGCCAACGACATGCCCGCGACTACTTCAAGGACCGTGTAGTATTGATCGGAGATGCGGCACACAGCATCCATCCTCTGGCTGGACAGGGAGCCAATCTGGGTTTGAGCGATGTCAGCGTGCTGGCGCAGGAACTGCGCCGAGCACAAGTTGCCGGGCGTGATCCGGCTGATCCGTTGGTGCTGGCGCGTTATCAACGCCAGCGTAAACCAAACAACCTGGCGATGATGTTGATGATGGAAGGTTTTAAACGACTGTATGCTGATCAGCCACTGCCTCTGCGCTGGTTGCGTAACGTCGGCATGAAAACCGTAGACAGCTGGCCCGCGTTAAAACATCAACTGATCAGGGAGGCCATGGGTACTCACCTCAAATTGGACTAAAGCTTTTGGCTGTCAGGACGAAAACAGGGGTATACCTGTCTGTAAAGCTGTAAAGGAAAGTATCCCCGTGAAGTCCAAACGAAGTCAGATGAATGCCACAGTCACCGACACTACGGAACACGACTCGTTGTGGCCGTTTGATCTGGATCTGAGCGCGCTGGATACCGGCAGCATTACCAATCTGATCATGGACATTGAAAATCATCTACCGCTGCTGACTTCAGAAGGTGACATGCAGGAGCTTCTGCGCGTCAAAAAGCTGTTTGAAGAAGAGCTGATGGAAAGCCGTCGCCTGCATTAAACACTTGCATTAAAACCCTGCAATTTCTGTATTCCTCTTGAAATTTGCCCTATGCTGTTGCGGTCACTCTGGTTTACAACCAAAACAGCATAAACCAACAGTTATAAGAGGAATAATCACATGAAAAAACTGATAAGCGTATTTGCCGCTGCAGCACTGATGTGCGGCCAGGCATTTGCGATTGATGAGGCACGCCTGACTGCAGCGCTGGCATCTGCGGATCGTAGCGATGCTGACAAGGCGCTGGACGCTGCCCGTCAACCGGTAGAAGTGCTGACCTTTCTGGGTATTGAAGAAGGCATGACCGTACTCGATGTTATGGCTTCCGGTGGCTGGTATACCGAAGTTCTGTCGCGAGCTGTAGGTCCGCAGGGCAAAGTGCTGATGCAGAACAACCCCGCCTCCCTTGAACGTGGCAATACAGCGGAAACAGTAAACAATCGTCTGGCAAAAAACCGCCTGCCAAACGTTGAGCGCGTGGAAAAAACCTTTGATCAGTTGGGGGTGGCTCCTGGCTCCGTTGATCTGGCCATCACCAACCTTAACTTCCACGACGTTTATAACGCATCACCTGCCAACGCCCAGACTTTGCTGGCTGGTGTAAAAAATGCACTCAAGTCCGGTGGTATTCTGGGTATTGTTGACCACCGCGGTAACCTCGGCGCTGATAATACTGCCCTGCACCGCATCACACTGGATGCTGTTGCCCAGGCGGCGACCGAAGCCGGTTTCCACATAGTAGGTGTCAGTGATGCCCTTTATGTTGAAAGCGATCCGCGCACCAGCGGCCCGTTCGACGAAAGCCTGGGTCGTAATACTGACCGCA
This sequence comes from uncultured Pseudohongiella sp., assembly GCA_964535565.1. Lineage (GTDB taxonomy): Bacteria > Pseudomonadota > Gammaproteobacteria > Pseudomonadales > Pseudohongiellaceae > Pseudohongiella. The sequence goes on along the minus strand of CAZHUJ010000004.1, from coordinate 86,119 downwards.
TTCTGCTGAAACTGATGAAACCCTGACAATTGTTGTAATGTGCCTGCGGCTGCTGCCGTGGGCACACAACAATACATGATGTGACATTGAATACTTCCTCGTCTCAGACATCCTCATCACGCCCCTCCCCGATTGCCTGGCTCGGTCGTTTTGCTTCTGTATTCAAGTACAGTGGTGTTGCCATCAGAATTGTCTGGCGCTCCAGCCCTGCGCTGACACTGGTGATGATGGCGGCAACCCTGGCCGCTGGTTTGTTGCCAGCCGGTATTGCCTGGGTTGGTCAGCTGATTGTGGATGCTGTGGTGACTGCCATACAGACTGAAGGCGAGGCACGAGAAGCTGCGAGCCAGGATCTGCTGCGCTACGTCCTGCTGGAAGCCGGTCTGGTTGTGCTGATGACCGGTGCACAAAAAATCAATTCTGTTTGTCAGTCCATTTTGCGCGCCCTGCTTGGCAATGAAGTCAACGTCATGATTCTGGAGAAGGCGCTGAGTCTGGAACTGGCCAATTTTGAAGACTCCGAATATTACGACAAGCTGGTGCGCGCGCGCCGCGAAGCATCAAGTCGCCCACTTAGTCTGGTGATTGCCACATTTGATCTGGTCCGCGACGGTATCTCGCTGGTCAGTTACGGTATTCTGTTATTCCAGTTTTCGGTGTGGGCAGTTTTGCTACTGGGATTTGCCGGTGTGCCCGCATTTGTGGCCGAGGCGCGTTTTTCTGGAGAAGCCTTCCGCAACCAGCGTCGTCGGTCTGCGGAGCGCCGTATGCAGGTTTATCTGGAAATGGTGCTGACCCGTGAAGACGGCGTCAAGGAAGTCAAACTGATGCAGCTGGGTCAGCTGTTCCTGCAACGCTACATCGATATCTTTAAAAACATTTACAAGGAAGACCGCAGCCTGGTTCTGCGTCGCGGCTTCTGGGGTTATGTGCTTGGGTTGCTGGCCAGCGCTGCGTTCTATTTTTCCTATGGCTGGGTCGCTTTTGCTGCTGTAGCCGGCGCCATCACGCTGGGTCAGATGACCATGTACATTGCGGTGTTCAGACAGGGCCAGGGGGCTGTGACCAGCTGCCTGGCGTCCATCAACAAGATGTATGAGGACAATCTGTATTTGTCCAACCTGACAGAGTATCTCGGACACAATGTGCCAGAGCCGTCCGGGGACAAAACAGTGGGACCTGACCCTGCTGATGGTATCCGTTTTGAAAACGTGAGCTTCTATTACCCGGGCAGCACAACGCCGGCGCTCGACAATATCAATCTGCATATTGCTCCAGGCAACAGCCTGGCAATTGTGGGCGAGAATGGCTCTGGTAAAACCACACTGATCAAATTGCTGACCAGGTTGTACTCGCCGACTCACGGTCGCATCACATTTCAGGGCCTGGATTTGCAGGAGTGGGATATAGAGGCCTTGCGTGAAAAAATTGGCGTCATTTTTCAGGACTTCAGCCGTTATCAGTTAAAGGTTGGAGAGAATATAGGCGTTGGTGACAAGGATTTGATGGACGACCGGGCACGGATTGAAACTGCCGCTGAAAAAGGCCTGGCGGATGTGTTTATCAAACGACTGCCAGCAAACTACGATACCCAGCTCGGCACCTGGTTCAGGGACGGCAAGGAGCTTTCCGGCGGGCAGTGGCAGAAGATCGCACTGTCACGCGCCTTTATGCGTGAACGCGCCGAGGTACTGATTCTGGACGAGCCTACCGCAGCCATTGATGCCAGGGCTGAAGCGGAAATTTTTGCGCATTTCCGCGAATTGACCGGCAATCGTATCTCCATCATTATTTCTCACAGATTCTCCACGGTGCGGATTGCTGACCATATTCTGGTGATGGAGCACGGAAAAATTATCGAAGAAGGTGATCACCAAAGTCTGTTGGCCTCAGGCGGGCAGTACGCCAGTCTGTTTGAATTGCAGGCCAAAGCCTACCAGTAACCTCCGGATCGGAAACCGCGTATGAGTTATCTAGCACAAATAATCCTGCTGTTAATGATCGCGGTAGCAGTTGTTCTGATTTTTCAACGGCTGCGAATTCCAACCAGCCTGGGTTATTTGCTGGTCGGCGCTATTGTGGGACCTGCCACTGTGGGTCTGCAGTTGGACCTGCCTGCGTTTACCACCATCGCTGAATTCGGCGTGGTATTTCTTCTGTTCACCATTGGTCTGAACTACTCGTTGCCTCAGTTGCAGGTGCTGCGGAACCAGGTATTGGGTCTGGGAACCGCACAGGTTGTTCTGTCGACAATTGTTGTGGGAGTCCCGCTTTGGTGGTGGGGATTACCTGGCCCGGTGGCATTTGTGATAGGGGCCGTGTTTGCGCAATCGTCCTCTACAATTATTGCCAGTCTGCTGTCTGAGCAGGGAGAAGAGAACAGCGCCCATGGCAGACTGGGGCTGGCGATGTCGGTGTTTCAGGACGTCACCGCAGTCCCGTTCCTGGTAATAATTCCGGTTTTAAGTACAGTCACAGGTGTTCAGGAAATTGCCTATGATCTGGGCATGGCACTGGCTAAAGCTGTGCTGGCATTTGCGGTGGTTTTTATAACCGGCCGCTGGGTATTGAAACCGCTATTCCAGATTGTGGCACGTTACCGCTCCCAGGAAATATTCACGCTCGCTGTGTTATTGGTAGCGCTTGCTGCCGCCTGGACTACTTTTAACCTGGGGCTTTCACTTGCCTTTGGTGCCTTCCTTGCCGGCATGATGATAGGCGAAACCGAATTCCGCCATCAGGTTGAATCCAGCATGCGCCCGTTCCGGGATGTTTTATTGGGACTGTTTTTTATAGGCATTGGCATGCTGGCCGATCCAGCCCTGCTTCTGCAGATCTGGCCCCAGGCCCTCGGCGGTGCAGCAGTTATTCTGATCAGCAAGACTCTGGTTGTGGCCGCTATTGTGTATCGCAGCGGATTTAATGCGCTGGCTTCCTGGCGCGTCGCGCTGATTGTTGCCGTTGGCGGGGAGTTCGGTTTTGCCTTGCTGGCTATCGCGCTTGAGTCAGACGTTGTTGATGCCCGGATGGGCCAGATTGTGCTGGCGTCGGTGTTGTTGGCCATGATTTTTGGCGCCCTTCTGATCAAGTTTAACTACCAGCTGGCAACCTGGTTCTCGCGCTACAAGGAACCCGATACTGGCACGCTGGAAGAAAGCCTGTTGGCCTTGCCTGATCAGCCGGTGCTGATTGGTGGGTTTGGTCGGGTAGGCAGAACTGTGGCTGTTTTGCTGCAGGCCAAATCAGTTCCTTTTGTGGCTTTTGATACCGATCCCAATCGGGTAAAACAGGCCCGCGAAGACGGATATCCGGTGCATTACGGTGATATCTCTGATCCCGAACTGCTTGCCATTCTGCATGTCGAACGGGCAAGTCTTGTGATGCTGACGGTAGACCAGCCACTGAGCTCAATGCGAGCTGTTTCGTGTATCCGCAGGGATAACCCGACTGTGCCTGTGATTGTGCGTGCGCGTGATCTGGCAACCAGTGTTCAGCTGACTGAGGCCGGAGCTACAATGGCATTTCCGGAAACCATTGAGGCCAGTTTGATGCTTGGTGCCGCCGCGTTGGAGTCACTTCATATTCCCGCTGAAGATATCGATGCTTTGCTTGACGATGTCAGGGACAACAATTACAAGGCCCTGCTGCGCTCGGATAAAAAGTAGCGGATTTTTTGGGGGAAAAAATCAATGGCACAGCTGCTACAAGGACAAGCGGTAATAGTCACAGGTGGTACGCGCGGAATTGGCAAGGCTATTGCTGAAGCCTTGCTGGACGAAGGCGCTAATGTTCTGATCACGGGGCGTTCCCAAGTCAGTGTGGACGAGGCACTGGCCGCTGGTGGGCATAAAAACCTTCATGGCATTGCTGCCAACGTGGCCAGCGAAGACGACACAGCAGCAGTGTTCAAGCAGGCTATGTCGCTTTTTGGCAAAGTAGATGCTGTGATCAACAACGCAGGAATTGCGCGAGCAGGTGCTATCCAGGATCTGCGTCTGAAAGATTTTCAGATGGTGATGGACACCAATCTTGTGGGTGCCTTTTTATACAGCCGTGAGGCCTTTCGTGTAATGAAAGACAACGGCGGCGGTCGTATTATCAATATCGGCAGTATCTCCAGTCAGGTCCCGCGCTTTGGGTCCGTACCCTACACGACCAGCAAATTTGGTTTGCAGGGTATGACTCGGGCCTTGGCGGTTGAGGGACGCGAACTCGGCATTATGGTCAGCTGTCTGCATCCGGGTAACGTCTACACCGATATCTGGGACAAGGCACCGCAGGCGGTTGTTGATGAACCCAAAATGGATGTTGCCGATATCGCCCGTGTTGTGGTGCTGATGCTGAGTATGCCTGCCAATACAACCATCATCGATGCAACCATGCTTGACCATCGCCAGCCATTTCTGGGACGAGGATAATTGCCATGAAAAAAGACGCCCGCTACGTTTTATTTTCCATGTTCAGCCTGGCTCTGGGTTTGAGTCTGGTTGCAGGTGTGCAGGCCCAAGACAGTACATTAGTTGCCACCGGTGCGCAGCCGCAGCTGTTGTCAGACAGTTTCAGTTTTACTGAAGGCCCCATTGCCGATGCTGAGGGCAATGTCTACTTCACCGACATTCCTGCCAACCGCATTCATATCTGGACATTGTCCGGCGAATTAAAAACCTTCAGGGAAAATACCAACGCGACCAACGGCCTGTTTTTTGACAGCCGCTGGCATTTGTACGGTGCAGAAGGCGGCACCGGCCGAATTACACGTATGGACGCCAGCGGCCATGCTGAAACAGTGACAGAGCAGTTTAACGGTGTGCCATTTAACAGCCCGAATGATCTGTGGCTGGACAGTGAAGGTGGAATCTATTTTACCGATCCGCGTTATGGTGACGAATCAAATAATCCGCAGCCAGGTTATTACGTGTATTACCTGGCACCTGGTGAAGCCCAGGCCAGGCTGTTAATTGATGATCTGGTTAAACCCAATGGGATTATTGGCACTGGCGATGGGTCCACATTATACGTGGCTGACCACATGGGGAATCAGACCTTTGCCTATACAATCACCGCACCTGGTCAGATTAGTAACAAACGCCGCATAGCCGCACAGGGTTCTGATGGTATGGCGCTGGATGAGCACGGCAATCTGTATTTGACGGGCGGGCACAACATTACTGTCTACAGTCCTGATGGTGAGCAGTTACAGAGTATTATTTTCCCGCAGGCGCCCGCCAATATGACCTTTGGCGGCTCTGATCGTGACGTGCTGTTTGTCACCGCCAGAACTGGCCTGTACTCACTGCAGATGACAGTCAAAGGAATGCATTGAAGCTTGGCGCTGCCGGCACAAGGACCGGCAGCGCCAAGCTTGATGCTTAGTTGCGAATCAGATAATCAAAGGCACTCAGAGCCGCGCGTGAACCTTCGCCCATTGCAATGATGATCTGTTTGTATGGCACAGTGGTGACATCACCGGCAGCAAAGACACCTGGAACGTTGGTCTGACCTTTGTTATCAACTTCGATCTCACCAAACGGCGTTGTTTTTAAGGTGCCTTTAACCCAGTCGCTGTTTGGCAGCAGGCCAATTTGTACAAAAATTCCTTCCAGCTCTACCGTGCGGATTTCCTCTGTGCGTCTGTCCTTGTACTGAATGCCAGTAACTTTCTGACCATCACCCAACACTTCAGTTGTTTGGGCTGAGCAGATTACATCGACATTGGGCAGGCTGCGCAATTTGCGCTGCAGCACTTCGTCGGCCTTCAGGGTGTCGGCAAACTCCAGCACAGTGACGTGTTGCACAATACCCGCCAGGTCGATAGCGGCTTCAATACCTGAGTTACCACCGCCGACAACCGCTACACGTTTGCCTTTAAACAGCGGGCCATCACAGTGTGGACAGTACGCTACACCTTTGTTGCGGTAGTCCTGTTCGCCGGGTACATTCAGTTCGCGCCAACGAGCACCGGTAGCAATAATTACCGAGCGCGCTTTTAACGAGGCGCCGCTGTCAAAACGGATTTCGTGGTATCCGCCCTGCTCCTCTGCCGGTATTAGAGCCGCTGCACGTTGCAGGTTCATGATGTCCACGTCATAGTGTTTGACATGCTCCTCCAGCTCGCGCGCCAGTCGGGGGCCTTCGGTTTCCTTGACGGAAATGAAGTTCTCGATGGACATGGTGTCCAGCACCTGGCCACCAAAACGTTCGGCTGCCACTCCGGTGCGAATGCCTTTGCGCGCCGCGTAAATTGCAGCTGCTGCGCCTGCGGGTCCGCCACCCACAATCAGAACCTCGAACGGTTCTTTTTCGTTGAGTTTGGCTGCTTCACGTTTGGCTGCGCCGGTATCAATTTTGGCCAGAATTTCATCCACGCCCATACGGCCCTGAGCAAACGGTTCACCGTTCAGGAATACACTGGGTACTGACATTACCTGACGCTCATCCACTTCTTTCTGGAACAAGGCGCCGTCAATTGCAACGTGGCGGATATTCGGGTTCAGCACTGCCATCACGTTCAGCGCCTGCACCACATCGGGGCAGTTCTGGCATGACAGTGAAAAATAGGTCTCGAATACAAACTCACCTTCAATGGCTTTGATCTGAGCGATCTTTTCATCGCTGAGCTTGGGCGGGTGACCACCTGTCTGCAGCAGTGCCAGAATCAGCGAGGTGAACTCGTGCCCCATCGGGATGCCCGCAAATTGCAAATGCATTTCCTCGTCTGCGCGCTGCAGGCGGAATGAGGGAGTCCTGGCGTCTACGCCGTCTTCGCGCAAGCTGATCTTTTCGCAAAGCCCAGCAATGTCCTGAAGCAGTGAGCGCAGTTCTCGCGATTTGTCACTGTCATCAAGCGACGCGACAATCTCGAAGGGTCTGGTCACTTTTTCCAGATAGGCCTTCAATTGGGTTTTCATGTTGGCGTCTAACATTACTTTTTCCTCAAATTCACAAATTTTGGGCGAAAAAAAGGCCCGGACGAGCGTCGCCCGGGCCTTATTCGGGCTGGCAGCGACTTAGATCTTGCCGACCAGGTCCAGTGACGGAGCCAGTGTCGCTTCACCTTCTTTCCATTTGGCCGGGCAAACTTCACCTGGGTGAGCCGCAACGTACTGGGCAGCTTTTACTTTGCGCAGCAGTTCAGACGCATCACGGCCGATGCCGCCAGCGGTAATTTCAACAATCTGGATTTTGCCTTGCGGGTCGATCACAAAAGTACCGCGCTCTGCCAGGCCAGCTTCTTCAATCATCACCTCAAAGTTGCGGGTGATTACGCCAGTCGGGTCACCAATCATCGGATACTGGATCTTGCGAATGGTGTCAGAGCTGTCATGCCACGCTTTATGCGTGAAATGGGTGTCAGTAGATACCGCATAGATTTCTACATCACGGCTTTTGAACTCTTGATAGTTGTCAGCCAGGTCTCCCAGTTCAGTCGGGCACACAAACGTGAAGTCGGCTGGGTAGAAGAATACAACTGACCACTTGCCTTTCAGGTTCGCTTCGGTGACGTCAACAAATGCACCATTGTGGAATGCGGTAGCTTTAAATGGTTTTACTTCAGTATTAATCAAAGACACGTGTTCACTCCTCTACGTGGGTGTATTAGCTACTCCGGTTTTCGGAGCGGCTGTTAATCAGGACAGGGAAGATGATAGTGTTTGTGGGCGCTTAGGTAAAATGAAATATATGTTATCTGATGATAGATTTATTGAATCGTTTGTGATGACAGGTTTTTTAAGTCCCTGTCATCACAAGGGGATTATCCCTGGATTGCCTGATCCAGTGCAAATTCCTTGCGTAGTTGCTGTGCTGCCTTGACCATGTTTTGCAGTGCCGCACTGGTTTCGTGCCAGCTGCGGGTTTTGAGGCCACAATCGGGATTAACCCACAGTCTTTCAGCGGGAATCTTCTCGGCAGTGCGTTTGAGCAGGCGCACCATGTCCTGCTCCTGCGGTACGGCAGGAGCATGGATATCATAGACACCGGGGCCAATAGCGTTTGGATAATCAAAATGCTCAAACGCCTGTATCAGCTCACCGTCTGAACGTGAGGTTTCGATGGTGATGACATCAGCATCCAGTGCCGCAATGGCTTCAATAATGTCGTTGAACTGCGAATAACACATATGGGTGTGAATCTGGGTAGCGTTGCTTACGCCGCTGGTACTCAAACGGAAGGCTTTGACAGCCCAGTCCAGATATTCCGCCCGTGCCGACTGCCTTAACGGCAGACCCTCGCGGATGGCCGGCTCGTCTACCTGAATAATAGAAATGCCAGCGGCCTCCAGATCCTGCACCTCATCACGCAGGGCCAACGCAATTTGCAAGGCGGTGGTTTTGCGGGGCTGATCGTCACGTACAAAAGACCAGCACAGCAGTGTGATCGGTCCTGTCAGCATGCCTTTGACCGGACGTGATGTCAGCGACTGAGCATAAACAGTCCAGTCCACTGTCATGGGGCGTGGGCGCCATACATCTCCATAGATAATCGGCGGTTTGACGCAGCGTGAGCCGTAACTTTGAACCCAGCCGTTACTGGTGAATGCATAACCCTCCAATTGCTCGCCAAAGTACTCGACCATATCGTTGCGTTCCGCTTCACCATGAACCAGCACATCAATGCCCAGTTGTTCCTGGCGGCGTATGGCATCGGCGATTTCGGCGCGAATACGCTGTTGGTACTCAGCGGAGCTGATTTGGCCTTGTTTGAAGGTCTGGCGCAGGCGCCGTATATCGCTGGTTTGTGGAAACGAACCAATGGTGGTGGTGGGGAATAAGGGCAATTGCAGTCGTGATTGCTGCAGACGTGCGCGTTCATCATAACGTGCGTCGCGTACCCAATCACCGGCACCTATATCCCGTAAACGTTGTGTAACGTCGGGATTGTGAGCAAGCGCCGACTCATGCCTTGATCTGGCAACCCCATCACTGGCGGCCAGATTTTCCAGGTCCTGCGCCGTGCCTTGGCCTGTCAGCAAGCGCGCCAGCGTAGTCAACTCCGACAGTTTCTGCTGTGCAAATGCAAGCCAGGGTTTGAGCGTGGGGTTCAGAGTCGTTTCTGCCTCAAGGTCCATCGGTACGTGTAGCAGTGAACACGAAGGCGCCAGCCAGAGCCGTTCGCCCAGGCGTTGATGAGCAGACTCCAGCGCCTGCAATGAGTGCCGCAGATTGTTGCGCCAGATATTGCGACCATCAATGATGCCAATGGACAGCACCTTGTTGTCCGGCAGCCAGTCGGTCAGCGTTTTGATCTGCGCTGGAGCTCGCACGGCATCAATATGGATTCCGCAAACCGGTAGCGACACCACGGTCTGCAGATTCTCTTCCAGTGCGCCGAAATAGGTGGCGAGCAGCAATTTGACAGGGGCGCTGTGCAACTGGAAATAGGCTTTTTCAAAGGCTTTTAACCAGTTGCCGGGCAGATCCAGCGCCAACACGGGCTCGTCAATCTGCACCCACTCTGCGCCAGCTGCCGCCAGTTCATGCAGCAACTGTTGATAGGCAGGCAGCAACGCCGGTAGCAGCGATAACCTATCAAACCCGGGTTCGATTTCCCGGCCCAGCCACAAATAAGTCAACGGGCCTGGAATCACAGGTTTTGCACGGTAACCCAGCGTTATGGCTTCGCGGGTTTCGTCTATGATCTGACGCCATTGCAGGCTGAATGTCTGGTAACGCGTAAATTCCGGCACCAGGTAGTGGTAATTGCTGTCAAACCACTTGGTCATGTCGCTGGCAGCAACAGGGCCGTAGTCGGTTGAAAAGCCGCGTGCAACGCGGAAAAGAGTGTCGATATCGGTTTGCCCAAGCTGATGGCGCACTGGAATGCAGCCCAGCGTTGCGCTCATCGTCAGGACCTGGTCATACCAGGCGAAGTCGCCGGTGGGGATCAGGTCAATGCCGGCGTTGGCCTGCTGTTGCCAGTGTGCGTGACGCAGCTTTTGGCCGCAGTCCTCAAGGGTGTTGCGATCTATTTCTCCCCGCCAATAGGCTTCCAGAGCGAATTTAAGCTCACGCTGACGCCCGATGCGGGGATAACCGAGGTTGTGTGTAGTAATGGGGCCTGACATTGCGCTCTCCAGAAAATATTGGCTTAGGTTACAGGGTGCGTATTGTCGGCAGGCTGCAACTATGAATCAAACTGAAGATTTTCAACTTTAAGATGAATAGAATTTGATATGATGCGGGCAAGCTCAACAGCAAACCGAACAAGAGTGCCCGCTCATGCTGGAAATACGTCATCTCAAAACGCTAAGCGTGCTGCGCGAATGTGGCAGCCTCGTCGAGGCCTCCGAGCGTCTGTGTGTTACACAGTCAGCGCTTTCGCACCAGCTCAAGGAGCTGGAATCACGCCTGGAATCTGAGCTGTTTGTGCGCAAAAGCCGTCCATTGCGCTTTACCGAACCGGGGCTGCGGTTGTTGGCGTTGGCCGACGACATTCTGCCCAGAATGGACGAGGCAGTACGCGATATACACAAATTGCTGCATGGAGAGGCTGGGCGTTTGCACCTGGCGATTGAATGTCATAGCTGTTTTAACTGGTTAATGCCGGTTCTGGACAGCTATCGTCGCCATTGGCCCGGGGTGGAGCTGGATTTTTCCAGCGGGTTTTTATTTGAACCCCTGCCTGCGCTTCAGCGTGGAGAAGTTGATTTGGTGATCACCTCGGATCCTGTGCCAATTCCTGGTGTGGAGTACGTGCCGCTGTTCAGTTACGAAATGCAGCTGGCGCTGGCCAATAATCATCCTTTGCTGGTGCATGAGTGGCTGCAACCACAGCATCTGGCACAACAGACGCTGGTGACTTACCCGGTGGCGCGTGAACGGCTGGATGTGTTCACCCGTTTTCTGCAGCCGGCAGGGGTTAGTCCTGCTGGCGTACGTCAGACCGAGCTTACGCTGATGATGGTGCAGCTGGTTGCCAGCGGGCTGGGCATATGTGCATTGCCCAATTGGGTGCTGGCGGATTATCTGGAGCAGGGTTTGATAGCGGTGCGGCCCGCAGGAGAAAAAGGCATCTGGCCGGTTTTATATGCGGCAATTCGCAGCGATCAACAGTCGCAGGCCTACATCCAGGATTTCCTGGGCTTGGCTCAGTCGCATTGCCTGAAAACACTCAAAGGGGTGCGCCCGGCGCCCTTATTGAAATAAAAAATCTCGGCAGATGCTGCGAAGGTTGGCTATCTTTAATAGAAGATGCTGATCGAAATGTACAGGATGACCCCTATCAGGACCAGATAAGCGAGTACCTTCGCCGGGTCTTGTGCGAGCATCCCGAACAGGGTCTCTGCGCGCCCCGCCGCTTTGTCGGCCTGATGTTGTTCGCGCATACGGATAACGCGTTCGTGCTGATAAACATCCAGCAGTTCACGGGCGCGTGGGTAATCTTCATCATGAGGTAACCAGATAGCGGGAAGCGAGATACCCCAGTTGCCAGCAGAAGTTTCATAAAATGCGATATCGTTCTGCTCCAGCAGATCACGAACTTCATTGGCTTCGTCGTCGGGAACGTGCCGCAATCGAAATAACAGGGTGGCCAAGGGTTTCTCTCGTATAAAACTCAGTTAATGACAGTAACGATTTAATCACAAGGATATCAGGATGATAACAAGCTTCGTTCGTTCCATCTTCCAGCGCTTTGCACTCTGCAGCCTGATGCTGATGTTTTTCAGCGCCACTGCGTCTGCCCAGACTTCAGTGTGGAAAGTCAGCCGTGATGACAATGATGTCTACATTGGCGGCACCGTGCACCTGTTGCGTCAGCAGGATTTCCCGTTACCTCCAGCCTATACACAGGCTTACGATGCCGCTGATCGCCTGTTTTTTGAAACCGATATCGGAGGCATGGCCGATATGGGGTTGCAACAACGCATGATGCAGGAGCTGACCTATCAGGACGGCCGCAATCTGAGTACCGTGCTTGATGCTGAAGCCCTTGCCGTATTAACAGAGCATCTGTCCGAAACCGGTTTGCCGATGGGCATGGTACAGAACTTTAAACCCGGTTTGCTGATCAGCATGCTTTCGGTACTGGAATTCCAGAAAATGGGTTTTACTCCCCAGGGTGTGGACGCCTATTTTTTTAATCGCGCGCTGGGAGAGGGAATCCCTCGTGGTCAGTTGGAATCAATAGACGAGCAGATTGCGTTGCTGGCAGGTATGGGTGAAGGTTATGAAAGCGAATTTGTGTTGTACTCCATTCGCGACTTTCAGGAGCTGCCTGCTGCGATGGAGCGTATGATCAAAGCCTGGCGAGACGGAGACGTTGCCGCGCTGTATGCTGAGTTTGTAGCGCCAATGCTTGAGGATTCGCCGGAGCTTTATCAGAGTCTGTTAGTGCAGCGAAACAATAACTGGGTGCCGCAGATTGAGGCAATGTTTGAGCAGGATGGAACTGAATTTGTTTTGGTGGGCGCCGCGCATCTGGCGGGTGAATTCGGGGTGGTTCAGCAACTCGAGGCCCGCGGTTATGCAGTTGAGCAGTTGGGCCTCGAATAAGCTGGTTCAGCTATATCAGTTAGCGGTCTTGTGGCTGAGAATGATCTGACGCGGACCGCGAGTATGGGTTTGACCACTGGTGCCGGTTGGAATTTGCTGGACTTTGCCACCTGACTTCAGGAAGGCTTCCACCTGACGTGCCAAATCGTCACGATCACATACAGGCAGGTCTTTTTTCGATTTGCTGGACATTGTGATGGCTATCCTGATCTTTACCGTTAAAAGGGCGAGAGTATACACCAAAGGGGCTGCTCTGTCAGTCGAAGTCCCGCAGCAGAGCAACACGCACATGATCGGGAACAGGCATAACCGAATGTGAATATTGCGGGTGATCACAGAAAATGGCCCATTTTGCGCCGTTTTTTGCGGCGGCTATCATCTCGTCAGTAAATTCATAACGCAAAAAGTGCAACGCCGATGTCTTTTCCTGTGTATGACGCAGCGCATCATCATCGGCGATTGGCGCGATGGCACAATGGCCTCCAATTTGTATAAAAACGGATTGCTCTACTCCAAGCAGTTTGCGCAGCTGCTGATGTCGCTCGTCAGGGTCAGGAAACTCCAGCATCAGCGTGCAGGCCAGATTGCGACCTTCGGGTATCAGAGGGTTATACGTGTCAATTTCATGCTGAATTGCAGCAGCATCGTTCAGCTTTTCCACGCGCATCATTTCCTGAACCTGATATTTCATTGTCAGGTAGTCTTCAAAATGAAGTGTGGCATTTGGCCCCAAAGCCAGGCGCCGGCATTTTTTGTGCTCAATAATGCTGCGGCGAATGGCTGTTCGTTGTTGCAGATACTGTTCAAGCCTGCCTACATCATGCAACGACAGTTTTTTCATTTGTGGGACTCCAGACCATACAACGGTGATCAGTTGTCGAGTGTATCCAGCGCTTTCTGGAAACGGTGAGCGTGCGATCTTTCAGCCTTGGCCAGCGTTTCCAGCCAGTCAGCGATTTCTTCAAAGCCTTCATCGCGAGCTTCCTTGGCCATTCCGGGATACATATCTGTGTATTCGTAGGTTTCACCGGCTATCGCGGCACGCAAACAGTCAGCTGTATTCTGTATTGAAAGGCCAGTAGCAGGATCGCCCGTTTCTTCCAGATATTCAAGATGACCGTGTGCATGGCCGGTTTCGCCCTCCGCTGTGGAGCGAAATAACGCCGAAACCTCGCTGTAACCCTCGATATCTGCCTTTTGGGCAAAATAGAGATAACGGCGATTGGCTTGTGCCTCGCAGGAAAACGCGATTTTGAGATTAGTCTCGGTTTTGCTGCCTTTTAGTGGCATCAACTGCCCTCCTTTTCTAAACAGGTTTTGTGCAGGACGCAGAGGCTAAATTATTTTTGCAATTAAGGCGACAAGGACGGTGTAGTTGAAATACAGTCCCTCTCTTTTAACGATCAATCAATCTGCTAGAATCGGGCATCCTGTTCAAGAGAGTTCGCCATGACGGAATCCAAGACAAAAACCAGAGTTGCTGCGGCCACCAAGTCGGCTGCGGCCAAATCAGCTTCCAAAGCAACTGCTGCCAAGCCCAAGGCCACCGCATCAGCGCCGAAGGTCCCGGCTGCCAAAACAGCGGTGAAAAAGGCAGCGCCTGCAAAATCAGATTCCAGATCAGCAACTGCGACCAAGGCCAAACCGGCTGCAAAACCTGCGGCAGCAAAAAAAGCAGCTGCCAAAGCGCCTGCAGTGACCAAAGCAGCCTCAAAAGCGCCTGCAGTCACTGCCAAGCCAGTCAAAGCTGCGGCAACTGGCACCAAAGCGGTTGCTGCGAAGCCTGCAAAAACCACAAAAGCGGCTCCTGCTAAAGCCGCAGCGACCAAAACTGCAGCCAGCAAACCGGCAAGCAAAGCACCGGTAAAGGCCACGGCTAAAGCGGTAGCCAAACCTGCAGCAACCACAAAAACGGCCAAAACTGCAAAAGCGGCCGCGAGCTCAACAGTCAAAAAAGCAACCGCCAAACCGGCTGCAAAAAAGCCAGCGACCACAAAAGCAGTTGCAGACAAAAAAGTGGTTGAAACCAAAGCTGTCACAAAAAAAGCTGCGGTAGAAAAAGCGCCGGTAAAAAAAGCAGCAGCCAAAAAGCCGGCTGAAAAAGCACCGCGCAAGAAGGCGGCTCCTGCCACTGCGGTAGCGGAAACTCCAAAAGAATCCGTTGCCGGCGCGGCTATCAGCTTCAGTGCAGTACAGGCGCCGCCTGAACATTTAACGCTGAAAGTGGATGCAAACCGCGTTGTGGCTTTCCATTATCGGTTGCGTGAAGTGCGCCCGGATGGGAGTGTTTCCCCATGGCTGGAAGAATCTTTTGGTCGTCAGCCACTGTTTTATCTGCACGGTCATGGCAATGTCATTCCAGGCCTTGAACAGGCGCTGCATGGCAAAAAGGCCGGTGATGCGATCAATATACAGTTGCCGCCGGAACTGGCTTATGGACATCGTGTTTCCAACGAAGTGCAGCGCATACCGATCAAACATCTGTATGGTTCATCCAATCCGAAAAATCTGATTCCAGGCGCGATTGTTTCGGTTAAAACACAAAAAGGTGTGCGCAACGCATTGGTTCTGAAGGTGGGTAAGTTTAACGTCGACCTGGATACCAACCACCCCTATGCGGGCAGAACCTTGCATTACCAGATTGAAATTCTGGGGGTGCGTCACGCAACTCCTGAAGAAATTGCGCATCGTCATGTGCATGGTCCGGGAGGACATCAGCACTGACAAACGCGCGGGAAAAACGGTAGCAGCTAAAACCAACAATGATAAAGGCGCATCCGCCTGATAAGGAAAAACGACATGAGTATAGAAAACGAAAGTCGTCGACAACTTCTGAAAGCAGGTGTGAGCGCCGGGCTGGTGGCAGCCACGGCCGGTTTCCCCTGGTTTGCGCTGGCCCAGGGTGAACAGGTGATGCGCTTCCTGGACGTGCCTGAAGGCTGGGATCCAGGGCCTCGTCAGCCGGGCCGCACTCATATCATTGATACCCGCCGTATAGACTCCTTTTACAGCTACGAGTACTACGTGGTGCAACACTACGGGCAGCCGCAGCTGGACCTGAACAGTTACAAATTGGATCTGACCGGCCTGGTCAACAAACCCCTGAGTTTCACCCTGGATCAATTGCGTGCCCTGCCCAGTCGTGAAATTGACTGCGGCTTTGAATGCGGTGGCAACGGCAATCGTATGTTCCATGGTCTGGTAGGTAATGCGCGCTGGCGCGGCGTCAGCCTGCCGGCATTGCTGCAGGAGGCGGGAATCCAGCCTGCAGGTCGTGAAGTGGTATTTTTTGGCGGAGACATCGGTACCGAAGAAATTCGTGGACGTCAGGTTGAAAAGGCATTTGCCCGCAGCCTTTCCGTCGAGGATGCGATGCGTCCGGACAACATGATTGTGTACGAAATGAATGGCCAGCCCTTGGAAGTGGAACACGGCAGTCCGGTGCGTCTGCTGATTCCGGGGTTTTATGGGGTTGCCAACGTCAAATGGCTGACCCAGATCCACGTCCAGGATACCCGTTATATGGGCCGTTTTATGGGTCGCGACTATGTCACGCTCAAGCGTGAGTTGGTTGGTGGACAGGAGCGCTGGGTGGAAAACTCGGTTGCACGCATGAACCTGAAGTCCGTTATTGTTCGGGTAACCCGCCGTGGCAATGTGCACCGTATCAGCGGTTTTGCATTGAATGATGGTACGCCGCTGCGCAGCATCGAAGTGAGTATAGACGGTGGTCCCTGGCAGCAGGCCACGGTTGATCCGCAGGCCAGTCAATACAGCTGGAAACCGTTTTATCTGGACTGGTCAGGCGCAACGCCCGGTGAACATACTATTGTCTCGCGTGTGACTGACATCAACGGACACACCCAGGCGGTGGCCGAAGATCTGCCTGAGCGCGTCAGTTACTGGGAAGAATTTGGCCAGTTCCCGCGCCGCGTCATGATAGAAGCGTAACAACAAATTGATTTAAGGATTCAGGATGAAAACATTTCTGGTGCTGACGCTGATCGGCAATGATCAGCCCGGGCTTGTGGAATCGCTGTCACGAATTGTGGCCGAGCACCACGGCAACTGGCTGGAAAGCAACATGTCGCGGCTGGCGGGCAAATTTGCCGGCATTCTCAGAGTCAGCGTGGAAGAAGACAAGGCCGATGCACTGGTGTCTGCACTGGACGCCCTGTCGCCGCGCCTGAAGCTGGTTGTTGAGCGCTCGGCGCCGGCAGAGGCTGAGCCCGCGTTGCGGAGCTTGCGCCTGAGCCTGTTGGGCAATGACCGTCCCGGTATTATCAGGGATATCTCTGCTGCGCTTGCCGCTCAGCAGGTCAATGTCGACGATCTGGAAACCGAATGTGTGCCCGCACCAATGTCATCCGATATTCTGTTCAGAGCCAGCGCTGTGTTGCATGTGCCTGCAGGACTGGATGTTGACGCCCTGCAGGCGCAGCTGGAGGCCTTGGCTGATGATCTGATGGTAGAACTGGCGCTGGGCAATGACTGAGCCGCGCCAGCATGGATTATCAGCGCAGGCTGATAATCCGCCAGCCCTTGTTTTCGGCATGAGCTCGCAGGGTTTGGTCTGGATCAACCGCCACTGCCTCTGCAGCCGCTTCCAGTAACGGGATGTCATTAAACGAATCGCTGTAAAAAATACTGTTATCCAACGACAACTCTGAATTCGATTGTGCCTGTAACCACTCATCAAGTTTGGTGATCTTGCCGGCCTGAAAACAAGGGATTCCGGCGATTTTGCCGCTGAAAACTCCTTCTTTTTCTTCCAGATCTGTTGCGATCAGGTCGTGTACCCCCAAACGCTGTGCAATCGGTTGTGTCACAAAACGGTTGGTAGCGGTCACGATCAGTGTGGTATCACCGTTGGCCTTGTGCTCATCAATCAGGATCTGCGCAGCTGGCAGCATCATCGGTGCCACATACAGGCGCATAAACTCGGAATGTAATGCGTCCAGTCGCTCGCGGCTGAAACCCACCACCGGGGCGATCGCAAATTCCAGATAAGCATTCATGTCGAGTGTGCCGTTTTTGTATTCGGCGTAAAACTCGTCGTTGCGGCGGCGATGCTCATCAGCATCAACCAGGCCGGCATGAATCAGGTACTCACCCCAGGCGTGATCACTGTCGCCGCCCAGCAAAGTGTTATCGAGGTCAAAAATGGCCAGTCTGGTCATGGTCATGTGTCCACAGCAAAGTTAAAAGCGGCCGCATTATAACCTGAGGGTTGAGCTTTTTTGCCGCGCAAAATTGTGAAACAATGCGTGGCGATCTCTGCGACTGAAGTCGGCAGGGTTTCTAAAGTCCAACCGGTTATACGTTTTCAGAGCTGCGGGATATACCACATGATCGATTCTGAAGGGTTCAGGCCGAATGTCGGTATCATCATCTGCAACCAGAAGGGACAGGTTCTCTGGGCCAAACGTATTGGTCAGGACGCCTGGCAGTTTCCGCAAGGTGGTATCCGCCACGGTGAACGACTGCAACAGGCCATGTACAGGGAATTAAAAGAAGAAGTCGGGCTTGAAGCCAGGGACGTGGAAATACTCTCCAGCACCAGGGACTGGCTGTATTACCAGTTGCCCCGGCACTACATCCGGCAGAATTCCAACCCGGTGTGTATCGGTCAGAAGCAAAAGTGGTTTTTGCTTGGGTTGCGAGGGGATGAGTCGCGTATCTGTCTTTCCAATCAGCACATCACACCAGAGTTTGATGACTGGCAATGGGTCAGTTTCTGGTATCCGCTGAGTCAGGTGATCGATTTCAAGCGCGAGGTATATCGCCAGGCGCTGAAACAATTGGTCAAGCCCCTGAACCGTTTTATCAATTCATAAGACGTCTGCGACGTCTGAGCCAAATCCGCTATGCTCGATAGGTTGCGAGAAATAGTCCAGGAGGTGAATGCCGCCCGGGACCTGCAGTCCGCGCTCGACGTGATTGTGTCGCGCGTGCGTGCTGCCATGAACACGCAAGTGTGCTCGGTCTATCTGCTCGATACCGATATCAGCTGTCATGTACTGATGGCCTCGGAAGGTTTGCGTAAAGAAGCAGTTGGCCACGTCAGCCTGCAACTGGATGAAGGTCTTGTGGGATTGGTGGCGCGCAACGCCGAGCCAGTTAATCTGGAAGACGCCCAATCGCACCCGAATTACCATTATCTGTCTGAAACCGGCGAAGAGCAGTTCAGCTCTTTTCTGGGTGTGCCCATCATCCACCACCGTAAAGTGCTGGGTGTACTGGTTGTACAGCACCGTGAAAAGCGCAGTTTTGATGCCGGTGAAGAAGCTTTCCTTATTACCCTGTCCGCCCAGCTGGCGGGTGTGATTGCCGCTGCCGAAGCGACCGGCGCGATTCAGGGTACAGGCCCCTCTGGCCAGCGCAAGGCAGATACCTGTTTTAACGGTATTTCCGGAGCCTCCGGCGTTGCCATTGGTCAGGCTGTTGTGGTGTTTCCGCACGCTGACCTGACGCTGATTCCGGCGCGGATGACAGAGGACATCGAAGGCGAGATTCAGGCGTTCAAAAGTGCACTGGAATGTGTGCGTTATGACATGCGCCAACTCAGCAACTCTGTCAGTCATCAGCTGCGTCCCGAGGAGCGAGGTCTATTTGACGTCTATCTGCGTATGCTGGATGACGATGCCATTGGCCGCGAAGTGATGGTTCTGATCCAGCAGGGTCAGTGGGCTCAGGGTGCACTGGCGGAAGTGGCCATGGATCACATCAACGCCTTCGAGCAAATGAAAGACGCTTATTTGCGTGAACGTGCTGCTGATATACGTGATCTGTGCAGCCGTGTATTGGCCTACTTGCAGGAAAGTGAGTTGGCCAAGCCGCGTGAATATCCGGATAACACCATTCTGGTCGGCGAAGAACTGGCGCCGACCATGTTGATGGAAGTGCCGCGCGAAAAGCTCGCCGGTCTGATTTCTGTCAAAGGCTCCAGCAACTCGCACGTTGCCATTCTGGCGCGCACCATGGGAATTCCCACGGTGATGGGTGCGGTTGATCTGCCCTATCGCAAACTGGATGGCCGTCTGGTCATTGTCGACGGCTACAACGGCAACGTGTACAGCAATCCGTCAGACCAGCTGATGTCGCGTTATCGCGAAGTCATCAAGGAAGAAGAGCAGCTGATTCGTGGCCTTGAAGTGCTGATTGACCTGCCTTGTGTCACGCTGGACCAACACCGTGTCAGTCTCTGGGTAAACACCGGCTTGATGAGTGACGTGATACGGTCGCTGGATCATGGCGCCGAAGGCATCGGGCTGTTCCGCACCGAAGTTCCCTTTCTGCTCAGTGAGCAGTTCCCCAGTGAGGACGAGCAGGCCGCTATTTACCGTGAGCAGCTACAGGCTTTTGCGCCCAAAAAAGTGACAATGCGCACCCTGGACGTGGGCGGGGACAAGGCCTTGCCGTATTTCCCTATTGAGGAGGCCAATCCATTCCTCGGTTGGCGGGGTATCCGGGTTACTCTGGATCACCCCGAAATTTTTATGGCGCAGGTGCGCGCCATGTTGCGGGCCAGTGAAGGCCTGAACAATCTGCAGATCATGCTGCCAATGGTGTCCAATCTGCAGGAAGTGAATACCGCCCTGCAGCTGATCAAGCGCGCATTACGCGAGTTGCAGGAAGGCGGTCTGGATGTGGTCATGCCGCCAGTGGGTGTCATGGTGGAAGTGCCTGCGGCCGTGTATTTGACCGGCGCCTTATGCAAGGTTGTGGATTTTGTCTCTGTTGGCAGTAATGACCTGACACAGTACTTATTAGCGGTGGACCGCAACAACCCGCGGGTGGCTGAACTGTATTCCTCATTCCATCCCGCTGTATTGAGTGCGCTGCAACAGATTGTCACCCAGGCGCATGCTGAAGGAAAACCGGTCAGTATTTGTGGTGAAATGGCCGGAGACCCCGGCGCGGCCATCCTGTTGATGGCAATGGGTTTTGATATTTTGTCGATGAACGCGTCCACCCTGCTCAAGGTCAAGGCCGTGATTCGTGCGATGTCACAGGATTCCGCCAAGGCGGTGTTGGCAGAAGTTATGCAAATGACAGATGCCCAGAGTATTCGTCATTGTGTGGACATGGCAATGTACAATGCCGGAGTTGACCGACTGCTGCGTTCATCGCGATGAGAGATAATACATGTTGACATACCCCGATATTGATCCTGTTGCCTTTTCGCTGGGTCCGCTGTCAGTGCACTGGTACGGCATCATGTATATCGTGGCGTTTTCCGGTTGCTGGTGGCTTGCCAAACAGCGCGCCAAAACAGCTATCGCTACCGGTTCCAAAGGTTGGACCGAAGAACAGCTGTCTGACCTGGTATTTTACGGGGCACTTGGCGCTGTACTGGGTGGTCGCCTGGGATCAGTGCTGTTTTACAATTTCGATCGTTTTATTGCTGATCCTGTCTGGCTGTTCCGTGTCTGGGAAGGCGGTATGTCCTTTCACGGTGGATTCCTGGGTGTGATGCTGGCGTTTTACCTGTATTCACGCCGTATCAAACGCCACTATTTTGATGTGCTCGACTTTATAGCGCCGTTTGCGCCGTTTGGTCTGGGTGTGGGTCGTATTGGCAACTTTATTGGTGGTGAGCTTTGGGGGCGACCGACGGACGCGCCGTGGGGTATGGTATTCCCGCATGTTGATGAGTTACCGCGCCACGCCTCACAGTTATATCAAGCCTTCCTTGAAGGCATCGTGTTGTTTGCGCTGGTGTGGTGGTTCTCAAGTAAACCCCGACCGCGTTATGCAGTTGCCGGCCTGTTTGGTCTTGGTTATGGTGTACAACGCTTTTTTGTAGAATTTTTCCGCGAGCCGGATTCGTGGCTGGGATTTGTAGCGCTCGACTGGCTGACTATGGGACAGATTCTGTCAGTCCCGATGATTGTTGCCGGTGCAGCATTGATGCTGTACGCCTATCGCAGCAAAGCATAAGAGGTTGGCATGAAACAATATCAGGAACTGCTGCAACGTATTCTGGACGAAGGCTCTGTCAAAACTGACCGCACCGGCACAGGTACGCTGTCCGTATTTGGCCACCAGATGCGTTTTGATCTGCAGCAGGGTTTTCCATTGGTCACCACCAAAAAACTGCATCTGCGCTCAATTATTCATGAGCTGCTGTGGTTTTTGAGCGGTGATACCAACATCCGTTATCTGAAAGAAAACGGTGTTTCGATCTGGGACGAATGGGCCGATGAAAACGGTGATCTGGGACCGGTTTACGGTTTTCAGTGGCGCAGCTGGCCAGGCAAGGACGATCAGTCGGTTGACCAGATCAGCAATGTGGTAGAACAGATCCGCAGCAAACCGGATTCTCGCCGCCTCATGGTTGTGGCGTATAACCCTGCGTATGTGGACGAGATGGCACTTCCTCCCTGCCACTCGCTGTTCCAGTTTTATGTTGCCAACGGCAAACTGTCCTGCCAGCTTTATCAGCGTTCCGCGGATACCTTCCTGGGTGTTCCGTTCAATATTGCTTCCTACGCATTGCTGACGCATATGATGGCGCAACAGTGTGACCTGGAACCCGGTGAATTTATCTGGACCGGTGGCGATACTCATCTGTACAGCAACCATCTGGAGCAGGCACGTTTGCAGTTGAGTCGTGAATGCCTGCCGTTGCCAAAGCTGGTGATCAAACGTCGCCCGGCCAGCATCTTTGACTATACATTCGACGATTTTGAAATTGTGGGATACCAGTCACATCCGCATATTTCTGCGCCAGTGGCCGTTTAAGAGGCCAGCATGAGCGACGGATACAATCTGGAAGATGAGGATGACATGAAACTGGCGCTGATTTGGGCCATGTCCCGCAATCGTGTTATCGGTCGCAACAATGCCCTGCCCTGGCACCTGCCAGAGGATCTGAAGTACTTCAAACGGGTCACCATGGGTAAACCCGTGATTATGGGGCGCAAAACCTGGGAATCCATCGGGCGCCCATTACCAGGTCGTACCAATATTGTTATTACCCGCAACGCTGACTACGTGGTACCGGAAGGTGTGCGTGTTGTCACCTCGCTGGATGCAGCGATCAGTCTGGCGGAAAAAATCTGTCTGATTGAAGGCATTGATGAAGCGATTGTCATGGGTGGAGCGGAGATCTATGCACAGGCCTTGCCCAAAGCCGATCGCCTGTACCTGACCCAGGTCCATGCCGAAGTCCATGGTGACGCTGTGTTCCCTGAGATTGATCTGGAGCAGTGGGAAGAACTTGGCCGCGAGGACTTCGAAGCCGCAGGGCCGAATCCCTATGACTACAGTTTTGTGGTGCTGGAGCGTTAAGTATTCAACGTACTGAACGGAACAGCTGCAGATAATCTTCAAACATAAACATCCAATTCCAATTTGATATTGCGCCTTTGTTATATCAAATTCCGCCAGAGTTGCAGCACCTCGGATTTCTAAATCCAAGTCAATAGTTCCAATCACGCGATAGCCTTGCATAAGCGTTGACATATGAAATTTCATATATATGATATTTCATATGTCTGATTTGGATTATATGAATATGAATCCACTACAATTTTTTAAATGTATGTCTGATGACACCAGATTGAAGTCGGTTCTGATTATCAGCCAACTCGAAGAAGCTTGTGTGTGTGATCTGATGGCAGCGCTTGAGCTTGATCAACCAAAAGTCTCGCGCCATTTAGCTGAACTACGTAAATGCAATATTTTACAGGACGAGCGTCGTGGTAAATGGGTGTATTACCAGCTTCATAAGCAGTTACCTGACTGGGCTAAAGCGACTATCAGCCAAACGGCTGACAATAACAGCGGCTATTTTGCTGACGCTCTGTCAAAACTCAATGCATCCAAGCAAAAAGTTTCATCCTGCTAATCACAAGGGATACGCATGAAAATTCTGTATATCTGCACGCACAACCGCTGTAGAAGTATTTTATCCGAAGCCATCACCAACCATGTGGCTGGTAAATTTATTACTGCAAAAAGTGCCGGGAGCCAGCCTGCAGGCGTGGTGCATCCGCTTTCTATCCTTTATCTGAAAGAGGCTGAAATCTCTGTTGAAGGTCTGCAAAGTCAGTCTTGGGATGAGTTTGAGGACTTCAGACCTGATGTGGTCATTACTGTGTGTGATTCTGCTGCCGCAGAAGCCTGTCCTGTGTGGTTTGGCAATGCTGTCAAAGTTCACTGGGGACTGTCCGACCCTTCCAAAATCGAAGGAAGTGAAGAAGAAAAAGCACAAGGCTTCCGTGCGTGTATTGCTGAAATCACTGAGCGGGTTAAAAAGCTGCTACCGCTTGCAGCAAAAGACCTGACTCCTGCTGAACTCAAATCCGAATTAGCAAAATTAGGAGCGCAATAGGCAATGAGTCAAGACATCAGCCTTCCGAATATTGATGAATCGCAGTTTGATATTCCAACATTTGAAAAATTTCAGAACAAACAGCCAGACCATGCGCCGCGTATTCTTCTGCTTTATGGTTCTTTGCGTAAACGCTCATTCAGCCGATTGGTCGTTGAAGAGTGTGCTCGCCTGTTAACGCGCATGGGCGCAGAGGTAAAAATCTTTAATCCCCAAGGTCTGCCACAAACTGACACGGAAGATGAGAGCCACCCCAAGGTCAAAGAACTCAGAGAACTCATGATGTGGTCAGAAGGGCAAGTATGGTGCTCACCTGAACGTCATGGCTCAATGACAAGTATTTTTAAAAGTCAGATTGATTGGGTGCCGTTGAGCATAGGTGCCGTGCGTCCCACGCAAGGCAAAACCTTGGCGGTGATGCAAGTGTGTGGGGGCTCACAGTCGTTTAATGTTGTGAATCAGTTACGGGTTCTTGGTCGCTGGATGCGCATGGTCACCATTCCAAATCAATCCAGTGTAGCGAAAGCGTTTCTTGAGTTCGACGAAAACGACCGAATGAAACCATCGCCTTATTACAATCGCATTGTTGATGTGATGGAAGAGTTGATGAAATTCACGTTACTGCTAAGAAACAATAAAGACTATTTTGTAGACAGATATTCTGAACGAGTTGAGTCGGCTGAGCAGTTGAGCCAGCGTGTTAATCAGCGTTCTATTTAAGGAAGAATTATGGGCTTATTTGAACGCTATTTATCCGTATGGGTAGGTATTGCCATTGTTGTGGGTATCTTGTTTGGCAGTGTAGTGCCCAATGTGTTTGCTGTTGTCGCCAACATTGAGTACGCGCACGTTAACCTGGTTATTGCGGTACTTATCTGGTTAATGATTTACCCCATGATGGTGCAGATTGACTTTTCTTCACTGAAAGATGTGGGTAAAAAACCCAAAGGTCTTGCTCTAACTCTGGTGATTAACTGGTTAATCAAGCCATTCACGATGGCGTTTCTTGGCTGGCTATTTTTTAAAGGGCTTTTTGCCGACTGGGTTGATCCACAAACGGCTACCGAATACATCGCCGGCATGATCTTACTCGGTGTTGCGCCTTGTACTGCTATGGTTTTTGTCTGGAGCCAACTCACCAAAGGGGATGCAAACTACACACTGGTTCAGGTGTCTATCAACGACATCATCATGATTTTTGCCTTCGCACCAATTGCAGGGATGCTGTTAGGCGTGACAGATATTACCGTGCCTTGGGATACGTTGTTTCTCTCAGTCGTTTTGTATGTACTTATTCCTCTCGTTGCCGGTGCAATAACTCGTAAAAAATTAGACAAGGCAGATGACCATTCAAGGCTTAATCAATTTTTAGCGATGATGAAACCTTGGTCGATTGTAGGCTTGCTGGCAACGGTTGTTTTGTTATTTGGCTTTCAGTCAGAGACGATACTGGCTCAACCGCAGGCGATTGTGCTAATTGCTATTCCTTTGCTGATTCAAGCTTATGGCATTTTTGCTATTTCTTACTTCATGGCCAAGCAAATGAAACTGCCGCATAACGTCGCCGCACCCGCCTGCATGATTGGCACTTCCAACTTTTTTGAGTTGGCCGTTGCCGTGGCAATTTCGCTGTTTGGCCTGCGTTCAGGTGCTGCACTGGCGACTGTAGTGGGTGTGCTGGTGGAAGTGCCAGTGATGTTGTCACTTGTTTGGTTTGCGAACCGCACACGTCATTGGTTTAGAGAATAAAAATATTTGAAGCGTTCACCTCTACGGACAAACAGCAGCGTTACTTGAGAGTTACTTGCCTTATACCAGCTGTTTACTAAACGCTTTTGAATTACGCTGGTAGTTGTACATCTGTTGCTTTTTCGGCGGCAGATCGCTGATCTGAATAGGTACAAATCCACGCTCCATAAACCAGTGTGCAGTTTGTGTGGTCAGCACAATTGCTTTTTTTAATCCCTGTTTGCGTGCTTCTTTTTCCAGCGCGCGCAGCAGATGGTCACCGCGGCCACTGGATTGATAGTCCTTGTGAATGGCGATGCAGGCAATTTCGCCAGTGTCTTCATCCAGTGGGTAGATGGCGGCGCAGGCAATGACCATGCCTTCCATTTCGATCACTTTAAAATAATCGATCTCCGCTTCCAGCAACTCCCGTGAACGGTGCACCAGAATGCCGGCTTCTTCCAGCGGTGCAATCAACTCCAGAATGCCACCAACATCGTCAATTGTGGCCTGACGCAACCATTCAAAATTTTCCAGAGATACCAGAGTGCCGTTGCCGTCGCGGGTGAACAGCTCCTGGATCAGCGCGCCATTGTCGGTGAAGTTGATCAAATGGCAGCGATGTACATTTTTGTTGCTGGCTTTAACAGCCGCTGCCAGTGAATCGACGGTGCCATTGCTGCGCTGGTAGTTGTCCGCTGGCAGAGTCTGCAGCAGCTGCTCAGCCTGCACCGGATGCAGTGCGGTCAGCAGCTGACCATTGGCGTCAGTGACGCCTCGCTGCGGTACAAACAGAATCAGTTTTTCGGCCTGCATTGCAATGGCAACCTCGGTGGCCACTTCTTCAGCGGACAGATTAAAAACTTCACCGGTGGGCGAATAACCCAGGTTGGACAGCAGCACTATGTTGTTTTTGTCCAGATGCTGAAGGATGGCTTCTGCATTGACCTTGCGCACTACACCGGTCAGGCCGTAGTCAACGCCTTCGATAATGCCCAGCGGGCGGGCAGTAATAAAATTGCCGCGACTGATTTTGATATCAGCGCCATGCATCGGCGAATTTGCCATACGTACGGAAAACTGCGCTTCCATATCAATCGACATGGCGCCGATTGTCTTTTTAATACTGGCAAGACTTTCGGCATCGGTGATGCGCAGGCCTTTGTGGTAACGCAGCTCAATGCCAGCCTGCGTCAGGGTTTCGTTAATCTGCGGACGAGCGCCGTGCACCAGCACCAGTTTGACACCCAGGCTGTGTAGCAGGCTGATGTCGTGGACAATATGACTGAAATTTTCATGCGCAAAAGTTTCACCTGTCACCAGTACCACAAACACCTTTTTACGGTGTGCGTTGATGTAGCTGGACGAGTGTCGGAACCAGTCGATGTATTGCGAAAGATTGTCCATAGTCTTTTAATCCAATGATTGGAACGTGAGTCCGCTTTTTACAAACAATAGTGCGTGATAAAACGACGCAGTACATCAATACAAGGTTGTATACGGTGCAGGGCCAGATATTCATCCGGCTGGTGTGCCTGATCAATATCGCCGGGGCCAAGCACAATGGTATCAATGCCCATGTTCTGAAAAAACGGCGCTTCGGTGCCAAAGGCGACAGTTGCCGCGCTATGCCCGGTCAGCCGCTCTGCAGTTTTGACCAGATCCGTATCTGTCGGGCATAAAAATGCCGGAGCGCCGGGAAACAGCGGCGTGAACTCAAAACCTACACGCCAGCGTTCCGCCAGCGGCCGCAGGCGTTGATCAATCTCCAGTCGCAACTGTTCTGCTTCCATACCGGGCAATAAACGAATATCGAATTCCAGTTCACAGTGACCACAGATGCGGTTGGGGTTGTCACCACCGTGGATACAGCCCAGATTCATTGTGGGTTTGTCGATTTGGAAAAGCGGATTCTGATAACGCTGCTGCAGTTCACTGCGATACCGCAACAGCTCGCTGATCACATCGTGCATTGCTTCCATCGCATTGATGCCCAGGCTGGGATCGGAGGAATGCCCACTGCGGCCTTGCAGACGAATGGTTTCCATCATCACGCCTTTATGGGCGTGAATCGGGCGCATGCCGGTGGGTTCACCGATGATCGCGTAACGTGCCTTGGGCAATCCCTGCTGAGCCAGCTGGCGTGCGCCTGACATGGACGTTTCTTCGTCGGCAGTGGCAAGCACTATTAAAGGCTGTTTCAGCGGCTGGTCCAGAAACGGCTGTACCGCTTCCAGGATCAACGCAAAAAATCCTTTCATATCGGTGCTGCCCAATCCATACAGGCGTCCATCTTTTTCAGTGACGGCCAAGGGATTAACTGACCAAAGTTCCGGGTCCATCGGTACCGTGTCGGTATGGCCGGCCAGAACCAGGCCGCCAGGGCCGGTGCCCAGTGTAGCCACCAGATTGGTTTTGATGTTGCCGTGGGTGCTGGCGCAGGGAACAATTTCGCAGCGGAATCCAAGTGCACTGAATTGTTCGGCCAGATATTCGATCACCGGCAGATTGCTCATGTCGATGGCGGGATTGGCCGAGCTGATGCTGGGCAGGCTCAGCAGAGTCTGCATGTGCTCCATCAACTTGCGGGTTTTAAAGCTGGTGTGCGCAGACATGCACGATCCTCATGCCAGTGTCAGATAAAAGCTTCCAGCACGCTGTTGAGGAATTGATAACCCCGTTCGGTGGTTGTGATCCGCTCGCCATCTACGCTCAGAAGCCCTTGATGCTTCAGGGATTCTACTCGCTTTCCCAGAGCATCGAAAGGCAACCCGGTCAGGGTTTGATATTGGGTGATGGTAAAACCTTCGCGCAGACGCAGTGCATTCAGCAGGAACTCCACAGGCAGATCTTCGGCCTCAATCGGACTGGCATCCGCCAGGTAGGGATAGCGTACCAACAGGTTGGCTTGAGCTTGTTTCATGCTGTGCTGCGCCGCCTGCAGATAATGTTCAGGCTGTTTGCGTTTGCGCAGACGCACAATTCGAGCTTGCCTGGGCTGGGTCAGTTTTGCATGAGCGCCAGCGCCAATACCCAGATAATCACCAAAGCGCCAGTAGTTCAGATTATGTCGCGACGCCTCGCCAGGCTGTGCAAAGGCCGACACTTCATAACGCTGGAAACCGTTCTCAGCCAACAAGGCCAATCCCTGATCCTGCATATCAATGAGGATATCTTCGCCTGGAATCGGCGGCGGATGTTTGTAAAAAGCAGTGTTGGGTTCGATGGTCAGCTGATACCAGGACAAATGCTCTGGTGCAAAGCTGATTGCACGCTGCAGATCGCTGAGCGCCTGCGCTGGGGTCTGCTCACCCAGTCCATAAATAATATCCAGATTCAGGCGTTTGAAGCCGGCCTTGCGTGCATACTCAATCGCGCGCTGCGCGTCGTTGGCATCATGAATGCGACCGAGTTTTTGCAAATGTTGCGGATCAAAACTTTGTACGCCCAGCGACAACCGGTTGATACCCAGTGCAAAATAATCCGCAAACTTTTCTCGCTCGGCTGTGCCCGGATTTGCTTCCAGAGTGATTTCGATATCGCTGGCAAAACTCAGAGATTTTTGCAGCCCTTCAAACAACGTCTCATAAGCCTGGGCAGAAAGAAGACTGGGCGTGCCGCCACCTATAAAAATGCTCTGGATCTCACGTTCATAGACATATTGCAAGTCATGCCGCAAATCGTCCAGCAACGCAGCGACATAATCCGCTTCCGGAATTACGCCGGCATTGTCTCGTTCATGCGAATTAAAATCGCAATAAGGACATTTGCGCACGCACCAAGGCACATGGATATAAAGACTCAGCGGCGGCAGGATCAGGCCTGTTCCTGCGCCGCTCACGCCGGGTTACCCTGTGCGAGCAACTGGCGCAATCTCAGCAGCAGCTCTGCGCTGGCCTGTGCGCGGTGGCTGAGACGGTTTTTGGTTTCCGCAGGCAATTGCGCTGAACTGCAGCCGTATTCTTCTACCCAGAACAACGGATCATAACCAAAACCACCTGAGCCTGCTTCTGCATGCAGAATACGCCCGTGCCATTGGCCGTGACAGACTATAGGGGTCGGGTCACCCGCATGACGCATAAATACCAGCACGCAGTGAAACTGCGCACTGCGTTGTTGATCAGGAATACCTTGCAGCGCTTGCAGCAGCTTTTGATTGTTAGCCTTATCGCGCTCCAGTCCTTTTGAATCTGTAAGGTCATCTGCATAACGCGCTGAATAAATTCCGGGTGCACCCCCTAATGCATCCACTGCCAGACCTGAATCATCCGCGACTGCTGCAAGCCCAGTCATTGCACAGGCATGACGCGCCTTGATGATGGCGTTTTCTATAAATGTCAGTCCGGTTTCATCCGCATCACTGACATTAAACTCTGATTGAGCCACCACATTTAACGCCAGTGGTGACAGCAGTGCCTGCAGCTCACGCAGTTTGCCGGCGTTGCTGCTGGCCAGCACAATTTTTGATATGTTTTCAGGCACGGGTAGAATATTCCTGATTACGGACGCGAAAAGTGGTAGATCGCAATTTCACTGAGCAGGTTCGGGAATGTACGAATGATCCAGCTGTCACGGTGTTTGTTATCAACCACCGTGCGCGTGATCACATGAATGCCGCGTTGCTCACAGAACACATCAAAATCACGCACAGTGCAGAAGTGTATGTTGGGCGTGTCATACCATTGATAGGGCATAAAGTCCGACACCGGCATGCGTCCTTTGAAGTTCAGATACGCGCGGCTTTTCCAGTTGCCAAAATTCGGGAAAGTGACAATGCAGTTTTTGCCAATGCGCAGCATCTCATCAATCAGACGGTCCGGGTAATGAACTGCCTGCAGGGTTTGTGTCAGCAGTACGGTATCAAAACTTTGTGACTGGAAGTTTTGCAGCCCCTTGTTGAGGTCTTGCTGTATTACATCAATGCCTTTGGCCAGACAGCTGTCGATTTTATTGTTATCAATTTCCAGCCCCAGACCGATGGTTTGTTTCTGGTCGCGTAGATAAGCCAACAGGCTGCCGTCACCACAACCGAGGTCGAGCACACGGGTGCCAGGTTGTATCCACTTCTGGATAATGTCGAGGTCAGCGCGCATCAGCCTTTTACCTCCTGTCGCACACGATTCATGTAGGTACTCATGGCCTGCATGTAGCGCGGCACTGGCAGTAAAAATGCGTCATGACCCTGATCGGCTTCAATATCCAGATAGGTGACCTGTTTGCCCGTCTTCAACAGAGCCGTGACAATTTCGCGGGTGCGTTCGGGCGGAAAGCGCCAGTCGGTACTGAATGACATCAGCAGGAAGCGGCAATTGCTGTTGGCAAAGGCTTTGCTCAAGTCGCCATCATAATCCACGCTTGGATCAAAATAGTCCAAGGCCTTTGTCATCAGCAAATAGGTGTTGGCATCGAAGCTTTCTGAAAAACGTTCACCCTGGTAGTGCAGATAACTTTCCACCTGGAAATCTACGTTAAAACCAAAACTGAGTTTGCCGGCGCGCAAATCGCGACCCAGATTCAGCGAGCTTTCAGTGATTTCCTGAGTTGCCTTGCCAAATTTTTCGCGCATTGCACTGTCCGACAGATAGGTAATGTGGCCCACCATACGTGCCAGCATCAAACCTTTTTTGGGGATAACGCCGTGTTCGCGATACCGCCCTGCATAAAAATCCGGGTCCGCAGTAATGGATTGGCGTGCGACTTCGTTAAACGCAATGTTTTGAGCAGACAGTTTGGGTGCAACCGCCAGCATGATCGCGTGGCGCACACGTTCCGGATAACTGATGGACCAGCGCATCACTTGCATGCCGCCAAGACTGCCACCAACAACGGCGGCCCATTGCTGAATGCCCAGTCGGTCTGCCAGACGCGCCTGACTGTTGACCCAGTCGCGCACGGTGACTACCGGGAAATCAGGGCCATACCAGGTGCCGGTTTCCGGATTAAGTGAGGCCGGGCCTGTGCTGCCAGCGCAGCCGCCCAGATTGTTCAGGCACACCACAAAAAAATGGCGGGTATCAATGGGTTTGCCTGGGCCAATACAAACGTCCCACCAGCCGGGCTTTTTATCCGCCATGCTGTGGTAACCAGCGGCATGATGATCGCCGCTCAGCGCGTGGCAAATCAGAATGGCATTGGATTTGTCGGCGTTAAGTTCACCGTAGGTTTCCACCATCAAGTCATAGGACTTGAGCACTTTGCCACTGCGAAGTGTTAACGGCTCATCAAAGTGATAGAGCTGGGGGGTGACTATTCCAACGCAGTCTTCCGGAAGAAAATCGGGCATGATGTTGTGTAATCCTCGTGCGTCAGGCACTCAGTCCATCAATGGCGGGCAGACGGCCCGGATTGAGGATGCTGATCTGTTTTTGCCTGCTGCCTTCTCCCCTGATGATACGGATGTTTTGTTGAGGCACGTTGAATTCGTGTGCCAGAAATTTTATCAGATGTGCATTGGCTTTACCGTCGACGGGTGGGGCACTGATACGCAACTTGATCTGCTCACCCATGATGTCGCCGAACCCGTCCTTGCCACCGCGTGGTTGCACGCGGCAGTTGAGGATCAGGCAGTTATCCTGCCAGTAATACCAGGCTGGTTTATTGGTATTCAAAGTCCGGGCACAAAACCAGGGTTAGCACCGCTTGCCAATGGCGCCACCAACAGAATTCTCAGGATCTGCAGTGCCAGAAACACAAAAATCGGGGACAGATCCAGTCCGCCCATTGATGGCAGCAAACGACGAAACGGCGCCATGACGGGTTCGGTCAGCTGGCGTACCAGCACCAGCGCAGGATGGTCGCTGTACGGAGCGAGAAAGCTGGAGACAATCGAGATCAGCAATGACCAGAAATAAATATCCAGAGTCAGATTGATCATACCTGCAAGGGCCCAGGTCAGTACCATCCCTGCCGGGGGAAACTGATAGCCGGCGAGGAAAAACAGCGCACAGATCAGACCACTTTGAACCAGCACAGCAAGAACCAGTGTCGCAAAATCAATACCACGGAAACCCGGAATAAAGCGGCGGAACACCTGCACACCCGGATCGGTAAAACGCACAATCAGTTGCGTGATGGGGTTGTAGAAATCCGCGCGTGACAGTTGCAGCACAAAGCGCAGCATGATTGCCGTCATCAGCAACATACCCAAGGTGCTAACTATCAAATGTCCGATACTGCCCATTGCATTCATGGTGAGGTCTCTGCTTGTTGTATTTTAAAGCGCCTGTTTGGCCAGCTCTGCAGCGCGTTGTTGCGCAGCGGTAACCGCCTTGGCCACAATCTGCTCAAAATTATCGCGCTGGAAGGATAACAATGCCTGCTCTGTGGTGCCACCTGGCGAGGTTACGCGGCGGCGCAGTTCATCGGGTGCCACATCGCTGTTGGCAGCGAGTTTTCCTGCGCCAAGTGCCGTCTGTATGCTGAGCTGACGCGCCACCTCGGGAGACAGGCCCAGTTCCACCGCCGCTTTCTCAAGCGCTTCCATCATCAGGAAAAAATAGGCCGGACCGCTGCCGGACAAGCCGGTGACGGTATCAATATCAGCTTCATTGTTCAGCCAGCAGGTAATGCCGACGGCGGAGAGGATATCACCGGCCAGAGTAATATCAGTTGGCTGACAACGGGCATTGGCGAACAGCCCGGTGGCACCCTCGCCTACCAGCGCTGGTGTATTGGGCATACAGCGCACCATAGGGCGTGATTCACCCAGCCATTGCTGCAGCAAATCCAGCGGTATACCCGCAGCAATCGAAATAATCAGGCAGGAGGGTTTACAGATCAGCGGTTTTAAAATTGCGCAGACGCTGGCCATCACCTGAGGTTTAACTGCCAGAACCAGGACGTCTGCCTGGGCAGCTACCGCTGCCATATCGCCAATGCGAATACCGCATTCCTGCTGCAGTTCGTCCAGTTTTGCAGTATCTATATCTGTAGCGTGCACATTTGCCGCTGGCACACCTTTGGCAATCAGGCCACGAATCAGGGCATTCGCCATGTTTCCGGCGCCGATAAATGCAATTTGACTGTTTTTCACAGGATCACCCCCGGTCTCTGAGGCCGGTATTCTAACCCAGCCACCGGGTGTGTGCAGCGCCTGATACAGGCTGATTGCTCAGGTATTGAACTCTTTTCTGAAGATAGTCCAGAAGCTGATGAACAATGCGGCAATTAGTGGTCCGATCACAAAGCCGTTTACGCCAAGCTGGCTGATGCCGCCCAGTGTAGAGAACAGCACAATGTAGTCAGGCAGTTTGGTGTCGCGGCCAACCAGGACTGGACGTAGTACGTTATCGGCCAGACCAATAATCAAGGCGCCATAAGCGACAAGAATCGAGGCCTGCAACCACAAACCTGTAGCGTACAGATAAATCGCCATCGGCACCCAGACCAGTGCAGCGCCTACTGCTGGAACCAGGGACAGAAATGCCATCACCACCGCCCACAATACCGGAGCCGGGAGATCCAGCAGCCAGAAAATCAGGCCCCCCAGGGCGCCCTGGACGATGGCTACCACCATATTGCCTTTGACGGTAGCGCGTGTGACTTCCCCGAATTTCTCGAAGAGCAGTTGGCGACGTTCATCGCGCAGAGGGACAGAGTTGCGCAACCACTCGACCAGCACCTCGCCATCGCGCAGCAGGAAAAAACTCAGATACAGCATCAAACCCATGTTCAGCGTAAAGTTGACGGTATTGCGTCCCCATTTCAGCGCTTCCTGAGACAACAGCCCGCTGAGCGCCACTGCCGATTCGGACAGATAGTTACGGAAATTGCCCATGTCTACGCCGGCACGGTTCAGCAATTCTGGCAGTAGCGGTACGGCATTACCGATACGGTCGATAATGTCTTGAGGATTGATTTGCTGGTTTTCTATTAGCACGTAAATCTGTGCCCCTTCACGGAAAAAACTGAAGGCAATAGCCACCACAGGTAACACGACTACAACAAAACCGATGACTACGGTGCACAGGGCGGCCAGCGAGCGGCGATTGCCAAAGTGCAGAGTCAGGCGTCGCTGCAGTGGGTGAAACAGCAGTGACATCACACTGGCCCAGAAGATGGCACTCCAGAAAGGCAGCAGGATCAGAATAAAAAGCACCGTCAATCCAATCAGAAAGATGATAAACGTGCGTTTTTCCATCATGTCACGCATCACTGCCTGGTCCCTCCTAAAGGTGGTATCGCTTTATCATGCGCCATAACTCCACAATGCGAGGTGGTTGCCCGGTTCGCAATATACCCTGGCGGAAAACTCTTCCGGACAGCCAGAGTACAGCAATAATAGTGAACAGCAGTAATACAGTTGTGCCTACCACATCAATCATAGGGGGCTGCGCTGCAGCACGGTTCATCATGGTGAACGGCGTAAACAGCGGTATCCAGGACATTACCCGCGCCAGCGTGCCGTTAGGGTCCTGGGCAATAAAACTCATGGTAAGTACCGGGATTACCAGCACCAGCATCAGCGGTACCATCAGGCTTTGTGCTTCTTTAAGCGTGTTGCAAAGGCTGCCAATGGCCAGAAACAGGCCCGCATACAATGCATAACAGCAAAGATAATAAAATACAAAGTAGGGAATCAGGTCGGACCCAATCAACACGTCCAGGATCTGCACCATCATTGCGGTTTCAAACGACTGATAAAGTTGAATGAACACAAAAAACGACACTATCCAGGCCAGGATTGTGGTAATGCCGGTAGCTCCGATGCCCAATAATTTGCCCATCATCAGCTCGCCGGGTGTCACCGACGCTAACAGGACTTCAATAATGCGGTTGGATTTTTCCTCAATAGTATTGCTGAGCAGATACTGCACACTTTGCATCAGCGAAATAAAGATCAGATACACAAAACCCATCGGTGCCCACTGACGGAAAGTGTCGGCAATACTGACTTCTTCCTCACCGGCTTGTTTGCCGGGATCAAGGCGGCTTACGGGCAAGCGGGTGCGTTGCACGTCGCGCACCGTTTGTATATCGATACCCAGATTTTCGTATTCCTGCTGACGGATGGCGTTATTGATGCTGGTCTGTATTGCGTTGGAAAGACGTGTATCCGTCAGATTGCCAGCCCAGTACTGGACGCCCCGTGGCCCGCTATCCCCTACAATCACTCGTTGCAAGGTGGCGGGTCGCACAATATCTTCATCGATGTCGGTTGGGATCAGAATCAGTGCAAACAGGCTGACACGCTCCTCACCGACTCGCAGGCGCCGTTCGCCATTCAGGTAGGGTCGCAATGTATCCACAATAGTTTGCGCTGATGCTGCCGGGTCAACCTCTGGCGGTAATGGTGCCGCCACAAACTGCTGGCGCGGCTCTTCAAAAGCAGGGGCATTTTCTCTTAGATACGGACGCGCCATGGTCAGCGCAAAGGTCAGGCCGCCATTGTTCAGCCACTCATCAAGTGCACTGACTTCATCGTTGCCAAAATCGTCAATCAGCTGGTCCAGCTGGTTTACTGGCTCCCGGCTTAATACCGGGGCCTGCCCGTCAATGCGGTTCTCCTGCAGGTAACGCATAAAATCCTGCATTACCCGACGTTGATGTTCGCGGCGAATCGCCAGCTCAACTTGCTCGGCATATTGTCCGGATTGGTCTACCAGCAGGTAATAACGGGTGGGCGCTGCCGTTGCCAGCCGACTTGAGAAATGGAAGATGGCAAAAAAGACAACCGGCACCAGCAGGACCCCTAGCCAGAAACCTTTGGTTTTGACGTTTTCCATGTATTCGCGTGAGGCGATGAGCAAGGTCACTCGCATTGGGACGGCTCCGGCAGGGTGATCATCTGAAATTGTGCTCCCTGGCCTCAGGCCCCACCAGATGCATAAAAACGTCATGCAGGCTGGCCTGGGTGAAATCAAAACGGCTCAGGTTGATGCCATTTTGAAAACAGTGTTGCAGGATCATTTGTGGATCAGTCTGCTCACGAATATACAGTTCCCACTCACGCACGCTGCTGGTGGGGCTGTCTGTGCCCGCCGGGATTTCGTTGACTGACAGCACGCCTTCCAGGTGACACATGGCACTTAAGTCATTGCTGCATTCCAGTACAACGCGCCGCGGGATAACGGCATGAGCTTCGCGCACTGTGCCATCAAAAACTTTGCGGCCTTGAGTAATCAACAGAAGGCGCTCGCACAGACGTTCAGCATGTTGCATGACATGCGTGGAAAAAATGACGGTACGACCCTCTTCTTTCAGGTCCCTGATCAGCTGCTCAAGCACCTGCTGGTTTACCGGATCCAGACCAGAAAAAGGTTCGTCCAGAATAACCAGTTCGGGTTTGTGGGCAATGGCAGTCAGTACCTGCACCTTTTGCGCCATGCCCTTGGACAGGGATTCGATGTCAGCGTTGGCAAAGTCCTTCAGACCGTAACGCTCCAGCAATTCAAAAGCACGGTTCCTGGCGGTGCGTCGTGGCAGTCCTTTCAGGGCAGCAAAATACGCGATGATCGCCCAGACCTTCATCTTTTTATAAAGGCCTTTTTCCTCCGGCAGATACCCAATGCGATTGCGCACAGCGGTCGCGGAGTCGGAACCCAATATTCTGATCTCGCCTTCTGAGGGGCGGATAATGTCGAGGATCATGCGGATAGTGGTTGTTTTGCCGGCGCCATTTGGCCCCAGAAAACCATACACGGAGCCAGCAGGAATGCTGAGACTGATATCGTTAACGGCGCAGAAGTCACCGTAGCGTTTGGAGACGTTATGCAGTGACAGAATTGGGGAGGTCATCTCATGTTTCCGTGCTATCCCTGTGTTTTGAGTTTAGCACAGCGCCTGAAATGAAAAAGCCGGAAATCAAGCGACTTCCGGCTTGTTTGGTCAGGCAGTGTTGACAGCCGATCAGGCCATCAGGAACTTGTCGATGGCATCAGCCACTTTACGGCCTTCATCAATCGCACGTACCACCAGAGATTGTCCACGGCGGCAATCGCCTGCGGCAAACACTTTCGGATTGCTAGTGCGGAAGTCACCGTAAGCCGCTTTGTAGTTGGAGCGCGGATCCAGTTCCAGATCCAGTGCGCCACTGACGTAGTGTTCCGGGCCAAGGAAACCCATGGACAGCAGAATCAGGTCCGCTTCCCAGAACTTCACAGTGCCGGGAATTTCTTTGAAGTTGGCGTCAACTTCTACGGTATTGATGCCAAGCAGTTTGCCATTGGCGTCACGTACAAATTCCTTGCCGCTGACAGAGTACGCACGCGGATCCTGACCGTCGCGCCAGGCAGCTTCTTCATGGCCGTAATCAACGCGGTAAATTTTTGGCCACAGCGGCCAGGGGTTGTCAGCCGGGCGTTCATTGGAGGGGCGTGGCATGATCTCGAAGTTCACCAGCGATTTGCAGCCATGACGCAGTGAGGTTGCGATACAGTCAGTACCGGTATCACCACCACCAATCACAATCACGTTTTTGCCTTTGGCGCTGATGTAGTTGCCATCTTCCAGATTGGAGTCGAGCAGGCTGCGCGTATTGGCGGTCAGGAACTCCATCGCCAGGTGGATGCCCTCGCCTTCGCGGCCTGGAATCTTCAGGTCGCGCGCAGTGGTAGCACCGGTTGCCAGACAAACGGCATCAGACTGCTCCAGCAGTTCTTCTGCAGAAATCGCGTTTTCGCCTTTGCCGCCAACGTCAGCATTAGTGACAAATTTTACGCCTTCATCAGCCAGCAGTTGCACACGACGATCAACAACGTCCTTTTCCAGCTTCATGTTGGGAATGCCGTACATCAGCAGGCCACCGATGCGATCAGCGCGCTCATAAACGGTCACTTCATGACCTTGCTGGTTAAGCTGGGCAGCGGCGGCCAGGCCTGCAGGACCGGAACCAATAACAGCCACTTTTTTGCCGGTACGGAATGACGGCGGGTTTGCGGTGACCCAGCCATTTTCGAAACCTTTATCGATAATGGCGTTTTCTATGTTCTTGATGGTAACGGGCGGGTTATTCATGCCCAGTACACAGGAACCTTCACAGGGGGCAGGACACACACGACCAGTAAACTCCGGAAAGTTGTTGGTCTTATGCAGACGATCCAGTGCTTCGTGCCATTGGCCTTTGTACACCAGGTCGTTCCATTCCGGGATCAGGTTATACACAGGACAGCCATTGTCTGACTGACAGAACGGTACACCACAATCCATGCAGCGCGCGCCCTGCGTGGACAGATGGGAGTCGTCCGGCTTGGTATAAATTTCCTTGTAGTCCAGCAGGCGTTCAGCCGGAGCACGATAAGGAACGGTGCGTCGCTCGAATTCTTTAAAACCAGTGGGTTTGCCCATGTTTTAGACCTTAACGTTCTGAAATTTGTTCTTTAACAGGCACCACAAGGCACCCGACAGACGCTGTGCAGCGATCCGCAGGTGCCAGGTGACATTTATCACACGGCAACAGCCTGTTGTTTGGCAGCCATCTCGGCCAGTACACGCTTGTAATCAGTCGGCATGACTTTTACAAATTGCGTCAGAGACTCTTCCCAGTTGTTCAGGATGTGTTCTGCTACAGTAGAACCGGTGTACTCCAGATGCTTCGATATCAGCTCTTTCAACTCTGCGATATCACGGCTGTCTGCAACGGTCTCCAGACCGTAGGTTTCCTTGTTGCATTGACGTTCGAAATCGCCTTCCTTGTCCCAGACATAGGCCACGCCACCGCTCATGCCGGCGCCGAAGTTACGTCCAGTTTGACCCAGAATGACGACACGTCCGCCGGTCATGTATTCACAACCGTGGTCGCCGATTCCTTCCACAACCGCAGTTGCGCCACTGTTACGAACCGCAAAACGCTCCGCCACAATACCGCGGAAGAAGGCTTCACCACTGGTCGCACCGTACAGGTTGACGTTACCGGCAATGATGTTCTCTTCAGCTTTGAAGCTGCTGACTTTGGGTGGGTAAACAATAATGCGTCCACCTGACAGTCCTTTACCAACGAAGTCGTTGCAATCACCTTCAACCGTAATGGTGATGCCTTTTGCCAGGAATGCACCCAGACTCTGACCGGCTGAACCGTGCAGTTTGATGTTGATGGTGCCGTCGGGCAGCATGTCTTCGCCCCAACGCTTGGCTACCTCGTTGGAGAGCATGGTGCCTACAACGCGGTTGATATTCACTACCGGCAGTTCAATGTTTACTTTCTGACCATCAGTCAGCGCAGGACGTGCCAGTTCAATCAACTGGTTATCCAGGGCTTTTTCCAGACCGTGATCCTGCTCGATAGTCTGGTAAGTGCCCGTGTTCGGGAACACGGCTTGGGCTGGTTTGAGAATGTTGCTCAGATCCAGGCCTTTAGCTTTCCAGTGGTCGATTGCTTCACGGCTTTCCAGCAGGTCAACACGGCCAACCATATCAGTCAGCTTGCGAATACCCAGGCTTGCCATGATTTCACGCAGCTCTTCAGCCACCATGAACAGGTAGTTCACCACGTATTCTGGTTTGCCTTTGAACTTCTTGCGCAGTTCAGGATCTTGTGTCGCAACACCCACCGGGCAGGTGTTCAAGTGACACTTACGCATCATGATGCAGCCCAGTGTTACCAGCGGCGCTGTTGCAAAACCGAACTCTTCAGCACCCAGCAGCGCAGCAATCGCTACGTCACGACCGGTTTTCAGCTGACCGTCGGTTTGAACCACAACACGTGAACGCAGGTTATTCATCAGCAGAGTCTGGTGAGTTTCAGCCAGGCCCAGCTCCCATGGCAGACCCGCGTGTTTGATCGAGGTCAGCGGGGAAGCACCGGTACCGCCGTCATGGCCAGCAATTACCAGGTGGTCAGTTTTAGCTTTGGTCACACCGGCTGCAATCGTACCAACACCCACTTCAGATACCAGCTTCACGCTGATACGCGCCTGACGGTTAGCGTTTTTCAGGTCGTGGATCAGCTGTGCGATATCCTCAATGGAGTAAATATCGTGATGTGGAGGTGGAGAAATCAGACCCACGCCCGGCGTTGAATAACGCATACGGGCAATCTGAGCATCGACTTTGCCACCTGGCAGCTCGCCGCCTTCACCTGGCTTGGCGCCTTGTGAAATTTTGATCTGCAGCTCGTCGGCGTTGGTCAGGTACCAAATGTTCACACCAAAACGGCCGGAAGCAACCTGCTTGATTGAAGAACGCTTGGAGTCGCCATTTGGCAGCGGCTGGAAGCGGATTGGATCTTCACCACCTTCACCGGTGTTGGACTTGCCGCCCATGCGGTTCATGGCAATAGCCAGAGACTCGTGAGTTTCCTGGGAAATAGAACCAAAACTCATGGCGCCAGTCGCAAAACGTTTGACGATTTCTTTGGCGGGTTCGACTTCATCCAGCGCAATGGCTTTCTGGTTGGTTTTGAAGTCCAGCAGGCCGCGCAGCGTACAGGCGCGCGTGGTTTGCTCATTGGTGTATTTGGCAAAAGTCTTGTAAGCGTCCGGGCTGTTATTGCGCGATGCCACTTGCAGATTGAAGATCGCAGTTGGATCCCACATGTGCGACTCGCCACCGTTACGCCAGTGGAAATCGCCCGGGTTGTTCAGTACTGGAATGCGGTTGGCATCATTGGCCGGGAAACCCAGGCGATGACGACGCTCGGTTTCTTCAACCAGCGTATCGAAGTTCACGCCCTGCACACGGCTGGCGGTGCCAACAAAACAACGGTTGATTACATCTTCTGCCAGACCCACAGCTTCAAAAATCTGCGCGCCTTTGTAGGACTGCAGTGTTGAAATGCCCATTTTGGCCATCACTTTGAGTATGCCTTTGCCAACGGCTTTTTTGTAGGCATAGACAATAGTGTCTTCACTGTTGTACTCAGCACCCAACAGACCGTCCAACTGCGCTTGCCAGATGGCTTCAAACGCCAGGTAAGGGTTGATGGCGTCTGCGCCGTAACCTACCAGCAGACAGTGATGATGCACTTCACGGGCTTCACCGGTTTCGATGATCAGACCAATACGGGTACGCTCATGTTGACGGATCAGGTGGTGGTGAACGGCGCCACAGGCGGCCAATGCGCTGATTGCTGCGCGGTTCTGGCTGATGTTGCGATCTGACAGGATGACAAAGGCGTAGCCTTCAGCAATGGCCTGGCTGGCTTCGCTGCAGATGCGGTCCAGAGCCGCTACCAGTCCACCCTTGGAGCCCACTTCGTAAGTGATATCAACCACTTTGCTGCGCAGACCCTGGTAGTCCATGTTGCGGATAACCTGCAACTCTTTGTTGGACAGAATCGGGTGCGTCAGGCTCAGGCGGTGTGCCTGGGTTTCAGTGGTGTCGACCAGATTGCCTTCCGGGCCGATAAAACATTGCAGCGACATCACCACTTCTTCGCGGATAGAGTCGATGGCCGGGTTAGTGACCTGTGCAAACAGCTGTTTGAAGTAGTCGTACAACATACGCGGCTTGTCAGA
Source organism: uncultured Pseudohongiella sp. (assembly GCA_964535565.1). Lineage (GTDB taxonomy): Bacteria > Pseudomonadota > Gammaproteobacteria > Pseudomonadales > Pseudohongiellaceae > Pseudohongiella. Next base: position 44,168 of record CAZHUJ010000004.1, on the reverse strand, counting down.
CAGACAGGCCAGTGCAGAATCGTTGCCCATGGAGCCCAGCGGATCACGTGCTTCAGTGATCATTGGCAGCAGCATAAACTGCATGGTTTCGGTGGTGTAACCAAAGGCCTGCATGCGCGGCAATACATTGCTTGCATCCAGAGAATGCGCTTCGTCGCCAGCGGCCAGCAGGTCCAGGGTGATTTTCTGGTTTTTCAGCCACTCGCCGTACGGGCGTTTGGCGGCGATGTCCAGTTTCAGCTCTGCGTCAGGAATCAGACGGCCCTGTCCGAAGTCGAGCAGGAACATACGCCCTGGCTGCAGGCGGCCTTTCAGTTTTACATTAGCCGGATCAACGTGGACCACGCCCACTTCCGAGGCCATGATCACTTTGTCATCGTGAGTCACGTAGTAGCGGCTGGGGCGCAGACCGTTACGGTCGAGTACCGCGCCGATGTAGTGGCCGTCGGAGAATACAATAGAGGCCGGACCATCCCACGGTTCCATCAAAGCAGAGTGGAATTCGTAGAAGTCTTTTTTTGCCTGCGGCATGTTCACATCGGACTGCCAGGCCTCCGGAATCATCATCATCACTGCTTCTTGCAGCGAGCGGCCGGACATCAGCATAAACTCCAGTACGGAGTCGAATGAACCTGAGTCTGATACATCAGAATCAATCACCGGGAAAATGTCTTTCAGGCGATCGCCAAACAGTTCTGATTTCAGAGTGCCTTCACGTGCAACCATCTGGTTGACGTTGCCGCGCAAAGTGTTGATCTCACCATTGTGGCTCATGAAGCGGTTTGGCTGAGCACGATCCCAAGATGGGAATGTGTTGGTACTGAAGCGGGAGTGCACCATGGCCATATGAGTTTCACAGGCCGGGTTGGTCAGATCTTTATAAAAAGGGAACAGCTGACCTGGGGTCAACATACCTTTATAGACAATAACTTTGGTCGATAGGCTGCAGGCGTACAACAGCTTGGCTTCGCTCAGAGAACTGTCGCCACGCAGTTTGTGCGTGAAGCGTTTGCGAATCACATACAGAGCGCGTTCGAAGGCTTCCTGATCCAGATCGTCGGCAGCCTGGATAAAGAGCTGTTCGATCTGAGGCTGTGCCAGGCGGGCTGCTGGACCTACATCCGCGCCATCCGCATCAACAGGGACAACACGCCAACCTAATAAGGTCTGTCCTTCTTCGGCGATGATCTGGTTGATCGTCTCTCGACAGAATTCACGTTCTTTGCTGTTCTGTGGGAGGAAGATATTACCGACGGCGTATTTGCCAATTTCGGGTAGTGTTTTACCCAGTTCGCGGGAGGCGATGTCTGCGAAGAAGGAGTGCGGGAGGGCCATCAATATACCGGCGCCATCTCCTGTGTTTGCTTCAAAACCACAGCCGCCGCGGTGATCCATTCGTGAGTTGAGGTGGTACGCGTCCAGCATGATCTGGTGACTGGGGCGACCCTTGATATCTGCTACAAAGCCGACGCCGCAGGAGTCTTTTTCGTTGGCCGGGTCATAAAGGCCGTTTTTCTGCGGTAAACCAAACTTGACAGGGGTTCGGGCTGGATCAGTCATTATGGCTAGGTCTCGTTAATTCGTTAAGTTGTATCCGGTTCGGCCACCGTCAACTCTCCCGACTAACAAGATGCATCATTTAGCTTTGCCAACTGGGAGATGCTTGAATTTTAGAAATTATTGATTTGATACGGCTCGGTGAATCGGCCTGCACCCCGGGGACGGCGCGCCCGGGACTGGCCGGGCTGTCGTAAAACATGGTGCGCTGTTTTACGGGGGCTGGATACGATACCACCGAAAGAGAATATGTCAAGCTGTTACGAACTATAACCAGCGTTGGAGCTGCCTTGATAATTGGCGGTGGCTGGATTAACCTTGCCGTTCTGTGTCGCCCGACACCCGCTGGCACTATAGAAAACTATAAAAAAACAGGGAGGCTGAGCAGGCCTGTGAATCCCAAACTGACCCGAAAACGCCTGATTAACAGAATGACCTCCCTGTTGTGCTTTTCAGTTCCGGTTTCCCTGAGCCGCAAACGCTTCGACGTGTCAGCACTGGCGGCTGTCAAAGTTTCGCTCCCTCTGACCCGTAAATTTGGTAATCTTGGCAGCAATTTTGTGCGGAGCTGCCTGCGGCCGGTGTAGCGGACGGGTATCTGGTGGTACGATACGGGCAGGCAAGGAATTACATGTAAATGGCGTCAGGACGGCGTCAAACAAAAACAATGGCTACATAGCTGAGGGGAAAACGCGTGGAAATAGTTCGATATAGACGGGACGTATGGGGTGATGAGGTCATCCTGGGTGTGGCGTGGGACCTGCTCTGGGTCGTCGCAGTTGCCATTTTTATTCTGTTGGCTGCTCATGCCATTTTTATGGCAGCCCTGGCCAAGAAAAAAGCCAAACCTTCTGCTGAAGGACGCAAGATCAACCGTCACGATGCTATTGATCGTGCTTTCCACTGGATTATGGCTGGCGCTGTAATGGTGCTGATTGCTACGGGTGTTATGCCGATTCTTGGTATCCGGTTTGCCTGGTTGGATATTCACTGGATTGCCGGCCTGGTTCTGACCTTTGTGGTTGTATTTCACATCATCCGCGCATCGTTCTGGCAGGACTTCAAGTCAATGATCATGACGCCAGCTGATTTTGCCGAGCCCTTTGATGAGAGCCGCAAGCCGGGCAAATACTCCTTCGAACAAAAAGGCATGCACTGGGCGATGACCGTTCTGGTGTTGGCAGTTATTACCACTGGTGTCATCCTGCTTACGCATATTCGTACACCTTTCTGGGAGCGTCCGACTGTAACTGACGAAGCTCAACTGGGTCTGATGTTCCTGTTGCACGGTCTGTCTACGCTTTCTCTGATTGCATTCACGGCAATCCATATCTATTTTGCTGTTCGTCCTGAGAAGCGCTTCTACACCCGCGGCATGATCAAAGGCTGGATTTCTGAAGACGAAGCAAAAGCCAATCACGATCTTAATAAGTGGAAGGTGTGAAGTTGACCGACGTTAAAAATCTTGAAAAAGACATAGAGGCCGTTGAGACCGGTTACGAGTTTTTGCTGGCATACGCCGCTCAAGGACGGCCGCCACATATCGAAGCGGAATATCCAAGCCCTCATGCAGGACCTGAGCTGGAAAAAATGCTGGCGGCCATGAGCAATCTGTCAGCAGCGCTTGCAGGCACAGAAAACGAATTTGAGCAGGTGCTTGCGGATGATATCCGTAAAGCAGGCGCAGCGATTCGATTTGTGTTGGCACAACCGCGTATGAGTTCAGAGTTGATTGATAACCTGAATGCGTCCATTCATCTGCGTGCAGTATTGACGGATCTTTTCCTCTACAGCGAAGTGTTCAGACCCGCTGTTGAGGCATAAGCTGTCACCTTAAAGCGGGTGCAGTAGCCACTCTCGAAGAAACAGGGCGACAAAATCGCCCTGTTTTTATTTGCAAAACTGTTATGCCGGATTGGCAAAAAATACCATCAACAATCCTGTCACCACCAACAGCAAGATCATAAATAGCAGTATGCGCTTGCCTGTGCGTTTTCTACCCCAGTCATACTGATCGTCTTCAACAAAAATTGGATTTATTTTGCGTTTGAACCCGCGCACAACTACTCCTCCGGTTCGTCTGTTTTGTTGCTTTGTTGCCTGGACTGCCCATAGTCGACGAATTGGCGGGCTTTTTAGTTCGCAAAGGTGGCAAAGTCCTGAACAAATATGACTGGCCTGCCTGAAATGGCGCCTTTTGTGACAAAGTGCAACGGTCTTGCATGTGCGTAATACCGTGGCTTTGCGCCCAAATCAAAGCTGCTATACTCGCGCGGACCATAAAAACAAGGTAATAAAAACGTGAAACCTGTCTCCCCATCCGTACTGGCTTGCAAGGGCCTGACTACCGTATTTTCTTCCCTGATCGCGCTGGCTGGCAGTGCCGCCTCTGCCCAGAGCAACACCTACATTCCGGATACCAGTCAACCTGGCGCCAGTGGTGTTGTGCAGATGATGCGAATCGACAACACAAACATCGAACTCGACGGATTTCTCAACGAATCTGTGTGGCAGACTGTTCCTGCTTTTGATGGTATGCGCGTGATTAACCCGGACACAATGGAGCCGGCACCGCAACGCACCGACACACGAATTTTTTACAACGACAGTGGAATTTATGTGGGGGTGATGAACCACCAGCCGGTTGATACGCTGGTGGCGCGCATGAGTTCGCGCGACGATGGTGTGCAGCGCGACGGTTTTGTGCTCTCGATTGATACCTCAGGTCAGGGTTTGTACGGATATTTTCTGCGTATCAACCTGGGAGGCACCCTCTCTGACGGTACTATTCTGCCGGAGAAGCAGATTGCTCGTGACTGGGACGGCCCCTGGGATGCAGTAACACAGGAGCTGGAAAACGGCTGGTCCACAGAGATGTTTATTCCATGGGGTATGATGCAGCTGCCGGATTCCGGTGAAGTCAGACAGATTGGTATCTATACCGAACGTATGATGACTTCGAGCAACGAAACCTGGTCCTGGCCGGCACTGCCAAGCACCAATCCGGAATACTTGTCAGCGTTCCAGAAGTTTGAGCTGTCAGGCATCAACCCGCGCACCCAATTCACGTTTTACCCGTATGCGTCTGCAACCCACAACAACATTACAGACGAAACCAAATACCGCACCGGTGCGGACCTGTACTGGCGCCCGAATTCAAACACCCAGCTCTCGGCCACGATCAACCCGGATTTTGGTACGGTAGAGTCAGACGAAGTTGTAGTGAACCTGACTGCATTTGAGACTTTTTTCTCGGAAAAACGTACTTTCTTCATTGAAGGTCAGGATGTGTTCACTACTCACCCGCGTAACAGCGGCAGTGCGTTTGGTCCGATCACCACCTTAAATACTCGCCGTATTGGTGCTGCGCCTCTGTTTGAAATTCCTGCCGGCGTGACCACCAATATCACCGACCGCAATACGCCCAGTGATCTGCTCGGCGCGGTAAAAGTCACTGGCTCCCAGGGCAATTGGCGTTACGGCACACTGGTTGCCTCCGAAGATGACACCACCATCCGCGGTACCGCAGCCGATGGCAGTTCCGTGCGCGTAAACGCTACCGGTCGCGATTTCCTGATTGGTCGTCTGTTGTATGAAGACACCTCGGGTGGCGGACGTCGTGGTTTTGGCTGGATTGGTACGCGTCTGGATCACCCTGATCGTGAAGCGACGGTAAACGGTCTGGATTTCTCCTGGTTCTCAGCGGATACCCGCTGGGTATTTGATGGCCAGTTCCTGCACAGTGATGTCAATGGCACCAAAGGGCAAGGCACCATGTTTGACCTGCACTACCGCCCGCAGCGTGGTGTGCAGCACAGCTTTACCGGTACCTTCTTTGACGACAAGCTGGAAATCAACGACGTAGGTTACCTGCAGCGCAATGACCACGAAATGTTGGACTACCGCTTGAGTGTGACGCAGTCCGGACTGCAGCGTTTCCGTAGCGTGACTCGCAGCATGAACATCATCAACCAGTGGAATACTGAGGGCCGTCCAGTGCGTCTGGGTCTGTTCTTTGGCCAGAACATGAGCTTCTACGACAACACCTCGCTGAACCTGAACTTCCGTTATTTCCCGGCACGTGTGGATGACAGGCTCAGCCGTGGTAATGGAACCTACAAGATTCCGCACCGTCTGGCTTATGACGCGACCTGGACCAGTGATCGTTCGCGCCCGTTCAGCTACAGCCTGGGCCTCAGCAACGCCGAGGAAGATATAGGACCGAACAATATCAACTACTCGGCGAGTGCCGAATGGCGGCCTACCGATCGTTTGATGTTTGAGGTTGACGTTGATTATCGCGACCGTGAAGCCCTGCTGATTCACCGTGGTGGTAGCCGCATGACCTCCTACGAAGCCACTGAGTGGTCGCCCGAGATTAATGCCAGCTACTTTATTACCGCCAAACAGCAGTTCCGTCTGGCTATGCAGTGGACGGGTATCAAGGCGCATGAAGACCGCAACTTCGCAATTGATCAGACCGATGTGCGCCACCTTAGCCCGATTGCCAAGCCCAATACGGTTGATGACAGCTTTACTGTCAGCCGCATGAGCTTCCAGGCACGTTATCGCTGGGAGATTGCGCCGTTGTCAGACCTGTTTATTGTTTATACACGTGGTAGTAATCTACCCAGTGATATGAATTCCGAATATCAGGATCTGTTATTTGATGCCTGGAGTGATCGCATCACGGATACCTGGGTGATCAAATTGCGTTACCGTCTGGGTAACTGATATCACAGGTGCAACTGATGGCTCTGAGTTGGTTTCTGCGCGGCAAAGCTGTAGAGCTGGTAACTAGGGTGGCATTGATGAGTGCATTTGCAGGCAGTGTGATGTCATTGCAGGTGGCGCAGGCGCAGTCCGACGCAACCGGCAAGGTTGTGGTTGCACACCGCGGCGCCAGTGCCTACCTGCCCGAGCATACGCTGCAGGCTGCCGCCATGGCTTACGCCATGGGCGCCAACTATCAGGAACAGGATGTGGTCATGACCCGTGACGATCATCTGATTGTCTGGCATGACCTCACACTGGATCGCAACTCTGATGTGCGCCACAAGTTTCCCGGTCGTGCCCGCGAGGATGGGCGCCATTATGTGATCGACTTTACGCTGGACGAACTGCGCACCTTGCGTGTTACTGAAGGATTCCGCCTGAACGAAGCGGGCCAGGAAGAACAGATCTACCCGCAACGTTTTCCTTTATGGGCAGGCGACTTCCGTGTTCATACCTTCGCGGAACAATTGGAGATGATCCAGGGGCTTAACCGCTCTACCGGCCGTGATGTCGGTATTTACCCCGAACTAAAATCTCCGGCTTTTCATCACCAGCACGGCAAGGACATTGGCCTGGCGGTATTGTCTGAATTAAAACGTTTTGGTTATACCTCCAAAAGCAGCAACGTATTTGTGCAAACCTTTGAATTCGCTGAACTCAAACGCGTCAAGGAAGAGGTCATGCCGGCACTGGGCATTGACCTCAAGCTGGTACAGCTGATGGGTGATGATGAAGACAACTATGGCTGGATGCTTGCGCCAGGCGGTATGCAAGAGCTGGCGCAGTACGCAGATGGCATAGGTCCGGACAAAGGCATGATCATCAGCCCTGACTCCACGCCGGGTAATCTGATCATCAGTACTCTGGTACACGACGCCCATCAGGCCGGACTCAAAGTCCATCCCTATACCTTCCGCGCCGATCCAGGACAGGTGCCCGCTTACGCACGCGATTTTGACCATTTGCTGGCATTGTTTTATTTTGAGGTTGGGGTCGATGGCCTGTTTACCGACTTCCCTGACCGGGCTGTACGCTTTCTGCAGGACCAGTAACGCGAACGGGGTTGTTCATGGCGTGGGATACCCTTTTATCGTGCTCCTATACGCGGGACCGGCGATTGACGTATAATTGCCGCCCTTTTAATTAATGCTTCCCCGCGCCTACAGGCACTTTTATGTCCACGACTCCCGACCAGGATCTCAGCTTTGCTGAGCTCAATCTTCCCTCTTTTCTGCTTGAAACACTGGCAGGTGTTGGCTATGAAAAGCCCTCACCCATCCAGCAAGCCACCATTCCAGCGTTGCTGGAGGGGCGCGATATCGTGGGCATGGCCCAGACCGGTACTGGCAAAACCGCGGCCTTTGCCTTGCCGATTCTGGCAAAAATAGACGCCAGTAACCCCAATACCCAGGCTCTGGTTCTGTGTCCTACACGTGAACTGGCCATCCAGGTTGCGGAAGCATTCCAGACTTATGCCGAAGGCATTCGTGGTTTTCATGTGCTGCCGGTTTACGGCGGACAGGAAATGAGCCGTCAGTTGCAGGCTCTGCGACGCGGTGCCCATGTTGTAGTGGGTACCCCTGGCCGTCTGCTTGATCACCTCAGTCGCCGTTCGCTGAATCTGTCGACTATCAAGACGCTGGTTCTTGATGAAGCTGACGAAATGTTGCGTATGGGTTTTATCGACGACGTTGAACTGATTCTGCAGCAGACTTCACAGGACCGTCAGGTCGCGTTGTTCTCAGCCACAATGCCAGCGCAGATCCGTAACGTTGCGGAAAAATATCTGCGTGATCCGATTGAAGTCAAAATTAAAAGTGCCACCAGCACCAATTCTGATATCGAGCAGTTCTACTGGCTGGTACAGGGCACCAACAAACTGGACGCACTGACACGCATGCTGGAAGTCGAAGAATTCGACGGCATGATCATTTTTGTGCGCACCAAAAACAGCACCCAGGAACTGGCTGACAAACTCAACGCCCGCGGTTTCTCCGCTGCTGCGTTAAACGGTGATATGAATCAGCAGCTGCGTACACGCACCGTTGAACAATTGAAGAATGGTCAGTTGGATATTGTAGTGGCAACTGATGTTGCTGCGCGCGGTCTGGACGTAGAACGTATCAGTCACGTTGTGAACTACGATATTCCATATGACAACGAAGCCTACGTACACCGTATTGGTCGTACCGGCCGTGCCGGTCGCAGTGGCAAAGCCATTCTGTTTGTAGCGCCGCGCGAGCAGCGTATGTTGCAATCAATTGAGCGCACCACTCGCAAAAAAATCACGCGTATGGAATTGCCCACGCGCAGTGATCTGATCCAGCGTCGTAGTGAGCAGTTCAAGACAACCATTGCTGGTGCATTAAATCAGGACAAGATGGATTTCTTCCGTGAGTTGATGGCCGAATTCTGCCGCGAGCAGGAATGCTCAATGGACGATGCAGCTGCAGCCATGGCGTGGTTGCTGCAAAAAGAGCGTCCTCTGCAGCCCTCGGTAAAAGATGTCAGCACCAGCGAGTCCGGTTACGGCAAGGCGGCCGCTGCTGCACCTAAAAAAGCGGCGCCGGCAAAAAGCCGTGAGCGTCATGTGCCGATGGCTCAGGCTGACATTTTTGCTGAAGACTTCGGTATTGAAGATGTTGCAGAACCTGTACACGAGGAAAAGCCCAGACAGCGTCGTGAGCGAGTTCGTGCGGATGACGAAGATGTCGCCATGGAACGTTACCGTATCCAGGTAGGCCATGATCAGGGTGTCACCCCGCGTGAGATAGTTGGCGCCATTGCTAATGAAGGCGGAATTGAAGGGCGTTTTATCGGCCGCATCAACATCTATGACGGCTACAGCACACTTGACCTGCCGGAAGGAATGCCAACGGAAGTTTTCCAGACACTGAGTCGTACACGGGTAAAAGGTCAGCCGCTCTCGCTTGAGAAAATGAGCAAGGCAGATGCCGCTGCAGAGCGTTCACAGCGCCGTTCATCATTTGAAGGCCGCGGCGACAACCGCAGCGAAGGTCGTGGTGAAAGACGCAGTGACTTCGCTAGTGATCGTGGACGTAGTGATCGTGTGCGTAATGATCGCGCGGACCGTGGCGACAGAGCTGCACGTCCGCCCCGTCGTGACGCGACAGATGATTCGCGTTCAGCGCCACGACGCCCAGCGCGTTCTGATGCCAAACCGGAATTTGCTTCGCGTGCACCACGTTCTGAATTTAAATCCGATCGTGGTGATCGTTTCAGCAAGCCTGAGCGATCTTTTGCCGACAAAGGTGCCAGTGCAGACAATAAAAAGCCGCGTCGTGCTGCACCACGTGATGCCTTTATTGAGCCCACGTTTGCACCGCGTGTAGTAGAAGAGTACGCTGGCAAGGCAGATAAAACCAAAAAACGTGGTGGCCCCAAAGTCCGTATCAACACTACCAAGGACAAGGGCAAACGCAGGGCTCCCAGCAAAAAAACCTGATTTTCCAGGAGGCTTTATGATCTGGTCAAAAACGCGACTGACACTGGCCGCAACAATCTTTGGCTTGATCGCTTGCTCACCCGACAACCCACCTGCTGAAGTCACAACTGACGCAGGTTTGGTTGCCGGCTCCGAAGACGAGATCCGTGTGCTGTTTGCCTGTGATGACGGGCAAACAGTTGAGATGCGTTTTTTCCCCATGCAGGACCTGGCGTTGATGACCCGCGATGGGACAACGCTGGAGTTGCCACAACAGGTTTCTGCTTCCGGTTTTATCTACAGCAATGGTCCCAATACAGTCCGCGGCAAAGGTGATGAGCTGACCGTGGAAATTGGTCGTCGTGCCCCCATCCAGTGTCAGGCGCTGCCGCAAGAACGTTGAACCTGACTTGTCCACTACCGGCCGCCTTTGTATAGTGCCAGTCATAACCTGCAAGCGTTGATGATGTGCCGGAGGCCTCATCGTGACAATTGAAACGTGGGAATTCCTGAGTTACGCGGTGACAGTCATCGGTTTGCCGTTGGCGATTTTTGTATTTCTGTTTGACCAACAGAAGGAGCGGGAAAACGAAGAGGAAGAGGTTTATCAGCTCTTGTCCGACAACTACCAGGATTTTCTGAAAGTTGCGCTGGAGCATCCAGACCTGCGCCTGTTTTCCAAAGGTCCCAGCACTTCGTTGACGGCTGAGCAGCAGGAACGACAACTGATTATCTTTACGATGTTGATGTCGCTGTTCGAGCGCGCCTATTTGCTGTTGTATGAAGACAAGATGTCTCCCAAACAGATGCGACGCTGGAACTCCTGGGAAGACTATATGCTGCAATGGTGCAACAACGATGATTTTCGCAGCTATTTACCCAGGCTGCTGCAAGGTGAGGATCCAAGATTTGTGCAATATGTTGAGAAGCTCGCCCGTAAAGCCGACGCTGGCACTATAATCGCCCAGGACTGACTCCACACACGGAACACCATTCATGCTCGAACAAATTAGACTCTGGGTAGAAAATTTTGCACTGTCAGATTCGGTACTGAGCCTTATCACCAGCACTGTGATTCTGGTGGTGGCAATCATTACGTTAAGGGCCATCGTCTCGCGTTTTATTCGTCGCAGCGTGGCATCCCACGACCTGCGCCTGAAATGGATGGTGCAATCGCGTAATGCGCTGCTGCTGGTGTTGCTGCTGGGTCTGATTTTGATCTGGGGTGAAGAGCTGCGAACACTGGCACTGTCGATTGTTGCGATTGCAGTGGCCTTTGTGGTGGCAACCAAAGAGTTGATCCTGTGTGTTATCGGCACGATTATCAAAACCGTTTCACGTTCCTTTGAGCTGGGCGACCGTATCCAGATCAAGGATTTCCGTGGTGATGTCATCGACCAGAATCTGCTGGCCACCACAATCATGGAAGTAGGCCCTGGCAAAATTACACACCAGCGCACCGGGCGTACGTTGGTTATCCCGAATGCCATGTTTGTGGCTGAGCCGGTGATTAACGAAAGTTTTACTCACGATTATGTATTTCACGTATTCACGATTCCGTTTAAACGCGAAGACGACTGGCATCGTGCGCAACAGGCATTTCTGGAAGCAGCCAAACGTCATTCAGAGTCTTATCTGGAAGAAGTGCGTCGTTACATGAACCGCATCAGCATACGTCGGGGCCTTGAAGTGCCTTCTGTGGATCCACGTGTCACTATCCAGGTTCCCACAGCAGGTGAGGTTCACCTGATTGTACGTGTACCGGTGAAATCCGGGGAGCGAGGGTTTATAGAACAAAGTATTCTCACCGAAGTGCTGCAGGCCAATGACTTCAGCAAAAAAGCCACAGACACCTCTGCTGACACCCAAAAGCCCGCTGACAGTGAGAGCAAGCCGGAGTAGCGAATGAATCAAACAGAGAGCAGCTCATGTCGCCTGAGCTGATCATCATTCTGCTGAATCTGGTGTTGATTGTGCTCAGTTATCAGGTTCTTTATCCACGGCTTGTAGGTAACAGCATAAACAAATTGCTGACCAACGATACGATGGCGACCCTGGTGGCGCTGATGGTATCAGCGTCCATGTACGCCGGCAGTGGACGCGTGTTTTCGCTGCTGTTTTTTAACGTCAACTGGTTCTGGTTTACGCTGATCAGTTACAGTTTTATGGAGTTACCGGTGGCGATGCGTTACATGCGCCGCAACGGCATGATGGGCAACGGTCTGTAGGACTAACAACACCCACATGGGCCGCCGCCGCTGCAATAAGTCCCTGAATCACAGTCAAAACTGGCCTGAACACGCCGGCTCCACTAAACTGTGCGCCTTGAATTGCAGGAGAGCAGCATGACACAGATCACTATCCGCCCCGCTGTGGCGGATGATGCTGAAACAATTTTCTACTTTATCAGGGAGTTGGCGATTTACGAGAAGGCTGAGCACGAGGTGGTAACCAGCGCTGAGGCCATTCGTGACAGCATTTTTGCTGCTGACTCCAATGTGCGTGCCCTGATCTGCAATATCGGCGATACCGTGGTCGGTTTTGCCGTCTATTTTTTTAATTACTCAACCTGGCAGGGGCGTAAAGGCCTGTATCTGGAAGACCTTTATGTTTCTCCGGACCATCGTGGCGCAGGCGCTGGCAAAGCCTTGCTGCACTATCTGGCGCGTGAAGCCGTGGCGCTGGGTTGTGGCCGCTTTGAGTGGAGCGTACTGGACTGGAACACGCCTGCCATCAAATTTTATGAATCCCTTGGCGCCAGGCCGCAGAGTGAATGGATACGTTACCGCCTTGACGGTGATGCCCTGACACAATTTGCAGCTGCCAAGCTATAACTGAGGACGTTTTATGATTATCAAACCCAAATACCGTGGTTTTATTTGCACCACTACCCATCCGCAGGGCTGTTACAACAACGTACTGGACCAGATTGAGGTTACTCGCGAAGCGCTGGGACAACGTCAAGGTCCGAAAAAAGTTCTGGTGATTGGTGCTTCCAGCGGTTACGGCCTGGCGGCTCGTATTACTGCTGCGTTTGGCTACGGTGCAGATACCCTGGGTGTGTTCTTCGAAAAACCGGGCATCGAAACCAAACCGGGGACGGCCGGTTGGTACAACTCCTGGGCATTTGAAGAGGAAGCCAAAGAAGCTGGCCTGTACGCCAAATCCATCAACGGTGATGCCTTCTCTCACGAAGTGCGGGCGCAAGCCATTGAACTGATCAAACAGGATCTGGGACAAGTGGATCTGGTGGTGTACTCACTGGCCTCGCCGGTGCGTCGTCTGCCGGACACCGGTGAAGTCAAACGCTCAGTTCTCAAACCCATTGGTGAGGTTTACCAGTCCACTGCCATCGACACCAACAAAGACCAGATCATCCATGCACAAGTGGAGCCAGCGACTGAAGAAGAAATTGCTGACACCATCAAAGTGATGGGCGGCGAAGACTGGGAGCTGTGGATACAGGCGCTGGATAAAGCGGGCGTGCTGGCACCTGAAGCCAAAACCGTTGCTTTCAGCTATATCGGTACCGAAATGACCTGGCCAATTTACTGGCATGGCGCGCTGGGTAAAGCCAAGGAAGATCTGGACCGTGCCGCACAAGCACTGAATGCACAACTGAGTGAAAAATATCAGGGCAGCGCCAATGTAGCTGTGCTGAAATCTGTGGTGACACAGGCTTCTGCTGCCATTCCGGTCATGCCGCTTTATATCGCCCTGGTTTACAAAGTCATGAAAGACAAAGGTCTGCATGAAGGAACAATCGAGCAGCTCAACCGTCTTTTCAGTGAGCAGCTCTATCGCACTGACGGCAAAGGTTTTGATGTTGACGAAGCCGGCCGTCTGCGTATGGACGACAAGGAACTGCGTGACGATGTACAAAGCGAGTGCAAAAAACTGTGGGAGCAAGTCAATTCTGACAATCTGTTCCAGTTGACTGACTACGCAGGTTACAAACACGAGTTCCTCAAGCTCTTTGGTTTTGAGCGCGATGACGTGGACTATGAGTCAGAAGTATCACCTGAAGTGGACTTCACTGTGGTCACTGCTCCTGAAGCATAAGACTTGACTGAGGTAGCAACATGGTCAGATCCGGCTGCTGGCAAAGCCGTCACCAGATAAAAGCGCTGTTGCTGGGATGTGTTATCAGCACCCTTCCGTATACAGCCAGAGCACAATCGGGTGATGACAATTGCCAGCCGCTGATCGACACCAGCGTGATTCTAAGCGTTGTGACTGAGCAGTTTTATGATCGCCGGTTTAACGGACTCAACTGGTCTGGCGAAGTCGCTGAAACGGTTGAGTCTGTCTCCTGTGATGACAGCCCGGCCCAGGTCAGCGCGCGTGTGAACACATTGTTGTCGCGGCTTGGCGCCAGCCACACGGCCGCCTTCTCCACACAGGATCTGGAATACTGGGCGTTTAATGCCCAGTTCTATTTTGACAGTATTGATGGTTATCCACTGCCTTTTGCCGGCATCTGGGCACAGCCAGACGGTGAACAATGGTTTGTGTCTGCGGTACTCGATGGCTCTGTCGCGGCGAAGGCCGGAGTGCAGGTCGGTGATCAGTTGTTGCAGCTGAATAATCAGCCGTTTACGCCGACTGGTTTTGTCGCCGGTGATAACAGTCTTCAGCTTTCATCTGATGGCAACAATACTCGCGAGCTGCAGTTGGCTGCCACAGAACAAGGCATGATGCGCGCTTTTACCGAAGCATCGGCAGCCTCGGCGCGCATACTTGAAATAAGCGCCGGTGATCAGAAAAAAACAGTCGGTTATTACCGCATCTGGGCCGGACGTGACCAGATCCAGCGCGATTTCCAGACGCAGCTGGAAATGTTCTACGAGTCCGAAGCCGATGCGTTGATTGTTGACCTCCGAGGCGGCCTGGGTGCGGTCAGCGCCGATTACCTGGCACCTGTGCGCTATCAGCTGACACGACAAAAAATTCCTGTTCACTTCCTGGTTGATGACTCGGTCTTTGCGGGCAAGGAAGTGCTGGCCAGTGTTGTGCGCCGTGATGCGCTGGGAACTCTGGTGGGTTCAACCACTGCTGGTAAACACAGACCTGCGCGCACCAGCAGAATACTGGGTGAGCGTTACTTTTTGAGTGTGGCAACTGGCTCTTTCCCGCCGCCTGAGACTGGTGTTATTGAAGGCGTCGGTGTTGCGCCGGATATCGAAGTCGCAAGCTGTCGACAGTATTGCGAGGGCGATGATCCGGTGTTGCAGGCTTCACTTCAGGCCCTGGCGGCCGAACTGGCACCAGGGTCCTGATCTATCCGTTAGCGTACAACAATAGTCTGGGCGCTTTTTATGATGCCGTCCGGATCAGGCAGGCGCTCAGGAATCTGGATGCCACGCTGACACGCCGGTCTGGCGTTGATTGCCTCCAGCCAGCGCTGCAGATGTGGCAGCCCATCAATTAAAACGCCGGACCACTCATAGGTGCGGACCCAACACCAGTTGGCGATATCGGCGATGGTAAATTCATCACCCGCCAGGTATTCAGCCTGCTCCAGGCGCGTGTTCAGTACTTCAAAAAGTCTGCGACATTCTTTCTGGTAGCGGTCAATTGCCGGCTGGATTTTTTCCGGGAAATAGCGGTAGAACACATTCGCCTGTCCCATCATCGGGCCTATCCCACCCATCTGGAACATCAGCCATTGCAGTGTACGTGAACGCAGTTTGGGATCTTCCGGATAGAACTTGCCGAACTTTTCACCCAGATAAACCAGAATGGCGCCGGATTCAAACACCACAAAATCGTCATTGTAGCGGTCCACAATAACCGGAATACGACCATTGGGATTCATCGCCAGAAACGAGGGTTGTTTCTGTTCTGCTGTCGACAGATTGATGGGAATCAGATTGTATTTAACACCCAGTTCTTCGAGCATAACGCTGGCCTTGTGGCCGTTGGGTGTCGCAGAGCTGTAAAGGTCAATCATAACTATGTTGTCCATCGCAATCGTATGTTAATAAGATGCTATGGCAATACGGCCAATCATTCCAGCGTAAAACGGCGGATCGTACAATGAAAAATCAGGCCGCCGAGAGCGGAAACGGTATCTGCCAGTACGCTGTTGATATCGGCGTCGAGTTTCAGGGTTGCGAGATCATCAGCACGGGTTACTCCCTGTGTCAGCAGCGCGAGGCCTTTGCCTTTGAGGTGTGCTTCACGGGCAAAACGAAAACCGGAATACACCATTAACGACGACCCGATGACCAGCAGGGCGCTGCTTTCACTGAGGGCGTCAAATACAGCGTCTACTCGTATACGCGGGACACTGTCACCAAAAAATACAACATCGGGTTTTAGCAGGCCGCGGCATTGCGGGCAGGTCGGTACTACGAAGTTGCTGAAATCGGTTTCCAGATCGGCATCTCCGTCCGGCGCAGCAGTTGCAGTAAGACGGGTATAGGCAGGGTTAAGTTCAGCGCAGCGTTGATGAGTGTCCGCGCGCCGTTCACGCCAGCCGCATTGCTGGCAGACCACTTCGTCAGCACGCCCGTGCAGATCAATGGTCTGGGCACTGCCAGCTTTTTGATGCAATCGGTCAACATTTTGTGTAACAACCTGTGTGACCAGCCCGGCCTGCTCCAGCTGGAGAATACAGTGGTGTGCGGTATTGGGCTGTGCCAGTTGCATCACCGGCCAGCCCAGCAGACTGCGCGCCCAGTAACGTTGGCGCGTGGTATGACTGGCTACAAAGTCCTGATGTTGTACTGGCGGGCGGCGTTTCCACTGCCCGTTGCGATCCCGGTAATCCGGAATGCCAGAAGCTGTACTGATGCCCGCTCCAGTCAGTACCAGCACCTTTTTATGTTGCTGTAAAAACGTTAACAGTGGAAGGTTGTTCATCTTGAAGTAGCCTTATCGCTGTAATACAAGGACTCCTGAAAATACAAGAGCAAGAGGTGGCACCATGACATCAGCAGCTATTTCCTTCAGTTGGCGTAAATCCGTTCTGCTTTTAATTCTGGGGCTGTTGTTGTCCTGCCCGCAGAGTTATGCCCAGACTAACACAACATCTTCAGCGCGTTGGCCTGATCAAGCATTGGGCGAGCAAAATCCACTGCTGTATGCGCTGGCATGGAAACAGACCGCTGCAGAATATCAGGCGCTTTATCACCAGGGATTTAATATTGCTCGCCTGCATGTACAGGCTGCGCTGGATAAAAGACAGGCCGGTGACAAACCCCTGGCAGTGGTAACTGATGTTGATGACACCATCGTACATGTGCTGAATTATTGGGGTTATCTTGTTAACAATGGCAAAGATTTTTTTGAGGATCCATTATGGGATCAGTGGATTGCCCAGAACCTGATTACAGCGGCGCCAGGTGCACTCGACTTTCTGAGGTTTTGTGCGGACAACAATGTGGAAGTGTTTTATGTCACCAGCCGCGATCAGGGTGAGCCTACATTACAGATTGCACTTTCCAATCTTGATCATATTGCTGCGCCGTTTGTTGATGAGACCCATGTCACAGTCTTACGTGAAACTTCCAACAAAGAGTTGAGGCAGCATGAAATCATGCAGACGCATCAGGTGGTAGTAATGCTGGGTGATAATCTGAATGATTTTCGTCGTAAATATTATATTCGCAGCGATGTTGAAGGCCGTCTGCAAGCAATGGAAGAGGACCGCAACCTTTTCGGAATCGAATACATTCTGTTTCCAAATCCAACCGACGGCCATTGGCTGGCAGCCATTTTTGGTGACTCCGAACCTGAGGCCAGCGCGGAAAACCGGCAGCTTTTACAAGAGGCCGCGTCGCGTCAGGCATGGCCTGGACCGTGAATAAAACCATAAACCAATAAACTATTGACAGTCGCGGAAGCGCAGGATTACTCTGCAGTCATTATCAACTGATAAGTGAAAAGGAGGTGATCCAATGTCGAGTGATATATGTGTGGTTTCAATGGATGTTGGTGTTATCAACATGACTGGAACCAAGGCCGGTCGCATTTGATAATACTCCGCTCTTGACCTTCCGAGAGCCGGTTCCATTGGAACCAGACATCACGAAGTCACGGAAAGGGAGCGTCAGCTCCCTTTTTAATTTCCGTTTTAAAACCAAGGCAAAACATGAGCAGAATTGTATACGTAAACGGTGACTACCTCCCGCAACAGGAAGCAAAAGTTTCTGTATTTGATCGCGGTTACCTGTTTGGTGATGGCGTCTATGAAGTTATTCCAGTGATCAACGGAAAACTGGTTGACGAAGATTATGGTGTGGAGCGTTTGCGTCGCAGTCTTGCCGAAATTGAAATTGCCTGGCCTTGCACCGAAAGTGAATACCGGCAGATGCTGCGTGAACTGATTGCGCGTAACCAGCTTGTAGAAGGTATGGTATACGTACAAATCACTCGTGGTGTTGCCGAGCGCGATTTTGCTTATCCCAAAGATATCAAACCCACGTTGATGGCATATCCGACTCACAAAAAGATATTGCAGAATCCGCTCGCCGAGTCAGGCGTCAGTGTTGTGAGTGTAGAAGACCTGCGATGGAAGCGTCGTGATATCAAATCATTAAATCTGCTGGCACAGTGTATTGCCAAACAGCAGGCAACCAAAGCCGGCGCATTTGAAGCCTGGATGGTAGAAGACGGTTTTGTCACTGAAGGTGCTTCCTCTACTGCGTATATCGTTAAAGCCGGCAAAGTGATCACGCGCGCACTGTCCAACAGTGTACTGCCAGGTATTCGTCGCCGGGTTCTGGTTGAGATGGCAGAAAAAGGTGGTTTTGAGCTGGAGCTGCGTCCGTTCAGTATTGAAGAAGCAAAAGCTGCTGATGAAGCCTTTCTGAGCAACGCCAGTAGCGTGGTATTGCCGATTGTCAGCATTGATGGTCAACCCATTGCTGATGGAAAACCTGGTGCGCTGACAAAGGATTTGCGTGCACGTTACCTTGCAGCCCTGCTGGCCGAAGCAGAAGCAAAGTAGTATAAGTACAAAAAAATACAAAAATAATTATGACAACACCCATCAAAAACACGATTTTAAAAACAAAACGAGGTTGTCATGAAAATCACAGTTATACACAGCCGGACCCTGACGCGGTCAGTGGCTTTTATGCTGGCATTGTTAATGCCATTGTCACTGTTTGCAGAAGGCGGGCGCACACCCCTTCGAGTTAAAAATGGTATTGTCACCAGTGCTTCACGTCTGGCCTCTGAGGTTGGCGTGGATATTCTGCAGCAGGGCGGTAATGCGGTAGATGCCGCCGTTGCCACCGCCTTGGCTCTGGCGGTCACCTGGCCTACTGCCGGCAATATCGGAGGTGGCGGCTTTATGGTCTATCACGGCGAAGATGGTCATGCGACCACCTTCGATTTCCGTGAAAAAGCGCCGATGGATGCCACTGAGCGTATGTATGTGGGCGCTGATGGTCGCAGCAACAACATGCAACACCGCGGATTCCAGTCCGTAGGTGTACCCGGCACTGTTGCCGGTTTGTACCTGGCGCATCAACGTCTGGGTAAGCTGCCATGGGCGGACCTGGTAGCCCCTTCCGTAGCATTGGCACGAGATGGCATCCCGATTACTTTTGCGCTATACCGTGATTTCCGCTCCAATCAGAGTTTCTGGGACCAGTTCCCCTCTTCTGCTGCGGTATTCCTGAAAGCAGATGGCTCGCAGTATGAGCTGGGCGAAACCTGGAAACAGCCGGATCTGGCGCGTACTCTCGAGCGCATCCAGCAAGAAGGCCACGACGGTTTTTATAAAGGCGAAAACGCACGCATGTTGGCTGCATTTATGGCAGCTAACGGTGGTCTGATCACAGAAGACGATCTGGCGGCCTATCAGGCTGTAGAGCGCGAACCTGTGCGCGGAACCTACCGTGGTTACGAAATTGTCAGCATGCCGCCACCCAGTTCAGGTGGTATTGGCATCATCCAGATGCTGAATATCCTGGAAGGTTTTGATCTGGCTGCAGCCGGGCATAACTCCGCGCAGTATCTGCACCTGCTGACCGAATCCATGCGCCGCAGTTATGCCGACCGTGCGCAGTATCTGGGTGACCCGGACTTTAATCCGGACATGCCCATCAGTCGTCTGATCAGCAAGGAACATGCAGCGTCACTGCGTGCCAGCATTGATCCCGACAAGGCGTCTGTCAGCAGTGAAAGTGAATTTGGTCATCTCTACGAAAGTGAAGAGACCACTCATTTTTCTGTTATTGATAAAGACGGCAACATGGTTTCGCTGACCTATACACTGGAAAACGCCTACGGTTCGCGTATTGTCGCTGAAGGCGGTGGTTATCTTCTGAACAACGAAATGGGCGACTTCAATCCGGTGCCGGGTGTCACCAATAGAGAAGGTCAGATTGGCACACCGCCCAATCTGGTAGCGCCACAAAAACGTATGTTGTCCAGCATGTCACCCACCATTGTCGCCAAAGACGGTAAACCGGTGTTGGCTATTGGCAGTCCGGGTGGACGTACCATTATCAACACCACCATGCAGGCCATTGTGAATGTGATTGATCATGGTATGAACGTGGCCGAAGCGGTTGAAGCTGGCCGTATCCATCATCAGTGGTTGCCGGATGTCACCAGTATGGAAAACCGTCTGTTTTCACCTGACACCATTCGTTTGTACGAAGCGATGGGACACACCACCAATGTTCGTGGTGTGCAGGGATCAGCGATGGGCATTTTTAATGATCGCGAAAACGGCTTGTTCCATGGTGCCGCCGACTCACGTGCCGGTGACGGCGCGGCAGTGGGTTACTGAGGCTTAGGGTCTGAAGCCCTTTGCCACCAGATAAACTTCACGTGACCGGGCGCGTGACGCGTCCGGTTTGCGCACCACGACTTTGTC
Organism: uncultured Pseudohongiella sp.; assembly: GCA_964535565.1. GTDB lineage: Bacteria > Pseudomonadota > Gammaproteobacteria > Pseudomonadales > Pseudohongiellaceae > Pseudohongiella. The sequence continues at coordinate 23,550 of CAZHUJ010000004.1, read as the reverse complement.
AAAACTGGTACGCACTTCCTTGACGTAGTCGTCGTAACCTTCACCATGAAAAACCTTGGTGACAAAGTTGCCGCCCGGTTTTAGTACTTGGCGGGCCATGTCCAGCGCCAGTTCAACCAGATACATGGAAGAGGCCTGGTCCGCGGCATCCACACCACTGATATTGGGAGCCATGTCGGACATCACCAGATCTGCCTGTGCGCCGCCGAGCGCTGCCAGAATCTGGTCAAACACGCCCTGTTCGGTAAAGTCGCCCTGAATAAACTCCACATCCGCAATTGAATCCATTGGCAGGATGTCGGAAGCCACCACACGGCCCTTGGGTTCAACCAGAGGCGCAACAACCTGTGACCAGCCGCCCGGAGCAGACCCCAGATCCACAACCAACATGCCGCGCTGGATCAGCCTGTCTTTTTCGATCATTTCCAGCAGCTTGTAACTGGCGCGCGAACGATACCCATCAACCTGGGCCTTTTTGACGTAGGGATCGTTGACGTGTTCGTCCAGCCAGCGTTTGCTGCTTTTGGAGCGGGCCATGGGTTGAAACTTCCTGTGACTTTTGAGGGCCGAGAGCATAGCATATTCAAGTTACTTTGCCGGAGACACCGGCCTGGAGCTATATAGCATGATCCGCATTACCGAACTTTCCCTGCCATTGGACCATTCACCTCAAGCCCTGCGTCAGGCTATTGTCAGCCGCCTGGGCATTGTCGACGAGGATTTACTCGATTTCACCGTGTTCAAGCGCAGCTATGATGCGCGCAAAAAGAACTCCGAAATCACCTTTGTCTACATCATTGATCTGGAAGCACGTAACGAGGCCGCGATACTGCAGCGTTTGTCAGCGGATACTCACATACGCCCGGCACCGGATACAGCCTATTATCCAGTGGCAACCGCGCCTTCCGATATGCAGGAGCGGCCTGTAGTGATTGGTTTTGGTCCCTGTGGATTGTTTGCAGCGCTGACGCTGGCGCAGATGGGTTTTAAACCCATAGTGCTGGAGCGCGGCCGCGATGTGCGTACCCGCACCAAGGACACCTGGGCGCTCTGGCGCAAACATACGCTGACCCCGGAATCCAACGTACAGTTTGGTGAAGGCGGTGCGGGCCTGTTTTCTGATGGCAAACTCTACAGCCAGATCAAGGATCCGAAGTTCTACGGCCGCAAGGTTATGCATGAGTTTGTTAAAGCCGGTGCCCCAGACGAAATCCTGTATGTCAGCAAACCCCATATTGGCACCTTCCGCCTGACTGGTGTGGTTGCAGCGATGCGTGAGGAAATCCGCGCGCTGGGAGGTGAAGTTCGGTTTGAGCAAAAGGTCAGCGATTTCCTGATTCGTGATGGCCGCATCGAAGGTGTTGCGCTGGCAGACGGCTCTGAAATTAACAGCCGTTATGTGGTGCTGGCGCTGGGGCATAGCGCTCGTGACACCTTCCGCACTTTGCATAAACGCGGTGTGTTTATGGAAGCCAAACCGTTTGCTATTGGTTTCCGTATTGAACATCCGCAGTCGATGATAGACAAAGTGCGACTGGGCCGTTACGCAGGACACCCGGCATTGGGTGCTGCAGATTACAAACTGGTACACCATGCCCGCAACGGCCGCGCCGTGTACAGTTTCTGTATGTGTCCTGGTGGCACTGTAGTGGCTGCAACCTCAGAACCCGGACGTGTAGTGACCAACGGTATGAGTCAGTACTCACGTAACGAACGTAATGCCAACTCCGGTATTGTGGTAGGAATTAATCCTGAGCAGGATTTTCCGGGTAGTGTGCTGGCCGGTGTGGAACTGCAAGAGGCTCTGGAATCCCATGCTTATGTGATGGGCGGAAGTGACTACAGTGCTCCCGCGCAGCTGGTAGGTGACTTCATTCGAGGGCAAGCCTCAACCGAATTGGGAGACGTTCTCCCATCCTACAAACCCGGTGTCCGTCTGGGTGATCTGGCCCCTTCTCTGCCCGCTTATGCTATTGAAGCCATTCGTGAAGCTTTGCCCGCATTCGGCAAACAGATTCGCGGATTTGATCGCGACGACGCGGTGTTGACAGGTATTGAGTCGCGTACCTCGTCGCCGCTGCGTATTACACGTGACCACCAGTCACTGCAAAGTCTGAATACCCGCGGGCTTTATCCCGCCGGTGAAGGTGCCGGTTATGCCGGCGGCATTTTGTCTGCCGGTGTGGATGGCATCAAAGTCGCAGAAGCACTGGCGCTGGCCATGCTTGCAGACCGGGGACGGGTCTGATGGCAGTGTTAAAAATCGACGAGCTCAAAAAGCTGCACCAGAAAAAATACCGCGAGCAGTTTGGTCATTTTCTGGCTGAAGGTGAGCATCTGGTGCTGGAACTGGAAAAAGCCTCAGGTATTTATCCCGCTTTAAGTCACAGCAGGCTTTATGTCAGTGGTGCGTACCAGGATTGGTCCAGTACCCTGTCGCTGCAACAACTGACTGAGCGCCAGATGCAACAGATAAGCGATACCCCGTCACCGCAGGGAATTGTTGCCTGTGTTCCTGTCGACGCTTTACCTGCCGTTCGGAGCGGAAGTGGTCGCCGGGCCGTGTATCTGCATGAAGTTCAGGATCCAGGCAATCTGGGTACCATTTTGCGTACGCTGGCCTGGTTCGGCGGTTTTGACTGCCTGCTGAGTCCAGGTTGTGTTGACCCACTTAACCCCAAAGTCGTACGTGCGAGTATGGGCGCAGTGTTCCATGTTCCAGTGGCGGTTAATGTGGGTGCAGAGGATCTGCTGTCGCGTTATCAACATTTTGCTTGTCTGGATATGCAGGGAGAACCGCTTCGCGACAGTAGCTTCCAACAAGCGCAGTGTCTTGTTTTTGGCAATGAAGCCAGAGGAGTGCCAGCGCAGCTGGTACAGCAGACAGGTGCCAGGCGTTACACAATCGCCGGCAGCAACGTTATTGAATCCCTGAATCTGGCTTCTGTGCTGGGTATGTGTCTGTACGAACTTAACCGCTAGTAGAGACTGACACACGGCGGCATTCACCGTCGATGTGCATACTGACGCTGTTACGTCCGGTTTTTTTGCTGTGATATAAGGCTTTGTCCGCGCGCGCGATCAGCGCATCCGGTGAGTCGTCGCTTTGAATACGTGCCGCGACGCCCAGACTGACAGTGATAATAAATTCGTCGCCTTTTTTGCCTTGAAAGCGCAGCCGCTCAATCGCGCGGCGTATACGTTCTGCTGCTTCTGCCGTAGCTTCCAGACCGGTTTGTGGCAATAGAATCGCCAGTTCTTCTCCGCCATGGCGCACCACCAGATCTTCCGGGCGCGTCATGTTTCTGAGCACCGCAGCGGCTTTGGCCAGCACTTCATCGCCAGTTTGATGACCGTAGTTGTCATTGATCTGTTTGAAGTAATCCAAATCCAGCAGGATGATGGACAAAGAGTGTTGATGACGGGCACTGTGCGACCATTCTTCCCGCAAGCTTTCATAAAGCCGACGTCGGTTGGCGAGACCAGTCAATTCATCGGTATGCGCCATCGCATCCAGTCGCTGATTCAGATCCTGCAAGGATTGTTGGGCCTTCAGCAGCCGGGCGTGAAGCTCACGCTCGGCGGTGACATCGCGCAGCAGAACCACCTGCCCCACCAGTTGGCCATCCAGCGCTTTCACCGGGCTAACACGCAGATCAGCCCAGCGGCCATCGGGCAGTTGCAGATCCTGTGCCTTGCCGTTGTCCAGTCTGGTACCGGTGGGCAGTGCAGCCTGTAAGGAGCTGCCGACGCGTGTACTGCTGCTGCCCATCATTCTGCGCGCAGCTGGATTAATGTCGGCGATCAGGCCCTGGGTATCCACTACAATCACGCCGTCGGAGATATTGTCCACGGTGCTGCGGCGGGCGATAGGCAGAACCGAAAACAGATTCTGTCTCAGAGCTGCCAGAATCAGCATGGCCGCGACAGCAAAACCACTGGGCGTTGGATCAATCGGTAACCAGCGCAGCCCCATAATAAAAGGCAGATTTATACCCAACACCAGTAATGGGCCTGCCGCTACAGCCAGCACCTGCATGCGGTACAGCCGCGACTGTGAAAGGCGTATGATCAGTAGCGCGGTGCCCATCAACACTGCAGTATAGGAATACACGCTGGCGACCTGGAACCACGCGCCGTACTCGATATACAGGCGGATATCGCCCGGGACAGCAATAAACTGCTGCCATAACAAACCATGCAAATCGTTGGTAAAAGCGATAATCAGCGTGACCAACGGGATGGCCCAGAGCACTGGATACCAGCGCGACAGAAACGGTTGCCAACCGCAGAAACTCAGAGCGGTACTAAGCCAGAGTACAGGCACAGAGGCCACTGCAATATATTGCAGCTGCGCCATGAAATAACGGTACTCCTGATTTATCCACAGCAGACCGATCCATTGCGTCAGGCACCACCACCCCACCATCAAGCTCAGTGCCACCATATAATGCGCCGAGGGTGGTCGCATGCGCTGCGACGCACTCCACGCAGTAATGACGCTGATCACGGTGCCCAGCACTGAGGGGAGTATCCAGGCTGTCATCAAGAGTTCCGATTGAATTGTAGAGCGGCCAGCCGGGCATACAGTTCGCTACTGCCCAGCAATTCCTCATGGCGCCCAAGAGCGACCAGCTGGCCATTTTCCATCACTGCAATACGGTCTACATTGCGGACAGTGGCCAATCTGTGTGCAATTATGAGTGTGGTGCGACCGGGCATCAACTTTTCAATGGCTTGCTGTACTTTCTGTTCGCTGGCCGCATCCAGTGCGCTGGTGGCTTCGTCCAACAGCAGAATGCGGGGGTTCTTGAGAATAGCGCGTGCAATGGCCAGGCGCTGTTTCTGACCTCCGGACAAACGTATGCCGGATTCGCCCAGATAACTGTTCCAGGTATTGGGCAGCTGCTCAATAAACTCGCTGGCATAGGCCGCGTCGGCGGCATCAAACACTTCCTCGTCACTGGCATCCGGCCTGCTGTAGCGGATGTTTTCCATCACTGTGCCGGTAAAAATAGCGGGCTGTTGGCTGACCAGAGCAATCTGGGCGCGCAAATGCTGAGGGTCCAGCTCGCGCAGATCAACACCATCAAGTCTGATTGTGCCAGATGATGGATCATAAAAACGCAGCAACAGTTCAAAAACCGTGGATTTCCCGGCACCCGACGGTCCTACCAAGGCCAGACTGCTGCCGGCGGGGATTTCCAGGCTGAGTCCATCCAGCGCAGTTTGCAGCGGCCGCGCAGGATAACGGAACAAAACGTTTTCCAGCCGCAGCGTTCCGCTGACAGGCTCTGCCAGCAGCACCGGCTCACTGGGTGCTTGTATGCGGGGTTCTGCTTGCAGCAGCTCCATCAGTCGTTCAGTAGCGCCGGCCGCACGCTGTAAATCCCCTATAACCTGGCTGATGGCGCCGACGGCAGAGGCTACCATCACCGCATACACTACAAATGCAGTCAATTCCCCCGCACTCATGCGGCCACTGAGTACATCCTGGCCGCCAACCCAGATCATTACAGCCAACGCCGAAAATACCAGAGTCATCACCAGCGCAATCATCAGCGAGCGCGAGCGGATCTGGGCCAGTGCCACATTAAAAGCGTTTTCCACATGGCCTGAAAACAGCCGTTCATCTTCAGCCTGGTGGTTATAGGCCTGAACGGTTTTGATCTGATGCAGGCTCTCGCCGACATAGGCGCCAACATGCGCAATTTCGTCCTGTGTAAGCCGTGACTGTTTGCGGACACGACGCCCGAATATCACAATCGGCCCAATCACCAGCGGCACCGAGATCAGTACCAGTGAGGTCAGTCGGGGATTGGTGATAAACAGGAATGCTATCCCGCCCACCAACAACAGCAGGTTGCGCAGTGCGATGGAGGCTGATGAACCAATAACGGTTTGCAGCAATGTGGTGTCAGTGGTGATACGCGACTGGATCTCGCCACTGATATTTTCTTCAAAGTAGGACGGGTGCATTTGCAGTAGATGGTTGTATACCGCTTTGCGTATATCCGCAGTCACCCGTTCCCCTATCCATGACACCCAGTAAAAGCGGGCGAAGGTGCCAAACGCTTGCAGCAGCGCCACCACAAGAAAGGCAATCACCGCCTGTCCCAGTGTTTGTGCCGAGCCTGCAACAAATCCGGCGTCAACAATAATGCGCGCGTATTGCACCAGGCCCAGAGTGATTGCTGCAGTGAATACCAGCGCTGTCATGGCCAGCAGCAGCTGTTGCCAATAGGGTTTTATATAGGGCAGCACCTGTTGTAACAGGCGCAGGGATGTGGGGGGAGGCGGCATCTCTGACATGGCGGCAGTCTGTCACGCGCAATCAGGCGCAGCAAGGGCCGGTTTGCACAAAAAGGGGCTGGAATGTTGCATCAGTGCGCCGGAAGCAAGCTCCAGGTCATTGAGTTGTGAAGACATGGAGCTTATGCTCGATGCGATTCAGTTTCTCAGCTGCCTTTGGAGGCTCCCCCATGATTCAACAAAAATTGTTTAAACAGGCGGCCGCAGTGGCGGCTGCGACCCTGTTAATGTTTGGGCAAACCCAGGCCGCAGACATGCCTGACACCATTACTGTGGCAAGTTCTGCGTTTGAGCATCACGGTACGGTGCCGCTGGAATACACCGCTTACGGTGATAACAAGGCGCCGCAAATTACCTGGAGCAATCTGCCCGAAGGAAGCGTACAGCTGGCGTTGGTGATGGATGATCCGGTAGCACCCACTCCCGAGCCTTTTGTGCATTGGGTTGCCTATAACATTCCCGCTGCCGCAGCAGAACTGCCAGAAGGTTTGACCAAGGATGCAGAAGTCACTGTGGCGGGTCTTGAGGGCATGATCAACGGGGTGAACGGGATTCGCCAGACTGGTTACTTTGGACCGCGCCCGCCTGTGGACGGCAAGCTGCATGCCTACCACTATCGCATTTATGCACTGGATACAGCACTTGATCTGCCGGCAGGTCTGAACAAACAACAGCTGCTGGACGCCATCAACAGCCATGTGCTGGGCACTGGCATGTTGATGGGCCACTACGAACGTAAAGAGTAAAAACGGGGGATCGTATACCTTAGTTGTTGTGGATGTCGGTGCCGTGGGTCTCGGTCAGCATCCACACCGACCAGATGGTGGTCAGTGCCGCCAGCATGATGTACGCCGAGACGTAAATAATCCCGTACTCGTTCCACAGCAGCACTGCAATCGTCGGTGCCAGCGCTCCGCCCACAATGGCACCGATCTGGTAACCCAGCGAAGCCCCTGAGTAGCGCACTTTGGTGGAAAACAGTTCAGTAAAAAACGCCGCTTGAGGTCCGTACTGAAAACCCATAAAACACAGGCCTGCGCAGATGGCGAAGGTGATGATGGCAAAATTGCCGGTGTCCACCAGCGGGAACAGTGCAAAACTCCACAGCCCTGTGAGCAGTGCGCCGAGCATAAAAATCCCTTTGCGACCGTGAGTGTCAGAGTAATGAGCTGCCCAGAACTGCGAGGGAATCTGCAGGGCAGATGCAAGAAGTACTGCTGACAGCATGGTGTTTCGAGTCAGGCCGCCTGCGGTGCCATACGCCACTACAAAGGCGATCATGATGTAAAAAGACACCTGGATAGATAAGAAAGCCCCTGCCGCCAGCATGATACGTTTGGGATAAAGACGCAGCGCTTCCAGTACCGGGGAGCGTTGGATCTCGACTTTGGGTGCCAGTCCTGCCGCCTGTCTTTCGTTTTTCAGACGTTCCAACTCCTTGAAGGCTGGTGTGTCTTCAAGATGCAGCTGCACATACATACTGATGCCAATCAGCACCACGCTGGCAAGAAACGGTATACGCCAGCCCCAGCTGAAAAAAGCCTCTTCCGACACTGAAAAACTGATGATCAGAAAGGCAAGGTTTGCCAGGATCACACCAATCGGAGCGCCAGCCTGGGCAAATGCGCCATACCACCCGCGTCTGTTGGCTGGAGCTGTTTCAGTGACCAGCAACATGGCGCCTCCCCATTGGCCGCCAATTGCCAGCCCCTGAATAAAGCGCAGGACCACCAGCAGCAAAGGTGCCAGTGGTCCTGCCATGGCGTAGCCGGGCAACAGTCCTATCAGCGTGGTTGCCACCCCCATCATCATTAACGCAATCACCAGAACTTTTTTGCGCCCTATACGGTCGCCGTAGTGACCAAAAATAACGCCTCCGAGTGGTCGTGCCAAAAAACCCACAGCAAAGGTGCTGAATGATGCTATCAGTGCAACCATCGCCGGCATGTCAGCCGGGAAAAACAATGCAGGGAAAACAATGGCGGCTGCGGTGCCGTACAGAAAAAAGTCATACCATTCAATCGAGGTTCCGGCCAAAGACGTCAACGCAACTTTGCGCATATTTGAACGGGTGTTATCGTCAAGCGGAATTGCGGGTGCAGCATGAGTGTGTACGGACATAAACGCTCCAGAATTTTTATTATGAGTCGTCAATTTAATACAGCGTTATTAACCATGCGTTGAGCGGTGCTGTTGTCAAATGGCGCGCCACGTGGGCCACCGCGTTTTTGCTCCATATAGATCATAAAAAAGTCGTTGGCCGGATCCACCGCAAACAGTGTGCCGCCAATTCCCCGCCAACCGAAGTTGTGTGCACCCTCCTGATTGTCAGGATCTACCGGTTGCAGGTGAAAACCCATGCTCCAGTTGCCGCGATCACCGTAGAAAAAATACTCGCGCGAAACTTCTGAGGTAATGCGTTTGTCAGTCATCAACGCCAGTGTTTCCGGTTCAAGAATGCGGACGCCATTGTATTCGCCACCTTGCAGCAGCATCTGGGCGAACCTGACATAATCTTCGGTGGTAGAGTTCAGACCACCACCACCTGACTGCTGTGGACGCACGACGGTATTGTCAGCCATCTCGCCGTGGACAGGTTCAGCAATACGGGATTTTTTGCTGGCAGGTACATAAAAAGTGGTTTCGTCCATGCCCAGTGGCTGGAAAATGCGCTCGTTTAAAATAGTTTCCAGTGTTTGTCCGGCGGCCACTTCCAGCACAGCGCCCAGCACATCGGTTGAGTGGCCATAATGCCAGGCAGTGCCCGGTTCAAACAGCAGTGGCAGCTGCCCGATGCGTTTGGCCACTTCCAGATTGGTCAGACTGCCATCAGAGGGAACCTGTTCTGCGTACATTTTCCCGAGCGCGGTATCTGGTGAAAAAATTGCCTGAATAATTCCAGACTGATGTGTCAGCAGATGCTCGACGGTCATGACATTGTGTGCCTTGCTGACCACGCCGGTCTCCAGATCCATAATCTGCAGATTGCCAAACTCAGGAATATATTTACTGACCGGATCTGAAACCGCGAGCAGTCCATCTTCGACCATGTCCATTGCTGCGACGCTGACTACAGGTTTGGTCATCGAATAGATGCGAAAAATTGTTTGGGCATCAACGGGGGTGTTATCGCCGGGTCCTTGTGTGCCTGCGGTTTCCAGCATGGCAATACCGTCCCTGTTGCCCACCAGCACCAGTGCGCCGGCAATATGGCCTTCGTCCACGGCCGCCTGCATCTGCGTACGGATTTGTGCAATTTCGCCGGCGTCAATTCCCAGCCGCGAAGGATCGACCATGCGGATGGAGCTGTTGTCCTGCGCATAAGTCTGAATGCTGGCAAGACTTGCTGCCAGTGCAGCATTTGCCAGCAAAATTCTGATTTTCATGATTGTTCCCCGCTTTCTGATGAGTCAGTTGATCATATGCCAGTCGCCCACAGCAAACAACGTGATGCATGTTAGACTGCGGTCAATACCAATAAAAACCGGGCACGATCCATGAAGCTGATTCTGAAATTGATGGCGGGCATTGTTGCAGGCATTTTGCTGGGATTGCTGGCGCCTGAATGGCTGACGCGAGTGCTGATCACAATCAAGGCACTGTTTGGTGAGTTGCTGTTTTTTACAATCCCGTTATTGATTCTGTTTTTTATCAGCAGTGGTATTGCTGCGCTGCCGGGCAAGTCCACTCAGCTGCTTGGGCGTTCAATAGCGCTGGCCTACACGTCAACCATTCTGGCAGGTGCGCTGGCTTTCACAGTCGCTGCGATTATAGTGCCGGCGCTGACTCCGGCCGCCAGCGTCCTGGATGCAGGCCAGGCACAGGTGTTATTGCCATATGTGTCAGTCACTGTACCTCCTGTGTTTAACGTGATGACTGCGCTGCTGCTGGCGTTTGTATTTGGTTTGGGTATTGCTGCCACCAATGCAGCGCGTCTTCGCGAAGTGTCGGATCAGGGCCGCGATGTCATTCAGTGGCTGCTGCTCAAGGTCATTATTCCGTTTCTGCCCGTCTACATCGCGGGTGTATTTGCCGAAATGGCAGCAGCAGGGACTGTGTTTGTAACCTTGCGCAGTTTTGCAATTGTGCTGCTGATGGCGGTGTTATTGCACTGGTTATGGATTGTGCTGCTGTTTGTCGCTGCTGGAATCCGCACACAGCGTTCGCCGCTGGCGTTGATGCGCAACATGGTACCTGCTTATCTGACGGCGTTAGGCACCATGTCCAGTGCGGCCACCATTCCGGTTGCGCTGCAGTGCAGCAAAAATAACGGCGTCAGCGAAGACGTGGCCAACTTTACGGTGCCACTGTTCGCAACCGTGCACCTGTCAGGCTCTGCCATTACTATTGTCAGCTGTGCAGTGGCCGTTATCAGTATGCAGTCGGCTCTGCAGATTCCGCCGCTGTCGCTGATATTGCCATTTCTGCTGACCCTGGGTGTGGTGATGCTGGCAGCTCCAGGTGTGCCCGGCGGCGCGGTTATGTCTGCGGTGGGTCTGCTTGGCAGTATGCTGGGTTTTGGTGAAAGTGCCTTGGCGTTAATGATTGCGTTGTATCTGGCGCAGGACAGTTTTGGCACTGCCTGTAACGTCACCGGTGATGGCGCGCTGGCATTGCTGCTTGATCAGCATTTCCGCCCGCAGACCTGACTCGGAAAATCCCTTCAGAAGCCGCAGCAAGCCCATTTTCTGTGCAAAGGTGTCGGAGTATACTTGCGCCCCTTCAAAATCTGATTTCCCGGAGTGTGCTTCAAGATGGAACGTATCATTGAATCGCTGATGCTGCGCTCGCGCTGGTTGCTGGCGCCTGTATATCTTGGCTTGAGCCTGGCGTTGATTGCCCTGTTGATCAAATTTTTCCAGGAAGTGTTCCATCTGTTTGTCCATATTTTCACCACCTCGGAAGCTGAAGTTATCCTGGTCGTGCTGTCCCTGATAGACATTGCTCTGGTGGGTGGTTTGCTGGTGATGGTGATGATGAGCGGATACGAAAATTTTGTATCGCAACTTGATGACAAAGACGACGCCGGTGAGCAGTTGAGTTGGCTGGGCAAAATGGATGCCTCATCCCTCAAGATGAAAGTTGCTGCCAGCATTGTTGCCATTTCTTCTATTCACCTGTTGAAGGTGTTTATGAACATCGACAACATCAATCCGGATTTGTTGTTCTGGTACGTGATTGTTCATCTGACGTTTGTGGCATCAGCATTTGCGATGGGTGTACTGGATCGTGTGACCCGTCACTAATTTCTGAGTGAGGCTTTGGTTAAATGAGTACTGTTTTGCTGCGTGAAACGCCGTATGGGTCCGATCACTACAGCCAAAGCCTGCAACTGCGACACAAAATTCTACGGGCTCCGTTGGGGCTGGATCTGTTTGCCGAAGACCTGGGCATCGAACAACATCAGCGCCATTTCAGTTTATGGCAGGATAAAAATCTTCTGGCCTGTCTGGTGATTGTGCCTCTCAGTTGCTCAGCCGTAAAACTGCGGCAGATGGCAGTTAATGATCAGTACCAGCGTCGTGGTTATGGGCAGCAGCTGATAGCTGAAGTGGAGGCGGTGCTGAAGCACAACGGCATCAGCCACGTTGAATTACACGCACGGGTCAGCGCTATTGCCTTTTATCAATCCTGCGGTTATCACTGCGTTGGCGAAATTTATACAGAAGTTGGAATTTTGCATCAGACTATGATCAAAACTCTTTAGCAATATCGGCAGCAATATTGCTATTTAATGCAGCCAGAAAAGCAAGCAACTGGCGCTTTTCTATGGCTCGCAAGCCCAACGGCTTTGCTTCGTTATGTCCAACTACTGCCACGTCGGCACGATTGTAGTGATCCACCACCGCCTTAAGTGTCGCAATCTGGCCGGCATGCATGTACGGCGCAGTATAAGCAAGATTGCGCAAACTCGCGGTACGCTGTGCACCAATCAATTCATCCCCGCTACGCACAAAAAGCAGTTCTGCACATTGATCGTCGCGCGCATCACTGAACGGGCCCAGACAGTTAAATTCGTCACTCAAGGCGCGACGCAGACCTTCGGAGCGGCCAGCTGCAGGTAGCAGCCCGGCGCCACTGAGCACCGCTGTATTGTGAAAAGCATTGTTGGTGAAAAGCGGGCCATTGTGACAGTTGATGCATTGTGCTTTGCCCAGGAAAAGACGTAGACCCGCCACAGCGTCGTTAGTCAGCAGTTGAGGTTTGCGCACGCTGTTGTCAGCCTGCAGGGCATCAGCATAGTTGTCAAAGGGCGATGTTGCAGGTTGCAACAGACGTTGCCACGCTGCCAGCGCTTTGCCTGCATTGCTGAAGATGCGATTGATACTGTGGCGATCTTCCGGGGACATCAGTTCCCAGGCCTGTTGTTGTGCCGCTGTGCCCAGAGGGGTGGCGTCGGGGAATTGGTCGCGGTCTAGTAGACTGTGCAAAGGCAGCTGGTTTTTTTCGTCAGGGAAAACGCTGCGGTAGAGGCGATTGTAGTCTGGATCAGCCATCAAAAGACGTGCCATGTCCACACGACTGATACCATGTTCGCGCGGGTTTTCAAGCGGTTCCAGCGCCTGCGACCACAAGCTGTCCTTGCGCCCATCCCAGAATAACCAGGGTGTATAGGCAACACCCAGCAACCCCATCGTATTACGGTCTGCGCGGGCGATGGCTTCGGCCACAGTTTTTCCATCGGTAAACATTCTTTCTGGTTGGTGGCAGGTCGCACATGAAACGCGGCCATCTGCACTCAGCCTGGTATCAAAAAAAAGAGACCGGCCCAGTCTGGCTGCATCTGGATTGTCAGCCACGGCATTGCCGGGATCAGCCGGAGGTGGCGGTAAAGCAAAAAGGGACAGGCTCTGAATCAGTTGCAGCTCCTGTTCAGACCACGATGACGGCAGCGGCGCCGGAGTCCACTGCCAGATCAACCACAGGACAGCGAGCAGCGGCAGCGGAACAACAGTCAGGTAGCGCCTGGTTTTCATGTTAGAGCATCACCGGAATCTCGGCTGTGAATGACTGATCCAGATAACGAATATCCAGTTTCATCAGCCATTCTCCAGGCATATGAAAGCGCACACCTTCCAGCAGATATTGTCCTTCGCCCAGATAACGTGTGACCCGAGGGCTTGTTGCCAGACCATGATCGTGTGCAGGCATGCCGCCATTAACGTTGATCTGCGCGTCAGCCACAGGTTCGTCTTGACTGTTTTTCAGCTCCACGGTCCAGCTGTGCATCTGGTTCAGTGGAACCGGTGTTTGCGTTGGTTGCATTGAGACCTTCAAACCGGAAGGGACAGAGGACACAGGATTGGCGTGTACGGCCGATGACAGCAAGGCGGTCAGTACCAAAGAACTCAAGCGCAATTGCATCAGCCAAGGCTCCTTAAATTGGGCGTCGTTTTTTTCTGACGGTGTAAAACGCTGCCGCCAGCACGGCAAAAAGTGATAGCAGTAATACATCCGCGCGTTGCCAGAGCGGACGTCCCACACTAAACGGGAAAACGGCGTGGTAGAGCGTGTCCTGATCAGGATGTGGTGCGGTCACAATACCAACATAATTGCCGCGCTCTACAAAGGCATGCATCACACTGAGTACCCCATCGGGTCGTGGCGGCACGTGTTGGTGGAAAACAGTGAGCAGTTCAATATTGTCCAGAGCTTCAACGTCCTGCCAGCGTACAAAACGGCCAAGCTCGCTGGTGTTACGAATAATACGGAAGTCTACGGGCACCTCGCGCAAGGAATTGTGCAGGTACTCAAGAACAAAAACACTTTCGCTGACATCGGGGAGATCTTCACAAAACTGGCGGTGGCCACGCGTTTGCGGCTGAAAAATGCTGAAGTGGGCGCTGTAGAAATCCATGCGGATGACACAGCCTTCGCCGCTGTCGACCACACTGCCGTGGCTCCAGCTGTAAGATGTGGGCAACAAGCTGCCCAGCGCCAGTACAGCGCAGTAGAACAGATGTCGGAAAACAGTCAGATCTGACATATCCGGCCTGATAGCCGGGGGAGTTCTGGGTTATAAGTTATGACCCGGCTACAGCCTGAGCATAACGCAAGGCCGGGTTTGTGCAAACCCGGCCAGACTCAACGAAACGTTAAACAGATCGGTTTAGATGCTCCAGCGCCAGGCCGTGTTTATTGGCAGAATGCGGGTTCGGGGATATCAGGGAGCCAATCACCATACCGGCAACGCTGATAAACAGACCAATAAACTGAGGCTCAAACATCAGCTCCAGCGCCAGCACTTCCAGCAGCAACCAGGTACCCAGCCCTCCTGCAACTGACAGCGTTACACCTAGGTTGCTGGCCTTGTGCCAGAACAGCCCGGCGGTCAGCGGCACAAACACGCCGGCCAAGGTGATGCGGTAGGCATTAACCACCATGTCATGGATGTTGCCGTCAGACAAAATTGCGTTGAACACTACCAGCGAGGTAAAACCAAAAATGGTGTAGCGGGTGTATTTCAACAGCTGGGCGTCTGTCATATCGGGAATGATATTCTTCAGAATGTTTTCGGTGAAAGTCACTGACGGTGCCAGCAAAGTGCCGGATGCCGTACTCATAATCACGGACAGCAGAGCACCAAAAAATATGACCTGCAGGTAGAACGGCATGTGCAGTGTCACAAACGTCGGCAGTACCAGCTGAGTATCCTCTTCCATCAGGCTTGCCGTCATTTCAGGGTCGATCATGCTTGCGCTGTAGGCCAACAGCAGTGGGACGGCAGCAAAGAAGAAATAGGACAACCCGCCGATGGTGGTTGCCCACACTGCAACCCTCTCATTCTTGGAGGTGTTTACACGCTGGAATACGTCCTGCTGCGGAATAGAGCCCAGGGCCATCGTAAAAAACGCTGCCGCCCAGCCCAGAATATCGATCATGTTCATCGCCGGCAGCCATTCGAACTTGCCCTCGGCAGCTGCGCTCTCAATCACTGCGCCCAAGCCTCCAGCCATCGTCGTAGCATTGTTAGTGACCAACAGCAGGCCAATAATGATAATGATCATTTGCACAAAGGTAGTCACAGCGACTGACCACATGCCGCCCAGCAAGGTGTAAGTTAATACAACACCTGCGCCTATAAGCATGCCCAGGTTCATAGATACCGCGCCGTCGGACAGGACATTAAATACCAGCCCCAGTGCCGTTACCTGTGCCGATACCCAGCCTAAATAGGACAGCATAATGCACAACGACAACACCATTTCGGTGCGACGGTTGTAACGGATATGGAAAAAGTCGCCCAGTGTTATCAGCTTCAGGCGATAAAGCGGTAGCGCAAAAACCAGACCAAACAACACCAGGCACGCAGCCGCGCCCAGTGGATCAGAAATCAATCCGTGGAAACCTTCATCAAGGAAAGTGGCAGAGATGCCCAGAACAGTTTCAGCACCAAACCAGGTGGCGAACACCATGGCCATAACCATATACATTGGCAGACTGCGGCCAGCAGTAATGAAGTCAGACGCTGAATGCACTTTACGTGCGGCCATCGCGCCAATGCCAATAGAAACTACAAGGTAGGCAATAACCAGTGCTAGCAGCATAATCAATCCCGGGAATCTGAGGGTGGAATCAAAAATACGGCCGGTAATGCCGTCACGGCGGGATAATATATAAAAAAAGCGGGCAAGCAACCTTTTTCTTGCCCGCAACTGGCAGATTTATCAGATAAAACTAAAGATTAGATAAACCGCCAACAGGATGATGACCCATTTGACCATGCTGCCTACCGGGTAGCTACTGGCCAGCGCGCCGTCTGCACCAAACTGGCGCGCCAAGAAGGGCACGTAACCGGCAACACGATCAACAATCGCATTGCCTATGTCGCCCAAGCGACCAATTTGAGCGAATACACCGCGTAGTATCCGTGGACACAGGCGGCGATAGAGCCAGTCTGAATCCAGATTGGTTGAGCGCAGCTCCGGCGGATACAGGTTACGCAGGTTGAGCCACACAAACGCCGCTGCAGAGAAGAACAACAGCTGAGTCTGGGTCAACACGTGTGTTGCATCATAAGGGTTATAACCCGTGTCATACGGCAGCAAGTTATACAGCAGTGATGGGTACACACCGATCGTGACACACAACGCCGCCGCCAGGAACATTGCCAACTGCATATTCAGTGGCGGGTCATTAGCACGAATACCGGAGTCGTGTGCAAAAAACGCAAAATAAGGAATCTTGATGCCCGCGTGGTGGAATACACCGGCCGCTGAGAACAGCAGCATCAACCAGATCCAGCTGTAACCCTCTTCGATCGCTGCACTCATCACCATCGATTTGCTGACAAAACCACTAAATAGCGGGAATGCTGAAATCGAGGCGGCCCCCACAATACAAAAGATTGTGGTACGTGGCATGGTTTTATATAGCCCGCCCAGATCCGAACCATTGATGCGCCCGGTCATATGCAGAACCGCGCCCATGGTCATGAACAGCAGACCTTTAAAAATGATGTCGTTAAATGCGTGAGACACGGCGCCGTTAATGGACAGCGCTGTACCGATGCCTATACCTACCACCATAAATCCAACCTGGTTGATCAGACTGTAGGCCAATACACGACGCAGGTCGTTTTCGATTACCGCAAAGAAGATCGGGAAGCAGGCCATGGTCGCCCCGATATACACCAGTAATTCGGTGCCCGGGTATGCACGCGCCAGAGCATACACAGCAACCTTGGTGGTAAATGCGCTCAGGAATACCGTGCCAGTGGGTGTTGCTTCTGGATAGGCATCGGTTAACCAGGTATGCAGGAACGGGAACGCACATTTGATGCCAAAAGCCAGGAAAATTAACCAGCCACCCGTTGTGCCCAAACCAATCTCTTCAAACGCCAACGATCCGGTATTGGAGGCATGGAACAGAACTCCGGCCAATAAAATAACACCAGAGAGCACCTGAATAATCAGATAGCGCATGCCTGAAAAGAAGGAGCGTGAAGTACGACGCGCCCAGATCAGGAATACTGACGTTAAAGCCAGCAATTCCCAGAAAACAAACAGCGTCAACAGATCGCCGGCAAACACAGCGCCCAGGGCGCTACCCGCGTAGAGCACGCTGGCAACTTGTTGAACAGTATCTTTGACATGTAATGCGTAAAGAATTGCAATCAACGCGGCGATGTGAAACGCATAACCAAAGATCAGGCTCAAACCGTCAACTTTATAAGGCGTAATCTCGTAACCCATCAGGGTTGTCTGCCAATAAATGCCTTCCGGCACGTTTAGCAGATGCAAACCGCCAAGGACCGGGGTGAGCAACAGGATAATGTGGCGCGCCCAGCCACGTGTAACCGCAGCCAGTGCAGCTGCTATAAAAAATGGTACAAAAGGAGGTAACTCAATGGCCCACATGATGATCCTCCTCTTCACGCGCTGGACATAAGGTCTGCGTACGCTTTTCTTCTTCCAAATCGTAATAATTTTCGTCGCGCATCAGCACAACACGCATCCATTTGGCGACGATGACCAAGACCACACAACCAATAAATCCATAAATTGGATAAAACAGCCACAGCCTTTCAAAGGGGTGGTAGACATGGCGATCAATTACAAAATCCAATAACACTAAAATTGCACAGCCTGCGTAGAACACCTGCATCAGACGTTTAACGTTGGCTGGTTTATCAAAAAAATGATCCGAATCCGAATGACTCATCGACTTAACCTCGGAGAATGGACGATGCCAGTTCATACAGCGGCTGCGGGAACAGGAACAGCACAACACACATCAAAGCGGTGAAAGAAAGTGCCACCAACGACGGTAAAGGCGCTTCCTTGATCGCAGGACGTGAGGCGCCTTGCTCGAGTACTGGCGGGAAAAACGCCAGTACAGGAATAATCAGCAGGTACGCAATATTTAATAAGGAGCTGACCATCAACACGCCAACAATAAACAGCTGATCGGTTTCCAGTGCGCCGTTTAACAAGAACCACTTGCTCCACGAGCCACCGGTAGGAGGCAATCCAATAATGCTCAGCGTGGCGATTAAAAACGCCGCCATGGTGATCGGCATTTGCCAACCAATTCCACGTAGCTCACTGACCTTGGTTTTGTGCAAGGTCACCAGAATTGCGCCTGCACAGAAGAACAAGGTGATTTTTCCAAAGGCGTGCATGGCAATATGCATCGCGCCGCCAAGAATGCCCGATTCAACCGCTAACAACATTCCGACAGTGATATAACTCAGCTGACTGATCGTTGAATACGCCAGTCGCTTTTTAAGATTGTCCTGGCCCATAGCAATCAACGAAGCAATCACTACTGAGGCACCTGCCAGATATAACAACAGGTCGGTAATGGGCAACTCGTTGAGGAAATCGAGGCCAAAAATGAAGGCGCCAACTTTGAGCAAGGTAAACGCACCGGCTTTTACTACTGCAACCGCGTGCAACAGCGAGCTCACCGGCGTAGGTGCGACCATTGCCGCGGGCAGCCAGCGGTGGAAAGGCATCATCGCTGCTTTACCCACACCAAATACAAACAGAGCCAACAGAGCGCCACCGATAACAGGTGAGGTTCCCTCAGGGAAAACACCGCCTGGGGTGAATTCCAGCGTTCCGCTTACCGCATAGGTGCC
The DNA here is from genome assembly GCA_964535565.1 of uncultured Pseudohongiella sp. Classification (GTDB taxonomy): domain Bacteria; phylum Pseudomonadota; class Gammaproteobacteria; order Pseudomonadales; family Pseudohongiellaceae; genus Pseudohongiella. Next base: position 4,652 of record CAZHUJ010000004.1, on the reverse strand, counting down.
GAGTATCGCAAACAGGAAAAACGCGATAGAAGTACCCAGCAAAATTCCCAAATACGTACGACCACCTTTTTTTGCTTCTTCCGTTCCAGCGTGTGTAACCAGCGGATAAGTGGACAAGGTCAGCACTTCGTAGAAGATAAACAGCGTGAACAAGTTGGATGCAAACGCTACGCCAAATACACTGCCAATTGCGAGCGCAAAACAGGCGTAGAAACGGGTTTGATTTTGCTCATGGTGACTGCGCATATAACCAATCGCATAAAAAATAGTCACCAACCACAGCACACTCGCGATCAAAGCAAACAGCATACCCATGGCGTCGAGTCTGAAGGCCAGACTCATGCCAGGCAGTACTTGAATCCAATGAGCTTCGATAACAGCGCCGGCTTTAAACTGGTTGTACAGACCAAACACCAATGCAATCACAACCACGCTGCAAATAACCGACACGGATTCCCGCAGGTTTTCTGATTTTCCGGTCAAAATAATGCCAGCGATCGCCAGCAGCGGCACCAGTATCGTCAGATTTAGCATCACTTCAGGGGCAAGGAAATTCATTCAAACAATCCTCGGAACATATCAGCAGCGGCCATTTCCGCGACACCGACGGTCAGGCTGGTATCGATGCCAAAATACAGATTGGCAATGACCAGAATCCACATCGGAATCAGGATAGAGGCAGGTGCCTCTTTTACATCCGGCGTGTTTGCATTGACGGGTTTGAAATACAGCACTTCAACCGCGCGCCAGATGTATACAACTGACAACAATGAACCCAGCAGGATTAAAGCAGCCACAGGCCACCAGCCGTTCTCAAGCGCGGCAGAAACCAGATACCATTTGCTGACAAAACCAACGGTGAGCGGAACACCAATCAGGCTGAGTCCGCCAATTACAAACGCGGCCATGGTCAGTGGCATACGTGACGCAAGGCCCGCCATCTGTGACAGGTTTGTTGAACCGATGCGATACATCACAGCAGCCATGGACAGGAACAATGCGCCTTTCATCAGGCCGTGATTAAGCATGTGCAGCAGTGTAGCGGTGACACCGGTTGCTGAAGCAAAACTGAAACCAAGAATGATGTAACCGATCTGCGCAACACTGGAGTAAGCCAGCATGCGTTTCAGGTTGTCTTGCCTGATAGCAACAAGCGATGCAACAAACACGCCTGCCAGGCCCAGGGCCAGCAGAATGCTTTGCAGCGGCAAGTGACCTACCGAGAATTCAAAACCGAATACATCAAAGGTGAAACGCAACATGACGTACACCGCGACCTTGGTAGCGGTTGCAGCGAGAAACGCAGTAACCACTGAAGGCGCGTAGGTATAAGCATTGGGTAGCCACAGATGCAGAGGGAACAGTGCGAGTTTCAAGCACACACCCACCATAAAAAATGCAAAGGCAGTGTAAACAGTCCTGGTGTCTTCAACTTCTGGCAGACGTTGGGCAATATCTGCCATATTCAGGGTGCCGGTCATCATGTACATGAGGCCGATACCAATCAGAATAAACGTGGCACCAATAGTTCCTGCAACCAGATATTGGAAAGACGCCCACAGTGAACGACGATCTTTCCCCATGGCCAACAGGGTGTACGTTGACAGGGAAGAAATTTCGAGGAAGACGAATACGTTGAAGGCGTCGCCGGTGGCAAGAATGCCCATCAAGCCGGCCATGCACAGCAGCCATGACACAAAAAACAGGATATGCCTGTCTTCGGGCATTTCATTAATGATACTGCTGCGCGCTGCCAATAACACGATAGCGCTGATGCCGCTGATCAACACCAATAATGGTGCGTTAAGCATATCAATACGATATTCAATGCCCCATGGTGCTTCCCAGCCACCTAGTTCATAACTGACCGCGCCGCTCTGCATGATCGAGAACATCAGCGCCAGACTGATTGCAAAACTCAGGAAGGCAACGCCTGTGGCAAATAACCATACCCAATCGCGCTTGCGTAGAAACAGGCACGCCGGTGCCGCCATCAACGGCAATATGACCTGAAGAACCGGAAAATGCGTGATCATGATTTATCCTTGCTGTGGATCTCGTGCTCTTCCACCGTGTCGTAACTTTCTTTGATACGAACCACCAGCGACAATCCGAGCGCAGTAGTTGCGATACCGACAACAATCGCTGTGAGGATCAACACGTGCGGAAGAGGATTGGAGTAGAGGCTGTAGCTGTCTGAAAGAATAGGAGCTGTGCCACCTGCCACCTTTCCGGCGCTGATGTACATGATAAAAACCGATGTCTGAAATAGGGTCAGACCCACCAGTTTTTTGATCAGGTTGGGCTGTGCGATCACGATATAAAATCCGATCATCATCAACACAACCACAATCCAGTAATTAAACAAACCGATAATATTCATCAGTCATTTTCTCCTTCGTTCTGGCGACGCGATGAGAATGTGAAGAAGATGATGATCATCACGGAGGCTACGGTGATACCAACACCCAGCTCGACCAGAATGATCCCGTAGTGCTGTGCATCAATGGGATCGGCCGCCAGTGCGTGGTAATCCAGAAAGTTGTAGCCGTTGAGCAAACTGATGACACCGACGCTGCCATAGATCAATACCCCTATCGCAGACAATAAACGTACCAGGCCCATATTGACGATCTTGCGAGCAGCGCTGAGACCAAACAACATGGCGTACAGGAAAAATGCCGAGGCAAAAATTACGCCCGCCTGGAATCCGCCGCCTGGACCATATTCGCCGTGGAACTGTACATACAGACCAAACAACAGAATTAACGGAATCAGCATTTTGGCAACGATGCGCAGCACCACATGGTCACGCATTGATGCAACAGACTGCTGAACCGATGTTTTCACTGGTGTGCGCATCAGCAGCGCCAGTACACCAATGCCTGCTGTGAAAATCACCACCACTTCACCAAAGGTGTCAAAACCGCGGTAGCTTGCAAGCACTGCTGCTACTGCATTCGGTATATCAATATCTGTTGGCGTGCGGAGCAAATAGTCAGCGCCTACGTGTGTATTAACAGGAGATTGAGCGTCACCAAAAGAAGGTAGATCGGTTGTACCAAAGAGCAGCAAAGCGCCAGTTATCACAACCAGCGATAAAGCCAACAGAGGTCTGAATTCAGCGTTTGATGAGCTGAATCGACCAGTCATGGAGATAGCAGTTAACATCAATAGCGTTGAGATGCCCGCGCCGACGGCAGCTTCGGTAAACGCTACATCCATAGCGTCCATCAAAACAAAAAATGAGGCTGACAACAGGCCATAAATACCTGCAAGCATGACCACTGCAAACAAATCCTTGATGCGCACAATGGCAATTGCCACCGTCAGCAGCATGCAGAGGATGACCATATGAATAAATTCCATGTTCACACCTCTCCTGCAGATTTATTGCCAGACAGCAGCGGTTTCATACCCGAATGCAAGGCTGCCTTGGCCAACGCGTGCCCGGATGTAGGAGCTGTCAATAAAATAAAAATCAGGATCATTGCCAGCTTGGCGAGCACAATCCATGACGGCGCCTGCAGCATTAACGCGCCCATAATTAAACCCGCTGCCAGAGTGTCGGTGACACTGGCGGCGTGCATGCGGGTAAAAAAGTCAGGAAAGCGCAGCAGACCGATAGCGCCTGAGACACACAGAAACCCACCGAGGAGAATCATTCCCCAGCTCAGATAGTCAACGATGCTCATGATTAATCCTTGATAGATTCCGTAGAGGAAGCTGTTGTAGCGGCATATTCAAAGAAGCGCAGAATTCCGATGCCTGCGATGAAATTCATCAACGCATATACCATCACGATATCGAGAAATTCAGGACGGCCGGCGAGGAAACCTACTACTGCAATCAGCAGTACAGTTTTGGTTCCAAACACGTTCACGGCCAGTATTCGATCGTACAGTGTGGGGCCGGCAAAGGCGCGCACCAGTGCAAGTGCCATTGCTACGAGAACCGCAACTGCTGCAGCAATAAACATAATGTGTTATCCCAGTTTGCGAACACGCTCTTCCAGTTCGCCGCTCGCAATGGCGGAGATGGAATTTTTGTCCAAAGCGTGAATAGTGATGGAGTCATCAGTCACTTCCATAGTGACAGTGCCAGGTGTCAGAGTTATGGAGTTGGCGTAAATCACGCGACCCATATCATCCAGATTTTTCATCGGAAGCGTGGCCACTGCAGGTTGAATATGTGCAGGACCTTTCCATATCGCCGCGACAACCTGGGCGTTGGACACAATCAGTTCCTTAAACAGCCACAGGTAATAGGACGGAATACTTTTAGTCAGATGAAGCGGCTGGGATTCAGCATCAATTACTTTCATACGTGCTGCCAAAAACAGCACCAGAACAATCGACACCACACCCAGAATAAGCACCAGTGGTTTAAATAGCCCGGAGTTCAACAGCCAGAATAAAACTAATAAAAGGCTGAGACTTAATGTGTGTAATTTCATTTTAAATACCCTGCAAAAATGCAAACTGCCTGCAGTTCAGCGGACGATATTTACACCAACAATGTGTAAAAGTTTGTCAAAAGTGCAAATAAGTATGGGTTAGCACAGGTCTTGCTACAGGGGAAAAACCGAATGTGATATCGTTTGTCCGGTGTGTGAACACCGTATCGCGGAGACAGAAAAATGACGGTTAGTC
>CAZHUJ010000003.1:0-295719 GCA_964535565.1 uncultured Pseudohongiella sp. | reverse complement strand
CTGAAAAGTCCACGCAGAACACGTTGCCGCGCGCACCGTGCCAGTGAGTGGGTTCTACGTCGGAGAACAGGTACGAGTCGCCTTTACCCAACGCTTTGCGGTCAACCGGCTGGAACTGGCGCCAGTAGTGTCCAACTACCACCGGGATGTCAGACTGGTACTCATCCCACCATTTAACCCGACTGGCAAAACGCCACTTGCCGCTGCTGAAGAACGGGGCCGTCGCCAGACGTTCAAACCCTGAGCTCAGGACCCGTAAGGGGTTATCCATTTGCTTGCGTTCGTCGCACAGGCCAACCCCTCGCAGCAGCGGAACCGGCTGAGAGCTGTCTTTTAACGCATGCGCCCATTGGTCCAGCTCTGCGCGGCTTTGTTGCAGCAAGCCTGAGTTAGCCAGGCTTTCATTGACTTCCTGATCCCATTGCTCAAACAGATCTGCCAGAGAGTTGTTTTTGACGGCGTCCAGCTTGTTTCTCGATTCATCATGCCAGGCAGCATGCACGATACGGATATCGTCTCTCTCCAACAACAAAGGCATCTGGGAAAGGAACGAGAGTAGATCCTGGCGCTCAGACTCTGAAAGTCTGGCATAGGGCTCATACTTGCTGTCATGGTGCGACGATTCATCCCAGAACCAGTCATTGCCATCCTTGCGCTCACCACGCAGCAGGTTTAACTCATGGTTGCCCAGCACCAGTTGGCCGTTGCCTGCCTCAATAATCGGTCTGACGATCTTCAGCACTGCCGGGCTGTTAGGTCCCCGGTCGAACAGGTCGCCGACAAAAACCAGTTTGCGGCCTTGCGGGTGGTATCCATCGGGTTGGTAGCCCAGGTTAAAGAGAAGACGCTCCAGCGCAGTGCTTTCGCCATGAACGTCGCCGATGATGTCCAGCGGTGAATCCGGTAATGCGTTGATCATACTCCCTCCTTGGGTTTCGCTTTTTCGTCATTATTGTAATCATATTGATTACAATAATCTAATCAAAAATGAGCAATAGACACCTCTCTTTGCAAGTGACTATACTCTCGCTGTAACATGCCCGGGGCCACAACAAGCCGGGACCATAACAAGAATTGCAGGTGACGGACCACATGAGCGCGCAGACTGAATCCTCCAATCTGGCAGATCTTGGCCAGGCGCAACGCGACCGCTTGTCGTACATAGAGCTGCGCCTGCGATTTATGGGCGAAATCCGGCGCTCCGACCTTGTTAATCGCTGCGGCATCCAGTCTGCAGCAGCTACACGCGACTTCAAACTCTACAAAGAGCTGGCACCTGACAATATCGACTATGACAGTCGCGCCAAGATTTATGTGGTCGGCAAACAATTCATGCCGTTGTTCTCGTATCCGGTCTCACGTGTGCTGGCATGGCTCACCCAGGGTTTTGGTGATGGCGAGCCGGTGATCGTGGAAAGTGAGATGGCGGACGGCGCACCTGATCGCCTCACACAGCCATCGCTGGATGTGCTGGCCGCCGTCACGCGCGCCATTCATCTGCGCTGTCCGCTGTCTGTGAATTACCATTCCCTGAGTAGCGGTTTAACACAACGCCAGATTGTGCCTTTTGCCTTGATTGATACCGGGCTGCGCTGGCATGTCAGGGCCTATGATCGCCTGTCAAAAAGCTTCCGGGACTTTGTGATTACCCGAATTACCGAGCCGGTGGTTGAGACAGGTTTGTCTGTCGAAAAACACGAGTTGAGTGACAAGGATATCCAGTGGACACGGATTGTGGAGCTGGAACTGGTGCCGCATCCGGATCAGCCGAGGCCGGAGATTACGGAGCTGGATTATGGGATGGTGGATGGCAGGCTGCGATTGCGAATGAGAGCGGCCATGGCGGGGTATACCTTGCGCAAGTGGTGCGTGGATTGTTCGCCGGACCATCGGTTAAGGGGGCATGAGTATCGCTTGTGGCTGACAGATCCGCTGACCTTGTATGGGGTGGAGACAGCGGTGCTGGCGCCGGGGTATGAGGTTCCCCACTAATTCCAAAGAAAAAAATACAACCTAGTTCATTTAAGGATTGGCACATGCAAAACGCACAACACCAGAACCTAGTTGGTTTCATCTGGAATATCGCCAACAAGCTGCGTGGCCCCTACCGGCCGCCGCAATATCGCAAAGTGATGCTCCCGCTGATTGTTCTGCGTCGCTTCGATCTGGTGCTGGCTGAGAATAAACAGCAGGTTCTGGAAGAAAAAGCGCGTCTGGAAGCAAAAGGAGTCACGGGTAACGCCTTGGAAAAAGCGCTATCCCGCATAGCAGCCACAGGCCGCAAACAGGAGCTTTTCAACACCAGCGGCTTCACCTTCGAGAAGCTGCTAGGTGATGCACCGAACATCGCGAGTAATTTGATCGCCTACATCCAGGGCTTCTCCCCACGTGCCCGAGACATCTTCGACAAGTTCGAATTTGAAACAGAGATCGCCAAGCTGGACGAGGCAAACCGGCTATACCTGATCATCAAAGAGTTCTGCTCTGCAGACATCAACCTCTCGCCCAAGGCCATCAGCAATTTACAGATGGGTTACCTGTTCGAAGAGCTGGTGCGCAAGTTCAACGAGCAAGCCAACGAAGAGGCCGGGGATCACTTCACTCCGAGAGAAGTCATCCGTCTGATGGTCGAACTGGTTTTCACCGGTGAAGATGGCATCTACGAGCCAGGCATTTACCGCAGCGTGTACGACCCAACCGCGGGTACAGGTGGCATGCTGTCTGAATCCGAGAAGGCCGCAATAGCCAAGAACCCTCAAGCCAACATCGAGTTGTTCGGTCAGGAATATAACCCCGAGTCCTACGCCATCTGCTGCTCTGACCTACTGATCAAGGATGAGCCGATCAACAACCTGATTTATGGCGACACACTGGGTATAAAGGACGCCAAGAACAAGACCAACGGCTTTGTGCCGCACGACGGTCACCCGGACAAGAAATTCCACTACATGCTGGCCAACCCGCCATTTGGCGTGGAGTGGAAACCGGAAGAAGACTTCGTGCGTGAGGAGTATGCCAACCTTGGCTTCAATGGCCGCTTTGGCGCTGGCCTGCCACGCATCAACGACGGCTCGCTGCTCTTTTTGCAGCACATGATCTCCAAGATGCATCAGCCGCCCAAGCTGGTTGATGGCAAGAACGTCGGTGGTGACGGCTCCAAGATCGCCATCGTGTTCAACGGCTCGCCGCTATTCACGGGTGACGCCGGATCGGGCGAATCCAATATTCGTCGCTGGGTCGTTGAGCGCGACATGCTGGATGCGATTATCGCCCTGCCTGATCAGATGTTCTACAACACGGGCATCTACACCTACGTCTGGATCGTCACCAACAAGAAGCCCGCTCATCGTCAGGGCAAGGTGCAGTTGATCGACGGCACACGCCATTTCAAGAAAATGGACAAGAGCTTAGGCAACAAGCGCAACGAGCTTTCCGATGAGCACATCAAGGAACTGGTACGTCTGTACGCCGAGCATGACCACGATGCAGAAAGCGAAGTGCTGGTGGACGGCAAGCCGGAACGCCGGATTTGCAGCAAGATTTTCGAGAACCGCGAATTTGGCTTCTTGAAGATTGCCGTTGAGCGCCCGCTGCGCTTGAATTTTCAGGCCAGCCCAGAGCGCATTGCCAAGCTGGATGAGCAGAGCGCCTTTGTCAATTTGGCAAGCAGCAAGAAGCGTAAAGAAGATGCAGCCTATCGCGCGGAAGTCGCAGCAGGCCAAGAAACGCAGGTAGCGATCAAGGCTGCCTTGCAAGGCATGGACAGTGAAACGCTGTATCGCAATCGTCCTGCTTTCGAGTCAGTGCTCGAAGCGGCTCTGAAGAAGGCTGGCATCAAAGCGGGTGCGCCAGTGAAGAAGGCCATCCTGGCGGCGCTGTCGGAGCGCGACCCCAAGGCAGACATCTGTCTGGATGCAAAGGGCAACCCAGAACCGGATGCCGATCTACGCGATACCGAAATCGTGGCCCTGCCGGATGACATTGAATTGCCGCTGCCACTGGGCTACGACAACGAAACCGGCCACGACAAGCTGTTGGAGCTGGTGAAAGACCACTGCGAGGATTACCTCACGGCTGAAGTCCTGCCGCACGTGCCCGATGCCTGGATCGACCACAGTAAGACCAAGGTGGGCTACGAAATCCCGCTGACCCGACATTTCTACGTCTATCAGCCCCCGCGCCCGCTGGATGAGATCGCGGGTGAAATCAGCAAGCTCGAGAAAGAAATCATGGCGATGCTCAGCGAGGTGGTGTGATGGCGCAGTATCCTCAATACCAAAAATACAAGCCAACCCGATGCGAATGGCTAAAAGAAATACCCGAGCATTGGGAGTTAAAGCGGATCAAAAATGTAGCCACATACAACGATGAGGCACTTGACGAGCGAACTGATCCTGATTTTGAAATCGACTACGTAGACATTTCAAGTGTCACGCTGACAAATGGAATTGAGAAAACCGAGTCGATGCCATTTGAGAAATCGCCATCCCGTGCAAGGAGAAAGGTCAAGGATGGGGACATCATCGTGTCCACCGTCCGGACATATCTCAAAGCTATCGCGCCGATTATCGAACCGCCGGAAAACATGATCGTTTCAACCGGCTTTGCAGTCATTCGGCCCAAAGAAAACCTGCACTCTGGATTTGCGGGCTATCTACTACAGTCCAATGGATTTGTAGGTGAGGTAGTAGCCAATTCAGTCGGTGTCAGCTATCCGGCTATAAATGCCAGTGACCTAGTTCGAATTCCGGCGGTTGAGCCACCTTTGGACGAGCAACAGGCCATCGCCTGCTTCCTCGACTTCAAAACCGCACAAATTGATGCGCTGATCGCAAAGAAAAAATCGCTGCTCGACAAACTTGCCGAAAAGCGCACGGCGCTTATCAGCCATGCCGTCACCAAGGGGCTTGATTCATCCGTTCCGATGAAGGATTCAGGAGTGCCTTGGTTGGGGAAGATTCCAGCGCATTGGGATGCTAAGCGCCTAAAATTTGTCGTTTCGACTTTCGGAGGTGGAACGCCAAACACAGGAAAGCCAGAGTATTGGAATGGGGATATTCCTTGGGTATCACCTAAGGATATGAAGTCTGACTTTATTGAAGCGACTGAGGACTACTTGACCGAAGTAGGCGTGGCGGAAAGCGCAACGAAGATCGTGCCGGTTGATTCGGTTTTGATTGTTGTTCGATCGGGAATTCTGCGCCACACAATTCCCGTAGCCCGTAATACCGTTGAAGTCTCCCTGAATCAGGACATGAAGGCGCTTGTTGCTTACGAGCGATTGCGTCCAGGCTTTATACATTGGTTTATCAGTGGACTTCAGGAAGGGCTTCTGCCGATTTGGAGCAAACAGGGTTGCACTGTTGAGAGTATTGAAATGGATTACATGAGCAATACAGTAATCCCGCTACCCCCTGTTAAGGAGCAGGATGCGATCTTGGAGAAGATAGTAGAAATCACCTCAAGATTAGATGCTCAGACAGAAAAGGTCACGGCGGTTATTTCCTCTCTCATTGAGTATCGAAGTTCCTTAATAACGCACGCCGTCACAGGCAAAATCGATGTGTGCGGCTTTGAAGTTCCGCAGACCGCCGAAGGGATTGCCTCATGAATGGAGGCAGATCCAAATGGCGCTGAATGCACAGGGTTACTTCAATTGCCTGAAGTCCTACCTGAACACCAATCACTACGGCGAGCCGCAGGCCAGTAGCAGCGAAGTGGTATTGAAGGAGAAGGTGTTCGGCCAAAGCGGCAGCAAGCCCATTGAGTACAAGGTTAGCTTGCAGACCACCGGCGAAACCTTGGTGATTAAGCTGGACACCAAGAAGAATGGCTCATCGCTGCCGCTGTTTCATTTTTGGGACGATACCGCCAAGCCTTGGTCGAAACGCTGTGACTTCGTGGTGTTTAACCTGCGCAAACGCAAGCTGCATGTGTACTGCCTTGAGTTCAAGTCTGAGAGCATCCCGCACGACGTACCCGATCAATTAAAAGCCAGTGTGGATTGGCTAAAGGCGCTGCACGCCACCATCAATGCGTACAAAACCAAGAGCAGCGCCATTCACGCGACCAAGTATGTGCTGAGCAACCATCCCGATCCCACGCCGTATCTGGATGCGGACGGCAAGTATCTGCAGCGTGACCACACGATTCGCCACTATCGGTATGCCGATCTTACTGGCATCGCACTGGCAGGCTTGGATAACAACAATATTGAGGTCATTCGGTAAAGAGGAACAACAATGTCTAACTCGCAAATTACAACGCTGCATCACACTACCTTTGAGGGCATCCGCCAGAGCGATGAGGCTGGTAATGAATTTTGGTCAGCACGGCAGCTGGCGAGAGTGTTGGAATACTCCGAATACCGTCACTTTTTGCCGGTGATAGCCAAGGCTCGTGAGGCTTGCCAGAACAGCGAGTACGCAGTGGATGACCATTTCGAGGATGTTCTCGATATGGTCGAAATTGGTTCTGGGGCCAAACGGCAGGTGGAAGACGTGCGTCTGTCACGCTATGCCTGCTACCTGATTGTGCAAAATGGCGATCCATCCAAGGCGGTGATCGCCAACGGCCAGACCTATTTTGCCCTGCAAACCCGCCGCCGGGAGCTGGAAGACAATGCACAGTTCGCAAAGCTCAGTGAAGACGAAAAGCGCTTGGCTATTCGTAATGAGCTGGCTGAACACAATAAGTATTTGGCCGCAGCAGCAAAAGATGCTGGAGTGGAAACCCCGCTGGATTACGCCATTTTCCAGGACCACGGCTATAAGGGTTTATACGGCGGTTTGGGTGCCAAGGATATTCACGCCCGTAAACGCTTAAAAAAGAGCCAGAAAATTCTCGACCATATGGGCAGTACCGAGCTGGCAGCCAATTTGTTCCGCGCCACGCAAGCAGAGGAAAAACTCAAACGTGACAAGGTTCGCGGCAAACGTGAGGCTAACCAAACCCATTTTGATGTAGGTCAGAAGGTACGCCAGACCATTGCGGAACTGGGCGGCACCATGCCGGAAGCGTTACCGACACCTGATCAGAGCATCTCCCAAGTGAAAATCAGCAAGAAAAAACTGGAGAAGAAATAGCTCATGCACAAGGAAATCGACTTCGAAAACGACATTGAGCATGCACTGGTAAGCCAGGGTGGCTACGAAACAGGGGATCCCAACATCTACGACCCCGAAGCGGCATTGTTTCCGGCAGATGTCGTTGCCTTTGTGCAGAAGACGCAGCCCAAGATCTGGACGCGTCTGACCCAGCTGGACGCCGCCAAAGCGCCAGCGATGCTGCTGGACAGCTTGACGAAGGAGCTTGCCGCCAAAGGCTCCCTGGCAATCTTGCGTGAAGGTTTCAAGTGCGTGGGCAAGACAGTGCGGCTGGCCTACTTTGCACCCAACACCGGGCTGGACCCTGCGAGCACTGAACGTTATGACGACAATCGTTTGACCATCGTGCGGCAGGTCAACACCAAGAGTGGTGCCATCCCTGATGTGGTATTGGCAGTGAATGGTTTGCCTGTGGCCACGCTGGAGTTGAAGAACCCGATGTCAGCCACGCGCTGGAACGTGGAGAACGCGAAGTACCAGTATCGGTTTGAGCGTGACCCCAAGGAATTATTGTTTGCCTTTAAGCAGCGTTGCCTGGTGCATTTCGCAGTGGATACCGAGCTGGTTTTCATGACCACCAAGCTGGAAGGCAAAGACACGTTCTTCCTGCCCTTCAATCTGGGGCATGAACACGGTGCGGGCAACCCGCCCGCAGCGGGAGATGTGCGTACTACTTACCTGTGGAACAAGGTGTTGACCCGTGACAGTCTCATGGACATTTTGGCCAGGTTCATCCATCTGCACGTCGAGGAAAAGACTGTCGTCACTGAAAAGGGTATCAAGCGCCACCGCAAAGAGTCGATGATCTTCCCGCGTTACCACCAGCTGGATGCGGTACGGGAACTTACAGGCCACGCGCAGACGCATGGTTCGGGGCACAACTACTTGATCCAGCATTCGGCAGGTTCAGGCAAATCGAACTCGATTGCGTGGCTGGCGCACCGTCTCTCCAGCCTGCACGATGCCAGCAACGAGAAGATATTTCATTCGGTGGTTGTGATCACTGACCGGCGTGTGCTGGATCAACAGCTGCAGGACACGATATTCCAGTTTGAGCACAAGCTGGGTGTGGTGCAAAAGATCGACGAAAACACACAGCAGTTGGCTAAGGCGCTGGCCGATGGCGTGCCGATCATCATTTCGACCATCCAGAAGTTTCCGTTCATCACCCAAGCCATTCGCACGATGGAGGCCAACGGCAAAGGGGTGGCCATCTCGACAGCGGGCAAGCGCTTCGCTGTGATCGTTGACGAGGCACACAGCTCGCAAAGTGGTGAGACTGCAATGGAGCTGCGCAAGATCCTGAACAAGGACGGCATTGAATCCGCGATCGCCGAGCAGTTGTTGGATATGGATGACGATGCCTTGAGCGAAGAGGCAACGAAGGAGCTTCTGCGAGAACAACTCAAGCGAGCCAAACAACCCAACTTGAGTTTCTTTGCCTTCACCGCAACGCCCAAGTTCAAGACACTGGCTGTTTTCAATGAACCCGGCCCTAACGGCAAACCGCCTTTCCACCAATACAGCATGCGGCAGGCCATCGAGGAAGGCTTCATTCACGACGTGCTGGCTCACTACACCTGCTACAAGCGCTACTACAAGCTGATCCAGAAGGTGGAGGCGGATCCAGAGGTGCCGCGCCGTAAGGCCGCCCGCGCACTGGCGCGGTTCGTTGAGTTTCATGACTACGAGATTGCACAAAAAGTCGAAGTGATCGTAGAGCACTTCCGTACCCATACCCGCCACAAGATTGGCGGCCGGGCCAAAGCGATGGTGGTGACCGGCTCGCGTGAGCACGCGGTGCGCTACAAGCTGGGGTTCGACAAGTACATCAAGGACAAGGGCTACACCGACGTGAAATCGCTGGTGGCGTTCTCTGGAGAAATCACACTCAAAGAATTCGCCGATAAGAAGTTCACCGAAGTGAGCATGAATAACGGTATCAAGGAATCCGAGCTGCCAGAGAAGTTTAATACCGAGGAATATCAAGTATTGCTGGTGGCTGAAAAGTACCAGACGGGTTTTGACCAACCCTTATTGCACAGCATGTACGTTGATAAGCGCTTATCCGGCATTCAGGCAGTACAGACGCTGTCGCGCCTGAATCGAACAACACGAGGCAAGACGGACACTTTTGTACTCGATTTTGTAAACGAGCCTGCGGACATATATACGGCCTTCAAACCCTATTACGAGGCGACAGACAAAGGTGACGACACAGATCCACAACAACTCAATACGCTCGCACATACGCTGGCTGGCTGGAAGATCTACACTGAGGCTGAGGTTAACGCTTGGTGTGAAATCTGGTTCCGTAACCGGCTGAACCCCACTGGAGGCGAGCACAAAAAGTTGAATGGTCTGCTCGATCTGGCGATTGAGCGATTTAAGAAACTAGAGGAAGAAGACCAGAACCTGTTCAAGGGGCAGCTGGTTAGCTTCCGCAATCTGTATAGCTTTGTTTCTCAGATCGTGCCTTACCAGGACTCCGACCACGAGAAACTTTATACCTACGCTCGTTTCCTACTGAGCAAATTGCCTCGCACGACAGACAATAGGACGGTGAAAGTTGATGATGAAGTCGAGCTCAAGTACTACCGATTGCAAAAAATCAGCGAAGGCGCAATTGATTTAAAAATTGGTGAGCCGGAATCATTGTATGGGCCGACTGATGTTGGTACCGGCCAGGCAGACGAGGATGTGCAACTTTCGACGCTTGTTAGCAAGCTCAATGATCGTTTTGGGACTGAATTTACCCAGGCAGATCAGTTATTTTTTGATCAAGTTCGCGAAACTGCGATTGCAAATGAGCATTTGCAGCAGGCTGTAATGGCGAACAGCATCGAAAACTTCGAACCAGTATTCAATAAGCAACTTGAGAACCTGTTCATTGAACGCATGGACGGCAACGAAGAAATTTTTGTGCGCTTAATGAATGATGAAGCGTTTAAGAGTATCGCCGCTAGTCACTTGATGAGGGCGGTTTACCAGCAAATCCGAACAAATAGTCTTGCTAAAAACGTTGGTTCATGAGCTCCTATCTGACATAGTTTTGCGATAGTCATGATAAGCATGGAGATAAATCATGCGGTACGTAGAGAATGAGGGGGTATTATTTGTGTGTGAGGGCCCCAGTAATGCCTTCCCAGTAAGAGTTTGGAGCAGGCAGGCTGGAAAATTCGTCGCCTATGAAGGCGATGTGCCGAAACCTAATGGCTGGGGTGAAGAAATCAGCGAGGAAGAAGCCAAAAAAATGATGATCAAGGATGATTGATAAATCGCATCCACAATTTGATGGCCGATCCCATGTGGCTAGCCTATTCCATCCTGTGCGGACATGGGTTTTTGGGGTAAGTTCTGCGATGCTCTTCCACCGACAGCGGTGACGGATTTCAGTTCTACCGTAATCCACAACACTTACTGCAATGCTATAAACTCAGTAGCTAAAACTAAAACTGTCCCGAGAAAAACGATAAAAGAAATTAACCGGTAATCTAAAACTGACACACCCTCTTTTTGACTTCATCGGCGCCCGATTGTCAGGGGTTTGTAACAAAGGTCAGTGTTGCCATCTTTCGCTAATTACCGGCAGGCATTAACCACAGCGATCGAGGTTTGAGCATTTGACAGGAAGCATTGTGGGGTTTGATAGTTGATTTGCTAGTTGAAATGATTTTTTTCAAAAATAATTTAACTAAATCAACATGATAGTTGGTTCTATTGGCGGAGGGAGAGAGATTCGAACTCTCGGAGGACTTTCGCCCTCGCCGGTTTTCAAGACCGGTGCATTCAACCGCTCTGCCATCCCTCCGCATCGCGAAGCCGGCATGTTACTACAATTTTATTTTCCGTCAACTGGCAATTTTCGTTTTTGATAACTTCGAAATACATTGATTTGCCATCTGGCATCCGTATGATTGCGCCGTGAAATACTTGCGGCGTTTGTCCGATCTTGTGTACAAGGAACGAATTCAGTTGTTTAACCGGAGGTTTACCGTATGAGTCAGTATCAATTTGAGACCACTACTCACCGATCAGAGTCGGCGCTGTCGGTTAATAAAGTTCTCAGAAATACCTATATGCTGCTGGGTCTGACCCTGGCATTCAGCGCGCTGACTGCAGCATTTGCGATGGCGTCAAATGCAGCTCCGGTCAACATCTGGGTCATGTTGATAGGTTTTTACGGTCTGTTGTTCCTGACACACAAACTTGCCAATAGCGCCTGGGGTCTGGCCGGCGTATTCGCTCTCACCGGATTTATGGGTTATACACTCGGACCGATTCTGGGTATGTACATGGCTACGGCCAACGGCTCACAGTTGGTGATGACCGCGCTAGGTGGTACGGCATTTATTTTCTTTGGACTGTCGGGTTATGCGCTGCTCTCGCGCAAGGATTTCTCCTTCCTGAGCGGTTTTATGGTCGCTGGCTTTTTTGTGATTCTGGCAGCGATGATTGCCAATATCTTCCTGCAGATTCCAGCGCTGCAACTGGCGTTGTCAGCAGCGTTTATGCTGTTCTCCAGTGCTGCAATTCTGATGCAGACAGGCGCCATTATTAACGGGGGTGAGCGTAATTACATCCTGGCAACAGTGACTCTGTATGTGTCGCTGTATAATATTTTTATCAGCTTGCTGAATCTGCTGACCGCATTGGGCGGTGACGAGTAACCAGTGTAATCACTGCGCTGTTCACAGCTTGAAACGCACAAAGCCCCGGTCAGACCGGGGCTTTGTTTTTGTGTAGTACAAACTTGCGGCATAATGCCGTCTGACGGATTTTTGCCTCAGGAAACAATGCTGACATGATTATCAGCCTTTTAATTTTAAGCTCCCCGGCTTCGCGGCAATCAGCACAGACCGCGCTCTCGTTCTGCCGCGCGGCCCTTGCTGGCGGGCATCAGATTTACAGGGTTTTTTTCTACGAAGATGGCGTACAGGCTGGCACCTCCCTGACAGTGACACCTCAGGATGAGCACAACCTGAACCAGGAATGGGCTGAGCTGATTAAAGAGTTTCAGCTTGATGCTGTCGTTTGTGTTGCATCCGCGCTTAAACGTGGTGTGCTTAATAGCACTGAAGCCACTCGTTATGAAAAAAGTGCTGCAAATCTGACAGCCGGTTTTGAAATTTCAGGCCTGGGTCAGTGGGTTGATGCCTGCCTGAACTCTGACCGTGTTGTCAGCTTTGGGAACTGAGCCAATGAAAACGTTAACATTTTTAAGTCGAAAGGCGCCTTTTGGCAGTTCCAGCGCCAAGGCCTGTCAGGACATGGTGCTGGCTTCAGCTGTGTTTGAGCAGAATATTAATTATGTGTTTATGGATGACGGCGTCTGGCAGCTGCTAAGAGGACATGCTCCCGACCACATAGGTGCCAAAAATACCCCGGCGGCGTTGCAGGCCATGGAACTGTATGGCGTTGAAAATATTTATGCATTGGATTCTTCGTTGGCTGAACGCGGACTGGATCCTCAACAGTTACAGATAGCTGTGAGTGTTTGTACTGCCGAGCAACTGGCACGGATCATTCGTGACTCTGATGTGGTGACCGTATTATGAGCAGTCTGCACATTGTTTCAACGTCAGCCTATTGTACGGATGCCCTGCAGCGCGCGGTGGAAATGGCACGATGTGGCGATGCCATTATTTTAATCGAAGATGGCGTGTACGGTGCCGCTGACACCCCGGCCAATCAGGCTGTGCTCAAGCATTGCTCATCCGATGTTGCGCTGTTTGTGTTGGTAGAAGATTTGACTGCCAGAGCGTTGCCTGCGTGCTCAGAACAATTTAAAACCATTGGTTATTCCGGTTTTGTTGAACTGGTCTGTCATCATAAAAACAGTGTCAGTTGGAGCTGAGTGTGTCTGCCACTGTACTCAATTTGCCGGACGGTCGTCAGCTTGCTCTGGACAGCGACGGCTATCTGAAACAGCTCTCTGATTGGGATAAAACCGTTGCTCAGGCACTGGCGTCTGTTGAAGGTTTTGAGCTGACGCCTGCACACTGGGAAATTATCACTTTGGTGCAGGCGTTTTATCAGCAAACCGGCCTTTCCCCCGCTACTCGTCCTCTGGTCAAGCTGGTGGCCCAGCATGCAGGGGCTGACAAAGGCAAGAGCATTTATCTGATGAAACTGTTTGGCGGCAAACCGGCACTAAGTGTCAGTCGAATCGCGGGTTTGCCTCGACCGGCCAATTGTTTCTGATCTTCAATTGCGCTTGGCCTTTCAGGCTTATGTGAGCTTTCTGCTATGATGTTTGCCTGACTATCGGACGCTGTGTCCGGTACACTTATTGACCCGTTTCCACGCCCGTCGTGACCAAAGGCAAAAAAAAAGCAGATGAATCCAGCAGACAGCGTACTGGCTATTAATAACGATCTTCCTATTCGTACCGACCGTCCTGTACACAGCGGTAAAGTTCGTTCCGTGTACTGGCTGACAGACGCCGACAGTGCGCGCCTGATCCGTGAACACAATTACCCGGTTCCGCCTGATGTACCGCTGGCTATTATGGTTATCAGTGACCGCCTGTCTGCTTTTGACTGTGTCTGGCATGCTGAAGGTGGTATGGCCGGGGTTCCCGGCAAAGGTGCTGCACTTAACGCCATCGCCAGTCACTGGTTTGATCTGTTTAAACAGAAAGGTCTGGCTGACAGCCACATTCTGGACATCCCTCATCCCTTTGTATGGATTGTGCAAAAAGCCCGGCCGGTAATGATTGAAGCAATCTGCCGGCAATACATCACAGGTTCCATGTGGCGTTCATACAGCAAGGGCGAGCGCAATTTCTGTGGTATTCAGTTGCCGGAAGGTTTGCAAAAAGACCAGCGCCTGCCTGAGCTGCTGATGACACCATCAACCAAGGGCATTCTCAAAGGTATCCACGGTGTTCCTGAAGCCGATGATGTCAATGTTACACGTGAAGATATTGTTAACAACTTTGCTGCGTTCAACTTCCGTTGTGCTGAGGATGTTGCAGTGTATGAGCGTCTGCTGAGTGAGGGTTTTACTGCAATCAGCGATGGTTTACAGACAATCGATCAGGTGCTTGTAGATACCAAATTCGAGTTCGGTTATGTGCGTGATCAGTCTGATCAGGAAAAGCTGATTTATATGGATGAAGTAGGAACACCTGACTCCTCACGTATCTGGGATGGTGCCGCCTACCGTGAAGGCAGGATTGTGGAAAAATCCAAGGAAGCGTTCCGCCAGTTTCTGCTTAACCACTTCCCTGATCCGGACATTCTGCTTAATAAGGATCGCATGCCCGAGCGTATTGCGCTGGCTCGCGACAATGCTCTGCCCTTGCAGGCAATGATGGATGTTGCGGAAACTTATGTCGGTATTGCGGAAAAAATCACTGGCCAGCGTATCCATTTGCCAGAAAATCCAAAAGCAGAAATCATCGAGATTCTGCGCTCAAAATATGCATTGATCGACTGATAGCTGAACGGAGACCTCTTGAGCAAACGTGCCACGGAAATCGCCGAAGAAATACGTCGCCTTGAAAAAGAGCTGAGACAGGAAATACAGCGTGTCCGTATTCGCAGTTACGAGATCCGCGACCGTACGGTGAAATTTACCGACGAAGTCCGGGCACAACATCGCAAACAGGTTTTAGGAATTGTTCAGTATCTGCGGCACGCAAAACTGAAACATATCATCAGTTTTCCGATTATCTGGTTGTGTCTGATGCCCGCTATTTTGCTGGATATTATTGTGGTGCTGTACCAGAGCCTGTGTTTTCCCCTGTACGGCATTCCCAAGGTGCGGCGGTCTGACCACGTAGTGCTGGACCGCCATCACCTGCGTTACCTTAACCTGATTGAAAAACTCAATTGCCTGTACTGCAGTTATTTTAACGGTGTCATCTCGTTTGTGCGCGAAGTTGCGGCACGCACAGAGCAATACTGGTGTCCAATCAAACACGCTTCCCAGTTAAAAAATATCCATAGCCGTTATCACAAATTTGCAGAATACGGTGATGCCGAGCAGTACCGCACAACGCTGCCGGGAATTCGCAAGTCATTTGAAGATATTCAGGACAGCTCCGATTCATGAAAACCCCGCCCCGATTACAGTCATTGGAAGACGACGGTCTGATTGATGAAACCATCAGTCAACTGATGAGTGGCAAAGAAGCGCAGGTTTATATTGTGCGCTGCGGCGACACTTTACGTTGCGCCAAAATTTACAAAGAAGCCAACAAACGCAGTTTTAAACAAGCTGCGCAGTATCAGGAAGGTCGCAAGGTACGCAACAGCCGTGATGCCCGCGCGATGGGCAAACGCAGCCGCCATGGTCAACGGGAACAGGAAGAGGCGTGGCTGAACGCTGAGGTCGAGGCCTTGCGGCGCTTGTATCAGGCCGGCGTACGCGTCCCGCAGACACACGGTTTTGTTGATGGTGTGCTGTTGATGGACATGATCGTTGATGATCAAGGTGACGTGGCACCTCGTTTGAACGATGTGCAAATGTCGGCCGACGATGCCAGGAAATTTCACGCCAGGATTATGCAAGACATTGTCAGGATGTTATGCGCTGGCCTGATTCATGGTGATCTGTCCGAATTTAACGTGCTGATGGCTGCGGACGGTCCTGTGATCATCGATTTGCCACAGGCAGTAAATGCCGCTGGCAATAACAGCGCTGCTGCCATGCTGATGCGGGACGTTGAAAACATGACACGTTATTTCGGTCGTTTTGCACCAGAGTTACGCGCAACATTTTACGGACCCGAGATATGGGATCTGTATCAACGAGGTTTGCTGCACCCCGATGTCAAACTCAGCGGCAAGTTTGAGCGGCGTGAGCAGAATGCCAATATTGATGAAATTATGGCGGTCATCGAACACGCGCGTGCAGAAGCAGAAGAAGCTGAAGAACGCCGCTTGGCAGCTGAAAATCCATCAGAGTAGATCCGCAATGATCCGGTATCGGGATATTCTGCAAAAAGCCTGGCCAGTGGTGCTGGCTAATGCAGCAGTGCCTTTGCTGGGTTTGTCTGATACCGCAGTAATAGGCAATCTGGGAACACTCGCTGATCTGGGCGCTATTGCTTTTGGTGCCATTATTTTCAGTTTTGTGTACTGGGGTTTTGGTTTTCTGCGTATGGGCACTACCGGCTTTGTAGCTCAAGCCGTGGGTGCGCGCCAGGAAGCTGAAATCAGGGCGGCATTTTTGCGCGCGCTGATTATGGCGGTGGTGATTGGTATTTGCCTGATTGTGCTGCAGGGGCTTATCAGTTCGGTCTCGTTGACCCTGCTGAATGGCAGCGATGCAGTCGAACAGATTACCCACGACTATATTGCAATGCGCATCTGGGGTGCTCCTGCGGCTCTGGTACTGTTTGCCATCAGTGGATGTTTGATAGGCCTTGGTCGCAACAAAACACTTCTGTTGGTACAGCTGCTGCTGAATGGTTTAAATCTGGTGTTTGATATTGTGTTTGCCGGTGTTCTTGGCATGGGTGCAAGCGGCATTGCGCTGGGAACGGCCCTCGCCGAATGGATCACCGTTGCAGTCGGCTTATGGCTGCTGCTGCGCATTTTGCAACAACGTTTCCAGTTACACAGTACAGAAGCCGTCAACGGTTTTTTCCCGCTTGCACAATTGCGAGATAAATTACGTTGGCAACAAACACTCAGTGCCAACAGCGACATTATGATCAGGACGCTGCTGCTGGTTGCAAGTTTTGCCTGGTTTGTACGTCAAAGTGCGAGTTTTGGCGATGATGCCCTCGCCGCCAATCACATCCTGTTGCAACTGATTTCTTTCTCGGCGTTTTTCCTGGATGCATTTGCCTACGTAGCAGAAGCCTATGTCGGTGAAGCCGCTGGAGCCAAAAACCTCAGCATATTTGATGACGCAGTAATTAAAACCACTCAGTTATCTGCTGTTAGTGCCCTGCTGCTGGCGACGTTGATATTGCTGGCTGGAAACCCGATGGTGCAATGGCTGAGTCAGCATTTGCAAGTGTGGCAAACGGCAGCAGCGTCCATACATTTTGCCGCGCTCTATGTGCTGTTGGCATTTGCAGCCTTCCAGTTGGATGGCATATTTATTGGAGCAACACGAACCCGTGAAATGCGAAATGCATCACTGGCATCCGCGGTTCTGTTTTATCTGCTGAGTTTATGGACGGTGCCAAACTACGGAGTTGCGGGACTGTGGTCAGCATTTATTGTTTTTGTGGTGCTGCGGGCTGCTTGTCTGTTGTTCTATTTCCCACGCCTGCGCTCTGTTATTGCTGCGGGTTAAACCAGGCCAGTTGAGACTGTAAACGCACAACCTTGCCGATGATAATAATCGCCGGCGACTGCACAGTACGTTGCTCGGCAATATCCGCGATGGTACGCAGTGTTCCGGTAATCACGCGCTGATGAACTGTAGTGCCCTGCTCTACAATGGCTACTGGCATTTCTGCATCCATTCCGTGTTTGATCAGTTGTGCACTGATCACAGGAAGCGTCAGGACGCCCATATAGATCACCAAGGTCTGGTCTTCTCTGCTCAGCATCTGCCAATCCAGATCCGGCAAATCGTTTTTCATATGGCCGGTGACAAACCGCACAGACTGCGAATAATCCCTGTGTGTCAGCGGAATACCTGCATAACATGCACAACCGGACGCGGCCGTAATACCGGGCACAACCTGAAATGCGATGCCGGCATCAGCCAGTCTGTCGATCTCTTCGCCGCCGCGCCCAAAAATAAATGGATCTCCGCCTTTCAGGCGCAATACTCTGCGCCCTTCTTTGGCAAGCCTTACCAGCAACTCATTGATTTCTTCCTGGGGCACAGGATGGTGTTTGGCTTCTTTACCCACAAAAATGCGTTCTGCGTCAGGCCGGACTTTTTGCATGATTTCGTCTGAAACCAAACGGTCGTAAAGGACTACGTCTGCCGCCTGCATCAGCCGCAGTGCTTTTAATGTCAATAAGTCTGGATCGCCTGGTCCTGCGCCAACCAGATAAACTTCGCCCTGATGATGGCTGCTGTTGATATCAGTCAGTGTTTGTTCGAACACTTGCATCGCGTCCTGCTCACGACCACTTATTACCAGCTCTGGCATCGTGCCGGACAGCAGCTTTTCCCAGAAACGTCGCCTCGAGGTGCCATCTGCCACAGATTGTTTAACGCGGTCGCGCAAACTGCCCAACAAAGCGGCCAGATAACCATATCTGGAAGGCAGCAGAACTTCGATTTTTTCCTTGAGCTGACGCGCAAATACTGGCGCGCTGCCTTCGGTAGAGATGGCAACCACCACAGGTGATCTATCCACGATCGCAGGCACAATAAAACTGCAAAGTTCAGTATTATCTACAACATTGACTGGAATCTTGCGGGTTTTGGCCAGTTCCGACACGTGTCTGTTAACCGCGTCGTTATCGGTAGCGGCAACAACGAGACTGACTCCATCCAGGTCGCTATCTGAAAATTCACGGGTATGGATTTCTCCACCGTGCTGGGTGACCAGCGCACGAATTTCCTCATGGACATGTGGTGCAACCACCACAATAAAAGCGCCGGTGCGGGCGAGTAACGCCGCCTTACGGCTGGCAACCTCGCCTGCACCCACCAGCAAACAACGCTGGCCCTGCACATTCATAAAAATGGGTAGATAATTCATGGCAATGCCTTAAAGGCGTGTTGCTCCGCCCATATAGGGAACCAGTGCTGCAGGGACGCTAACACTGCCATCTTGCTGCTGGTAATTTTCCAGAATTGCAACCAGCGTACGACCAATGGCCAGACCGGAACCATTTAACGTGTGCAGCAGTTCCGGTTTGCCGGTTTCAGGATTACGCCAGCGTGCCTGCATACGACGTGCCTGGTAGTCCTCAAAGTTACTGCAGGATGAAATTTCACGATAACAATTCTGCGAAGGCAGCCAGACTTCCAGATCGATGGTGCGCACAGAACTGGCGCCCATATCACCACCACAAAGTTGCATGGCGCGGTAAGGCAGTTCCAGCAGCTGTAGAATACGCTCGGCATGACCGGTCAGCTCTTGCAGCGCGGCGTCAGAGTCCTGCGGACGTACCATCATAACCAGCTCCACTTTTTCGAACTGGTGTTGACGAATCATACCGCGGGTATCACGGCCATAACTGCCGGCTTCACTGCGGAAACACGGGGTGTGACACACGTATTTCAGCGGCAGTTTATCGGCAGGAACAATTTCATCACGCACCAGGTTAGTCACCGGTACTTCAGCGGTCGGGATCAGGTAATACTGCTGTTCACCTTCCAGACGGAACAGATCGTCAGCAAATTTTGGCAGCTGTCCTGTACCCATCAGTGAGTCGGCATTGACGATATAGGGAACATAGGTCTCTTCGTAACCATGCTGCAAAGTGTGTTGGTCCAGCATAAACTGGATCAACGCGCGGTGCAGGCGTGCAATACCGCCGCGTAATACTACAAAACGAGACCCCGTCAGTTTGGTAGCGCTGGCAAAATCCATCGCCAAACCATTTTTTGCGTCATATTCGCCCAGCGTGACATGGTCTTTGGGGGTGAAGCTGAAGGTTGCCGGTGTGCCCCAGCGACGCAGTTCAACGTTATCGTTTTCGTCCTTGCCAGCGGGCACATCGTGCTGCGGAATATTGGGCAACTGGATCCAGGCTTTGTTAAAGGCATCCTGAGCCTGTTCAGCAGCTTTTTTGGAGGCTTCCAGGCGATCACCCAGATCGCTGACTTCAGCCAGCAGCGGTGCTACATCCTGACCGGAGGCCTTGGCCTGGCCAATGGCTTTGGCGCGGCTGTTGCGCTCGTTCTGCAGGCGTTCGGTTTCCTGTTGCAGGTTCTTGCGCTGATTGTCGAGTTCGAGCAGCGCATTGATATCCAGTGTCACGCCACGTTTGGCCAGCCCCTGTACCAGTCGGTCAGGGTCAGCGCGCAGAAGTTTGGGGTCCAGCATAAATTTGATCCTTGCTCAGAAACCGGTTTTAAATTGTGCAGGTGGCGGATTTTACGCCAGTGTGCGGGTCAGTGCCATGCCAAGCCAGCAGGCTAACAGACAGAACACAACACTGGACAAGGTATACAGCAGCGCTTGCAAGCCCATTCCTCGTTCCAGCAACTGCAAGGCTTCCAGTGAAAAACTGGAAAATGTCGTGAATGCACCTAAAAATCCGACCATCAGCAATGGACGCCAGTTGTCTGCCAGCAAGAGTTTTTCGGTCAGCAGTACGTACAGAATACCTATCAGACATGAACCCATCACATTCACCAGCCAGGTGCCCAGGGGCAGGTTATGCCAGAAGCTGTGCTGTGATGACCACTGCTGTACCAGCGAAACCATCACAAAACGCGCCAGAGCTCCAGCCGATCCACCCAAGGCAATGGCTATCAGGGTATATGCTGCTGTCATTCAGTTACCCTGCTCTTTTGGGGTGTTGGCGGGTGTGGCCGGATTTTCTGAGTAGCGCTTGCGCGCACTGCTCTTATCCTGCTGCCGCAACCATTGCAGTTTTTCGCCAATTTTTATCTCCAGCCCCTGGGCAACTGGATAGTAATAACGGGCATGCTGAAGCTGGGGCGGGAAATAGTTTTCACCGGCGGCATAAGCGCCCGGTTCATCATGCGCGTAGCGGTATTCTGCCCCGTGCCCGAGTGCCTTGTTGAGGCTGGTAGGTGCATTGCGCAGATGCACTGGCACATCATAAGCCGGTTGTGAGGCGATATCCGCTTTAACCTGGTTCAGTGCTTTATAAACAGCATTACTTTTGGGCGCACTGGCCAGATACAACACGACTTGTGCCAGCGTCAATTCACCTTCAGGACTGCCAAGACGGGTCTGTGTATCCCAGGCAGCCAGTGCCAGCTGCAGCGCCCGCGGATCAGCGTTGCCAATGTCCTCACTGGCCATACGCACCAGCCTGCGTGCTACATACAGTGGGTCGCAGCCGCCGTCCAGCATACGCATCATCCAGTACAGCGCTGCATCGGGTGAAGACCCTCGCACCGCTTTGTGCAGCGCAGAAATCTGCTCGTAAAACAGGTCTCCACCCTTGTCGAAGCGACGGACGCTACCTTGCAGTGCCTGATCCAGGATGGACTCTGACAGCTCTTCACCGTCATCTACCAGATCGGCGGCAATCTCCAGCAGGTTAAGCGCTTTGCGAGCGTCCCCATCAGCCGTGGACGCCAGGCGCTGCAGCCCCTTGGCGGAAATTTGCAGTTCGCGCTGGCCAAGACCACGCTGCTGGTCGGACAGTGCCTGCTGTAACAGTTCTATGATGTCTGCATCACCCAGACTTTGCAGAACATAAACGCGAGCGCGCGACAGCAATGCGTTATTCAGTTCAAACGAAGGGTTTTCTGTAGTAGCACCAATAAAAACGATGGTGCCATCTTCGATATGCGGTAAAAACGCATCCTGCTGGCTTTTGTTGAAGCGATGGACTTCGTCCACAAACAGCAGACTCGCCTGCCCTGTTATCTGTTGATGATCTTTGGCCAGATCAATCGCTGCCCGTATCTCTTTGACCCCGGACAGCACTGCAGACAGGCTGTCGTAACGAGCGTCGCACAGGCGCGCGACCAGACGCGCCAGGCTGGTTTTTCCGGTGCCAGGTGGTCCCCACAAAATCATTGAATGCAGCTGGCCGCGACGTAGTGCTTCTCCCAAGGGTTTTCCTGGAGCCAGCAGGTGACGTTGACCAACGTACTCCTCAAGCTGACGCGGACGCATACGCGCAGCCAGAGGCTGCGCGCGATTGCTGGTGTCAGCATTATCGTTGTTCAGAACATCAAAGCTTGTCTGTTTCACGTTTGTCTACGATGTCGAGCATGTCATCGTCCGGAATCTGAAAACGAAACACAGAATCCTCCAGCGCTGGATTGATCTGACGGTTCAGGAATTCCCAATAAGTACGCTGGCCATTGGTGCTGATCAGCAAAATCGAGGCCAGCTGAGTCTCAGTTGCATCCCCCTGCTCAAAAAACAGGGACACCTGCTCATACAGGCTGGCAGGATCACGAGGGGTCAGGATGAACTCGTAGTCGGTGCGATTCACAGGGAACACTTCAACCGCATATTCATCAGCAATGGCTTCGGTATTACCGCTTAATAACCGTGCAGCTAATTCGGAGCGATCCGCATTCCATGACTCAATGGTCAGCTGTAACAGATCCGGCTGATAATTCCACAGCGTAGTGCCGTCGGTGACAATCAGTTCCGGAAACGGGTCCAGTGTCTCCCAATAAAACCCGTGGGGACGCTTGAGCATAAACAGAATCTGGCTTTCTTCCAGCACTCCGCCGGTATTCTCAACAATCAGTTGGCGAACATCAGTACGCAACGTGTGCAGATCTGCCAACAGACTATCCAGCAAAGGCACAGGATCTGGCGCATCCGCAGGCAGGACCTGGACAGGAACAGTAGTGCTGGTCTGGGCAAACACATATCCTGCTGCCAGCATTGACAGCGTCAGAGCAAAACCTTGGGCACAACGGCGGAAACTGGCAGACATAGATGTCTCATTATCAACGTGGAGGTGGTGGCGCCAATACTTCACGGCTGCCATTACTGCTCATTTCCGAAACCACACCAGCGGTTTCCATCGCTTCAATCATACGTGCAGCACGGTTGTATCCAATACGCAGCTTGCGTTGTACCGCAGAAATAGAGGCTTTGCGTGATTCGGTGACAAAAGCCACAGCTTCATCGTAAAGAGCATCGTCTTCTTCGCCCTCACCGTCACCTGAGCCCATCATGCCCATATTCATTTCACGATCTTCAACGCCCTGGGTGATTTCCTCGATATAAACCGGTTCACCTCGGGATTTCCAATCTGCAACAACACGGTGAACTTCTTCATCGCTGACAAAAGCACCGTGGACACGACGCGCCAGGCCACCGCCTGGGGGCAGGAACAGCATGTCACCATGACCCAGCAGTTGCTCGGCTCCACCCTCGCCCAGAATGGTGCGCGAGTCGACTTTTGACTGCACCATAAACGACAGGCGAGTCGGGATGTTGGCCTTGATCAAACCGGTCAGAACGTCTACCGAGGGACGCTGTGTAGCCAGAATCAGGTGAATGCCGGCAGCACGTGCTTTTTGTGCAATACGGGCAATCAGTTCCTCAACTTTTTTACCGACCACCATCATCATGTCAGCCAGTTCGTCGACAATCACCACAATATTCGGCAACGGCTCCAAAGCTGGAGCGGTTTGGTCATCCTGCAGCAGCATGGGGTCAGGACGCCAGATAGGATCAATGATGGGATTGCCTTCTTTGATGGCGTCTTCAACCTTTTTGTTAAAACCGGCCAGGTTGCGCACGCCCAGCGCTGACATCAGCTTGTAACGACGCTCCATCTCGGCCACCGACCATCGCAGCGCGTTGGCTGCATCTTTCATATCGGTCACTACCGGTGTCAGCAAATGGGGAATTCCGTCGTAAACGGACAGCTCCAGCATCTTCGGATCAATCATGATCATGCGCACATCCTGAGGCGTGGACTTGTATAACAGACTCAGGATCATTGCGTTAATACCAACGGATTTACCGGAACCCGTTGTTCCTGCCACCAGCAAGTGCGGCATTTTGCCGAGGTCGACGATAACCGGCTTGCCAACAATGTCATGCCCCAGCGCCATGCTCAGGGGCGACTGCGCCTTGTCAAACTCCTGTGATGCCAGCACTTCGCTGAGCAGGATAATTTCGCGGTATTCGTTGGGGATTTCGATGCCAATAACGGTTTTGCCGGGAATCACTTCCACTACACGCACACTCACCACTGCCAGCGAACGCGCCAGATCCTTGCCCAGACTGGTAATGCGGCTGGCTTTTACTCCAGGTGCTGGTTGCACTTCAAAGCGTGTAATAACCGGACCGGGGTGTACTGCCGTTACTTCGATTTCAATACCAAAGTCCTGCAGCTTGAGCTCCAGCAGTTTGGACATGGCCTCCAGTGATTCCGTGGAGTAACCCTTGGAAGACGAAGGCTGTTTTTCGTCCAGCAGGCTCAGTGCAGGCAGCTCGCCCGGAGTCTCGGCCTTGAACAGTTTGCCTTGACGCTCTTTCTGCACTCTCGGGCTGGGCGCAGGCGGCGCTGCAATCACCGGTTCTATGCGTGGTGGTGTACGTTTTTTCTCTTTTTCAATACGCACGTCCATGGCGCGTTTGCGTTTTTCCACTCCTTCCTTGACCTTGAGCGCCTCTTCACGTTTTTCACGCCAGGCGTTAAACGCCTCGGTCAGAACATTGTAGCCATTCAGCGTCCAGTAGCCGGTTGCATCTACCACCTTGAGCCAGGAAATCTCGAAACTCACCGTCAGACCAAACAGGAACAGTGCCAGAAACACCAGCGTAGTGCCGAGTGTGGCAAAAACCGGCAGACTGACATCTACCATGGCGGCGCCGATCAGCCCGCCTGCAGGCCATGGATAATCAGCGGGCATCTGGAAATGCAGAGTGGCCAGCGTGCAGGCACCCATTGCCAGCAAAGCCAGACCGCCACTGCGAATGGCAACCATATGCCAGGAAAAAGGTTGTTCGTTTTCATTACGGCGAAACAGGGAAAAAATGCGGAAACCCAACGCCAATGGGAATAAATAAGCAAAATAGCCGAACATATGCAGCAGCACGTCAGCTATCCACGCACCCATCTGGCCTACGGCGTTTTGTGTAGCTGCGCCAGTGCCCGTCGTTGTAAAACCTGGATCCTGTGGTGAATAGGTCAGCAGCGATATCAGCAGCACCAAACCAACCAGAAAGGAGATAATCAAGGAGCCTTCACGCGTAATACGCTGTGACAGCGAACTCACACGATCATCAGGATTGGTCTTTTTTCGAGAAGCATTTTTCAAAATTAATCAGTTACCTGCATTGTTCAGTTAATTTTGTTTCGCGGCTTTGCGGGGCCATCATAATCAATTTTGCTGCCCTTGGGAAACGGGCAAAAGCATAACACACTTGATAAACACAATCCGTGTCGCCATTGTGGCTATAATGTGTCCCATGCAAAAACAGCTTTTCAAGGAATTACATCGTTATGACAGCCCAGCATCATCGTTTGATCATTCTTGGTTCCGGCCCCGCTGGATACACTGCTGCTGTATACGCAGCACGTGCCAATCTTAATCCCGTTGTTATCACAGGATTGGTTCAAGGTGGACAATTGACCACTACCACTGAAGTGGATAACTGGCCCGGTGATGTGGAGGGGCTACAAGGCCCTGATCTGATGGATCGTATGCGCCGCCATGCCGAGCGTTTTAACACTCAGATCGTGTTTGACCATATCAACCAGGTCAATTTGCAACAGCGCCCCTTTCATCTCAAGGGTGACAGCGGCGAATACACCTGCGATGCACTGATCATTGCCACTGGCGCCTCTGCGCAATACCTGGGTCTGCCTTCAGAAAGTGCCTTTATGGGTCGAGGTGTGAGCGCCTGTGCAACCTGTGACGGATTTTTTTATCGCAACAAGCCAGTGGCAGTGATTGGAGGTGGCAACACCGCTGTTGAAGAAGCGCTTTACTTGTCCAATATTGCTTCGCATGTGACCTTGGTGCACCGCCGTGACAGCCTGCGCGCAGAGAAAATTCTGCAGGACAAGCTGTTTGCCAAAGCGGCCAGCGGCAATATCACTATCGTCTGGAATCACTCGCTGAATGAAGTACTGGGTGATGACATGGGGGTTACTGGCATGGAGATTGTCAGCACCGTGGACGGCAGCAAGCAGAAAATTGATGTAGACGGCGTTTTTGTGGCCATTGGCCACAAACCCAACTCGGATATTTTTGTGGGCCAGCTGGAAATGAAAGACGGTTATATCAGCATCCACAGTGGGACTGACGGCAACGCCACCCAAACCAGCGTGCCCGGTGTATTCGCTGCGGGAGATATTGCTGACCACATCTATCGTCAGGCGATTACCTCTGCCGGATTTGGGTGTATGGCGGCACTGGATGCCGAGAAGTTCCTGGATAAGTAATCCACACTATGGGCGGACCGTACTGGCTGAGACCGGATTCATTGGCGTTTCCTCCAGCCAGCCTCGCCTGTGACGACCCGCCCGGCTTGCTGGCAGTAGGTGGTGATCTGAGTCCGGATCGACTACTGACTGCCTATAGTCAGGGCATCTTCCCCTGGTTTGATGACAACTCCCCTATTCTCTGGTGGTGCCCCGACCCGCGCATGGTACTGGCACCTTCAGAGGTTCACGTGTCGCGCAGCATGCATCGGTTTATCCAGCGCCACTGCCTTGGCGTGGATGCTGACCTGAGCATTTCCATGGATCAGAACTTTGCAGCGGTCATTCGCCACTGCGCCGATCTGCGACAGCATCGCGAAGGTACCTGGATTACAACGGACATGCAGAACGCCTATCAGCAACTGCACACACTGGGTTTTGCCCACTCACTGGAAATCTGGCAGTGTGGCGGCAGTGGCAAGCAGACACTGGTAGGTGGTTTATACGGGGTGGCACTGGGCCGGATGTTTTTTGGTGAATCGATGTTCAGCCTGATTCCCAACGTTTCCAAGCTCGCCTTTATTGCGCTGGCTCGTCAGCTTGATGACTGGGGATATTGTCTGATTGATTGCCAGCTGCCCACTGATCATCTGGCCAGCCTGGGCGCCAAACCGATGCTCAGGGAAGTATTTTTACAGCGGCTCGTTTCCAACCAGTCCGACATCAATACTGAATCCGCTTCGCATTGGGAGTTTTCAGCGCAGCTGTTGACAACCGGAAGCAATTTGTAACGCCCTTTGCCAATCACACTCAAATCAGGCAAAATGCGCGCTCACTAATTTCCGATGCAGGAATACTTGTTTAATGTCGAAAGAAGACCAGATTGAAATGGAAGGTGAAGTGGTTGATACCCTTCCCAACACCATGTTCCGGGTGAAGCTCGAAAACGGTCACATTGTGACAGCCCACATCTCAGGCAAAATGCGCAAGAACTATATCCGTATTCTGACTGGCGATATGGTCAAAGTGGAATTGACACCGTACGACCTCACCAAAGGCCGCATCACCTACCGCGCCCGATAA
Source organism: uncultured Pseudohongiella sp. (assembly GCA_964535565.1). Taxonomy (GTDB): domain Bacteria; phylum Pseudomonadota; class Gammaproteobacteria; order Pseudomonadales; family Pseudohongiellaceae; genus Pseudohongiella. The sequence continues at coordinate 268,595 of CAZHUJ010000003.1, read as the reverse complement.
GCGCGGTAGAGCGATTCAGCGTCTTTTCCAACCTCAGCTCTCCGCTGAGCTTAATGTCTTGCCCTCAGATTTTTTGGCGCGACTGCGAATGGTCAGTTTGACTTCGTCGTTGATGATGGAGACATCTACTTCGCCACCCTCGCTGAGGCTGCCAAACAGAATTTCTTCGGCCAGTGCTTTTTTCAGTTTGTCCTGAATCAGGCGGGCCATTGGGCGCGCACCCATCAGCGGGCTGTAGCCGTGTTCAGCAAACCAGTCGCGCGCTGAGTCGTCCACAATCAATGTGACCTTTTTGCTGTCCAGCTGCACCTGCAGTTCAACCAGGAATTTGTCGACAACGGTGCGTATGGTGGTCGGACTCAGTGGGCCGAACTGCACAATCGCATCCAGTCGGTTACGGAATTCAGGCGTAAACGCACGTTTGATAACCTCCATGCCGTCGCTGCTGTGATCCTGCTGTGTAAAACCAATTGAAGCGCGCGACATTTCCTGGGCACCGGCATTGGTGGTCATGATCAGGATAACGTTACGGAAGTCGGCTTTACGGCCGTTGTTGTCAGTCAGTGTGCCGTGGTCCATCACCTGCAACAGCAGATTGAAGACATCCGGGTGTGCTTTTTCGATTTCATCGAGCAGCAGCACACAATGCGGATGTTTAACAACCGCCTCCGTAAGCAGGCCGCCCTGATCAAAACCGACATAACCCGGCGGCGCACCTATCAGACGGGAAACCGTGTGACGCTCCATGTATTCAGACATGTCAAAGCGCAACAGCTCTATGCCCAGGATTCTGGCCAGCTGACGACTGACCTCGGTTTTGCCGACACCAGTCGGGCCTGAGAACAGATAGGAGCCTATCGGTTTATCCGGATTGCCCAACCCCGCCCGTGACAGCTTGATCGCGGTTGCCAGGGACTCAATGGCTTCATCCTGGCCAAATACCACCATCTTCAGGCTGCTTTCCAGCGTGCGCAGTGACTCAACATCAGAGCTGGTGACATGTTGTGGCGGGATGCGGGCAATCGCAGCCACAACTTTTTCCATATCAGCCGCCTGAATCAGTTTTTTGCGTTTGCTTTCCGGCTGCAGGCGTTGCCACGCCCCGGCTTCATCCAGAACATCAATGGCCTTGTCCGGCATAAAGCGATCGTTGATATAACGATCCGCCAGTTCGGAGGCAGCACGCAGTGCACTGTCACTAAAACGCAGCGCATGGTGCTCCTCAAAGCGCGACTTCAGGCCTTTGAGGATTTTGTAAGTGGTTTCCACATCCGGCTCTTCAACATCTATTTTCTGGAAGCGGCGAGACAGCGCACGATCCTTTTCGAAGATGCCGCGGTATTCCTGATAGGTTGTAGATCCGACACAGCGCAGATCACCGCTGGTCAGAATAGGTTTTAACAAATTGGAGGCGTCCATTACGCCGCCAGAGGCTGCACCGGCTCCGATAATGGTGTGAATCTCATCGATAAACAGAATGGAGTGCGGCTGTTTTTTGAGCTCTGCCAACAGGTTTTTAAAGCGTTTTTCAAAATCACCACGGTATTTGGTACCTGCCAGCAGCGCACCCAGATCCAGTGAATAAATCACATTGCCCTTGAGCACATCGGGCACCTGATTTTCTTCGATCATACGTGCCAGGCCTTCCACAACGGCGGTTTTGCCGACGCCGGACTCCCCGACCAACAATGGGTTGTTTTTGCGACGACGGCACAGCACCTGGATCAGACGCATGACTTCCTGGTCGCGTCCAATCAACGGATCAATTTTGCCCTCACGTGCTCGCTCATTAAGGTTGGTTGCGTACGCTTCCAGCGCGCTGGCAGCATTGTGCCCCCCTTCCTCTTCCTGATTTTCGTGAGAGTGACCAGGGTCCTGTTGCGGCTCGTGATGACCGGAGGAGCGGCTGATGCCATGACTGATGTAGTTGATAATATCCAGGCGTGCAATATCTTGCTGAGCCAGCAGATACACGGCCTGACTTTCCTGCTCGCTGAAAATGGCAACCAGGACATTCGCACCAGTGACTTCCTGCCGTCCTGACGACTGTACGTGAAATACAGCACGTTGAAGTACGCGTTGAAAACCCAGGGTTGGTTGTGTTTCGCGCTCGGATTCCTGTTCGGGCACTACCGGTGTGGTGGCCTCGATGTAATCAACCAGCGCCGCGTGCAGGCGTGGAACATCCGCGCCCACGTGCGTCAGCACATCAAGAGCTATGTCGTTGTCGAGTAATGCCAGCAGCAGGTGTTCGACCGTCATATATTCGTGACGTTTGTCCCTGGCATTGTTAAACGCTGCACTCAGCGTCAATTCCAGATCACGGCTCAGCATGGACATATTCTCCTCAAGATCGTACTGCGATCTGACAGTTCCGATATCACTATACGCTTACTGGTCAATTTCCACATCACATAACAGCGGCTGCTGGTGTTCACGCGAAAACTCATTAACTTGCATGGCCTTGGTTTCAGCTACATCGCGGCTGTAAACCCCACACACTGCCCGGCCCTCAGTGTGCACTTTCAACATAATCTGTGTGGCTTTCTCCACGGGCATGTGGAAAAAGCGTATTAACACACCGACCACAAACTCCATCGGAGTGTAGTCGTCATTATGCAGAACGACTTTGTAAAGCGGAGGTCGCGCCAGAGCCGGCTTGCTCTGTTCCGTCGCCACGCCGTGTTGTTCATCCGGGTTTTCACCGGCACCGTTTTTTGTATGTAAATTGATATCCAACATGCTTGCAGTTACCGGTCTCTGAGTTGCTACTGCTGCTAACGGGATCGGAAAGATCATTCGTTTCTTTCAGTAACATATTGGTGCAAATGTAATTTATTCAAGTGAGCGATTGTTAGAAATTTATATCAGTCTATTGTTCCAGAGTGTTGCAAACTGTCAAAAATGGTGAATAATACAATTCGACATGGAAAGCAGTTTGAGTTAAGGACAACACTCAGGCCTGCTGCCTGGCGTGTAAAAAATTAAAATAAAACATACGTGCAATGGAGTACTACGATGGCTACGGGACAAGTGAAGTGGTTCAACAATGCCAAAGGTTTCGGTTTTATCCTGCCAGATGACGGAGGCGGCGACCTGTTCGCCCACTACTCTGCTATCGGTATGGATGGTTACAAAACCTTGAAGGCTGGACAAACTGTCACGTTTGACACCCTCGAGGGCCCAAAAGGCCTGCATGCGACCAACATTAAAGCGGAGTCTGAACAACCGCAAGCTTGATGTGGCGGCGGGGGTCGTTTTTATAAGGCTCCCGCCGCATCATCGCAATCCATTATAATCGCGCTCATGCCGCGACTTATATTGTTTAACAAACCATTTAATGTTCTTTCCCAGTTTACCGGTGATATACCGGAACAAACACTGGCTCATTACATAAAACTACCTGGATTTTATCCTGCCGGACGCCTGGACAAGGATTCCGAAGGGTTATTATTGCTGACCGATTGTGGGGTCACCCAGCAGCGTATCAGCCATCCTCGTTTTAAGTTACCTAAAACCTACTGGGCACAAGTCGAAGGCGAAATCTCTGACGAAGCGGTTATAGCACTACGGCGAGGTGTTGTTCTGAACGACGGTCCTACCCGCCCGGCCCTTGTTGAAAAGCTTGATGCGCCTCAGGTATGGCCACGTAATCCGCCGATACGGGTACGAAAAAGTGTGCCTGACAGCTGGGTAAGTGTGACCATTTCCGAGGGCAGAAACCGCCAGGTGCGTAGAATGGGCGCGGCTGCAGGCTTCCCGGTGCTGCGTTTAATACGCGTAAAAATTGGTGACTGGAGCCTTGACGGGCTGGCGCCTGGAGAGTTCAAGGTTATCAACCTGCGCCCGCAGTGGTGGCTGCCTGAACCTGGGCCTCGCTCACCGCGAGTTTTCTGAGCCCGTCTTATTTTGATCCGTACTTTTGATCCGTACCAGTTTGCCAGCGCGCCATCGCCTGGTAGTCGGACTCACGGCTGTCTACCCAATAACTTTCATCACCACGAATCTGCTTTTTCCAGAACGGTGCTGAGGTTTTTAGATAATCCATGATGAACTCTGCCGACTCAAAAGCCGCATGTCTGTGCGCACTGCTGCAGATCACCAGCACAATCTGGTCTGCCGGCAATAAAGTACCCACACGATGAATAATGCGAACAGATTGTAGCGGCCAGCGGGCAACGGCCTGTTCAGCAATATGCTTCAGCGCTTGCTCGGTCATGCCTGGATAGTGCTCCAGGGTCAGGGTTTGATCCTGATCGTCGCAGCTGTGCTCAGAATAAACTTCACGCACCAGTCCGCTGAAGGTCACGATTGCTCCGGGATTTGTGGAATCGCAGCGCGCGGCAGCATATTCGGCAGCAAGATCAAAATCAGCAGCAGTAACAAGAATATGAACAGGTACGGTAGTGTTCTGCATAAGGGTTCAACCACCTGTCATCGGAGGAAAAAATGCTACTTCATCGTCCGCACTCAGTTGCTGCTCGCGGGAGCAGATGGCCTGGTTAACAGCGATCAGCAGGTCAGATGGCGAACGCAACACTTCCCAGTTGGCGCCACGAGCAGCCAGATAGTCTGCAAGCTCACCGGTGGTGTTAATACCTGCAGGTAGTTCAAGATTCTCCGAACCAATCCCCGTCTGTTCTCTGACGCTAGCAAAATAATTAATTTTCAACATATTGCAACTATCTTCTAAACAAATGGATTATCCGTGGCGCAAATATTCACCCGACTTGCCGCCACGCTTTTCCAGCACACGAATGTTGCTGATGACCATACCCCGATCTACGGCTTTACACATATCATAAATAGTCAAAGCAGCCACTGAAGCGGCGGTTAACGCCTCCATCTCCACGCCGGTTTTGCCGTCTACTGCGCAGGTCGCCGTGATCCCCACTCTGTTACGGATTTCATCAAGCTCAAAATCCACCGAGACACGAGTCAGCATCAATGGATGGCACAGGGGTATCAGATCCGAGCATTTTTTGGCTGCTTGTATACCCGCAATCCTCGCCACGGCCAGTACGTCACCTTTTTTATGCGCCCCATGAGCCAGCAGCTGAAAAGTCTCCGGCAGCATGTCCACCTCGGCCGCCGCGACTGCAACCCGGGCGGTAATTGCCTTGTCTGCAATATCAACCATGCGTGCATTGCCGCGTTCATCAAGGTGAGTCAGTGTCGACATCGGTGCTCCTGCTGTGTTGTAACGGGTATATGTGCTGCCATGGTGCCCTGCTAGGGCCTGACTGAGCTTGGCATTATGACCTCATTTTCTGATTAAGTGGAGGCACTACAGGGCGTTTTCCGGTAAACTTCACGCCCGCTGGAGTTCAATGTGCTTGCACTGCTCCGCTGCATCCATCTGCATGTGTATACACGAGCCTAGTAATGAGTTGGTATCCCCACAAAACCGTCGCCGTTATTGTTGAGAATCCTGCAGCAGAATCTGAGCGACGCTTTTTGATGGTCGAAGAGACTGTCGCCGGCCAGCAAGTGTTTAATCAGCCTGCCGGTCACCTGGACCCGGGCGAGACACTGTTTGAGGCAGCAGTTCGCGAAGCGCTGGAAGAAACTGCCTGGCATGTGGAACTGACGGACCTGTTAGGTGTGTACCAGTACATTTCGCCGGAAAACAATGAGTGTTATATCCGCAGTTGTTTTATTGCGCGCGCAGTATCGTTTGATGAGAACCGTGTTCTGGACAAGGACATCACTGCCGCTCACTGGCTGACACTTGAGGAAATCCGTGCGCGCCAACATCAATTGCGCAGCCCGGTGGTCCTGAAAGTGCTTGAAGATTATTGCGCCGGCAAACGCTATCCATTGTCCGTTATTGGCATTCTATGACTAAAACGCCTGCTCAAACCCGCGTCATCGTTGGCATGTCCGGTGGTGTCGATTCTTCTGTTTCCGCACTGTTGCTGCTGCAACAGGGGTATCAGGTGGAAGGCCTGTTCATGAAGAACTGGGAAGAAGACGACGATACCGAGTATTGCACTGCCAAAGCCGATCTTGCTGATGCTCAGGCCGTTTGCGACAAACTGGGTATCCATCTGCATACCGCCAACTTCGCCGCTGAGTATTGGGATGGGGTTTTTGAGCATTTCCTGGCCGAGTATAAAGCAGGCCGCACACCAAACCCGGACATCCTCTGCAACCGTGAAATCAAGTTCAAGGCGTTTCTGGATTACGCGCTGGAACTGGGCGCTGATTACATTGCCACAGGTCATTACGTGCGGCGTGTGCAGCGCGATGGCCAGACCTTTTTATTGAAGGGCCTGGACCCTAACAAAGACCAGAGTTATTTCCTGTGTGCTGTCAGCGAAGCCTGTCTTGAGCGCAGTCTGTTCCCGGTCGGCGACCTGGAAAAACCAAGGGTGCGTGAACTGGCGACACAAGCCGGCCTTGTGACCTCCAGCAAAAAAGACAGCACCGGAATCTGTTTTATTGGCGAGCGCAAATTTCGTGACTTCCTGCAACAGTACCTGCCTGCGCAGCCAGGGCAAATCAAAACCGTGGATGGTGAGGTCATAGGTACACATCAGGGACTGATGTATCACACTTACGGTCAGCGTCAGGGCCTTGGTATCGGTGGACTTCGTGATCACAGCGAAGATCCCTGGTATGTCGTGGATAAGGACCTGCTCAACAATGTGCTGGTGGTTGCTCAGGGTAACGATCACCCTGCCCTGTTTTCACAGGGCCTGATTGCCGGACAGGTGGCCTGGATCAATCGCAAATCCCCGGTTTTACCGTTGTCCTGCACGGCCAAAATACGCTACCGTCAACAGGACCAGCGATGTGAGGTCAGTGCGATTGAAGGAAACGATGGCACTGTACAGGTTCTGTTTGAATCGGCGCAACGTGCAGTCACCCCAGGTCAGGTTATCGTGTTTTATCAGGACGATGTATGTCTTGGAGGAGGCGTTATTGAACAGTACATCCGTTAATTTTTCGGAATGGGAGTACCGCAATATTGCGCTCGCGGTGGTAACACAATGTGCAGAGCTGGTCCACCAGCTTGCCATGACCGGAACCGCGCCGTCTGCAAAAATGCGTGCCTGCCTGGATCCTGTTTATAAACTGAATGCCGACTCGGTGGCTGAGTTGTATCCGCACCCGGGTGAGTTCTCGGACGGCATGCAGATATTGCAGAGCAGCTTTGACGGCAAAGGTTTGCGTGAGCATTCCGAAGTGGTGCGTTACCTGTTGGGTATGCTGGTATTGCAGCAGCATCTGTCGCGTGCGCCAGATATGCAATCGGAAATTGCGCAGCGTCTGAGCCAGATGCAGGCTCCGTTTGAAGACAGCGATATCATTGAGCGCGGCTTCGAGATGGATGCCAACCGGCTTGCACGACTGTATCAGGATACCATCAGCAAACTCAGCTTCCGGATTCATGTGGCCGGCACACCCGAACATTTACGCAATCAGCAAGTTGCCGACCAGATCCGTGCCCTGCTGCTGGCAGGTATACGTTCGGCGGTATTGTGGCACCAGCTGGGTGGCCGCCGCTGGCATCTGTTCGTCTACAAAAAACGCATTCGGGATACGCTGAGCAGTATCCGACGACAACTGATTACCGCTAACCATTAAGACAGGAACCCTCCCTTTAATGAGCCTCTCCACTCTTACCGCCATTTCCCCCGTTGATGGCCGCTATCGCGCCCGTACTGAAGCACTGGCAGCCTATTTCAGCGAATACGCCCTGATCCGCTACCGTGTACTCGTGGAAATCCGCTGGCTGCAGCAACTGGCTGCGCACCCGGGCATTCCCGAAGCACCGCCTCTGAGTGAGCTGGCGCAATCCCGACTGGAGCAGCTGATTACTGAATTTTCGGAAGCGGATGCTGAACGGGTCAAAGAGATTGAACGTACCACTAACCACGACGTTAAAGCGGTTGAGTACTTCATCAAGGAAAAAATTGCGGACGTTGACGATCTTAAACAGCAACTTGAGTTTGTGCATTTTGCCTGCACATCCGAGGACATCAACAATCTGTCCTATGCATTGATGCTGCGTGATGGTCGTAACCTGGCCATGCTGCCGGTAATGCAGCAACTGATTGAGCGTTTACGCCAGCTGGCTCACGATACCGCTGAACAACCCATGCTGTCGCGTACCCATGGACAGACTGCTTCCCCAACCACCGTCGGCAAGGAAATTGCCAACGTGGTGTACCGTCTGGAGCGCCAGTTCAAACAGTTTGCGGACAGTCCGGTATTGGGCAAGATCAACGGCGCCGTAGGTAACTATAACGCTCACCTGAGCGCTTACGCGGATGTGGACTGGCAGTCCAATGCCCAGGACTTTGTGGAAAAGCTGGGTTTGCAGTGGAACCCCTACACCACACAAATTGAACCGCATGACTTTATTGCAGAAATGTTCTCGGCTTGCTGCCGCTTCAACACCATCCTGCTGGATCTGGATCGTGATATCTGGGGTTATATCTCCCTGGGCTATTTCAGACAGCGCGCGATTGCCGGCGAAGTGGGTTCCTCCACAATGCCGCACAAGGTCAACCCGATTGATTTTGAAAACTCTGAAGGCAACCTGGGTATTGCCAATGCCATCATGCAGCATCTTTCAGAAAAGCTGCCAGTTTCGCGCTGGCAGCGTGACCTGACTGATTCAACTGTGCTGCGCAGTTCCGGTACCGGTTTTGCACACAGTCTGATTGCCTACCACGCAACGCTCAAAGGGTTGAGCAAACTCAGCGTCAATGCAGAGGCCCTGCTGCGTGACCTGGACAACAGCTGGGAAGTACTGGCAGAGCCAATACAAACCGTCATGCGACGTTACGGGGTCGAAAAACCCTACGAAAAACTCAAGGAACTGACCCGCGGCCAAAGCATTAATCAGGCGGTATTGTCTGCATTTGTGGATACTCTGGAGATACCAGAGCAAGCCAAGGCCGAATTAAAGGCGCTGCGTCCTGAAACCTATATTGGCAATGCTGTTGCACAAGCCAAATCCATTTAAGCTAGATATTGCAGGAGTCGGCTGTGTTAAACATGGTGTTACCCGAAGATTTTGATAAAAAAGTTTTTCTGCGTGATTATTGGCAGAAAAAACCGCTGCTGATTCGTGCAGGCCAGCAACCGTTTGTTGACCTTATTGAACCGGAGGAACTGGCCGGACTGGCATGTGAGGAAGGTGTTGAGTCGCGCCTGATTCAGGTGGATGAAGCACAACAAAACTGGATCATGCGCCAGGGTCCGTTCACTGAACAGGAATTTCTGGATCTGCCGGAAACCCACTACAGCCTGCTGGTACAAGCTGTAGATCAGTGGGTGGACGATGTTGCTGCACTGCTGGGTGATTTCGATTTTATTCCGGGCTGGCGCATCGATGATGTGATGATCAGTTATGCAACCGACCAGGGTAATGTTGGCCCGCATTTTGACTACTATGATGTTTTCCTGATTCAGGGCATGGGCCAAAAACGCTGGCAGATTGGTGGCCCCTGTAACAGCATGACGCCAAGACGTGATGACAGTGGTCAACGTCTGGTTAAAGATTTTGTTCCGGTTGAGGAATGGATAGTAAACCCGGGTGACATTCTTTATTTGCCTCCAGGGATTTCACATTACGGTGTGTCGCTGGGCAAAAGCATGACCTATTCGGTAGGATTCCGTGCCCCCTCTCATGCCGACATTCTCAGTGGGGTACTGGATTCAGCGCTGGACACGCTGACCGAGGATCAACGTTATACCGATGTGTCTCCACGTCTGCCGCTTCATCCCGGGGAGATTACGCCTGACGTGGTTGACAGCCTGCGTGCGCTGATCACATCGTTAATGGATGACCCGGCACGTATTCGACAATGGTTCGGGCGCACCATGACGGCGCCGCGTTATCCGCTGCAAGAGGACGAGCCTTGCTGCGACCATGATCATGATCACGACCACGAACATCAGGTGATAGAAACAACAGCAGACCTGTGTCAGGCGATTGAAGCGGGTGCGGCCCTCTACAAGGTTCCGGGCGCACGTTTTGCCTACGCAATTGCCGCAGATTCTGTTGAACTTTATGCTGATGGTGAATGTTATCTGTGTAATCTGCATCTGCTGACATTGCTGCAGGCGTTGAGCACTGCTGGCAAAATCGATGAAATAGATACAGATATTGTGCAGTACAGTCTGCAGGATACTGAAGCTGCGAATCTGTTGCTGACGCTTTACAAGGCGGGCAGTCTGGTTATTGGGTGAGGCCGTTATGCTGCGATTAATGCTTTTAAAAGTGTGCTGTTTACTCGCGCTGTTCACAGCTGAAGTGGTGGCGCAGGAGAATCCGGATCGCGCGGTGATTGAGATCATTGAGGTCACTAACCGCAATCCGGTCACAATAAAGGCAGAAATCGCGCAGGCACTGGATCCACGCGGCAGTATTGGTGTAGTTGACAATAAACTGATTGTCGCCAGCACTGCCTCCAACTTTTCACAGCTGCGTGATCTGATCGCCCAGGCCGATGTTCCCATGAGACGTCTGGTGGTCAGTGTTGACTTTGATCATTCCAACCCGACAATCGCCACTGCCCAACAAAGTCAGCAGGCGATTGAGGGCGATGTGGTGCGTTTTGAGTCACCAAGCGCAGAAGATGCTGCAGACATGAGCTCACAGCCTCAAATTCTGGTGCACAGCAGTATCCGCAACAATCTGGCAGTGACCGAAATCGAAGTGTTGAACGTCCCCGGTTTTAGCGGCCGTCATCAGCTGCAATTTGATCTTGGGCGTTGGTATGTCCTCAATCCTCCAGTGGAGGAAGTGGACGAGTTCGCTTTTGATCCCAGTCTGGATGGCGCTCAGGATCTGCCTCTGGAACCGGTTACTGAAGCCCCTGTTCCACAAAACCCTGCTGCTCCACAAAACCTTGCTGCGCCGATTGCGGTCAGGGTGGACGTACTGCCCTGATGTCGAAACTTCTGCTGCAGTCACTGCCGTACTCCCGTGACAGCCGGAATTTGATGCAAGCACTGGCCGTGCTGCCGCATCCGGTGTTCCTTGACAGCGGTCTTGCTGATTCGAGCGAGTCCAGGTATGACATTCTTACAGCGGCGCCCACTCACTTCGAATGTATCTCACGGCAAAACCAACACGAGGTGTTTGAGCGCTGTCAGAAGTTGTTAGAAGCAACCAGGCAATCCACTGAGGATTATCAACGTCTGGCACATCTGCCTTTTTGCGGAGGCCTGCTGGGCTGCCTGTCTTATGAAATAGGCCCTCCTGCCCCTGTTCAAGTTCTTGCTCGTGCCAGCGCTGCCCCCAGAGTATTGCCGCTGACAAGGTTGCCGCTGGCAGCTGTTGGTGTTTATGACTGGGCCATTGTTGTTGATCATCAGCAGCAGCGCAGCGAACTGTTTATTTTGTCGCAATGCAGCGAGCAGATTCGACAGCAGGTTCTTGCTGTGGTGGCGACGCTGACCGCTGTTGAATCTGCAGATACGTTTTCTCTTGGGGCAGCGTTTTCAGCGTTTGACTCGCGTGAGCATTACATCGATTCATTTAAGCGCCTGCAAAACTATATTCTGGAAGGTGACTGTTATCAGGCCAACCTGGCAATGGCATTCTCTGCGCAATACACCGGTTCAACGCTGGCGGCATTTGACTTGTTGCGCCAACGTAGTCGCAGTCCGTTTTCTGCCTATTTTGATGCAGGTACGTTTCAGCTTCTGAGCCTGTCGCCAGAGCGTTTTATTTCTGTGCGTGATCGCCGTGTTTTTACCCAGCCAATCAAGGGCACGCGCAAACGTTTTGCTGATCCGCTGCTGGATAAACTCAGTGTTGATGATCTGCTGGGCAGCGAAAAAGATCGTGCCGAAAATCTGATGATTGTGGATCTGCTCCGAAATGATCTGGGAGCTATCTGTGAGACCGGTTCGGTCAAAACTGAATCCCTGTTTCAACTTCACAGTTTTAGCCAGGTACACCATCTGATCAGCAGCATCAGCGCAGTGCTGCCTGCCAACCGCTCTGCCCTGCAGTTGCTGCAAAGCTGCTTTCCGGGCGGATCCATCACCGGCGCCCCCAAAATTCGGGCAATGCAGATTATTGCGGAATTGGAGTCAGTACCACGAGCCTTTTATTGTGGCAGCGTTTTTTATAATGACTATCTGGATCGGCTCGACAGCAATATCTGCATTCGTACGCTGCTGGCAGCTGAAGGCCAGCTTTATTGCTGGGGTGGAAGCGGTGTTGTAGCAGATTCCAAAGCGGAACTGGAGTATCAGGAGTGCCTGGACAAGGTCTCGGTGTTAATGGACCTGCCAGGCTCCTGATTCTAGCGCTTACAGGATCAATGAACGGTTACTGCCCTGGATGAACTCTTTTTTGAGATCTTCATAGGTGTGAACGGCTGGAAATTGCGGGAACTCTCTGATCACATTTTCCGGGGCATGGAAGAGGATACCAACGTCAGCTTCGCTGAGCATGGTGGTGTCGTTATAAGAATCCCCGGCAGCAATACAGCGATAGTTCAGGCTGTGCAGTGCCTTGATAGATTGACGTTTCGGATCCTTTTGACGCAGATGGTAGTTCACAATCATGCCGTCGGCGTCGGTTTCAAGGCGGTGACAGAACAGCGTCGGGTTGCCCAGATGCGGCATCAGCGGTGTGGCAAATTCGTAGTAGGTATCGGACAGGATAATCACCTGGAAACGCTGTCTGAGCCAATCCATAAATTCGGCGGCGCCTTCCAGCGGTTTTATACCTGCAATCACTTCCTGAATGTCCGGCAGCCCCAGTTTGTGCTCGCGCAGAATGCGCAGACGTTGTTGCATCAGCACATCGTAATCCGGGATATCTCTTGTGGTAGCCCGTAATTCTTTAATACCAGTGCGCTCCGCAAAATCAATCCAGATTTCCGGGATCAACACTCCTTCCAGATCAAGACAGGCGATTTCCACGCAAATTTCCCCTTCGAAAGTTTTCAGTGACTAGACGGGCCGGAATTTTATAGTGGCAACCGCCAGCTTGCCAGCTCGGAGCGCATGAATTGTTAAACCCGGGTTCAGGCAGTTCACTGTTATGGTCGCCTGCAAACCTCAGCATGGGGTAAACTGCTCGCCAATCATCTGCTGTGATACTTTCAAAATTTAAGGTAACTCATGATAAATGCATCCAATATCACTGAAATTAATGAAAAATTTCAGAACATGGAGCCGCGTGATATTCTCCGCGAAATTCTGACTCATTATCCTGATGCTGCAATTTCATTCAGCGGCGCCGAAGACGTGGCGCTGGTTGTTATGGCCAAAAAACTGCAGCCGTCCATTCGTGTTTTTACACTCGATACCGGCCGTCTGCATGCTGAAACGTACCGGTTTATTGACCAGGTTCGTGAGCAATTTAATCTGGATATGGAGTTCCTCTACCCCGACACTGCCGCCATTCAGGCGCTGACCCGCAAAAAAGGCCTGTTCAGTTTTTATCGTGATGGCCACGAAGAATGCTGCAGCATTCGAAAAACTGAACCGCTGCGCCGCAAACTTGCCGCTGAAACGGCGTGGATTACCGGCCAGCGCAAGGATCAGAGTCCAACACGTACCAACGTTCCGGTAGCGCAGCTGGACACCACCTTTGCTGCTCCAGGTAAAACCCTGCTCAAGTTCAATCCATTTGCCAACTGGCGATCAAAAGATGTCTGGGACTACATCCGCATGTTTGATGTGCCCTACAACCCGCTGCACGAGCGCGGATTTATCAGCATCGGCTGTGAACCCTGCACCAAAGCAATTGGTCCAAACCAGCATGAACGCGAAGGTCGCTGGTGGTGGGAAGAAGCCACGGCCAAAGAGTGTGGCCTACATATTCTGAATGTGCAGGAACTTAAATAGAGTTAACGGCGCGGCAATTTAATTTCGCGAAACAGCGCATCCACTTCAGACTGTGAGTGACAGGCCAGCACTTTTTCTACCGTTGGCCTGTCCAGATGCGCTGCAAAGGCGTGAATAAAATCGAACATGTAGGCGCGCAAACGTGTGCCTTTACGAAAACCAATACGGGTAATACTGTCCTCAAACAGATGGCTTGCATCCAGTGCAACCAGATCATCATCCTTGATCGGGTCATAAGCCATATGCGCCACAATACCCACCCCCATGCCCAGACGTACGTAGGTTTTGATGACGTCAGCATCCGCTGCAGTAAAAACCACCCGCGGTGATAACCCTTCTTTGATAAAAGCATCATCCAGTTGTGCGCGTCCGGTAAAGCCGGAGACATAGGTGACCAGCGGATAACTCGCCAGCTGTTTTAATGAAAGCGGATTGGCGTTTTCCAGTGCATGGCCTTTTTTTACCAGCACAGCCCTGTTCCAGCGATAACACGGCATCATCATCAGATCGGTAAACAGGTCCATGGCTTCGGTGGCGATGGCAAAATCAGCTGTGCCCTTGGCGGCCAGTTCTGCAATCTGCAAGGGCGTCCCCTGATGTAATTGCAGGGAGACATCCGGATAACGCTCGATAAAATCGCTGATCACTGGCGGCAGTACATAGCGGCTTTGGGTATGGGTTGTTGCAATCGCCAGACTGCCAGACTTTTGATCACTGAAGTCTGCTGCCAGGGCCAGCAGATTCGCGGATTGCTGCAACACTTTATGGGCTTGTTCCACAATGGCTTTGCCAGCGGGAGTCATGCCACTGATGTGTTTGCCGTTGCGAATAAAAATATCAACGCCAAGCTCAGCTTCCAACGCCAGAATCTGTTTGCTGACACCGGATTGTGAAGTGTGCAGACGTTCAGAGGCTGCTGACACATTTAAACCCTGGTTGACGACCTCACAGATATAACGCAGCTGTTGCAGTTTCATAACGGCTGTTTTTCGTTGGCAACACCATGCGGGACATGGCCGGTAGCCACATGCTGACGCGCCGAATCACAATGACCTTGCTGATCATCAAAAAAAACATCGGCCTCGAATGCTTTAAGGAAGGTGCCCTTCTCCATTCCGCCCAGGAACAATGATTCATCTATGCGAATATTCCACGCGCGCAAGGTGCGTACAACGCGTTCATGTGCAGGAGCAGAGCGCGCAGTCACCAGGCAAGTACGAATCGGTGACTCGCCCGGAGGGAACTCATTCTGCAACTGATGCAGTGCCGCTAAAAACGGTTTAAAAGGTCCACCCGACATGGGTTGATGCGCCGACATTTTTTCATTGCGAGCAAAGGCTTCCAGCCCCTGGGTTTTGTAAATACGCTCGGACTCATCGGAAAACAGCACTGCATCACCATCAAAAGCAAAGCGCAGGTTGTCATCACTGCCCGTGCTGGCGGCAGATGGGAGGATGGTTGCCGCAGCCACCCCTTGCTCCAGTGCATGACGCACATCGGAGCCATCCAGCGACAAAAACAGCTGGCTGTTAAAGGCAGAAATGTAGCGATAGGGACTATTACCACCTGAGAACGCTGCACGAGTGATGGCGAGTTGATAATGTTCAATCGAGTTAAAAACCCGCAGCCCGGTGTCAGCACTGTTGCGTGACAGCAATATCACCTCGACTTTCTGCGAACTCAATATAGTGTTCAGATTCAGAAGCTTGCGCACGAGATTAAAAGCAGGTCCTGGCTGAAGCGGTTCGTTTTCGTGGTCAATCTGGTATTGTTGATAAGCGTCCAGACCTTGTTCTTCGTAAATGCGATGGCTTTCAGTCAGATCAAACAAAGCGCGCGATGAAATGGCAATTACCAGTCTTGATACGTCGGCCTTGGTGTCGGAGCTGCTCATTATCAGGATTCCTAGGTGTGGGCTGTTATTCCCTGGAGAGATGGGTAGAATTCTACGCTTTCGTCATGGTTGATGAATAGACGCTGGTATTTTTAATGATCAAAGAGATGGCTGCGAATCGTCCGGAAACTGCACTGGTGCTGTCAGGTGGTGGTGCTCGCGCGGCGTATCAGGTGGGTGCCTTGCGTGGTATCGCAATGGCGCTGAACAAGGATACTCCAAATCCCTTCCATATTATTTCTGGCACGTCAGCCGGCGCGCTCAACGCTGTCGGCCTGGCAACCCACGCACATAAATTCCGCACTGGCGTAAAAATGCTGGAATATGTCTGGCGCGGCATGAGTAGTCAGAAAATTTACAAGCTGGATTCTGCAGGACTGGTCAGCAGTGCTTCCAACTGGATGTTCTCCGTTCTGGCCAATCGCAAAAAAGCAAATGCACCGGCTTCACTGCTCGACAATAGTCCACTTGAGCAGATGCTGCATGAGGTACTGCGCCTGGAACGTGTTGCAGACAATATGACAGCGGGGTTTATCAACAGCCTGGTGGTGACGGCTTCCGGTTACACTAGTGGAGAGTCCGTATCGTTTTTCCAAAGCACAAAACCCATAGAAAACTGGCAGCGTCCGCATCGGGTTGGTATACGCACTGAAATTCGCCACAAACACCTGTTGGCATCATCCGCAATTCCAACGCTGTTTCCTGCCGTCAAAATCAACCGTGAATATTTTGGTGATGGTGCAATAAGACAACTGGCACCCCTGAGTCCCGCCATTCATATGGGGGCAGAGCGCATTCTGGCGATTGGTGTCAGTGGCAGTCGCACCCGGCGTCCAACCAAGGGCGAACAAATTGCACTGCCCTCACTCTCACAGATTGTTGGACACGTGTTGAACAGTGCGTTTGTTGATACTCTGGAAAGTGATATGGCGGTGCTCAGACGCTACAACCATTTGATTGGTATGTGTGCCGACCGCCCTGAGATTGATGTGCGCCCCATACAGCTGCTTGAGATTACACCAAGTCTGGATCTGAACAGAATTGCGGAGGATTATTACAGCACACTCCCCCGCTCAATCCGTTTGTTTATTCGAGACACCAACTCCAGTTCAATTGCCAGTCTGTTGATGTTCGAGAAAGACTACTGTGAGGCACTCATGGATCTGGGCATCGCCGATGCATTGGCAAAACGGGAGCAGATCCAGGAGTTTTTCCTGCGTTGATTAGAAGGCGTAGCTGAAACCGAATACCAGTTTGTCTTCTTGATCGAAGCCGTTACGGTCTTTGCCGCCTACGATATACGTTGCAAAAAACTCAGCAGGCAGCTCGGCAATGCCTTTGCTCAGCGTGATATCCAGACTACGGAACGCACCACTTTCGGCAGTTGCCGGAATAAAGTCACCGCTGTCTTCGTAGCTTGCGTAGCTGGCAACAACACCCAGACCAAAACCTTCTCCCAGATCAAAGCTGGTACCCAGCGTGAAGAACAGGTCACCCTGGTTGGACCAGGTTGCATCTTCGGCCATGTAGTGAATACCCAGATCGACTCCGCCATAGCTCAGGCCAACATAAGGCTCAAGTACGCTGGCGTTGCTGTCATCCATGTACCAGTAGTACAAGGCTCCGATGTCATAAGACAGACCGCCAGCTTCACCTGAGTAACCACCAAAGAAATTGTTTTCTACAGTAGTTGTCAGGTCCGGAGTACCGTAGCTCAGGTTGGAGGCCCACCAGCCGGAATAAAAACCGCTTTCTGTACTGGTCAGATCCAGGCCAGCCTGAATGGCAGCGCCGTCATTCTCCGGTGTGCTGGTGATGCCTCGGAAGACATATCCAGACACTGCGGAAACGCTGCCCGCAATCTCTACTTCAGCGTGCGCTGGCTTTACAGAGAAAGCGCTGGCAGCCGCCAACAGTACAGTGCTGCCCAGTACAGCCAGTTTGCTTTTTGCGGCCATGTTGAATACCTGCATAGTGTTCACTCCTGATTCGTTTTTTCGTACTTGATAGTTAGTTTTCTCTTGATGGGTTCGAGCTACGTCCTGAATTGTTCGAACTTGCGTTGACAAGAGCAACAGCTATGCCAACTCAATAAAACTTATAACTATCAATTAGATAAAGAACCTACCCGAAACCTGCCCAAAACCTGACGCACCATGCTGGTGCGCCATTTCAGGCGGGTGTGCCGAAGTGAACCTTATCGGGGCATGCAGGAGGATTGCTGATCAGGCATCAACAATTTGATGGTCAAGATGCGCGACCAGCTCGGCTGGCAGCTGGAGTCGCTGGGCAAGAACTTGCAGAAAAACACGTTCAGCGGGGTGATCGATATCAATCGCCATACGCGCAAACAGATATACTTCAGAAGCTTGTTCAATGCCCTGAACACCAACGGCTATCGCGTTGATATCGACAGGTTTGCGCAAGGCGTCAAATACAAAAGCCTTGCTTTCTGTGTCCAGGTCCATTTTTTCAACCTGCTCAAAAATGGCGGTTTGCTCTTTGGCATCAATGTGCCCGTCAGCTTTGGCCGCAGCGATCATAGTGTTGATCAGGGTTAGCGAAAACGACTGCCCAGCCTGAGTGCCGGCTGGCGGCGGCAGAAAACGTGGATCTGTTTGTGCAATATCTGCAGGTGTTGCAATCGGCGCACTGGCAACCTGTTTGCCCTGTTGCCAGTTCTGATAAGCCTTGTAAGCCAGCGCGCCCGCAGCTGCGGCACCACCGTAACCCATCATGCCACCAGCCATCTTCCTGGTTTTTTTGTTACCCAGCAGCAGACCCAGTACACCACCGGCAACAGCGGCCTTTCCAACACTGCCACCAAACAGGCCATTTTGCGAAGCTTGACCAGGCTGTTCGTTGTTTTGACCCGTTCCCAGGAATTGTTGCAACAAGCGGTTTGTGTCCATTTTATTTCCCTCAATCAAGAATTCGGCAACGTACCCGTTTGCCCTTCAGTTTCTGTTCCTGAAGAATTTCCAGTGCACGTTTGTTTTGTTCATGTACAACTGCAACACAGCAGTATTGTGGCATCAGGCTGATTTTCCCCAGTTGCTCTGCCGTAATGCGTCCGTCAGCGGTCAGGGCACCCACAACATCTCCAGGGCGGATTTTATCGCGTTTACCCGCATCAATTAGCAGCGTTACATTTTTGGCTGCAAGCGGCTGTTTGACTTTGGAGGCCGTTGGAAGTTCCAGTCCGACACCTGGATCCGTTGTCAGCGTACAGGCGCGGCCGCGCGCCCCGGCCCGGCCGGTACGACCAATACGGTGAGTGTAGGTCGCTGGATCACGTGCTGGATGATAATTAACAACCAGATCCAGCCCGGTCACGTCCAGGCCCCTTGCTGCCAGATCAGTGGCAACCAATACCCGAGCACTGCCATTAACAAAACGGATCATGGTCAGGTCGCGCTCACGTTGCTCCATGTCGCCATGCAGGCCCAGTGCGCTGATGCCACTGTGATTGAGCCGGCCACAAACCTCGTCCACGTCGGCACGCGTGCTGCAGAATACCAGCGCTGTTTCTGGCTGATAATGGCGCAAAAGAGTTTCCAGAGCGCGTTGCCGGTTGCTGTCAGTGCCAATGTTGTAACTGAGTTCTTCGATATCGGGCGCGCTGCTTGTACTGTCAACCTGAACGCGAACAGCATTGGGCATTATTGAGGCGGCCAGCGCTTCTATATTTTCTTCATAAGTTGCGCTGAACAGCAGTGTCTGCAGTTTGCTGCCAGCAGACAGGCTGGCAACTATAGATTGAACCGAAGGCAAAAATCCCATGTCCAGCATACGGTCGGCTTCATCCAGCACCAGACAACCGATTGTCTCTGTAGCCAACGATTCGCGGCGCAGATGATCTTCTACCCTTCCCGGTGTGCCGACAACAATATGGGCGCCATGGGCCAGTGAGTTGGCTTGCACGGCGACGGGGCGCCCACCACACAAGGTCAGTACTTTTATGTTTGGCAGTGTGCGTGCAAGACGGCGAAATTCATTGGCCACCTGATCCGCAAGTTCCCGCGTTGGACACAAAACCAATGCCTGCGGGCTCAGGAGCTGAGGTTGTAATTGTTGCAGTATCCCCAGAGCAAAAGCAGCTGTTTTGCCTGAACCGGTGCTGGCTTGGGCAACAACGTTCTCCCCTGCCAGAATCAGCGGCAGACACTGCTGCTGAACCGGTGTCATCTGCGTAAAACTGAGTGAGTCGAGATTTTGTTGCAAGGCTGGAAGCAAACGCAACGATGCAAAAGTATTCTCTGGCATGGGGGATTCCTGTAAGGATAAGGCCTGCCAGTGTAGCACCCGTGCCCCATTTCTGTGCGGCTTTCACGGCATTTTCAGTCGATTTGCATACAGGCAGTCAATTGCCGTGCGGGTTCCACTGGGCTGGTTAAAGCCCTACAATACCGCCACCGCCCAATTGAGAGAACTTGTTGATGTCCGTAAGTATCAAAACCCCGGAAGACGTCGAAAAGATGCGTGTTGCTGGCCAACTGGCCGCCGAAGTGCTGGAAATGATCGAACCCTGGGTAAAGCCAGGAATAACCACGGGTGAACTGGACCGTATTTGCCACGATTATATCGTTAATGTGCAGAACGCCATTCCCGCCCCGCTGAATTATAACGGCTTTCCAAAGTCCATCTGCACCTCACTGAACCATGTCGTCTGTCATGGTATTCCCAGCGATACTAAAGAGCTGAAAAGTGGCGACATCCTCAACATTGATATCACCGTTATCAAGGATGGTTTTCACGGCGATACCAGCAAGATGTTTTTAGTAGGCGACGTGGCACCTCATGCGCAACGCCTGGTGCGAGTCACACAGGAATGTCTATACAAGGCGATTGATATTGTACGCCCCGGGGTACGTCTGGGTGACATAGGGCACATTATCCAGACCCATGCTGAGTCTAATAATTACTCTGTGGTCCGTGAATATTGCGGCCATGGTATTGGCAGGGTTTTTCACGAGGATCCGCAGGTTCTGCACTACGGCAAACCCGGTACTGGCATTGAGCTGGTAGAAGGAATGACCTTTACCATCGAACCGATGATCAACCTCGGTGAGCGTCATACCAAACTCTCCAAAACCGATGGCTGGACAGTGACCACGCGTGATCGACGCCTGTCAGCACAGTGGGAACATACATTGGTTGTAACAGCGACAGGTTGTGAAGTTTTAACTCGGCGTAAGGAAGAACATTTTGCGTGAAACAGCAGTGCTGTTTGATACGGCGGAGTTTGACCGCAAGATTAAATCTGGCCAGCCGGTTGTGCCGTTGTTTAAACAGGCACTGACTGACGTTCGTGCCGAGCTGGACCGCCGTTATCGCGAAGGCGCTGATATTACAGAACTGGTTACAGGACGCGCCTGGTTTATGGATGAATTGCTGCGTCGCGCCTGGCATCTTTTTGACTGGAAAAATCCATCAGACTTGAGCCTGCTGGCCGTGGGCGGATATGGTCGGGGTGAACTTCACCCGCATTCCGATATTGATTTACTGCTGCTGATGCGCACTGATCAATCCGCTGCCAATCGTGAAGCATTGAGTGCATTTTTTACATTTCTTTGGGACATTAATCTCGAGATTGGACAGAGTGTGCGCACAATTGCTCAATGCCGCGAGGAAGCCATCAAAGACATCACGGTGGCAACCAGTCTTATGGAATCCCGTACCATTGTAGGTCCAGCCGACAACCCTGAGTCACTGCGTCAGGAAATGATAAAAAACACCCAGTCTGCTGATGTGTGGCCGGCGCGCGAGTTTTTTACCGCCAAACGTGATGAACAGATTGCCCGTCATAACAAATATTATGATGTGGATTATGCGCTGGAACCCAACGTCAAAACATCCCCGGGTGGATTACGCGACATCCAGACCATTGGCTGGATTGCCAAACGCCACTATGACGCCGATAACCTCACAGATCTGGTGAAACTGGGTTTCCTGCTGCCATCGGAGTACGAACAACTGCGCCAGGGCGAACAGCTGCTTTGGAAATTGCGTTACGGTCTGCATTTGCTGGCAGGTCGCAAGGAAGACCGTCTGCTTTTCGACAAACAACGTGAACTGGCTGCGATGTTTGGCTACCAGGACGACAATAAAAGTCTGGCTGTTGAAAAATTGATGCAAGAGTACTATCGCGCGGTGGCTACCTTGCGTGAGCTTAATGATGTGCTGCTGCAACATTTTGATGAAGCCATTTTGCGCGCAGGCGAAAAAGCTGAAATAACCCACATCAACAACCGCTTCCAGATTCGCAACAATTACATTGAAGTGGTCAACAGCGGAATTTTTAAACGGTTTCCGTTTGCGTTGATGGAAGTCTTTGTGTTGATGGCGCAGAACCCTGAAATTAAGGGTGTCCGTGCTGCCACCATTCGCCTGATGCGTGAACACCGTAGCGAAATTGATGATAAGTTCCGACATGACCTGCGCAATACCACGCTGTTTATGGAGCTGCTGCGTTCACCCAATAATCTGACCGCTCAACTGCGCCGCATGGCCCGTTACGGCATCTTAGGCCGTTATCTGCCTGAGTTCGGTTCCATCACCGGCAAAATGCAACATGACCTGTTTCATATTTATACGGT
The DNA here is from genome assembly GCA_964535565.1 of uncultured Pseudohongiella sp. GTDB lineage: Bacteria > Pseudomonadota > Gammaproteobacteria > Pseudomonadales > Pseudohongiellaceae > Pseudohongiella. The sequence goes on along the minus strand of CAZHUJ010000003.1, from coordinate 246,269 downwards.
CGATGCGCATACCCTTCAGGTTGTTGAGAATATGCGTCGTTTCCGCTTGCCGGAAGCGGAAGAAAATTATCCTATTGCGGCTCATATCATTCGACGTTTGCCCAAGGTTGAGCTGCTGTACATCGCGGGCCTTTATCACGATATCGCCAAAGGCCGTGGTGGTGATCACTCAACACTTGGTATGGAAGATGCGACTCGTTTTTGCGAGCGACATCATCTTAGCGCCTGGGATACCAAACTGGTGACCTGGCTGGTCGGCAAGCACCTGTTGATGTCAATGACGGCTCAACGCAAGGATATTTCCGATCCGGAAGTTATTCACGATTTTGCACTGCAAGTAGGTGACAAGTTGCACCTGGATTATCTGTATGCGCTGACCGTGGCTGACATCAACGCCACTAACCCAACGCTGTGGAATGCCTGGCGCGCATCGCTGCTGCGTCAGCTTTATCTGAGCACCAAAAAGGCGCTGCGCCGTGGCCTGGAAAACCCTATCGATCGTGCCGACCGTATCAAGGACAAACAGGAAAGCGCACTGCTCAAGCTGCGTGATAAAGGCCTGAAAGCGACACAGGTTCATGCGATCTGGGAAAACACGGATGACGAATATTTTGTTCGCGAGTCTGTGGCCAATATCGTCTGGCACACTGAATCCATTGCCCGGCATCAAATCGAGAATCCCGACGACGACACACTGGTGCTGGTTCAGGACACTGCGGATACGCTGGCAGATGGCGCCACTCATATTTTTATCTACACAGTAGACCGCCATCATCTTTTTGCCAGCAGCGCGGCGGCCATGGAACAGTTGGGTCTGAACATTCAGGACGCGCGGATTTTTACCTCGCAGAAAAACTACGTAATGAACACCTATTCGGTGCTCGAAGCCGACGGTTCAGCCATTGGCGATGACCCGCGCCGTATTGAACAGATCAAAAAACTGCTACGCGAGTATCTTGCTGAACCTTCTGCCCATTTACGTGTCAGCAAAAAACGTCGCTCACGCAAACTGCAGCATTTTGGTCAACAGGTGGAAACCGATGTAATCAACAAAGAAGGTCAACCGTGGTCGACACTCGAAGTTTATTGCATCGACAAACCCGGTATCCTCGCAGCCATTGGCAAGGTATTCGCAGAGCAGGAAATCCAATTGCTTAATGCGCGTATTGCCACCTTGGGCGAGCGCGTAGAAGACCTCTTTTTTATCTGTAATGCCGATGGCGGTGCTATTACTGATAGCGCAGCCATCGAAAAGTTACAACAGGCGCTGCAACAGGAACTCAGCACCTGACAGCAGCTTCGTTCTGCACGCATTATTACTGGACGACCGCAACACGGGAACATGAACATGAGTACTCATCAACTGCACAGTTTTGCACTGGGACTGGCAACACTTGACACCAAACAGCAAATCATTGAGGTCTACTACCCTTCCCCGATTCTTGCCCCCGATCCAGCTTTGATCAGCGCAGTTGCTTCTGTCTGCGGTTACCAGTCTGGCAATAGTGTTGTTGTGCTTACTAAAGCACAGCGTCAGGCACTGGCCACTCAGGGCGATCTACCCTGGGATTCAGATCTGCGTGCTGCGTTGAATGAAGGGGTCACTCCTATGGTGGCGACGTTCCTGGCGGAAAATACGGCGCCTGCCAGTGTGGCTGAGGTATATCTGAAGCTGCATCTGCTTTCGCATCGTCTGTGCAAGCCTCATTCACTTAACCTGCAGGGTGCATTTGGCATTCTGCGCAATATTGCCTGGACAAGTCAGGGGGCTATTGCTGTGGAAGAGCTGGGGGCACGCCAGCTACAAGCCAGACTTAAAGGTCAGGTACTTGAAGTCATGTCAGTCGACAAATTCCCGAAAATGGTTAATTACGTTGTACCGTCCGGCGTCAGAATTGCTGACACAGCGCGTGTGCGACTCGGCGCCTACGTCGGCAAAGGGACAACGGTCATGCACGAAGGATTTATCAACTTCAACGCTGGAACCGAAGGTTCCGCAATGATCGAAGGCCGTATTTCCGCCGGCGTTGTGATTGGTGAAGGCAGTGACCTCGGTGGCGGCTGCTCAACCATGGGCACTCTTTCCGGTGGCGGCACCGCCATCATCTCTGTTGGTCGCGATTGTCTGATTGGCGCCAATGCCGGGATTGGTATTGCATTAGGCGACCGCTGTATTGTTGAAGCGGGTCTTTATGTGACGGGTGGCACCAAAGTCAGCGTACTGGATAATGAAGGCAATCTTGTTCAGCACATCAAAGCCCTTGAATTGTCCGGGCGCAGCGATCTGTTGTTCCGTCGCAATTCACAGACAGGTGCTGTGGAATGCAAAACCAATAGAACCAGCGTTGCCTTGAACGCTGATTTGCACAGCAACTGAGAACGGACGAACCGCCGGCATGAATGAGCAGACAACTCCCGCCTTTAAACAGCTGTCACAAGAACAGCTGTCTGAAACCGTCAAACTGGCAGCGGATTTAATCCGTATACCGTCGGTTACACCTGACGATATGGGTTGCAACCAGTTAATGATTGACCGCCTGAGTGCACTGGGTTTTGTTGTGGAACCCATGCGTTTTGGCAACGTCAACAATTTCTGGGCGCGGTTGGGCACACAGTCTCCGGTACTGTGTTTTGCTGGTCACACCGACGTAGTACCAGCTGGCCCACTTGAAAAATGGCAATCGCCGCCTTTTGAACCTACATTACGGGACGGATTTCTGTACGGTCGTGGTGCTGCTGATATGAAAGGCAGCCTGGCTGCGATGATTACGGCCTGCGAAGCCTTTATCGCAGAATGCCGCAGCAAGGCAGAAGTTATTAGTGGCTCTATTGCATTTCTGATCACGGCAGATGAGGAAGGTGCTGCAATTCACGGCACGCGCGAAGTTATCAAGGCTTTGGAAGCACGAGGCGAAAAAATCAGATGGTGTATTGTTGGTGAACCCAGCAGTACCCATCGCGTCGGGGATATGGTGAAAATCGGCCGTCGCGGCTCCCTGCATGGTCATCTTGTTGTTGAGGGTATACAGGGTCATGTGGCATATCCTCATCTAGCGCGTAACCCTGTGCACCAGGCAATGTTGTGTTTACATGAACTCAGCCACGAAGTCTGGGACCATGGTAATGAGGCTTTCCCGCCCACCAGTTTCCAGATCTCAAACATTCATGCAGGCACCGGCGTTGATAACGTCATCCCGGGGGAGATGGATGTTGTTTTTAATTTCCGTTTTTCTACTGAACTGGATGAACCCACTATTCGCCAGCGTACAGAAGCCATCCTTAACCGGCACGGCCTTCAATACACACTGGAATGGAAGTTGTCAGGTCTGCCCTTTCTGACGCGTAACAAAACCCTGATCAGCGCAGTGCGTGACAGTGTGCGAGCAGTGATAGGCATTGAAACAGAGGCCTCCACCAGTGGCGGTACCTCAGATGGTCGTTTTATTGCGCCTACTGGGGCTGAAGTGGTCGAACTGGGACCGTGTAACGCCACCATCCACAAGGTCAACGAAAATGTCTGTGCAGCGGATCTGGATCTGCTCAGCAGTATTTACCAAGGCATAATGCGGCGTCTGCTGGTGGAGCAATTCTGAAAATGCTGTGCAGCTAACCTCTGCCAGCGTAAATATCAAACCGTGCCGTTTTACCACTGATGCTGCCGCTGGGTTTGATACCGTCGAGCGGCGGAGCATGCACAGGGCGTTTGACTACAATCTTGCGCCCGTGATTCAAAGCAATTTTTAACAGATCCGTACCGTCTGCCTCATCGCCATGTAATTGTTGTAACAGGTAGCGATTCTTTTTTACGCGTGCTGATTTTTCCCGTTCCGGAAACATTGGATCCAGGTACACAACCGCAGCGGATGGCAGCGTCAGCAACATTTGTCGACTGTCGCCGGCGGGTAGCAGACACATCCGACTCAAAGCCTCAGCGATGGGCTGGTGTTGCAACTCGTCAACCTGCTTAATCGCGCGTTTGAGCCCGTCTGAGAGCAGTGCATGAATAGTTGGAGACTGTTCAAGCATAGAAACCTGCCAGCCTGCCAATGCCAGAATAAATGCGTCCAGCCCCAGTCCGCAGGTTGCGTCGATCAGATGGTGTTCGGGTGTTAATGCGCTCAGATTGGCAGCGCCGGGATGAGCTGGTGTATTTCGCGGGTGATTTCCGGTGGCCTTAACCACGGACTCCCCTCCTACACCGCGGCGAATTCTGTGTAGCAATGCCGGGTCAAAAAAATCGACACATAACAAACCTGCATCGGCTTGTTCTGGCAAACCCAGGCACAAACGATCGTGATGTGTGAACAACACTGGTTTCATCTGGACAACTCATACCGTGCGGTATTCAAGATCATCCTTGAGATAAACCGGAGCAGCCTGTTCGGCTGATACTGCATGACCTGCAGCCAGCTCGTACTGCGCCATACTGGCAAGAATTTGCGCATCATAGCTTGCAGTCACGCTAATCAAACCAAAACTGCTGGCAATATCCTGCATCAGCGGATGCACCCAACCTTCGCCTACAGCCAGAGCGGTGTTGTCACCGGCATGCTGAGCAAGCAGGTCGCGGATTTGTGATGGGGTTGCGATGCAGTCCTTGGCAAGACTTGCAGGAATGCCGTCAGCAGATTTTTGATAGACCGCAAAATAGTATTCCTCTTCGCGCGCATGAATACAGGTTGCAACAATCGAGGCGGGCGTGCTGTCAGCATGGATTCTGACTGCCGCTTCAGCCAGCGCTGCCAGCGAAGAAATACACACAACGGGTCTCTGTGATCCAAAAGCAAGCCCCTGCACAACCGCTGTACCAATCCTCAGCCCGGTAAATGAGCCTGGTCCGGAAGTCATGGCAATGGCGTCAAAGTCACTTAAAGACAGCTGCTGAGATTGAAGCAGTGACTGCAACATGACCAATACATCATCGGCATGTTTACGTTTCTGGTCTCCCGTTCTGATACCGGAAACAGTGGGTGTCAGAATAGCCACTGAACAGATATCAAAGGCTGTGTCGATGGCAAGAATCGAGTAGTTGAGGGCAGACACAATATGGAAATACTTTGGGTAATTAAAAAGCAAAAACCGCGCACCGCCAGAGGATGACGGGGCGCGGTCAACTGTCAGGCTATTATGCCTGAGGAGCTGCAGCCGCAGGTGCTGCTTTTTTGGCAGCACGTTTGACTGGAGCTTTTTTTGCTGTTCTGGCTACAGGCGCTTTAGCCGCTTTGGCTGGAGCTTTTTTTGCTGCTGTTTTTTTAACAGCTGGTTTCGTGGCTGCAGCTTTTGGGGCTGCTGATTTAGTCGCTTTAGGCGCTTTGGCTGTAGCAGCTTTAGCTTGTGCAGCGGCTTTTTTTGCGGCGGCCTTGTCACGTGCAGCTTTCAGTTTTGCTGCAACTTTAGCTTTTGCCGCTGCTTTTTTTGCGGCAGCGCGTTCGCGCAGGGCTTGCGCCTTGGCGGCTGCTTTGGCTTTTGCTGCTGCTTTTTTTGCGGCTGCTTTAGCTTTTACAGCAGCTTTTTTCGCTGCGGCTTTCTCTTTTGCTTTCTGTTTCTTCAGGCGCGCAGCTTCCTTGATAGCGTCAGCTTTTTTGCGCTTTTTCATGAACTGGGCAGCAAAAGCTTTTACTGCTTTATCCAGATCAGCCTGGGCTTTGGCAGCGATTTGAGCTTTACGTTCTTCAGCAGCCTGTTTTCTGGCTTCCGCTGCTGCTTTAGCTTTGGCAGCATTGGACAGTGATTTAGCCTGGGCTCTGGTAGATTTCAGTTTGTCGTTGATGGATGAAACGTTACCAGCAGCTTTTTTTGCAGCAGATTGAGCGCTGGCCAGTGCTTTTTTACTTGCAGCAGTAGCGTTTTTTGATGCTTTGCTGGCAGCAGCTTTTACTTTAGCTTCAGCTGCCTCGAGTTTTTTCTTGCCAGCAGCGAGTTCCTTCTCAATTTTTGCCAGAGAGGCTTCAGCTTTTGCCAAGGCAGCGTCTTTCACTTTTTTTACTGCTGTCATGGCAGACGTTTTCGCAGACGTTTTCTTTTTCGCTTTAACTTTGGCCATACAATTTACTCTCCAATACTGTGGAAAAAAACCACCATCATCACTCAACGCGTACTGACCCACGTTTGAGCGGCACGATAGCATAAAAAAATATTGCCATACAGTGATATGCAATAAATTATGAGGTTTTTACTGGAATTAAACTGTCTAAAGAGGTGTTTTTTCACACCGACGAGCATACGTCGGTGTGAAAAAAATAGACGAGAAGCAAAAAATCAAAGTGACAATGCGGCAGCAAGACGGGCACGAATATTTTGAACTTCGTCTTCGCCATCAATGCTGACAAATTTTACTGCTGCGCCGTTACGCTCAAGGTCCTGATAAAAATCGACCAGTGGTTTGGTTTGTTCATGGTAAACAGCAAGACGTTTACGTACAGTCTCTTCCTTATCATCATCACGCTGCACCAATGCTTCACCAGTAACATCATCGACACCAGGAGTCGCAGGAGGATTATGTTCAATGTGATAAACACGACCCGAACCCGGATGCACGCGGCGACCACTCAGACGTGAAACAATCACTTCATCTTCAACATTGATTTCGATCACGCGATCGATACTGATGCCTGCATCAACCATCGCCTGCGCCTGCGGAATGGTGCGCGGGAAGCCGTCAAACAAAAATCCTTTTGCGCAGTCATCCTGCTGAATACGTTCTTTCACCAGTGCGATGATAATTTCGTCGGTGACAAGCCCGCCGCTGTTCATGACTTCTGCAACTTGCAGACCGAGTTCGGTGCCGGCTTTTACTGCAGCCCTGAGCATGTCACCGGTGGAAATCTGGGGAATACCCAGTTCACTGGTAATAAATTGTGCCTGTGTACCTTTACCTGCTCCGGGTGCGCCCAAAAGGATAATTCGCATAGCTTCTCCTGACCTGATTTTCAGTTTCCAGATTGTTTATTGATCGATATTTTTGCGTGCTGCCACCACTGTTCCAACTGATCTAGACTGCAGTCTGCAAGCTTTCGGTTAGCGCTTTTTGCTGTTTTTTCTACGCAGCGAAACCGGGTTTCAAATTTTTTGCTTGCCTCACGCAAGCAGGCATCCGGATCAAGTTGCAGATGCCTTGCAAGATTCACACAGGTGAACAATAAATCACCGAGCTCGGCCTGTTGCTGTTCACGATCCCCCTGCTCTATGGCTGTTTTCAGCTCCAGGGTTTCTTCATCCAGCTTCTGCAATGCGCCAGATGCATCGTTCCAGTCAAATCCAACCGAGGCTGCCCGCTTCTGCAACTTGCCTGCGCGCTCAAGTGCCGGCAATGCATTGGCAACATCATCCATGACACTGACATCACCGTGAGTGGATGCCGCCTCGCGCTCTGCATTTTTGATCAATTCCCAATTGCGCTCGACCTGTTCTGCAGTGAGATCACTGGGCTGTCCAAAACTTGCCAGCGTGCCATCAGGGAAAATATGCGGGTGACGATGAAGCAGCTTTTTGACAATGGCATCGGCAATGTCTTGCAAGCTGAAACTCCCCTGCTCCTCCGCAATCCGGGCGTAAAATACCACCTGGAACAATAAATCCCCAAGTTCATCACGGATTTTTTCCGGGTCCTGCTGCTCAATTGCATCAATCACTTCATACACTTCTTCCAGCGTATGTCGAGTGAGAGAGGTCATGGTCTGCTTTTTATCCCATGCACAACCGTGAACAGGGTCACGCAGATTTGCCATTAACGTTACAAGGCGTTCAACGGCATTGTCTTTGGAAATGGAGTCTGACACTCAGGCCTCCTCATGGCGGACCGCATCAATGACGCTGTCCAGATCATTGAGTTTGTCCAACGCGCGCGCAAGACGATTAAAGGAATCTGTTTCGATTTCGAGCATCATCGTCGCTGTAGCGGCACGGCGATCACTGCGGGTATTCACAGCCAGCACATAGATACCCTCACTGGCCAGAATGGTCGTGATATCACGAAGCAAACCGGCACGGTCTTGAGCCAGGATAGAAATATTAACGGTGAATCCGCCGTCGTTCTCCGTTGATGTACCCATATCGGAGAACATATCGCGAGTAGATGAATGCGCAGCCAACTGACGGATCACTTCAATAACTTCGTCTACGTTGATTGCACCGGTGCCAACTGAAATAAACAAACCCTCGGCATTTTTGCAGCCCAGTTTGCGCGCCACTTCTTCATAGGGAACATTACGAATTGCCAAGCGTTTGAACTCGGTTTCCAGCCACTCACGACCGTAACCAATATTCTGGTCCTTGTCCTGCATTTTGAACCACTGCACGAGTTTGGCGCGCGAACGTGGTGTATTGGCATAACCCAGGTGGGGTTTTAACCAGTCGCGACTGGGGACATTCAACTCGCTGGACAATACCTCAACCCGGTCCCCAGTTTTCAAACGATAGTTCAATGGCACCAGCTTGTCGTTCACTCGAGCGCCATAACAATGGTGCCCCACTTCTGTGTGAACGTAGTAGGCAAAATCCAGCGGAGTTGCGCCTGTCATCAGATCAACAACATGACCCTCAGGGGTGAATACATAAATTCTGTCCTCAGCCAGCGCATCGCTGCGCAACTGCTCGGCCAGACCACCCACCATACCCATCTCGTCATGCCAGGCCAGTACCTGGCGCAACCATTCAATTTTTTCTTCCAGACCATCGCGGTAGGCGGGATCAATGATGCCTTCCTTATAGCGCCAGTGGGCACAAACACCCAGTTCGGCGTCATCATCCATGGCAAAGGTACGAATCTGTATTTCAACAACCTTGTTGTCAGGACCAATAACAGCAGTGTGCAGCGATTGGTAGCCATTCTCTTTGGGGTTGGCAATATAGTCGTCAAACTCGTTAGGAATAACCCGCCAGATGTTGTGCACAATACCGAGCGCGGCGTAACAGTCGCGAACCTCGGGCACCAGTACTCTCACGGCACGGATGTCATAAATCTGGGAGAAATCGAGTTGCTTGCGCTGCATTTTGCGCCAGATGCTATAGATGCTTTTGGCGCGACCACTGACTTCTGCATCGATACCGGCGCGATTAAACTGACGACGCAGCTCCTCGGTAACGTCAGTGATAAAACGTTCGCGGTCCACACGGCGCTCGTCAATCAGCCCGGCAATGCGCTTGTAGTTTTCAGGCTGCAGATAACGGAATGCAAGATCTTCCAGCTCCCATTTGAGCTGACCAATACCCAGTCGATGCGCCAGAGGGGCGTAAATATCAAAAACTTCTTTGGCAACGCGGCGGCGTTTTTCTTCAGTGGCGCTTTTTACCGCACGTATTGCGCAGGTACGTTCAGCCAGCTTGATCAGGGCCACACGTACGTCGTCTATCATTGCCAGCAGCATTTTGCGGACGTTATCAACCTGGTCCTGGTTTTGACCTAGCACACGGGTTTTGCTGGTATCGGTTTCGTTAATAGCAGCCATGCGCAAGACGCCTTCCAGCAGCCTTGCAATGTCGTCACCAAAATCCTCTCTGACCTGATCCAGAGCAAGTCGTGACTCGCGCACAGGACGGTACAGGACAGCAACAATAATCGCGTCGGTGTCCAGATGCAGTTGCGCAAGAATTTCGGCCATTTCAAGACCGGTGCGATAACTGCTGACCCCTGGTGACCAGATGTTCTGGGCAGCCACAGCCTGCTGTTCCACTTTCCAGCTAAGATCGCAGGCACGGCGCAACTCGTCGTGTTTTGACAGAGAAACGTATGTCTCCAGACGGTTCAGCCACTGCTCGAAGTTGACACTTCCATCCGGGTTAAACGAATACTCTTCTCTGACCTGAACCATCTATTTACCCTGTTTTACACGCTCAAAGCGGGCCATGGATTCCACATGTCCGGTGTGCGGGAACATATCCATAATACCGGCATGTGTCAGTCGGTACCCTTGTTTGTTCAGTTCAGCGGCGTCTCGCGCCAGAGTCGCCGGGTTACACGACACGTAAACAATTGTTTGTGGCGACAAATCGCGGATGCGTGACACCAACTCCAGCGCGCCGGAACGAGGTGGATCCAAAAGGACTTTATCGTATACAGGTCTGGCCCAACTGTTCTGATCAAAATCAGTAAACAGGTCAGCCGCATAAAATTCAGTGTTCTCAATTGCGTTCTGGCGTGCATTTTCAGCAGCGCGATTCACCATATCCTGGCTGCCTTCAACACCACAGACGGACTGGCAACGACGAGCCATTGGCAGACTGAAATTGCCAAGTCCGCAGAACAAATCCAACACTCTATCTTCAGGCTGCAGATCAAGCAGCTGTATAGCCTGGACGATCATACGTCGGTTAATGTCAGCATTAACCTGGGTGAAGTCGCCCGGGAAAAAATTCATGCAAATGTCGCCGGTTTCATCAGGCAAGTAGTATTGCAGCTGATTGTCTCCGCTTTGTGGCCAGAAGCGGGTAACAGTGTCGGGACCACCAGATTGCAGGTACCACTCGATGCCCTGTTCGTCGGCAAAATCGCGCAATAGCTGCAGATCGTGCTCTGTCAGTGGTTGCAGATGACGCAAGGTCAGTGTCACACGAAGATTGGACTCCAGTTCTTCGCTGACCACACAACGCTGTTCACCGACCGCAACTTCAATCTGCGGAATTTCACGACAGTTATCCATTGCCAGAATCAATTTGCGCAGAGGCATAATCAGTCTGGCGACAGGCTGGACCAACGTGACACAGTGATTCATGTCCGTTATAAAAGTGCTGGCTTTCTCACGAAAACCCACCAGTACATCGGCTTTTTTGTGAACATATCGCACCGCCAGACGCGCTTTGCGGCGATAGGAGCCAGATGCGGATGCCATTGCTGGCAACAGTTCAAAATCCGTAATGCCCGCTGTATGTTTCAGCTGATCAATCAGCACCTGTTCTTTGTGTGCCAACTGCGCCTCAGCTGTCATATGTTGCAGCAGACAGCCGCCACAGATTGTTGCCACTGCACACGGGGGAGTTACACGATCCGCTGAAGCTTGCAGAACATCGGCCAGCTTTAATTCGTCAAACTGGCTGCGGCGCGAAGTATAAATCGCGCTCACGGTTTCGCCTGGCAAAGCGCCATCTACAAATGCAATTTTTCCATCGTTACGCGCTACGCCGCGGCCTTCATGGCTCAGGCGTTCAATAGTCAACGTGATGGGTTCTGCCGGCAGCTTCTGGCGGCGGCCACGGTTACCACTCATAAGTTTTATATCCGATCAGGCGTGTTCAGGAAAAAACGCCGGTTGAAAGATAACGGTCGCCACGATCACAAATGATCGCGACAATCACAGCGTTTTCGACCTGTTTGCTTAATTGTAGTGCGCCGAACACAGAACCGCCGGAAGATACTCCGCAGAAGATACCTTCCTCTTGCGCCAATGCGCGCATCGTCTGTTCAGCGTCGTTTTGGTGGACGTCAATAATCTGGTCCACACGTGTGGAATCAAAAATTTTGGGCAGATATTCCTGCGGCCAGCGACGAATCCCTGGGATCTTTGAACCATCCTGTGGTTGCAGGCCCACAATCTGGATGGCTGGATTTCGTTCCTTCAGATAGCGGGACACACCCATAATCGTGCCGGTTGTGCCCATTGAAGCAACAAAATGGGTAACGGAGCCGGCAGTGTCGCGCCAGATTTCAGGACCGGTGCTGTGGTAGTGCGCTGAGGGATTATCCTGATTACCAAATTGATCAAGAATTTTGCCGCGACCTTCGTTGGCCATTTTTTCAGCCAGGTCACGCGCCCCTTCCATTCCCTGAGCTTCACTGACAAGAATCAGCTCGGCGCCGTAGGCAGACATGGACGCTTTGCGCTCTTCGGACATATTGTCCGGCATGATCAGAATCATGCGATAACCTTTGATGGCCGCAACCATGGCCAACGCAATCCCGGTATTGCCACTGGTGGCTTCAATCAGGGTATCACCCGGCGCGATATCACCGCGCAATTCGGCTTGCAGGATCATATTGTAGGCCGGTCGATCTTTAACAGAGCCGGCCGGGTTGTTACCTTCCAGTTTGACCAGAATGGTATTGCTGGTCTCACCAGGCAAACGCTGCAAGCGTATCAGTGGAGTATTGCCAATAAACGCATCAATGGTTGGATAACTCATCAGTAACATCTCAGCCGGATAACGAGGCGCGATTTTACCCTTTATTGGCTGTCGGGGGTAGGCAAGCTGCGGCGAGCGCCATTCATCGACAGGAACAGGCGTCTGCTGTTCAGTGGTCTTGGCCCAAGCAGCGGCCGCAGCGCCTGCCGCATCAGGCGCTTGGCATATGGTCGCAGCGTCTGGTCAAAATCCGCATCAAAAGGTGCTATCAAGGCAGTTGCCAAAGCAAGAATGTCGCTGCCTTTGAACTGACTGGCATCCAGCCGGGATGGCTGGCCAAACATCGGGAGAAAACCCTGTAGCGGATCAAACTGGTACCAGGCCGTTGCATCCAGATCATTGCCGTTGCCAGCTTCTGCATTCATATCCGGGGCATAACCCAATTCGGTAAGCAAACTAAACTCAAACCGGCGCAGTGCTGCCTCCAGTTCACAACCGTGCAACAAGGCCAGTAGTGCTGACTGATACAGCCTGTAAAGTTGGGGATGGGATTCCTGTGCAGGTAACAGACGGCACAGAATTTCGTTCAGATACATCACACTGAAAAGGCGTTCACCTTTGACCGCCAAAACTGCAGCAGCGGACTCAGCGTGCGTCAGATTAAGTAACTCCCCCTGCCCACGCAAACTGACAAGCAACGGTTGCAAAGGTTGCAGAAGTGCCCTCTTCTGATTACGTCTGGCGCCTCTTACGCCGCGCGCTACCGCGCGTACAACACCGTAATCCAGTGTCAAAAAATCAATCAACAAACTGGTGTCACGATAGTCCCGCGTATGCAATACATAAGCCGGCTGCAGATCTATCGTGATACGCATGGTTCAGGACAGGCTTTGCAGCGCGCGTTCGTCATCAGCCCAACCGGATTTCACTTTCACCCAGAGGTTGAGCATGACTTTGCTGTCAAAGGCTGTTTCCATATCTAGACGCGCTGCTTTACCAATACTTTTCAAGCGCTCGCCGTCCTTGCCAATGATAATTTGTTTCTGGCCGGCCTTGTCCACCAGGATCAGACCGTGAATGTGCAACACGTGGCCTATCTGTTCGAATTTTTCTATTTCCACCATCACTTCGTAGGGCAGCTCATCACCAAGCTGGCGAGTAATTTTTTCGCGAATCAGCTCTGCAGCAAGAAAGCGTGAACTGCGATCGGTGACCTGATCATCCGGAAACATAAATGGCCCTTCCGGAAGATAACGAGCCACACATTCTTCCACCGTTTCGAGGTTATGACCTGTCAGTACTGCCAGCGGAATAATTTCGGCGAAATCGCGCATTGCGGCCAATTTTTGCAAGTGAGGCAACAGACGCTCGCGATTAGGGATCTGGTCACACTTGTTGACTAACAACAGAACCGGCACCTTTACGTTTTCCAGCGCCTTGAGCACCATTTCGTCTTCTTCATTAAACACCAGGCGTTCCACGACAAACAGAACTACGTCTACGTCCTTTAGTACTTCGGCAACGGTAGCATTCATTGCACGGTTCAGTGCCTTCTTTTGATCCTTGTGCAACCCGGGTGTGTCTACGTATACAAACTGGATGTTGTCTTCAGTTTTAATCCCGGTAATACGGTGACGCGTTGTTTGTGGCTTCCTGGAAGTAATACTGATTTTTTGCTGTAACAGATGATTGAGCAAGGTAGATTTGCCGACATTGGGGCGTCCGACAATGGCAATAAATCCACAGCGTGTTGTTGTCTGTTCAGTCATGATTTGATTCCCGATAATTTATCAAGCGCTGCCTGCGCGGCTTTCTGTTCTGCCTCTCGCCGTGTGCGCCCATGGCCGCTGACAGCGGATGGCAACGGTTTGATACGACATTCAACAATAAACAGCTGATCATGTTCATCACCTTTAATATCGGTGACCTGGTAATTCGGCAAAGCCCAGGATTTTGCCTGCATCAATTCTTGTAGACGTGTTTTTGCGTCGCGCATGTCTGCTGGCTGGTTGTTCTCAAACACCAGATCAGCAGCGTACAGATGTTGTATAACATCACGACACGCATCGAGTCCTCCATCCAGAAAAACTGCGCCAAGAACCGCTTCCATCGCATCACTGAGCATCGACTCGCGTTCACGACCACCACTTTTTTGTTCACCCAGCCCCAGAACAAGCAAACTTCCCAGCGAGAGTCTGCGCGAAATTGCGGCCAGCGACTGCCTGTTCACCAATGAAGCTCTGAGCTGACTCAACTGGCCTTCGCTGGAGTCAGGCAGCTGCTGATACAGAAATTGGGCCATGACCAGACCCAGGGCGGCATCGCCCAGAAACTCCAGTCTCTGATTGTGTAATTTGGCTGCGCTACGATGGGTTAATGCCAGCTTGAGCAAGCTGGCATCCTGAAAATGATAAGACAGATCCCGCTGCAGTATCTGCAACCGATCTTCCGACAAGGTGCTCATCTTGGTGTCACCCCGGGACAATACAACATCAATAGATGCGCTGATTCCGACTGAAGGTTGGCAACCTGAAACCGGGCTCTTTGTGCATCCAGACTACAAAGGCTTTGCCTACAATATTGGACTCTGGTACGGGACCCCACTCACGGCTGTCAGCGCTGTTATCGCGGTTATCGCCCATCATGAAGTAGTGACCCGGCGGAACCACCCAGCTGCTGCGGCGGCTGCTGCGATTGTCATCAGTAACAATTTGCGCGCGATGATTGGCAACACCCAGCTGTTCATTAAACAGAACACCCTCACGCATACCAACAGCGGTTTCAATCAGTGTCTGGTCTACGATGTCGATGTCAACCTGCTCGCCGTTGACGCGCAGAATCTTGTTTTCATACTCAATGGTGTCACCCGGCAGCCCGACTACACGCTTGATGAAGTAGCGCGGGTCATGTGGAGGAATAAAAACCATCACCTCTCCACGTTGCGGTTCATGATTATCCATGATTTTGGTGCCAATAACTGGCAGACGCAAACCATAGTGATACTTGTTGACCAAAATAAAATCGCCCACTTCCAGCGTTGGAATCATGGAGCCAGATGGAATCTGAAAAGGCTCGACCACAAACGAGCGCAGCAGCAACACAATAAACAGAACCGGGAAAAATGATTTGGCGTATTCAACAATCACCGGCTCGTGTTCTGTTCCTTCTTCTTTGCGCGCACGCGCGAAAAGTACGCTGTCAAGAATCCAGATGAAGCCACAAATGGCGACCAGAATAACAAGCACCAGCGAAAAATCGATATCCATCAACTATCCACCTTGAGCACGGCCAGGAATGCTTCCTGTGGTACTTCCACGTTACCAACTTGTTTCATACGTTTTTTACCGGCTTTTTGCTTATCCAGCAATTTACGCTTACGAGAAACGTCACCACCATAACATTTTGCAGTCACGTTTTTGCGCAAGGCTTTGACAGTGGAACGGGCGACAATCTGTCCGCCGATTGCAGCCTGAATAGCCACGTCGAACATCTGGCGAGGGATCAGCTCTTTCATTTTTTCTACCAGTACCCGTCCCTTGGCATGGGCTTGATCGCGATGAACAATCAACGCCAACGCGTCGACTCGTTCTGCGTTGATCAACACATCCAGTCTCACAAGACTGGCAGTCTGGAAACGTACAAACTGATAATCAAGGGAAGCATAACCACGACTGGCAGATTTCAGTTTGTCAAAAAAGTCCATGACCACTTCGGCCATAGGAAGTTCATAACTGATTGAGACCTGACTACCAATAAACTGCATGTCACGCTGCACACCACGGCGAGCAACGCACAGGTTGATAATATTGCCCAGGTGTTCCTGCGGAGTAAGGATATTGGCAATAACAATCGGCTCACGTGTTTCAACAATTGACGCCACCGGTGGCAGTGCCGAAGGGCTTTCCACACGAACCACTTCGCCGTTACGCAGTACCACTTCGTAAACTACTGTGGGTGCCGTGGTGATCAGATTGATATCATATTCGCGCTCAAGCCGCTCCTGCACAATTTCCATGTGCAACATGCCGAGGAAACCGCAGCGAAAGCCGAAACCCAGCGCATCGGAGCTTTCCGGCTCATAAAACAGTGAAGCGTCGTTGAGCGTCAACTTGGCAAGTGCGTCACGAAACTCTTCAAAGTCATCTGCAGAAACTGGATACAAACCTGCATACACTTGAGGCTGAATGCGGCGGAAACCTTCCAGCGCAGGCACATCCTGTGTTGAAGACAAGGTCAGCGTATCACCCACCGGCGCACCCTGAATGTCCTTGATACCGGCAATTACATAACCCACTTCGCCAGCCTGCAGCATGTCCAGATCGTTACGTTTGGGATTGTAAAAACCAACGTGATCAACCAGGTGGGCTTTGCCAATACTCTTGGCAACAATTTTGTCACCCACACGCAAAGTGCCCTGCATTACTCTGACCAGCGATACCACACCCAGGTAATTGTCAAACCACGAATCAATGATCAGTGCCTGCAGCGGCGCATCGCGATCACCTTGCGGCGGCGGCACCAAACGGATCAGTTCTTCAAGGATCTCAACAATACCCATGCCGGTTTTGGCGCTGGCACTGACTGCTTTGGAGGCGTCAATGCCAATAATTTCTTCAATTTCCTTACGCACCTTCTCCGGATCAGCCTGAGGCAGATCCATCTTGTTCAGAACCGGGATAACTTCCAGACCCTGCTCAATAGCGGTGTAACAGGTGGCAACGGATTGAGCTTCAACTCCCTGCCCGGCATCTACAACCAGCAGGGCGCCCTCACAAGCAGCAAGTGAACGTGAAACTTCGTAGGAAAAGTCGACGTGACCAGGGGTATCAATGAAGTTGAGCTGATAACGCTCTCCGTCCAGAGCGGTATAAAACAGGGTCACACTGTGGGCTTTGATAGTAATGCCGCGTTCCCGTTCGATATCCAGCGAATCAAGAACCTGTTCACTCATTTCCCGGTTGGTCAATCCACCACAGTGCTGAATAAAACGGTCAGCGAGTGTGGACTTGCCGTGATCAATATGGGCGATGATGGAGAAATTGCGGATATGGGCTAGATCAGTCACTTAACGGGTTCACCTGTCAATCGAGAGGCGCCAAGTCTACATGATCCGGCCCAGCCTGTCAGCGCAATTCAAGGACCAGCGTGGTACCGCGACCATCGCGGACGATGCGTATCGGGACAAAACCTTCAGCGGGTAATTGCTCAACGACCTGATTAAAATCATCAACAGAACGGATGTCCTGATGATTCAGTGAAACAATCACATCGCCACTGGCCAGACCCGCACGCATGCCAGGTCCGTCGCGAAGCTGGTCTATTATTACCCCGCCATCAGCCAATACTGCCAATTCTGACTGCAGAGCCGGATCCAGCGCAGTAACCGTCATGGCCAGACTGTTGCCCCTGGGCGGTGGCGGACGCACCCCGGCAGAGGCAACATCCGCCCCAGGCAGCGCACCAACAACCACTGGCAGGCGAAGGGTTTCGCCCCCTCGAATCAGTGTCAGCTCGGCCTGGGTGCCAGGACGAATCTGACCCACATAAAATGGCAGCTGAGAAGACTGTTCAATCTCGATGTCATTAAATGCAAGAATAATATCGTTGTTCTGAACACCAGCCGCTTCAGCGGGACTGGACGGTTGCACCTCATCCACAAAAGCGCCACGAGGCCTGTCCAGGTTAAACGCCTGCGCCAATGCGTTATCAACGTCCTTGATCAGTACACCCAATAACCCGCGACTGACAGAGCCGGTTTCACGCAACTGCTCTACCACGTTTAATGCCATATTGCTGGGGATCGCAAACGAGATACCGTTGGAACCGCCGGTGCTGCTGAGAATCTGGGAGTTGATGCCAATAACCTCTCCATTCAGATTAAAAAGCGGGCCACCGGAATTGCCCTGGTTGATAGCCACGTCAGTCTGGATAAAAGCAACGTAATTGGTTGGGCCACGCGAAGGTACATTACGGGATTTGGCACTGACGATGCCGGCAGCCGCAGAAAATTCAAGACCAAACGGAGAGCCAATGGCTAGCACCCATTCACCCACACGGACACGCTCGGAGTCTCCAAAACGCACCGCTTTAAATCCACTGGCATCAATTTTGATAAGTGCCACATCAGACAGTTCGTCACTGCCTATGATCCGCGCCTGATATTCGCGCCGGTCAGTCAGCGTGACCGTAATACGATCTGCGTTATGAACCACATGATGGTTAGTAATGATGTAGCCGTCACTGCTGATAATAAAACCTGAACCTACGCCGCCGCGTGGACGTGTTGGCACTTCCGGCGCAGGAGAATTACCCTGTCCTTCCGGTCGCAGCTGACGGAGCAATTCTTCAATATCACTTGACTGCGAGCCAGAGCGCACAGGCACCCGCTGTTCGGTTGTAATGTTTACGATGCTGGCCACATTGTCTTCAACCAGCTCGGCAAAATCGGGCAGTCCACGCTGCGCCACAGCGTCGGATTGTGCTCCCAGCATCAAGCTAACACATACAATGGCTGCCATCGGCAGACGTAGCAATCCTGAGTGAGAACGGCTAGAAAAAAACGAAGTGGTGCACATGGAACATTCCCCGGCGAATATCGATGGCAGCCTCAGGCCGCGCTGACATAAACATACCGTGTTGAGGGCCGGTGTTCAATGGGAAGAAGTCGAACAGCACACTGCCAATGGCAGCATGCTGGTCAGTAAAATAGCAATTTATGAAGACTTAGCGCTCTGAGGGAGAACGGTTAACCTCTTCAATCAGCTCGCGATCCGACACCGGTCTCAGCATCGGCGATTCCAGCAATATATTGTATGGCTGGCTGACAGGCTCTCCAGCGCGGGCAGGGATAGAAACACTGCGTATATAATCGTTGAGACGTTGCTGGGCATCTTCATCTACAGCAAGCTGCAAGCCAGTGTACTCTTGGCTATCTTGTATGTCGGCGACCATCTGGGCTGGCGGTTGATCCAGCAGAGTCTGCATTCCCAGAAACACAGCAACAGCAACCGAGGCTGCTACTGCCAATCTGGCGATATTGTTCTTCCATCGCGGACTCTCTACTGAAGTCGCCTGGGTAGCAAAAGTCGCGTGAGTGGCAAATCCTGGTTCGGCTTCAATAGCGGCCATAATCCGGCTTGTCAGCTGATCCGGAAGCTGGATGTTGCCGCGCGTGCGCAGGGATTCAAATTTAAGTGGCTCTGGCTGAAATACCGCTCGCGCCAGATTGTAGCGCTCCCAGGTTGCCAGCAAATCCGGACGCTCCGAGATTCTGGCCAATAAACGCCTGAGTTCGAATTCTTCCAGCTCACCATCCATCAGAGCTGACAACGCCTCTTCAGGAGAAACGGAGGAACCCGACTCCATCATCTGCTTTGTACCTTGCTGATCTACCTGGCTCATGCAAAACCCTCTGGATTAAGAAACCCGCACCAACGCACGACCTACCCCTCTAAGACCGGGAATTTTATCCCGAGTTCCCTTGCCCGCAAAAATCTGTCATCTGCAGGGATCATGGTGGATTCATTGCTTCGCGAATACGTTTATCGATGGCTTCACGCGCCCTGAATATCCGTGACCGCACCGTCCCCACAGGACAGTCCATGATCTCCATGATGTCCTCGTAACTCAGACCTGAAAATTCGCGCAACGTGAACGCGGTCCGCAATTCTTCGGGCAGATCTTCAATAGCCTGGTTGATGATGCGCTGCAGGTCTTCCTTTTCCATGGTGGCATCAGGTGTTTCAACATCGCGCAGTGTGCTGGTATCGTCGACCAGCTCTGCGTCATCCATATCAACATCTGTGCTTGGCGGGCGTCGACCGCGCGATACCAGATAGTTTTTTGCGGTGTTCACCGCAATCCGGTACAACCAGGTGTAAAAAGCGCTGTCGCCGCGAAAACTGGGTAGCGCACGGTACGCTTTCAGAAACGCCTCCTGCGTTACATCCTCCGCCTCATGGGAATCTTTAACAAAACGGCTGATCAACCCAAGCACCTTATGCTGATAACGCATAACAAGCATCGTGAATGCCCTTGAGTCGTTTTTTAGCACTCGCTCGACAAGCTGATTGTCTGTTTCCTGGCTCTTCATACTACCTGTGCGCGCAAGTAAGGCGTGTGCATGGTTGATCCGCTCCCTGATGACCGGGATTTGCAAAAGCCTTGAGAGTCTATAGAATTCCGCGACATTGCACCACAGCGGATCCAGCAGCATGTATGACTTCGATATTCTGATTATTGGCAGTGGTGCGGCAGGCCTGAGCCTGGCATTAAAAACTGCCCCTTTTGCACGTGTTGCTGTTCTGAGCAAAGGACGTCTGAATCAGGGGGCTACTTTCTGGGCACAAGGGGGTATTGCTGCGGTTCTTGATGATGACGACAGCATTGACGCTCACATTGCGGACACTCTGGATTCAGGTGCCGGTCTGTGTAATGTAGACATGGTCCGACATATTGTTGAACACAGTCAGGAAGCAATACAGTGGCTGGTGGAACAAGGTGTCCCATTTACCAAAATTTCTCCTGAAGAAGCCGGCTCCGGCCCCGCTTCACAACCTCTAAACAAAAACAATCTCAAACCACTGCATCTGACACAGGAAGGTGGTCACAGCCATCGCCGTATCATTCATGCAACCGATGCAACCGGCCGCGCCGTATTTGAAACCCTGCGCGATCGTGCCCTGCAAACCCCGGGCATACACTTGTTCGAAAACCGTGTTGCTGTTGATCTGATCACAGGTGATCGTCTCGGGCTGACTGACAATTCCTGTGTTGGGGCTTACGTCTACAACCCTGAAACACAACTGGTCGAATCGTTCCGTGCGCGCTTTGTTATTCTGGCCAGTGGTGGAGCCAGCAAGGCTTACCTGTATACGACCAACCCGGACAGCGCAACCGGCGATGGGATCGCGATGGCCTGGAGAGCCGGTTGCAGCGTAGCCAACATGGAATTTAATCAGTTCCACCCGACCTGTTTATACCATCCACATGCGCGTTCATTCCTGATTACCGAAGCATTGCGCGGTGAAGGTGCCACACTGGAGCTGCCCGATGGCACGCGTTTTATGCCTGAGTTTGATAGTAGAGGCGAACTGGCACCTCGTGACATTGTGGCACGAGCTATTGACCATGAAATGAAACGCCTGGGTTGCGATTGTGTTTATCTGAACATCTCCCATAAGCCAGCGGAATTTATCAAGGAACACTTTCCTACCATCTACTCTCGCTGTCTGGAGTACGGTATTGATATCACTCGCGATCGTATCCCCGTTGTACCAGCTGCGCACTACACCTGCGGCGGTGTGGTGGTAGATAAACTGGGACGAACCAGTATTCCAAATCTTTATGCTATTGGTGAAACCAGCTGTACTGGTCTGCACGGCGCCAACCGCATGGCCAGCAATTCGCTGCTGGAGTGTTTTGTACTGGCGTTCGGCGCTGCAGAAGATATCAAATCGCGCTTTGAGCAAGTGAACTCAGCACCGTTAAACATTCCTAATTGGGATGAGAGCCGTGTGACGCAGGCGCGAGAAGAGGTTGTGGTAGCACATAACTGGGACGAACTGCGCCGTGTTATGTGGGACTATGTAGGTATTGTGCGCAGTGATGATCGCTTGCTGAAAGCGCGCAAACGAATTGAGCTGCTGGAGCAGGAAATTGTTCAGCACTACCGTCGTTACATCATCAGCAGTGATCTGCTAGAGTTGCGTAACCTGGTTCTGGTAGCGCGACTGATTGTCGACAGCGCTCTGGCGCGCAAGGAAAGTCGAGGCCTGCACTTTACCCTTGATTACCCGGATCTGTTGCCGGAAGCGGTAGACACAGTACTGGTACCAGACCGTATCAACAGGTCCTGGTTATAACCAGTTTCCGCAGCTGCCTTCTACGGGTTGTACTGCAAGTGTCCGGCAGAATAACAATCGCCCGTGTTCTGTCATGGGATTTCAGGCTGAGAATCTGAATCCATGACAAACACCAGGCTGATTGCAGTTTGACTTCTAAATACCGTCCACTTTTTAAAGTAATCGTCCCTGACAGGCCACGACGCTCATGATTGCCGTTGATATCATCAATATCCGGTTGTGACCGTGACCAGGCTTTTAGTACCAGTGTCTGCACTGGGTCATCACAAAGGTGCCGAGCCAAACTCAATCCCCAGATCAGTACCACCAGCAACAGTTTCCAGTAAAAATACAGCCCCGATATAACAATTGCCGCAGAGGCTGCGATTAATAACAAAGCGTTCAGACCGGAGCCAATGCGGGATGGAGCGAGACTGACTTTCAGCTCCATCACAGACCTCGATCAATGTGGATTGTCGGCAGTTGCAGCAAAGTCCCGTATACGAGACACCAGCGCTTGCAGCTCAGGGTCGGGATGCTGAACGCGCTCTACCAGACAGGCGAACAAATCCTGATCCTCTTCCTCCAGCAGGCGCACGTACAGTAGCTGGTCCTGATCCGAAAGCGTCAGAAGTTTGTGCTGTGCGAATGGCAATAACAATATATCCAGCTCCCACATTCCCCGGCGGCTATGCCAGAGCAGTTTCTTGTATTCAATTTCTGATAACATGCGATATCTCTCAAGTATTGCTGAGCATTGTCAGTGCTCCTTTACTCTGGATTTTAACCTAATCGTAGCGATTTATCCGGTAAAAACATGTTGTCTTCAGAATCTGGGTCCAGTGTGAACTTTCAGGACGTTTCCGTCAGGGCGTGGTATCTCCCCTTATCCAATGTCGCGGTTACTGTTGCGGCCGGGGCCGATGCAGCACGTTTTCTGCAAGGACAACTCAGCTGTAACGTACAAAAGTTAAGTCACAGGCAGGCACTGCGTGGTTCGCTCTGCAATCTTAAAGGTCGGGTGATAACCGATCTTATGCTGATTCAAGGTAATGACGGAGTCCTGATCCTGAACTGGAATGGAATGCAGTCAAAACTGTTGTCTACATTGGACAAATACAAAGTATTTTTTAAAACATCGCTGGTTGCGGCAGACCCTGCAATACAGATTTTGGGACTGGGTGGAGATGATCACTCTGCTATTGAAGAGGTTATCGGTTTCCCTCTGCCAGCCGAAGCAGACCAGGTCGAACAATCCGGGGCTATCACTGTTGTTCGCTTGCCGGGTAAAAATTCCACTCGTTTCCTGGCTCTGACTGATAACCGTATTGATTCGGGCGCAGCAAGCGCACGGATTCGTAATGCTCTGGCTGAGTTGCCTGAACACTCATGGCAACTGGCTGATATTCGCGATGGCATTGTGCACATCCACCCGCAACAATCCGAAGTTTATACGCCACAATTACTGAACTATGACACCAATGGCATCATCGATTTTAAAAAAGGTTGTTATACCGGCCAGGAAGTGGTTGCGCGCATGCATTATCGTGCAGAAGCCAAGCGGCGTCTTTACCATCTGAAAGCTGACAGCCCCGAGACATTTGCCTCAACCAGTGCTCAGTTGTCCGCAGAAGACATCGTAGTACAACAGCAATTGCGAGACGGAAGTATTGAAAGTCTGGTGGTACTCCCAGTCAACCAGGCATCAGAAATGCCGGGTATCAGTCCGTTATGACCGATCAATAGCTGCGGGCAATGGGCATCCCAGGATTTCGCAGACAGTTCTCATGATTTTATGCTCATCAACGCTAACCATTTTGTCGTAATAAACACAGGCGGTGATAGCACTCATCAGTTCTTGCTGCGCTGAGGGCTTTAACGAACGCAGCGCAGTGCATGCATCCTGGAATGACTGCAGCGTCAAGTCACCCGCATTATGCTGCTGCAATTTTTCAAACCCCTTAAGACTTTTTACCACTTCGAAAGCTTGTTGTGCCTGTTGATGATTATCGTGACCACAGTCAGCAAGCATACTGAAAAACACTGACAGCTGCGGCTGCAATTCAAAAATTTCACGACGGTTATGCGGTTCATCTTTAAAGCCAAAATAACGATCCAGATGGCTGTTCACCAGCTCATATAACAACCAGCCGTCGAAGCTCATTGCAGTAACAGTGATCTGTTCCCAGTTTTTTCGGACGGTCTGATACTGCTGCGCACTGAGTTGCCGCAACGATGACAAACAGAAATTGACGAGCAGCAGACACTGCTCTTCAGTAAGTTCGGATACCGTGGGCAGCAGCCGCAGAATTTCAGATCGCAGAGCAGGCAAACTGATCAGCGAAGCATTGCAGCTGTTGGCGCGGCACATGAGTGCGCTGATTAATGCCACTGCACCTTGCGGGTCTCTTGCTGCTTGCAGAATGTTTTGCGGCAATGCGTCACGCAAAAGCTTTGCCCGTTTAATATCGGCTGCATCAGGATTTCCTACGCGCGCAAACGCCATACTCACGGCAGCAGCTGCTGACAATTTTGCCGCAGGTGGCACTTCACCGTGTTTTACACTGTGGGTGGGCGACGGTTCTGTTTTCTGCTCAACCTGTCCGGGTTGCCAATGCGGATCGAGGGCTTTTATGCGTTTTTCTATAGCCGGATGCGTGGCAAAAAGATTATTAATATTCGTCTGCAGGCCTTCACTAAAAAGAGCATGACTGATTTGGGCCGCAGCCGGATTCACCAGGTACGGCGCAGCGGTATCTGCCGCGATACGTTTTAATGCTGAGGCAATGCCGTCAGGGTTCCGCGTATATTGCACGGCAGAGGCATCTGCAAGAAACTCACGCTGCCTGCTGATCGCCGCCTTGATCAAGGAGCCGAAGAAACTGCCGGAGGCGCCCAATACAACCAGACCCAGCCCCATAAATACCAAAGCAGTATTATTGTTGTTGCGTCGTGAGACTGACGCAGCTCTGACCAGGTACTGCCCTACAAGTCCCAAAACCATAATGCCGTACAGCCAGCCTATCAGTCTGAGGTTAAGCCGCATGTCGCCATGCAGAATATGACTGAACTCGTGTGCGATCACACCTTGCAACTCATCGCGTGTCAGCTTTTCGATGGCACCACGTGTCACACCAATTGCTGCGTTGGCTGTGGAATGACCGGCTGCAAACGCATTGATTGCAGGTTCCTCCATGATGTACACAGGAGGCACTGGCATTCCTGAAGCTATTGCCATTTCTTCCACAACATTAAGCAGGCGTTGTTCGCCTGGTGTGCTCGCCTCCACTAACAATTTTGCGCTTAACATCTCTGCTACTGCCCTGCCCCCTTTTCTGAGCGACAAGGATTTGAAGAGGCTGCTGAGAACAACCACAAGCACAATCAAAAAGCTTATCAGCACGTAGGCTGTTGGATCGTCAGGGGAGTAAACTGCGGCGCCGGGCGCCGAGGTCTCTGCGCCGTATCTGAGTAACAGATACAGAAGACCATTACTCATAACCAGCAGCGTAATCAATGACAGAATAAACAAGATAGCGAGCCACTGAGTCCTGCGACGCGCGTCATCCTGGGCGCGGAAAAAGTCCATGCGTCACCTGCCCCTTCGGCAATTCTGCCGATAATGATCAGAATCTGACTTTGGGCGCTTCCTGAATTTGTGCAGAATCAGCAAATTCCAGCAACGCTGCGTCGGTGCCGTGACCAAACAAGCCGGCAAACACCACAGCGGGGAAACTCTGACGATAGGTGTTATAGCCCATGACCTGATCATTGTATGCCTGACGGGCAAAGGCTACTTTGTTTTCAGTTGAAGTGAGTTCTTCGTTCAACTGCATCATGGTCTGGCTTGCTTTAAGGTCCGGGTAAGCTTCCATAACAACATTAAAACGACCTAATGCACCTGAAAGAGCACTTTCACGCGATGCCAGCGTTTGCATCGCTGCGGCATCACCTGGATGAGCTGCTGCATTGCCAAGACTGCCTGCAGCCTGATTACGCGCCTGGATGACCTCTTCCAGAGTGTTGCGTTCGTGCGCCATATAGGCACGTGCAGTTTCAACCAGGTTGGGGATCAGGTCATAACGACGTTTAAGTTGGACCTCAATCTGTGCAAAAGCATTCTGAAAGCGGTTTCGCAGCGCTACCAGCTGGTTGTAGACGCTGACCAGATAAATGGCAATAACTGCCACAAGAATTATCAGAACAATGCTGGTGATACCCATAGCTTGGCTCCGTGTCTTTGCAACAGATTGATTGCACGACAGTTCAGGATAGTGCCGAAAACTGGCACTATCCTGACAGGGCCGGGATCAGAGTTCGTCGCGACGCTGGTTAACTGTCCTGGTCTCGCCACCCATACCCTGACTGCCGGAAGCAGTCGGATGGGAGGTCGCCTCAGTGTATTTGCTTTGAAGAGCCGCAAGCAAGCGCGAAACAGCCTGGGGAGACCCTGTGTTACGTGCAAGCAGGTCATACACCACCGGGACAACAAACAGTGTCATCAGCGCAGCCATGGAGACACCGGAGAAGATAACAACGCCGAGCAGGTTCTGACTCTCGGAGCCTGCTCCGGTGCTCATCATCAGCGGAACCGCCCCCATCACCGTTGCCATTGCTGTCATCAGTACCGGCCGCAGACGCAAAACAGAGGCTTCGATCAACGCTTCGCGGAATGGAACCCCCTCGTCTCTGATCTGGTTCGCAAACTCCACAATCAATATTCCGTTTTTGGCTGCAAGACCCACCAGAATGATTAATCCGATATTGGAGTAGATATTCAGTGTGCCATCAGTTAACAGCAATCCGACCAGCGCACCAAAAATTGCCAGCGGAACCGTGGTCATGATGACAAACGGATGGACAAAGCTCTCAAACTGGGCGGCAAGTACAAGGAACACAATCAGCAATGCCATGCCAAAAATCAGCGCCAGACCGCCGCTGGATTCCTTAAGTTCCAACGACTCACCCTTGTACCCCACTTGAGCATGCTCAGGCAGCTCGGTACGCACAACATTCTCCAGGAAGTTCAGCCCCTCCTCCAATGTGATACCTGGCTGCAGGCCAGCACTGAGGGTGATGGAACGCATGCGCATATAGCGGTTAAGTGCATTGGGCGCAGAAGAGTTTTCAATGGTGATCAGGTTCGCCAGTGGAATCAGCTGACCACTGGATTCAGATCGCACATAGATATTGGTCAGATCATCCGGTGTTGCACGCTGACTCTCTTCGGCTTGCAGGATCACGTCGTACTCTTCTCCACGATCAGCAAACGTGGTCACCCGACTTTCACTCATCATTGCCTGCAGCGTACGACCAATAGTCTGAATGGACACACCCAGGTCAGCAGCACGTGTTTTATCAACAGTAATAGTGAGACCTGGTCTTGTCTCCAGATAATCGGAAGTCATACGTGTAAACATGCCGCTGGCTTCGCCGCGCTCAATAAGCACATCTCGCCACTCAACCAGCTCTTCGAATGTACGACCACTGATTACAAACTGTACCGGCAGACCACCACCACCGCGCACCAGACCGGAACGCATAAACATGTTGATTTCCAAGCCAGGCAGATTGCTCCAAAGGGCGCGCATCTCATTCATCACCTGCTGCGTCGACTTTGTACGCACCTCCCAGTCCGGCAAGGCGACAATGCTCATAGCACTGCTAACACCACTGCTGCCTCCACCAAATCCAGGCAGCATAAAGCTGATGGTTTTTATATCGCCTGCTTCCAGGGCCGGCAGTGCCAAGTCCTGCAGAGTATTAATCTGGTCTTGCATATAGGACATACTGGCCCCTTCAGGACCGGTAATACGCACGGTGAAAACACCCTGGTCTTCAGTGGGCGCAAACTCTGATGGCACCATGGTCCACAGCAGATACACGCAGCCCATCAGCACAAACAGACCAGCAACAACAACCAGTCTGATACGCAAAGCGAACTCAAGCGCTTCGCGATAACTTTGACGTAACCAACGAAACACCTTGTCCACAATTCTGGTCAGGAAACTTTCATGCGCCTGACTGCTGACCAGCTTGGAACTCATCATGGGTGTCAGCGACAAAGCCAGCAAACTGGAGACAGCTACAGCACCACCGACGGTAATGGCCAACTCATAGAAGAGGATGCCCATATTGCCTTCCATGAATACCACCGGCATAAATACCGCCAGCAGTACCAAGGTGGTGGCAATAACCGCAAAACCCACCTGACGAGCACCATTAAATGCTGCCAGCAAGGGCGGCTCGCCTGACTCTACCCGCCGCTGGATGTTCTCAAGGACCACGATGGAATCATCTACAATCAGGCCTACACACAGCACCAGAGCCAGCAGTGTAATCAGGTTAATAGTCAGACCAAAGGCAAGCATAATCATGAACGCTGACAGCAGACACACAGGGATAGTGACTGCTGGAATCAGCATCAGACGGAACGAGCCCAGGAACATGTAGATAACAAGGCTGACCAGGATTACTGTTTCGATGATGGTTTTGTAAACGGAATCAATAGCGTATTCAATAAATTCAGCATCGCTATTGGACAGAACAAGCTCCATGTGGTCAGGCAGCGTGGCATTGATCTGTTCTGCAATAGCTACACTTTTTTGCAGAACTTCAAGACTGTTGGCGGTGGATTGGCGCACGATACCCAGACCTACAGCATCAACACCATTGCCACGGTACATGGTGCGATTGGTAGCTGGGCCAAGCTCGACACGTGCAACCTCACCCAGTGTGACCAGTTGCCCCTGGTTGCCGCGGGTAATCACAAGCTGACGGAAATCATCTGGAGTCTGATATACACGATCGACGCGCACAGTGAACTCACGGTCGTTGGAATCGACACGTCCTGCCGGCAGTTCGATGTTCTGGCGACGCAGCGCCGATTCCACATCAGTTACAGTCAACCCACGCGCTGCCAGCGCGACACGGTCGAGCCAGACGCGCATGGCATAACCACCGGTACCGCGCACGGTAACGTTGGCAACGCCGTCGATGACCGCAAACTGGTCAGCGATATAACGATCAGCATAGTCATTAAGCTCAAGAAAGCTCATCTGCGAGCTCACCAGGTTAAAAAATGCAATCGGACGACTGTCAGCATCCGCTTTGGCAATCTCGGGCGGATCTACTCCTTCAGGCAGGCGGCGGGTAATACGGGATACTTTGTCACGGATGTCATTGGCGGCCTGGTCAATGTCACGACCTACGCGGAACTCAATCGAAATCCTGGAGCTTCCGTCACTGCTGGACGAATTGATAGAAGTGACGCCTTCCACACCATTGATCTGGTCTTCGATTAACTGGGTGATCTGTGTTTCCACGATTTCGGCAGAAGCACCCGGATAGCTGGTGCTGACAGAAACAATCGGCGGAGAAGTGTCTGGGTATTCTCTAACTGGCACTTGGAGAAAAGACAGTATTCCCAACACAATCAGCAGCAGGCTGATTACTGTTGCAAACACCGGGCGTTTTACTGAAACATCCGACAAAATCATATGGAGTCCTTGACCTGCCTAATTTGATAACAAGGTCATAATTTGACGCTAAAATCGACTCAGGAGCGGCCTGGCTGATTATCCGGAGAACCTGCGGCGCTGGTTGGCGTGGTTCCTTCCTGATTGATTACTCTGACTCGCGCATCGGGCCTGACTTGTGACAGACCCTGGGTCACTACCCGTTGTCCTGGCACTACGCCGGAAACCACTTCAACCAGCCCAGGCCGTCGACGGCCGACTTCCACCTCGACACGGCGGGCAATCGACTCTTCATCCACAACAAACACAAACTGACGTCCCTGACTGGGCACAACCGCCGCTTCGGGAATAATAACTGTGTCACGTGCTTCCATTGTCAGATCAACGGTGAGCAGCATGCCTGGTCGCAGCTTGCCGTCAGGGTTGGCAATTTCTGCGCGAACGCGCACTGAACGAGTCACTGGGTCAACACGTGATCCAACCGATGTAACGGTGCCGTCAAACGCTTCGCCACGATAAACAATGCTGTGAGCTTCAACGGTTTGTCCCGGCTGCAACTGGGCCAGGTATACCTCGGCAATGTTGAAGTCGAGTTTAATAGTAGAGATATCGTCCAGCGTGGTGATGATGGTATTGGGGGTAACCAAAGTACCTTCACTGATGTTACGGAATCCCAACACACCGGTAAACGGAGCACGGATCAGGCGATCCTGCATGTTGGCAATCACACCTTCCAGCCGAGCCTGTGCAGTTTCCCAGCGTGTACGTGCATCTTCCAGATCTGTGCGGGAAATCAGGTTGGTAGCCATCAGCGACTCCAGCCTGTCGTATTGTCGGCGGGCATCAGCTTCAGCTGCGCGCGCTTCTGTCAGTCTGGCAGCTTCCGCACGGTTGGTCAGCTCAACCAGCACGTCACCCTGCTCTACCAACTGACCGTCTTCAAAATGTACTGCAGTTACTGTGTCGGAAACCTTGGCCGTCAGGTTCAGAGATTCATTAGCCTGTGCCGTACCCACTGACTCAACTTCGTCTGCCAGCATTTGTCGTGTGACAATCGCTACTGTGACGTTTGTTTCGCCGATGCCCGGGCCGCGAGCCATTGGGTTGGACCCGGCACCCGGCGCCTGCTGCAGTTTGCTGAAAACGCCATAGGAAAGTGCAACGGCAGCGGCCAGAAATAAAATCAACAGGGGGTGGCGTGTCAAAAATTGCAAAATAAGTCTCCTGGTGGCTGTGGTCTGGCAGTACAACAAAGAGCAATCGAAAAACAACTAACAAGCTTGAGCCGATAGTAAACCGGTGGCTTGTTATAACGGTGACAAAGTGTTACCAGCTGCCCGGAATGCGGCCAATGCTGTTCTGGGCACGATGGATAGTAGTTGAGGTCGTATTTTACGAGCTACAGGACAACATTGAACACCCCGGTTTGTTTAACGCCCAGTCAGGTCTGCGTGCACCAAAACGTGATTCAGCCTGTGGCTGACTGTCATAGGGTTTGGAGAGTACGCTCAACAACGCTTCCAAAGGCTCCATGTCGCCAGCGAGAACAGCATCGATTGCCATCTGGGACAGATAGTTGCGCGGCACATAGGCGGGGTTCACCTTATCCATCAGAGTTCGCCTTGCCTGGTGATTGCTATCAACCTGCAGCACAGTGCGGTACTGCTGTTCCCAGTGACGCCAGGCGCTCTGCACATCGGCAGCGGCCATATCTTCATAGAACGCTTGTTCTACACATTCCAGTAAAGTGCAGGAAGGTGAGTCGGGATCAAAACCTGACAGCTTACGAAAAAACAATGTCATGTCGGTGGGTTTGAGAACCAGCAATTGTTCCAGCTCGGCGATCAGCGCATGAGTTTGCGGATTCTGCGCATCCAGACCCAGCTTCCTGCACATCATTTGGTGGTAGCGATTGTTATAGTCTTGTTGCAGCCCATCCACAATTGCCTGCAATGCGTCGGCATCCTGCACCAGCGGATAAATGGCATTGGCTAGTTGATACAGGTTCCAGCGTGCGATGGCACCTTGTTGCCCGAATCTATAGCGGCGTTGATGGGCATCGGTAGTATTGGGGGTCCAGTCAGGATCATAGTTGTCAGTCCAGCCGTAGGGACCATAATCTATCGTCAATCCAAGCACAGACATATTGTCTGTATTCATGACGCCGTGAACAAACCCAACGCGCATCCACTCAACAACCATCTGCATGGTGGACTGGCACACTTCAGCAAACCATTGCAGACAGATATCAGCCCTCGCACCGGGGTCTGCCTTTAACCGCGCCAAAAGCTCCGGTCTGTCAGTGCTGATCACGAACTCAAAAAGCTGGCCCAGCAAATCAATATCACCACGGGCTGCCGGTAATTCAAAACTGCCAAAGCGTATAAATGACGGTGCAACACGGCAAACTATTGCACCTGGCTCTGCTTGTGGATTGCCGTCATAAAACATATCGCGGATAACACTTTCTCCGGTAAGCACCAGACTCAGCGCGCGAGTGGTTGGAACACCGAGAGCATACATAGCTTCGCTGCACAGATATTCGCGCAGCGAGGAACGTAATACCGCACGTCCATCGGCGTGGCGGGAATAAGGTGTCGGACCGGCACCTTTTAACTGCAAGGTCCAGTATTGCCCGTGTTGATTGCGGATTTCACCCAGATTTATCGCCCTGCCATCACCCAGCTGGCCAGCCCAGTGCCCGAACTGATGACCACCATAAGCCATGGCGTAGGGGTCCATACCAGCAAGTAGCTGGTTACCTGCAAGAATGCGGGCTAGCAGTGGATGATCATGAATATCCACAAGATCACTGAAGCCAATTTGTTTTGCCAGCGCAGGGTTAAATGCCAACAGTGATGGCGCTCGAACAGCTGTTGGCAACACCCTGGAGTAGGCTGCGTGATACACCTGTCGTGGATCAGTGCCCGTTGGTATTTCACCCGGGAGCACACGTGTATATCGGTTGGTAAATGCGTTGACTGTCACAGGATTACCAGTCCGGGCCATCGAGACGTTCGATCAGTGTGGCATTGGCCGTACCACCACCCTCGCAGATAGCAATAAGACCCAGTCTCGCCTCACGACGCTCGAGCTCATGGAGCAGCGAGGTCATCAATTTTGCTCCGGTCGCACCCAGCGGATGACCCAATGACTGAGCACCACCGTTCACATTCAGTTTACGCAAATCAGCACCCAGTGCTTTGGCCCATGCCAGAGGAACGGAGCCAAATGCCTCATTCACTTCGTAGAGATCAATGTCGTCGATGGTCAAGCCCGCTTTCTCCAAAAGTTTTTCTGTGGCAGGTATAGGCCCCTCAAGCATGATTTCCGGATCGGAACCCACCACGGCCATCGTATGTATGCGAGCCCGAACCGGAAGATTGTACTTCTCGACAGCACTACGGTTAGCGATCAGCACCGCAGCAGATCCGTCACTGATCTGACTGGCCGTACCGGCAGTAATCACACCACCGTCAAACAGGGGGCGCAGCGACTGCATGGCTTCAAGGTTGGCGTCATAACGAATACCTTCGTCGCTCACATGCGTGTCCATACTGCCATCGTGCAATACAACTTCCACAGGGACTATCTCGCGCAGGAAATAACCTTCACGCGTTGCTGCCGCAGCGCGCTGATGGCTCAACACACCAAATTTATCAAGCTCTTTGCGGGTGATATGGTACTTCTGGGCTAACAGCTCCGCTCCATTGAACTGACTGAATTCAATTCCTGGATACAGCTCATCCAGACGCTCCCCCCTGGGCACACCTCGGCCAAGCGGTTTTGTATCGGCAATGTCGCAGCCAATGGGAACAAGACTCATACATTCAACACCACCACAGATAATCAGATCCTGGGTGCCTGACATCACGGCTTGTGCACCAAAATGAATGGCCTGTAATGAAGATCCACACTGTCTGTCTACCGTAACACCGGGTACGGACACATCCAGGCGCGAAGCCAGCACCACGTTTCGTCCAATGTTGCCAGCTTGTGCACCAACATGTGTGACACATCCGAAAATAACGTCATCAACTGCGTCAGCAGGCAAGGCTGTGCGGTCGAGAAGCTCATCAACAACAGCTGCACCCAAATCAATCGGATGTATTGTGCTGAGTCGACCATTTTTTTTACCGCACGCGGTGCGTACAGCTGCGACTATGTATGCGTCTCCCATCACCAGTCTCCTCTGTAGTCTGAAAATCAGATGATATGTCCCATCCAGCGGCCTGCCAGCATCACGCCACACCAGAGCAGCAGTGATAATAATCCGCTTGCGGCTACGAATCTGGATTGGCGTCTGGCGCGCGAAAACCAGTGGAAAAGTGCCATATTAATTCCGGCAATCAACATCAGAAGAATTTTCATCTGAAAAGCCGGATTTAATATATGCGCACTGGCGCGTGTTATAAACAGCGCACTCCCTGTGAGTACTGCCAGAATAAACGCTACCCATATTAACGTTAAAAAATCACGTTCAAGCTGTGGGATGCTGTAACGTGTTGCACTCAGACCGGCAATGCGCAGATCCAGCATCAGCAATGCGCCCAGCATAAAGCAGATGCTTAGTACATGCAGTGAGTTGACCAGTGGAAACAGCCAGGTCGCCCCAATTTGCTCAGCCAATGGCAGGTATTCCAGAGATAACCAGAATTCATGTTGTAACAGACTGTTCAGCATACGGCATCCCGCTCCGTTCAACCCGTCCAGAAAATGTAGTCAGCATAGGCAATCCAGCGGCCAGCCATGATGGTAAATATCCATCCTGAAGCCACAGCCAGAGCATGAACACGCACTGATACAGGAATCGAATTCAACAACAGATTCTGACAGCGCTGCCATAACCAGAAAGTGGCAAGCAGACTGACCAGCAGACTGAACATTTTGATGTCAAAAACCGGATTGGAAAGATATCGTTGTGGTCGGGCCAGAAAAAAAGGCGCCGCACTTATCAGCATGACCGGCAATGTAAACAGGAACCACGGATACAGGCGCCTGCTCATTTCATCAGGATCCTGATTGTTTGCAGCAAGTGACATCAGGCGCAGGCTCAGCATAACCACTGTTCCCATCAGCACAGCCGCACCTAATAGATGAACAGTTTGAAGAATTGGAGGTAATCCAGGAATACTGCGGAGTAGATCAGCGCTGAGTTCTCTTAGGGGGGATTGATTAAAAAACTCAATCAGCGCACCTCTCCACTCAGCCATGTCCCTGCTCCAGAAATTTCATCAGCGCCTGTTCCGACATGGGTTTTGCAAATCTGTAACCTTGAGCAACAGTGCACTGCAGCTCCAGCAGAAGATCAACCTGATCCTGCGTCTCCACACCTTCCGCTATAGATTTAAAACCCATATTGGAGCAGAGCGAAAGGATGGTTTTGACCAGACTCATTGAAGTACGGTCCGAAATCATATTTTTGATAAAACTGTAATCAATCTTCAGAATGCTGACTGGATAAAGGTGCAGATAACTCAGCGATGAATAAGCAATACCAAAGTCGTCAATGGCCACCTGCATCCCCTGCGCCCGGCACTGCTGAAGCATCCGCAATACCTGCTCGGATTTGCGCAGCAGCAGTCTTTCGGTGATTTCCAAATGCACAGATTCAGCAGTCACTCCTGTTTCAGCAAGAGTGCTGATCAGGTAATCAAACAAATCAGGTTCGTCGAAGTCGGTTGCAGAAAAATTGATACTCATGAACAGCGCGCGATTGCCAGTTCGATCCTGAATACGTTTTAGTGCAGTGCACGCCTCTTTAAATGCCCAGCGCGTAGCATCAACAATCAGTCCAGTATCTTCGGCCATTGGAATAAACTGATCCGGGCCGATTTTTCCTCTAACAGGATGCTGCCAACGCATCAGCGCTTCAAATCCAATTACTGCACCTGTTGTCATATCAATAAATGGCTGATACTCCAGCAGCAGCTGTTGACGGGCAGCCGCAACACGAAATTCATTGGCCATGCGCACAAGATCCAGCACGCGACTTTCTTCCGCATGCACTCGCTCCTGCTGTTCAAGAACTGTGGCCATTCCGGTGAAGTCACGAATAATATCGGATCGTTGCAATACATCACGGTAGCGCAGCAATATCAGACGTGTCACCAAACCTACAATCGGGCTGGAGTTGCGTAATGCGCGAGTAAAGTCTGACTTGGTGATCTCCAGCAACCTGCAATCTTCAATCGCCTGTACCGAAGCACTGCGGGGGCCATCATCAACAATGGCCATCTCGCCAATCAGGCTGCCAGCACCGCGCTGCCCCATCAACAGTTTTGAACCATCAGACCGCGTCAAGCTGATTTGTACTCTTCCACTTTGTATGAAGTAGGCACTGTCGCCGATATCACCCTGCGACATAATAAATTCCCCTGCACGGTACAGCTTTTCTACCTGCAAGGAACTGGAGGGATCAAATGCCGGAATAAGGCTGGATGAAACAGCCAGGTCGGAGCTCTGCTCTGCGGCAGAATTATTATTACCTGAGTTCACGGTATGTTTGTTGACTCAAATGACCGAACACGGATGAACCGGAATAGTCCGATCTGTTAATACGTTACGGGAGTTTACGACGGATTATCAGTGAACGCCAGATGCACCACAACGGTGGGTAGACTGTGATCTGACGGAGAAAAATACAAAAAGAAAAGTTGGTCGGAACGGCAGGATTTGAACCTGCGACCCCCACACCCCCAGTGTGGTGCGCTACCAGACTGCGCTACGCCCCGAAACAGAGCCGGCATTATACTTGGCTGAACATGGCTTGCAAGTCCTGTTGCTCAGACCATGGCCTAAAAAAAATGGCCTGGAATTCCAGGCCATTTTTTATTCATATAACAACGCTGATACTTAGATGTCCAGCGTGATACGACCGTACACCATGCGACCAGTTGGATCGTACAGAATGGATTCCATACCACCGAGCATCGGTACTTTCTGCGGCAGACGGTCAAACAGGTTACGTGCACCGACAGTGAAGCTCAGCTCACCACCAAACGCTTCTACGCCACGATAGTTGTAGCTGGCATCGAAGATCGTTGAAGCGCGCAGCTCGTTTACGTCACGGTACGTGCTGAATGGCAGTCTGCTCTGGTAGGCAAACTTGTTCGCATCAAACAACATATCGTCAATGTAACGACCTGTCAGGTTGGCGCTGTGGTTATCACGTGACCAGCCGATGCTGACATTACCCTTCCAGCGTGGCAGCGGAGGAACAGCACCAGTCAAATCGTTCTGCTTGCCAGCCGCTTCAACAATCGGGCGGTCCGCACGCAGCTGATAGGTATAGCTGTCCAGGTAGGACGCATCAACCGACAGGTTGATCGTACCAATATCAGCCAGGGAGAACAGGTAACGCCATTTCAGGTCGTAAGCCTTGACCAGCATTTTGGACGCGTTGGAATCGCCGCTGATAATGCGGTCGATCTGGTCCAGACCTGCCGGGTTACGCTGAATTCGCTTGTCAGAACGCGGATCAGCTACCCACTGCGCCACCAGATCCAACGGCGGCTTCGCAGAGGAAGTCCAGCCATAAGCCTGACGGAAGTTGAAGTAATCTGTTGCCAGTACATCAGTTGTGGTTGAAGACACAATTCGATCAACGAAGTCTGTTTCACTGTAATCAAGCGACAGTGACATGCCTTCAATCAGATCCAGATCAATACCAAAGGCCAAGGTATCAGCTGACTCGGGCACCAGATTTGGGTTGCCTTGTGAGCAGTTTGCAGTAAAGGCAGCAAAAGTGGTGAATGGGTCAGACACGTTGGTCAGGCCGCAAGACTGCGGAGCATTCAGCTGGTTCAATGATGGAGCAATAAACGATGAACCGGCGCTGGCACGAATAGTCAGATAGTCAAACGGCGTGTATACCAGACCATATTTCGGGTCAGTAGAGGACTGGCCGGTGCTGTAGGACTCATCACGTGCTGCCAATTGCAGCTCAAGATTGTCGAGCAGCGGAGCTGAAACTTCGACGAAGTATGCGTTAACAGAGCGACCATCACTGTTCGGGAACAGCTGAGTACCGATAAACACATCATCAGTCAGACTGTG
Organism: uncultured Pseudohongiella sp.; assembly: GCA_964535565.1. Classification (GTDB taxonomy): domain Bacteria; phylum Pseudomonadota; class Gammaproteobacteria; order Pseudomonadales; family Pseudohongiellaceae; genus Pseudohongiella. Next base: position 208,837 of record CAZHUJ010000003.1, on the reverse strand, counting down.
CAGACTGGGAATGTTGTTAAATCGATCCTGACGACGCTGATAACCCACCGCAGCAGCCAGCGGGCCACCCGGCAGTTCAAAACCACCCAGCGGCAGCTCACCGTTCAGCACCAGGTCAAAGGTTTGCAGCTTGTCTGTATCGTTTACACGGTTGCTTGTAAGAACGGTAGAGTCAGCGACAGCCTGAGTATTCAGATACTGCGGATCAGTAGCTACGAATGGGTTAAAGCAGTTGGCGCGATCATTAACAACGTCACAGTTCAGGCCGTTTTGCAGAGCGGTCAGACTGAAGTTGTTGGCCTTGCTCTTATCCAGCTGATGCGAATAAGTGTAGGTCGCGTTACCACGCCATCCGTCAATAAACGGAACAGCGAAGTCTGCTTTGAACGCCTGACGGAAACCACGAATGTAGGTTTCACCAACCAGAGAACCATCAGCAGCGAGCTGGCTTGGCAATGTGCCGTGTTTACCCCATGGACGCCAGGAGTTAAAGGTCACGTCTTCGTTAAAGGCAATACCACTTGGGTCGAGGATGACTTGGCCGCTAGCGTCACGATCAGGAACGCCGTCGCCGTTGGCATCTTGTGCAAACAACGGTTGACCCGCTGCGTTAACTGCACGGAACGGGTTACCCGGCAATTCGCCACGAATACTTGGCAGCTCGGCAACACGGCCACCCGGGTTGGACGCTGAACCACGGTTGTAGGCACGGCGTGCAAAGAAGCTGGTCTGCGATGTGATCGTCAGATCGTTGCCAGTGTCGTAGGTCATGTTCAAGAAGCCTACGCCTGCATCCTGGGCTGCGCGGTAATCCCAGAATTCACCGTAGTCATACCAGCAGCGCGTACCGGCAGCTGTACCAGTCTGACTGAACAGGAATCCGTTGGGGTTGGAACCCGGGATAGTAGGATCGGTACGCTCGGTACCGCAACCGGGGTCAGGACGCACAGCTACCATTGGCGTACCATTGGCATTGAGACGTATGTTGCCGTTAGCGTCACGCAACGGAACGTTATAGTTGCCCGGAGCCGCTGTTGAAGATGAAGTCAGACCAGCATTCATTTGGTCTGGACGGTCACGCATTCTCAGGCGACCGTTGGTGCGGTAGTCCGCAGCAAAAACGATATCAATACCGTTAAAATCTGTACCGCCCAGGAAGCTGAGCTGGGTATCGCGGTAGTCGCCGCGGTCATCACCCTGCTGGTACAGTTCAATTTTCACGCCGTCATAAGACGTACGTGGTACAAAGTTAACAACACCTGCCACCGCTTGTGAACCGTACAGTGCAGCAGCACCGTCCGTTACGATGTCAAGACGCTGGATAGCGATTTGCGGCAGGAACGTATTCACGTTGGTGCCGATAACACGCATACCATCAACCAGGGTCAGGGTCGCACCTTCACCCAGACCACGCAGGTTGATACCGGTGTTGGTGCTGGAAGCACCTGTCAATGAGTTTTGGGTTACTGCAGAACCTTGGTTAAAACTAAGATTGGCAACCACGTCACCCATGTTAGGCGTGCCAGAAACAGCAATGTCTTCGGCGCCAATCTGAGTAATGGGAGATGCGGCACGGAATCCTTCGGTACGACGAATAAAGGAGCCGGTTACAACTACTTCTTCTACTTCAGGCGTACTTTGAGCAATTGCAGAACCTGCTGGAAACAGCATAGTTGCAGCAATGGCAGCGGATAGCACATTAATTCTATGCGTAAAAGCAGAACGATATTTCATCCAATGACCTCTTGATACTTCTTATTGGTTATAGGCCGGTTGTACAGATGGGAGTGTGTACAACCATACTGCTAGCACTAAATATTTCAGCCGTGGCCAAAATACTGGGCGTGAAATATAGCATCGTGACTACCGCTGTAAAGGGGATTTTGTCAAAGTGTGACAATAGTTACCGTACGAATGTTCGACCGAGAGCCTTTTGGAAGTTTTATGAACGCATTCAAATTGACAAGATTTTATAGCCCTCTCGCAAAATTCATACGAGTGGGAAACTATAAAATAGTCAGTAGGAAAAAAGGTTACGGAAGATTTTGATAGCAAAGGAATCAGATGAGTGCGATCGCCGCTTCCAGATCGCGGATCATCTGTTTGAGCTCGCTCGGCTCCACTGATGTTGTAACAGGTGACACATCCTGATGACCGCTCATGCGCTGACGGGCGCCACCAATCGTAAAACCTTGTTCGTATAACAAGGATTTGATCTGTCTGATCAGCAACACATCTTCGCGCTGGTAATAGCGGCGGTTACCTCTGCGTTTCACGGGTTTGAGCTGAGGAAATTCCTGTTCCCAATATCGCAGAACGTGAGGTTTTACCGTGCAAAGCTCACCTACTTCACCAATTGTGAAGTAGCGCTTTGAGGGGATAGGAGGTAAATCCTTGTTAAGGCTGGTTTCCGGCATACTTCTCTACTCGAGCCTTGAGTTTCTGGCCAGGTCGGAACGTTACAACGCGACGCGCCTTGATCGGGATTTCTTCGCCAGTTTTAGGATTTCGACCAGGACGCTGTTTTTTGTCACGCAGATCAAAGTTACCAAATCCGGACAGTTTTACCTGCTCATTACTTTCAAGTGCCAGGCGGATTTCTTCAAAAAACTGTTCGACCAGTTCTTTAGCTTCGCGTTTGTTGACACCAAGCTCGTCAAACAAGCGTTCCGCCATTTCTGCTTTTGTCAGCGCGCCTTTTTCCATGCTCAATTCCTTAACTTTGCATTAAATTTGACTTCCAGGCCTTTGACACACCGCTCAATTATGGCGTTTACATCTTCATCGTCTAGAGTGCGTGAAGGATGTTGCCAGGTCAAGCCCAAGGCCATACTTTTTTTGCCAGCGCCGATGGCATCACCTTGATATACATCGAATATTCGCAGCGAAGTCAGGAATTCGCCAGCCAGGGACTGCAATTCACGCCTTACCAGTTGCGCAGGAATGTCACTCTCCAGCACCAGCGCCAGATCACGACTGACTTCCGGGAAACGAGACAACGGTTTAAATGCAGGTACAGCAGCCTTCAAAACAGCATCCAGCTCTATCTCAAAAACATACGTTTTCTCAACAAGATCCAGCTCTCTCTGAATACGCGGCGTCAGACAGCCAATCCAGCCCACAGCTTGTCCGTTGCGCAGGATTCGGGCGCTCTGGCCAATGTGCAACGCTGGATGTTCGTCTTTTTCAAACGTGAATTCATCGGCAACTCCAGTGATGTCCAATATGGACTCCAGGTCACCCTTCAAGTCAAAAAAGTCAGCCGCCTGCTTTGACTGGGACCAAGCCGCAGGCAGACGACTACCATAGATCAAACCCGCAAGCATTTCCGGCTGATGAATTCCATTGGCCACAGGCAGGAACACCTGACCTGTTTCAAACAGTCGTACCCTGCTCTGCTGGCGGTTCACGTTGTGTTTAAGGGTTTGTATCAGTCCAGCCCACAGACTGGTGCGCATAACGGCCATATCTGCAGAGATAGGGTTCTGCAGAGCCACTGGCGTTGGCCCCGGATTAAGCAGTTCAAGCAAACCTGGCTCGACAAAACTGTAGGTAATAACCTGTTGATACCCCAGAGTAACCAGGCGTTCGCGCAACCGGTCAGGGGCGGCTTGGCCTTCAGGCTTTGGAGTCAGCCTCATACTGACCGCAGGCTGAGTGACCGGCAGACGGTCGTACCCGTAAATGCGGGCGAGCTCTTCGATCAGATCTGCCTCAATAGTGATATCAAAACGGAATGAAGGCACATCAAAAGTCAGTGACTCATTGTCGCCAACGACCAGTTTGATGCCAAGACCTTCAAGAATCCGAACAGTATCATCTCTGGAGATTTCTACGCCCAGCATGCGTTGGATATTAGAGAATCGCAGTGTCACACTGCGCTGCGCGGGCAGTATGCCGCGGCAATCGATTACCGGGCCAATCTGACCGCCGGCGATGCTTACAAGCAATGCCGTGGCACGCTCCATGGCCATTTCCTGCAAACCAGCATCCACTCCGCGCTCGTAGCGGTGAGAGGAATCTGTATGCAAACCATAACGCCGAGCGCGTCCGGCGACTGCCAGAGGGGCGAACCAGGCGCACTCGAGGAAAATATCCCTGGTTTTATTGCTGACACCGCTGTGCTCACCGCCCATGATTCCGGCCAGCGCCAGAGGACCTCCAGCGTCAGCAATGACCAGCGTATCGGCCTGCAGTTCTATCGTTTTGCCATCCAGCAGACGCAAGGTTTCACCCGGTTGTGCCAGGCGCACCACAATGCCCTCTTTAAGCTGACCGAGGTCAAAGGCATGCATAGGCTGACCCAGCTCAAGCAATACATAATTGGTAACGTCGACCACAGGATCAATGCTGCGCAGACCACAACGTCTAAGCTTTTCCTGCATCCACATTGGCGTCTGGGCCGATGTATCAATACCTCGAATAACACGCCCCAGGTAACGACCACACTGTTCCTGCGCATCAATGCGCACCGGGAATGTGTCGGAGATGGTGGCTGCTACAGATTCTGTTTTCAGGTCAGTAAAAACCTGGTTATTCAGAACCGCAATCTCGCGCGCCAGGCCACGGATACTCAGACAGTCTCCGCGATTAGGGGTCAGGTCCATTTCAAACCAGAGATCGTCCAGTTTAAGGTAGTCGCGAATGCTGCTGCCCACAGGCGCATCAGCAGGCAGCTCCAGCAAACCATCAGATGCTTCAGACACACCAAGTTCGTCGGCTGAGCACAACATGCCCCATGACTCAATACCGCGCAGTTTTGCTTTTTTTATCACAAAGCTTGAAGGAGCGCCGTTATCAGGGGATTTGACCGGGAGCACAGCACCAAGAGTGGCATATGGCACCTTCAGACCTGGGCGTACGTTTGGCGCACCACAGACAACCTGAAGTGTTGTGGCACCATCAGTAACTTCACACACACGCAATTTGTCAGCATCAGGATGAGGCTCAACCTTGAGCACTTCTGCGATCACAACGCCACTAAACTCGGAGGCAACGGTACCATGTGCCTCTACTTCCAGGCCGGCCATTGTAAGCTGGTGAATGAGTGCTTCAGGCTCAAGATTGATATCCAGCCACTCACGAATCCATTGTTGTGTAAAAATCATGCTGATCAGCTCTTGTAGTTCATACCGCGCGTCAAGCGGCGGATATTATTCAGTCGGTTCAAGAAAACGCCGGACTCTGACTGGCAGCAGCCCGGAATCAGCTGAACTGCCGCAGGAATCTCAGGTCATTCTCAAAAAACAGTCGCAGGTCATTAACGCCGTACCGCAACATCGCCAAGCGCTCAACGCCCATGCCGAAGGCAAAACCCTGATAACGGGTGCTGTCAATTCCCGAGCACTCGAGCACAGACGGATGCACCATGCCGCAACCCAACACTTCCAGCCAGCCCGTGTTCTTGCAAACGCGACAGCCCTTGCCTTCACACATCACACAGCTCATATCCACTTCTGCAGACGGCTCTGTAAACGGGAAATATGACGGGCGGAAGCGTACTGCCAGGTCGGCCTCAAAGAAGTTCTGCAGAAAATCAGCCAATGTTCCTTTCAGATCCGCAAAACTGACGTTTTCATCAATCAGCAAACCTTCCACTTGATGGAACATCGGTGTGTGCGTCAGGTCTGAATCGCAGCGGTATACACGGCCGGGACAAATCATGCGAAACGGAGGTTTACCCTGCTCCATCACACGTACTTGTACCGGAGACGTATGTGTTCTGAGTACAGTGGACGGATTAATATAAAACGTGTCGTGCATTGCACGTGCAGGATGGTGGCCCGGAATATTCAGGGCTTCAAAATTGTGATAGTCGTCCTCAATCTCCGGGCCTTCTGCCACGGAATATCCAACTGACTGGAACAGCTGCCGGATTCTTTCAATCGTGCGGCTGACAGGGTGTAATCCACCTGTGTGCTGTCGTCGCCCTGGCAGGCTGACATCGATACTTTCAGAGGCAAGCTGTAGCTTCATGGCCTGTTCAACAAGCACATTGCGTTTGTTATCCAGTGCTGTCTGGATCTGCTGCTTGATTTGATTGATCCGTTCTCCAGCCGCCGGACGCTCCTCCGGTGACAGTTTCCCCAGACCTTTCAACAGTTCGGTGAGCTGGCCTTTTTTGCCAAGGATTTCTACGCGTATCTGCTCAAGAGCACGCTCATCCGCCGCAGCGTTGATGGCGTCCAGCGCAGAGTCTAACAGTGTAACCGTGTCTGTCATGGATCAATCCGCTTATACCATGAATGCACAGAGCCGGCACAGGTGTAACACCCGAACCGGCTCTGCAAAAGGGTTTTGGACCTTACTGTGCCAGGCTTGCTTTAGCCTGGTTGACCAGTGCAGCAAATGCCGCCTTGTCATGCACAGCCAGATCAGCCATTACGCGACGGTCAACCGCGATATTGGCCTTTTTCAAGCCAGCGATCAGTTGACTGTAGGTCATGCCGTTAGCACGTGATTGTGCGTTGATACGGGTAATCCACAGTGAACGGAACACTCGTTTCTTGGCGCGGCGGTCACGGTAGGCATATTGTCCAGCCTTGATAACCGCCTGGAAGGCAACGCGATATACACGACTGCGAGCGCCGTAATAACCTTTTGCCAGCTTCAGAATTTTCTTGTGACGACGGCGTGCAACCACACCACGTTTAACTCGTGCCATCTGTTATTCCTCCCTTAGATCACGCGCATCATGCGGTCAATCAACGGCTTGTCGCAGGCTGCAACCAGTGCAGTGCCACGCAGTTGACGCTTACGCTTGGTGGTCATTTTGGTGAGGATGTGGCTTTTGTTGGCGCCTTTGCATTTCCAGCCAGTAGCTGTTTTTTTGAAACGCTTGGAAGCACCGCTATGGGTCTTCATCTTGCTCATTTGTCTTACGACTCCGCATTTTTATCGCCATCACTGGCGGTAGTGTTTAATGATAAAAAGCCGACACCTGTCAGGCTTTTTTCTTTTTAGCAGGAGACAGAACCATCACGATCTGTCTACCTTCCATCTTGGGGTCCTGCTCTACTACACCGTAATCCTCAAGGTCTTTGCGGATACGCTGTACCAGTTCAAGTCCAAGATGCTGATGGGCGAGTTCGCGGCCGCGGAATCTCAGAGATACCTTGGCTTTGTCCCCATCAGTCAGGAAACGTATCAGGTTGCGTAGTTTTACCTGATAATCCCCTTCATCCGTCCCTGGTCGAAACTTGATTTCTTTAAGCTGAGTCTTACGCTGCTTTTTCTTGCTGGCAGCCTTCTGCTTCTTCAGATCGAAAATATGCTTGCCGTAATCCATGATCTTGCAGACCGGAGGTTCGGCTTCCGGGGCGATCATTACCAGATCAAGTTTGGCTTCACTGGCGGCTGCTCGCGCTTCCTCAATGGTTACAACGCCCTTTTGCTCACCATCCGCAAGGACCAGACGAACCTCAGGCACGTCAATGTGTTCGTTGATAACCGGTTTCTTGGAACTGCTCTTCATATTCGACAGCGTCTTCTCTCCTGTATAAATTCTTGTTTAATCCGATCGCTATACGCCCTATTCAGGCTACTGCCCTATTCAGGCTACTGTGCGTCCGAATCTCGCTACATCACTTTCAAGGTGGGCAGCAAATGCCTCAATACTCATCACGCCTAGATCCTGACCATCGCGGGTACGTACGGAAATTTCACCGTTTTCAACTTCGCGATCGCCAGCCACTAACAGGTAAGGAGTCTTCTGAATGGTGTGCTCGCGGATTTTAAAGCCGATCTTCTCATTTCTCAAGTCCGCACTGACACGAAAACCCTTTTCTGCCAGTATTTTACGAACTTTTTCACAGTAATCGGACTGTTTGTCTGTAATATTCAGCACAACAGCCTGCTCGGGCGACAGCCAGGTTGGCAGCGCACCGGCATAATGTTCGATCAACACACCGATAAATCGTTCAAATGAACCCAGGATTGCACGGTGCAGCATAACCGGCACCTTACGGTTGCCATCCTCTGCAACATATTGCGCACCCAAACGATCCGGCATAGAGAAGTCGACCTGAATCGTTCCACACTGCTGGACACGACCCATGCAATCCTTTAATGAGAACTCGATTTTTGGACCATAGAAAGCACCCTCGCCTGGCAACAGCTCCCATTTCAGACCACTGTTATCCAGCGCTTGTCGAAGCGCATTCTCTGCTTTATCCCAAATCTCTTCGCTACCCACACGTTTTTCTGGACGCGTAGACAGACGCAGGATGATGTCATCAAAACCAAAGTCACGATAAACACCGAACAGCAGACTCATAAAGGAGGCTACTTCGTTCTGGATATCATCTTCCGCACAGAAAATGTGTGCATCATCCTGTGTAAAGCTGCGCACGCGCATCAGACCATGCATTGAGCCAGAAGGCTCAAAGCGGTGGCATGAACCGAATTCTGCCAAACGAATTGGCAGATCACGGTAGCTCTTCAGACCCTGGTTAAAGACCTGAATATGACACGGACAGTTCATGGGCTTGATTGCGTACATACGGCTTTCAGATTCAACACTGAACATCTGATCCGCGAATTTATCAGCATGACCAGAACGCTCCCACAGTGAGTAATCAACCAGCTGAGGTGTACGAATTTCTTGATAACCATTGTCATTCTGCACTTTTTGCATGTAGTGCTGAATAACCTGGTAAATAGTCCAACCACGTGGATGCCAGAACACCATGCCCGGCGCTTCTTCCTGGAAGTGGAACAGATCCAGGCGCTTGCCGATTTTACGGTGGTCGCGCTTTTGCTGCTCTTCCAGACGGAACAGGTAATCTGCCAGCGCTTTTTTGTCGCCCCACGCCGTACCGTAGATGCGCTGCAGCATTTCATTGTTGGAGTCGCCACGCCAGTACGCACCGGCTACTGACGTCAACTTGAACGCTTTGAACTTACCAGTATTTGGCACATGCGGGCCGCGGCACAAGTCGATGAAATCACCCTGTCTGTAGAATGACAGCTGCTCATCACCTGGAATGCTTTTAATAATCTCGACTTTGTATTTCTCGCCCATGTTTTCAAACATGGCGATAGCGTCGTCGCGACTCATCAGCTCACGAGTAACGGTCAAATTCTCTTTGACGATGTCATTCATGACACCTTCAATTTTTTCCAGATCTTCGGTAGTGAACGGTCTGTCATACGAGAAGTCGTAGAAGAAACCATCTTCGATCACCGGACCGATGGTTACTTGAGCTTCCGGGAACAGACGCTGAACAGCCTGCGCCATCAAGTGAGCACAGGAGTGACGGATAATATCCAGGCCGTCATCATCGCGCTCCGTGACAATAGCGAGCTCGGCGTCGGTAGTGATCAGATACGAGGTATCAACCAGCTGACCATCGACGCGGCCGGCCAATGCCGCCTTTGCCAAACCAGCACCAATGGATTCAGCCACTTGGTAAACAGTGACAGCTTGATCAAATTGACGTTTGCTACCGTCGGGGAGAGTAATAGAAGGCATAGCAGTCGCAGCTTTCGAGATCTGAAGTGAATGAGGCCTGATACCAGGCATTGTTTGCAAGATTACAAATCAACTGCCAGCAGTACCACTTAGCCCCTGCCACAATACCCGATCTGACTGACGATCATCAGAACCACTGCCAGTGTGACCGGGTGAAGTGGTAGGCACGACCAGATTCGAACTGGTGACCTCTACCATGTCAAGGTAGCGCTCTAACCAACTGAGCTACGCGCCTGCTGCTATCGTGTTATCGGCTTTGCCGAAACCAGCTGCGGGGTACCGCTGCCAAAAGACTGGCGATTATAGTGGCTGATTTTTAAAACCACAATAGATTAACTCTCACAAATTGGGGCAATCCGGATCAGCCTTGTCGCAATAATTGTTGTTTTAAATCGGCAACCTGGTCTCGCATTCTTGCAGCTTCTTCGAACTCGAGATTGCGCGCCAATTCGAACATCCGATTCTCAAGCCGGCTGATCTCGGCAGTCAGGGTTTTGAAATCGCCATTAACAACCAGACTGGCGTCATACGCAGCAGGATGCTCCGCAACCGCCTTGAGTTTTCGACGACCTCTTGCATCTTTTGCAGCGTCTCCGCCGTAAGCGCCTTCCATCACATCACTGACCGATCGACTTGTGCCCTTGGGTGTGATGCCGTGGGCAATATTAAAATCGATTTGCACCTGGCGCCTGCGATCAGATTCATCAATTGCGCGCTGCATGGACCCTGTAATCTGGTCAGCATAAAGAATCGCACGACCGTTAAGATTTCTGGCGGCACGCCCAATAGTTTGAATCAGAGAGCGCTCTGAACGCAGGAACCCCTCTTTGTCTGCATCCAGTATGGCAACCAGCGAGACCTCCGGGATATCCAAGCCTTCACGTAACAAGTTGATGCCAACCAGCACATCAAATTTACCCAATCGCAAATCACGAATAATTTCCGTGCGCTCGACGGTATCGATATCTGAGTGCAGATACCGCACGCGCACATCATGATCCATCAGGTAATCCGTCAAATCCTCTGCCATGCGTTTTGTCAGGACAGTAACCAACACCCTCTCCTGCTGTGCAACCACCTTATGCACTTCTGACAAAAGATCATCTACCTGCGTAGAAGCGGGCCGGATTTCAAGCTGCGGATCAATAAGACCTGTGGGCCGAACGACCTGGCGCACGATCTGTCCAGATTTTTCTGCCTCGTAGGGACCGGGCGTGGCAGAAACAAAAATCAGCTGAGGTGTCAGCGCCTCCCATTCCTCAAAACGCAGAGGCCTGTTATCCAATGCGGATGGCAGCCTAAAACCATATTCAACCAAGGTTTCCTTGCGCGAGCGGTCACCTTTGAACATCGCGCCAATTTGTGGAATGGAGACGTGAGACTCGTCAACAATGACCAACGCGTCAGGTGGCAGATAATCAAAAAGGGTCGGCGGTGGTTGTCCAGGCAACCTGCCTGAGAGATATCTGGAATAGTTTTCGATACCGTTGCAATAACCCAGCTCTGACATCATTTCAATATCAAACTTCGTACGCTGGGAAAGGCGCTGCGCTTCGACCAGTTTGTTGTTTTTTTCCAGATCAAGAACACGCTCATTCAATTCGGCTTTAATAGCTTCCAACGCGTCCAGAACTTTTTCTCGCGGCGTAACGTAATGCGATTTCGGGAAAATGGTAAGACGCGGCACCTTTCTGATCACTTCACCTGTCAGCGGATCGAAATAGGACAGCGCCTCGATCTCGTCATCAAACAGCTCCACACGCACAGCAAACTTTTCGGAGTCTGCCGGGTAAATATCAATGACATCACCTCGCACACGATAGGTTGCACGCTGAAAATCCATATCATTTCGCGTGTACTGCATATCAGCAAGGCGGCGCAGGATGTAACGCTGATCTACTTTATCGCCACGGTCCAGATGCAGAACCATCTTCAAATATGAACCTGGATCGCCCAGACCGTAAATGGCAGATACCGTTGCAACTACAATAACATCACGGCGCTCTAGCAACGCCTTGGTTGCAGAGAGTCGCATCTGTTCAATGTGATCATTGATGGAGGCGTCTTTTTCTATATAAGTATCTGAAGACGGAACATACGCTTCAGGCTGATAGTAGTCGTAATAAGAAACAAAATACTCAACCGCATTTTCAGGAAAAAACTCGGAGAATTCACCATAAAGCTGTGCCGCCAAAGTTTTGTTTGGTGCCATCACCAGCGCAGGCCTTTGTGTATGCGCAATCAGATTGGCAATCGTAAATGTTTTTCCAGACCCGGTTACTCCAAGCAAAGTTTGCGCGAGCAAGCCCTCCTCCAGACCATCAATTAATTGTTTGATGGCTTCAGGCTGATCACCTGCAGGGCTGAATCGGGAATGTAGTTTGAATGGCGTGCTCATGCGTAAGAGTATACACGGCCGGCTTTTAATGGTGCAGTTAGCGACAAAACCAATGCGGACGTAATTTGACCTTAAAAAGTTAGCTCACAGATGTTGACCCCCCCAGAAAATGTCATTAATATACGCGTCCTGTTGGGGCAGCACACGTAGCTGACCAAATAGAATTGCCCAATAGCTCAATGGTAGAGTAGTTGACTGTTAATCAATTGGTTCCTGGTTCGAGTCCAGGTTGGGCAGCCAAATCAAGCGCTGAAGAAGCGCAAACAAAAGCCGGCGCAACTCTCAGTTAGCCGGCTTTTTTTATGTTTTTGAATTGACTCCAATCCTCTTCCTTTTACCCCAGATTCGACCGCAACCGGCCGCAAACCCAGCGCAATTTGTTGCTTAGCCCAAAGGATGAGTTAAAGTATTCCCCACTGAAACCATAATATATTTCCACGAGGAAATTCAGGAGAAACAGATATGTTAAGAGCCCTGTTGGCGGCACTTGCCCTTAGTCTCGGCATGACGGCTTATGCAGCAGAAAATGACAATCCGGTTGTTGTCATGGAAACCAGTAAAGGCACCGTTGTCATCGAACTGTGGCAGGACCAGGCACCTATCACGGTGGAAAATTTCCTGCGTTACGTTGATAACAAGCTGTACGACAACTTGACCTTTCATCGCGTAATCCCCGGCTTCATGATCCAGGGAGGCGGCTTCAACAGCAATTTTGTGGAGATGTCCGGGTATCCACCAATCAAAAACGAAGCGCGCCCGTCTCTGCGCAACGATAAAGGTACACTGGCAATGGCGCGCACAGGTGTCGTAGACAGCGCCACCAGTCAGTTTTTTATCAACCTGGTTGACAACGATTTTCTGAATCAGCGAGGCACATCACCACAGGATTACGGATATGCCGTTTTTGGCAAGGTAATTGAAGGTATGGATGTGGTAGAAAGTATTGCAATGGTACCGACTACAAATTTCCGCCAGCATCAGAATGTGCCGGCTGACCCGGTACTTATCCACTCCATCGTTCGCAAACAGTAACAATGATCACTCCGGGCGGCCACGCTGCCCGGAGTTGCATTGGTCAGCGCTTGTACAAGGGCGTCACCTTTGCTGATTGAGCGCGCCCTGCTCTTAGTTCCGATTCCAATGGCACCGCATCAGGCCTGGATTCCTGCCAGAACAGATCCTCACTGAGACTTGAGGGATGGAACCCGTCAACAGCCTCCATCAGAACACCTCTGATTGCCGCCAGATCCAGTCTTTGACAAGCAGATTCCAACTCATCAAGCATTTGAACCATTGTCTCCCAAGGCAGATGATCCTCCTCCGCCCTCATGATTTTGGGATGTTCAGTGCCGGTCACTGACTCGCCTATCAGCAACTCTTCAAATAATTTTTCACCGGGACGAAGGCCTGTGTATTCAATCGCAATATCACCGCGATAGGAGTTTTCGTCTTTAACTTCGTACCCCATCAAGTGAATCATCTTTTTGGCAAGATCAATGATTTTGATGGGCTCATGCATATCCAGAACAAAAACATCGCCGCCACTGGCCATTGAACCAGCCTGAATAACCAGCTGGGCAGCTTCCTGTACGGTCATAAAATACCGCGTGACTTCCGGGTGCGTCACAGTGACAGGACCACCCTGACTGATCTGGCGCCTGAACAAGGGCACTACCGACCCAGACGAACCTAACACATTGCCAAAACGGACCATGCTGAAACAGGTTTTCCCATCCAGACTGGCCAGTGCCTGCAGGACCTGTTCGGCAAAGCGTTTGGTAGCACCCATTACATTTGTGGGTCTGACAGCCTTGTCCGTAGAAATCAGCACAAAGTGTTCGACCTCACATTTACGTGCAGCTTGTGCTGCCACTGAAGTGCCAAAAATATTGTTATGAGCGCCCTCAATAACATTGCGCTCAACCATGGGAACCTGCTTGTACGCAGCAACATGGTAAACCGTTCGGACTTTAAAACGAGAGATCACGGCTTCCATCAGATGGCGATTACAGACGTTACCCAATACGGCAATAATTTCAGTGGAACTCTCGTGTTTGCCTTGCTGTAAATCGCGCAAGCTGAGCAGCTCACGTTCAATGTCGTACAAACCGAACTCAAAGCTATCAAGAAGCACCAGCGTGGACGGGCGCAAACTGACAATCTGACGACACAGTTCTGAGCCAATGGATCCAGCGGCACCGGTTACCAGCACCGTTTTACCGGTAATACACTTTCCCATCAGATCGGGGTCGGGAGGAACAATATCGCGACCCAGCAAGTCCTCAATATCAATATCACGCACTTCATCAACATGAAACTTGCCCGAGCGCATATCAAACAGCTCTGGCACGGTTTTAACGTGAACCGGGTGATGCTCAAGCCGGTTCAGGATATCTTTACGTTCTGCATGTGTTGCTGATGGGATAGCTAGCAGGATTTGCCTGACCGAGAAGTTGCTGATCAGCTCTGTCAAAGCGGATGGCGTATACACGCGGATGCCATGGACAATGCTGCCAACGATATGATGGCTGTCGTCTACAAAAGCCACTGGAAGATATTGATTACCGTTTTGCAGAGCCGCTGCAAGTTGCATACCGGAACTGCCTGCGCCATAGATAATCACAGGTTCTTTGGGGCGAAAGTTCTGGATGAGGCTTTGTAATGCCAGTCTGGCTACAAAACGACTACCACCCACGAACAATAACGCGATCATCCAAAAAATGGGGACCAAGGCGTTATTCGTAACTTCAGGAGCAAGGAGCAGATAATAGACGGCCCCAAACAGGATGGCAGCAAAGGTCACCCCTTGCAGCACAATAAAACCGGACTGAAGCCCCATATATAACAACAACGCCCGGTACAGACCAATACGATAAAAAGCCAGGACGCTGCTGATAATGGCAAGACCAAAAAAGATCAGCAGCTGCTGTACCTGCTCGCCAGTCTCAACACCGAGGATATCAAAAGCAAGCCAGCTCGCCAGCGCCAACATCAACGCGTCAGCGACCATCAACAGAGCCTGCTTGACCTGACGAGATAACGGGACTGTATATAAATTCATTCGTGGTCCAGAGTTTCAGCTTTGCCAGCCCCGAGGCCAGCCGCAATCAGCATTAAAGGTACTATACCAGAGACGGCTATTAACACCCCATATTCGGGGTAGATGGTGGTCAACCATGCCAGCGGGAATAACCACAATATATTGATACCCATATACATGAGCACCACGGGACCATGACTGCCAAGACGGCGACTGAGGTGTTGGAACGCATGGGTGCTGTGCCCTTCTGTGACCTTATGACCTGCGATTGCGCGCACAATCAGCGTATACGTGGTATCCGCAACAAAACTTCCCATCAGCAAAGGCCAGACCCAGATTGGAAGTATTTCCTGGTAGTGGGTTACCAGAGCCAGCAGACCAATGAAGAAGCCCAAAAATGTACTGCCTACGTCGCCCATAAACAGTTTTGCAGGCGGGAGATTAACGGTCAGAAAACCAAGAGTTACAACAAAAAGCCCGACACAAACCCAAGCCAGTCCTGAATGATGGCCAAAAAGCAAAATTGCGCCACCTGCGCTGACAAACAGGCATTGCGATGCGGCCAGCCCATCAATACCGTCCATAAAATTATAAAGATTCAGCAGCCAGACCAGCGCGATTATCAACAACACTGACTGCGCGATAACCGGCAACCCCAGCAAGGTGGGTAGCGGCGGCTTGCCCAGTAGCATAAGAGCGATCACTGCTACCAATAAATGAACAGGCAACCTGGCACGTACCGGGAGTCCACGAAAATCGTCAATAAATCCCGTTACAGCAACGGGTGTTGCACACAGCAAAATCAGCAGTTCAGAAGTCGACAGAAAACCCGTCAGTTGAAGAGAAATAATCCAGAGAGTCAGACTGATGACAATAGCCAGTCCACCTCCACGAGGTGTCGCTACAGTGTGTGCAGATCTTTCAATCGGTTGATCCAGAAGTGCATGGTCCTTGAGACCTGCCATCCATCTGCTGATCAGCAATGACAGCAAAAAAACGCCGATCAGCACCAACCATAAATACATACTTTATCCAGAGTGTTTGCGAGTGCTGCAGAATGAGCACTTCCTGAGGGTGCTCATTCTACAGCAAATCATACTGATGCGGCGCGCTACTTACTCTTGCGCGACCTCAACCACTATACGCTCGCGGTTTCGTTCCAGAGTTGCTTTGCCAATACCGCGGACATTTTGCAGATCGTCTACTGTTTTAAAAGAGCCATGCTGCTCACGATGAGCAATGATGTCCTGCGCCTTTGCCATGCCTACACCATCCAGAGCCAAGGCCAGCGTCTCAGCATCAGCAGTGTTGATATTGACCTGGTTCTGTACTGTTACTGCAGCCTGCTGCGCAGCAGTCGGTTGTGTGGTTTGAGCCTGAGCGGGGGTCACCGACATCATCAAAGCGGACGATGACAATACCAGCATCAAACTGAGTGATTTGACGCCGGACCATGCGTTACCAAAGCGTTTTGCCAAAGTCTGATTAGTACGAATATAGCGAGTAAACATTGGAAACTCCTTTTCCTTGTCATGATGAAAATACGCGTGTAGCACATATGATCGCAGCAGTGCGAATGCCATCTGCTGTCACATTGTTTTAGCACACACCATCAAGCTCGCCAGAAATTTCTGCGTTAATAGCAGATAATTTTTGCACCGGTCTTTGCGCCTGGGTTATTGGTCGCCCAATAACCAGATAACTGCTGCCGTTCTTAATAGCCTGGGCAGGCGTAACTACACGCTTTTGATCCTGAGCCAGGTCTCCCGCAGGCCTGATGCCAGGTGTCACCAGCACAAAATCATCACGTAACAGCTTACGCAAATCTTCTGTCTCCTGCGCTGAACACACCACACCATCCATGCCGGCACCTTGAGCCAGCGAAGCCAGCCGCAGCACCTGCTCGTCCATGGAGCGCTGTATACCCAAAGATTGCAGATCCTCTTCCGCCATACTGGTAAGCACTGTAACTGCAACCAACAGCGTTTTATGATCACTTGCATCCACAGCCGCGCGCGCAGCCTTGAGCATATCCGCTCCGCCAGAGGCGTGTACTGTCAGCATCCATACCTTTAATTCGCACGCTGCCCGCACTGCTTTGTTAACCGTAGTGGGAATATCGTGAAATTTAAGGTCAAGAAATACCTCAAAACCTCGAGCCTGAACCTGGCGAACAAGTTCCGGCCCGTATAAGGTAAACAATTCTTTACCGATCTTGAGTCGGCACTGGGATGGATCGAGCTGATCTACAAGCTCCAGGACCTTGCGGTCATCATCCATATCAAGGGCAATAATTACCCTGTTTTTTTCTCCGTTCATAATCTCCCCGATTAGTCGCGCTCGACCCGCTTAAAAACCGGACGGCTGGCAAGTTCATTTTCCAACTGCTCAATCCGACGGCGCAATCGCATGTGCCGAAACAGCCCTGAGCCTAACAGCAGCCCCGTCAATACCCCGAAGCTGAACGCCAACACTATCCACACTGATAAAGGCCGCGCAGAAAAAGTGACGACACCAAACGATAATGGAATTAATTCTGTATTCCACAGTGAAAAGCCGATACTGAGAATCAGAAGGCACAACATCAACAGAACAAGCAACCATCGTTTGAAGGATTTCATTCTCTGATTACCTCATAAACCGGAAAAGAAAACGGCGTGATTCTTTCGAACACGCCGTCTTCACATTTCATATAAATTGACACCAGGTCAGTCTAATGAATTGTTTACGCGATCACGCAGTTCCTTACCTGGTTTAAAGTGAGGAACGTACTTGCCGCTCAGAGCCACCGGTGAGCCGGTCTTTGGATTACGACCAACTCTGGGGACACGGTAATGCAGGGAGAAGCTGCCGAAACCGCGAATTTCGATACGACCTCCATCTGATAAAGCCTCAGACATATATTCAATGATCGCTTTAACCGCAAACTCACAATCCTTTGAGGAAAGCTGTGCCTGTTTGGCGGCGATACGTTCTATAAGCTCAGACTTTGTCATGGCGATTTCCTTGATAGCATCGAAATTAGGTCAGCGACAGCTGCTTTATTCCCCGATTACTTCTTCTCCATCTCAGCTTTGATCAGATCACCAATAGTGGTCGGACCAGCAGCCGGCATCTCCATGTTCTTGTGTTCCTGGATCGCTGCTTTCTCATCATCGATTTCGATAGCTTTGACTGACAGGCCCAGAACGCGGTTTTTGCGGTCTACGCTGATAACTTTAACTTCGACCTGGTCACCAATGTTCAGAGCGTTACGTGCATCTTCAACTTTCTCGCGGCTGATTTCAGATGCGCGCAGCACACCCTCTACACCGTTGCCCAGATCAATCGTCGCAGACTTGGCGTCTACTTCAGAAACAGTACCTTTTACAATGCTGCCCTTCTCGAATTCACCAACATAGTTGGAGAACGGATCTTCAGAAAGTTGTTTGATGCCCAGAGAGATACGCTCGCGCTCCGGATCGATAGACAGGATAACGGTATCGATCTCGTCGCCTTTTTTGTAGGCACGTACTGCTTCTTCACCGTTGTCATCCCAGGAGATGTCAGACAGGTGAACGAGGCCGTCGATGTTGCCATCCAGACCAATGAAGATACCGAAGTCAGTGATTGACTTGATGCTGCCAGAGATGCGGTCGCCTTTCTTGAACTGCTCGGCAAAACGATCCCATGGATTCTGGAAGCACTGCTTGATACCCAGAGAAATACGACGACGCTCTTCGTCAATATCCAGGATCATTACTTCTACTTCATCACCCAGCTGAACAATCTTGGACGGATGAACGTTTTTGTTGGTCCAATCCATTTCAGAAACGTGAACCAGACCTTCTACGCCCTCTTCCAGCTCAGCGAAGCAGCCGTAGTCTGTCAGATTGGTGACACGTGCCTTCACTTTGGTGTTTTCCGGGTAACGCGCCTTGATATCTACCCATGGATCTTCGCCGAGTTGCTTCAGGCCCAGAGATACACGGTTACGCTCGCGGTCGTACTTCAATACTTTAACTTTGATCTCGTCACCAACGTTGACGATTTCGCTTGGATGCTTGATACGCTTCCAGGACATGTCGGTGATGTGCAGCAGACCATCTACGCCGCCCAGATCAACGAATGCACCGTAGTCGGTGAGGTTTTTGACCACACCTTTGATAACCAGACCTTCCTGCAGGCTGGCCAGCAGTTCATCACGCTCTTCTGAGCTGACGGCTTCCAGTACTGCACGACGGGATACAACAACGTTGTTGCGTTTCTGATCCAGTTTGATCAGTTTGAATTCCAGCAGCTGACCTTCCAGGTGTGCGGTGTCACGAATTGGACGCACATCAACCAGAGAGCCCGGCAGGAACGCACGGATGTTGTTGAGATCAACAGTAAAGCCACCTTTGACTTTGCCATTGATGATACCTTTGACAATTTCGTTTTTCTCGAAAGCCGCTTCCAGGTCCATCCAGGACTCTGCACGCTTGGCCTTTTCTCTGGACAGACGAGTTTCACCGAAACCGTCTTCAACAGTCTCCAGTGCAACTTTTACAACATCACCGATATTCAGTGAGAAACCGCCGTTCTCATCCAGAAATTGGCTCTTGGGGATTACGCCTTCGGACTTCAGTCCGGCATGGATGGTAACCCAGTCTGAATCGATATCGATTACTGTGCCATTAACAATGGCGCCAGGAGTCATATCAACTTCATTCAGACTAATTTCAAATAATTCAGCGAAACTTTCACTCATGTTTGATCCTGTAAGATTTTAATAAGCAGAGTTCCTTGTTCAACCTGATGAAGTCGGAATTTCTGCCTTCCTTCAACCGTGTACCAGCACACACGGGCCAATTAAAAAAGCCTGAAAATGGGTAATGCTGGCCCCATCCCCAGACTGTTCTACCCTGTCACCAGGGCATCATTTGGTTATTTGCAAATCTACCAATTCCAGGACGCGTGTCAGTACTTCATTGATACTCATCTGACTCGTATCAATCAGCACAGCATCTGCTGCCGGACGCAATGGCGCCACCGCCCGATTACTGTCCCTTTCGTCCCTGGCTTGTATATCCGCCAAAAGGTCGCAGAGCTTAACATCAATACCCTTTGCAATCAACTGCTTATAACGGCGATCTGCACGCTCTTCAGCGGAGGCAGTCATAAACACCTTGACTGGAGCATCGATGAAAACCACCGTCCCCATATCACGTCCATCAGCAACCAGACCCGGCGCCTGCCGGAAAGCTCGTTGACGCTCCAACAATGCCGCACGGACCGCAGGAAGCGCAGCAATAGTGGATGCAGCAAGCCCCGCTTCTTCGGTTCTGATCAGGGAGCTGACCTCATCACCGGCGAGCCAGATGCGCTCATCTTCACCGGTACCAAAGCGGATATCCAGATTGACCGCCTCCGCAGCCACATCAGTTTCTCTTTTCAGATCAATGCCTTTGCGCTGAGCGGCCAATGCCAGCAAACGGTATAGCGCCCCGCTGTCAAGATAATGCCAGCCCAGCGCTTCTGCGGCTCGACGACTGATGGTGCCTTTGCCAGCCCCACCAGGACCATCAATGGCAAGCACAGGAATAAAATGTTTGGAGTCTGCCAGTTTTGAGTCGGTCATATACCAGTTCGGAAGAGGCCTCAGGCCTGAAATACAGTGAAGTTCATACCCAGTGACAACAGCTGACCCAGCAAACCCGGGTAGCTGGCGGCTATATCACCAGGGTGTTCGATTTCCAGTTCGGTCTCTGATGCCTGCCCGGCAACAATGGCCAGCAGAGCAAGACGGGTGTTACCGCCTGCATTGATCCGGCTTGCCGTCATCGGCCTGGGATGTATGTGCAGCACACCGTCCGTATAAACAAAATCAGCGAGCCAATCTGCCAACTCACCCAGCAGTCGGGCTACCTGCTCAAAACTTTCTGCAGCAAGGTTAATCGACGATGGTTGAGGCGCCAGGGCAGCTGCAACCAGCACAACCGCCAGGTGTTCCGTGGCCAGCGCAGACATATCCCCATCAAGTGCAGCGCCGGACAGCACATTGTGACCACACAACAATTCGGCAACCCCGTTAGCATCAATGCTGCGTTCGATCACAAGGCCGAACTCGGCCAGCACCACAAGCAGCCTATCCAGATCCTCCCCCGTGTTTTGACAACGTATACAGAGCGATGATCCGTTTTTGATGGACGCCGCCAATACCAGCAGCCCCACCAAAAATGCATCCGCTGGCAAGGCAATCTTGCGTTGAACGACCTCTTCTGTATTACTGCTTCGAGATGCACCCGAGGCGCCGTAAACCCAAAGTGTAGATTTTTCGGGCCCTATAACAGGCACACCCTGACGGGAAAGCTTTTGCAGATAATCTATGGTTTCCAGGTTTTCCGGCACGCCTTGAATGACCGAGACACCGCAATAATCCAAGGCTTGTCTGATGGCGGCAAATGCGGCGTCATTGTCAGCTGAAGGATAGAAAAAACCCTGTATAAACGAACCCTTACGAACGGTAATTAATTCTGGCTCTACAGTAAACCCGCTGTCGATCAATTGCCTGGAATCCGTCTGGTTCGCACCAGGCCGAAAGCGACGAATAAACTCATCACGAACTCGTTTGGCGCGACGGAACTCGGACTCAAGCCCCGGACCATCAGCCCTAAGCAATCGCTGGCGCATCTGCTGCAGAGAGCCGATGTAGGCATCCAGAACATCTACAGTAGCATCCGTGTTGGCCAGGAAAATATCGCGCCACATCACAGGATCACTGGAAGCAATACGACTGAAATCAGCAAATCCACCGGCAGCATAGTCAAATACCTGCTGAGCCCGATCGGCCTCACCCACCGAATCAACCAGCGTATTAACCAGCGTAAAGGCCAGTAAATGTGGCAAATGACTGGTACCAGCCAAAACCTGATCGTGGCGACCCGCTGACATGGAGTGGACATCGGCTCCAAGCACCTGCCACAACTCCATAACCGTCCTGAGCGCAATACTGCTGCTTTCCAGCAAAGGGGTCAGAATAACTTTGCGCTTGTGAAAAAGATCGGCTTTGGAGGCTTTGTAACCACTTTGCTCTGACCCGGCCACCGGGTGACCCGGCACAATACGATACAAAGAGCTGCCAAAAAATAGGCGCGCCTCTGCTACCACGTTGCCTTTAACACTGGCAGCATCGGTAATAATAGTTTCAGGCCCAACTAACTGCGACAGCTGCTCAAGCATGGGACGCACAGTCAGAGTGGGTGTACACAGCATCACAATGTCTGCTTGTGGCGCCAATGTAGTGATATCTGTGGAAAACGCATGAATGCTGCCATCCAGCAACGCTGTTTGCAGCTGCAGCTCATCCCGGCCGTGGGCCAGAATACGCATACCCGCACCCGCTGCCATCAGCCCACGCGCAATCGAACCGCCAATCAGACCAAGGCCAACAATCAGCAGAGTTTTATCAGCAAGAAGTTTCACGGCGTTGTTCTGGTAGATTTTGCACGCGGATAGGAACCCAGGTTCTTGATTTTGACAACGCGCCCAGCCAGCTCATCAAAGACATGTCGTACTGGATCGTCATCGACATGCCCTTCAAAATCCATAAAAAACACATAGGACCACATGTCGTCACGGGCAGGACGGGTTTCAATACGGGTCAGACTGACCTGGAAACGGTCAAACGGCTCCAGCACCCTGAACAACGCCCCGGGTTTATTTTCTGTATAGACCAGAATCGAGGTTTTGTCGTGACCCGTTGAATGAGTTTGATGTGTGCGCGAAAGCACCAGAAAACGCGTAGTATTGTTACGACGATCCTGGATACCAGCGTGCGCAATCTCAAGGTTAAACTGGCCGGCAGCCAGCGAGCCGGCAATCGCCGCCACTGTTTCATCCGCAGCAGCCTGGCGCGCGGCTTCAGCATTGCTGCTGACTTCTACGATCTCGATATCGGGAAAGTGTGTTCGCAGCCATAGACGACACTGCCCCAAAGACTGCTTGTGCGAAACAATACGACGCAATGCGCCCAGCTTTGTGGCGTCTTTGACCAGAAGATTCTGTTCAATCGGTAGATACACCTCACCCACAATAGCCAGCGAGGTTTCGATCAGACAATCCAGCGTGTTGTTGACAGCACCTTCTGTTGAATTTTCAACCGGCACTACACCCCAGACTGCGCGGCCCGATTCAACTTCCAGAAAAACATCGTCGATGCTGGAGACGCTGAGGTGCTGATTAATATCCAGCTCACCAAAAAAGGCATGAACGGCCGCTTGTGAAAACGTTCCAAGCGGCCCGAGAAATGCGATTTTCTCGATGGCATCAGTCATCTGAACCATCTGCCTCCTGTACGGAGGTTTCGATTGCTGCATCCGCTTCATCGTCCTCAGGCAACTCGCTGATATTGTCTTCGTCAGGTTCTGCCACTGGCGAAACACCTACCAGCGACTCGTCTGTTTTAAGCTTGATCAGACGCACACCCTGGGTATTACGACTCAGCACCGGCACCTCATCAACACGTGTTCTGACCAACGTGCCACGATCGCTGATCAACATGATTTGCTCGCCAACAGCTACCTGTACAGCGCCTACCAGCGGGCCGTTGCGCTCACTGGCCTGCATGGCAATCACACCCTGGCCTCCACGGCCGTACACCGGGAACTCGGGGATGCGAGTGCGCTTGCCATAACCGTTTTTGCTGACCGTCAGCACTTCTTTGTCTTCTTCAGGAATGATCAGCGCGATCATTTCCTGACCTTCCGGCAGACGGATACCACGCACACCACGAGCAGTTCGGCCCATTGCACGAACATCCGTTTCGTTGAAACGCAGCACCTTGCCGCCGCTGCTGAACAGCATGATGTCGCGCTTTCCATCGGTCAGGGCGGTACCAATCAGGCGATCCCCTTCGTCCAGCTCGACGGCACGCAAACCAACACTGCGCGGACGCGAGAAGCTTTCCAGTTCGGTTTTCTTCACGGTACCGTTGGCTGTTGCCATAAAAATAAAATGACCTTCGGTGTATTCGCGGATAGGCAACAGGCTGGTAATACGCTCACCCTCTTCCAAAGGCAGAATATTGACCAGCGGACGGCCTCTGGAGGTGCGACTTGCCAACGGGATGTTGAATACACGCAACCAATACACTTTGCCTGCACTGCTGAAACACAGCAGTGTGTCATGACTGCTGGCAATCAGCAGATGCTCCAGCTCGTCTTCGTCTTTCAGCGCTGCAGCCGCTTTGCCCATACCCCCACGGCGCTGGGCCTGGTAGTCGGTCAAAGGTTGTGACTTGGCGTAACCGCCACGGGAAATGGTCACCACGCGATCTTCTTCGGTGATCAGGTCTTCCATGGTCAGGTCGAGCTGGGAGCCCACAATTTCGGTGCGACGGGCATCGCCATAGTTATCGCGCACCAGGTGCAGTTCTTCTCGCATCACTTCGAACAGGCGAGTTTCGCTGTTCAAAATATGAAGAAATTCTGCAATTTGTTGCAATAACTCTTTGTAATCATTAATTAGTTTTTCATGCTCCAGCCCAGTCAGGCGGTGCAATCTCAAGTCCAGGATGGCCTGCGCCTGCGCTGGAGACAAGTAATATTCCTGGTCATAAAGGCCATATTGAGCTGGCAACTCTTCAGGACGACAGGCGTCGGCGCCACTTTCACCCAACATCGCCAGTACACTGGCGGACTGCCAGGAGCGGGCCAGCAGTTTCTCTTTGGCTTCAGCTGACGACGGCGATTCCTTGATCAGCTGAATCACCGCATCAATATTGGCCAGTGCAACGGCCAGACCTTCAAGAATATGACCCTTTTCCCGCGCCTTACGCAGCAGGTAGATAGTTCTGCGTGTGACCACCTCGCGGCGGTGACGAATAAAGGACTGCAGGATTTCTTTGAGGTTGAGCAGCTTGGGCTGACCATCAACCAGTGCCACCATGTTGATACCAAACACTGATTGCATCTGGGTCTGGGCATACAAGTTATTCAGAACAACTTCGCCGACTTCGCCACGACGCAATTCAATAACAACACGCAGACCATCTTTATCGGATTCATCACGCAGCTCAGTAATGCCTTCGAGCTTTTTCTCTTTGACCAGCTCGGCAATTCTCTCGACCAGTCTGGCTTTGTTGAGCTGATAAGGAATCTCCGTAACAATAATGCTTTGGCGACCAGACTTCTCGTCTTCTATCACCTCAGCACGGGCGCGCATGTAGATACGGCCGCGGCCCGTTTTGTAAGCTTCAACAATACCGGCACGGCCATTGATGATGGCAGCAGTCGGGAAGTCCGGCCCCTTGACGTATTCCATCAGCTCTTCGATGGTGATGTCTTCATTGTCCAGAAGCGCCAGACAGGCATTTACAACCTCGGTGAGGTTATGCGGCGGAATGTTGGTCGCCATGCCTACGGCAATACCGCTGGATCCGTTTACCAGCAGGTTGGGAATCTGCGTCGGGAATACATCCGGAATCAGTTCGGTGCCGTCGTAGTTTTCGGAGTAATCAACAGTTTCCTTGTCCAGATCAGCCATCAGATCGTGCGCAATACGTGCCATACGGATTTCCGTATAACGCATTGCCGCTGCAGCATCACCATCGATAGAACCGAAGTTTCCCTGACCGTCTACCAGCGGATAACGCAGGGAAAAATCCTGAGCCATACGTACAATGGTGTCGTAAACCGCAACATCACCATGCGGGTGGTATTTACCGATTACATCACCGACCACACGGGCAGATTTTTTGTAGGGTTTGTTCCAGTCATTCGACAGCACATTCATGGCAAACAGCACACGTCGGTGTACTGGTTTCAGACCGTCCCGTACATCCGGCAGCGCCCGGCCGACGATCACACTCATGGCATATGCAAGGTAGGACTCCCGCATTTCACTCTCAAGTGATACGGGGAGGATCTGTTTGGTCGATTCCGTCATAAAGTTTCCGTTATGCTGTTCCGTCTTTTACCGCAGCTTCCTGAAGCACCTTTAACAGGGCCTGTAAAACGACAGGATGGTACCACAGTCGGCCTTGGCCCGGACACTAATATGCAGAGCGGCGATCATTCTCCTGCTGCTTGCCAAACTTGGTTATAATCGCAGGCCCACACGGTCCCGCAACGGATATTTGCTATGAGTGGCACTATGCCTGTCAGCGCTGATCTGCTGATCCATGCCAGCTGGATAATTCCGGTAACCGATGATCAGTCAGTCTACGAAAATGCCTGTCTGGCTATCGCCGATGGACGCATCCTGGGCATATGTGCAAGCGCTGAAGCGAGCCAGAGATTTAACCCTGCGCGTGAAGTGAATCTGCAAGGACACGTACTGATTCCAGGCCTGGTCAATACGCATGGGCACGCAGCAATGAGCCTGATGCGCGGTTTTGCAGATGACTTGCCGTTACAGGCCTGGCTGGAAGAGCATATCTGGCCAGCCGAAGGCCGCTGGATCAGCGAAGAGTTTGTTTATCAGGGCACGCAGCTCGCAATCGGGGAAATGATCCGTTCCGGGACCACGTGCTTTGCCGACATGTATTTTTTTCCGGAAGCCAGTGCCAAAGCAGCTTCTGAGGCCGGTATACGCGTGCAGCTGGCAGCCCCGGTTATCGATTTTCCCAATCCGTGGTCATCCAACGCCGACGAAGCTATCAGTACACTTATCGCTCTGCACGATACCTGGCGCAACAGCGAACTGGTCAGCACTGCTTTTGGTCCGCATGCTCCGTACACGGTATCAGACGAACCACTGCGTAAAATTGTCACGCTGGCTGAGGAACTGGATCTGCCAGTACATATGCATGTCCATGAAACCGCCTTTGAGGTTAAACAGGCTGTCAGCACCAGCGGTATAAGGCCTCTGCAGCGCCTCAACAATCTGGGACTGCTGAGTCCGCGCCTGATCTGCGTGCACGCAACACAGCTGGATGACAGTGACATTGCCCTGCTGCAGAACAGCGGAGCTCATGTTGCCCACTGCCCGGAATCCAATCTCAAACTGGCCAGCGGCTTTTGTCCTGTCGAAAAACTGCGCGCTCGCGGCATCAACGTTTGCCTGGGGACAGATGGCGCCGCCAGTAACAATGACCTGGACATGTTTTCAGAGATGAGAACAGCTGCACTATTGGCAAAGGCTGTCAGCTCCAATGCTGCTGCACTGCCGGCATTTGCGGCCTTAAAAATGGCTACACTGGATGGTGCGCGGGCGTTGGGTCTGGACAGTCTGATCGGGTCCCTGGAAACCGGCAAGCGCGCCGATGTGGTCGCCATCAAACTTGATGAACTTAACACGGTGCCCGTTCATAATCCGCTATCCCACCTGGTTTACAGTGTCAATGCAGCACAGGTTAACCACGTCTGGGTCAACGGCAAACAATTACTGAACCAGGGTGAATTATGTACCCTGAATCGGCGCCACCTGATTGAGATCGCTACACACTGGCAACAGACTTTGAGAGCAACGGCATGACACAGCCCGCATACAACCATCAGAATCAAAACCGTGACGATGCGGAAATTCGCAAATTTGAGGCACTGGCGTCACGCTGGTGGGACCCGAACAGTGAATTTCGCCCATTGCATGAGATTAACCCGCTGCGTATGGGATTTATCAGCGCCCGCATCAATCCTGCCGGCTTGCGCTGTATCGATATAGGCTGCGGCGGCGGAATCCTCAGCGAAGCGCTGGCACACCAGGGTGCGGATGTCACCGCAATCGATCTGGCTGAAGCGTCATTGGCTGTCGCCCGCCTACATAAACTTGAGAGTGGGCTCGACATCAATTACGAAAACATTTCCGCTGAAGCCATCGCTGAACGTGATGCCGGCCAATACGACATAGTGACCTGTCTCGAAATGCTGGAACATGTCCCAGACCCGGAATCCATTGTGGCGGCTTGTGCCAAACTCGCAAAACCGGGCGGACATATATTTTTTTCCACAATCAACCGCAATCCCAAATCCTGGCTGTTTGCCATTGTAGGCGCTGAATACGTATTAAATATGCTGCCCAAAGGCACCCATGACTATGCCAAGTTCATCAAACCGTCCGAACTGGCGCATTGGTGCCGTTATCACGGCCTCGAACAAGGCGATATCACTGGCATGACCTATAACCCGGTGTCGCGTGTATACAGTCTGGGCAAAGATATTGACGTAAACTATCTCGCCCACTATCGCAAACCTGGTGACGACGTCTAAAACCCGGCCAGATTCAGGATTTCAGTATGTTGCCCGCACAAAAACTTGCGCAGCTCCGACAAAACGGGGGTGTGTATTTTGATCTGGACGGAACCCTGCTCGACACCGCGGCAGATTTCCAGATGGTTCTGAACAGTCTTTGTATAGACCATGGCATTGTACCGCCCGCCCCTACTGCAGTTCAGGCAACGGTATCAGCAGGCGCTCGCGCACTGGTCGCAATGACTTTTAATATGGATGCCGGCGATTCGGCATTCGCCGGACTGCTGGAAGAAATGCTGCACCGTTATGGCCAGCAGATTGTTAACTCTCAAGCCCGTCTTTATCCGGGCATGGCAGAACTATTGGAGCAGCTGGAACAGGCAAATATTGTCTGGGGTGTTGTCACCAACAAACCGGTACGTTACTCGCGCCCGCTGTTACAGAGCCTTGGCCTGCTGCATCGCTGTAACGTAGTGATTTGTCCGGATGATGTGCAACGGACCAAGCCAGACCCGGAACCACTATTGCTGGCAGCAGCCCGCACCAATAAAGACGCCACTTGCAGCATTTATGTCGGTGATCACCCTCGTGATATTGATGCCGGCAAGGCCGCCGGTATGACAACCATTGCCGCCGCATACGGTTACCTGCCTGACTCTCCTGCTATAGAGCTGTGGGGGGCAGATATTGTAGTGACCGATGTTATGCAAATAAGCAAACTGTTGTGGCCATAAAACCATTCAGCCAGACATTATTCAGAAGGAAATACAGGCATGACAAATAACGTGAGACTGGACGGGCATATTGTGCTGGTCACCGGCGCTGGCGACGGTATAGGCAAAGCGGTAGCCATAGCGGCTGCCGGTGCCGGAGCAACCGTCATTCTGCTCGGCCGCACGCAGGCCAAACTAGAAGCGGTTTATGACCAGATTGTTGCTGCATCCTGCCCTGAACCTGTTATTCACCCTCTGGATCTGGCAACCGCCACCCAAGAGGATTACGACCTTCTTGGACGCAGCATCCTGGAACAGTTCGGGCATCTGGACGTGCTGCTGCATAATGCATCTGTACTGGGGCTGCTTGGTCCATTGCAGTTTGCTTCACCGGAGTCATGGATGAAGGTCATGCAGGTAAACGTCAACGCACAATTTCTGATGACTCGTGCCCTGTTGCCGGCGCTGCTTAACGCGGAAAGTGGTCGTATTCTGTTTACATCCTCCAGTGTAGGGCGCAAAGGCCGGGCTTATTGGGGTGGTTATGCAGTCAGCAAATTTGCAACCGAAGGCATGATGCAGGTGCTGGCGGATGAACTGGCCGCTACCTCTGGAATCCGTGTTAACAGCATTAATCCAGGAGCCACCCGCACAGAAATGCGCGCAGCGGCCTATCCTGCCGAAAATCCGGCAACCCTGCCCACGCCAGAATCACTGATTCCCGCCTATCTTTATCTGATGAGCGCAGCCAGTGCCAACATTCATGGCCAAGCCCTTGACGCTCGCACTCTGCTGCAGGAGCTGGCGGCGGAATAATGACAGACGTTGCCGACAAAGATTGCCGCATATGTCATTTTTATGGCGGCAATCTTTGCCGCCTGCCTTGATCCGCCGTCAAAATCCCATAGTAACTATTTGTTTTAATAAGACTTAGTAAATATCCCTGCAGCTGGCACGGTTCTCGCTTATCACAGTTCATACAACACTGTGGAGATGCCAGATGGCCCCGCGCACCAGTACCGTCCATGCACTCGTCTTTGACTCAACGAACGGCGTATCTCCGCTGGCGGCTGCGCGTTATCGTTTGTTAAGCACCTTGCAGACCACCTTGGACGTGGAAGAAGTATTAACGATGTTTCGTCAGGAACTGCAGACGCTTGTTGCTGTTTCCGGCATGTCCTATACCCACCACAGTCACGATATTGAGCTTGACTGGGGCAGACAGCACAGCCACAGCTGTCATTACCGTTTGATTACACAGCGCGACAATCTTGGTGAGATCACTTTCTACCGTGATGCACGTTTTGATGCCGATGATCTGGAAACCGTCGAAACGCTGCTGAGTGTACTGTTACCACCACTGCGTAATGCTCTGCTCTACTTTCAGGCGGTTGCCGCCTCGTTGACGGACCCCCTGACAGGAACCGGGAACAGGCTTGCGATGAGTTCACACATCAAACGCGAAATCAGCCTTGCCAGGCGCTATCTACAGCCACTGTCGGTGCTTGTCATCGACATCGACAAGTTCAAGTCGATTAATGACACCTATGGTCACGCCGTGGGTGACACTGTACTGCAGGAATTGTCAGCGATTATTCGACGTATTAACCGCAGTACAGATTTGTGCTTTCGTTATGGCGGTGAAGAGTTTGTCATTTTGCTCAGCAACACCAACCCCGCTGGCGCGATGACTATCGCTGAGCGTTTGCTGAAGGCGGTATCAGACAGTCAGATTTCTATCGAAACCGCTGCGGTGCAGTTCACCATCAGTATAGGCGTCTCCACGATCGCAGAGACAGATAACGAACACACGTTGATACAACGGGCAGACAAAGCCATGTATCAATCAAAAAAGGACGGTGGCAACAAGGTGTGCTTTTTGTAGCTGCGCGATTATTACCCCAAAACCCAAGGACTAACCAACCATGACCATCACCATGCCAGAGCTGGATACTGCGACGGCAGCCAAGGCTGCAACTGCACCGCGTGCAACGAGCCGGCAAAATCGCGAGCAGGAACTTCGACGCCTGATGAGTGAGCATCTCAGCGATACCGTTGAGATTGCAGCGCTTCAGCAGCGGCTTCTGTATAGCCTTACGCGCGGGGTTGCGATGGATGGATTGCACTACCACCATGAAGATCTGGATCTTGATATTCAGGTTGGCGAGCAGTCCGTACACAGCTGCGGATACCGTCTGCTGTTCACTGATGAATACCTGGGTGAAATTACATTCAAACGCAAACGTCGTTTTACTGAAAAGGAACTGCAGCTGATTGAATCCGTAATCCCCATGCTGCTGAAACCTCTGCGCGACAGTTTAAAATCACAGCAGGAAACTGACGCATAAAAAAAACCGCACTCAAGCTGAGCGCGGTTTTTTACGGGATTTGGGCGCTGATGTTTTGCGTCCACCAGCTGCAGGCATGGGTGGTGGCAAGCCTGCAGCTTCGTACAGAGTGATCACCTCTGTTGTTTTCATCTCGTACAGCTGCCCTTTTTTCACGCGGCTTGGAATAAAAACAGGGCCATAACGCACGCGTTTCAGACGGCTGACACGCACACCCTGCGATTCCCAGAGTTTACGCACTTCACGATTGCGTCCTTCCATGATGACAACGTGATACCAACGGTTTTTACCGTCACCGGCAAAAAACTGCACATCGGTAAAACGGCACAGATGATCATCAATGATTACGCCTTTAAGCAGCGTCTTGATCATCTCGTCACTGACATCACCCATCACACGAACAGCATATTCACGGTCAATATTGGCCGATGGATGCATCAAACGATTGGCAAGCTCGCCATCTGTAGTAAACAGCAGCAACCCGCTGGTGTTAAAGTCCAGTCGACCAACGGCTACCCAGCGACCGTGCTTGATTTGTGGCAAACGGTCATAAACCGAAGGTCTGCCTTCTGGATCTTTGCGTGAACAGATCTCGTTCTCTGGTTTGTTGTAGATCAACACCCGTGGCATCACCGCATCGGGGCTGCTATTGGCAACTTTTTTGCCATCAACAACCAGGCTGTCTTCGGGGCTGGCACGATCACCCAGTACAGCAACACGACCGTTTATTTTTACGCGGCCATCAGTGATCCAGGTTTCCATTTCCCGACGCGAACCAAAACCGGCCCGAGCCAATACTTTCTGGATTTTTTCGCCTTGTACTTCATCTGTCATTGTCTATTTTCCTGGTCGGGTACAACTGCTGGATCCCGGTTGTAACCCAAAATTTCATCAAGTGGCCGTTTGGCAAGCGCCATGGCCTCATCTTCATCAATCAAATCCAGTGGCTCTTCGTCACTGGATTCATCGTCGGCCACCTCTGCTTCATCAGGAAGAACCAGAACGCGGCCTGCTGTATTTTCATCACCCAGATCAAGCTCCGGATTTAACTGATCCAGATCACGGATCTCCGCCAGCGGTGGCAGTTCCTGCAGGCTCTTCAGATTGAAGTAATCAAGGAACTGACGGGTGGTAGCAAACATTGCTGGCCGACCCGGAACATCCCGGTGACCCACAACCCTGATCCACTCCCTGTCCAGCAAGGTTCGGATAATAGTCGAGCTGACCGCCACACCACGGATCTCTTCAATGTCGCCACGGGTAATCGGTTGACGATAAGCGATCAAACCCAGTGTCTCCAACAGTGCCCTGGTATAACGCTGGGGTTTTTCTTCCGACAACCTGGAGATCCACGGACTTAAATGTTGGCGCACCTGAAAACGAAACCCGGAAGCGACTTCCTTCAGTTCAAACCCACGACCTTCACAGTCTTCCGAAATCTGTTGGATAGCTGCGCGGATCTGATCATTATCCGGGCGCTCGGCTTCAAGAAAAATCTCACTCAGCGCGGCAATCGACATAGGCTTGCCAGCGGCCAGAAGCACCCCTTCAATAATCTGGCGCAACAGCGTCTCATCAATTTCCTGGGCTTCGTATGTTACTGACTCGAATGCATCTTCGGTTTCTTCGATATCATTCAGGTCCTGTTGTTCTTCAGTCATAATCTGCGTGCGACCTCCGGCTAACTTCGCGCCTTGATATGTATAGGGGCAAAAGGTTCACTTTGCACGATGTCCACCAATGAATCCTTGATCAGTTCCATTAACGCCAGGAAGGTAACAACAACTCCCAAACGTCCTTCTTCCCGCATCAACAACGACACCAGCGGCACAAATTTTTCGGAAGAAAGACGCACCAGAATCTCAGCCATTTTTTCCCGTGTTGACAATGTTTCTTTCTGAACCTGGTGATGCTCAAACATATCGGCGCGACGCAATGCTCCAGCCAGGGCCACCAGAATTTCATGCAATTCCACAACAGGGTCAGGCATCATTCTTTCAATAACAGGCCCCTGTGCGTTGGCCATATGAATATCACGCTCAAGGCGCGGCAATGCATCCAGATCCTCGGCAGCTTTTTTGTAGCGCTCATATTCCTGCAGCCGACGTATCAACTGCGCACGGGGATCTTCCTCATCCTCTTCTTCCATGCTGCTACGTGGCAGCAACATGCGCGACTTGATTTCGGCCAGCATTGCAGCCATCACCAGATACTCGGCTGCAAGCTCAAACTGGTGTGACTCCATCAGGTCAACATAGGCCATGTACTGTTCGGTAATCAGCGCTACGTCGATATCCAGAATATCGATATTCTGACGCTTGATCAGATACAACAGAAGGTCCAGCGGCCCCTCAAAAGCTTCCAGAAATACTTCGAGCGCATCGGGCGGAATATAAAGATCATGCGGCAGCTGCGTAATCGCTTTGCCGGCGACATAGGCAAAAGGCATCTCTTGCTGGGTTTGTTCCACCTCAGCGCCAGTTGTCACAACCGCAATCGTCTGATCCTGTTTTTGTTCGCTCATGTACGCTCAGTCTGTGTAGGCCAATCCCATGGACTCGCGAACGTCCTGCAAGGTTCGTGCGGCATTTTCGCGCGCATGCTCAGAACCCTGAACAATAATCCGGCGTACAGCGCTCTTGTCTTGC
This sequence comes from uncultured Pseudohongiella sp., assembly GCA_964535565.1. Lineage (GTDB taxonomy): Bacteria > Pseudomonadota > Gammaproteobacteria > Pseudomonadales > Pseudohongiellaceae > Pseudohongiella. Next base: position 175,070 of record CAZHUJ010000003.1, on the reverse strand, counting down.
TGATACTGCTGCGCACGTGCCTGCATCGGCTCAAGCTCTGCAACAATGGCATCCGCCACCGGTTTTTTGCATTCCAGACAGCCTATACCTGCACTACGGCAACCTTGTTGCACCCAGGTTTTGGTGGCTTCATCTGAATAAACTTCGTGCATCTGCCAGACCGGGCAACGATCAGGATTACCCGGATCGGTTCGTCTTACGCGCGCAGGATCTGTTGGCATCGTATTGATCTTACGGACAACCTCATCCAGCGGCTCACGCAGACGGATGGTATTACCATAGGACTTGGACATCTTCTGCCCATCCAGTCCGAGCATTTTGGATGCTGGTGTCAGCAATGCCTGCGGTTCCGCCAAAATCATTTTGCCGCTGCCTTCAAGATAACCCAGCAGGCGTTCACGATCTGCCTGGGACAGGTTCTGCTGATCACGAACCAGTGCACGCCCCTGCTCCAACGCTTGCTGATCACCTTGCTGCTGGAATGAGATCTTGTGAGCATTAAATTCTTTCTGGGCTTTTTTGCCCATTTTTTTGACCACCGCCTGCGCAAGTTCTTCGTGGTTAGGCTCACGACCATATAGATGGTTAAAACGCCGCGCAACTTCACGAGTCAGCTCCACATGCGCCACCTGGTCAGCACCTACAGGCACATACCCGGCTTTGTACATCAGGATGTCGGCACTTTGCAGAAGCGGATAACCCAGGAAACCATAAGTTTCCAGATCCTTGTCTTTGAGTTTTTCCTGCTGATCCTTGTACGTAGGGACACGTTCCAGCCAGCCAAGCGGTGTGATCATCGACAACAGCAGATGAAGCTCGGCATGCTCAGGTACACGAGACTGCACAAAGACAGTAGCCTTTGCAGGGTCAACACCGGCAGCAAGCCAGTCGATGACCATATCAATAACATGTTCTTCCAGCGCCAGAGGCGACGCGTAGTGCGTTGTCAACGCATGCCAGTCAGCAACAAAAAAGAAACACTCGTAGTCGTTCTGAAGCTGTACCCAGTTTTTGAGCACACCGTGATAGTGACCTAGATGCAACTGCCCTGTAGGACGCATACCCGACAGTACGCGCTTTTGTGAATCTAAGGTAGACAATCCGTTCTCCTTGCGCATGGTTAATCAATTGGTTCGGCGCGAGGCCGGCATTATCGCACACTTCGACCGCATCACACCCATGGCAAGTGTCAGAGGAACGGGGCTGGATCACCCAATCCCGTACGTATAACCTGCGGCTCACCGTCAACCAGATCGATCACTGTTGAGGGTTCAATTCCGCAGGCGCCGCTTTCGACAATCAAGTCCACCAACCGCCCCAGTTTGTCCTCAATATCGTAGATTTCAGACAGCGGCTGATCGTCCCCCGGCATGATCAAACTGGTACTCATCACAGGCTCACCAACTTCTGCCAGAATCGCCTGCGTGACGGGATGATCGGGAATACGCAAACCTATGGTTTTACGTTTGGGGTGCATCAGTCGACGCGGAACTTCTGCTGTAGCAGGCAAAATGAATGTATACGGCCCAGGCGTGTAGGCTTTGAGCAAGCGGTAAGCAGAGTTGCTAACCTGGGCATAGGTTGCAATCGCTGACAAATCAGCACACATCAAGGTCAGATTGTGTTTGTCGCCCAGCTGCCGGATTCGACGAATACGCTCAAGCGCGTCTTTGTCTCCCATATGGCAGGCCAATGCATAGGTAGAATCTGTCGGATAGACGATAACACCACCATCAATCAGGGTTTGGGCAGCCTGCCTGATTAAACGCGGCTCTGGATTACGAGGATGTACAACGAGTGTTTGTGCCATGCGAATGAATACGTTACGTTATCAAAGCGCAGACGATAACAGGCTGATTCTGCAATGTCGACCTGCACACGTTAACTGGAAAACCGATGGAGAATCTATGTTGTACGCAATTATCAGCGAAGACGTCGTCAACAGCCTGCCCTTACGCATGCCCGTTAGGCCGCAGCATCTGGCTCGCCTGCAAACCTTAAAAGATCAAGGCCGACTGGTGATCGCAGGCCCCCATCCTGCAATTGATTCTGACAACCCGGGAGAAGCGGGATTTACCGGCAGCCTGATTGTTGCACAGTTTGATTCACTCGCAGACGCTCAGGCCTGGGCAGACGCTGACCCCTATGCAGACGCTGGCGTCTACCAGAAAGTCATCGTCAAGCCATTTAAGCAAGTGTTCTAGCAGTCTCAGGAACCTGGCACAGGAGCAGGACGCAGCGCAGGGAAATTTTCATCCAGCACTGCGTTCCAGCGTGCCAGGTCATCCGCTTTGCGCTGCCACAGATCAGAGATATCTCCTGAAATTGTCACTTTGAGCATTCTGTCACCGCGACGAATCTGGTTCACCACCGGCATGCCGTCTGTCACTGCACCAAATACTGAATGCATACCATCCAGGTGGGGAGTGGCCAGATGGGTGATAAAAAACTGACTGCCATCGGTGCCGGGACCAGCGTTAGCCATCGATAAAATACCGGGGCGATTATGTCGCTGCCCAATTTCACCCTGAAAGCGATAACCAGGTCCGCCAGTACCGGTACCCAGCGGGTCTCCACCCTGGATCATAAAACGGTTTTCAACACGATGAAACGTCAGCCCATCGTAGTATCCGCGCAGCGCCAGGTTAACGAAGTTAGCCACACTGGTTGGAGCCGCACGCTCGTTCAACTCAACAGTAATATTTCCCTTGTTGGTCTCAATCAGGGCTGTCAGCCCTTGGGCAACAGCATTTGAGGCGGCTGCCAGCCCCAAACAAACACACAAAACCCCTGTAACAACACTTTTGAACTGATAACGCATGATCACTCCTCAAACTATTCGACATCAAAACTCACGGGCCAGATGCATGGTCACTGGCGCGTGATCGGAAAAATTTTCATCAGTATAAATATCTACAGACTGTAACGCCGGAACAAGACCTGGAGTGATGACGTGGTAATCCAGTCGCCATCCCGTGTTGTTAAGTCTGGCATTACCCCTGTTTGACCACCAGCTGTAAGCCTGGCTGTCCGGGTACAAATAACGGAATGCATCTACATAACCGGTTGTATTAAACAAACTGTCGAGCCATGCACGCTCTACGGGCAGAAAGCCCGGGTTTTTCTGGTTTGCACGCCAGTTCTTCAGATCTAAAGGCTGGTGACACATGTTCCAGTCGCCACAAATAATATATTGACGCCCTTCGTGCATCCAGGATGTCAGCAAGGGCAGCAGGTATGCGAGGAAATCCAGTTTAACCTGCTGACGCTCAGGACCACTGGACCCTGATGGCATATACAGCGATATCACACTCAGATCATCAAAATCGGCCTGGATAAAACGCGCTTCCTCGTCGGCCAGCGACCACCCCATACCGCGTATTACCCTGTCAGGCTCGCGGCGTGAGTAGATCGCGGTACCGGAATAGCCTCGTTTTGAAGCCTCAAAATAGTAACGGTGATACTCCGCCGGACAATATTGAGCTTCAATCAGCTGTTCCTGCTGAGCCCTGACCTCCTGAAAGCACACAATATCGGGAAGCTCCCGTTGTAACCACTCAAAAAAGCCCCGTCTGGCCGCCGATCTTATACCGTTACAGTTAAATGTTGTTACTCGCACTGTTACCTTGAATCCCCCATCGTGTTACCTGTCTTCCCTTTTTAGTTATCGCACCCGCAGTCAAGAACCGCTCTATTCGCCTTGCATACGCTGCATTTCATCGGAAACAGCCTGTTTTCATAAAAATAGTGTTACCTTTTTTCCATATTGTGTTACCATTCGCATCGTTCCCACGGCTCAAAACGCCAAAGGTAACAAACACTGAAATGTACGACATTAACGTTTATTGCCCACAAGGAGAGAAACATGAGTGAACTGATTATCAGCGCCCGCGCCGCACTGGTGACTGCAGCTATCGTAACAGCGTCCGTAGCTGTACCTGTGCTGACCATTCTGGCTGCCAATTGATCAAAAGGCTGAAGCACGAGGATGTGCCTTCCCGACACCGGGAGCCCACGAATTTTAAACACTTCGGAATCAGGACTCATCGAGTCAGCAGACTACTGACAACGAACCAGATTCTTGTAATACCCGCTTGGATGGATTTCGCACCAGCGCAGTGAACCTCATTGAGTTCCGCGCTGGTGTTTTGTTTTCTGTCCCTGAAATTAAACCTTTTTAAGTTTATCCACAAAATTGCATGGCTTGTGTCGACTGTCGAGCTGACTGGAAATAATGCCTTCCCAGGCAGTACGGCAAGCACCGGTGGAGCCAGGCATACAGAAAATAATAGTACCGTTGCTCATGCCTGCAAATGCACGTGACTGTATGGTTGAACTGCCAATCTCTGCATGCGATAGATAACGGAATATCTCCCCAAAACCATCAATATGCACATCCAGCAAAGGTGTGATTGCACGCAATGTATTGTCGCGAAAAGTAAACCCCGTGCCACCAGTGACCAGAACCGCTTGAATCCTGTCATCAGCAATACAGTTGGCAACAAGCGCACGCAATTTGTAGGTGTCGTCCTTGATTATATGTTTATCCACAAGGGTGTGCCCTGCCTCCAGCACACGGTCAGCCAGGTAACGCCCGGAGGTATCGGTTTCGACGGTACGGGTATCAGATACAGTAATTACGACTGTATTAACGGGAATCAGCCCTTCACTCATGTTTGTACTGTCAGCCTCCGGTCATGTTCATCAAACGCACGGGTTGTGCATAATCGGCTTCATAAAAATGGTGCCGCTCCGGCTTAAGATCCATTGCCGCAACAATCGCGTCCTTGAGCTGCTGTGGCACTTCAATATTCTGTGCTTGGTCAAGGCTGACAAGTTCGTCGGCAAGGTAGGCGGAATCAGTGCCATTGCGCAGCACGGCACGCAGATCGGATGAGTGCTCATTGCCCAGACAAAGCAACAGACGTCCTTCTACCGTCATGCGGACACGGTTGCAGTCTGCGCAAAAGTTGTGCGACATCGGCGAAATAAAACCGATGCGGCTGCGCTCACCTGGAATACTGAAATAACGCGAAGGACCGGCCGTCGTAGCATCTGAACCTTGTAATGAATAGCGCTGGCTGATCTGCTCGCGCACCCAGTCATTGCTACAGACCGTTTCTTCTCTTTGATGGTCTGAGGCCTGCCCCAACGGCATTTCCTCAATAAAAGCGATGTCCAGCCCACGACTGACCGCATAGTCCGTTAATGCCAGCACTTCATCATCGTTGTAACCTCGCATGATGACCGAATTAAGACGTATGCGGTCAAACCCGCTGCGGCGAGCTGCTTCGATGCCAGCCAATACCTTGTCCAAACGGCCTGTACGGGTAATACGGTGAAAACGTTCAGCATCCAGACTGTCTATGCTGATATTGATACGGTTAACCCCTGCCTCACGCAGCGGCCCTGCCAGCTTTTCCAGTTGCGCACCATTGGTGGTCAGCAACAGCTCATCAAGCCCCGGCAACCGTCCCAATGCCTGAATCAATGCCATGACATTGTTGCGCACCAGCGGCTCGCCTCCTGTCAGGCGAAGGCGGCGCACCCCCAGCTCGGTAAATGCGCGAGCAACCAGATAGATTTCTTCCAGCGAAAGCACTTCTTTGCGCGGCAGGAACTGCATTTCCTCCGTCATGCAATATACACAACGGAAATCGCAGCGATCAGTCACCGACAGGCGCACATAATCGACATGACGGCCAAAGCGGTCTATCAACGCCGGTTGTGACGGCGTTGAAGCACTTTGTTTGCCGGCAGTGGCGACTACGTCTGCCTGGGCCATAGGTTTTACCTGTGATCTGCGTTGTAGAAATAATGCCTAGCGTACTGCATCCCGAATCTGCAGTTGTAACCTGAGTGGCTCTTCCGAACTTTCCAGCTGCAACACATCTGACCTGACCTGGTAATCGCCAGTCTGCACGTCGGCACTGCCATTTAAGGAGGCTGTGGCAACCACCACAATCTGGCTGGCAGAAGAAATATTAAAAGGCCCTACTGCATCTGCGTCCGATAATGTAATCACCGCTGGCAGTTCGTTTACCGTAACAACTTTGGCCGCTAGCGGCGGGCCTCCCGCTTCCGGGTTCTGAGCCGAAATAAACACGCGGACCTGGCCTGGCAACACCACCTCAGGCGCGATTGACAAGGCAATCTCCACTCTGGGTGTAACTGCAGCCTCGGGCTGATCAACTTCCCCGGACGTACTCAGCATCTGCTGGGCCTGTGCAATAACAGAGCGCAGGAACTCTGCCTCTTCACCGGTTGGATTTATCGCCAGCAGACGCTGCCAATAGGTCAAAGCAGCCTGGTAGTCCTGATTCACAAATGCATCAGCACCCAGAAGCTGCAGCACTGCAGGTTCGCCCGGATTTAAACGCTGAGCCTGCGTAATGATCTCCTTGACCTCATCAGTCATTTGCTGGCCTGCTGCGATGTACTGGGCCTGGGCATGCTGCCCCAGGATCACTGCTTTATCCATCGGATTATCAATAAACATTGCGGCGCGTTCAAAGAACATCGCAGCCTCAGGAATCTGACCCAAAGTCACCAGATGTCGTGCAATAAAATACAGCGCCCAGCCGTTTTCCGGGTCTCGCTCAACAACCGCTCCCAGCTCAAAAATGAGGTCGCGCACAGCAGCCGGATCGTCACCAACTTCCCGGCTGCGCTCGAATATCTCGGCAACAGCCAGATCATTGCGGAAGCCCCACCAGCTGTAGAACAAATAGCTGAACGGCAGCACAGCCAGCAGAGCCAGTACCGGAATCAGCCGTACCGGTTTTTTCCAGTCAACTGATTCATGACCTGATGACCGGGCCGTTGCATCCACATCTTCGACATCAGCCAGAATATTGTGTTCAAGCTCAGCCTTGAGGCTATTAAACTGCGCCTGATCCAACAGACCTTCTTCCAGATCGCGCTCAAGTTCAGTCAGACGTTCTTTAAAAATCCGCAGGTTGGCGGCATTGCGGTCAGCGATTCCAAAGACTGTACCTTCAGATTGCCGGCGCTGGAGCGGAATGATTACAAATGAAGCTGCTACTACAATCAGCAGCACGGTCATTATCCAGAACAAATTGTCACCTATCGGTATTATCGGCGGTTGTATCGGAAGCAACCCCAGCAAGCAAACGGTTCAGGCGTTCGCGCTCGGCAGCACTGATTTCTACTGTTTTTTCCGCCACATCGCCTTCAGCAGCGAAGGCTACGTTTTCAGGAGCCGGGTTGGCTTTCCCGGAGCTGCGACGAACAATGGAATACGTCACCCAGCCGCCGAGCAACAGAAATAGCAGTGGCCCGAACCATAACAAAACAGTCTGGGCGGTCAGCCTCGGACGATACAGAACAAAGTCACCGTAACGGGACAACATAAACTGTTCAATATCGGCATCTGTCTGACCTTCCATGATCATACGGTAGATTTCGCGGCGCAAATCTGCGGCAACACCACCTGGAGAGCTGCTCAGGTTTGCGTTCTGGCACATCGGACAACGAAAATCGTTGGAAAGCTGCCGGAAACGTTGTTCCTGTTCCTGCGTTTCAAACTCGTATACATCAACCTGGGCTGTGGCGCGCTCCGGACTGAATAACAACACCAGCGCCAACAATACACTGCCCGCGAATGCTGTCATGAACGATCACCTTCGCGTATAGCGTGGATCGCTGGCATGATTTCGTCTTCCCAGGTGCGATAGTCAATGGTGCCTATGTGTTTAAAGCGAATAACACCGTTACCATCAACAATAAAAGTTTCTGGCGCACCATACACACCAAGATCGATGCCGTAACGGCCGGTATCATCAATGATATTCAGATCAAACGGGTTACCGTTGACATCAAGCCAGTAGCGGGCGGCATCGTCCCTGTCTTTATAGTTAAGCCCGACAATAGGAATAATGCCCTGCTCTTTTGCCGCCATAAAAATCGGGTTTTCCTGCAGACAAGGCAGGCAGTAGCTTCCCCAGATGTTCAGAATAAAAGGCTCATCTGGCAGATCCGCCGAGGTCAGCAACTGATCTCCTTTTTCAAGTGAGCGCAGCTGGAACTCTGGCAAAGGTCTGTCTATCAGCACCGATGGCAGCGTTCTTGAGTCCAGATACAGCCCCCGCCACATAAACACCGCAAGCACAGCAAACACAATAACCGGCAGATAAAGTTTGAAGTTTTTCATTAATTCCCCTCCGCGGCCAATTGGGTGGCAGAGACGTTTTGTGCAGTCGCCGAACGTTTCACCTTGAACTGGCGATAACGTTTGTCAGTCACTGCACAGATGCCGCCGATAGCAATAAATATGGTCCCTATCCATATCCAGCGCACAAACGGTTTTACATAAACAGTCATTGACCAGGCACCGTTTTCACGCTGATCACCCAGTGTTGTAAACAGATCACGCAGAATGCGGCCATCAATACCCATATGCGAGGTTGGTGTGCCGCTGGCGGTATAAAGACGTTTTTGTGGGTACAGATTCTTGTAGAACTCACCGTCACGGGACACTACAACAGTGGCCTCATCGGCGACAAAGTTGGGTCCCTGCACCGGGCGAGTACCCTCAAACTGGAAAGTGTAACGGCCCAGATCCGCTGACTGCCCGGGTTGCAGCAATACACTGCGCTCAATACTGTAGATGCTGGTCAGGCAGGCGCCTGCCATCGTCAGCACAAATCCAAAGTGCGCCAGTGTCATCCCCCAGTAACTGACCGACAGGCTGCGTAAACCCGCTGCCAGCGTGGGCTTGTTGGCGGTTTTAGTCTGTATATCGCGGAGCATGGAGAACACAATCCACAATGCCAGAGTCGCTGTACCAATCGCGGCCAAAGGCACACCCATGGTTAACAACACAGGAAGCACAACACCCAGCGTTACGGCGGCCACGGCGACTTTAGTCAGCTGCTGACGCAAATGTGCCATGGACGTACGCTTCCAGCGGCTGATCGGGCCAATACCCATTAACACTGCCAGAATGCCCATCAATGGTACAAAAATCGCGTTGAAATACGGTGGACCTACAGAAATCAGATCACCACCCGTCACAGCCTGATAGACCATCGGATACAGAGTACCCAGCAGAATCGCTGCGCTTGCAACCACCAGGATCATGTTGTTGGCAAGCAGAAAAACCTCACGTGACAACGAACCAAAACCGAACTCACTTTTAAGAATTGGCGCACGAATGGCATACAACACCAGAGAACCGCCAATGATCAGTCCAAGGAAACCCAGAATATAAACACCACGGGTCGGATCGCTGGCAAATGCATGCACAGAAGTCAGCAGACCAGAACGTGTAATAAAAGTACCTAACAAGCTGGAAGCAAACGCCATGATCGCCAGCAGAACTGTCCAGCTCTTGAACACACCCCGCTTCTCAGTGGCCGCCAGCGAGTGGATCATTGCAGCCCCCAGCAGCCAGGTGATCATCGGCGGGTTTTCCACCGGATCCCATGCCCACCAGCCGCCCCAACCCAGCTCGTAATATGCCCACCAGGATCCCAGCGCCAGACCCATTGTCAGAATAGCCCAGGCTGCGTTAGCCCATGGACGGCACCAGCGCGCCCAGGCAGAGTCCAGGCGTCCACTGATCAATGCAGCGATTGCAAACGCAAAGACCACGGAGAAACCGACGTAACCCATATACAGTGACGGCGGATGGATAATAAAAGCGAAGTCCTGTAGCGCTGCATTAAGATCAGCGCCATCAGCAGGCGGCAACGGCAATACACGATCAAACGGATTTGAGGTGGCCAGCATAAACAGGATATAGCCCACACAGAGGGCACCCATAATAGCCAGCACACGCGCAACAAACTCATCCGGCATGGCCTTGCTGAATACCGCTACTGCAAGCATCCAGCCGCCCAACATCCACGTCCAGAACAGGAACGAACCTTCATGCCCGCCCCAAACCGCTGTGATCTTGTAGTAGATCGGCAGCATGGTATTTGAGTGGCTGGCAACAAACTGCACGGAAAAATCGTCGGTTACAAAGCTGTAACCCAGAATAAACAGGCTGATGCTCAAAAAAACAAAAACACCGGCCGCCAACGGACGGGCCAGCCCCATCCAGACAAGATTGCCGCGCGCAGCGCCAACCATGGGAATGATCCCCAGCAAAATACTGAGGCAGAACGCCAGAATCAGCGCAAAATTACCAAGCTCGGGGACCATCAGTAGGCTCCTGCCGGCATTGAGGGTGCTGCCTGCCCTGCAGCGTCCAGCGCTGCTTTCACTTCAACAGACATATAGTTTTCATCATGCTTGGCCAGCACTCGTGACGCTTTGAACGTGCCATCTGGCAGCATGGAGCCTTCTGCCACAATACCCTGCCCCTCACGGAACAGATCTGGCAGGATGCCGGCATATTGCACGACCACATCATGCGCATAGTCGGTGGCGATGAAGCTGACTTCAAGTTCCTGCTGGCTATGGGCTACAGAACCTTCCTTGACCATACCGCCAACACGAATACGCTGTCCCGGAGTCACCTCACCGGCAGCAATCTGGGTTGGCGTAAAAAACAGATCAATATTATTGCTGAGTGCATACAGGGAAAGGCCGATAGCAGCTGCCAGGCCGACAGCGATAAACAGAATGATCCCCAGCTTCTTGCGTCGGTGTGGTTTCATGGTACTCCTCTGAATTTAATCAGACCGGTGAAATCAGGGCTTGGATCCAGCTGCATCTTTGGCAGCCAGTTCGGCATCCCGCTTGGCACGGCGCTTTTGCTCGCGTATGAACTGGCGTCTGGCCAGTCTGGGCTGCAGCAGATTGTAGCTGATAAAAACTGCAAACAGCAGGTACACAGACCAGATGTGGAAGGTATAACTTCCTCCCATCGTCAGGAATTCAGACAGACTGGAAAACTGGATCTCCACAATAGCTCCTCTTCCCTGTTAAGCGCGAGGCTCGCGTGCCACCAGGTCAACGACCCATTGTGACCGACGCTCACGCTGCAGAATTTCATTACGGGTACGCAGAATCAGCGAAATCACAAAAAACACATAAACTGCGCCGATCATCACCAGCAGCGGCACCCACACTTCTGGCGGATTAGGTGCAACCGGATCAATGGAGAAACTGCTGGCAGGCTGGTGCAGAGTATTCCACCACTCTACTGAATACTTGATGATGGGAACATTGATCGCGCCCACAATCGACAACACCGCACAGGCCTTGGCCGCGTTATCCGGACTTTCAATCGCTGAACGCAGGGCAATAACCCCGATAAACAGGAAAAACTGGATCAACAGTGAAGTCAAACGTGCATCCCAGGCCCACCAGGTCCCCCAGATCTGATCACCCCAGATCGCCCCGGAGGCCAGTGCCAGACCGGTAAACCAGGCTCCAATAGGTGCCACACTTTTGGCTACCATATCTGCCAGTTTCATCTTCCAGACCAGTGTAATGGTGCCGGCAACCGCCATCAGCGGGAAACACGCCAGCGAGATACTGGCAACGGGTACGTGCACATACATAATGCGGATGGTCTGACCCTGCTGGTAATCCTCAGGCACAAACAGCAACGCCCAGATCACGCCAGTTGTCATCAAAATTGCCATCAAGGCATAAAGCCAGGGTAACCATTTGCTGGACAACTCATAAAACCAGCGCGGTGAACCCAGTTTAGAAAACCACAACCACATAGGTAGTACCCAGTTACTGAAAAATCCGAGGCCGGACTATATCACGACACGTGTGTTGACCCCAGAGAGAATCGGCAATATCAATTAACGCTGATACGAAGCGCCGCCGCCGAGGCCAGCGGTGCAATACTTAAGGCCAGCGCAAGAATCGCCCCGAGCAACGCAAAATGACTGCCCACAGCAAGACCGAACATAACGTCACTGACGGCTTTAGCGCCGATTATAAGCACCGGCGTAGACAGCGGTAAAACGATAACAGCCAGGATCAAGCCGCGACTGCCCAGTCCAACTGTCAGCGCTACACCTATAGAACCAAACAGGCTTAATACCGGTGTTCCTATCAGCAGGCTGATAATAAGCGTGGGATAAGCCTCCGCAGGCAAATAAAGCATATATGCCAGCAAGGGAGACAGCAGCACCACCGGCAAACCACTGATCAGCCAGTGCGCAATATTCTTGGCCAATACCAGGAAATAAAGTGGCTGAGGGGACAACAACAATTGCTCCAGGGAGCCATCCTCATAGTCGGCGCGGTAAAGATTGTCCAGGGACAACATTGATGCCAGTAGCGCAGACACCCACACGACACCGGCGGCAATACGGGTCAGTTCAGCCGGATCTGGACTTACACCCAGCGGGAACAGGCTGACCACAATCAGGAAAAACATCACTGGATTAAGCAGGTCATTGCGGCGTTTAAACGCAATCAACAGATCACGCTTGAGCGTGGCACGGAAAGCATCGAAGGTACTGACACTCTGACCAGTGGACGGAGGAAAATTGTTGCTCATGGTGCTCGCCTCAGCTCGTCCAGGTTCAGGCGTCTGAGTTCACAATCAACCTGCAACGAATGGTGTGTGGTCAACAGTACTGATCCACCGCGATTAACATGCCAGACAAGGAGGCTTTCCAGGTCTTTTACACCCTGTACGTCCAGCGTAGTGAATGGCTCATCCAGAATCCACAGCACAGCGGGACTGATCAACAGGCGGGCAAGTGCCACACGCTGCGTTTGTCCTGCGGACAGGTTACGGCACGGGATGTCTTCGTAGGCCCGTAAACCCACCCGATCCAGTGCGGCTTCAATGTCGGCATCAGTGCACGGTGAGTGCAGCGCTGCACTCCAGCGCAGATTTTCACGCGGACTGAGAATGCGGTTTACCCCAACACGATGGCCGATGTACAACAAAGAAGACAGAAACTGCTCACTCTGCTCTTCTATCGCTTGCCCGCGCCAGAGAATCTCGCCTTCATAATGATCATTCAAACCGGCAAGAATACGCAGCAAGCTGGTTTTGCCACTGCCGTTACTGCCAACCACCTGCATCAGCTGTCCGCTATGCAGTTCAAAACCCAGAGAGGAGAAAAGTACACGCTCGTCGCGCTCGCAAAACAGCTGCCGCGTCTGCAGCAGAGGGGAATCATCGGTGGCGGGTGGCCCAAAGCTCACGGTATCTACTCACGTGCCGGGCGGAGATCGCCGGCTGTTGAAAAAACGCGGCGATTATAACCATAAACTGCAGGAAAATCGCGTGGTTGCTCAGGAAACTCGACCCACACCACGGGCCGCCATCAGCGAAACCAGTTTTGCTTCAGCCTGCGACAGACCACAGTTTTTCACCAGATCTTCAGGGGCAGCGCCCATTTGCACCAGCTTGGCTGCCTGCTCGTAAGTCAGCGAACTCACATTTTTGCTTTCGATATTCTGTTGACGTTGTGCAGATTTGGCCAAGCGTTGTTCAAGAACATTGATACTGCCATGCAAAGTCAGAATAGCCTGACCGGCTGACTCCAGCACCTCGCGCTGACTGGCAGCAGACTCGGCAATCGCATGCTCAAGCCGTTCAATGCGTTTGGATTGTTGCCAACCCAATACCAGCTGAACCACTACAAGCAGCGCCAACAGTGCCAGTATACCTATTTCAATGCCCATCTATTTATCCTCGACTGCACACTGAACTAGTTGTCCAGCTCCAGCAGTTCATCTTCACTTAACAGCTTGTCCAGCTCCACCAGAATCAATAACTGGTTGTCGCGGTGACACACGCCCTGAATAAACCGCGCTGACTCGTCCTTGTTGACCTGGGGCGGCGGCTCAATCTGCGAGCTGCGCAGGTACACCACTTCAGCGACACTGTCGACAAGAATGCCAATAACATGACGGCCGATTTCAATAATCACAATGCGGGTATTGTCATCGGGCTCTTTGTCCGCCAGACCAAACCGGCGCCGCGAATTAATAACGGAAATCACCGTGCCGCGGATATTGATAATACCCAGAACATAATCCGGCGCGCCTGGCACAGGAGCAATATCCTGATATTTCAGGACTTCCTTGACCACCATCACGTTGACGCCGTACGTTTCCTGCTCCAGCTGGAAGGTTACCCACTGCAACACCTGATCGTTGTCCTGAATATTTTTTAACTCGGCCATCTTGTTCTCCTGCCAGGATCAGCGACAACAACGTCAAAATTTTATCGCCTGATACATCTTATGCACCTGTGGTGCGTTATAAAGCAAATTTCACGCCAATCACTGAATTGCTGGCACCAAAGCAACGTTGCCGGTTTTGTCTGAAGAAGGCGTCTGATCACAAGCCTCAAGCTGCTGCAGCAAGGTATCAACATCGATCAGCGCACACAGGCGCTCCAGCAAGGTTCCAGCCAACCAGGGCCGACTACCGGCCACTGCTTTCCAGCGGATCTCATCACCCTGCAAGTGCACTGATTCATCTGCCCTGTCGACCGCCAGTGCCCACAGACTGTCGCCCAGCACCACAACACTCTGGTAGGCCTCGCGATGACTGTTGTCGGGCAGACGCTCCGGCATTACAAAGCGAGCGGTGTCCACAACACGAAGGTTTTTACCATTCCAGCGTAACAGCCCCATAAACCAGTCAGCCTGGGCTACCACGGATTGCAAATTGTCTTCCAGCTGGCAGATACCGCCGAGCAAATGCAAAGGCGCTGCCATTTTAAGACCCGCAACTTCAAACACCAGTCCGGAAAACCCCTGCTTGCCCCACTCCGGCACAACCCGCGCCTGACGTGGATCATGCTGAACACTGGCACTGTCAACCACAACGTACTCAGCACTGGGCACTGGGGTGTCGGCCAGTTTCTGCTCAACAACTGGAGTTACTGTGGCAGCTGGCGCCATTGGCAAGACTGGTTCGATCGGGGAAGAATGCACTACGAGGGACTCGGCCTCGATCACCTCGACCGTGTCTGGCACTTCGCGCAGAAGACTGTCCAGATAGTTCTGAACAAGGTCATTGCTTGAAAGGCTGGTTATCTGGGCTTCAGACATGACGTCGTTCTCCCGCCACTGCCGTGTTTGCGGCGCCGCTCACCAGCGCAGCTTCGGCCTGATGCTCATGCAACAGCAGGGTTTTTAACAAAGACATGTACGCCTGTACCCCACGGCTGCCGGCATCAAGCTCCAACGGCGTCACACCTCGTGCACTGGCGTCCCTTAATTTGGTATCCACCGGTATGGCAGCGTGCCAGGTGTAATCTGGCCAGGTTTTACGCAAATGGCGATAACTACTGACACTGGCCTGGGTGCGTCGATCAAACATGGTTGGCACCATCAGATAGGGTAAAGGCTGACGACGGGAGCGATTGACCATCTGCAGGGTATTCAACATCCGCTCTACGCCTTTGATGGCCAGAAATTCAGTTTGCACCGGAATAACCAGTCGTTGGCTGGCCGCCAGCGCGTTAATCAGCAGCACACCCAAGGTCGGCGGACTGTCGATAATCACATAGTCATATTGGTCCCAAAGTCTGGACAGCGCACGCGCAATTGCCAGTCCCATGCCTTCAACATTGACTGCAGAACGCTCCAGTGTCGCTAATGCTGTGCTACCTGGCACTACATCAAGATTGCTTGTGGAGGTGTGACGGATACTGGCACTCAGGACTGCATCATCCAGTTTTCCGGGAGCTGCAAACCACTGATAAGTGGTAGCACTGGCTTCATCCGGCTTATAACCAAAATAGCTGCCCAGAGAAGCCTGCGGATCAAGGTCGAGCATCAGTACACGCCGGCCTTGATCTGCCAGCAGACAGCCGAGCGCTACGGTGGTTGTGGTCTTGCCAACACCGCCTTTTTGATTCGCTACAGCCCAGACACGCATAATGATGATTCCGTATTAGTGAATTTCTTCACAAAGTCGTGGTGCAACACGTTGCAGGCTGAGAACTTCGTCGGTCAGCCCGGCGCGTGCCACCGCCATAGGCATACCGTAGATCACGCTGCTGGCTTCGTCCTGCGCCCAGATGGTAGCCCCTTGTGCCTTGAGCAGCCGCGCCCCTTCACGTCCGTCTGCTCCCATTCCGGTTAATACCACGCCCAGAACCCGTCCTCCAAGATCACGCGCCGCCGAACCAAAGGTCACATCCAGTGAAGGTTTGTAGTTCAGTCGTTCGTCGCCGGCAATAACTCTGACGCGCAATGCGGAGCGTCCTTCCACCAGCATCTGTTTGCCACCGGGCGCCAGATAGGCATGACCCGGTTTGAGAACATCACCATCAACAGCCTCATGCACACCAATCTGACAAATACGATCCAGACGCTCGGCAAAAGCTTTGGTGAACGTCCCTGGCATGTGTTGAACCAGCAATATCGGCAGCGGAAAGTTGGCGGGCAGCCGTGTCAGCACTTCCTGCAAAGCCATAGGACCGCCGGTCGAAGCACCAATAATCACCAGCTGGAACGCGCGTGTGGAGCTGCGTCGAACCGGAGCGGCTGCGGGTGCAACTGCCGCTGCAGGTGCTGCAGTAGATTCGGATACTCGAGAGCGGCTGCCCGATACCGCCACAATGCGATCACACAGTATGCGTTGCAGCTCTTCGGGATGACTGGAGATATCCTCGAAATTTTTGGGAAGATAATCCACCGCTCCAGCTGCCAGCGCATCAAGTGTGATACGCGCCCCCTCATAGGTCAGCGAGGAGAACATCAACACTGGTATGGCTTTGGTTTTATGAATCTGGCGCAACGCGGTGATGCCATCCATCACCGGCATTTCGTAGTCCATGGTGATCACATCCGGCTTCAGGCGCAGCGCTTCATCAACAGCCTCCTGGCCATTGGCCGCTGTACCAACCACCGTCAATCTGGGATCCGCATTAATCAACTCTGACAAACGCCTGCGGAAAAAACCGGAGTCATCCACCACCAGTACTTTAATACTCATTTCATCCCTTCCCGCCTCATGCAGCGTATTTTTTTAGCAGCCCCGGCACATCCAGAATAATGGCGATACGTCCATCGCCAGTGATCGTGGCACCGGCCATACCTGGCGTGCCATGCAGCATACGCCCCAGGGGTTTGATGACAACTTCTTCCTGACCAATTAATGTATCGACCACAAAACCGATGCGCTGCGCACCTACGCTGACAATGACCACGTTGGCATTGCCGCGGTTTTCAGGTGCATTGCCCTCGCCAAGCCAACGTCGCAAATGGAACAGCGGCAATGCCTTGTCTCTGACAGTAACAACCTGTTGCCCGTCCACCATATGGGTATTGTGCAGATCCAGATTAAAAATCTCGTTGACACTGGCCAATGGCAACGCAAAAGTCTGGTCTCCTACCATGATCATCATGGTGGGCATGATGGCCAAGGTCAGCGGAACCTTGATTTCAAGGCGGGTGCCTTTACCCAGCGTCGAGTCAATACTTACAGAACCGTTAAGCTGACCAATTTTGGTTTTGACCACATCCATTCCCACGCCTCGCCCGGAGACATCAGAAACTTCTGTTTTTGTGGAAAAACCTGGAGCAAAAATCAGTTCAAAACACTCTGAACGACTTAGACGATCTGCAGCATCCTTGTCCATCAGTCCTTTTTCAACGGCTTTGCGACGCAGTACCTCCGCATCCATTCCATGTCCATCATCACTGATGGTGAGAAGAATATGATCGCCTTCCTGCTCTGCAGTGAGCAAAATGGTGCCTTCGCGCTGCTTGCCTCTGGACACTCGCACATCGGGCAGCTCAATGCCGTGATCAACCGCATTGCGAACCAGGTGAATCAGTGGATCAGCCAGCGCTTCGACCAGATTCTTGTCGAGATCGGTATCCTCACCGTGCAGCTCCAATACAACTTCTTTATTCAGACTTCGAGCGAGATCACGCACAACACGCGGGAAGCGGCCAAAAACTTTTTTGATCGGCTGCATGCGCGTTTTCATCACGGCGGTCTGCAAATCTGCTGTCACCAGATCGAGGTTGGCGACAGCTTTGGACAGCATTTCATCCACGCTGTTGCTGCCAATACGAACCAGCCTGTTACGAACCAGTACCAGTTCTCCCACCATATTCATGATTTCATCCAGGCGGCGGGTATCAACACGTACTGTAGTCTCGGGCGCACTGTCGTGTTTTTCAACGGCAACTGCACGCTCTGGCGCTGCCGCTGCTTTTGATGCAGGTGCGCTCTGAGCAGCAGACGTTTTTGCTGCAACAGATGCTGCAGCACTGCCTGCGTTAGCGGAGGCGGTTTCAGTGTCAGCCGGCAAACCCTGGTGGCGCCCACTGCCATGCAATTGATCCAGCAATGCCTCGAATTCATCGTCGGTGATTTCATTACTGGCAGAACCCGGGGATGTTGCAGCAGGCTCAGCCACTTCCGGTTGCGGCACAACTGGTGCCACGTCTTCCACGTTGGAAACCTTGCCATGCAACTGGTCAAGCAGCGCCTCAAACTCTTCCTCAGAGATTTCGTTCTCATCAGCCTGACTTCCAGTCTCAGCACGAAGTTGTTTGTCGGTTGCAATGCCATCCGCATCAAGCGCTGCCAACAGCTGATCAAACTCGTCATCAGAAGCCGCTTCGACGGTATCGCTTGATGCCGGCAGCTCGCCTTTGGCCAGGGCCTGCAATGCACTTAACAGATGTGCAGGTGCAGGCTGCGGGGGAATTCTCTGTTTGACGTTATCAAACATGGTATTAACAGCATCCAGCGCCTGCAGCACAATATCCATCAACGCTGGTGTAACCTGACAGCGCCCGTTTCGCAGATTATCGAACAGATTCTCAGTTACGTGGCAGCAGTCAACCATGGCGCCGAGCTGCAAAAATCCGGCGCCTCCCTTTACGGTGTGGAAACCGCGAAAAATCGCGTTCAGCAGATCCTTGTCATCAGGCTGCTTTTCGAGTTGAACCAGTTGTTCAGAGAGCAATTCAAGAATCTCTCCGGCCTCAACCAGAAAGTCTTCAAGAATTTCCTCATCATCAAAAAAGCTCATTACGCGACCCTCGTTATGGTCAACTGGCGTCAAAAACCCAGGCTGGACAGCAACTCATCAACGTCGTCCTGCCCGGTGACAACGTCCTTATTGGCGGCAGAGTTAAGCTGCGGGCCTTCGGCCTTGATTTTCTGTGCGTCATTTTTGGGAGCCTGCACCTGCACCGATGTCTGGATGCCAGCGACCATCTCCACGCTGGCTGCCAGCTTGACCAGACGCACCAGGCTCTGTTCAACGTCGCTGACCAGCTCAATCACGCGTTTAATCACCTGTCCACTAAGGTCCTGGTAACCCTGTGCCATCAAAATATCGGTCAGGCGGTTGTATACACTCTGTCCGTCGCCATCAACCTGTTGCAGAAAGGTGTCAATACGAGCAAACATTTCCGCCTGTGCTGGCGGGATACTGTCCTGACTGACCAGGAACTGTTGCCACTGGTCTTGCAGGGACCGGCTTTCCTCGACCATGGACTGTATCAATGGTGCCGCCTCATCCACTTTGTCCATGGTCTGGTTGGCAGCATCCTCGGTCATGCTGATGACGTAGTTCAAGCGGCTGCGGGCATCAACCATTTCGGACAGTTCGTGTTCAACACGGGCATTAGCGTGCAAACCAATATCCAGATGAAAATCCCGCAACGCATTATGCAGCGCGCGTGTCAGACGTCCCACTTCCTGATACAGGGTTTCATCGCGCACCTGGTTGATCTGCCGGATCAGCTCACTGGCCGACGCCATATCATTGACTTCAAGGCTATTGATCAGCGCACGGGTGCGTTCACGCAAGGCGTTGGAAAAATTCCCGGCGATATCGTCTGTCAGATTTTTTTCTTCTTGTTCAGACATGCTGCCTCCTAGCGACTGGCTTCAATGCGCTCAAAAATCTTTTCGATCTTCTCCTGCAAGGCGGCAGCGGTAAAAGGCTTAACAACATATCCGTTAACGCCGGCCTGAGCTGCGGCAATGATCTGGTCACGCTTGGCTTCAGCAGTCACCATCAAAACAGGCAAATTCTTGAGTTTGTCACTGGCACGCACGGCTTTGAGCAGGTCTATGCCTGTCATGCCAGGCATGTTCCAGTCTGTGATCAGAAAGTCAAAATGGCCGTTCTGCAACATGGGCAGTGCGGAATTGCCGTCATCTGCCTCTGCCGTGTTGGTAAACCCCAGATCTCTTAGCAAATTTTTGATAATGCGGCGCATTGTTGAAAAGTCATCAACAATGAGAATTTTCATGTTTTTGTCCAAAACCGCCTCCAGTCATGAGTGCTCTTGGGGAGCTGCAACTCAATAAATGAGTCCTCCCCAGCAGTTTATCGCTTGAAAGTTAAAAAAATTTAGTCTGAATCCGAAAAAAACAGGGGCGCCATTATAGCGCAGGGAGTAAGTGCGGGTTATTTCCAGTCCTGCAGACGGGCCCGCAATCGTAATGCTGCCTGACTGTGAATCTGACTGACACGGGATTCGCTGACACCCAGGACCTCGCCGATTTCCTTGAGGTTAAGTTCATCGTCGTAATACAGCGATAAAACCAGCTTCTCCCGCTCTGGCAAGGCGTCAATAGCCTGCGCCAGATGGTCACGAAATGACTCGTTCTGCCAGGCATCAGATGGACCTGAGACTTCAGTGCTGACGCTTTCCAGCATGGAATCATCGCCACCTTCGGTCAGGTCATCAAAGCTGAACAAGCGGCTGCCACTGGCATCCTGCAAAATGCTGTAATACTCCTCCAGATCAATGCCCAGCTCCTCAGCAACCTCATGGTCCTTGGCATCGGTACCAGTTCTGGATTCAACAGCTTTTACTGCCTCGGCAACCTGACGCGATTTGCGGTGCACCGAGCGTGGCGCCCAATCACCCCGGCGAATCTCGTCCAGCATGGCACCGCGGATGCGGATACCGGCATAGGTTTCAAAGCTGGCACCTTTGGAAACATCGTATTTACGCGCGGCTTCCAGCAAACCAATCATCCCGGATTGCACCAGATCATCGAGCTGCACGCTCGACGGCATTCGCATCAACAAATGATGCGCAATACGCTTGACCAGCGGTGCATGCTGGATAACCAGATCAGACATCGAATCTGCCTGTACCTGCTGGTACAGGGAAGCACCACAAGACGCCGTCATATCCTTCCTCTCCAGCGCGCTCAAACGGCGCCCTGAACCAGTCTTTCCACAAAAAATTCAAGCTGACCACTGGCCTGTCTTCGCACAGGCCAGGAGCTGACTTCCCGCGCCAGACGCCGGAATGCCTCGGACGCACGCGCCCCCGGGTACACTTCCAATAACGGTTTTTGCCGCTGCGAGGCTTTGCGCAGATTATCGTCAAAAGGAATATCCCCGGCATATCTCAGGTTCACATCCAGAAACCGGCCTGCGACCGCAGAAAAGCGATTAAACAGATTGAGGCCTTCCTCCGCGGTACGTGTCA
The DNA here is from genome assembly GCA_964535565.1 of uncultured Pseudohongiella sp. GTDB lineage: Bacteria > Pseudomonadota > Gammaproteobacteria > Pseudomonadales > Pseudohongiellaceae > Pseudohongiella. The sequence continues at coordinate 153,732 of CAZHUJ010000003.1, read as the reverse complement.
TGTTTGCCAGAATCCTGAAGTCGCGCAGCTGACAATCGCGGTGCAGAAGCTTGATCAGCGCGTAAGCGTCCGTCATTGATGATGGCTCATCACAGACCACAACCAGGACTTCCTGGGCCGCGCGTACAAAACTTACAACAGAATCAGAAATGCCTGCCGCTGTATCCACAACCAGCACGTCCATCTCGTCAGCCAGCTCACTGAAGGCATGGATGATTCCGGCATGCTGGCCTGGCCCCATACTCACCAGCGACTGTACGCCAGAGGAAGCCGGGATCACCTTGATACCATGAGTGTCAACCAGGATATCAGCAAGTCCGCATTCACCCGCCATGACCTCGGCAATTGTGCGTGTGGCTTTGACACCCAGAAGAATATCAACGTTGGCCAGACCCAGATCAGCATCAAGCAGAGTCACCCTCTTGCCCAAACCAGCCAGTGCCAGACTTAGATTTACAGAAATGCTGGTCTTGCCAACACCTCCTTTTCCGCCGGTAACCGCCAGCACTTGAATGGGATGCATCCCAATGTCTCCAACAAAAGTGTTCAAAATTCTATAAGGCCTGCAAGCTGGCCGCAGACGACATACCGGCAGAACCGGAAGCGCCGTATTCATTTACCAGGCGACCGCGCTCAACAGGTTCTTCGGCCTGTTGTCGACCCAGCGCAACTGCGCGGCGCACCAAAGCCGTAGCCTGAGCCACAGCAATATCATCCGGAATACCCTGACCGAAGGTTTCATACACAACAGGTAGGCGACTTTCCACTGCCAGAGCCAATGCCTCACCCAGCACACAGGCCTCATCCAGATGCGTGAGAATACACGCAGAAATCCCTGCAGTCGAACAGGTTTTCCAGGCCGAACGCAAAACCTGGGCCTGGCTGGTACAAGGCAACGCCAGCCATTTTTGTACCTCGGGTGTTTCGCGCAACATAGCGGTCTGACGTAGCTGTTGCGGATGCCCCGTTGGCAGCCCGGCCGTATCAATAAGCACCAGTTTTTTATGCGCCAGGGTCTCCAATGTTTCCTTCAGCGAATGCTGATCGTCCATCACACAAACGGTTACACCCAGAATACGGCCCAAGGTACGCAATTGTTCGTGAGCGGCCAACCTGAAACTGTCGGTAGTGACCAAGGCAACATCTTCCGAACCATGCTGGAGCACATAACGGGTTGCCAACTTGGCAATCGTCGTGGTTTTACCGGCTCCGGTTGGACCCAATAAGGCATAACGCCCACCGGACTGTACCGGATCGTTCGAAATCACCGGTATCGCCTGCGCCAGTGCTGACAACACACGTTTCCAATTCTGATCCAGTGTTTTTTCCTGCGCAGTCTGGGCAACCAGATGCCGAGTCAAAAAGCCGGGAACACCCATTGCAGTCAAACGTTCCCAGATAACCGCCTGAGCCGGAGACTGGTTGCTGAACTGTTCCCAGGCCAGCCCGTTCAAGCGTTGCTGCAGCAGCGTGCGGATGCTTTGCAGCTCGCTGCGCATAGCGCCGATCTCGGCTTTGCTGACACCCGAGGTAGCAGACTCTGTTGCAGGAGGTGTCACGGGTTTGGCCGGAGCCAGCGTGGCAATCACTTCCACCCCACCAGTTGGCAAACTGCGACTGGACAGGATGGCAGCGTCTGCGCCCATTTCGTCACGAACCTGAAGCATGGCCTGACGCATATCTTTAGCCCGGATTTTTTTAAGCTGCATGATGTTCTACCTTCTTACTGTCCAACGGTTGAAACGATGGTGATCTGTTTGTTGTCCGGAATTTCCTGATACGAAAGCACTTTGACTCCGTTTACCGTGTAGCGCACAAAACGGCTGAGCATCGGTCGCAGAGGCGCGCTGACCAGCAAAACGGCAGGGTTGCCGGCAATTTCCTGCCGCTGTGCCGCCTGTACCAGTGCCTGCTGCAGGCGCTCAGCAATACCGGGCTCTATAACAACGCTGTCATCTACCAGTGTCGCCTCGGCGTGCTGGGCTGACTGTTGTACTGCTTTAAGCAATATCTGTTCCAGCTGTGGATCAAGGGTCATTACTGGCAACTCACTGCGGTTCCCATAAATGCCCTGAACAATGACACGAGCCAGCGAAACCCTGACGGCTGACGTTAATGCAACAGGATCCTGGGTACGGGAAGCGGCCACCGCCAAAGCCTCGCCTATACTGCGCATGTCTTTTACCGGGATGCCTTCCTGCAACAGGTTCTGCAGCACACGCCGCAAAATGTTCGGATTCACCATCGATGGCAGCTCTTCGGACAGCTTTTTAGAGGTTTTACCGAGCATGGACAGCAGCTCATGTACTTCGTCATGACCAAGCAATTCATGGGCATGCTTTTGCAGCAATGTATTCATATGTGTGGCTACCACCGTACTCGGATCCACCACTGTGTAACCCAATGCCTGCACCTGTTCACGCTGACCCGGCTCAATCCAGATTGCCTCCAGACCAAATGCCGGATCCTTCGCAGCAATACCCTGCGCGCGCCCGTATACCTGCCCGGGATTGATAGCCATTTCCCGCTCCGGGTAAATTTCAGCGCCACCAATGTTTACGCCCATCAGATTGATGCGGTATTCGTTGGGCTGCAGATCAAGGTTGTCGCGGATATGAACAGAGGGCACCAGAAACCCAAGTTCCTGGGACAATTTTTTGCGGATGCCTTTGATGCGTCCCAGCAGCTGACCGCCCTGGCTTTTATCCACCATGGGAATCAGGCGATACCCCACCTCCAGGCCAACAACATCCACCGGTGTGACATCATTCCAGCCCAGTTCCTGTTCGGATGCTTGCGCCTGGGCGGCTTCTGCAGCCTGTTTGACTGCATCCTGTCCCGGCTCCACTTTTTCAGGGTTGGCCTGCTTCAGATAAATCACAACCGCACCTGCCGCAGCAGCCAAGGCCAGAGTCAAAAATGCCAGATGTGGCATACCTGGCACCACACCCATCACTAACAGGATAGCGGCAGATACGCCCAGGGAGCGCGGAGACCCAAACATCTGTCCTATAACCTGAGCACCCACCATTTCGTTGGTATTACTACGCGTTACCATGATTGCGGCAGCAGTTGACAGAACCAGTGCCGGAATCTGTGCGACCAGGCCATCACCTATGGTCAACAGCGCATAACGCTCAGCAGCTGAGGCAAAATCCAGACCGTGTTGCAACATCCCGATTGCAAGACCGCCTACCATGTTGATCACCAGGATCAGAATACCGGCAATTGCATCCCTTTAACAAATTTGCTGGCACCGTCCATAGAACCGTAAAAATCTGCCTCGCTCGTAATTTCGCTACGACGCAAACGAGCCTGTTCCTGATCAATGACACCCGCATTCAGATCAGCGTCTACAGCCATCTGTTTGCCCGGCATTGCATCCAGCGTAAAACGTGCGCTGACTTCTGCAATCCGGCCTGCGCCCTTGGTCACCACCACAAAGTTGATGATCACAAGAATCAGGAAAACAATCAGACCTACAGCGTAATTACCGCCGATTACTACCTCACCAAACGAGGCAATCACTTTCCCTGCAGCGGCACCACCTTCATGACCGTTCAGCAGCACCACACGTGTTGAGGCGACGTTTAGAGCCAACCGCAGCAGCGTTGAAACCAGCAAAATTGTCGGGAAAACTGCAAAATCAAGTGGCCGCATGGCGTATACCGCCACACACAGCACCACCAGAGAAATGGTGATGTTCAGCGTAAAAAATATATCGAGCATCAACGGCGGAATCGGCAATGTCATCATCGCCAGAATAACCAGCAACAATATCGGAATACCCAGGTTACCGCGGGTCAGATTCCTGGCATTGTTAAACAGATGTTGTCGATCCAGATTTGTACTGAAATTCATCTAAAGCCTTTCCGCTTCTGGTGCCATTCCTCTGACACCAATGCACGATTCAAACATACAAACATCAAATTTTTGACGCTTAAACACGTCTTACAACCTATGTTGCAAAACTCGTGCTCAATTTGAGAAAAGCTGTGATTATTTTTAATCGTGCTGTAATTCTTCAGGTACAGGCAGATCTGCAGACAGGACAGGTCGAGGACCATAACCGGGACGGTATTGACGCAACTGGAATACATACGCCAGCACTTGCGCCACCGCTTTGTACAGACCTTCGGGAATTTCCTCGTCCAATCGCGTGTTATAAAAAATCGCACGCGCCAGAACCGGAGATTCAATGATGGTAATTTTGTGCTCCGTAGCCACTTCACGGATTTTTAACGCAATCAGGTCAACACCCTTGGCAATCAACACCGGCGCAGATTGCCCGCCCTGCTGATAACGCAGCGCCACCGCATAATGTTGCGGGTTGGTAATAATGACGTCAGCCTGCGGCAAGTTCTGCATCATACGGTTCTGTGTCATTTCATACTGCAACTGACGCAGACGTTGTTTGACCTCAGGTTTGCCTTCCGAGTCCTTCATCTCATCTTTTACTTGTTGCAGTGTCATACGCAGCTTTTGTGTATGCGAGTGAATCTGGAAAGGCACATCAATCAGCGTAATCAGGATCATCGCGCAGGACATACCAAGAACCGCCCAGCCCAGTATGCTCATCGTGTGCTGCATAGCTGGCAACAGCGGCTCGCTCGATAACGCAAAAATCCTGTCCCTGTTCACCATAAAAATCAGCAAAGCGATGGCCGCCACTACCAACACTTTGGCGGCGGCCTTGGCCAGCTCCATCAGTGAACGGGCGCCAAACATCCGCTTGAGTCCGGCCAGCGGATCCATACGCGAAGCTTTGGGCATGATCGCTTTAAATGAGAGGTTCCAGCCACCCAGAGCCAACGGCCCCAGAATAGATGCAACCAGCAAAACCAGAAACAACGGCAACAACGAACGCATGCCCTCCATCACTGAAATATTCAGATGACGCAGCATGGCACTTGTATCAAAAATATCACTGCGGCTAAGTACCAAGTTGTGATCCATCAGACCAGCTATCGTCTGAATCATGTAAGCGCCAAACATTAACAAACCCGCACTGCCTGCCAGCAATATGGCCATGGTGTTCAGTTCACGCGAGCGCGCAACGTTACCTTCTTCGCGGGCCTGCTCAAGTCGTTTGGCGGTAGGTTCCTGTGACTTTTCCGAGGAAGAGTCTTCTTCAGCCATAACTCCTCCCCTACACCGCCATCAACGCGCGCATACGCGCAAACATTTCGGCAAAAACTGATGAAGCAACGTCGACAAAATTACCCAGACTCAACCAGATAATAAACAGACCAAACATCAACGCTATGGGGAAACCCAGCGCAAAAATATTCATTTGTGGTGCCGCCCGGGTCATGATGCCAAATGCAAAGTTGGTAATCAGCAACGCTGTTAATGCCGGCAAGGCCAGCAACAGTGCACTGGAGAATACCCAGCTGATAGTGCTGACCATACGAAAATAAAAATCGTTTTGTACAGGTGTAGCGCTTATTGGTATCTGCTCAAAACTGTCCGCTATCACTTGAATCATCAGCAGATGACCATCCATCACCACAAACAGGAACACCACAAACATCAGATAGAAGGTACTGAGAATTGCAACACTGATCCCATTGGTGGGATCAACCATGGACGCAAAACCAAGACCCATCTGCATTGCAATCATCTGACCTAACAGGATAAATATCTGAAAAAGCATCTGCAGAAAAAAGCCGAGCGCTACGCCTATCAGTATCTGCTGCAACACCACCAGCAACAGGCTCAGAGACAGCCCGGGAATAGGAGGCAATTCGGGCAATGTCGGGGATACAACCAGGGACACTGCAAGTGCCAGAATCATACGTACACGCACCGGCACAAAATTTGACCCGATCACCGGCGATGCCAGAAAAAATCCGGAAATGCGAAACAGTGGCCACAGGAAACTGCCTACCAGTGCGCCAATCTGTGCATCGGAAAAGACCAGCATGCCCTTAACCTATCAACAGTGGGATGCTGACAATCAGCTGCGCGCTGTATTCCATAATACGACGCAGCAGCCAGGGTCCAGTGATAATAATCACAATCAGTGTCACCAGCAGACGCGGCAAAAAGCTCAAGGTCTGCTCGTTGATCTGGGTTGCTGCCTGAAAGGTACTGATAACAAGACCCACCAATAGACTTGGCATCACAATCACAGCAACCAGCAGCACTATCAGCCACATTGCCTCACGCCAGAGTGAAACCGCCACATCAGGGGTCATGCATCACACTCCAAAACTCATGGCGAGTGTACCAATCACCATGGCCCAGCCATCAATCAATACAAACAACATAATTTTAAATGGCAAGGAAATGATGATCGGCGACAGCATCATCATACCCATCGCCATCAGCACGCTGGCCACCACCAGGTCTATCACCAGAAACGGGATAAACAGCATAAAACCAATCTGGAAAGCGGTTTTTAATTCGCTGGTAACAAAGGCCGGGATCAGTACCGTCAGCGGAACCTCATCAATACTGGCAACTTCCGGAGTATCAGACAGGTCCATAAAAAGTTTCAGATCTGACTCGCGTGTCTGAGCCGCCATAAAAGCACGAAACGGGATCTCGGCCTGGGCCAGTGCTTGATCAGCGGAAATTTGTTCGTTGATATAAGGCTGCAAAGCATTTTCATTCAACTGCGAAAATACCGGAGTCATAATAAAAATGGACAGAAAAAGTGCCAGCCCCAACAGAATCTGGTTGGACGGTGTTTGCTGAAGCCCCAAGGCCTGACGCAAAATCGCAAACACTACAATAATGCGGGTAAATGACGTCATCATCATTGCCATCGCGGGCAACAATGTCAGCGCTGTCATAATTAGCAAAATCTGCAACGACACCGTGTACTGCTGGGAACCGTCAGCCGCCGTTGTCATCGCCAACGCTGGAATTCCATTCAACAGATTATCTGCCGCCGGAATTGTACTGAGAATGGCGTCGTTGGTTGAGACAACATCCACTGGCAGATCCTGCGCATTGGCAACACCCGCGCACAACATCACTGCAAAAATAGAACTGATAATACGCAAAAATATTCTGGTTGATATCACAGAGGTTTACCCGACGAGCTATCGACAACAGTCTGCGGATTCAGCGAGGAAGATGTGGACTTTGTCATCGCAAAACGCAGCAGTTGCTGAAATCCTGTGCCTGCGTTTGCCAGGGTTTGTTTGTTTGCAGACGCACAAATCTCTTGTGGTAGCTCATCAAACACGTGCAGTGTATTAATCTGTGAAGGTGTCACACCCAGCAGCAGATATTTGTCTCCGGCCTGCATCAGAACAACTTTTTCACGATTGCCCAAGGGCAGCGCACTCAACAGTTTCAGACTACCGTGATGACGAAACTGCACACCACCAAAACGTTTGGCGAACCAGGCCAGCGCCAATATCAGACCCACCACCAGCATTAACCACAGGGTTGTCTCTGCCATTGAAGAACTCAGTTCGGCCATGATCAACGCAGCTTCTTGATTCGCTCAGAGGGACTGATCACATCCGTCATACGAATACCAAATTTGTCATTCACCACCACCACTTCACCGTGCGCAATCAGCGTACCATTTACCAGCACGTCCAGCGGCTCACCGGCCAGACGGTCCAGTTCGATGACCGAACCTTGATTGAGCTGCAGAAGATTGCGAATAGTAATTGCGGTGCTGCCCACTTCCATGGAAATGCGAACCGGGATATCCAGAATCACATCAAGATCCGGAGAACCCGGTTTTTGTGTACGCTCAGCTGCTTCAGCCTCTTCCATGGCAGCTGCCCATTCGTCTGCCATTGCCTGATCTTTATCGCTCATGTGTCCTCCGCTTCCTAAACTTTATGGCGTTTGTGGACGCCTTCAATTCGTAATGCCAGGTTTCCGTTTGACATGCCTATGCGGGTGTCAAACATTGGAATGCCATTGGCATTAAGCACAATGGTTTCCGGCATCTCTATGGGAATAATGTCACCTGCCTCCAGGTCCACAACATCACGCAGCGTAATCGTGCGTTCAAACAGATCACAAGTGAATTCCACGGTTGCGTCCTTGATCTGCTCGCGCAGCGCTTTGCCCCAACGTTCGTCATGTTCATCCATATCACTTTGCATGCCAGCGTCCAGCAGCTCGCGTATTGGTTCAATCATTGAATACGGCATGGTGATGTGAATATCACCGCCACCGCCATCAAGCTCAATATGGAACGTACTGACAACAACCACTTCACTGGGGCTGACGATATTGGCCATGGATGGATTAACTTCCGAGCGAATGTGCTCGAATTCAAGTCTGTAGATGTTGCGCCAGGCTTCCCCCAGATCATTAAAAATCTGGTTCAGCACCATTTGTACAACACGCAGCTCGGTCGGCGTAAACTCACGCCCTTCAATTTTTGCGTGACGTCCGTCACCACCGAAGTAGTTGTCCACCAGTTTAAATACCAGCTTGGCATCGAGCACCACCAGCGCAGTACCACGCAGCGGACGGAACTTGACCAGATTCAAGCTGGTGGGCACGTACAGCGTATGCAGATATTCACCAAACTTGATGATCTGGACACCACCAATGGAGACATCGGCAGAGCGGCGCAGCAAGTTAAACAGACTGACACGTGTATGACGGGCGAAGCGCTCGTTAATCATTTCCAGCGTAGGCATACGGCCACGCACAATACGATCCTGGCTGGTCAGGTCATATGAGCGCACCACGGAGGGATCGTTATCGAGCTCCGACCCCACAGCACTGTCATCAACCCCATGCAAGAGGGCGTCAATTTCGTCTTGTGATAACAGATCCTGCATCATATGAGTTTCCGTACTATTGCATTACAAAATTGGTGAACAGAACTTCTTCAATGCCGTCGCGGCCGATTTCACGGCGCAGCACCTGCTTGACCTCTTCTGTTGCCAGCTGGCGCAGCTGTTCGATACCGCTGGGGTCTTCAAATACCAGCAACATACGTGCGCTTAACAGGTTTATCAGATTGTGGCGCAGCACCGGCATGTGCTGAATTACCGCATCCATTGCCTGCGCGTCACGACCCATCACCGTAATATTGGCCTGCAGAAAGCGTTGACGCCCCTGATGCGGGAAATTGACGATAAATGCAGGTGCCAGCTCCACGTATTGCACCGGCCCGGCTAACGGCGTCACAACAACATTTTCATCAACAGATTCTGCCGGCTGTCCCATCAGGAAAAACCAGGCGCCACCAGCCCCGGCAAGAATCAGCACAACAGCAAGTGCTACCAGCATCAGGGTTTTGCTGCCGGATTTTTTGCCTTTATCAATTTCGTCGACTTCCGCCATAACATCCTCAAACTTTTCAGCGTGAAATGGCAGAAGCAAAGCTTGTGCCACACTTGGTTTACAAATACAAATCCATGTTTTTTAAGGAATTTTAAATATCGAAGAGAGAATAACAAGAGTAGCGCGGCCAGCTTTTTGGCAGCTGGCCAGCGCAAACGCCAATTTAGTGACAGTCTATTGACGCGGCAACATTGCTGAGAAGACTCAGGCGTAATAATCAATCAATGAATCAGTCTTGCGCACAGTGCCTGCCGTCTCCGCCTGGCTGTCCATGGCCGCGGTTTCCGCAGCGGATGAGTAACGGCTGGAATCACGGCGATCACTGTCAGTATTGCCTTCGCGCTGATCAGATACGGAAACATCCAGCAGGTCTATGCCCTGCTCGCGGAACATCTCCTGCAGACGCGCGGACTGTTGTTCCAGCGCGTCTCGTACCATTGCGTGTGGACTAACAAAGTTTACTGCGGCGGATTGATCAACCAGTTGAATACGTACTGTCAGACTACCCAGCTCGGGAGGATCCAGACGGATTTGGGCACTACTGCTGCCTTGTGCACTCTGCAGCAATAACTGGCGCCCAAGACGTTCCCCCCAGCCCGCCTCTCCAAACGCCAATTGCAAGGCACCCGCCCGGGTCAAAGTGTCTGTTTTACCTTCCCCAGAAGGGGCGTTTGTCATGATTTGTTGAGTATGTGCCTGCCGTGCTTCAGCCGCCGCCAGCTGGCGCTGGTCAGCGCTATAAAGTGCTGAAGCCAGTGAGGGATTGGCTGCAGGCGTTTGCAGATTCTGTTGCAGATTTTGTGTCGAGTTGCTGTCCGCCACCGCCATCAGTTCCGCACTGACCAGTGGAGCCAAGGTCACAGCCCGAGTACCAGGTGTATCCACTGCAACGGGTGCTGCCAGCAGATTCTCAAGCCAGGATTTGTTCACTGGGACATTGGGCGCCTCAGCTGCAGGGCGGGATTTGGGTTGAGCGTCCAGGGTCAGTTGTTCTGGCGCATCCAGATCATTTGTGTCCAGCGTAATCTCGTCCTCCGAGACAGGCACAGGTGTGACTGTCTGGCGTCGCGCCAGATTATTTGCAGAGACAAGCACGTTGGTATCCGCTTCCGCAGTGGGTTCAACAGCAACACCGAGCGGACTTCGTTTAACCGGATCAAAAGCGTCTGCTTGCTGTTCTGTATCAAGCAGCGGATGTTCAGCGACTACTTGCGTTTGCGGCAACGTCAAAACTTCAGGCTGATTTCCAGTCAGATTTTCAGGCTGGGCTGGCAATGGCTGTGTCACGGCTTTATGCGTGGCATCGTCCAAAGCGACAATAACAAACTCTGTTGCGGTCTCGGTATTTTGATCGGCAGTACAGTCATCGCCATCGCTGATAACAGAAACAACCGGCAACGCCTGATGCTCGTCCAAAGCGACAACCACCATTGCAGTTTCGGTATGAATCACCGAATCTGCCGTACCGTCATCGCCATCGCTGATAACAGAAACAACCGGCAACGCCTGGTCTTCAGGCGGCAAGGAACTGCCGTCATTGCTGTTGTCGTCGGCAGGCAAAGTTACCGGCTGTGTCGACGGCCGGGCTGTTTTTTCCGCCTTGGCGGGCGCTGGCGAATGGGTGCCGACCTGCTGTTGAAGATTGTCTTCAAAGCGCACACCGCCCTGTTTTGGCGGCGTTTCAGCGCTGTTGGGGGCCGACAGGTTCATCAGCACATTCACTGCACTACCCACTGATGAAGGTTGTGGCAATTTCATCCTGTAGTCCTTTGATCAAGATTGGCTGCAAGAGATTTAGCAAGAAACTTGCCAGAATGATCAGGACCAGCCTTTATTAGCCGAGCGGCGAGCAAATTCGTCATGGTTGCGTTGTTCTATACGCGCCTGCTGCGCGGACTGTTCGCGTTCCAGACGCTCCAGCATTTTTTGCAGACTTTTGTAGCGAATGTCTTTTTGCTGCCAGATTTGCAACAAACGCTGCTGCTCTTGTTGCAGCTGCAGAACCAGTTTCTGTTGTTGATTGATGGCAAGTTCCAGCTGTTGGTGGAATCCGTCAAAAAGTCGCAGACGATCAACACTCATGCCACTTTGTCCGGCATTTTGCAGACGACTGCGGTATTCGTTCTGGTAGTCACGCAGCTGGACAATTTTGTTTTGCTCGCTGTCAACCCGCTGCTGCAGCATTGCCAACTGACGCCCAGCCTTGTCCACTTCCAGCTCGGCCAGACGCAACACCGGTTGCATGCGTTTTACACGGTTCATCCGCTGCGCGTCTCAGTGCTGGCCTGACTGCGCTCACTGCCACCCAAGGTACGCGGTTGCAACGTGGTGACATTGCCTGGGTTCTGTCCGGGCAACGTCCGTGACAGCGGTGTGATTGCCTTGCCCAGGCGCTCTACAGAAGTAGCCAGTGGCACATTTTCAGTCAGTCCCTGTTGCAGGAACTGTTTCAGATGCGGCATACGTTCAATGGCAAAATCGATATCTTTGTCAGCGCCCATTGTGTACGCGCCTACACTGATCAGATCGCGGTTTTGCTGGTAGCGTGAATAAACGCGCTTGAACAGCTGCGCCTTGGCCAGGTGGTCGGCGGTGACAATGGATGGCATGACTCGACTGATCGAGGCCTCAACATCAATTGCCGGATAATGTCCCTGCTCTGCCAGTGCCCGTGACAACACAATATGGCCGTCAAGAATTGCGCGTGCAGAGTCTGCAATTGGATCCTGCTGATCGTCGCCCTCAGTAAGCACTGTATAAAACGCCGTGATTGTGCCCTGGCCTTTGTCAGCGTTACCGGCACGTTCAACCAGCTGTGGAAGTTTTGCAAACACAGAAGGCGGATAACCCTTGGTCGCCGGTGGTTCACCAATGGCGAGTGCAATTTCACGTTGCGCCATTGCATAACGTGTCAGTGAATCCATCAGCAGTAATACATCCTTGCCCTGGTCACGAAAACCTTCGGCAATGCGTGTGGTAATGGAGGCAGCGCGCAAACGCATCAACGGAGAATCATCAGCAGGTGAAGCTACCACCACGGAACGTTTCAGACCCTCTTCACCGAGAATTTCCTCGATGAATTCTTTTACCTCGCGGCCGCGTTCACCGATCAGCCCGACCACAATCACTTCCGCTTCTGTGAAACGGGTCATCATGCCCAGCAATACCGACTTACCCACGCCGGAGCCTGCAAACAGACCAATACGCTGTCCTCTGCCGACCGTAAGCAAACCATTAATAGCTGCAATACCAACGTCCAGCGTCTGTCGTATCGGTTGTCTTTTTAAAGGATTGATACTGCGCTCGGGACCCGCTTCACGGCATTCCTGCAAACTCAGCGGACCCAGACCATCAATTGGATCACCAAAACCGTCAAGTACGCGCCCCAACAAACCATTACCCACCCAGAGGCGCTGTGTGCCTTCAGCCGGCACCACCTTGGCACCAGGCTGCAGACCTTCGACGCTGTACAGCGGCATCAGAAAAATGCGAGCCCCGTCAAAACCGACGACCTCCGCTTCCACGTCTTCCCCACTTGGATGGCTGACCAGGCAACGACCGCCCAGAGACACGTTGCAGCCGACGGCTTCCAGCGTCAAACCTACCACCCGGGTCAGTTTGCCCACAATGACAGGTTCGGGTTGAGGTGTCTGCTGCGGCATGTACGCGCGCAGGCGTTGAGCCAGGCTTTGACGTTGCATGCTCAGTCAGCCTCGTTGGATACGTAGCTGCTCTGCCTCGCAAGCGCTTCAGCTTGTTTCATCAATGACGGTTTTGGCGCCTTGGCCGGCTGCGTTATAACACTGCTGATAATTGGTTCAGGTGCCACCTCGAACTCTTCACCTGCAGGTATACGTGTTGCCAGAGGATTGCCGTCAGCAAATTGACGCTGCACAATGTGTTCAAGCACCTGTTTAAAACGCTCGCTGGTGGTGAAGTCGACAGCACTTTGATCGGTTTCCACGCGGCAACCTCCGCGTTCAATCTGACGACTGCCTGTCACTTTCCAGTTTTCGCCACTGTCGGCGATGGCTTGCTGTACCAGCGCAAGATCATCGTTACTGACCAGAATACGGACATTGTCGCGGCTCGGTGGCAGCGTCGCCAGCGCCTGACGCACAATCGCTACGATGTGGCTGCTGTCTATCATCAGATCACGCTGAACTACATGACGTGCAATTTCCCGGGTCAGGTGTAACAGAGCTTGTTCAAGTTGATAATCCTGCTCATTCAGTGCATGACTGAGATGGGTAATCAGCGTAGCCAGCGTCTGCTTTTGCTCGTTGATTTCTGCCTGCGCCTTGTTCCAGGCGGCCTGATAACCTTCTTTCTGCCCCAGCTCGCGACCTTCCGCTATGCCTTGCTCGCGCCCCTGCTCCACACCGAGTTTACGACCTTCTTCCAGTCCTTTTTGCAGCCCTTCCTGACGGCCAAGCAACAAACCTTCTTCGCGCGCCTGATCAAACTGGCGCGCAGCATCCACTGCCGAAACCTGAGGCGCTGCCGCCTTGTCTATACCGGGGCGTGGAACAACCTGCGCAACCGTTTGTCGCAGCATGGATTCCTCGCGCGGTTCCGCGTAAATCAGATTACCTTCCTTGCCAATAGTTGGAGGAATCCAGCGCAGTACCGGTTCAGCTTCCAGTGTGGTTGCGCTGATGCGCGCCACTCCGTCAAAAGGATGTCGTTTAATATTCATCAGATCATGGCCTCGCCGCCACCACCCAAATGGATCTCACCGGAATCGGCCATGCGACGGGCTACTGCCAGGATTTCTTTCTGCGCAGCTTCAACTTCCACAATGCGCACCGGACCTTTGGCTTCCAGGTCATCACGTAGCAGTTCTGCAGCACGTTTGGACATGTTGTTGAAGAACTTTTCTTTCAGATAATCGTCGGCACCCTTCAGCGCCAGGATCAATACTTCCGAAGACACTTCACGCAGCAAGGATTGGATACCCCTGTCGTCCACATCGCGCAGGTTGTCAAAAACAAACATCAGATCCTGAATCTGGTTACCCAGATCTTCATCCAGATTTTTAATGGACTGCATCAGCTCCTGTTCCACCGCTCCATCAAGGTTGTTCATGATTTCAGCAGCGGTTTTAGTGCCACCAATTGTGGTCGAGGGATTAGAACCTTTGCCCGAAAACTGTTTCTCCAGAATCTGGTTAAGTTCTTTTAAAGCGTCAGGCTGCACACTTTGCAGGGAAGCAATACGCATCATAATTTCAACGCGCACTTTTTCCGGAAAATTGGACAGGATGCTAGCGGATTGATCAGGCTCCAGGTAACTCAGTACCACTGCCTGAATCTGCGGATGTTCGTGACGGATAACATCCGCCACTGAGCGTGGATCCATCCATTTAAGGCTGTTGATACCGGCGCTGGATCCGCCAAGCAGAATGCGATCGAGAAACCCGCGCGCACGCTCTTCTCCCAGTGCTTCCACAAGCATATTGCGGATATAATTTTCAGCACCAATCCCCAATCCGCTCTGGGTACCACACTCCTGTAAAAACTGCGAAAACACAGCCGAAACTGTGTCCTGGGAAACAGACTTGAGATTGGACATGGCCGCACCCACTTTCTGCACTTCCTTGGGTCCCATCTGCTTCAGAACCTCGGCAGCGTCCTTTTCACCCATACTCATCAGCAGGATCGCTGCACGCTCCAAAGAGCTGATATTTCGCCCCAGTTTATCCACAGGCACTTTCTCAGACATCGTTGCTAATCCAGTTTTTTAACACCTGGGCAGCGCGTGCAGAATCTTGCGCAACCAGGCCTTTAATGGCACTTAATTGTCTTTCATAACTGTCGGAAGGACCGGCAAGCAGCATATCATCACCGCCGCTCAGAGTGACAGAATCCTCGCGCATACGCACACCTTCCGGAGTCAGCTCAGCGTACGGTGTCTCACTTTGCCCCAGACTGGTCGCCAACGCTTTGCTCTCTGGTCCAACGGCAGACAAGCGACGCAACACCGGCATCAATACACCAAACACCAGAATCAGAATAAAGACGGCACTGGCACCTTGCCGCAAGGCCGTGCCAAACCAGGGCTGCTGCCACATCGGAATTTCATCGGCCAGACTGACTTCGGGACGCGCAAACTGTTTGTTGATTACAGTAACGCTGTCGCCACGGGACTCATTAAATCCAACAGCATCACGCACCAGCGCTGTAATGCGTTGTATATCGTCAGCAGTCCATGGGGTGGCGTTTTCCCCCTCGGGTTCGTCGATCACAACAGCCACTGACAAGCGGCGTACAGAAACCGGATCGCTGCTGGTGTAACTGATGGTGCGATCAACTTCAAAGTTGCGTGTTGCCTGGGTACGTATATTGGTGTTGTTGGCAGCTGCAGTTGCCTGCCCCTGCTCCAGCGTCTCGGGCACTTGCGCTGGCAACGGCGGTTGGTTACTCAATGCACCCGGAATACCGGCAACAATATCGCCGCCCGCACGACGCTCATCCAGAGATTGCTCACTGCGTAAAACTGAACTTTCAGGATTGTAGGTTTCAGCAGCCTGTTCAGTACGGGTGAAATCCATATCGGCAGACACTTCTGCAGTAAAACGGCCATTACCCAGCAGCGGCATCAGAATGCGGTTAACTCGACCGACCAGCGTTTCTTCGTAGCGGCGTACATACTCAAACTGCTCACCGGCAATCATTAACTCCGGATTGTCGCGGCGACTGGATAACAGGTTACCCGACTGGTCCACCACAGTCACATCGGCGGGATCCATGGACGGCACGCTGGACGCCACCAGATTGGAAATCGCCTGCACTTGCACATCCGTCAGCTGACGCCCGGAAGCCAGAGTCAGAAAAACCGACGCGGTGGGCTTGCGCGCATCACGCACAAATACTGAACGCTCCGGTGTAGCCAGATGCACACGCGCAGACTGCACATGACGGAAATTGGTGATAGTGCGTTGCAGCTCACCTTCCAGACTGCGTTTGTAACGATTCTGTTCCATGAACTGACTGGTACCCAGACTGCTGTCCTGGTCCATAAATTCGTAGCCGTAACCGTTGTCGCGTGTAATACCTGCTGCGGCAATTTCCAGGCGCACAGCACTGACACTGTCAGCCGGCACCAGCAACACTCCTGTAGCGGGCTCAACACGGTATGGGATGTTGCCCGCTTCCAGCACCTGCACCAGCTCCGCAACATCAAAACCAGTCAGACTTGGATAAACCGGCTGATATTCTTCACGCTGGGACCACAACACCACACCAAAACCCAGCGCAATACTGGCAGCCAGTCCGAGTAACAACCCGGCCTGACGCAACAGGTCAAGACGGTTGAACCCGGCCAGGAAGCTGCCACTGCTACGACCCGTGGATGTTTTTGCAGGCATGCTGGAATTTGTCAATTCGGCGGCCATGATGTATTTGTCCCGTTACTTAAATAGGCATGTTCATGATGTCCTGATAGGCACTCACCAGTCGGTTTCGAACCTGGTTCATAGCCTCAAAGGACACACTGGCTTTTTGCATCTGTATCATCACTTGCGTGATATCGACCTGCGGATCACCCATTTCAAACGCACGCTGCAGTTCGCTGGATTTTTGCTGGGTTTCGTTTACGGAATTCACTGCCTGTTTCAGCATGTCGCCAAAACTGCTTTCACCGCTGCGGTTGACCTGATCCGCATTGGTCACCTGCGCTGCGTCATTGTTGATTGTACCCGGGGCCTGGATCTGGCCGCGGATTTCACGCATTTGCATCAGCAACTGATTGATGTCTACTCGATCTGTTACACCATTCATTGTTATCCCCTTCCTGATCAGGCTCTGACCATAGAATCAATATTGATGCCCATATCACGCATACGCGCGAGTTTGTAACGCAAGGTTCGGGCACTGACCCCCAGCGCGTCTGCAGTTTCCTTGCGACGGCCGCCTTGCTGCTTCAGCGTATTGATAATGATCTGAAATTCACGCTGGCGCAGATCGGAGCCGAGCTGGCTGTCAGCACTGTCCACTGAGCTGGCAGAGATATCCTGTTCAGCCTCCAGCGCAGTGTCCGCCAATACCAGACCTGTCAGACCCAGCGCTTGCGCAGTGATGGAAGTACCATCATGAATAATCAGTGCCCGTTGCAACACATTGTCCAGTTCGCGCACGTTGCCAGGCCATTGATGGGCTGTCAGCGCTTCGCAGGCGCTTTTTTCGAGTTTGACGGCACCACGCCCCATGCGTGCGGCATGTTGTGCCAGCAAACGCTCAGCCAGAGGCACAATGTCCAGCGGACGTTGACGCAGCGGCTGCCAGGACAACGGGAATACACTCAAACGGTAATACAGGTCTTCGCGGAAACGGCCCTGTCGCACATATTGCTGCAGGTCACGGTTAGTCGTCGCAATAACACGTACGTCCAGACTCAGGGTTTTACGGCCGCCGAGTCGCTCAACTTCGCGCTCCTGCAGCACGCGCAGCAACTTGGCCTGCAGGCCAATGTCCATTTCGGAAATTTCGTCCAGCAACAAGGTGCCGCCGTTGGCCTGTTCAAACTTACCGGGACTGCTCTGATAGGCTCCGGTAAACGCGCCTTTTTCGTAACCAAACAATGTGGCTTCCAGCATGTTTTCCGGAATGGCAGCGCAGTTGATCGCTACAAATGGACCGCTGCTGCGATTGGAATGCTGGTGAATATACTGGGCCAGGACTTCTTTACCGGTACCGCTCTCACCAGAAACCAGCACGGTGGCATCGGATGCGGCTACTTTGCGCGCCAATGCCAGCACCTGCTGACTGGCCACTTCCACCGCCACCGGCTCGCTGCTGCTTTTGGGGCGTACCGCCAGATATTTTGCAACAGTGGCAATCAGCTGCTCCGGCTTGAACGGTTTGAGCAAATAGTCCACAGCGCCTTCACGCATCGCGCGCACTGAACTGCCGATGCTGCCAAATGCTGTAATCAGCACCACCGGCAATACGGGATACATGGCGCGAATCCGAACCAGCAGTTCATGGCCATCCATTCCGTCCATATTGATATCCGAAACGACCATATCAAAACGTTTGTTAACCAGCAGTTGCAACGCTTCTTCCGCACTGGCTGCGGTCTGCACCTGATAACCACCAAACTCAAGCGTATCGCTGAGTGCGTCACGCAGATCCCAGTCGTCTTCAACTACCAGAATATGGGCTTTAGCCATTGTATTCTCCTGCTTCGATATCCTGAGAAGTGAGGGATAAATCCTGTACACACGGCAACACAAAACCAGCGCGAACACCGCTGAGCTTGTTGCCGTTGTGGTCGCTGTCGCTACGGTTTTCTATAAAAAAACGACCGCCATGAGCGCGTGCAACTACCTGCGCAACAGCCAGTCCCAGTCCGGTACCCTGCGCGCGCGTGGTGTAAAACGCGTCAGTAACGTGTGCAAGTTTGTCGGCGGCAATACCAGGGCCGTTGTCTTCAACAAAAAGGCACACCTGGCTACCACCTTGGGCATCCTGCAACAATTCGCTTGCAACCCGCAGCTGCACAGACGGCCCGGCGTTCTGCACGGCGTTCTCCAGCAAATTAAGCACTGCGCCAATCAGGGATTCTTTATTGCACAACAGATACGAATCGGATTCCGGTTGTTGCCACTGACAGTCCAGTGTGCCCGAGCGCAACAGCACATCGGCCGCCAGCCGGGTTTCGTCAAAAATCTGGCGCAGACTCATGCGCTGATCCAGGACCGTTTCACCTCGTGCAAACGTCAACATGTCGCGCACCTGACGCTCCATGTTGTGCAACTGCAGCAGCAGACGTTCGTGTGTACGGTTAAATCGGTTGTCAGCCTGTGTTGACTCGTCAACGCTGACCATGTTGCCCAAATGCCCGGCGTAGAGCATGGCGGCAGACAAGGGGGTACGAATCTGATGCGCCAGCGACGACACCATTTTGCCCATTTCCAGCAAACGCTGGTGACGGCTCAGGTGTTGCTGCAGCCGGCGGGTTTCAGTCTGATCAGTAATGAGTATGATCTGACCCGGTTCTTCATCCAGGGAACGGCTCAGCAAGCTGACGCGTTTACCGTTCACCAGTGAAATTTCGTGGCCATCGTCACTGCGGGGAGCAAAACGCTGACGAATAACATCCAGCCAGAGTTCGCCTTGCAGCGGTGTTCCAAGGATCTCCAGAGCAGCGGCGTTGCAGTCTGCGACCTGCCCTTGCCCATTCAACACCACTACGCCACCCGGCAGTAACTGCAGCAGTTTTGCCAGACGGCTGGCAATACGCTCCTTGTCCGCGAGTTCGCGCAAGCGTTCATTGTTGGCCGCCTCCAGCTCAAGCGTCAGTTGCCTGACCCTGTCTTCCAGGGTTTGCCAGGTACGGTTCAATTCACCCGAGAGTTCATTAAAGGCTTTAAATGCGGTTTCCAGCGCTAACGCCGAATCCGTCATAGTTGCCAGTTGTTGTACCGCCATAAACTTGCCTGTTCAATCCTGCAGGTTCCGCAATCACCGGAACGTCTGCACCAATCTAAGCAATGTCTGTGCCAAGCATATGAATCTTTAAAATTCAATGAATTACATGCACAACAAGGAGGTCGGGGTCAAAGCTTTGACGCGGGGAATATTAAAAGGCGGCAAGGAGAGTCAAGATTCCGCCCGCGATGTTGGATCACGGGCGGAGCGGGGTCGACAACAGGGTCAGGCGCGCGGCGGCGTTACACCCGTCTGCCCCATGTATTTGCCACCGCGCTTTTTGTAGGTGACATCACACTGTTCATCAGACTGGAAAAACAGCATCTGCGCTACACCTTCGTTGGCGTAGATTTTGGCAGGCAACGGCGTGGTGTTGGAGAACTCTAACGTTACATGCCCTTCCCATTCGGGTTCCAGTGGCGTGACATTCACAATAATGCCGCAGCGGGCATAGGTGGATTTGCCCAGACAAACCGTCAACACATCCGGCGGTATGCGGAAGTATTCAATAGTGCGAGCCAAAGCAAACGAATTCGGCGGAATGATGCAGTAGGGTTCGTTGATGGCGACAAAACTGCTTTCGTCAAAATTTTTAGGATCAACCACGTTAGTGGTGTGCACATTGGTAAAAATCTTGAACTCTGAAGCGCAGCGAACGTCATAACCATAACTGGAGGTGCCGTAGGAGATCACTTTACCTCCGTCAACATAACGCACCTGATTAGGTTCAAACGGGTCAATCATGCCGTGTTCAAGCGCCATGCGCCGAATCCACTTGTCCGACTTGATACTCATAATCCTTGTTGTCTCCTGTCAGGGGGACGCCCTTACTACCGGGCCTGGCGTCGGGCGCAAAGCGCGCATCATACGCCGATCACGGGCGAGCGGCCAACTGCGGATCGTCAAACAGACCATCAGAATATGCAGCCGGAATCCGGTACTGCCCCAGAATGGCTGATTCGGTGGCTACTGCCTGCTGGTGATCTACCACAATCTGATATCCGGACTCACCGCGAAACACTACAAATTCGTCCTGATTATCACGCAGCTGTCTGGTTAACTGATAAAAATCACGCACCGGCACGCCATTAATGGAGTCAACAATCCAGTTGCGCAAATCGTGGTAACCCAGATTAACGTCAGCAGCCAGCACCTGCAGCGCTACCACCACTTCCTGACGCTGCGGTGAACTCCACTGACTGCGTGCATTCAGCAGATTCACCGGCGCTGTACGCGTCCAGTCTGGCCCCCAACGTTTGATCAGGTTCATGTTCAACGGCACAAACAGGATGCCGCCATAAATAAAGTATTCCGGAAGCTCATCAAACTGTTCACCACGCACCAGACTGTAGCTGCGCTGGCGACGCTGTGCTGTCAGCGTGACTTCATGCATCTCACCCTGACGCGAAAAGCGTAGTGGCACTTCGTCACCAATCTGTTTGAGGTCAATGGCGTGTTTGAAGTTGGTCTGCAGGCTGCGGTTGATACGGATGGTGCTGTCGCCAGCAACCTCGAAGCCGTCAATGCTGAGCAGGACGTCATTTTCGCGCAGCACACCATCAGCCGGTGAGTTCTCAAAAACCTTGATGACCAGTACCCCGCTCTGCTCGGGCTTTAAACCATAAGCGGCCTTCGCAGCCGGACTCTCCAGATCCTGCGTCCTGAACCCCAGATCAGGGAAACCGTCATAACGACCATTGCTGGCATCGGTCAGCATGTGGTTAACAATATCAGGCGGCACAAAATATCCCAGCGCTTCGGTACGCCCACCACCGGCCGACTGCATCACCACACCGGCAATTTTTCCGTCAACAATCACGGGGCCACCGCTGTTGCCAGGATTAATAGCAGCATCAATCTGTCCAGCCAGCAGGTATTCGCCGGAATGTGCATAAACCTGCTGTTCCACCCGTGACAGGATACCTTTGGTCACACTGAGCGTACGACCGCCAATCGGGTAGCCAAACACAAACACTTCAGTATTCGGTTCTGGCAGCTGACCGATCTCCAGCGCCGGGGTAGTATCAAAAAATGACTCATCCTCCACTTCCAGCAAAGCCAGATCGGAGGCATGGGATACAAAACTGACGTGGGCCAGGTAACGCTCTGGATCGTTGTGTTTCTGCACCTGCACATAACTGGCATTGGCAACAACATGAGCGTTGGTGAGGATACGGTTGCCGGCTATCACTGCACCTGAACCACTGCTCTGACTCGGATTCATCAGGCGCCAGGGTGTGAAATAGTCTGGCGCCGCTGAAGTGGTGTAGATCTTGATGATAGAACTTTCAATCTGCTGAATTTCAGCCAGTTGATCGGGTTCCTGCGCATGACTGACTGCACCGCCGGTTAGTGCGCTTGTTACAACGGCTAAAGCGACCGCAAAACGGACCAACTGCCAAACGCTGGCGGCAGCACGGGCAAGAATCATCTGGCATCCCCTTAATTCTGTTGGTACTTCTAATTTTAGTGTTGTCCACAGACGACCGAGTAAACCTGAAAATTCATCTTGCCGTCAATCACACAATGCGCATCCCCGGCTGTGCACCCTGATCAGGACTGAGCAACCATATGTCCGAACCACCCGGACCTGCAGCCAGCACCATACCTTCAGAGAGGCCGAACTTCATTTTGCGAGGTTTGAGGTTGGCCACCATCACTGTCAAACGGCCTTTTAAGTCTTCTGGTTTGTAGGCCGAACGAATACCGGAGAATACATTACGCAGATGTGTTTTGCCGTCACTGCCAAGGCCCAGATCAAGCGTCAGCTGCAACAGTTTGTCGGCGCCTTCCACATAAGCAGCTTCAACAATGAGCGCTACTCGCAGGTCCACTTTGGCAAAATCGGCGAACTCGATTTCGTCTGCCACGGGTTCCTTGCTTAATGGACTATCACTATCCACAACAACAGGCGCTGCTGCGGCAGGCTTAGTAAGTGCAGCAGTATCGGCCAACATCGCATCAACAGCAGATTGTTCTACACGGGTCATCAGTGGCTCAAATGCGTTAATTCGATGGTTAACTAAAAGCGCTTGTGTGGATTCCCAGGTTAAAGGGCCTGCACTTAAAAACGCTTCTGCTTTGGCGGCCATTAGGGGCAATACGGGTTTTAACCATGTCATCAAAATACGGAACAAGTTAATTCCGGTTGAGCATATGGCTTGTACTTGTGGATCCTGAGGATTTTGTTTCGCCAGCGTCCATGGCTGCTGCTCTGCAATGAACTGATTCGCTTTATCCGCAATCGCCATAATGTCACGGATGGCTTTCTGGTACTCACGCTGTTCAAAGGCTTCCGCAATAACAGCTGATGCCGCCTGCGCTTCTGCGAGCAATTCCGGTGCGGCCGGCTGCGTCGCCAGTACGCCGTCAAAACCACGGGTGATAAAACCGGCGCAGCGGCTGGCAATATTGACAACCTTGCCCACCAGATCCGCGTTGATCTTGTTGACAAACTCTTCCAGGTTCAAATCCAGGTCATCCACACCACTGCCCAGGCGCGAGGCCAGGAAATAACGCAGATATTCCGGGTTTAAATGCTGCAGATAAGTCTGACCATTAATAAAGGTGCCGCGGGACTTGGACATTTTTTTGCCGTTTACGGTCATAAAACCGTGGGCAAATACTGCTGTAGGGGTACGGTACCCGGTATCACTGAGTATGGCCGGCCAGAACAGCGCATGGAAATTAATGATGTCCTTGCCAATAAAATGGTACAGCTCAGCCTGGCTGTCTGCTTTCCAGTAGGTGTCAAAATCCAGACCCTGGCGATCACACAGGTTACGGAAACTGGCCATGTACCCTACCGGCGCATCCAGCCACACATAAAAATATTTGCCAGGTGCATCCGGGATTTCAAAACCAAAGTACGGCGCATCGCGGCTGATGTCCCACTCTTGCAAACCACCGTCCAGCCACTCGGCTAGTTTATTAGCCACCTGTTCCTGCAACGTGCCACTTCGCGTCCACTGTTTGAGGAACTCAGTGAACTCCGGCAACTTAAAGAAATAATGCTCTGAATCACGTTTTACCGGCGTTGCACCCGATAAGGTTGAGCGAGGGTTGATCAAATCATCTGGGCTATAGGTCGCGCCACAAGCTTCACAGTTGTCGCCATACTGATCTTCAGTTTTGCATTTGGGGCATGTGCCTTTAACAAAGCGATCAGCCAAAAATAAACCTTTTTCAGGGTCAAACAACTGCGTGATGCTACGAACCGCAATACGACCATTGGCACGCAGGGTTTTATAGATTTCTTCACAATAAAGACGGTTTTCTTCACTGTGTGTGGAGTGATAATTGTCAAAATCAACTAAAAACCCATCGTAGGTTTTTTTATGATCGGCTTTCACATAGTCAATCAGCTGCTCAGGCGTAATACCTTCGTTTTCTGCACGCAACATAATCGCAGTGCCGTGGGCATCATCAGCACAAACATAAATGCAGCTGTGCCCGCGCATCTTCTGGAAGCGCACCCAGATATCCGTCTGAACGGCTTCCATCACATGTCCAATATGAAGTGGGCCATTGGCATAGGGCAAGGCGCTGGTAACCAGAATATTGCGTTTTGACACAGTGATTAATCCTTTTTACGAAAGTTGATCTGCAGGAAATTCAAGCCAATAGAAGGCGTTAAAACGGACTCAGTCCATTTCAATCATTTCGAAGTCTTCCTTGCCTACGCCGCACTCGGGGCACATCCAGTCCGCAGGCACATCTTCCCAGCGGGTACCTGGCGCAATGCCATCATCCGGCCAGCCTTGGGCTTCGTCATAAATCAGACCACAAACAATACACATCCACTTTTTCACGATCAGAACCTGTGTTTTAACAATGAACCGCGGCACTGGCCGCATAACAGGGGTGATGATACTTGATTGCCCGGCCCCTGAGCAAAAAGCAGCCCTGTTTATAGCTTGATGACGTGCTAAACTTCGCGCCATCTTGAACAACGGACTGCCGGATCTATCACTTGTGTCGGACATTTTGATCAGTTTTGTGAGCCTGGCTCTGGTCAACCATCTGGTGCTGGTACATGCGCTTGGTTTTGAGGCCTGGGCCGCCAGCCCTTATGGCATGCGCCGCAGCATGATTTTTGGTTTAGCTACGGCTGTGCTGCTGTTTGCAGTCAGTGTGGGCGCCTGGCTGATCCTGAAACTGGCCGCCTGGTCTGCAAACACCGATGCCGTAACCTGGCTTGCACTTCCGGTGACTGCGGTGCTGGCGGCAATTCTACTAGGTCCGCTGCAAGCGTTTATCGATCGTTGTTATCCTCAGGATGCACTGGCGGTTAAAGCCACACTGCCCTGGGCTGCCGTCAATTCTGCCGTCATTGGCAGTGCGCTGACAGCCTGGCAACGCCTGGACACCCTTGCCTCAGTTCTCGGGTTCGCAGCCGCCAGCGCTTTTGTGTTCTGGTTGTTTTTATTGGTGTTTGCCGCCATCCGCGAGCGCACCTCTAACACTGATGTACCCTATGCGTTCCAGGGTACTCCGGTGTTATTACTCAGTGCAGCCATCATGTCGCTGGCGATTATGGCCTTTGACGGCATTGCCCCAACCTGGGTGACGCCCTGATGCCAACACTGCTGTCACCTGTTTTTCCTCTTTTGGTAGTGCTGATTGCCTTGGGCGCGTTAACGCATGCTGCGTGGTGGTTACGACAACGCCTGCAACAGAAAACGGATATCACTCTGGCAGCTGACCTGGTCAACCAATTACTGCCACAAACCCAGTGCGGCCAATGTGGTTATGCAGGCTGCCGACCTTATGCTGAAGCGATTGTGGCCGGTCAAGCCATCAACCGCTGCCCTCCCGGTGGACAGCGCACAATCAAAAAACTTGCAGCACTGACCGGACGACCCGTCACAGCGCTGGATACTCGTCACGGCTGGCACCTGCCTGAACGTGTGGCGATCATTCGTGAAGCCGAGTGTATTGGCTGCACTAAATGCATTCAGGCGTGTCCGGTGGATGCGATTGTCGGCGCGCCCAAGCGTATGCATACCGTTATCAGCCGTGACTGCACCGGCTGCGACCTGTGTGTGGAACCGTGCCCGGTTGACTGTATCGACATGGTGCCGCTGCACTCCATTAACCTGATTGCTCGCAGCGGGAGCCAGTAACCATGTCGGGCCTGTTCTTTTTGCGTAAACATCTTTGGCCTCGCCTGATGCGCTGGACTGCACAACCTGGCTGGCAGCATAAAATCCACGCACTGGACGGTGGCCTGGATGTACCGGATAACAAACTGGTTTCACTACAGCAGACACCGGTGAAAATGCCGTGCTCGCAGTTGCCGCTGCCAGCAGAACTGGTGATTGCCATGCAGCAACATCAGGGGGCTGCATCACGCCCGCTGGTCCAAGTGGGTGACTATGTTTTTAAAAACCAGCGTATTGCTGAAGCAGTTGGCGGACGTGGTATCCATCACCATGCCCCAAGTTCAGGCATTGTCACCAGCGTGGATCGCAAAGTGGCTGTCGGCTCTCCAGCTATTGGCTCGCAGCGCAGCTGGCAGCAAGGTCGTTATCAACAGGTAGCGGCCATCGTGATACAGCCTGATGGCAAGCATCTGGCAGAGCCGGCTATTGCCGCCGAGACCGTATCCTGGTCAGATCTATCCCCACAACAGCTGCTACAGCGTGTTATGGATGCCGGCATATGCGGCATGGGTGGAGCGGGTTTTCCAACGGCAAACAAACTGTCAGCGCCGAGTATCCATACCGTTGTTATTAATGGCGCCGAATGTGAACCCTGGATAACGGCTGACGAAGCGCTGATGCAATACAGCGCGGCACAAATTATTGAAGGCGCCCGTATTATTACCAGGCTGACAGGAGCAGTGCGCTGCCTGCTGGTGATTGAAGACAATAAAAAAGCAGCGATAGATTCTGTAAAAGCTGCCTTGGCAGCAGATGCAACGGCAGCGGTACAGCTGGTTCTGATTCCATCGTTGTACCCGTCCGGCTCGGAAAAACAGCTGGTGCGTATTGCCACCGGGCTGGAAATACCGTCCGGCAAACACCCGCCCGATGTCGGTGTTCTGTGTCACAGTGTTGCCACTGCCTATGCGGTTGCTGATGCAGTGATCCGCAAGCAGCCTTTGATCTCGCGCATAACAACCGTCACTGGCCCGGGCATCAGTCGTCCGCAAAATATTAATGCCTTGATCGGGACTCCGATCAGTACCCTGCTGACATTTGCCGGTCATAACAACCACACTACAGTGCTGGTCGGCGGCCCCATGATGGGCTACCCGGCGCCATCAACGGATGTGCCGCTGGCAAAAACTTTTAACTGTCTGCTGATCGACAAAAACCCTGACGCTGAGGTCATCAGCAGCACATCACATCGCGACTGCATACGTTGTGATATGTGTGCAGATGTGTGCCCGATCAAACTTCAACCTCAGACCCTGTATTTTATGGCGCGGCACCAACACAACGAACAGGCTCTGGAATATGCCCTTTTCGACTGTATTGAATGTGGTGCATGTGCTGCGGTATGCCCCAGCCAAATCCCGCTGGTGTCTTATTATCGTGAACAAAAAGCGCAAATCCGTGAGGAGACTGCAGCCCAGCAACAGTCAACACACTGGAAGCAGGCTTTTGAGCACAACCGTTCACGTTTGCAGACATTGGCAGTAGAACAGGAACAACGGCGCCTGGAAAAACTTCAGCATAAACTGACAGCACTGGATAACGGCGAGACTCTGAGCCGACAGCCAGTTGTTAACTATTATGACCCCGCAGCCATCGTCAAAGATACGGTTGCAACACCTGCACCAGCGCCTGCGATGATTAAAACGCCGGAACAGATTCGTGCCGACATTGAAGCCGCTGTTGCCAGAACACGTGCAAAAAAGGCGGCCCTGCAAGAAGCTGGAAATAAAGCCGACATAAACAGGGATCAAAGCGAATGAACCAGCGCCATCAACACCTGCATTCCCTGCTGCCAAATACCGTTTCTGTGACTGGAGTGATGGCCAAGGTTCTGCTGGCACTGGTGCCTGCAGCGGTCAGTTATACTTGGTTTTTTGGCATCGGCTTTCTGCTGAATTTTGGCCTGACGCTGATGGCGGGTTATGCATTTGAAGCATTGGCACTGCGTGCCCGCGGCAAACCTGTGTGGTTTAATCTGCAGGATCTGAGTCTGCCGGTGACAGCAGCGCTGCTGTCCTTTGCATTACCCCCCGGCTCCCCATGGTGGATTGCCGTCGGCGGTATTTTTATTGCTGTGATACCGGGCAAACATTTATTTGGCGGTCTTGGACACAACGTCTTTAATCCGGCTGTACTTGCTTATGTCAGCCTGTTGATTCTGTTTCCATTGCAGATGACCGGCTGGTACCTGCCGGGAACCGGAAGCTTCTCTGACTCCCGTATTGATCCGTTGTCGGCACACGGCATGATGACCAGTCTGCAACTGACTTTTCCTTTTCTGCACGACCTGGCGCTGACGCCATTCCCGGTCAGACCCGATGGCTTTGCCACTGCCACGCCACTGATTGAATATAAATTCGCTGCACCGGCCCGCCTGTTTCTGGCAGACAGTGAGGGTTTTAATTTCTGGGACCGCAGCGCCCGCACCGGCTGGGAAATGCAGGCCATTGCATTTGCCGTCGGCGGCCTTTATCTGCTGTGGCAACGTATCATCAGCTGGCACATACCGCTGACCATTATTGCTGCCGTATGGTTACTGTCAACTCTGTTTTATCAACCAGGTCAGGAAGCGATTTATGGCTCGCCGTGGCTGCATCTGTTCAGCACCTCCACGCTGATAGGTGCATTTTTTATTGCCACTGATCCGGTCAGTTCGCCATCAACAGCGTTGGCAAAATGTATTTACGGTCTGATGATTGGTGTTGCCATCTACACAATTCGCATCTGGGGCAGTTATCTGGATTCGGTGGCACTGGCAATACTTTTTATGAATATGTTCAGCCCCCTGCTTGACCACATTTTCCGACGTACACCACGCGGCCATCCAGGAGTGCTGGCGCGTGGGCTGAGACGATGGAGGAATTCACAATGAGCAGACCAGGTCAAAACATGTTTACGCTGTTAATGCTGGCACCGCTGATCACACTCAGTGCCAGTACAGGCGTGGCCTTGTTCTCAGGGCTAACCACTGCGCTGGTGTTGCTGGTATCCACCGCGCTGTTCTACGTTGTGCAACGTTTGGTATTGGCTGCAAGCCAGGAAACCGTGCCAGCTGGCACCAGACTGCCGTTAGTGATGCTGGTGCTATCGGTGGTAACCAGCCTGACAGTGCTGCTGGCACAACGCTGGTTTTATGAAGCGGCATTGTTGACCGGTATCTGGCTACCTTTGATCAGTGCCAATCTGGTGGTTGTGAGACAGCTATTGACGGTCGATTATTCGCGACCGGTTCTTCAGACAATCACTGAGACCCTGAAACTGGCGATGCTGATTATTACAGCGCTAACCGCGTTGGCGCTGTGTCGCGAGCTGGCGGGCAATGGTCGTGTTCTGAGCAATATGCATCTGTTTATGGACAGTATTCCTGCCCAGGGGATTGATGTGATTCCTGGCTGGCCGCGGCTGAAACTTTTTGAAATGGTACCTGGCGCTTTGCTGCTGCTGTCACTGTTCCTTGCTATAAAACGCCTTGCTGCAAAACGTATGTGGAGTTCCAGACATCCACAATTGCCCGCTGTCAGTGGGCAACCCGACTCCAGTCTGCGTGTACGGGTGACTGGAAAAATTTCATGAACAAACAGAAACGTCACGAAATTTTCTCGCGCCTGCGCTCGGAGAACCCTAACCCCACTACCGAGCTGGAATTCACTTCAACTTTTGAACTGCTGATCTCTGTAATTTTGTCTGCACAGGCCACCGACGTCAGTGTCAACAAGGCTACTCGCGAGCTTTACAAGGTAG
This sequence comes from uncultured Pseudohongiella sp., assembly GCA_964535565.1. GTDB lineage: Bacteria > Pseudomonadota > Gammaproteobacteria > Pseudomonadales > Pseudohongiellaceae > Pseudohongiella. Next base: position 124,115 of record CAZHUJ010000003.1, on the reverse strand, counting down.
CCAATACACCCGAGACCATCCTGGCGTTGGGCGTTGATGGTTTAAAGTCCTATATCAAAACCATTGGCCTGTTTAACACCAAAGCCGAGAACGTTATTAAAACCTGTGCAGCGCTGGTGGAGCGCCATGGCTCGCAAGTGCCGTCAACGCGTGAAGAGCTCGAAGCATTGCCAGGCGTGGGCCGCAAAACCGCCAACGTTGTGTTGAATACGGCTTTCAGACAACCGGCGATGGCTGTGGACACTCATATTTTTCGTGTGTCCAATCGCACCGGTATCGCGCCGGGAAAAAACGTACTTGAAGTGGAAAAAAATCTGTTGAAGTGGGTTCCAGGGGAGTTTCTACTGGATGCCCATCACTGGCTGATTTTGCACGGCCGGTATATTTGCACGGCGCGCAAACCGCGTTGTGGTGCCTGCGTGATTTACGATCTGTGTGAGTTCAAGGATAAGACGGAGTAAGAAATAGAAATGGGGTCAGACCCAATTATGGTTTTCCATAATTGGGTCTGACCCCATTTGCAGTATTAAACCTTGCGGCCTTTGCCTGCAGCGATACGCAGACGCAGCGCGTTCAGTTTGATAAAACCACCGGCATCGGCCTGGTTGTAGGCACCGGCGTCGTCTTCAAAGGTTGCAATCCGTGTATCGAACAGAGAGTCGTCAGACTCGCGGCCAACAACGGTCACAGAACCTTTATACAGTTTCAGACGCACTTTACCGTTGACGTACTGTTGGGAGTAGTCAATCAGTGCTTGCAGCGCCTTGCGCTCCGGGGAGAACCAGTAACCGTTATAAACCAAAGAGGCATAACGCGGCATCAGTTCGTCTTTCAGGTGCGCCAGTTCACGGTCCAGAGTCAGTGACTCAATGGCACGGTGCGCTTTTAACATGATGGTACCGCCTGGTGTTTCGTAACAGCCACGGGACTTCATGCCCACATAACGGTTTTCTACGATATCAGCACGGCCGATGCCGTTGGCGCCGCCAATTTTATTCAGCAGTGCCAGTACGTTGGCTGGAGACATGGCCACGCCATCAACAGCAACGATATCGCCTTTTTCATAACTCAGTTCAATGTAGGTGGCTTTGTCCGGCGCATTTTCCGGGGATACAGACCACAGCCACATATCTTCTTCCGGCTCAGCGCCCGGGTTCTCCAGCAGATCACCTTCATAGGAGATGTGCAGCAGGTTGGCATCCATGGAGTACGGGGATTTCTGACCGCGCTTTTTCTCAACAGGAATATTGTGCGCTTCGCAGTAGGCCATCAGCTTGTCACGGGAGGTCAGATCCCATTCACGCCAGGGAGCAATTACACGAATGCCTGGTTTTAGTGCGTAGGCACCCAGCTCAAAACGCACCTGGTCGTTACCTTTACCGGTTGCACCGTGAGCAATGGCATCGGCACCAGTTTCATTGGCAATTTCCACCAGACGCTTGGCGATCAGGGGGCGCGCAATGGAAGTACCCAGCAGGTATTCACCTTCGTACAGGGCGTTGGCACGGAACATCGGATTAACGAAGTCACGCACAAATTCTTCGCGCAGGTCTTCAATGTAGATTTCTTTAATGCCCATGGCCTGAGCTTTGGCGCGCGCTGGTTCCAGCTCCTCGCCCTGCCCCAGGTCAGCAGTAAATGTCACCACTTCACATTGATAGGTTTCCATCAGCCACTTGGCGATGACCGAGGTATCGAGACCGCCCGAATAAGCCAGTACCACTTTTTTGATGCCAGACATGCTGCGCTCCTGCGTGTGCGTGCTTGAAAAGGCCGCCATTGTACTCCCATCAACAACGGTTTTCGACAGGAGCCGCTCAGTTGCGCATCAGACGGATAGTGACGCGGCGGTTGCGGTCGCGGTCGGCGGGACTGCGTTCATCGCGAACAATACGAAACTCGGGTGTGGAGCCAAAAAAGCGTGTGGTCAGCATGTTCTCGTTGATGCCTTTGCTGACCAGATAATCGTGAACGACAAATGCACGTAACCTGGACAATTCCAGATTTTCGCGCGCGTTGCCGGCACCGTCAGTGAAGCCGTTTATTTCAAAGGCTGTGACCTCGGGATCGGCCTTCACATAGGTCACAATATTGTCGAGCTGCTGGCGCATCGCTTCATCCAGTTCGCGCTGGTTTACGCGCCAGAACACCGTGGAGCGCTCAATCTGCGCAAAATTCACTGGCAGCAGCTTGCCTGTACAGGCGTGATATTCGCGGTAGGCGTCTGTGAAATTCACTGGAGACAAGCCTACATGTACCGACTCGTCCTCGTTATACCAGGCGCGGCGCATCAGGGTTGGCACCATGCCACGATCAAGCTCGGCCATCACCATACGACTATATGCGGCATCCAGGCTGACCGGACGCTGGCTGCGGTCTACATCCACATAACCGATATCTCGCACCGGCAGATCCTTGCGCCACAGCGGCGGCAAAGAACTTAACAACGCGCGCCCCGCCTGCATTGGGCTGTCTGGCGTTTGCAGGTAAAAACTCAGACTCTCACCAGCCTGATGAAAAAAAACAGCTTCGCCCAGACCCGGAATCTGCTGGATAAGGCGGCACTCAAAAATTGATGATTCCGTTCGCCAGCCACTATGATCAAAGTCAGCGTAATAGGAGCTGATCGCTCCGGCAGCAGCAACATGATTCCACACAGCCAGGCAACTGGCTGATACGACACAGAGCATCACGTGCCGGGATAAGGTAAACTTGTGCCGCGTTTTCATACTCTGGGTGCAGATTCCATCAGTTAGAAGCCCATCTGACCTCAAGATCGGCAGCGCCGCCTGAAACTTTACAGGCTCGACGCACGATGGACACCAAACAAGGCAATAAACATGAATGAAGTAACAATTACACGACCTGACGACTGGCATCTGCATTTGCGTGATGGTGATGTGCTGCCGGTGCTGGTCCAGCATACGGGCGAACGTTTTCAGCGCGCCATGGTGATGCCCAATCTCAAACCTCCGGTCACAACCAATGCTGCCGCGCTGGCGTATCGCGAGCGCATTCTGCAGGCACGGGCACCGGGGTCCACTTTTGAGCCATTGATGGTGCTGTACCTGACAGATCAGTTACAGCCCGAAGAAATCAAGCGTGCAGCGGCCAGTTCATTTATCAAGGCCGTCAAATATTATCCGGCAGGCGCAACCACAAACTCCGACAGTGGTGTCACCGCGATTCAAAAGGTATACCCGGTTTTGGAGGCAATGGCCGAGTGCGGATTACCGTTGCTGGTGCATGGCGAAGTCACTGACAGCCATGTCGATATTTTTGACCGGGAAAAAGCCTTTATCGACACCGTCCTGGTACCACTGACGCAGCGCTTTCCAACATTAAAAATTGTGATGGAACACATTACAACTGCAGATGCTGCCAGTTTTGTGAAGTCAGCCGCTGACAACATTGCCGCCACCATCACGCCCCAGCATTTGTTGTACAACCGCAACCATCTGCTGGTCGGAGGTGTCAGGCCGCATCTTTATTGTCTGCCTGTGCTTAAGCGCAATACTCACCAGCACGCATTAATCGACGTGATCAGCAGTGGTCATACGCGCTTTTTCCTGGGCACAGATTCAGCTCCGCATGCACAGCCGACCAAAGAAACCGCCTGTGGTTGCGCCGGTTGTTATAGCGCACATGCTGCAATTGAACTGTATGCGGAAGCATTTGAACAGGCAGGTGCCCTGGACAAACTGGAAGCGTTTGCCTCTTTTAACGGACCAGACTTTTATGGTCTGCCCCGCAATACCGATACCATCACTCTGATTCGCGACGACTGGACGGTGCCGGCACACTATGAATTTGGCAGCAGCACGCTGGTGCCATTAAGAGCCGGCGAAAGCATCCGCTGGAAATTAAAAACAAGCACACGCGGAGCCAATGCCTGATGTACGATCCTGATGATAGCCTCGACATAGACAGCCCCATGGCTGCCCGCTTTCGCGGCTACCTGCCTGTTGTGGTAGATATCGAATGTGGCGGCTTTAATGCCAAAACCGATGCCATTCTGGAAATTGCTGCGGTGATTCTGGGCATGGATGAAAAGTGCAACCTGGGCGTTGAACAAACGTCCTTCCACCGGGTGATCCCATTTGAAGGCTCCAATATTGAGGAAGCCGCACTTAAATTCACCGGTATTGACCCCTGGCATCCGCTAAGGATTGCGCGCGGGGAACGAGATGTGTTCAACGACCTGTTTAAAGTCATTCGCAGTTCGATGAAAGCCAATGGCTGCAAACGTGCGATCCTGGTCGCACACAATGCGCATTTTGATCATGGTTTTATCAATGCCGCAGTTGAGCGCAACGATCTGAAACGCAACCCTTTCCATCCGTTTTCCAGTTTTGATACCGCAACACTGAGCGGACTGGCTTATGGTCAGACGGTGCTGGCTCGCGCATGCGAAGCAGCGGGCATCAGTTTTGAAGCCAAAGAAGCACACTCGGCAAAATACGATGCAGAAAAAACTGCACAGCTGTTCTGCAAAATTGTGAACCGCTGGCAGGCAATGGGTGGATGGCCGCTTAAATAACAGGCTCACGCCTGATGTACCTCGCGCCTGCTTTCGGGCAGACGCGAGGCTTTCAGATCATTTGGCGCTTTCGATCAGCGGCTGCAGCTCACCGTTATTGTGCATTTCAGTAATGATGTCACAGCCCCCTACCAGCTCACCGTTTACATAAAGCTGCGGGAACGTTGGCCAGTTCATCATTTTTGGCAATGTGGCGCGAATTTCAGGATTGGACAGGATGTCTACGTAGGCAAAACGTCGTCCACATGCCATCAGACATTGCACTGCCTGTGCCGAAAAACCGCACTGGGGCTGATCCGGTGACCCCTTCATATAAAGAATAATACTGTTGGAACTGATTTGGTCGCGAATCGTCTGTTCAATACTCATAATGGCCCTGCGCTCGCCTAAGCGGCTCAAAGAAGTTATCAAAGAGCCGACATTCTACATGATTCCGGACGCTTGGCCGAGATTTGCCGCCGTGACAAGTCTTAATATAAGATAGCCAGCTTCATTACCGGCGCCATTTTCAGAGTACATCTTTTCGTCTCCGGTATTCTGCCGAGCACTGCTTGCATACTCGGCCTGAACCCGACGCTTGCCGCCGGGTTATTACAACCTCGGGAAATCCGTATCAACATGGCAACAAGACATTTTCTGACCCTGCTGGATCTCAGCCCGGTCGAACTCAAACATGTTATTCACCGCGCCATTGCGCTGAAAAAAAATCCAGAATCCGGTGAAACCGCCCTCAAAAACAAAACGCTGGCGATGATTTTTGAAAAATCGTCGACGCGCACCCGCGTATCGTTTGAAGTTGGAATGACGCAGCTGGGAGGCGCCTCCCTGTTTCTGTCGCCTTCCGACACCCAGCTCGGCCGCGGTGAAAGTATTGAAGACAGCGCTAAAGTCCTGTCGCGTATGGTCGATGTCATCACTATTCGAACCTATGCGCATGCCAAACTTGAACTGTTCGCCCAACATTCAAGCGTGCCTGTAATCAATGCACTGACAGACGATTACCATCCCTGTCAGCTGCTGGCCGATATACAGACATTTTTTGAGCATCGGGGCGATATCGCAGGACACAAGGTAGCCTGGGTAGGTGACGGCCATAATATGTGCCAGTCCTATATTAATGCTGCCAGACAGTTCGATTTTGAGCTGGTTATTGCCTGTCCTGAAGGTTTTGAGCCTGATCAGCATCTGCTCGACCGCAATCGTGATCGTGTGAGTATTGTGCGCACACCGGCGCAAGCGGTTAAAGGCGCCAGCCTGGTCGCAACAGATGTCTGGGCATCCATGGGACATGAAGAGGAACGCCAGATCAGACTGGATCGGTTTAAAGGTTACGAAGTGACCCCTGAGCTGATGTCACATGCCCGCGCAGATGCCTTGTTTATGCACTGCCTGCCTGCACACCGTGGCGAAGAAGTAGCAGGAGAAGTGCTGGATGCACCTGACAGTGTGGTTTGGGATGAAGCCGAAAACCGATTGCATGCGCAGAAGGCGTTGCTGGAATTCCTCTGTACTCAGACCTGATAACTGTACACCCCGGATACTGGGCCGAGACCAACAACAATGACTGTGGCAACCCTACTGATAGCCGGCCTGGCAGTCTTCGCTGCAGTTATGTTGGTTTTTCTCGAACTGAGACGACGCGGCTGGACTTTGTCCAGCCCCAGCCAGCGTCGTATTAATGCCCATTTAAATGCCCAGTCGATGCGTATTCTGTCCAGCGCGGTGGAACAAAGCCACAGCGGCGTGGTTATTGCCGATTGCAGTGGTGTTATTGAATACGTAAATCCACGCTACACCCAAATCACCGGTTACAGCAGTGCTGAAGCCGTCGGACGCATTGCTGAGCTGATGAATAATGACCAGCTCACCAACGCCAATAACCTTACGCTACAGGAATCCATGCAGCTGGGTGCCAGCTGGGAAACCTTTATGGTCAGCGTACGCAAAAATGGCGAACGCTTCTGGCAACAGGTCACTGCCTCACCGATTCTGGACGAACTGGGTGCGCTGAACCACATCGTACTCAACATCGAAGACATCAGTGAGCGTGTGGAAACCCAGGCCCAGATGGAAAAACTGGCCTTTTATGATCCGCTGACCGGGCTGGATAACCGCCGCCTGTTCCGTGACCGTCTGGAGCAAGGATTAAAACGTGTACGCCGTAACCGCAAAAGCATGGCGCTGCTGTTCCTGGATCTGGATCACTTCAAACGCATTAACGACAACCTCGGTCATGATGCTGGCGATGAATTGCTGTGCACCGTGGCGCAACGCTTGCGTAGCTGTGTACGCGAGGAAGATATTGTGTCGCGCCTTGGCGGCGACGAGTTCACCATCTTGCTGTCGGATATAGGCCATGCGGAGGCGGCCAGCCTGGTCGCTCGCAAAATCCTGCACGCTTTACAGACGCCCATCATATTGGGGGATCAGGAAGTCACTATCAGCTGCAGCATTGGCATTACCATTGCACCAGAAGACAGCATGAACGCCAGCGTGCTGATGCGTAATGCGGACCTGGCGATGTATCGCGCCAAGGACCAGGGACGCAACAACTTCCAGTACTTCACAGATGACATGAACATTGAATCGCAAGCACGCATTTCTCTTGAAAATGAACTTCGTGTTGCAGTCAACAATCAGGATTTTGTGGTTTTTTTCCAGCCTCAAATTGACCTCAATCGCAAACGGGTTTGTGGTTTTGAAGCACTGGTACGCTGGCGCCACGAACAGGTGGATCTGATTCCGCCTGAACGCTTTATTCCGGTTGCTGAAGAAACCGGTCTGATTATCAAGGTCGGAGAGATAGTCCTGTTGCAGGCCTGCCGTCAGCTGCGCAGCATGCAGCTTAATGGCATGACCGAGTATACGGTGGCCGTCAATCTGTCGGCGCGCCAGTTCCGTGACAGCAATCTGGTCAGCATGATCCGCAAGACCCTGCGTGAAACCGGCCTGGATCCACGCTGTCTGGAACTGGAAATTACTGAAAGTATGCTGATGGATGACATCGAGCAGGCTATCGCTATTCTGACCGAGCTGAAATCGCTGGGCGTCACCATCGCAATCGATGATTTTGGCACCGGTTATTCATCACTTAGTTACCTCACCCGCCTGCCGGTCGACAAACTCAAGGTGGATCGCTCCTTTGTCAGCAATCTGCCAGAAAGCCCCCGCCACACTGCGATTGCCACCGCCATTATTGCGATGGCCCAGCGTCTGCGCCTTCAGGTGGTGGCAGAGGGCGTGGAAACCCAACCCCAGGCTAACTTCCTGCATAGCCATCAGTGCTCAATTGTGCAGGGTTACCTTTATGGCCCTCCCGTTGAGGCCAGTGGTCTTGCTGAGCAATTAAAGCAACTGGACCAGACCATGCGCAGCTGGGCGCCGGAACCCCTGATGGCGTAAGGCCCTTAGAGAAAAACCCACACCTTATACTCATTTAGACACAACTTATCCACAAGCTATTCACATAAAAACCGCTTGCAATCGACCCTCGACCGCACTATCTTGTGCCTCATTCCAGAAACACACCTATATATTGTATTTACACCGCTGCAGCCCTCTGTTTGCTGTCGGCGCGGTAGGTGCACGGAATCCGCTTTTATCTAGACCCGATGGCCCCAAAAAAACATCATGGAGACTCCAATGCAAACCGATACCCCCAGCCATGGCAGCGTTACCAACCCGCGCCAGAGCGTGCGCACCAATGAGGAATTGCCCGCAACTGCTCCTGGTCAATTACGCGTCATCAAGCGTAACGGTGCAGTAGTCACCTATGATGAATCCAAAATTGTTATAGCCATTACCAAAGCCTATCTGGCAGTGGAAGGCGGTCCGGCGGCCGCCTCTGCCCGCGTGCGCGAGACAGTCAACAAAATGGCTTCCCAGATCTCCACGATCTTCAAGCGTCGTATGCCCTCCGGCGGAACCATCCACATTGAGGAAATCCAGGACCAGGTAGAACTGGCGCTGATGCGTACCGGTGAACATAAAGTGGCGCGGGCCTACGTTTTATACCGTGCTGAACACGCACGTCTGCGTGAAAACCAGCGTGTACGCGAGGAACCCTCAGTATCCGGCCTTCAGGTCACCTACCTTGATGGAACCCAGGGTCCACTGGATACCGCACGCCTGCGCACGGTTATTGATGAGGCCTGTGCTGGCCTGGAAGGTGTATCGGCTGATGCTATCTATGAAGAAACCCTGCGCAACCTCTACCCTGGTGTAAAACTGGAAGACGTGCGCACCTCTGCAGTCATGACTGCACGCACATTGGTTGAACAGGATCCGAACTACTCTTACGTAACCGCACGTCTGCTGCTGGACACCCTGCGCAGCGAAGCCCTGGGTTTCCTCGGCCTGACCGATAGCGCAACGCAAGGCGAGATGAACTACCGTTATGCCACTGTACTGCGTCCCTATATCGAAAAAGGCGTCACGCTGGAGCTGCTGTCTCCGGAACTGCTGGAATTTGACCTGGATGTACTGTCCGAGGCGCTGGTAGCAGAGCGCGATACCCAGTTCACCTATCTGGGCCTGCAGACCCTGTATGACCGCTACTTCATCCACAGCAACGGTGTTCGTTTTGAACTGCCGCAGATTTTCTTTATGCGTGTGGCCATGGGCCTGGCGCTGCGTGAAGAAAACCGCGAAGAGCGTGCCATCGAGTTCTACAACCTGATCTCCAGCTTCGACTACATGGTCTCCACGCCGCAGCTGTTTAATTCCGGCACCCTGCGTCCGCAGTTGTCATCTTGCTTCCTGACCACCGTACCAGACGACCTGCACGGCATTTACAGTGCTATCAAAGACAACGCCATGCTCTCCAAATGGGCGGGCGGTCTGGGTAATGACTGGACGCCGGTGCGTGCACTGGGTGCTGGCATCAAAGGCACCAACGGCAAATCACAAGGTATTGTTCCGTTCCTGAAAGTGGTTAACGATACCGCTGTGGCGGTAAACCAGGGTGGCAAACGCAAAGGCGCGGTTTGCGCCTATCTGGAAACCTGGCACCTGGATATTGAAGAGTTTCTGGAACTGCGTAAAAACACCGGTGACGACCGCCGTCGTACCCACGATATGAACACAGCCAACTGGATTCCAGACCTGTTCATGAAACGTGTCTTTGAAGACGGCGAGTGGACGCTGTTCTCCCCGAACAATGTACCGGATCTTCATGATTTACATGGAGAAGCTTTCGAGCGCGCCTATGAAGAATATGAGCGTAAGGCCGCTGCTGGCCAGATCGAGATCTATAAAACCGTACGTGCCAAAGACCTGTGGCGCAAGATGTTGTCGATGCTGTTCGAAACCGGCCATCCGTGGATTACCTTCAAGGATGCCTGTAACGTACGTTCTCCGCAGCAGCACGTGGGCACCATCCACTCTTCCAACCTGTGCACAGAAATCACTCTGAACACCAGCGAAGAAGAAATTGCTGTATGCAACCTGGGTTCAGTCAACCTGGTGAACCATGTGACCGAAGAAGGCGGCCTGAACGTCGAGAAGCTGCAACGCACCGTAAAAACCGCCGTGCGCATGCTGGATAACGTCATTGATATCAACTACTACTCGGTGCCACAGGCAGAGAAATCCAACCTCAAACACCGTCCGGTAGGCATGGGCATCATGGGCTTCCAGGATGCACTGTATATTCAGCGTATCCCCTACAGCTCGGACAAGGCGCTGGAATTTGCTGACCGCTCAATGGAAGTGATCAGCTATTACGCAATCCAGGCTTCTACCGATCTGGCTGAAGAGCGCGGCACATACAGCAGTTACAAAGGCTCGCTGTGGGACCAGGGGATTCTGCCAATCGACTCCCTGAAAAAGCTGCTGGAAGTGCGTGGCGAGAAGTACCTGGACGTTGATACCACACAAACCCAGGACTGGGATGCCCTGCGTCAGCGTATTGCTGCGGTAGGCATGCGTAACTCCAATGTGCTGGCAATTGCACCAACGGCAACCATTGCCAATATCTCTGGTGTGTCCCAGTCCATTGAGCCGACGTACCAGAACCTGTACGTGAAATCCAACCTGTCCGGCGAGTTCACGGTGGTTAACCCCTACCTGGTGCGTGACCTGAAAGCACTGGATCTGTGGGATAACGTGATGGTCAACGACCTCAAGTACTACGATGGCAGTCTGCAGCAAATTGATCGTATTCCGCAGCACATCAAGGATCTGTATGCCACCGCGTTTGAGATTGAACCGCGCTGGCTGGTAGATGCCGCCAGCCGTCGTCAGAAGTGGATAGATCAGGCGCAGTCGCTCAACCTGTATATCGCAGGTGCCAACGGCAAGAAGCTGGATATCACTTACCGCATGGCCTGGCTGCGTGGTTTAAAAACTACTTACTACTTGCGCTCGCTGGCAGCGACCAGCACCGAGAAATCAACCGTATCTGGCAGCAAGCTGAACGCGGTATCCAGCATCCCGGAGCCGGCACCCGTGCCAAATGCATGCTCTCTGGATGATCCGGATTGCGAAGCCTGTCAATAATTTATTAGAGAATATTCAGAGGGATAAAATGATTTCCTGGGATGAATTCGAAGATGACTCCAGTGTACAGGAGAATAAACCGGCAGCTCCGGCCCAGCCACAGTCTGCGGCTGTGTCAGCACAAGCAGCTGCCAGCTATTCCGAAGCGATAGCTGCAGCCCGTTCTGCGGAACCTGCGGCGACTAAAACAGCCAGCGAACAGGCTGCCGCCGCAGCTAATCAGCAGGTTATGCAGCGTATTCAGCATGAGCTGAAGGACCTCGATACCAGCGCCGGTGAACAGGAGCTGGGTGAATGGACCGAGCGCGTGACGGTTGATGACAAACGCATGATCAACTGCCGCGCCGACCTGAACCAGCTGGTACCCTTTAAGTACGATTGGGCCTGGCAGAAGTATCTGGATGGTTGCGCCAACCACTGGATGCCGCAGGAAATCAACATGAATGCCGACATCGCCCTGTGGAAAAACCCCAATGGGCTGACGCCGGATGAGCGCATGATCGTCAAGCGTAACCTGGGCTTTTTCTCCACGGCTGATTCACTGGTGGCCAATAACCTGGTGCTGGCGATTTACCGTCTGATCACCAACCCGGAATGCCGTCAGTACATTCTGCGCCAGGCCTTTGAAGAAGCCATCCATACCCACGCTTATCAGTACTGTATTGAGTCACTGGGCATGGATGAAGGCGAGATCTTCAACATGTACCATGAGATTCCCTCCGTTGCCAAAAAGGCATCCTGGGGCCTTAAGTACACCAAGGAGTTGAGTGACCCCAACTTCAACACCGGTACTGTGGAAACCGACAAGGCGCTGTTAAAGAACCTGATTGCGTTTTACTGCTGTCTGGAAGGTATTTTCTTCTACTGCGGTTTTACCCAGATTCTGTCCATGGGTCGTCGTAACAAGATGACTGGAACCTCTGAGCAGTTCCAGTACATCCTGCGTGACGAATCCATGCACCTGAACTTTGGTATCGACATGATCAACCAGATCAAGATCGAGAACCCGCATCTGTGGGATGACGCGATGAAACGCGAAGCCACACAGATGATTCTGCAGGCTACACAGCTGGAAATCGAATACGCACGTGACACCATGCCACGTGGTGTACTCGGCATGAACGCTGTAATGATGGAAGAATATCTGCAGTTTATTGCCAACCGCCGACTGGTACAGATTGGTTTGCCGGAGCAGTTCAAGGGCGTTAAAAACCCGTTCCCGTGGATGTCCGAAATCATGGACCTGCGTAAGGAAAAGAACTTCTTCGAAACCCGTGTGATCGAGTATCAAACCGGTGGCGCCCTGAGCTGGGATTAACCCGGCTCACTCCGAATTACAGAGGGTCCGGTCTTTGTGGTCCATCGCCATGCCATGAGGACCGGGCACCAATGTAAGGAATCAACGATGAACAATGGTTCAGATCAATGGGGCGTGCTGCTGCTGGCGGCAGGATTCAGCCGCCGTTTTGGTGGCATCAAACTCCAGGCCCGCTTCGCTGACGGCGACACAATCTTCACAAAAACTCTGAACAATATCAGACAAGCTACTGACAATATTATCGTTGTTGGCCGAAAAGACCTGCTTGATCAGAATGTCTATCAAAACTTCCCTGCTTCTCCCGGCCAGACCCTGGTGTTATGTGATGATGCCGAAGCCGGCATGGGCCAGAGCCTGGCGTGCGGGATTCAGCAGGTTCCTGCAGCATGGAACAGTGTGCTGATCTGTCTGGCGGACATGCCTTTTGTACAAGCGCAGACAATCACTGCTCTGATGCAACAAAGTCGTGAAGACCGGATTGTGATTCCGGTGTTTGAACACCAACGCGGTCAGCCCGTCAGTTTCGGCAAAAAGTTCTTTGCTGAGCTGGCACAGAGCCACGGAGATACTGGCGGCCGCCATGTGATCCGCGACCATTCTGATCTGGTTATGGAATTTCCAACCACAGACAATGGTGTTCTGCTCGATATAGACACACCGGAAACACTACAAGCGCTGAGCACTCGCCGCTGAGCTTGCCCCTGGCCAACGCCTTACCTACAATGCCCTTTTTTACACGCATCAGCACTGGACCAATAACTACATGCGAGCCAGCCGCGCACCTGCTTTAACTGACAAAACTCTGCTCGTCCTGCGCCTGATTCTGGCGCTGCTGGTTCTGGCGCTGCTGGTTCTGGCGCCGCTGTTGTTGCTCCCGTTTTCCACCAGCTACGCTCAGGAATTTGTGCCCAATACTACTCATGCCGACACTGCGCTGGTCAGCACGCTGGCGCCAATGATGGAGAACACGCGTAATCCACTGCTGGAAATCAGCACCTCTGAAGGAGAAATTTATCTGGAACTGTTCGCGGATGCCGCGCCAAACAGTGTCCGCCGTGTGCTGGAGCTGGCAAACCAGCAATATTATGACGGTCTGGTATTCCATCGCGTAGTGCCTGCCAGTTTCCTGCAGACAGGCGCCGTTGAACGTGCTGGCCGACTGCGAGCAACCGCGATAGCCGACGAAATTAATGCCCGCGGATTAGGCCTGGAACAGCAGCCGTTACTGGACAGCAGTGGCAAACCTCATCCCTGGCTTAATATCCGAGATACGGCCGATTTTCAGCAGCGTGTACTGGTGCCGCTTTACCGCAATATGAACATCAGCAACAGCGAACAGCTGGCTGCGCGACAAGAGCAGGTCGTGCAGAGACTGCAACAAATGAATCTGCTGCAACTCCATGAATTTACAGGTTACCGATACAACGGCAGCCTGCCATCGCGTCGTCCTTTGAGTGGCAGCGTGATGCTGGCTAATCGCGGCCCCGGCAGCAATGACGGGGAGCTGTTGTTATCCCTGCAGGACACGCCCTGGCTGACAGGCACACACACTGTGATAGGCCGAATAGTATCCAGCCTGTCGCTGGCCTCCAGTATCAGTCGTCAGCCCGAAAGCAGCGTACGGGTTTATTCCATTCGCCAGCTCGACACATCCCTGGCGCCGTTAACCACCACTCAACCTGGAGCCTGAATGCAATGGCCAGAACCAGCCGCAAAAAATCTGCCAAACCTACCAAAACCGTCAAGCCTGGCAGTTTTATGGCCATGTGTATCAGTTGTGGCCTGTTTATAGGTTTTGGCCTTGGCGTGATGGCCAGAAATGTCTGGATACTGACTATTATTGGCCTGATTGCTGGTGTCGCTGCCGGTTATCTGATCGATAAACGCAACGGCATTCCCTATACCCGCGCAAAACCGTGATAACGGCTACCGCGCATTACAAGGACAGATAATCCGGGAATACCTCGCAGGAAAACGGCGGCAGTGACTTCAGAATGGCCTTGCCATAAAACTTGCTGACCAGTCTTTCATCAAACAGTGTGATGCGGCCACTATCGTTTTCGCTGCGCAGCAGACGCCCGGTAGCCTGCACCAGTCGGAACGAGGCTTCCGGCACCGACAAGGTCATAAACGGGTTTCTGCCCTGCTGCTCTATCCACTGCGCCAGTGTGGCTTCAATAGGATCGTTGGGGACCGCAAACGGAATTTTTGCAATCAGCACATGCTCGCAGTAGCGGCCTGGTAAATCGACACCCTCGGCAAAACTGGCGAGGCCAAAAATGATGCTGGGTTCACCGGCATCCACACGTTGTCTGTGCAGGTTCAGCAGCTGCGCTTTCTGATAATCATCCTGACATAACACCAGCTCGCGCCACTCTGCTGCCAGCCCTTCCAGTACATCCAGCATCTGCTTACGCGAACTGAACAGCATCAGCGATGCTTCTTCGCGTTTCAGCACCTTGGGCAACAACTGCACAATGGCATCAGTATGCGCGCGGGCATCAGTGGGATCACAGTTCAGGCGCGGAATAATCAGACGTGCGGCGTTGGCATAATCGAACGGACTGGTGATGCGATGATACCCCGTGTGCGCTGGCAGCCCGGCACGCATCGCCAGCACATCAAAGGTTCCAAGCGCTGACAATGTGGCGGAGGTTAACACTGCCCCGGCACAACGCCACCACAAGTGATCAGCCAGCGTACGCGCTGCCAGCACAGGGCTGCAGCTGAGTACCAGATCATCGGGTTCACTCGGGTTATTGCGATTGCGGCGCTGCCATCCACCTTCATCATCGTTGCCACCCAGATGAACGGCAGTGATCCAGCGGGCTGAAGGCGCACTGCCGGGTTTGTCGACGGTGGCAAACGCCTGCCAGAGTTTTTCATTGGCTTCGGCACGTGTCACCATGCTGCCAACCAGGGGAAACCATAATTCAGACTGCTGGCGTGCCGCCAGCGTATCCGCTTCTTCAATCTGGCGGCGCAAAGCGCTGGCAACGTCGCGCAAGCTGCGCACAATCACAGTAAATTGGGATGCAAGTTGCTGGGATTCCTCGCGTACAGACTCCGGCACAACTCCCAGATCAAAGGTCAGGGTTCCAGCATCATCCGCGCGGCCGGAGCTCTGTTCCTGTTGCAACATATGCGCGCTGTAGAGCGCCTCAAATTGCGCCACTGCATGGCCGAGTGACTCTGCTGTCACTTTTAACAGGCGGTCCAGTTCAGCACATTCACGGTCAATCACCGTGTTCTCAGGCAGCTTGGTATCTGCGGACAGCCGCGCCAGGGTTTTTAATGAACTGTCTATCCAGCTCAAGGTACTGCGCAGGCGCGTGCTGGCAGAAAAGTGCTGATTGGTTTTGTCCGGCAGATGATGGGCTTCGTCAAAGATATAAATGGTATCGGCAGGATCAGGCAGAATAACGCCGCCGCCCAAAGCCAGATCCACCAGCACCAGATCGTGGTTGGCGATGACACAATCAACCTTCTGCACCTGTTCACGCGCCTGATAAAAAAAGCAGCGGCTGTAATTACTGCATTTCTGGCCTGCACACTGTCCCGCCTCCACGGTGACCGGCGCCCAGTCACGATCGCTGATAATTTCAGGCCAGTCATCACGGTCACCTTTCCACTGGCCGGCGCCGATTTTCTCCAACATATTTTCATACAGGGCCTGGTTGCCGGCATTGCTGTCACCCAGCAGCTCACCAAATAATGCCAGCATCGCCTCTTCACTGGCGTTGCCGCGCAACAACTGATCAAGTCGTGACAGACAGAGATAACGCCCTCGCCCTTTGGCCAGGGTGTACGTAAATGACAGCCCGCTATGGCTGAGAATATCCGGCAAGTCTCGCAGCGTAACCTGTTCCTGAAGTGCTACAGTCGCTGTCGCCAGCACCACCTTTTTGCCCAGATGACGCGCCAGAGGCAGCGTTCCGAGCACATACGCCAGGGTTTTTCCGGTACCCGTACCGGCCTCTACAACCACAATGGGCGCCTGGCGCCGCTGCTGATCGTCCTCAGTCGCAGCAGTCTCTTCGGCATCGGGATCCACCAACGGAATATCGCCGAGTGCTTTGGCAATCTCGGCAATCATCAGACGCTGCCCACTCCTGGGACGCAAAGATTTGCGGGCCAGTAATTGTTTATAGGCAGTCTGAATTTCGTCCTTGACCTGTTGCGAGAGCATGAATACAACCTTGAATTGGACCGCGATCGTCCAGTTGGTCGTTGCGGGCAGGTAGCTAAAGAGTCTGCTGTGATTATAGCACTCGTCTGCTATGATACGGGGCCGATTCAGGGAGAGCCGTGATTTATGACTTCGTCGACAACACCCGAGACCCATACAGCCACCACCGAGCAGAACAATGAGGTTGACCAACCTCAGACTCTGCAAGAGCTCCAGCCTGAGCCTCAGGCGGACAAGCCGGTGAGCGAAAAGCCGACTGAAAAGGCTCGTCTCCAGAATGCCATCCATGGCACATCGTATAAAGACCAACCCACTCTGCTGGCTTTGCAGAAACGGCTGCAACGTTTGCTGTCCGAACAGACTGCTGCCGGTGAAGATTCAGCGGACCTGGTTGAGCTGGGCGCTGTACTGGAAACGCGCCTGGCTGAGTATGACACCTGGCAACAAAAGCTGGTGCAGGAGATAGAGCAGCAGATCGCCGCTGTTACCACCGCCATGGGCGAAGGCCGCGTCACCGAAGCACAGAGCCAGCTCGACCGCAGTCAGAGTCAACTCAAGCGCATCAATGCGGCCGATCAGGCACGTCTACTTGCGCTGATTACTCCGTTGAAAGAAGAGCTCAGCAAACTGCTGGACTGGAAAAAATTCGCCTCTTCTGAAAAGAAAAAAGAGCTGATCGAAAAAATGCAGGCCCTGACCACCGATACTACGGCTCCTGCACAAAAAGCCAAACTGATCCGTGCACTGCAGGATGAATGGAAAACGCTGGGTCACTCTGACGACAACGACGCGTTGTGGACTGAATTCAGTGAACTCGGCCGTGTTGCCTTTGAACCCTGCAAAGAATATTTCAAGGAGCGCAAGGACAAGCAGTCCGCTAACCTGATCGCCCGCAACAACATCTGCGAGCAGCTGGAAGCATTTGCCGCCACCTTGACAGAAAATAGCAGCGTTAATCTGAATGAGCTGACCCGTCTGGAGAACCAGGCGCGTGAAGACTGGAAAAAATATGCACCCGTTGCGCAAAACAAAATCAACGCTCTGCAAAGCCGCTTCAGTGCAGTTCTGGGTCTGCTGCGTCAACACCGTCGACAGTTGCTGGTAAGTCATAATGGCGCCAAACAGGCTCTGATTGAACAAGCCAGAGCACTGGTGTCGCAGGAAGATCTGGCAGCCGCCATCCAGCAAGCAAAACATCTTCAGCAGCAATGGAAAGATCTGGGACCGGGTTCATTTAAAGACGACAAAAAATTGTGGTCGGAATTCCGTGCAGCCTGTGATGCTCTGTTTGCACGTCGTGATGAAGCCGGCCGTGAGAAAAAGCAGCAGACAAAACAAGTCAGCTCAGCAGCGCGCGAAATTCTGAAAAACCTTAGCGCCCTGCTTTCACTGGACGATGAGTCGTTCAGCGAATCACGTGCCCGTTTTAACAGCCTCAGCGCAGAATTCCGCGAAGCGCTGACTCCGGATCTTAAAGCTGAGCGTAAGGCACTGCAGGAGCAGTTCAGCAAACTGTCACGTCAGTACGAATCACGACTGCGCGCAACACCGGATAAAAAGACACTGCAGTTGCATCAGCAGGTGCAGGTACGTGCAGATTTTTGCGCCGCACTGGAACAGCAGATTCTGGATGGTTCTGGTCTGACTGAGTCCGCAGAAACGCTGGAACAACAGTGGCAGGAACTTGAAAAAATCAGCGACAGCACGCTGGACAGCATTCTGAAAAAACGGTTTAAACAGCTACAACAAACCAAGGATGCAAAAGCACTGGCTGCTCTGGCAATACAGCAGGAACAGCGTGCACGTGAACTGTGTGTGGAAGCGGAAATCATGCTGGGTGCCGATACCCCGGCAGCTGACAAGGCTATCCGTATGCAGCAGCAATTAAATCAGCTGCAGCGCGGCTTGGGGCGCCTGCAACCCGACGCCAAAGAAAAAGCCCTGCGCCTGCAGGCGATTGAACTTGAATTACTGGCTATTGGCCCGTTGGTGGAAGTGGCGCGCAGTCGTTTACAACAGCGCCTGCAATCACTGAAACACAAACTCTGACGGTACTATTTCTTTCTAGCAGTATTCTAACTGTACAAAAAACAACGCCGGTTTATGCAGCCGGCGTTTTTTGTTCCTGTTCTGAATCCGCAATCGCAAACGGATCCCCTGCCGCCTTGGCATATCGACTGATCACAGGGTTGGCATACATTTTTAATACATAGGGTCTGACGTTCTGATCCAACGCCGCCAGACGGTTTTCAAAGCGCGTCTGAACGTCAGCATCCGCTACAAATCCTGCCAACAGCTGTTCGCCTTCAGCATCAAGGTCCGGCACATAATCAGGCTCAAGCTGACGCAATTTGATCAGCGCCAACAGATTGGTCTGTTGCATACGGTAGTTATGAATAACCTGCTGGTCTATCTGTGCGGCGATGTGTTCATCATCATCGTTGTCCAGCACCAGCTCCTCACCAAAAGCAACATGCACACGGCCTTTAAAACCTACCATGCCGGTCACAATGCTGTTGATGTCACTTTGTTCATCTTTCTGATAGCTGCCGAATGCTGCCTTCTGATACAGCTCACTGCCTTTAAGACCATCACAGGGATCAAACTCGTAGGAAATAGATACCGGCACAATATGCAGCGGTTTTAAGGCCTCAGCCAGGCCTTGCGGTCGGCGCGCCATTCCCAGCATTTTTAACAGCGCCGTTTCGGAGCGATCAACACCGTCTTTGGCGCGGCCTTCGCGCTGGGCAATCCACACGTTACGCTGCTCGGAAATACAGTGGTGAATATATTCCGACAACTGTTTGGAAGACTTCAGCAGTTCACGTCCCTTCAGGGAGCGTTTGACGATAAAACTGCGATTCAGTCGCATCAGATCGGTGACAAACGGCCGTTTCAGAAGATTGTCACCGATGGCAATAAACAGCGTGTCAAAACCGGCGTGGTACAGCATGTAATTTACAAACGCCGGATCCATCGCGATGTCGCGATGGTTGCTGATAAACAGATACGACTTGTCACGCGACAAGCCTTCCAGGCCACTGTGGGTCAAACCGGAAGTGGTACGCTCTATCAGCTGATCCAGGTATACCGCAATAACGGCCTGCATGGATTTGACGCTGTTTACACTTTTTAACTGCGCAGTCAGCTTGCGACGGGCAAACCAGTTCAGCAATCCAGGTGCAACGCTGTACAGCTTGGGATAACTGAAACTGGCAATCGCACGGATAAATTCCGGGTTCGCCAATAATGAATCCAGCACTGGCCGGACTTCATCATCATGGTAAGGACGGATATCCTTGAATGGATCCATAAACTCACTTCTATCGCTAAAGGCTTGTCACCAGGTGACGGAGCGCGCGATTCTACCGGCTTTGACAACCTCAGGCAAACATGCTTGCAGAGCTGAACGGAGGGCTTAATCCGCTTGGCAAACCCACTGTTCCAGCTCGTTTAACCACTGTTCAAGCTCATCCAGAACGGTTGTTTTGCCGGCATTTGCAGGGTCGGCGCGCTCCAGGTTGATTTGCTCACGGCAGCTCAACAGATCCAGCGCAGAGTGGGTGATTTGCGCTGCAGCTTGCCCAGTGCGCGGCAACCAGCGCTGCCCACACAACTGTTTCCAGCGCTGCTGTTCAGCCGCTGTCAGCGAATGCGGGAAGTTACGCGCGCGATAACGAAACAGCATTTCCGGCAAACGTGGGTCCTGCATCGTTGCTTCCAGCCGTGATGACTGTGTTGCCAGTTCAGTGGCTGACATTTTGCGTAGAGCGACCATCAGACGTTTGTCCGCGTCTGCAAAAAAGCCGCCGCTGTACAGCTGCAGATCCGGGTCAGCGCTGGTGTTCTGCAGTTTTGGCCGTTGTGCAAAAGCCATTACCACTGATCGGACAAAATCGGGGTTCTCGCGCAGCAGCTGCCAATGTCGACGCAGCTGCTGCTGATCAATGGCCGCCAACGCCGGAGCGTCATTCACAATTGAAAACGGCGCAATCACCGGGCACCGATTGCTGTGCATCAACATCACCGGCAACCGCTGTTCACCCTCCTCCAGGTCCTTGCGGGCGGTGAACAGATAATACGACAGCCGCTCAACATCCATCGTCAACCACGGTGATGGATCCACAGTCAGGTCATACAGCAGCACACCATTGTTCTCATGCGGATGCGCCGCCAGCGGCATCACCGGGGCAATGCAGGAACAGCTGCTGGAATACATGGCGGACACATGCCAGAACGGCTTTTGTTTATCCCAGTCAATCAGCGCCTGAACGCGCTGTTTATTGCGCAGTTCAAACACATAATCATAGAGGCGTGGCTGGGCTTGTTTAACCTTGCGCGCCATCGCAATGGTTGCGCGCACATCAGACAGCGCATCGTGCGCTGCATCGTGAAGCAAGCCGTTGGCCTGTGTCAGCAGCTCCAGTTTAAATACCGGCGAACCATCGTCCTGTCTGACCCACTGTATGCCGTCAGGACGCACGGCCTGGCACAGGCGCAACATATCGATGATGTCCCAGCGACTGTTGCCATTTTTCCATTCGCGCTCGTAGGGATCATAAAAATTGCGGTAAAACAGCTGACGACTGAGTTCATCATCAAAGCGGATGTTGTTGTATCCAGCCACACAAGTGCCAGGTTCAGCAAACTGTTGATGGATACGGCGAACAAACTCGGCCTCGGGCAAACCCTGAGCCTTGGCTTTCTGCGGAGAGATACCTGTAATCAAACAGGCTTTGGGATGCGGCAAGCGATCGGGCGAGGGCTGGCAGTACATCATCAAAGGCTCGCCCACCTCTTCCAGCTCCAGATTTGTTCTGATACCGGCAAACTGCGAGGCCCTGTCCTGGCGCGGATCGGCGCCCCAGGCTTCGTAATCATGCCAATAAATAGTTTTTGTCATTAATCAATATCCGCAACTGATGCTGCCGCGACTATAGCAGAATCATCAATAACATATCCGGCGCTCTATTCAGGAAGGCCGTTGATCTGTAGTACCATTTGCAGCCATTGATTAACTGCCCTGTTAAAGGATGCCTCCTCTTATGCATTTCCCCGGATCTCATATACTCAGTGTCAATCAGTTTGAACGCCCCGACGTTGAACGTATATTTGAGGTTGCCGACAGCATGAGGCCTTATGCTCACCGGGAACGTGTCACCAAGGTGCTGGACGGCGCCATTCTCGGCAATATGTTTTTTGAGCCCAGCACCCGTACCCGTGTCAGTTTTGGTTGTGCGTTTAACCTGCTCGGCGGTGAAGTTCGTGAAACTACCGGCATCAAAGCCAGCTCCCTGACCAAAGGTGAATCTCTCTATGACACCGGTCGGGTGATGAGCGGCTACAGCGACGTTATTGTTATGCGCCATCCGCAAGCCGGTTCTGTGGAAGAGTTTGCACGCGCCAGTCGGGTACCGGTTATCAACGCGGGTGATGGCCCGAACGAACACCCGAGCCAGGCGCTGCTTGATCTGTACACCATCAAAAAAGAACTCAAGTCGCGTGACCAGGGTGTTGATGATATGCACATCGCCATGATTGGTGACCTCAAACATGGCCGCACCGTACACTCACTGTCACAACTGGTCAGCCTCTACAACAAAATCCGCTTTACGCTGATTTC
The DNA here is from genome assembly GCA_964535565.1 of uncultured Pseudohongiella sp. Taxonomy (GTDB): domain Bacteria; phylum Pseudomonadota; class Gammaproteobacteria; order Pseudomonadales; family Pseudohongiellaceae; genus Pseudohongiella. The sequence goes on along the minus strand of CAZHUJ010000003.1, from coordinate 101,947 downwards.
CCCCAAAGAACTGCGTATGCCTGAAGACATTGTTGAGGAGCTGCGCGCCCGCGGACATGAGGTTGTTGAAACTGAAGATATGGAGCACGGACTGGAAGGCAACGATATTGTCTACCTGACCCGTATTCAGGAAGAACGCTTCAGCAGTCAGGTAGAAGCCGATATCTACCGTGGCCGCTTCCGCTTGAATCAGGAAATTTATACACGTTATTGCCGTCCGAATACGGTGATCATGCATCCACTGCCGCGGGATTCACGTGCGGATGCCAATGAACTGGACAATGACCTGAACCAGCATCCCAGCCTGGCGATATTCCGTCAGACCGATAACGGTGTACTGGTACGTATGGCTCTGTTTGCGCTGACACTGGATGTGTGGTCGCAGGTCGACAAGTACTCACGCGAAGTTAACTGGTACACCGAGCGTCGTTTCTGACGGGATTACATTTATGTCTCTGCATGATTTGCTGAAATCAACGATTGCGCTGGAAGCCTCCGACCTGTTTCTGACTGTGGGCGCTCCCCCCAGCATCAAACGTTTTGGGCAATTGCAAGCGCTGGATGCAGCAACCTTGACGGCAGAGACCATGAGCAAACTGCTTGAAGAAGCCAGCTCCGCCGAGCAGCGCGAAGAATTTATGCGCAATCAGGAGCTGAACATCGCGCTCAGTCATCCTGACATTGGCCGTTTCCGCGTAAACGTATTTCGCCAACGTGGTGATATCGGTATGGTGATTCGCCATATCAAAACCACTATCCCCTCACCTGAAAGTCTGGGGTTGCCCGAGATGCTCAAATCTCTGGTGATGGAGAAACGCGGACTGCTGTTATTTGTAGGGGGCACAGGCTCAGGCAAATCGACATCGCTGGCAGCACTGATTGATTACCGCAACCAGAACAGCGGTGGACATATTATTACGGTAGAAGATCCTATCGAATTTCTTCATCCACACAAAAAATCGCTGGTCAGTCAGCGCGAGGTTGGTGTGGATACGGCCTCTTATGAATCCGCATTAAAGAACACGTTGCGACAAGCGCCAGACGTCATTCTTATTGGCGAAATCCGCAGCCGTGAAACCATGGAGCATGCACTGGCTTTTGCCGAAACCGGCCACCTGTGTCTGTCGACCCTGCATGCCAACAACGCAAACCAGGCGCTGGACCGCATCATCAATTTTTTTCCGGAAGAGCGGCATAAACAGCTGTTTCTGGATCTTTCACTAAACCTGCGCGGACTGATTTCCCAGCGCCTGATTCGTTCAATAGATGGCAAACGTGTGGCAGCCTTCGAAATATTGCTGGGCACACCACGTATTGCCGATCTGATCAAACAAGGTAAAGTCGACGAAATCAAACAGACGATGGAAAAATCAGAGGAACAAGGCATGATCACCTTTGACTCTGCGCTGTTTGAACTCTACAAAAATGGCCGCATCAGTGAAGAAGAAGCATTAAAAAATGCCGATTCCAAAAACAACCTACGCCTTCGCATTCAACTGCAAAGCGGCGCTGCTGCAGATTCTGACAATGATTTTGAAGGTTTGAGTCTGAGTCCCAAAGACCAGGTTTAGCGCGCCGCCATACGTATCCCCGCATCCAGGCGAATGGTTTCTCCGTTCAGGTAGTTACAACGGATAATATTGACCACCATATCTGCAAATTCGTGCGGATACCCCAAGCGTTTTGGAAACTGCACCATCTCTACCAATGACTCTCTGACAGCATCAGGTGAAGCCATCAACAATGGCGTTTCAAAGACACCCGGCGCTATGGTCATGACTCGAACACCATCACGGGCCAGGTCTCTGGCAATCGGCAATGTCATCGCAGCAATACCGCCTTTGGATGCACTATAGGCTGCCTGTCCCATCTGACCATCCCAGGCAGCCACCGAGGCCACATTGATAATCACGCCGCGTTCATTGTCTTCGTTTTGCGGAGAATTTTTGACCATGGCGGCAGCACACAGGCGCAATACATTAAAGGTACCCAGCAGATTTACCTGTATAACCCGTGCAAATTGCGCCAACGCCATCGGCCCATCCTTGCCCACTGTTTTGGCCGCAGCCACAATGCCCGCGCTGTTGACATTAAAATGCAGCGCCCCGAATCTGGACAGGGTTTGATCTATGGCTGCCTGCACCTGGCTTTCGTCACTGATATCGCCTGCAGCCCATATCACCTCCGCGCCGATCAGCGCCGCCTGTTCGGCCAACTTCTCTGCATTCAGATCAAACATCATCAGCTTCACCCCTTCAGCATGAAGACGTTTGGCGGCTGCCAGACCAAGACCAGAAGCAGCTCCGCTGACAAATGCTGTTTTTCCCTGTAATTGCATGGTAAAACTCCTGAGGTAGATGAAAGGGCTTGAAAGCTGATTGTTCAAGAATGTGAAAACACTTTGCAACCAGGGAGTAAAAAATGCTCAGTGCAAGTGAATATGCTCGACTTGATGCCGTTGGATTATCCTCGCTCTATCAGCAACGCAAGGTCAGCGCCACTGAATTGTTGGCATGTGCACTTGAACAGGCCGCCTGCCTGAATCCAGCCTTGAACGCCATTGTTTTCCAGAATGAGGACGAAGCACGGGCGGCGGCAGCGCAGCTTGATCAAAACCGGGCGATGGATAACAAAGTGGCGGGAGTGCCCTTTCTGATCAAGGAGGTCAACGCCGTACAAGGCTGGCCGCACACGCGGGGTTTAAAAATGCTGGCCACCCAGCGTGCAGCGCGCGACAGTGCCATCGTCAAGCGTTACCGCGATGCCGGTCTGGTGTTATTTGGCAGCACCAACACCCCGGAACTGTGCATGACAATTACCACAGAACATTCCATTTTTGGCCCCTGTGATAACCCCCGCAAACCTGGCTACAGCGCCGGAGGATCCAGCGGAGGTGCGGCAGCAGCGGTGGCCGCTGGCATAGTACCGGCCGCAGATGGCAGTGATGGGGGTGGTTCTATACGCATTCCGGCTGCCTGCTGCGGGCTGATCGGACTAAAACCCAGTCGAGGTCTGACTGTGGTAGATGCAGACTTTGCTTCAGCCTGGAGTGGCCTCAGTGTTGGCAATGTGCTGACGCGCTCGGTTCGCGACTGTGCAGCATTTCTGGACATATTAAAACTGCACAAAGCCGATCTGTTTGCTTTGCCGCCCCCGCCCTCCAGCTTTTTTACAGACTATTCAAACAGCCCCGGAAAACTGCGCATAGCGCTGCATAATCATCACCCTGCCAAGGGTTTTATTCATGAAGATTGTGTGTCTGCATTAAACCATGCTGCAAAACGTTGTGAGGATCATGGCCACTCTATTGAGGAGGCTATACCCCCGGTGGACTATGCCCGGATGAGTGCAGCCATGGCGACTATTATCAATGTTCATAGCGCACAGATTGTCAGCCGCGCGATGGAGTTTGCCGGTATTGAGGATCTGGATAATGCAGGTTTGTCTGAGTCGAGTCGGCGTATCTGCGCGCGTGGATTTACCACCAGTGCAGCCAGTTTTCTGCAAGCCATGGATACCCTGAAAGAGATAGAGCGGCAGATGGAAGCCTTCTTCCAGCGTTACGATCTGGTGCTGTCACCAGTATTAAGCCTGCCGCCTTGCAAGCTCGGCTGGCTGGATATGGACAGCGATGACATCGGCGAATATGCACGCCGTTACGGTGGTTACAGCCCGTTTACCGGCTTATACAATGCCACCGGGCAACCCTCAATCAACCTGCCCCTGTTTGAAAATACGGATGGTTTGCCCATCGGAGTTATGGCTTCCTCAGCGTGGGGGCGCGATGATCTGCTGCTGCGACTGGCCCATCAACTGATCCCAGGCATTTTGCCTGTGCATGCCCAAAGGCAGTTGTTATAATGCGCCGCTTTTCGCAGGGCACACTGCCTTCCTAACCGAATTTATCAACAGCCACAGGAATCTGACTTGTCATGAGCAAATCAGCTACATTTTCGCGCTTTCGTCCTCATCCCTGGCACGGCATTTCAGCCGGCCCTGACGTCCCACGTGTGGTGAACGCCTATATTGAGATCACACCCTTCGATCAGATGAAATACGAAATCGACAAAGACAGCGGATACCTGTTTATTGATCGTCCCCAGCCCACTTCAGCACAACAGCCTACGCTGTACGGTTTTATTCCGCGCACTTACTGCGGCAACCGTGTACGTGATCTGATGCCCGGCGCTGAATGTGGCGATGGCGATCCTCTGGATATCTGTGTGATCAGCGAGCGTGCTATCGACCGCTCCGAAATCATCATCAAAGCCAAAGTTCTGGGCGGCTTGCCAATGAATGACGGCGGTGAAGCGGACGACAAAATTATCGCGGTGATCAAAGACGATCCGGCTTATGGTCATCTGAACGACATTTCAGAGCTGCCGCCGACACTGGTTCACCGCATCTCCCATTATTTCCAGACCTACAAAATGGTTCCGGGCAAAGCCAATAAGGTCTCTATCGGCGAAGCCTACGGTTTTGAGCGCGCCAAAGAAGTCATTGCTGCAGCAATGGCTGACTACGACGAAGATTACGGCGACCTGCACAACAACTAAGAATACGCGGCGCTAATTGCCGCAATAAAAAAGGCCCGACACTGCATAGTATCGGGCCTTTTTATTGCGTAACCTGGGCCTTATTGCTGGGCTTTATTACAAAGCGCCGTGTCGCACTGCGGTCACTTCCGCCATGATGGCAATGGCAATTTCCAGTGGTGTTTTGCTGCCAATTGAAAATCCTATTGGCGCATGCAGACGCGCAATTTCCGCTTCAGACAAGCCCAGTTCTGGCAGTCGCTCACGGCGGTTGGCAGATGTGCGTTCCGAACCCATGGCCCCAATATAAAAGGCACTGGTTTTTAATGCTTCCATCAGCGCCATGTCATCCACTCTGGGATCATGGGCCAATGCAATAATACCGCTATATGGGTTGCTGAACTGGTCACGCACCACATCATCGGGTAAATCCGGGGTTACCTGCACGCCTGGCACAAACCAGTTGTCCAGATACGCTGGCCGCGGATCACACAGCGTAACGTCATAATCCATACTCAGCGCCAGTTCAGCTACATACCGTGCCACGTCACCCGCACCCAGCAGAAGCAGGCGGTAACGCGGACTGAGACTGTGCAGCATGACACTGTCCGTCATGGTCACTGCGTCGTCTGAAGCCGGCGTTTCATCTACGGGTTCTACATGACCTGTGCGCAAATCGACCTGGCGGCTGATACATTGATGACTGTTCAGAGCGTGATCAATCTGCGAAAACACCGCCTGGTTATGAGGTACGGGCTGCAAAAACTCCAATAACACATGCAGCTGCCCACCACAGGGCAGCCGCAGTCGCGCCTGTTCTTCGGCGGAAACACCGTAGTGCACCATAAACGGCTTCTGCTCACGCAGATAACGTGCCTTGAGTTCACCCTCACGCAACTGTTTGAGGAAATCTTCCTCGATACAGCCACCGGAGATAGAACCCACCATTTCGCCATCCAGTGTACAAGCCATCATCGCTCCGACAGGACGCGGTGAGGAGCCCCAGGTTTTCAGAATGGTACATAACCACACCGCCTTGCCTTCGTTTAACCAGCCGGCTACACGGGAGATGATATGGTGTTGACTGCTTTGCATAATCGGTACTTCCTGAACTCAGACGGATCGGCTTTTCCAGCCACCTCGCAAAAATAACCAGGTGCCTATCAGACTCATGGTCATGTCGGCTATAAACACGGACCAGTATACACCTTCAGGTCCCATTCCCACCGTTGTCGTCAGTGTCCACGCCAGAGGAATTTGCAGCACCCAGAAACAGAAGCCGTTAATCCAGGTGGGGGTCATGGTATCGCCTGCACCATTAAAGGCCTGGATGACTACGGAGCCCAAAGCCAGAAAAGCAAAGCCATAACTTAAAATACGCAGGCTCTGCATCCCGTTCTGCACCACGTCTGCCTGGGTGCTGAAAAAACTCATGATCCAGGCCGGGAACAGGATCAGTATCAGGGCCACGCCAACCAGATACACCATGTTGTATCGCGCGATATGCCAAACAGTTTGCTCCGCGCGATCGGCGCGTCCCGCACCCAGGTTCTGCCCAACCAGTGTTGCCACCGCATTGGTCAGTCCCCACGATGGCAGCAATACAAACATCACCACGCGTATCGCAATGGTATATCCGGCGACTGCATCGTTACCGTGCTGGGCGACCAGACGCATCATAAATACCCAGCTCGCTGTTGCTATCAGATACTGGGAGATGCCGCCCACAGAGATGCGGCAGAGTTGCAGGACCAGGTCCATTTTTACGACCAGGTGGCGCCACATGATCTGCAGACGATTGCCGCGACTGCACAGGTAATAGAGCTGGTACAAAATGCCGATGCCACGTCCAATATTGGTTGCCAGCGCAGCACCTGCCACGCCCATACCATGAATGGGTCCAAGTCCGTAAATCAGCAAAGGATCCAACACAATGTTGATGCAGTTAGCGAGCACCAGTGCTCGCATCGCAATACTGGCATCACCCGCGCCGCGGAACACGGCATTGTTCAGGAACAGAAACACAATGGTAAATGAACCACTGAGCATGATCTGCGTATAACTGGAACTGGTGCTGATCAGTGACTCATCGGCTCCCATCATGCGCAGGATATCGGCATAAAACCAGTACCCGAGTGTACCCACCAACACCGAAATAAATGCACCTACCCAGATTGCCTGACCGGCAACAACGGCTGCCGCTTCGGGGTTCTGCTCGCCAATACGACGCGCCACCATCGCCGTAGCGGCCATACTGAAACCAATGGCCACTGCGTACAGCAGCGAAATGATTGCTTCCGTCAATCCAACTGCAGCAACCGCTTCAGCACCAAGTCCGGCAACAAAAAAGATATCAACAATGGCAAAAACCGATTCCATCGCCATTTCCAGAATCATGGGTACGGCCAACAAAAAACTGGCACGGGCAATGGAGCCTTCGGTGTAATTGATGGTGGCACTTCCTGCCAGCGCTTGCTTAAACAGGCTCCATCCAGCCTTGATACGGGACAACATAAGAACAGACCTCACTTCCGGTGTGCACGCTGCAAACCAGAGTTATAAAACACTCAAATTGAATTTGAATCGGAGGTGAGGCGGAAGATATGAAACTGAATCAGAACTCAGTCTGCAAAAAGCACCGCCTCAACGGGCTTGAATAGCTCTCAAGCGACTACTGTTGATCAGCTTCATGGGGCTGCGCTCCTTCGTTTTTATAGTGAACTGTCTGCGGGTATGGCGCCGGAGTATACTTTTGCCTTTTTATTTTGTCTGATATTTATTTGTCACAATATGTTACATTCCAGCTGTTATTGTTGACCGTGTGACTGGACGCACACGTGTGACGCTGCCAGCCCCGGAACGGAGCTCTACCGCTATGACTTTGAAGGTTTTGATATGTGACGACTCGGCACTGGCGCGACGTCAGATGGCGCGAGCGCTTCCCTCAGATTGGGACATGGAGCTGAGCTTCGCCACCAACGGCAGCGAAGCCCTCGAAGCAATTAAAGCCGGCAAATCGGAGTTGCTGTTTCTGGATCTGAATATGCCAGTCATGAACGGCTACGAAGTCCTGGATGCAATTCGCAGCGAGGACCTGCCCACTATGGTATTGGTTGTATCCGGTGATATTCAGGCCGAGGCCCATCAACGTGTGATGGCCAAAGGCGCACTGGCCTTTATCAAAAAACCGGTCACAGCCTCCCAGATCCAGCACATCCTGCAGCAATATGGATTACTGGAGCTGGCCGCCAACAAAACCAGTCAATCAGAACGCGGGGCAGCGGATGCCCTGCCCACACCCGCCTTCCATGAAGCACTGGCGGAAGTGGTGAATGTTGCGATGGGCCAGGCTGGCAGTCATCTCGGCGAATTGCTCAACAGCTTTGTGCGCTTGCCGGTGCCACGGGTATTTTTTTGTAACTACCAAGAACTGCCCTCCAAACTGCCGTTTTATGTATCTCATCCAGCAAAACCCTGGGATGACAACGAAGATCCATCGCATGGGTTCAGCGGCATCTCACATGGTTTCCGTGGTAATGGCGTGGCAGGTGAAGGTATTTTGTTGTTACGCAACCAGCAAATGGATGGTCTGATGCGCCTTTTGGATCGCAGTGAAAAAAAACCACTCGATCAGATGCGATCGGTGCCGGGACTGCTCAGTGATCTGTCAGAATTATTGGTGGGCGCCTGTCTTAAAGGTATCAGCCAGCAACTGGATCTTGAGTTCAACCACAGTTATCCGGCCCTGCTTGGCCAAGGCGAACACCTGGAAACCTTGCTGGATACCAACGCTCACAACAACCCTGTGCTGGCAATAACAATTACCTACCATCTCGGTGATCCTGATCTGGACTGCCTGCTGTTGCTGCTGTTTACAGCGGAATCAGTCAGCACGCTGCAGCATCGTGTAGAGCTGCTGATCTCAGATGACGAAAGGCACAACTGATGACAAACTTTACACCTAAAGCTGTTGAACAATTACATCTGCTGGCGCAGCTGCTTCAGACACTGGACAACGGCCTGATCATGCTGGATCGCAATTACCGCATTACGCTGTGGAATGGTTTTATGGAAAATCACAGCGGTATCAAGAACAGCGATGCCCGCGACCACAACTTGTTCGAGCTATTTCCTGAACTGCCGGCAACCTGGTTGCGACGCAAAATTGATTCAGTCTTCAGGTTACAAAGCCGCAGTTTTTGCACCTGGGAAGAACACCCCAGAATTTTTAATTTCAGTAGCACACGGCCCCTGACCGGACATTCGCCGATGATGTATCAAAACATCACCCTGCTTCCGCTGATGGGCACTGACGGTCAGGTTGCACAAGTTTGTATGCAGATTTTTGACGTGACCGATGTGGCGACGCGCAAGATTGCATTGGAAGCAGCCAATCAGTCACTGAAACAACTGAGTCGAACAGACCGCCTCACCGAGATCAATAATCGTGGTTTCTGGGAAGAAAATCTGATGCACGAGTTCCAGCGCTGCCGGCGCAGCGGGCGCGTGTCCTCACTGCTGCTGTTTGATATCGACCATTTCAAAAAGCTTAACGACACCTACGGTCATGGTGTCGGCGATAATGTGCTGCGTGCAGTAGCCGCGCAGATCCGCAGCGCTCAACGTAATACAGACATTGCCGGGCGTTATGGCGGTGAGGAATTTGCGCTGATTTTACCGGAGACCGATGGCCAGCAGGCGCTGGTCATGGCCGAACGCCTGCGCCAACAAATTGCACGGCTGCAAATAGAATTGGATGAAACAACACTGCATGTGACTGTCAGCATGGGCGTCAGCGAATTCAGCACATTGATGCCCAGCTATCAGGACTGGCTTAACCATTGTGACTCGGCCCTGTACGCAGCAAAAAAAGCAGGCCGCAACTGCAGCGTACTGGCGCCTTTGTATCAATTGCTGTCGGCATCCGTATAACAACAGCAATTAATACAAAAGATTTTTTCAGACTTCAACGTCAATACTGGACAGTATGCGCTGCTCGGTCAGTTCCGGCACACACAATTCCATGAAGTGATAGGCATAACGGCGCAGCAAATTTCCCTTGCGGACAGCTATACGTGTTGTGTTCTGCGCAAACAGTGCTGAGCCATCCAGTGTAACCAGACCCTTTTCACCGTCCGGTTCTATAGCCATTGACGCTACAATACCTACCCCCATGCCAAGACGCACGTAAGACTTGATAACGTCCGCATCCAAAGCACTCAGCACGATATCAGGTGTTACATTGGCGCGTTTAAAACTGTCTTCTATCACCGCCCGACCGGTGAATCCTTCGTGATAGGTCACAATTGGAAATTCAGCAAGACGGGCCAGGCTCAGATTTTTTTCTGCGGCCAGCGGGTGTCCTTCAGGCACAATAATATTATGGTGCCAGGAGTAATAACTAAATGAAGCCAGCTCGGGCACTTTGCCCAAGGCTTCGGTTGCTACACCAATATCGGCATCGCCCTCGAGCAACATGCGGCTGATTTCCAGAGGACTGCCCTGATGCAGTTTCAGGTGTACACGCGGGTACAGTTTTTTAAAAGCCAGCACCACTTCCGGCAGGCGGTAACGAGCCTGGGTGTGAGTCGTGGCCACTGTTAACTGCCCCTGGTCCTGTTGTACATAATGCTCGGCAATATTTTTGATATTGCCAGCATCCAGCAACATACGCTCAACAAAACGCAGCATTTCTTTGCCTGGCTCTGTCAGCCCCAGCAGTCGTTTGCCTTTGCGATAAAACAGCTCTACTCCCAGCTCCGACTCAAGTTCCTTGATATGTTTTGAAACACCGGATTGTGAGGTGTACAACGCCGCAGCGACTTCAGTGAGGTTGAAGTTACGCCGCACCGTCTCGCGTACAATTCTCAACTGTTGAAAATTCATATTCCCTACTCTGCCGGCTTAGGCGGCCTGCCCTGGTGCTGCAGTGGCAGCAAACGTTTTGGATTGGCGTGGCAGCAATCGTACCTGCTGCCCCTCATATACTCCCAATGCCTGCATCTGGCCAGGCGTCAGCTCTACCTCATAGTGCTGGGATGCAAGTTCACCCAGACCATCCAGCTCCAGTCTGACGGTAACACCAAACGACAGAATACGGACAACCTTTGCAGCAATACCTCCTGGGCGGGCTGGATCAGTCAAAATATCCAGATCATGAGGACGTACAAATGACTGCACCGTCTGACCCGATATAAACGACGGATCAGGCAATGGAATTTGCTGGCCTCCTGCTATCAGCAGCTGCCCATCCTGCACTACACCGTCAAAGCGGTTTACCGAACCAAGGAAGCTGTAAACAAACGGCGAGGCCGGTTTGCTGTATACCGCGTCGGGTGTTCCTACCTGCTCTACATGACCATGATTCATCAGCACCACCTCATCAGCTACTTCCAGCGCTTCTTCCTGATCATGGGTAACAAAAACAGAGGTAATATGCAGCTCATCATGCAATTTTCGCAACCAGCGGCGTAGTTCTTTGCGTACCTTTGCATCCAGTGCGCCAAACGGCTCGTCCAGCAGCAATACACGCGGCTCCACCGCCAGCGCACGTGCCAGCGCAATGCGCTGACGCTGACCACCGGAAAGTTGCGCCGGGAAACGGTCAGCAAGCCAATCCAGTTGAACCAGATGCAGCAATTGATGCACCTTGTCCTTGATCTGCTCTGGCGACGGGCGCTCAGCACGGGGTTTCATGCGCATACCAAAAGCGACGTTATCAAACACCGTCATGTGTTTGAACAATGCGTAATGCTGGAATACAAAACCCACCTGGCGCTCACGCACATGGGTGCCAGATGCATCATCTCCTTCCAGAAAGACCCGCCCGCTATCGGGTTGCTCAAGCCCGGCAATTATTCGCAGCAAGGTAGTTTTGCCGCACCCTGATGGGCCCAGCAGTGCCACCAGCTTTCCGGTCTGGAAATTCAGTGAAACATTATCCAGCGCAACAAAGTTGCCAAAGCGTTTGTGGATATTGCGAACTTCAATGCCCATGTTATTGCTCCCGATGTGACGCAGTCTGCGTAACACGTCCTTCTACCAACGTTTTTAAAACCAGCGTCACCAGGGCCAGCAATGCCAGCAATGAGGCCACAGCAAATGCCGCTGCAAACATGTATTCGTTATACAAAATCTCGACATGCAAAGGCATGGTATTGGTCATTCCGCGGATTTTCCCGGAGACCACCGAGACCGCTCCAAATTCACCCATCGCACGCGCGTTACTGAGGATCACGCCGTACAGCAGTGCCCATTTGATATTGGGCAAGGTGACATGCCAGAACACTTGCCAACCACTGGCACCCAGCACTACCGCCGCTTCTTCTTCCTCTCGTCCCTGCGCTTGCATCAACGGGATCAGCTCACGTGCTACAAATGGAAAAGTCACAAAAATGGTGGCGAGCACAATGCCAGGCACTGCAAAAATGATGGTAAAACCATGCTCGATCAACCACCCACCCAACCAACTATTGGCACCGAGCAGCATCATGTACATCAGACCTACCACGACCGGTGAAACCGAGAATGGCAAATCAATAAAGGTCACCAGTATCTGCTTGCCCGGAAAATCGAACTTGCTGATGCTCCACGCTGCCGCTACACCAAACACCAGATTTAATGGCACTGAAATCAGCGCAGTTATCACCGTCAGTCGAATTGCGGCCAATGCATCGGGTTCAACAATGGATTCAAAGTACACCCCGAGGCCTCGTCGCAACGCTTCAAAAAAAACGGTTGCCAGCGGCATGATCAGGAACAGTACAAAAAATGTCAGCGCTACGCCGATGATGCTCCACTTCACCCAATTTGATTCACGAGTGGCAACCTGGCGCTCAAAACGGGTCTGGTGTCCTGCTTTACTTGTAGCCATTACAGCGACCTCCCTGTGCGACGTGCGGTCCACGCTTGCAGTGCGTTGATTGCCAGCAGCATCAGAAACGAAACCACCAGCATCACGGCAGCAACCGCCGTAGCACCGACATAATCAAACTGCTCAAGTTTGGTGATAATGATCAACGGCGTAATTTCCGACACCATAGGCATGTTGCCGGCAATAAAAATAACCGAACCGTACTCGCCTACAGCACGCGCAAAAGCCAGGGCAAAACCAGTCAACAACGCGGGCAGCACTACCGGCAATACCACATGTCGGAATGTCTGCCAGCGACGTGCCCCCAGACTTGCGGCGGCTTCTTCCAGTTCTGTTTCCATATCTTCCAGAACCGGTTGTACGGTACGCACCACAAAGGGCACACCAATAAAAACCAGAGCGACCAGAATACCCAGGGGGGAGTAGGCGACTTTAATACCGAGCTCCCCTTCTACAAACTGTCCTATCCATCCGTTACGCGCGTACAGTGCAGTCAACGCAATGCCTGCTACTGCTGTTGGCAGTGCAAACGGCAGATCGACCAGTGCGTCAACAATGCGTTTGCCAGGGAAGGTATACCGCACCAGCGACCAGGCCAGTGCCAGTCCAAAAACGGCGTTTATCAACGCAGCGACCAAAGAGGTGCCAAATGACAATTTATAGGACGCCACTACGCGGGGATCGGTCACCACATCCCAAAACCCGCTCCAGCCCAACTTGCTGGCAGAGATAAAAATGACTGACATCGGCAACAGGACTATCAGGGACAAATACACGAGGGTATATCCCAGACTGAGGCCAAACCCCGGTAAAACACTGAAAGAGCGCGATGTGCGCATGTCCTGTTCTCTCCCTGTACCAGCTAATGGCGCGCAGTCTAGCGCCCGGCCATCCGGCTGCAAAATAATAAAAATAGCGTTGCTTATGAAAAATCAGAATATGTGCCGATCCATCTGTTGACGAGTCAGCTGACGAATATGGGCCAATACGCTGCCGCGTCCACGCGGCAGACGTGCATCCATAACAACCTCGTCATAGGCCGTCAGCCGCTGCTGATGCAGGCGCTGCAACTCATCGAGCAACCACGGCCAGGGGCCATAACCAGACTCAACGTTGATATGTCCAGCGCGCCCTACTGAATGCAGCTTTAATCCCCAACTCGAGGCCAGCTCGACCGCCGCCTCAGAACTCAGCCAAGGATCATTTTCACTACTGATCACAACTCCCTCCACGTCCAGGGGACGTAGCGGCAACACCCGAGTTACTGGAATCAGATCATTGCTGTGATTGATGTTCGCCGGCTGGTCACCGTAGCAGCCTAGCAGGTGAAAGCGGCGCGGATCCGCTGGGGCCACCAGCACCACACCCAACACTTTCTGCGGGCGGTCGCTGACAGCCACTGCCGTGGCGAGGCAACCGAAGCTATGCGCAAGTATCCAGATTGGCTTGCGAGCCTGCTGAATCTGGCGTCTGACTTCGCCTGCCCACACCGACAGCACCGGTTGTCCCCAGTCTATACGCTGCACACGCGACGCATTTGGCAGACTGCTCTCCAGCCAGGTCTGCCAGTGTGCTTCACCGCTGCCGCGGTAACCCGGCACAATCAGAACCTGATGATCCGTTGTGTTTGTGCCCATTCTGATCATCGACGCGTGCTGTAGAGGCGATCAAAGATGCCTCCATCACTGAAGTGTTCGTGCTGTGCTTTCTGCCAGCCACCAAACACCTGATCGATGGTGACCAGTTCCACTTGCGGAAAACGGGCAATGTCTTCAGCTGCAGCGTGCTGCGCGTCACGAGGACGGTAGTAGTTTTTTGCTGCGATGGCCTGACCTTCCGCTGAGTACAGATAATCCAGATACGCTTTGGCAAGGGCTTCATTTCCGTTGCGTTTGGCGTTCTCACCCACTACTGCAACGGGCGGCTCAGCCAGAATGGAAATGGATGGCACAATAATTTCGAAGTTGTCGGGCCCCAGTTCATTTAACGCCAGGAACGCTTCGTTTTCCCAGGACAGCAGCACATCACCAATTCCGCGTTGTACAAAGGTTGTAGTAGCGCCACGTGCACCTGAATCCAGAACCAGCACGTTCTGGTAAAGCGCCTTAACAAAAGCTTCCGCGCTGTCGGCGCTACCTTCTGGTTGAGCAAGTGCATAGGCCCAAGCAGCAAGATAGTTCCAGCGTGCGCCACCTGAGGTCTTGGGATTTGGCGTAATAACGCCTACACCGGGTTTGATCAGATCGTCCCAGTCCTGGATCGCTTTGGGATTACCCTTGCGTACCAAAAACACAATAGTAGATGTATAAGGCGCACTGTTGTTTGGCAATTGCTGCTGCCAGTCGGCGGGCAATTTGCCTGACAGTTCGGCAACCGCGTCAATGTCATAAGCCAGCGCCAGTGTGACCACATCCGCTGCCAGACCATCAATCACTGAACGCGCCTGACTGCCTGAACCACCATGAGACATGTTAAAACGTACTGTCTCACCCGTTTGTTCGCGCCAGTGGCGCGCAAAGGCTTCGTTGTATTCCCGATACAGCTCACGAGTCGGGTCGTACGACACGTTGAGCAATGTTCTGGTCTGGGCCTCAACGGCAACAGCGGACCATAAAAGGGATGCAGACACGGCCACAGTGGCCAGCTTTTTGACAACCTTAAAAACAGACATTCGGAAAACTCCTGCAACTGAACTGACGAAATTGGCAGCTATTCTGGCAGTAACACCAGAACAGCCGAACCAAGAAAAAACGGAATGCTTATTCGAAGAAAGAAATAACAACGCGGGGAACAGCAGGTTTTATACAAAATCAATGGCTCTGCCAGCAGCGGCTGCCAGCACCCAGAACAACACGGACAACAGCGCCAGAGTTTTGTTCAAACCCGTTTTGAGCTGATGCTGTGCCAGACGGTGGTGTAACAAGCCCTGCACAAAAATTGCTATTACCAGAAACAATAATTTGGCAACAAACGGCGAGTTATGACTGTAGGCCAGCAGGCGCGGCAACGACTGCAGAAACCCGGCCAGCAGTGCCAATACCAGTGTCAACCGGTAATACTGCCTCAGCCCTTGCGACAACTCGTGCACAGGTCTGTCCTTGAACAGGACTCCCCATACCCGTAACGCCAGTACCATTACCACTGCCAGCACGGCTGTAAAAAACAGAATGTGCAGCACTTGCAGAGCAATGGCCACATTGCGCGAGTTATCAAGAAATTCACCAGGCGCTGACTGTTGCAGCGCCAGAATAAAACTGTCCATAAAATCATCTACCCAAAAAAACACCATCAGATGTAGGCCAGCACCCGGCCTAATGCAATGACTGAAACCCACAACACCAGCGAGAACACAGCAAACACGCGCAAACTCAGTGCCGGTAAAAAATCAGGGGCGGTTGCATTTGACAACAGCGGCAGGTCGCGCAATGTTGATCCCGAAAAAACCCTGAACTTTGAAGTGGGTATCAAGAGTTATCTATTTGATCGCCGCGTGCTGCTCAACAGCAATGTTTATCACACACGTGTGCGCGACTATCAGAACGTAACCAGCGAAGTGGATGCAGAATCAGCGACCGGTTACTCGTCTCGCCTGGGTAATACTCCTGGCCTGAGAGCACGTGGTGTCGAATTTGATGCCAGCATCCTGCTTGGTGACAGCCTGAGTCTTACGCTGGGCGGCGCTTATAACGACGCTGTGTATACCGATTGGTCTACAGCAACATGCTCTCGTTCCTACCCCGGCACGGTTGCAGTTTGCGATAACACCGGCAAACAGATTGTTGGCGCACCAAAGTGGACAGGTATTGTGGGCTTTGATTACAGCACGCGTCTTCCTGCCGGGTTTAACCTGAAAGTGTTTGGCAACCATGTGTACCGATCAGAGCACAACCTTGAGCAATTGTTGTCCCCACTGGGCTGGCAAAAGTCGTACAGTGTAACCGACGCAGGTATTGGCATCAGTCGCACATCACTTAACAACAGATTGTATGAAATCAGCGTGGTTGCCAAAAACCTGTTTGACACCAAGTACACAACCAGCGTCAACGATTTCAGCAATAGCCAGCCGCTTGGTTACGATGGAATTGGTGCGCGTCGTTATGTAGGTGTGATTTTCCGTAGCCAGTTTTGATAGTCATAAATTAGTATTTTTTTAAGTTAAGGAAGCAAATTATGAAAATCTCATTAAACCCTTGATCACAGCAATTGCCCTCGGCTGTTCAGCCGGCGCCCTGGCACAGGACGCCAGCCTTAGCTTTTTTATCACCAGCGTTGGCAAAGGTGACGGCGCCAATATTGGCGGACTGGCTGGGGCAGATGCGCATTGTGCGACACTTGCAGAAGCTGCAGGCGTAACAGGCAAAACCTGGCGTGCTTATCTGAGCACCCAGGCCAGCGGCGGCGTTGCAGCCGTAAATGCGCGTGACCGTATAGGATCAGGCCCCTGGTACAACGCTAAAGGTGTACAAGTCGCTGCCAGCGTCGATGATCTGCACAGCGCCAATAACAAACTCAACAAACAAAACTCTGTTGATGAAAAAGGCAATGTTATTAATGGCCGTGGCGACACTCCGAATCGCCATGACATTCTGACCGGCAGCACCGAACAAGGATATGCGTTTGATGGTGCCGACAACCTGACCTGCAATAACTGGACTGCCAACACTGAGGGCAGTGCTCAAGCAGGTCACCACGACCGTGAAGGCGGCGGCGCCAACGGCAGTTCCTGGAACAGTGCCCACCCAACCCGTGGCTGCAGCCAGCAGAACCTGCAGAGCAGTGGCGGCGACGGCCTGTTCTACTGCTTCGCTCTGTAACTGTCTGGACCGTGTGCAGGGCTTGAGCAAGGGCCCTGCCGCACGGTTATAGTCACGATTTGAATATTAAAATGCATTTATGTTGGTTAGTCAGCCCTAATAGCCATGGTAGGATTTTTGCTGTCATCAATATTCAGCAGTCCGTCAGTGACTCACAGGAAAGAAGCATGTCCATTACCGCTATCAATGCACGCAACCAATTTAAAGGTATTGTTAAAGAAATTATTCGTGGCCCGGTATTGTCTGAAGTAGACGTAGAAACCGCAGCTGGCATTGTGACCTCTGTTATTACTTCTCGCTCAATTGATTCGCTCGATATCCGTGTTGGCGATGAAGTACTGACAGTATTCAAATCGACCGAAGTACTTCTGGCCAAATTCTGAGTTAACGCGGTATCCAGCCAATGTGCCTGATCATACATAAACCTGCCAACCAGTCGCTGCCCGAAGGTCTGCTCGATTCAGCCGCAACCTATAATCCCCACGGCTTTGGTGTCATGACCTTTGGCAATGACAATCGTCCGGTGGTGCGAGGCAGCAGCCGCACAAATCTGCGCGAATTGCATCGCATCTGCGATTCTCTGGGGCATAAAGAATGTGTCATCCATTTGCGTTATGCGACATCAGGAAAACACGATCTCGAGAATGCACATCCATTCAGAATCACCCGCGATATTTATGTTGCGCACAATGGCACACTCAATCTGAATCGGCACACTTCAGGAAAGTCAGATACCTGGCACCTGGTTAATGATTATTTGCGTCCGGTTCTCAGTAAAAATCCGGCGCTCTTACACGACCGCTTTTTTCAGCACATGGTCTAGGCTTGGTGCGGGCCTAATAACCGTTTTGTTTTTCTCGATAACCAGCAGAAAAAAGCCGTTATCGTCAATCGTCAGCAAGGTTTTGAAGTCAATGGTGTCTGGCTCAGCAACACACGCTGGTTTGAAAGCAATCGCTTTGACTGGGCTCCTCGTTCACTCGCAACCAAATCTGCTGAGCCTCACACTGCCCTGTTTTCAATCTGATCATTTAACTTTTTTGAGATTAAAAAAAACCCGGCTTGCACCGGGTTCAAGGGGAGAGAGATTCCAGACTTACGTTGTGCGCGGATCCGGAGTCAGTCGCAGATAGGGTTTAACTGTGCGATTACACGCAGGATCTCATCGCCAAGTCTTAAACTCATTTTGTTTCTCCTGCAGTGATACCTGATGACAAAGATATTAAATCGTTGTTCGCAGCGACAAAACGATGTTTTCTTCAAATGCTTATGATGAAAATATGGTAAGGCTATTTCCTGCTTGCCCTTAAAATGCGCGACATCGATGTATTACCAGGTGTCAACCATGACAAGTTTGCAAAACTCGCCTGTTGTTCTTTCATTGGACAACGATAACCCGCAACCGCTTTCCATCCGAGCCAAAGCGTTGGTGTTTTGTGATCCTTCTTCACGCGCCATTCTTGACTATATAGAGATGATTGCACCAAGCGAGGCGCCTGTACTGGTCTCCGGCGAAACCGGCACCGGCAAGGAACTGGTAGCACGTCACCTGCATTCGCTCAGCGGCCGGACAGGTCCCTTTCTGGCGGTTAACTGCGGCGCTATCAGCGAAAACCTTGCTGAAAGTGAACTGTTTGGACATGAGTCCGGATCTTTCACAGGCGCAACAGGACGTCGCCAGGGATGGTTTGAGGCAGCTGAAGGCGGCACCCTTTTCCTCGACGAAATCGGGGACTTGCCGCTGTCACTGCAGGTAAAACTGCTGCGTGTGATTCAGGAGCGTGAGGTTGTAAGAATTGGGTCACGCAAACCCATTCCAGTGAATGTGCGCCTGATCACAGGTACCTATATCGATCTGGAACAGTCTGTAGCAGCCGGCAATTTTCGACAGGATTTGTTGTACAGAATCAATATTGCCCAGGTTCATCTACCGGCACTGCGAGATCGCAAGGGCGATATTCTGCCATTGGCAGAATATTTTATTCAGGTCTACAGCGCGCGCATGAATCGCAAAACACCAC
This sequence comes from uncultured Pseudohongiella sp., assembly GCA_964535565.1. Classification (GTDB taxonomy): domain Bacteria; phylum Pseudomonadota; class Gammaproteobacteria; order Pseudomonadales; family Pseudohongiellaceae; genus Pseudohongiella. Next base: position 82,704 of record CAZHUJ010000003.1, on the reverse strand, counting down.
AACTGAACATCGCTGCAGAACAGGCATTGCTGTCCTTTGATTGGCCTGGAAACATCCGTGAGCTGGAGAATGTGATTCATTTTGCACTGCTGGTTTCAGCGGGCAAGGAAATTGGACCGGAACATCTGCGTATTGCAGGTGGTTGGGGTTTTGAGCGCCAGAAACAAACCAACCTCAGCTCCGTCGCTGCAGGGGATGAATGGCAGGCTCTGGCAAACCAGGTTCAACGCCTGTTGGAAAAGCGTGAACCCTGCCTGTTGGAGAAACTGGAGAATCTGATTATCAATGAAACCTGGCGCTATAGCGGTAACAACCAGGTACACACGGCGGAATTACTGGATGTATCAAGAAACGTGGTGCGAACGCTGCTAAAACGCCACGATCTGATTCCGGGTTAAATCTTTCAGAACAGCCCGGAAGATTGCAGGCTGAATGGCGCATGCGTCTGCTCAAGCCGCAGCAGGAACTGTTTACACTCCAGTCCACCACCAAAACCGGTCAAGCTGCCGTTAGTGCCAATCACTCGATGACAAGGCAATACAATGGGCAAGGGATTTTGCCCATTGGCTGCACCAACCGCGCGGTTGGCTTCAGGTTTGCCTATCAGACGGGCAATGTCGGCGTAGCTTCGGGTTTCGCCATAGGGAATCGTTTCCAGAGCTTGCCATACCGCAAGCTGGAACGGAGTGCCAGAAGGCGCCAGTTTTAAATCAAAACGCGTCAGCTCCCCTGCAAAATAGGCAGCCAGCTGCTGCTTGACCGGTTTAAACGCATCGTTACGACGCATCCAGTCGGCTTCAGGTTGGCGAGCAGCCTTGCCAGTCGGGAAACTGATCAATCTGAGGGCATGACCATCACCGGCCAGCAGCAAGCTGCCAACCGGTGATTCGTAGTAGCTATAGTAGACAGAAGACATATCAGCGCGTCTGCAGATCCTCAGCCAGTTCGACTGCCCGGCCAATTACGTATTGCAGAATGGCCTCTGTATCAGAAGGCGTCAGCTGTCCTTCAAAGGAAACCATACCACCGGCCGCCAGCTCACCACCCAGAACAACCGAGTTCCAGGCATCAAGACTGTGCAGACGTGCAGAGTAACGCAGATCCGGGAATACGCCAGCGCCATCACTGGCAGCGTTGGCGCCGTGGCAGACGCTGCAGTAACGTCCGTAGGCCTGTTCGCCCTGTGCCAGCTGCTCATTGTTGGTGACCAGAGGCGGCGGATTCAGCGCACGCTCTTCAGCCGTAATAACCTGGGTAGGCAGCTGATGGGTGCCATTTAATGCATAGACCAACAGACGTGAATTGTTGCTTGAAGCCCGGGTTGTTGAACCTATCGCGCCGGGACCTGTCTGCGGCAGCGCGCGCGAACCAGAGACAATGGCAACATACTGCACACCGTCAATCATATAAGTAGCCGGCGCTGCCACAGTAGATGATTGTGTGATACCTGCCCACAAACGTTCACCGTCGCTGTCGCGATAAGCAACAAATTCGCCGGCACCATTACCCTGGAATACCAGCCCACCAGCGGTAGACAGAACCCCTGCCGCATGTGTTGGCACCAGCTGCGGTGCACGCCATACCTCACGTTGGGCGACAGGATCCCAGGCCAGCAGATAAGCCTGCAGCCGCGGTGCTGAAGCACCGGCAGCAGCGACCAGTCGCGCGCCTGCAGCAAAGTCAGTCCCTGTATTCCAGCCACGCTCGGAAATTTCCATTTCCGGTTGCGCCACGTATCCCATGATATTTTCAGTGGCAGGCAGATAGACCAGATTGGTTTTCTGGCTGTATGACATTGGATGCCAGTTGTGCCCGCCGAGCGGACCTGGCTGCACAATCATGGGCTGCCCTGTTACGTTATAACGCGCTTCCGGCACTTCTACCGGACGACCTGTTTCCAGATCAATATGTGTTGCCCAGTTCACCGGCACAAAATTCTGTGCCGAAATCAGACGACCTGTAAGCGCATCCAGCACGTAGAAAAAGCCGTTTTTGGGAGCTTGCATCACGACGCGTCGAACTTCACCGCCGATGTCCAAGTCTGCCACAATAATCTGCTGGGTGGCAGTGTAATCCCAGGTTTCACCAGGCGTTGTCTGATAGTGCCAGACATAACTGCCATCATCCGGGTTAATTGCCACAATCGAGGTCAGAAACAGGTTGTCGCCACCACCCGGGCTACGCAGCTCCTGGTTCCAGGGTGATCCGTTGCCTACACCTATATACAACAAATGCGATTGTGGATCGTAGGCCATCGAATCCCAAACTGTGCCGCCTGCCCCCATGGCCCACCACTCACCGTTCCAGGTGCTGGCTGCCATTTCCAGTTCAGGCTGCTCAAATCCATCCGCCGGATTACCGGGAACGGTGTAAAAACGCCATTGCTGCTCACCGGTATTCACGTCGTAGGCGGTGATATAACCGCGTACGCCATATTCACCACCGGCATTACCAATAATGACCTTGCCATCGATGATGCGTGGTACTCCAGTAATGGTATAGGGTCTGCTTTGGTCAACAGTGACTACACTCCACTGTTCTTCACCCGTTTTGGCATCCAGTGCAATCAGGCGTCCGTCCAACGCGCCAAAAAATACTTTGCCTTCCCAGACCGCAACTCCGCGGTTAACCACGTCGCAGCAGGCATCAACGCCGCGCGCACGATCAACTTCCGGGTCATACTCCCAGAGCAGGCTGCCGGTTTTTGCATCGTATGCTTTAACCATGCTCCAGGCTGTAGAGATATATATGGCGCCATCAACTACAACAGGTGTCGCTTCCTGACCACGGCTGGTATCAAGATCAGCTGACCATACCAGTCCGAGCTGGTCGACGTTTTCTGTATTGATCTGGTCGAGTGGACTGAAGCGTTGTTCCCAGTAAGTACGACCCGCAGCCATCCAGCTTCCTGGTTCCTGGTCAGCATTGATCAGGCGCTGGCTGTTTACCGCAGCGTCGTAGGTTGGAACGGTAACGGACTGGGTCTGCGTCAGCGCATTTTCTGATGCCGGCGACTGCGGTGCGGACTGTTCTGCCGGGCCACACGCTGCCAGCAGTATCCCTGCGGCAGCCAGTAATCCGGTCAAGTGCAAATTCTTCATGGAACCCCCTGAAATAGATTGCAAGACTTATTGTGTTTTTAATTTGAATACCAGCACTGCATTACCGGGCATCTGGCTGAATGTAGCATAGCCACTGCTGACAATCATGTAGTCCCCGGATAATACCGGACCGGTGGCGTCAATGGCGCCGCCGCGTGCTGTAATTCCGTTAATTGTGTTGTAATCCTGAACCGTATTATATTCCCAGACCAGTTCTCCGGTGTGGGCATCGTGTGCAAACAGATAACCACTCAGCGAGCTGGCAATCACCAGTCCGTCAGTACTGGTCACCGGGCCTGAATAAGCATCCATACAGGCCTCGACTCCATCAACACAACGTTGCGGAGCCGGTGCATACCAGAGCACTTCTCCTGTTTTCATATCAATGGCATGCAAACCGGGCTGACGCGGTGTTGCAGCGTCATTGACGCCTCCACGATCGGACACTGGCACATACAAAATGTCGCCATTAAAACTCATACCCCAGTGGATGCCTCCCAAGGCACCGCCACGACCTACACGTGTGGACCACAGCAGCTCACCCTGTCGATCCGGATCCAGTGCAACGACCACAGCACCCTTGGTGCCAGCCACGACCACATCCTGACCATTGGACAAGGTGGTAGTCACAATTGGCGCTCCGATATCAACATCAGGGCCGGCACTTGGGCAGTTAGGATGGCTGCCTCCCATTGCACAGGCCATCGTAAACGCATCATCGCCCATGGTCTGGTGTATCCAGCGAATGTCGCCGCTTTGCATGTCAAAAGCAATCACAGCATCACTGCTGTTACTGGTCGGACGTGTGTAGTTCTGACCGGAGCCGGCATAAACGACCCCGCGTTCCGGGTCTATACTCGGCGCTTGCCAAATAGGTGCACCTGACGGTGCCATCACTGGATTGCCGACGCTGTTCACACCAACCTGTACAGCTTCATCCATGATGTAGGTATGCCAGAGTTTGTCACCTGAGTTCAGATCAAAGGCCGCAACGTTGCCTCTGAAAGTGCAGCAGTGGTGATCAGGACGACCAGCCGCAGCAACTTCCGCCGAGGACACGGGCACAAAAATGCGATCTCCATAAACCACCGGAGATCCAGTGCTGCGCGCATAGGGATGGGGATCAACCGGCGATGTCCACAACAATTCACCGGTAGTGGCTTTTAGTATGTGCAGATGGTTAGAGACGTCGGCAACAACCGCGACCAGACCGTGTTCACTGGAATTAACAATAGGAATGCCGGCACGCACTTCCTGCGCAGCATCGTAGGTCCAGAAAGCACAGCCACTGGCCAGGTCCAGCGCGTATACAGTGCCGGTGGTGCTGCCCATAAACATTACATCACTGATAACCGATGGCTGGGCACGGGCTACGCTGGCATTGTCCAGACCAAAAGCCCAGACCAGTTCAAGATCTGCAATATTGGGCGCGCCAATGCTGGTACCTGCGGCAGTCTGATAACGGGGATTACTCAAACCATTACCCCATCCATTCCAGTTGCCAGCGGCTCCCGTATCCAATCCGGGCATTGACTGCTCACATCTTGCCAGCCCGGCGACATTCTCTACCTGCAGTTCAGAGCCGGTCAGATGTTCTGCCAGAGCAATTCTCTGTTCGTTGCTGAGGGCAGCCCCCTGTGGCGCCATCACGCCCTCGGTAAGTGCTCGAAAAACACTGTTGGCGGTGTAGCTTGCAAGCGCATCCCGTCGCGGTGTGCGATCATCGGTAGGTGCCGTATGACACATGGCACAATATTGGTTGTAAAGAGTTTCGCCATCCAGGTTCTCGGCTGCATTGGAGTAACTGGCGGCCATACCCGCCATCAGAACCACCACTGCACCTGTTTTTATTTTCATTGACGCTCACCTCTGCCAGGCCCGACTGACTGTAATAGTTATAAGGACATGGACGATGGTAACTGAATAAACGCACAAAACGAACAGTTGCACGATAGGCTTGCGACAGATTGCATTCAACGCCCGGCACAGCCCGTCAGCGCTGGCTGGCACAAGGGGTATTGGTGTATAGTTCGCGCCAGAAACACGGAGGTAACAGCCTATGCTGACCCGCTATCAGCTCGACGAACAGCAACATCTGATTCCGATACAGGACGACAACATCACGCACGAATCGCTGGCGTCGTCGTTATGGCTTGATCTGTTAAGCCCGGATGATGAAGAGCGCGAGCTGATGGAAAGTTTGCACAGTCAACCGCTGCCTGATACCGAAGACGTTGAAGAAATCGAAGCGTCTGCACGTTCCTACCAGGACGAAGTGGGCCTGCACGTGCACTCGCTGTTTCTGCATAAATATGATGATCGCCATCGCAACAGCAGTGTGGCGTTCACCATAACTGATACCCAGCTGATTACATTGCGCGAACGCGAAATACCGGCGTTCCGTCTGATGCGTATGCGAGCACGACGGCAGCGCGGTCTGGCGGAAGATCCGGTCAGCATTCTGCTGGCATTGTTTGAAATCAAGATTGACGATCTGGCCGATACTCTGGAAGGTGTTTATACACAACTGGAGGCAACCAGCAACCTGGTATTGGAAGACAACGAGACCCAGCACGAGGAAGCGCTGGACGAGCTCGCACGTCAGGAGGATACCAATGGGAAAGTACGTCTGTGCCTGATGGATACCCAGAGGGCGCTCAGCTTTCTGCTGCGCCGCGGCAAACTGTCAGCCGCTCATGCTGAAACTGCACGCGAGCTGCTGCGAGACATCGACTCACTGCTTCCCCACAACAGCTTTGTATTCGACAAGATCAACTTCCTGATGGATGCTGCGCAAGGTTTTATCAGCATCAGACAAAACCAGATCATCAAAACTTTCTCAATTGCAGCTGTCGTATTCCTGCCACCTACTGTAATCGCCAGTATTTATGGTATGAACTTCGACCTGATGCCTGAGCTGCACTGGAATCTGGGATATCCATGGGCACTCGCCTTGATGGCGTTGTCGGGTGTCGCGCCTTATGTCTTCTTTAAAGTAAAAGGCTGGCTGTAACAGGACACAGTATGCACAATGCCCTTCACTCCCTGATCAATCGATCCGTCAATATTCGTGAAGGCGAAGGGCCTGCCCTCTTCCTCTCCGGTTTTTATTATTTCATTCTTCTTTGTGCCTACTACATTCTGCGCCCGATTCGCGATGACATGGGCGCGGCTGGCGGCGTTGAAAACCTGGCCTGGCTTTTCCTCGGCACACTGATCGGCATGATGATTCTGCACCCGATTTATGCTGCTATGGTCAGCCGCATGACAAGGCGCCGTTTTATCAGTGTGGTGTACCGCTTTTTTGCTGCCCAGCTGGTCGCTTTTTACCTGTTGTTTGCTGCCTTGGAAGGCGTCAGCGAAATCTGGGCAGGTCGCATATTTTTTATCTGGAGCAGTATTTTTAACCTGTTTGTGGTGTCCGTGTTCTGGTCACTGGTCAACGATGTCTTCCGGCCATCGCAGAGCAAACGCCTGTTTGGCGTGATTGCAGTGGGCGGCACAATAGGCGCATTAACAGGCTCTGCAATCACTTCACTGCTTGCGGGTGCACTTGGCAGCATGACGCTGTTACTGGCCTCAGCCGCTCTGCTCGAAGCCGCTGTGTGGGTGTCCCGCTACCTCAATGATCACGAACAGCAGCTGGCAATGGCTGCCATTGAGGATGAGGCTGAAAAAAGAGACAAGGACATTGCCGAGGTTGATATACCGCAGGAAACGGATGTCAAACAGCAAATCGAACGCAAGCAGACTGAAGTAATTGGTGGTGGTGTTCTGGAAGGTGTTATGCATGTGGCCCGCTCACCTTATCTGCTGGGTATTGCCACACTGATGCTGCTGTTCACCATAGTATCCACCTATCTTTATTTCCAGCAGATCGCAATTGTTAATGAAGCATTTGGTGACGACCGCGCAGCACGTACCCAGCTTTTTGCCAACCGTGACTTTGTTGTTAATGCTATTACCCTGGTGGTGCAGATGTTCCTCACCGGACGCATTCTGCGCTGGCTGGGCATTGGCGTTAGCCTGGCCCTGCTGCCAGTGATCAGTTTTATAGGCTTTGGCATATTGGCAGTGGCACCGGTATTAAGTGTTGTCATTCTGTTCGACATTCTGCGCCGCGCAGGTAATTTTGCAATCCAACGCCCAGCCCGCGAGTCACTGTATACCGTGGTTTCACGTACGGATAAATACAAAGCCAAAAACTTCAACGACACTTTTGTTTATCGTGTGGGCGACCAGCTCGGCGCCTGGTCCTATACAGCGATGATGTATTTTGGATTGGGATTATCCGGGCTGGCAGCAACCATGCTGCCCGTTTCGGTGATCTGGTTTTTTCTGGCTCTGTGGCTGGGCAAACGTTATCGGGAATACAACCGGCATCAAGATCACTGATGCCGGTTGTCCCACAATGCTCAGAAGTCGATAACACCAATCAGTGTGATGCTGTTGCGACTACGGTCATCATTCGAGTGCTGAAAGCGATCCAGCAACACCTGCACTCGTTTACCCCGTGCCAACTGACGTACCACAGCGGCACTGGCAACAACTCCAGCCCTGTCGTCAATCGGGAAGTTCATGTTGGTTTCAATCTCGTAATCAACAGCTATCTGACTGAACGCACTCCACTGACCATCTGCACTCAGAGGCCAGGTAGCCTGTAGACCGCTGCGTAATAATGTCAGCCTTTCGTTATTGCCAAACGGTTCTGTTGTTCGTTGTCCCACATTGTTGGTAACCGTGTCGTGGTGAGTGCGCATCATCTGCAGCGTATTGGCAAACGTTAAGGTCATACCTTCAGGCAACCAGGAAAGTCTCGACTTGTTAAACCGCGCATTCAGGTTGGCTTGCAGATATTGGCGCTGATAGTAGGAAGGGCGCTGGATATTCATGCGGCCGGTGGGTGTCCGCACATTAACCTCACTTTCGCCGTTGTAATGCAGATAATCATAACGAATTCCTGCAGCCCATACCGGACCTAGAACAATGCCCGCATCAAAACGCGGACCAAAAGTCTGTCCGCGGGCGCGGCCATCGGCGTACAACACATCGGAACTGCTCTCTTCGGCCGCAATGCCTACACCAATGTACGAAGTACTGGTGGGCGCATATAACAGGCCCAGATCAAGACGATCACTGCGGCTGCGCATCAGATCGTCTTCTTCGCGGCCAGCAAGACGAACCATCACGCGAGCGTACAAGGGTCGAGCAAGCTGGTCGGCAATCGGAATCAGTGTATCGTTTTGTGCCGCCCAGCTCTCAGTTCGAGATCGCATATCACCTGGCGCCGGTGGATTAGGCTGGTTCTGCTGCATTTGCCAGACGCGGGCGGCCGTCTGATAACTGACCACACGATTGACTATTTCCCCCATGTCTCCGCCGGCTGAATAAATACGGCGCAGACCTGACTCCCCCATCGCTGCCTGCCACTGTCCACGCTCTACAGGTGTCACCGCTATCGCGCTGGAACATACCGCTCCTGCTACAAACGAAAGTCCAATTCCTGCAACCACCCTTTTAACTTGCCCGAAAGAACACACTGCCAACATCGTGCCAAGCTCCTGTTCAAACTGCCGCATAACTGCGGCTCCATTGTTGTTATTAAAGTTTGCGTAACAAAAGACTGCCTATCGAATAACCAGCACCAAAAGAACACAGCACACCGACATCGCCTGTTTTCATATCCTGGTGGTGAAGTGTGAAAGCAATCACTGAACCAGCTGAAGCGGTATTGGCATACCGGTCCAGCACGGTTGGTGCCTCATCTTCATCTGGCAAACGGCCCAGCAGTTTTTTGGATATCAGCTGGTTCATGTTGATATTGGCCTGATGCAACCACCAGCGACGCACCTGCGCTGGAGTCATATCATGCAATGCCAGATGTTGTGACAGATGATCGGCGGCCATAGGACAGACTTCCTTGAATACGGAACGTCCCTCCTGATGGAAAAGGTTTTCTGCAGCAAAAGGATCGGTGTCAGTTGCGCGCGACATATAACCAAAATTTGAGCGGATATTATTGGAATACAGGGTTTTAGCCTGTGTGCCCAGAATTTCAAAAACATGTTCACTGTTTGCGGAATCGGCAGGCTCAACAACCACCGCAGTGGCAACATCACCAAAAATAAAATGGCTGTCACGGTCACAATAATTGACCTGCGGTGAAACCAGTTCCGGATTGATCACCAGCACGGCGCGGGCTGAACCACAGCTGACCATTTCCCAGGCACGATGCAGCGCAAAGGTAGCAGCGGAACACGCTACCAGCATGTCAAACCCAAAACCGTCTATCCCCAGGGCATTTTGAACTTCTATGGCGATCGCGGGATAAGATCTTTGGGTATAGGCGCAACTGACTATCACAGCGTCAATATCCGCAGCGGTTTTACCAGCAGCAGCTAATGCCGAGCGCGCGGCATGCAAGGCAATTTCAGCCTGGTGACTGAGTTCATCTTCAGCTCGCGGCGGAATCAGCGGACGCATACGGTTTATGTCACAGATTCCCTCTTTGACATACACATGGCGCTGTTTGATACCGCTGGCTTTTTCGATGAACTGCGCGTCGGATTTTGTCACCGCCTGAATCCGACCCGCTTCTATATCGGTCTGATGTTCAGTATTAAACTGGTCAGCATAGGCATTCAGTGCGGCAACCAGTTCCTCATTGGTAATAACGTGATCTGGTGTCCAGAGCCCTGACCCGCTGATAACCACCCGATCACTTGGTTGATGCAAGCGCATTTGATTCTCCCCTTTGGCTCGGTGTCCCGCACCGGGTTAATCGACGATTGCACCATAGGCCAACGCTTTGAATGTGGCTCTTAATGGAACTTTGACATTCATATGCTGGATCATGACAATTCCGGCCAGCTCTTCAACCGGATCAATCCAGAAAATCGTACCTGCGGCACCTCCCCAGTAATACTCGCCATCAGAGCCAATAGACCCTACAGCGGTTTGATCCTCAACTACCGCAAAACCAAGACCAAAACCCGTACCCTTGGCCATATTTCCAAGCAGATCCGGGGCATGCACCCCGTCATCACCAAAAATACCGCCCAGGTGATTGCGGGTCATATATTCCAGGGTTTTACTGCCAATGATGCGAGCACCATCCAACTCGCCGCCATTTAACAGCATCTGGCTAAAACGCATGTAGTCTTCAGCAGTTGACAGCAAACCACCACCACCTGACTCAAAGGTCTGGCGGTTAACAAAATTGCTGCTGGCCGGTCTGTCGCTGACTTCCAGTTGTCCGCTTTGAGGATTAAATGTGTGATTGGTACCAAAACGCGCGATCTTTTCGCGTGGCACCTGGAACGCGGTGTCATTCATCTGCAGCGGTTCAAAAATTCGCTGTTCAAAAAATTCACCCAGCGACTGGCCTGACACAGCCTCAACCAGCGCTCCCAGCACATCCGTGGCAACGCTGTAGTGGAAACGGGTTCCAGGTTGATATTGCAGAGGGATCTTGCCCAGACGTTCGATAAAGGTGGTGTTGTCTGGACTGCTCATCACACCCCCATCACGATACAGCCTGTCAACCAGCGTATCGCCGAATACTCCATAAGTAAGACCCGCCGTGTGTGTCAGCAACATCTGCACTGTCATGGGACGTTCTGGTGCAACCAGCTCTCCACCCAATGAGGCAACACGAACATTACGAAAAGCTGGCAAATAACGCTCGACCGGATCCGTCAGCTGAATTTTGCCTTCTTCGTATAACATCATGATGGCCAGTGAGGTCACTGGTTTGGTCATCGAATAAATGCGGAAGATGCTGTCTTTGGCTACGGCAGCGCCAGTGTCTTTGTCCAGAACACCATAAGCATCAAAGTGTACTACCTGCCCACGGCGGGCAATCATACTGACGACACCCACCAGTTCACCGTCGTCGACATAGTTTTGCAGTACAGGTGCAATTCGTTCGAGCTGCGCGCTGGACATGCCAACAGATTCGGCCGATGAATAGGAAAGATTGTCTGCCAGCGCAGATGATGCAAACTGGGCAGCACACAGAAGTAACAGAGCAGTTTTGATTGTTGTTTTCATTATTCCCCCAGAACAACCGTTCAGATCAGACCCGATCATAACCTAGCAAATGCAGAATGTAATAGTGTCGGAACACCCTGCTTTGATAACAATTTGTTCTGCTGCCAAAAATAATCATTGACTTGGGCCTGCGCTGCTGTAGACTGCACCGCAAGCCATAAAACCGGCTATATTTATGTCTGCAATACGAAGTGCCGCATTTAGACCCTCGTCCTGTATCTCATATTTGTAATCGTATTTATCTGCTTAACCAGCATCGCTTTACCACCGATGTTGCGCTCTTAATATTTTTGGTAATTATATTTTTTCAAGGAATGGCATTATGTCAAATACAGTGACCGGTCAGGTTAAATTCTTCAACGAATCCAAAGGTTTTGGTTTCATCCAGCAAGACGGCGGTCCGGACGTATTCGTACACTACAGCGCAATCAAATCTAACGGTTTCAAAACTCTGGCTGAAGGCCAGCGTGTAGAATTCACCGTGACCAAAGGCGCAAAAGGCCTGCAAGCCGAGAACGTAATCGGTCTGTAATAAGGTCTGGTGATTCGCAAGAATCAGAACCACCTGTCTTGCATATGCAGACAGGTGGTATCAAGATCTGCCAGCAGCGTCATCCATGGCGCTGCTTTTGGCAGTTCCCAGTTAAAGAAATACTGCCCTGCCTGCATTTTCCCGCGATGAAAATCCTCGTTACGTCCTGATACCACCATCATTTGTTCAAGCCATATCCAGGCCACAACAATATGCCCCATCGCTTCAAGATATACAGAAGCATTTGCCAGTGTCAGTTGTGGATGTCCGCTGGAATGTAATTGTTGTGTGACATCACAGATACGGTAGATTTCCGCATCAAGTTGAGCAGCAAAATCAGCAAGTTCAGGATCAGTAGCAGCACGCGCCGTACTCTGTTGCATTGTTTCAACCAATGCATCTAACCCGGCACCTTCCTGCATCACCACTTTACGCCCGAGCAAATCCAGCGCCTGAATACCATGAGTGCCTTCGTGAATCGGATTTAGCCGGTTATCACGATAAAACTGCTCAACGTTATAGTCGCGGGTATAACCATAACCACCGTGCACTTGAATCGCCAGATTGTTCGCCTCCAGGCACCACTGCGACGGCCAACTCTTGGCAATTGGCGTCAGCATCTCGAGGAGCAGGCTAATGCGTTGCTGATCTTCATCCAGCGCCTCACGCTCTTCATCTACCAGCTTGGCACAATAGAGGTTCAGCGCCAGACCACCTTCCACATAAGCTTTTTGTGCCAGCAACATCCGTCGTACATCTGCGTGTGCAATCAAGGGTACCGGATCTGATAGCGGATCCTTGTTGGAAACAGGGCGACCCTGTCGTCGTTGGCGAGCGTAGTCAAGAGCGTGCAAATAACCGGTATAACCCAGTGCCACAGCACCAAGGCCAACCCCAATACGTGCTTCATTCATCATCTGAAACATGCACATAAGGCCCTGATTGGGTTTGCCCACCAACCAGCCAACAGCACCGGCTTGACCTGCAGGAGAGAATTTTCCCTCACCAAAATTCAGCAAGGTGTTAACCGTTCCCCGGTATCCCATTTTGTGATTCAGACCGGCCAGCGCTATATCATTGCGCTCGGCAGGATTTCCATCGACATCCAGCAACAGCCGCGGAACCAGAAACAATGAAATACCTTTGACCCCTGCAGGAGCATCCGGAAGTCTTGCCAGCACCAGATGAACTATATTCTCCGAGATGGAATGTTCACCACCGGAAATCCACATCTTGTTGCCGAACAAGCGGTAACTGCCATCGGGCTGCGGTTCAGCCCGCGTTCGAATATCTGCCAGCGAAGAACCTGCCTGTGGCTCCGATAAACACATGGTGCCGAAAAAGCGCCCTTGTATCATTGGTCGCACCCAGGTATCTATCTGCTCCCGTGTCCCATAATTCAGCAGCAGGTTGGCGTTGGCAATAGTCAGCAACGGATACGCGGCGGTACCAATATTGGCGGCCAGAAACCAGGCAAATCCTGCTTTTTCCACAACCGTGGGCAACTGCATTCCACCCAGGTCATAGTCCTGGCCAGCCGCCATCAATCCGGCTTGTGAAAACACCGCAAGCGCCTGCTTGATTTCGGGGATCAGATGAACATTTTCACCATCAAACAGCGGCTCGTTGGCATCACTTTTTTTATTGTGGGAAGCAAAATGTTCAGTCGCAATCTGCTCACATAAATCAAGCACAGCATCGAAGGTTTCGCGATTGTGATCTGCGTAACGTGGCAGGTCGCACAATTGTTCTACCTGCAACCATTCATATAGCAGAAATTCGATATCACGACGATTAAGAATCAAACTCATGACTGGCTCCTGTCGGATACATCACTGCTTTGCATGGATCGCGTCAGCATCGACAAGGTATAAAGAACCAGTTGCTGTGCGTCCGGATAAGTGCTTGTTTGGGTTTTGGGACGCCGCGTCTGCATGATCACACCATGCAGTGCGCCTTGCAGGAAAAACGAAGTCTGCAACGGGTCTTTAACTGAGTGTGGACTGATGCTGCCGTCCGTCAACCCATTTTGCAGCGCTTCTACCATGATAGCCGTAATGCGTTCGCGGCAACCGTCCATTGCTATCAACTGCTCATCTGCCGTCTCCGGACCAGGTAGTGTGGCGACACTGGTTAGCACATCAAAATAATCGGGCTGTTCACGGGAAAAAACATGATAGGCATGACCTATGCCTTCAATCTGCATCAGGCCGCTCTGATTTTCCAGCAGCGCCTGCTCGAAGCGCGCCAGAAGCGACTGCCCCGCACGCAACATGATGCCGCGCATGATCGCAAGTTTGTCTTTGAAATAAACATATAACAACGCGCGACTCAATTGTGCCTCGCGAGCAATATCATCCATGGTGCTGTGTTCAAAACTTTTACGAAAAAATACACGCTCTGCGGCGTCCAGGATCTCCTCGTAACGTTCGAGTTTTTCCTTTTCCCGACGATTTCTCAGACTCATACCCCTGTCCCTCAGATTCAACACACTTTAGCCCAAAGTCCCGTCAAAAGCCGCCGGATTGTCACAGATCGAGTCAAGGCAAACCAGTACCAACGGTATATTGACATAGTGTCACTTAATGACATTATGTCAATAAACTTCATTTTCAGGAGAGTCTGCTTATGTCCATCAGCCTACTCAGCTCCGCCAAAAAAGTGCGTCATCCGCTACGATTAAAAATAATGGTGCTTATCACAGCCGCTCTGGGTTTGGCAGGTTGCACGCAAAACCGCGCTGAAACTGAATCCAGCTCAACGTCAACAGCCGTTCCTGTAAGGACATCGGCAGTTACACTCAGTGCTGAACAGACCTGGCTGAAATTCGCTGGCGTAGCGCGCACCAGACAGCGTGCAGCCCTGACCTTTCAGGTCGGCGGCGTGATTCAACAGCGTAGTGTGGAGATCGGGCAGCAAGTGGCCCCGGGCCAGGTTCTGATGACGCTGTACAACCCGTCTCTGGAACCGGCGGCAGAGGCTGCAAAACATCGTCATAGTCAGCTGGACGCAGAACGTCTGCAGGCACACAACGAACTGATACGACTGCAAACCTTGTACCAGCGCGGTGTGATCCCGCGTCAGGAGCTTGAGCAACAGCAAAGCCGTGTAGATGCACTTGTAGCCGCAGTTGAAAACGCCGCTGCCTCACGTGAGCAAGCACAGCAACTACTGGCAGAAACGCAGCTTCAGGCACCATTTTCCGGTGTTATTGAAGCCGTACTCGTCGAACCTGGCGAGTATGCCCAACCTGGCCAGGCTGTGCTGCGCTTGTCGTCAGTCGAGCGCATAGAAGCTGAGATCCGTGTACCCGCGCACTTGACCCACTCTTTGGAAGCTGGTCAACAGCTGCCTGTATGGCCAAGCCTGCAGCCGAACGAAACAAAAACCGCCAGCATCGTGGAAATTGGACAAAGTAATAACGCAGGAACAGCGCTCTACCCCGTGATTGTGGCGCTGGAAAACACCTCGGTCAGAGCTGGCGAAGCGCTGGAAGTGGGCGTACCGCAGCAGGGGAATGCAGCACTGGTCACACCACTGAGCGCAATCATGCGCTCAGCTGAGGGCCTCACCGTGTTCCGCGTGAACAATAACCGTGTGCAGCGGGTGCGCGTTGATGTTGAGCAGTTACAAGGTGAAAACGCTGTGCTCAAGCCGGGCGCCGTCAGCGCAGGTGATCAACTGGTGTACGCAGGACTCACCCGCCTGGCGGATGGCGACATTGTTGAGGTGCTGCCATGATTAAAACCGTATTGTCGCGCCCTCGCCTGGTGATGCTGGTGATGGTGATGTTATGTCTATCGGGTCTGGCATCTTTTAATAATATGGCGCGCCAGGAGGACCCTCAGTTCCCGTCTCGTAATGGTCTTATTACCGTCTTGTATCCTGGCGCTACCGCAGAGACACTGGAACGCTTGATTCTGGAGCCACTGGAAGATGAAATCTCCCAGGTTGAAGAAGTTGACGAATACAATGCCGTCGTACGTACCGGTGTTGCACTGCTAAACATCGGCTTAAACGAAAATATCTATGACACAGATCCTGCCTGGGAACGTGTACGCCAGGCCATGGATAGGGCACGTCTGGACTTTCCAGACGGTGTACGTGAGATGTCACTGGATGACCGGCTAACGGGCTTGCCTGCTGTGGTACTGGCAGTGGCCGGTGATCCATCCGTTGTGCGAATGACAGAAGCTGCCGAATCCATCAAACGCGCTTTGGCTGGCATACCAGGTCTGTCCCGCATTGAGATTGAAGGTGATGCCGATGAACAAATTACCATCGCCCTGAATGACTCTGAACTGGCCAGACTAAAACTGACTCCTGGCACCATTGCCAATATCCTGAGTCAGCGCAACCGCGTCAGCCCTGGTGGATTTATTGTTGTTGATCACAAACGCATTGCACTGATTGGCAATACCGAGTTTACGAATATCGAAGAACTCGCTGCCACACAGATTCCGCTACCCACTGCCGACAGCGTTCCACTTTCAGCGTTTGCATCAGTACGGCGGACGGCGGCAGAACCGGAACAACCTGCGGTATGGATGGATGGTGAACGTGTTGTTGCTCTTAATATCTATACACGCAGCAATCAGGTTGATGCCATAAAATTTGGCGAGGATGTGCGCGCACGAGTCTCCGACATCGCGCCTGAATTTGCACCACTGGAAATCAAAGAACTTTTTTTTCAACCCGACCAGGTTCGTAGCCGACTTTTTGAACTGCAGATCAATCTGCTTGAAGGCGCTCTTATTATCACTGCGGTAGTGTTACTGGGGATGGGTTGGCGCATGGGAGTCTTGGTGGCCACAATGCTGCCAATTGTCTCATTGATCAGCCTGAGTATTTATGATCAAGGCGGCGGAGTCCTGCATCAGATTGCGGTGATTGGTCTGGTAATTTCACTTGGCATCCTGATCGACAACGCGATTGTGATGGTTGAAAACATACAGGACAGACTTAATCAGGGGCAACTACCGCGCGAGGCAATGATTGCAGCGGCTAAGGAAATGGCTGGACCACTGGGTTCTTCCACAGCGACTACGCTGGCCGCATTCACCCCCCTGCTTCTTTCCACAGGAGGTACCGCAGATTTTACGCGCGGCATCCCGGTGATGATCATGCTGACCTTGAGCGTAAGTTATCTGCTGGCGATCACTCTGGCGCCACTGCTGGCCTCGTGGTTTTTGAAACCTTCGCCTGCCCGGCGGGATATCTGGTTCGAAAATATCGGGCGCAGCCTGGCTGTTGCCAGCAAGCGTTATCCCTATTTGATTATCATCGGCGGTATAACAATTGTTGCCCTCAGCGCCATGTGCATCCGTATGCTTAACGTGCAGTTTTTCCCCAATGCCGACCGCCCTCAGGTTGTTATCGAAATGTTTTTACCTGAAGGCACCGATCAACGTTATACCCATGACATCTCGGCCAGTTTTGAGCAACTGGTCCGACAGCAGGATAATGTGTTATCGGTGCACCGTTTTGTAGGTGCAACCGGACCAGGTTTTTATTACAACCTGCCCAACTCCGAACGTGCGCCCAATCGCGCACGCCTGGTTGTAAACATGGGCGCACTGCAGGATACAGGAGCGCTTATTGAGTGGGCGCGGGATTACGCAGCTCAGCAATTGCCGGAAGTAGATATTATCGCCGGCACATTGGCACAAGGCCCGCCGCGGGCAGCGCCAGTGGAGGTACGCCTGATGCATGCTGACGACAGAACCCGTCTGGCCGCTACCGAACAGATTTTCCGTATGATCAAGAATATGCCCGGTGCGGTGGATGTACGCCACGACATGGATACCGGCACCCCCGTACTGAATGTGATTGTGGATGACGCCAGTGCCCAGCGTTATGGACTCAGCCGCGCGGATGTCGCTGACACTTTGTTTGCGCGCAGTTTTGGTATTCCGGTAGAGCACTACCGTCAGGAGCGGGAACCCCTGCCAATTGTTTTACGTTCAAGCGGCGGACCACAAACTGAACTATCAGACATTCTGTCGAGTTATATCTACAACAGCCGCGGCGACGCCATTCCCTTGAGCCTGATTGCACATGTGGAAGCAGACTGGCAAGCAGCGGGCATACAGCATCAAAACGGGCAACGCGTTTACAGTGTGACTGCAGGCTTGGCCGAGGGTTATAGCTTCAGCCAGATTCTGGATCAATTAAATCTGATGCTGGCGCAAGAGCCGTTACCGGAGGGTACTGGTATGGAACTTGGCGGAGATCTGGAAAGCTCCGGCGAAGCCAATCAGGCAATTCTGCGAACAGCGCCAATTGGTATTCTTTTGCTGCTGTTTTTCCTGTTGTTGCAATTTAATTCTTTCCGTCGTGTGGGCATTATTCTATTGACGGTACCATTGGCCGCCGGCGGCATTTTCCCGGGACTTGTACTCAGCGGGTCACCGTTCGGATTCCAACCGCTGCTGGGCATCATTGCATTAGTGGGTATTGTGGTGAATAACGCTATTGTCCTGCTGGATCTGATAGATACTCGCCAGAAGGCGGGAATGGATATCAACACGGCAGTAGATGAAGCCGTGACACGTCGCACACGACCTATTCTGCTGACAACGGCAACAACAGTGGCAGGCCTGCTGCCGCTGGCATTTTCGGCTTCGACCCTGTGGCCACCGATGGCGTGGGCAATAATATCGGGCTTACTGGCATCAACAATTCAAACCCTGCTGGTAGTGCCCGCAGTTTGCCGTCTGAGTCTGAAACCTGAGCAACAGCCACAGGCAACTTCAGTCAATAACCCGCAACATGCATCACACCTTTAAATAAAAAGGCCAGCAGGACTTACCCTGCTGGCCTTTTTATTCCGGCAATACGATCTATTCAGCGTTGATCAGGTAATTGATATCCATCATCCAGCAATTTTGCCCGCACCACTTTTTTATCCATCTTGCCTGTGGCTGTTAAAGGGATAGCATCCACAAACAGAACATCATCAGGCAATTGCCATTTTGCAAACTTTTGCTCACAGTGGTTTATCACATCGGCCTGACTGATTTCAGCACCTGGTTTTTTAATAACCAATGCTACAGGTCGCTCATCCCAGCGTGGATGAGGGTGTGCAACCACACAAGCTTGAGCTACGCCCTGCAGGCCTGCAATATGGTTCTCCAGATCCACTGAGGAAATCCACTCGCCACCGGATTTAATCAGATCCTTGGAACGGTCTGTAATAATTACATACCCCTCAGGGTCAATTTTTGCCACATCACCTGTCACCAGCCAGCCATCATGGAATTTGTCCGGCTGCGGATTGTTAAAATACTCAGAACAGATCCAGGGACCACGGATCAACAGCTCACCAAACGCTTTGCCGTCATGTGGTAATACGTTCCACTTGTCGTCAAAAATTTCCATCTCGATTCCGGGGATGGGCAAACCTGCTTTAGCCTGATTGGCTGCGCGCTCAGCATCCGACATGTGCAGATGTTTACGCTTACCGGTGCGGCGACTGATTGTTGCCAGCGGCGTGGTTTCGGTCATCCCCCAACCTTGAACCATTTCCACATTCAGCTCTTTCCAGTACCACTCAATTAATGAGGGCGGTGGTGCTGATCCACCGCAGGTCAAACGCGTCAGGGCCTTGAATTTGTATTTGCCGGGATTGGCTTCAATCAACGCTTTTACGCCTTGCCAGATGGTGGGTACACCGGCAGAGATTGTAACGTCGCAATCCATGATCAGACGTGCCAGGTGGTCAGGAACCATAAACCGGTGCGGATAGACCTGTTTCATCCCTAACATTGTGGCAACCCAGGGCAGGCCCCAGGCATTGGCATGGAACATCGGGACAATACCAAGCAGCGTATCGGTGGCTGACAGTCCCATGACGTCAGTCATTGCAATGGCCATGGTATGCAGATAATTGGCGCGGTGGGTATACATGACCCCTTTGGGTTTGCCCGTGGTACCGCTGGTATAACACAACCCCATCGCCGAGTTTTCATCAATTTCGGGCCAGTTGTATTTTGTTGGTTTGTCCTTGATGAAAGCTTCATAATCAATGGCATTTGGCAATGTAGTTGACCAGTTTTCGAAACCTGGCTCAGCTGCCACTACAATTTTTTCTACTGTTGGAATTTTTCCGGCGAGTTTTTCCAGAAGAGGCAATACATCTGCATCAACAATAATAATTCTATCTTCCGCATGGTTAATAATATATTCCAGATCGGAGGGAGACAAACGGATGTTCAGCGTATGTATGACTGCCCCCATACAAGCTACCGCATGATAGGCCTCCAGATGGCGGGCGCCGTTCCACATAAAAGAAGCTACCCGGTCCCCTACTTTAATACCTGCATCATTTAGTGCATGGGCTAACTGGTGAGCGCGATTTCTTGTCTCCAGCATGGTCTGACTACGAACGCCGTCGGCGGTAGCGGTCAGGACTTCAGTATCGGGCTGCAACATAGCTCCCCGATCCATCAGCCGATGCATTAACAGAGGAGTCTTTTGCATTGTCATTTTTGTCTGCTCCTGGCACGGTTTGGTCTAAAACTTCTGAAGACTAAACCAGCTTCCGGAACAGTTCAACCGATTGTGAATGCATTCAACTTGTTGCGAAAACCATCGGACGGCAGAGGGAGAAATTTGAAGGGACCTTGCAGGTTATCCTCGTGTAGGACAACCTGCAGGGCTTTGAGAATATTGATCTTTACGATCAATAAACGAGATTACTGGCGAGTATAAGTAACAGTGATAAGGTGCTCGCCAGCTTCGTTACGTTGCACAACTTCGATCTTCGGACTGGTGGGCCCGAACAGCTGTTTGACGGAGAAGTATACGCGGTTAAAAACCGGTGGCAGTGTAATGTATGAACCCGCCATGTTGGTGGACTGGGAGATACCCACACCGTCCCACATGCAAGCTGCGACACCACGAGACTCTATTCGGTAATAAGCATCACCAAACTGAGGCTCAGGAATATTGATCTGGGAAATTGTCAGCAGGCAGTCGTCACCCGCATCGGACTTGTATACCCCTTCAATCTGCGCCAACGCACTTTGACCGGTGAGCATTACACCTGCCATCAGGCCGCCTGTGATCAGAAACTTGCGAATACTGGATGATGTTTTCATTTAAGCCCCTTGCTTGTAATCGACTGCTACCAGATCCGATTTCGGAGTCTGCCGACAGTGCACGTTTTTGTCAGGGCAATACTAATCAACGCTAAATTCGCCGCTTTGACGTAGATCAAATCCCAGGCTGAGTGGTACATCTGCCTCCGCTGGAACAACTCCGCAAATAAAAACAGGGCCGACCGGACGAATCCGGACGGCCCCCAGGGACTACCCATCAAGAGGAACTTCGAGTACAGCTTTCTTTCTTGATGAATCTGCCAGGTTCAATCCCGAAACCGGCAGATTCATATCAGCGCACGCCGGCTTCTGCCCGCACGCGTTGATCCATGTGTGCAATCGCCCAGTGCGCAGACTGAATGGCGCTTTCCATCCACGCCGACTTCTTGCTGATCTGGTCGCCTATCATGTAATGACGGCCAGTGGGCTGTTGCAGTGTATTGTAGTGACGCTCGTTTTCTGGCGTCGGAGCACCCCAGCGTGCGGAGCAACCCAGCATGTGATTCATGCGGTGCCAGGCAATGGTGACTCCGTGTTCTGCCATCTGCCGATATTGCGGGTGGATTTTTTCACCCTGGGCCAGCATGGCTTCGATACGCTCATCGTGCGTCATACGCGTGAAGTCCATGCCGCTGCCATAATCATAAGCCGCCAGCATGACCCCTTTCTGTTTCAGCAGACCATGGAACGGATACCAGATCTGACGAATCGGCTGATTGGTCCAGGTGATACCGCCATAGATTTCTTCTTTTTCCCAGAAACGCTCTTTCATCTGGAAAGCGCCCTTGTAGGCCACACCACGGCGAATCACTTTCATCGCCGCGCGGTATTCGTCCGGGAAGTTGGCTTCAATACCCACCATCAGGTGTGACGGTATGCAGTTGAAGACATAATCAGCATTGATAGTGTGACGCTGACCGTTCTGGTCATAGGTGACTTCAACATGATCACCATGGTCGTAAACCGCCATAACCATCGCGTGATACTCAACCTTGCCTTCAAGCTTGCGCAGGAAACCTTCGGTGATTCTGTCCATACCACCGATGGGCTGCATCAGCATGGGGCCGGTTTCACCTTCGTTCTCGGTCAGCACTGAACGCAATGCACCCACGCTGGCTTTCAGCAGATCACGGACATTGATCATTTCTTTCTGGACGGGTTCGCTGATAAAACCGCTGTCACCCACCGCACCGTTACGCATACTGCCGGTATATTTGCCAGCGGCATCCAGATCACCAAACTGGCGAATCACTGCCAGCATCTTTTCGGCTTCTTCCTCAGTGAAGGGCTGGTCAAGCTCGGCGTTGTCAAAACCTTTGTACATCAGCTCGGCCATAAAACCGCGCATATTGGTGCTGATGTCGATATTGCGCATCGGTTTGCCACCGTTCAACTCGGAGTCGTGCACCAACGCGTGTTTGTTCTCATTGATGAACAGCTCCAGCGCAATATCCAGCTCCTTGCAGTAGTGCAGGAGGTTTTTGTGCGAACTGGGGATACGGGCCGCACCACAGTTGAAATACAGATGCGGCTCGTCATCGAACTTGCAGATCTGGGGATTGCCAATCTCATCAATCAATGAGCCATGGCGTACCGTCATAATACGGCCACCACAACGATGCGACGACTCCAGCACAGTGACGTTATAACCTGCCTTGGTCAGTTCATAGGCAGCGGTCAGACCTGATATACCGCCTCCCAGAACCACAATACGTTTCTGCTGTCCATTCAGCGGCATCAGCGACGGTACACTGGCCACGGTGCCGGCCGGGATCAGACCAAGCACACCACCCACACCCAAAACAGCAGCAGTGCCACCGGTGGCAGCAACAAGATTTAGAAATTCACGACGAGTAACAGGTTTAGACACAGACTTATTCCTCTCGAACACTCTTACTTATAAACCGGACTATCTCCGGACTGCTTTTTATGGATCGCATTATTACCCTGTCCAGCGCCAAAGTCCTGCCAAAAAGATTCCCAAAACCTACTAATACACCAATACCGGGTTATTTCGACGCCCAATAATGGTGCGAATACTGGCTTACAGCCCCTTTATGACGCTTTCGAGCAAGCATTCGGCCAGCATAGATCAGTTTTCCAGCTGGCCCTCATTTTGCATACCCCTTAGATGACTGTGGGTTTGAGATAAGACAAACAAACGCCATTCCCGCAAAGAACATTCATCGACAAAGCTGTCTTCAGCTTGACCTTTTTTGCCGATTTTGCTTTCATACCAAGCAATAATGAAAAGACAAATATGAACGAACCAACTACTGTTATTGTCAACAATGTTCCTGTCCGGGTGGGTGACTGGCTAGTGTCACCAGGAGCCTGTACTGTCTCCAAAAAAGACCTCGAAACAGGAGCCCAGGTTGAAACCAAAATTACTCCACGCAGCATGGACGTGCTGCGTTTGCTTATTGCCAACCCGGGCCAGGTAGTCAGCCCGGCTGAGTTTCTCGACACCATCTGGCGCTCCCCCATCGCCAGCGACCACGCCGTGCATAAGGCCATTGCCGAGTTGCGCGGAGCACTGGCAGATGACGCCCATCATCCTCGCTATATCAAAACCGTTCCCAAACGCGGCTACACACTGATCGCCGAAGTACGTCCGCTGCCACCGGAACAACCCGTGCCTCTCCAGGTGGAAATTCCCGCACCACAGGAGTCTGTTATCAGCAAAGTGGTGGAACCGGAAAAACTGTTGGTCCACTCTGCACCGGAATCCTGGTGGAAGCGGGTTGCGATTGCCGCAGTGCTGTGTGCTTTGGTTATTGCCATCCCTGTAGTATGGCGCGCCCCGGCCTCTACCCCAAGCGCCGATGGTGTGGTCAAACTGGCGGTGCTGCCGTTTGCCTCACGCGACTTCAGCGACGAAAACCAGATCCTTGCTGAAGGCATACGGGAAGCTTTAATACATGGGTTATCAAAACTGAGTCACCTGCAGGTGCTTTCCCCTACCAACATGGCAGGACGGGTTATTGATACCGGTTTTTCAGACGAACACAACTACCTGCGCGATGCCAATCATGTACTGCAAGGCAGCGTAATGATCTCGGACGGACGTCTGCGCGTGATTGTGCAGTTGGCCAGAGCACAGGATGGTCTGCGTGAATACTCTGACCAGTTTGACCTGCCAATGAACGATATTTTTGCAGTGCAGGACCAGATTGTTTCTAACGTTGTCGGCGCACTCAGCGTCTACCTTAACGATACTGAACGTACGCAGATGCGTGACTGGGGCACCACCAACCCGCTCGCTTATGAGCGTTTCCTGCGCGGCGAGTTTTACAATAATCAGTTTAATCCTGCGGACTGGGAGCGCGCCATTCGATATCACCGGGCCGCCATCGACCTGGATCCCAACTTCCTCAATGCCTATCACGGCCTGGCAACAGCCGCTAACAACCTGGCGGTTTACAGTGGCAGTGAAAAAATTGATGAAATGTACGACATGGTACTTGATGTACATCGGGAGATATCGCGTATCGATGCCGACAGCCCGATTCTGGATTCAATTGAAGCGATCAAACTCAGAATGCGTGGCTCCAGCTACATCCAGCAGGAGATCCAGCTTCGCGAACAGATTCTTTCAGGAAATCCGCCGTCATTTGCCTTGGCGCACTATGGTCTGTTGTTGATAGGTGCCAGGTTATATGACGAAGCTGCGCGGCTGCTTTCACAAGCTCCGGAAGTGGGTCCCTACGAAATTTCCCCGGATGAAGTGTGGAGTTATCGCATTAATGTGTTGACTCCGTCCGAGTCGATATTGGCTCACAAAAACCAGCTGCAAAAGCGCCCGTTCCATGTATCCATTCTTGGGTCCGTAGCGATAAACCTCGCAATGCTCGGTGATTTCCGGCAGGCGCAAATGTATCTTAACCAACAACGTGAAGTAGATTCAGAAGGTATTCTTGCGCACTACACCAGCGTGGTAACCGGATTCCTGTCCGGCTCCATTCAACCTGAGTCTGCAGAATATTTTGCAGCATTGGTGGACAACCCGGATTTTTATTACAACAACGGTGCGCTGGCCTTTATGACTGGCGACATCGAACGCGGAGTGTACTACTGGCAGAACTTGCCGCCCGTACAATTGCGTCGTCTGTTCAATGTCACTCACAGCGCAGAGAAGTATTTCCCGGATGAAGTACTGGCCTCTGTCGAGTATCAGGATCTGCTGGAGTCACTCGGCGCCGGTATCAGCTGGCAGCGCCGCCTGATGGAAGGTGTTATGCAGATGCAAACCAGCACCGGAGTGGGTCTCAGCCGTAAAGCGCAGGATGCGTACGACAACAGTCAGATGCTGATGCGCAACAACCTCTGGACTGAACAGCAATGGGCTGAATTCAACCACTACAAGACCCAACGCGTCAGTCAGGCATCTACTCTGAACACTATCCGTGTTCATTGATCACTTTTTATCCTTCCAGTTAATAAACCAATAGGCCAAAAGTCAGTAAGTCTGTGTAAAAACAGACTTTCTGTTCTATTCCCGAATAAACTCAGTTATTCTGATTTCGCCGTGCAGATTGTGGCTACGGCAGTAGTAGGAAATCGGGTAAACCCCGCGTGTTTTCTGCCCTGGAGAGCGATTTAGTAGGTATTGGGGAGAAATTTGGGAGGACTTTGGCGGGGTCGTCTTTCCATAATCCAGTCAGCCGTAAAGCTATACCGAAGAATAATAGTGAAAAAAACGGCGGGCTCTTAATCGGTTCATGAACAAGACGCACTTACTACAGAAGAAGGAAAAATCAATGAACAAGACTCCAAAACTGTGCACACTCTCGTCAGCGTTTGTGCTTCTCGGGGCCATGGCTGCAATCGCACCTTCTGCCTATGCCCAACAGAGTCGCACTCCAGAAGTCGAAGAAGTCGTAGTAACCGGTTCACGCGCAGCACCTCGCGCAGCCATGGACACAGCCGCTCCAGTTGATGTGTTCTCTGCCCAGGACTTCCAGGACCAAGGTACTTCCGATATCAACGATCTGATGCGCAACCTGGTTCCAACTTTTAACGTGCAAACCCAGGACATCAACGACGGTTCGTCCCTGGTACGTCCGACAACACTGCGTGGACTGCCCGCCGATAACACTCTGGTTCTGGTTAATGGCAAACGCCGTCACCGTTCAGCGGTTATCCAATATGGTCGTTCAGGTACCCACTTCCCTGACATCCAGATGATTCCACCAATTGCCATGCGTCAGGTGGAAGTACTGCGTGACGGTGCATCTGCCCAGTACGGTTCCGATGCTATCGCTGGTGTATTCAACTTCCAGCTGAAAGAAAACCGTGAAGGTGCATCTTTCGAATACAAAACCGGTCAATACACCGAGACCAAAGACGGTACATTGCAGTACCTGGCCGGTAACGTAGGTCTGCCACTGGGTGCCGATGGTTTTGCCAGTGTGAGCTTTGACATGACCAATCAGATGCGCAGCGACCGCTCCATCCAACGTGGCGACGCGCAGGCACTGATCAACTCCGGCAACAAAGCGGTTCCTGTTAATGCGCAGAAACAAGGCCTGCCAGAAGTAGACAACTTCAATATCATGGTTAACGCCGGCATCAACCTGTCCGCTAATCAGGAGCTCTACTCTTTTGGCGGCTACAGTGAAAAAGAAAACGAACTGGATTTCTTTTATCGTCCAGCCGAAAACCGTGGCGGCCTGTTCACCAGCGGCGCCAACCACCTGATTCTGGACACCACTGGCAACGGCACCGGCAACTGCCCGACTATTCCGCGCAGTGTTTACCCAGCCGCAGGCAGTACCTTTAATGTCCTTAACGCCGTCGGCAACAACCCGAACTGCTTCTCCTTCCTGGAGTGGTACCCAGGCGGATACACCCCGGTGTTTGGCGGCAACATTGTTGACGTTTCCAACGTAACCGGTGTTCGTGGTGAGCTCAGCAATGGCACCCGCTACGATGTGAGCATCAATAACGGTTTCTCCGAAGTTGAGTTCTTTATTTACAACACCACCAACCCGTCAATGGGTCCGGACTCTCCCAGTTCATTCCGTCCGGGTATTTACACCACTATCGAGAACACCTTTAACCTCGATTTTGTAACCCCGATTGATGTGGGCATGTATGCACCTTTGAACTTCGCATACGGTGCAGAGTGGCGTCGTGAGACTTTCAAAGTGGGCAGCCGCGATGAAGCCTCCTGGAAAGTGGGTCCATACGCCGTACAGGGTGCAAACGTAGGTTCTGACGGATTCCCCGGTTTCTCCCCGATTGCCCAAGGTTCATGGAATCGTAAAAACTGGGCGTTCTACGTGGATATGGAGCTGGACGTAACCGAGCGTCTGCTGTTGGGTGCTGCGGTACGTTATGAAGACTTCTACAACTCTTTTGGTGATACCACAGAAGGCAAAATCTCTGCGCGTTACCGTATCACTGACACCATGAACATCCGTTCAACCTACAGCACCGGTTTCCGTGCTCCGTCACCGGGCCAGTCCAACATCGTTAACATCTCCACCGGTGTTGACCAGGGTATTACCATTAACCAGGGTCAGATTCCACCGACCAACCCGATTGCGGTTGCATTTGGTGGCAAGCCGCTGACTCCGGAAAACGCAGAGAACTTCTCTCTGGGTCTGGCATGGGAAGTGGGTGGTGTTGACCTGACCGTTGACTACTACCGCATTGTGATGGAAGACCGCATCCTGAACTCCAGTAACTTCGATATTACTCCGGCCATCGCCGAGCAGCTCGAAGCCTCTGGCATCACTGGTGCGCGTTCTATTACCCGCTTCAACTACTACACCAACGACATGGATACCACCAACACCGGTGTAGAAATTGTAGCGTCCTATACCCACGACTGGGGTAACAGCCGCACCCAGTTCAACGGTTCATGGGCATGGACCAAGCAGGAACTGGATGATTTCACCCCGGCTCTGCTGAGCCGTGCTGCCCAGCTGGGTCTGACTGACCAGATCCCGCGCAACCGTGGTAACTTCCGCGCCAACCACACCATGGGTGACTGGCGTATGACCCTGCAGGCCAACTACTACGACAAGTACCTGAACGTGCCTGCAACACTCGACCCGACCCGCGATTACTGGGTAGGTTCAGAGGTGATCTTCAGCTCAGAGATTGCGTACACCCTGAACGATAACTACACCTTCATCATCGGTGCAGATAACGTGCTGAACACAACTCCGGAAAAAGTACGTCCTATTGACGTCGGTTCTGGTACCTCCAACAAGTACCTGACCAACTCAGGCTTCAGCCCGAATGGTCGCTTCCTGTACGGTCGTGTTCAGGTAGAATTCTGATTCGGTGTAAAAACCTGATTGGAAGTTAAACGATAAGGGGCGGGACAACCCGCCCCTTTATCAAGACAAGCAAGGCGTTATTCGCGATAATCCCGTAGTCATAAAACAAGGTTGATCCAGAACCGTCATTGTTTGGCGTCTGGTCACGATTCAATAAAACGCTCAAGGTAATCAAGGTATGAAAAAAGCAGGATTCTGGTTAAATCTGGCGCTGGGTGCAGCCCTGTGCACCACTGCACAGGCAGCAACCGTAGACGGCGTGGAAGTCAGTGACCGGTTCTGTCTGACCTGCCATGGCACTGACGGCCAGGGCAATATAGGCATTGACGCCCCGCGTCTTGCGGGAATGGAACGCTGGTATCTTCAACGTCAGCTTGAAATATTTCGCTCTGGTATGCGCGGCACTCACCCTGAAGATCTGCCTGGACGGGAAATGCAACCGATGGCAGCAATTCTCAGCGACAGCAGCATCCAGGACATTCTGAACTGGGTTGAAACCTGGGAATACAAACCCGCCGAAATTACCCTGACCGATGGTGACGCAACGCGCGGCCAGGCTCTTTATCAGACCTGTGCAGCCTGCCATGGCGCTAATGGCGAAGGTAACCAGGCCATGCAAGCCCCTGCCCTTCGGGGACAAAATGATTTTTATCTGGTTAACCAGATCC
The DNA here is from genome assembly GCA_964535565.1 of uncultured Pseudohongiella sp. GTDB lineage: Bacteria > Pseudomonadota > Gammaproteobacteria > Pseudomonadales > Pseudohongiellaceae > Pseudohongiella. Next base: position 53,958 of record CAZHUJ010000003.1, on the reverse strand, counting down.
ACAATTTTAAAGAAGGGTTCCGTGGTTACGATTCACGGGACCAGCAAGGTTCACAAATGCGTATGATGGCTCAGGGTATTCCTGACGATCAGGCGATCAAGGATATCGTGGCTTACATCAACACGCTGGGCCGATAATCGGCCGGCGATCCTGTCGACAGGCAGTAACATAAGGAGAATCAGATGGTACGATCCACTTTCAAAAAGGCGCTTGCTGGCGTCGCTCTGGGCTGTGCTCTGGCAGCAGCGCCAGTGATGGCACAGGATGTCATCATCCATCCAAATGCTGGAAGCTTCCCGATTGCTAACGCAGTTGAAGTAGGCCCTGACGCCTCAATTATTTTCCATAGTGGAGTCACTCCAGGGCCAGCCAATCCCAATGCACAACGCGGCACCCGCGAATTCTACGGCGATACCAAAACCCAGGCGCTGAGCGTATTCAACCGTATGCAGGCCGATCTGGAAAAGCTGGGCCTGGGCATGGGTGATGTGGTCAAGATGACCGTGTTCCTGGTAGGCGACCCTGAACTGGGTGGTCAGATGGATTTTGATGGTTTTATGGAAGCCTACCGCATGTTCTGGGGTACGCCAGAGCAGCCGCGCCTGCCTGCTCGTTCAACCGTTCAGGTTGCGGGGCTGGTCAGTCCGATGATGTTTGTTGAAGTGGAAGTTATCACTGCCAAAAAACGTTAAGTGCACTACGGTCGGGTGGCCCCTCCCTTCTATACCACCCGGCCGTTTTTATTGATCCGCCATCAAAGTTGCTTCTCCCGACTATTTAAAACCAAACTGAACTGCTCAGTACCCAGGCGGATGTCCTGGCGGACAGCTCGTCCGTGGCACCACGCCAGAGAACAAGCTTCAGGACACGCCCGTGAATACCTCCCTGTAGGGCTCGGCTGCGGACGTCCTGTCCGCAGACGGTCCTTCAGCTGTGTTCCCTGACATGGCGCCACTCGATTTGCGGTCGTGCTAGTGCTAGTGCTAGTGCTGATGCTGATGCTGATGCTGATGCTGATGCTGATGCTGATGCTGATGCTGAATATTGTGTTGCACCAAGCAAGCTAGGAGGTTGGCACAGAAATATATCGAGTGCGGGTGGTCGAGGGGTTTGAGCTGAGGGACCGTCGGCGGCCATGGATGGGCGCCGCCGAGCCCTACAGGGAGGTATTCACGGGCGTGTCCCGAAGCCAAACCCCTTGGCCACACGCACGGGTGCAATTGTGCTGTTCGCCTGAGCGCCTTTCACCTACCTATTAACCAGCACACCCAAAAACAAAAGGCCCGACACTCACAACGAGCATCGGGCCTTCCGATTCAGCAATCTATCAACTGACCGCAGTCAGCAAATCCAGATTACATACGCGGTTCCCACTCCAGGCTCACGTAGAACTGACGTCCCCATGGGCTCTGCAGACGGCTGGCGAAACCACCCAGCATCGGCAGACGCTGTGGTTCACGATCAAACAGGTTGTTCACACCCAGAGACACGCTGATGTCGCTGTTCAGGTAGCTGTCGAACAGGTACGTGTACTGAGCGTTGGCAACCGTCCAGGCTCTGACTTTGCCATCGCTGGGCGGCGGAGTGCCGGTCAGCGCATTCTGCACAATCGCATCAAAGTCAACAGCGTCCTGATGGTTCCAGGTGAATGACGCACTGTGGTTATCCAGGTACCAACCCAAACGGGCCTGTGCTTTCAGCTTCGGAACTGGACCCACAATACCCGTGGTATCGTTTTGTTTGCCCAGCGCGTCAACGATTACACCCTTACCACCGTCGTATTCGTACTTGGTGTTGTAGGTACCGCTGACAGTAGTCGTGAAGCTACCCCAGTTTGCAGTATCAAACGAGTAACGAACACGCGCATCAACCAGGTCTACCCATACACTGGAAACGTTCTGTGCCTGGCTGACTACACGCATTACACGTTGAGTCGCCGGGTCACGGGTGATACGAGCACGCGGAGTACCACCAGCAGCAACCCATGCATCTGCAGCAGCGCGAGTTGCAGAACCTGGAGCACTGTTATAGGTAGCGGGGGTAGAACCGATCGCTTTCAGCATCTCTTCGAATTCGATAGCAACGATGTCTGTGGTGCTAAGGGTACGAATACGGTCTGTGTACTCAATGGACTGATAATCCATGCTCACAGTCCAGTTGTCGGTTGGTTCCCAGGTAAATCCTACGTTCCAGATATCGGAGGTTTCCGGTTTCAGGTTCGGGTTACCAGAGGAACAGGTTGCACCACCGTTCAGCACACCGCCAGTGAGCGGGTCAGATCCGAAGAAGATTTCACCGCAACCTTCGTTCGGGTCAAACGGACGTGCGTTGGCAGGAGTTGGTGCCAGGAAGCTTTCGCCAATGGAGCCACGCAGTGCCAGAGTCGGGAGAATTTCCCAACGCAGAGCCACTTTAGGTGTTGTAGTGGACATACCGAAGGTGGTGAAACGCTCATGACGGACAGCAATCTGTGCATCAATGGTTTCAGCCAACGGAACTTCCAGCTCCATATAGGCTGCCTGTACAGTACTGCCGTAACGACGGTCTACCGGCCAGCTGTCAGCAATACTGGCGTTGTAGTTCTGGCCAATTTTGGACAATGGATGAGCATAGTCCTCTTCCGCCTGATCACGCATCTGGTAACCCACAGCCATCTGCGCCATACCTGCAGGCAGCTCAATCAGATCACCGGTTGCGTTCAGTTCGAATACGGTCAGCTCGTTTTTGCCAGTGCGGTAACGGATAGATGGAGCAATCCAGTCAACAATCTCCTGGCTGTTGGCAGTTACACCCGCCTGATAGTACGGAGAACGTACGTCAGCAGAACCGAAGGGGTTAAACCACTCATTGCCGCCTGGGCCACCTTGACCAATCAATGCCGCTTGCAGATTGGTCATATTGATGGAGTTCTGACGGGTATGGGTGTGCGAACGCTGATAGCTGAATGTCGTGTTGGCAGTCCAGGTGGAGGTCAGATCAAATGCAGCACCCACTTTATAACGCTGAATCAGGGTGTTGTATTTGTTCAGACGAGCACCGGTGGCTGCATCAGCATAGGATGGCAGAGTGCCAGCCCACATAAACGGACGCCATTCGTAAGGAACAACATCAGTGCCATAAGGGTTGGCCGGGTGATTAGCCGGAACTACCAGACCATTACGGTTGTTACCATTCAGCTGATAAGTCAGTGTCTGGTGGCTGTCAGATGCGCGGTTGGCAATAGACATTTGCGCATTCAGACGCACACCACTGGACAACTCATAGTTCAGGTTCTGGAAGAAATTGCTTTCCCGCTTACCTGATGCCAGTGGCCACTGGGTGGAGTAGTTTACGTAGCAGTTGTTACCTGGGCGTACGATACCACTCGGGTTGTTGAACGGCGCACCGAAGTCGGTTACATCGTTGAACGTACCGCAGCTTGGGTCAATCAGGTTGCCACCAACAACAGTACCCCCGTGCAAAGCGCCGGGAACCGGATTGGCGCCATTTACGGCACGGTAAACACCCGGGTTACCGGAGGTTGCCCAGCCATAGGAAGCACGCAGCAAACGTGGGCGCTCTGGGTTCATCAGCGGTGTGGTGACACCATGATCCAGCGCTACAACGTAATCAATACCATTGTTGAAGCTGCGGCCCCACAGGACACCGATTTTGTTATCTTCAAAATCACCTGACTCATCGCGCTGGTGGTTGGTACGAACACGTAGGCCGTCAAAGCTCTTGACAGGAATCAAGTTGGCAACACCGGCAACCGCATCAGAACCGTACAGAGCGGATCCACCGTCCAGTACAATTTCCATACGCTCAATAGCAATTTCTGGCAGCAAGGTGTTAATGGCTGCATCTACAGAACGCATGCCATCCATCAGCGTCAGCGTACTGTTCTCCCCCAGACCTCTGAGGTTAAATGTAGTACCCACACTGGTCTGAGAACCGGCGGCACTGGCGTTAACACTGTTTACAGTGTTGGTGTTGGATGTGTAAGTCAGGTCGCGGATGTAGTTACCCATATTTGGGGCACCCGCTGCCTGAATATCAGCCTGGCTTACGTTGTCGACCGGGTTGTTCTGGGCGAAGGCGCTGTTACGAATAAATGAACCGGTAACAACAACTTCTTCCACTTCGGGAGCACTGCGCTGAGTTTGCGCGAGTGCAAAACTTGGTACTACCAGCGCACCTGCCATGCAGGCCTGAATCAGATAGCTCAGGTGACGCTTGCGATTATTACTGTACATACTACGGCCTCTCTCCTCTTTGTGTTTCTTATTGGGTAGCCTAAATAGATCGGGGAGCCTAAATAGACTTGGACGTGGCGTAACATGGTATTCCCATCAAAGCAGCTTTGGTGGGGACTACCAATCGCCTTACTATACAGATGAATGCATTCATCGCTTTGCGAGAATAAACAAAGTTACAAACTCGATCACAATCATGTAACAAGTTTGCAGGCGCTGGACTCCGTCCAGTCGGATTATTTTTTTGTTGAAAATAAATGGTGAGTTCGAACATGAATGGAACAAACAGATAATCGTACATCCAACTACACGACCTGATTGCGACACAAATTATCACAATAAAATGGTAAATCAGAGAGTGATTATCATCGGCCAAACTGCACGAAGAGCCAATGGGTCTCAAAGTGTGTGCACATCTCCCTATTCTTATTATGTATTTTTATGTGCCAAGTCTCGTTTATAAAGAATACAAATAAATTTTGCAACAATAGTTCCAACAAATGCACCAAAATAATTCATCACCTCCCCTCTCGAAGCTGCGCAGCCCTTTCGGACAGGCGCTCGCCCCAGGCATTACCCAGAACAACTGCTCTATAAAAAGTCGGTGACACAGATTGAAGATTGAAACTTTGTTCAGGATAATCCAGCTTGTTGTCAATTCATGACAGTACGTTACAAGCGGAGTCAAGTTACTCCGTAACCTGAAAAATAAAGACGATAATAAAAATGGCACAGCCGGACTATTTGCAGGATTTACGCAATTATCTTAACGAGTCAGCCCGTATCACCCCTGATATGGCGCTACGTAACTACGTTAAAACAAACCACCTGACCCTCGCAGAAGACAGCGCTCCGTTACGCGTTCACTTTGACGAGGTTCATGAGTATGTGGGCAAAGAAGTAGGTGTAACCAAATGGTTCCCTATCACACAAAGCCGCATGAACAGCTTTGCTGATATCACTGGCGATTACCAGTTTCTGCATATCGACCGCGAGCGCACAGCCCGCGAAACCTGTTATGACGGCACCATCGCTCACGGCATGCTCACCCTTTCTCTGTTGACCACATTTGCCCTGAACGGATCTTTAAAAATCAGGGACACACAACAATGCATTATTTATGGTCTTGACAGAGTCCGATTCCTGAATCCTGTACGTATGGGCAGTCGAATCCGCGGCCGCTTTAAACTTCTTGGCGCGGAAGAACGACGTCCAGGGGAAATACTGTTACGTCACGCGGTCACAATTGAAATTGAAAATCAGGAAAAGCCGGCACTGATAGCAGACTGGCTGATTCTGGCAGTTTTGTGAGCACCCAGTCGCTTACACAAAGCGACTGGCCTCTGCTCTCATCCAGTCATTGGCATACGCTGCTGGAACGGACTCCTGCAAAAGCTGACCGGGTAGCAGCGGCGTATAAATCTGATCAAAATGACATAAACCTTTTTCGGTACGCTGAAACAGATCCGATGGCGTGAGCTGGCATGGCGAGTCATAACCCAGTGCACCGCACAGCTCCAGGAAGGCAGCAACAGTGCCTTTTTGATAGTTGCGTACACGCTCTGCGCGCAGATTAACATCCAGGGCCTTGGCGCGTGACTCATCCTGCGTAGCAACGCCTGTTGGACATTTATTTGTGTTGCAGGATTTTGATTGTATACAACCCAGCGCCAGCATCATCGCACGGGCAGAGTTTACAATATCGGCCCCCAGCGCCACCTTGCATAACATATCAAAGCCGCTGGCATTTTTCCCCGCACTGATCAGCCGGATTTGATCACGCAATCCAGCACCGCGCAGCACCTGTGTTACAAAATACGTCGCTTCCAGACATGGCATGCCCATGTTGTTACTGAATTCAACCGGTGCTGCACCGGTACCGCCTTCTGCGCCATCAATCGTAATAAAGTCAGGCACAATTCCGGTTTTTAACATGGCTTTAACAATACACATAAACTCTGATTTTTTACCTACACAGAGTTTAAAACCAACGGGTTTTCCTCCACTGAGTTCACGCAGCCGTTGCACAAAATTCAGCAACCCTTCCGGTGTATCAAACTCAGGATGACTCGGCGGCGAGAGCACAGTTTTACCAACTTCGACCAGCCGGATACGCGCAATCTCCGGACTGACTTTTGCTCCGGGCAGAACACCACCGTGAGAAGGTTTTGCGCCTTGGGACAACTTGATCTCAATCATTTTGACAACATCAAGTGTGGCCGTGCGGCTGAACGCCTCATCATTAAAACGGCCATCGGCGTGCCGGCACCCAAAATATCCGGTACCAATTTGCCAAACCAGATCACCACCATGCTCCAGGTGATAAGGACTGATCCCGCCTTCACCTGTGTTATGGTAAAAGCCGCCTAACCTGGCGCCTTTGTTCAGAGCACTGATCGCGTTGTTGCTGAGCGCACCAAAACTCATGCCTGAAATATTCAGCAGCGCTGCTGAGTATGGCTGGCTGCATTGAGGGCCGCCAATTTTTACACGAACATTTTCTGCATTAATGTGCCGGGCATTGATGGAATGGAAAACACAAAGATAACCCTCGGCGGTGATATCCCGCTCCGTACCAAACGGAATTGTGTCATCAAGGCGTTTGGCACGTCTGTAGATCAGATCACGCGTTTCACGGTTAAAAGGGGCTTCTTCCAGGTTGTCAGCAATAAAGTACTGACGAATTTCCGGTCGAATACCTTCAAACATAAAACGGATATTGGCAAAAACCGGATAATTTTTGCGCAAATTGCTGTCTGCCCAGTGCAGGTCATAAAAACCAACCACGCTGAACAGCAAAAAAATACAACTGAGCAATAACAGCAGCGGATGTTGGAACACCGCCACTGCGCTCGGGGAAAAACCGGTTGACCAAAACAAGGCAATCACACTGGCTGGAAGCAGCACCAAGGTGACAATCCAATAAAAGCGAACTGCAGGCGTCAATCGAATATCTCCGTGGTGAATTTTAGCTTGCACACAAGCGGGCTTTAGCTTCCGCGTATTCACGCTTCAACTTGTTTATATACACGGCAGCTGGTGTGACTTCGCGAACTACGCCAATGCCTTGCCCGCAACCCCAGATATCACGCCAGGCGCGTTTGTCGCCACCGCCACCAAAATTCATTTTGCTGGGATCTGACTGCGGCAAATTATCAGGATCCATGCCGGCATTACGGATACTGCCTTTGAGGTAGTTACCATGAACACCGGTGTAGAAGTTGCTGTAAACAATATCGTCGGAGTTGCTGTCAACAATCATCTGTTTGTATTCATCCGCCGCGCGAGCTTCGTTGGTCGCAATAAACGGCGAACCAATGTACGCAAAATCAGCCCCCATCGCCTGTGCTGCCAGAATGGCGCCACCGGTAGCAATCGAGCCTGACAACAATAACGGTCCATCAAACCATTCGCGTACTTCCTGTATCATTGCAAACGGGCTTTTGACACTGGCGTGGCCACCCGCGCCAGCTGCCACACAAATAAGGCCGTCTGCGCCTTTGTCGATGGCCTTGTGGGCAAACACATTATTGATAACATCGTGCAGCACAACTCCGCCCCATGCGTGGACAGCCTGATTTACATCCTCTCGCGCACCAAGGCTGGTAATAACAACTGGCACTTTGTATTTTTCACAAAGCGCCATATCGTGCTCCAGCCTGTCGTTGCTTTTATGCACAATCTGATTGATGGCAAACGGCGCGGCAGGTTTATCCGGATTCTTGCTGTTCCAGTCCGCCAGTGACTCGCTAATTTCCGCCAGCCAGTCGTCCAGTTGTTCAGCAGGCCTTGCATTAAGCGCCGGCATGGAACCCACTACACCGTTGATACATTGTGCAATCACCAGTTTGGGATTGCTGATAATAAATAACGGTGACCCCACTACAGGAAACGGCAATGACTGCAGGACTGGCGGCAAACGAGACATGGTTACTCCAGTATCAGATTAAATGGGTGACAGGAATCAGCAGCAGATCAGAAACCTTCCAGCACCAGTTTACCCAAGGTGTGTTCGCTCTTGAGCAGCGTGTGTGCCTTCTCAAGATTCTCCGGAGTAATACGCCCCAGATGTTCACCCAGCGTGGTTTTGATGATGCCCTTGTCCACTAACTGCGCCACTTCAGTCAGCAGTTTGTGCTGCTGATCCATATCGGCGGTTTTGAACATGGGGCGGGTAAACATGAACTCCCAGTGCAGGGATAGGCATTTTTGTTTCATCAGTTTGATATCCAGCACTTCAGCCGGATCGTCAATCAGTGACAACCGCCCCTGTGGACGCAGCATTGTCACCAGATCCGCGTAGTGCTGTCCGGTACGGTTGATACCTGCCACATCGGTTACATCACTGAGACCGGTGCCAGATAACTCTGCTACCAGCGATTTGCTGTGATCCAGCACATGATGTGCACCCAGAGATTTCACCCACTGCTGACTTTCAGGACGGGACGCGGTGCCAATTACGGTGGCGGAAGTCAGATGACGTGCCAGTTGGACCATAATGGAACCCACACCACCTGAGGCGCCTACGATCAATAAGGTACGATCACTGGCCGCACTGCCCTGGGGTACCTGCAGACGATCAAACAGCATTTCCCAGGCCGTGATGGTTGTCAGCGGCAATGCTGCCGCTTCGCCGTCCGACAAGGAGGTTGGGGCAATTGCAGCGATACGCTCATCTACACACTGAAACTCGGCATTACAGCCGCTGCGGGTCACATCACCGGCATACCAGACGCGGTCACCGGCTTTAAAACGGCTTACCTCGGTGCCAACTTCTTCCACAATACCTACCGCATCCCAACCCAGAATTTTGGGCTGATCGGCAGGTGGAGAGACGCGGGAACGAATTTTGGTGTCGACCGGATTCACGGCGATGGCAGTCACACGAACCAGCAGATCATGGGGTCCCGGAGCAGGCCGGGCGGTTTCAAAAGCAGTTAATGGACCGTTGGCGGTATACCCAATAGCAATCATGGCAACTCCCTGTTTGAGATGGTTGCACCGAGTATACTGCAGAAAAACGCGGGCGTCAGAGCCGGTACTGCCGACTTACATCCCCAACCAGTCGCGCACACTCTGCTCGCTCATAATACCGCTGTGTGCATGGGCCTGATGCTCAGCATCAAAAAGATAACCGCGTGGCAGTTCACCGTACCACTGCGGATCAATACTAAAATGCAAACGCTCGGCAAACGCATCTGCAAACATCCACGACGTGATGTGGTTCAGCCCAAAATCGATCAAAAAATCGGTAGCATCCTCGCGCAGTAAAATATTGTCGGTGGACACCAGAATCAGTGGCATATCCGGGTTTTCTGCTTTCAGGCGGCCGAGCATCTGCAGCTCTACCATGCAGGGCGGGCAATCCACGGACCAGAGCGCCAGAATAAATGGCTGCCCTGCGCGCTCGGCTTTTAATTTGGCAAAGGTATCTGCCAGGAACGGCTGTATATCTGCACTGTTGTCATCAACCAGGGTGGCTGGACTCAAGTTTTCTGCCAGAGGCAGCCACAGATAACCCTCTGCCCGTGTCAACCAGCTTACAGACGGTCCGCGCGGCCCTGTGACCAAGAGTGGATGGTCGGATGCATCCAGCGTAGTGGCCAGAACCTGAGATTCAGACCAGGATTTACCCTGATCAGTTGAGCGAATCAGCAGCAATTCAGTTTTGCTGCCATCAAAACGCTTCCATACCAGCAGCAATTCGTCCTGCCACATCGCCAACTGCGGATGGGCAGCACCAGGGCTGCCATCAATCTGCTGAACCTGTACCGTCTCACCGTCACCCAGACGGTGGAAACCGTAATAAATACCCTTGTGACGGTTACCTGCGCTGAACCAGCTCAAGTGGTAGGCCGCCTCATCACCCTGCTGCACCATGGCCGGGCCGTGGTGTGGACAGGCGTTGATTTGCCAGTCGTCTTCACTGGCGCGGGAAAATTCAGCGCTGGCGCCTTCGGAACTGACATACCCAATTGCATGATCCCGGGCAGTGCCATCAAAAATCTGTCTCCACATCAGTGCCATGCCATTATCACCGTGCGCAGCGACCGCAATACGGCAACATTCACAGCTGTGGTCCGCCACTTTGCGGTTAGGCGCAAAACTGGCGCCCTGATCGCTGGAGACTGTGTAAAACACCGCACTGCCCGCATAGTCCTGGCCCCGATCGGCAGCAGCTTCAAGCTCACGTTTATCAAGCCAGCTCAAATACAGATGGCCAGAGTCTGCCAGGAACAGACTGTCAAAGCGGTGACTGGTCAGCAGCCCGTCATCGTTGATGGTTTGTACAGGTTCAAAATTTTTACCGCCGTTTACAGAACGGCTAAAACGGATGTCACCGGTGTGCATGCCGGCCGTCTTCTGGGTCCAGGACACATACACCACATCCTCCTGCCCTGCTCTGCGATCAACAATAATCTTGGGACGGTTTTCACCGTTCACTTCAATGGCTTCAGGTGTTGAGTTGATCTGAACGGGCTCGCTGAAGCTGTCACCCTCATCGTCGGAGTGAACCAGCCAGGCTGTCTGCTTCTGGGCAAACACTACCCACAGGCGGCCGTCTTCAGTCTGCCAGGCGCTGGGGGCTTCACCACAATGCACGGAAATCTGATCAGTATTTACACAAGGGCGGGATGTTAATGTTGCTTCGGCGTTGGACAACGCAGGGATAGCAGTTAAGCACAAGCCCAGAGTTAGTGTGACCAGAGCCAACAATCGGTTGTCAGACAAAATGGACACGGGCAAATCCTCAATAAATAGACTGAGAATTGATTCTAACCCGAAGCCGGGTGATGTCTGCGCTCAGGTTCTGCGAAACATTGTCGCAGGTGGCCGTGAAAAAAGAGGCAGCCAATGGCTGCCTCAACGGCGAATATCAATAAAAAACCTTCCTGCAGGGATTAACTGGCGTCGGTTTTGCTTTCAAGCAGCTGACTGCCGTTGACAGCAATCGGGATTCGACGCGTTTTCATTTCTTCCGGCACCTCACGGCGCAAGTCCACATGCAGCAGACCGTTCTCCAGATAAGCGTTGACTACCTTGATGTGGTCAGCCAGCTGGAAAACCCGCTCGAAGTTTCGGGCTGCGATGCCCTGATGCAGGTACTGGCGTTCAGTTGTGTCGGCGGCTTTTTCGCCGCGTACTTTCAGCGTTTGCCGTTCTGACTCAATCGTCAGTTCACTCTCAGTGAATCCGGCAACTGCCATGGAAATCCGGTATTGATCCTCAGCCAGGCGCTCAATGTTATAGGGCGGGTAGCTAGGCTGGTTCTGTTCACGCTGGGTAATGGAATCCAGCAGTTGACCCAGACGGTCAAAACCTACGGTTGTACGGTACAGCGGTGCAAAATCGATTGTTCTCATCATCCAATCCTCATCAAGCAATAAGATTTTTGTGTATCAGTTAACCACCTATCCGCTGGATCAGGTGGGTTTGGACAGACCTCATCAAGAGCCCCTGTCTGGAACTTATTTAAGGGCAGCACCATCGTTTTCAAGGGCACAAAAAAATATTTTGAAAAAATTCGGCAAGATTCGAACGACTGATCTATAACAATGATGGATATCAGGATGATGTCTTCTGCGCACATGTCACACACCCATGAGCGCAGTAAATCCGCCAGGGAGGGCGGATACCGGCTCAACATCGCTTCCTGCTGGGCTGGTATACCTTTTGCGGGGGCAGGTTTCTGCCCCCGTTATTTTTTCTTGCTTCAATATGTTCGCCCTGAACATAGGTTTGCCCTGATCATTTGCTTGCCCTCAAGAGCCACTTCAATGATTATCTGTGCAGTTTTTGGCAACCGGGCGGGAGTGCATATGAGCAGAACAATAATGATCAGCGGAGCTTCCTCCGGGTTTGGACGCGCCTGTGCCAAACGCTTTGCCCAGGCTGGAGATCGCCTGGTATTGCTGGCGCGCAGGAAGGAGCGGCTGCAGGCACTGGCGGCAGAACTGGGGCGTGCCGATGATGTGCAGCTGCTGGTATGTGACGTCACTGATGCTGCACAACTCGAGCAGGCTGTCAGCTCCTTGCAAACCCCGTTCGATGCTCCCGACATCCTGATCAACAATGCAGGACTGGCACTGGGACTGGAGCCGGCTTATAAAGCCGATATGCAGGACTGGGAAACCATGATCAACACCAACGTCCTGGCCTTGGTGCGTATGACGCGTCTGATTTTGCCTGGCATGGTGGCCAGAGATCGTGGGCATATCATTAATGTAGGTTCTACAGCAGGTAATTGGCCCTACCCTGGTGGCAATGTCTATGGAGCCACCAAGGCCTTTGTGCAGCAGTTCAGCCGTGAGCTGCGCGCGGATGTGCTGGGTAAAAAAATCAAGGTAACCAATATTGAGCCGGGGCTGGCCGAAACCGAGTTTTCACTGGTGCGCTTTAAACACAACTCTGAGCAGGCCGGCAAAGTTTACGATGGCACCCGTCCGCTCAGCGCTGAGGACATTGCAGATATCATCTTCTGGGTATGCAGCACCCCTGCCCACGTCAATATTAACGCCATGGAAATCATGCCGCTGTGTCAGGCCTGGGGGCCGTTTAATATTGACCGGAGCATTGATTACAACAACTGAAAGCTACAGCTACTGATCAACGCTTGCCTTCGTTTATCACCACAGAAACAGGCTGATCACTGCGATTATGAATCTGGTACGCCATTCCAGCGTCGCGCCAGGCCCAGTCCCCCATGGCATCAAGCTCGCTGGTAATGCCGTCAGCGCGGCTGACATGCAGCAGACCGTTACCGACCTGAACGATCAACACCGGAAAGTTATGCAGATAACTGGCGCTGGATTGTCCCGGTGCCAGCTCCAGCCGATAAGACCGGAACCATTCATTCTCCAGCTGCGGCGACAGATCTATCGGCACATCAGCGGCGGCGACCACGGCCGGGCCATAATTGGCCAGCGCAATAATACGGAACAGCTCGGGTCCAGGATTGTTGACACTGTGTGTGTAGTGTTCATTGACGTAACTGATTGTACTGGACACACGCCCGTTCAGCGCTCCTTCCCCGTTACTGATAAAGGTGTACAGAATGGCTGAATCATGGGTATGCGCAAGCGTACTGTCACCGGGGTTGATCTGCACGTCCAGCACACGTAAATCACCGTCGGTATGGACCGTGCGGTGACGTGGCTCCTGCAGGATGTTGACAGTACGTTCAGACTGCTGCGAACTGGACTGAGCATGAATGATCATTGCCGCGCCGGTGGAAACCAGCGCAGTTATCGCGACGGCCAACAGTTTTATTTTCATTTTTTTATCCGTTGCTGTTCAGTAATGGCACTCATCATAAGCCTGAAAATCACGGGAATCACCTGAACAGTGGATTTTCTTTTAGGATGTGCTGGCCGATAATGGCTCCTCTACTGGCACAGGGACCCGAGCATGTTTTCTGCGATCATCCAAAAGACCCGTTTAATACGCCATTTACTGCCTCTGGCTTGTGTGCTTGTGGCATATGTTATGGCGCCTGCGCAAAGTCTGGCACAACCTGCGTATGACATTGATGCGGTATCGCGCGCGGCTGTGCAGGTACGCGTGGATGATGGCACTGGCTCCGGCACGCTGATTATGGTTGATAACGAAGCCCTGGTGCTGACCAACCGCCATGTGATCGAAGGTTTTAACAACGCGGTTATCGCCGTGCTGGTTGATGTTAATGCACCAGCCGAACCGATGTTTGAAGCAACACTGGTTGGATTTTCTGACACATATGACTTTGCTGTGCTCAGGTTAAATACGGACCTGCAGGGCAACCCGGTTTCCGTCAACCAGCTCAAAAATGGTGACTTCGGTTTCACCGTACCGGAAATTCCTCTTCACACCCGAGACAACAAAGAGGGTGATGTACGCCGCGGCGACAACATTGCGATTTTTGGTTATCCCGGTATAGGTGACAACGAACTGGTTTACACCACCGGCATAATCTCTTCCGTCCAGTTTGGAGAATACCAAGGCGAACGTATGCCCATGTGGTATCGCACCACGGCGGAAATGTCTCCCGGCAACAGCGGCGGCATGGCTTTAAACGCGCGCGGCGAGTTTGTCGGAATTCCCACCAGCGTGCGCACCGAATACGAAACTGGCGGCAGGCTGGGTACACTGCTGGCAGTACCTCTGGTGATGGCAATTCTGGAGAATGAGGATGCACTACTGACTTCGTGGGACGGATATGTCGGTGATAACGCCCTGGATTTTTCACAGGACCCGTTCTACGGCTCCGTCACCATGGACAGCAGTAACGCCAGTGAAACCATTTATACAGAAATCGTCTCTGGTGGTCCGGTTGAGGTACGTTATCTGGGCGATGAATGCCGTGGTTTTGCCAGTCCGAGTCCTGATTTGCGTCTGCAACTGGACGAGGCCGTCGGTGATCTGAGTGTGATCTTTTTTGCCATGGAAGATGCCGATGCCACATTGATTGTGAACACACCTGACGGTCAGTGGCACTGCAACGATGATATGGAGGACGGCTCAATAGACCCTGGTTTATGGTTCCCTGAGGCCAGTGTTGGGCAATATGACATCTGGGTTGGCAGCTATAATAACGACGAGTGGATCGACGGGGTGCTGACCATTTATAACGGCACTCTGGACGCCAGCACTGATGTTGATGATGACTTCAGCGACAGCTCGGCCGGGCTGGACTGGTCAAACGATCCGTTTGCTGGCAGCGTTTCACTGCAAGCCGGATTTGTGCCTGATCCCCATGTGATTGATGTTGTCTCCGGCGGTTCAGTGGACGTTGCTGCGGGTGATTACGGGGCTGCCTGCACAGGTTATGCGGCAACGGCGCCTGATCTGCGTCTGAACTGGAGTGGCGACAGCTCGACTCTGCGCATCATGTTTGAAGCCGATGACAGCAGTGAAGACACCACACTGATCATCAATACCGCCGACGGACGCTGGCTTTGCGACGACGACGGCCGTAGCGGACTGGATCCGCTTGTGGAAATCAGCTCGCCGTCTGCAGGTCAGTACGATATCTGGGTAGGTTCTTATCAGGCCGGTGAATACATCAGCGGCAAAATAAAAATCACCGAACTGTCCGACACCCTTTAACGGGGTGCCGGACACGGTGTCGGTGTTTTACATGTACAACTTGATGTGGCCGGCCACACGCAACGCTTTGGCAACCGCCTGATCGGTGTCTACATCGCGGGCCAACGCTACCCCCATGCGACGCTCACCCTGCACTTGCGGTTTGCCAAATAAACGCAGCTCTGTGTCTGGCTCGACCAAAGCTTCATGCAGATCGCCATAGCGGACGTCGCTGGAACTGCCTTCAACCAGTAGCACTGCAGAAGCCGATGGCCCCATCTGCCGAATCACCGGAATGGGCAAACCCAGAATTGCGCGGGCATGCAGGGCAAATTCCGACAGATTCTGGGAGATCAGTGTTACCAGACCCGTATCATGTGGGCGAGGTGACACCTCACTGAAATAGACTTGGTCACCTTTAACAAAAAGCTCAACACCAAAAATGCCTCGCCCCCCTAAAGCTGCAGTCACCGCTTGCGCAATACGTTGAGCTTCCGCCAGCGCAGTATCGGACATTTTTTGGGGTTGCCAGGATTCACGATAGTCACCTTTTTCCTGGCGATGTCCTATCGGATCACAAAAACTGGTGCCGTCACGATGGCGCACTGTTAACAGGGTAATTTCGTAATCAAAATCAACAAAACCTTCAACAATCACTTTGCCTTTACCGGTGCGCCCACCAGACTGTGCATACTCCCAGGCTTTGTCGACATCCCCGTGTTCTCTGACGGTGCTTTGTCCCTTGCCTGAAGAAGACATAATCGGTTTAACCACACAGGGTAATCCTATGTCGGCGATTGCAGCCTTGTATTCTTCATAGGTTTCAGCAAAGCAGTAACGAGAAGTGGCCAGCTGTAACTCTTCAGCTGCCAGCCTGCGAATACCTTCACGATTCATCGTCAGCTGCGCAGCGCGCGCGGTCGGAATAACCTGCCAGCCTTCTGCCTCCAGGCGGACCAGCTCATCAGTGGCGATGGCTTCGATTTCAGGCACAATCAACGCGGGTTTTTCCAGCTCAACCAGCGCGCGCAACGCAGCGCCATCAAGCATATTGATCACATGACTGCGATGCGCCACCTGCATGGCCGGCGCGTTGGCATATCGATCCACGGCAATCACCTCGCAGCCCAAACGCATCAGCTCAATGACTACTTCCTTGCCGAGTTCACCACTGCCAAGAAGCATGATGCGTGTTGCATGTGGAGCAAGCGGAGTACCAATGGTTGTCATTCAATCAATTCCTGTCTGTTTAAAAAAAGCGTTTTGACTCTATTCCAAAGCCGGTTTGCGAGCCACCACCAATACATTAAAATTCTGGCCCTGCCACTGCTGCAGACGACTGAAGTCGTGTTCGAGCAGGGTGACTTCAAAACCACTGTCCTGCAGCCACTGTTGCAATTGCACAATGGTAAATGCCGACATCTGATGAACATCCTGCCACTGACGTATTTGTCCCTGGAATTCATCCACCACCGTCAGATGCAAATCCATCACATCGCCTTGTCCGGCATAGGTCCATCCGGATTTAAAGCGCAGCTGATGATCCTGATGCAACAGTTCGCTGGAAACAAAATGCTGGCTGGTGATACCCCGCACATCAACAGTATCGAATACAAAAATTCCACCCGGCACCAACGCTTTGTAAACAGCCGCCAGTGTCTGATGCAGTGTAACCAGTGGACTGTTGTAGTGGATGGAATACAAAAAGCAGCTCACCAGGTCCGCACAGTTATCCATATCCAGCGCAGCCATATCAGCATGGATAAAGCGGGCTTGTGGACAACGCAGCTTCGCCATTTCCAGCATGTGAATGCTGTTATCCAGACCCGTGCACTGATACCCGAAACTCTGCATGTGTTGCAAATGCGGGCCAGTGCCACAGGCCAGATCCAGATAACGCTGCGCGGATGTCGCGGCAAAACACTGAAATGCACGGTGGGCAAATTCACACTGTGCGGAGTAATCTACACCGGCACAAAACAAATCATAGTAGCTGGACAAATCGCCATACAGATGCCCGGTATCAATCATGTCTGCCTGTAAGTTTATTGACGTGGTCGGAATGCCAGCAACACATTGCCAGGCTGTTGATTAAAACGTTCATATCCGGACCCCACAAACACCATACCGGCACCGGCTGCTACCGATTGGGCATCAATGGACCCACCCTGGCCATCAACGCCGTTTATGCTGACAAATGAGGTTGCCGTATCAAATTCGAAAAGAAGCTGCCCATTGCTGTTGTCTACAATAAACAGACGCCCGTCGATATTGCCGGCAATGGTAGCACCATCAACCACCAAAGGCAGCGCTGAAAAGCCATAGCGTTGAGCACAGCTGCTGACAATCTCGGCGCGGCCATTGTCACAATCGGGGTATGCCCGCATTTCCCAGCCCGGCTCACCCGTGGCGACACCAAATGTGTACACACCACCGCGATTGATATCTTCAGCGCGATTGGGATCACTGATGGGTAAAATCACCTGATCACCATCAACAGCAATACCCCAGTGATTGCCACCCAGAGCACCGCCCTCACCCACGCGTTGCTGCCAGAGCACTTCGCCATTATCCGGATCCAATGCCCATAGATGTCCGGACTTCTGTCCAGCCAGCAGCCGCTCCGAACCATCGGCCAGCGTTACCAGTACCGCGGCACCACCAAAATCCCAGTCCTTGAGAATACTGTCTTCCGCCGATGGACAATTGGGGCCGCGCTGACGTCCACTACAGGCCATATTCCAGACATCGCGAGCAACGGCCTGGAACTGCCAGCGCACCTCACCGCTGTCGATATCCAACGCAATAATGGCGTTACTGGTATCCGTGGCAGGCAACGAGGTGTTTTCCCCGGTGGCGACATAGAGCAGACGACGTTTTTGATCCAGCGAGGGGTTAGCCCAGATCGGCGCTCCCGAGGGGCCACGCAAGCGGGTGCCCATTGAGTTCACCGCGCCTGTATAACGGGCTGGCGGCATTGTGACCCAGCTCCACAGGGTTTCACCGCTGCGAATATCCAGCGCCAGTACAGCGCCGCGTCCATCACAGCATTCGTGAGTGGCATCGGCCGCATGGGCAACTCCGGATGCTGATACCGGCACATACAAACGCTCCTCCCATGCCAGCGGCGCACTGGTCAGCCGCGTCGCCACATTCGCGTCGACTTCGCCTGAGCGTTGCCAAAGCAGTTCACCGCTCAGTGGGTCCAGCGCATGCAGCCGCGCCTGTTCATCCGTCACTATCAGATAACGGTGACCATCACTTTGCAGGTCACTTAATGTAGCCGACGATCGCAACGCAGCGCCGGCATCATAACTCCATTTGATACAACCACTGTGAGCATCTATGGCCAGCACATAACCCGTGGATGCAGCCGGGTAAAACAGCGTATCAGCCGTTACCACGGGAGCAGAACGCAGCCCTGTAATATTGGGAAACGCAATTGCCCAGGCCAGTTCCAGATTGCCAAGCGCGGCCTTATCCAGCCCGGCAGTCGCTGCGGACATATTTCGTGATGAACGCAGATCTACACCGGCCCAGGACATTGCCACCTGATCCAGATTGATGCCAGAACGGTCATCACTGCATTGATTGCTGGCGATCCATTCACTTCCTGCAGGTGTCGCGGCCAGATAATCGATAAGAATGGATCGCTGTGCCGCATCCAAAGCACCGCCTTGGGCTGCCATCAAACCCTGAGTCAACGTGTACTCCAACGCATCAGCCGTCATCGATTGCAGCGTGCGCAAACTGGCGGCGCGCGAGTCACCGCCGGCATGACAACCGGCACAATAGCTCTGATAAATTTGCTGGCCCGGATGTTCGGTTTGGGACCAGACCAGCGTTGGTAAACAGGCCAGGATTGGCAAACACGCCAGTGCTGCCAGGGCAACAGGCTGGAAAAAACTCAGGGATTTTTGACGGGATGATTCAGGCATTTTCTGCTCTCTTGTTTTTATACGGAAATTCCGTATCAAGTTAAGCAGAAAGCAAACGGGCTGACCAGTCCTGTGCGCCTGCCTCTGCGGCAGGCGCGCAGTTATCTGTTATGAACCGAGACGGTAACGCAATTTGACAACCAGCGTGTCAACAACGGGTTCAGACCAGGCTTCTGACAACATGCCGCTGTAGTCATCAAACGCACTGCCAGGCAGATTGCCACCACGGGTATACACAACAAACAGGTCCGACAAAGGCGCAATCTCCCAGCGGTAACGTGCCTGGAAACTCATACGACTGATCACAAAACTGTCATCGCTGAGATTGGGTTTGGCAACTTCATGCAGCTGTTCGATGCGGTTTGGATTAACCTGCAGGAACTTGTTTTCAAAAGCCTTCAGACCGGTCCACTGCATGCCCAGACGCAGCTGCTGGTGAGCGCTGATAAAGTAGTCCATCGTAAATTTGGGCGACCATTGATGGCCTTCAAAACTGGTGTAACGGCCGTTACCACGATAAACCAGCAGCCCTTCACGCTCAGCGTAGTTCAGCTCCAAGGCCACTGAAAAATTGCTGACAGGTCGATAATTGACACTTGCCGAAGTGGTCAGGAATTTTTCACCCAGGTCTTCACTGTTTGCATCCACACCCAGCCCATAACTGATAGGCCGGGTTGGATCAGAATCCCATTCCGCCACCAGCTGCCAACGGCCCGGAACATAATAGTCACCACTGCCGCGCCCCAGTCTGTCTTCAATACGACGATGGTAATAACGCAAACTCACCATCGTGGACTGATTGTTAAGATAGGTCTGATTCAAGGTGCCAAATATACCTTGACGTACCCAGTCGTTATTGCTGTTCCAGTGGTTAAACACAAATATCGAATAGTTGCGCGAGCGCAGACCTTCGATGTTGGATTGATCACGCGTGAAGTTGTAATCAAAATGCATAAGATCATTACGCGTCAGAAAACCCAGCGTATTAAGCTCCAGCTTGTCATCGTGATAACCAGTAGCAATACGATGTGAAACACCACGAGCCGGACGGTAGATCAGGTCCGCAATTGCGCCATAACCCTCAACATCGTTGACGTCACTGGCCAATACTTGCCCATCAAAAATCCAGCGTGAATCGGCGGAAAAATAATGCATGTCCACGCCGTTAACGGTGGCATCAACCAGATCGTGTGACACTGAGGTACCCATCCAGCCGATGGAGCGACGACCGCCGCCTACAGTGTCCTCATACAACAGTCGGCCCACACCAAAATCACGACCGCTGGAATCAATGCGAACCACACTGCCATCAGCGCGTTTGCCGCGAATTGACATGTCATCTTCGGCTGCGGCCAGCACACCATAACGCAAGGAACCGTTCTGACCGGTGAATTTTAATGCGCCGGTCAGATCCGACTGCGCACTCAGGTCGGTATCAAGCACCTGTACGCCCGAGGGCACCTGATACAGTGCCGCACTGCCAATACGCCGGGTATTCAGCATGGATGTTGGGCCACCTGGCCCTCTTGCGCCCTGGTTACGCGGAGTAGTACCAAAGACATCCTGTCCTTCGAGGAAAAACGCGCGTTTCTCCGGGAAAAACGTTTCATAGGCTGTCAGGTTGACTACCACATCGTCTGACTCAACGTTACCAAAGTCAGGGTTCAAACTGGCAGACAATTGTGTATTGGTGGTTGGACGCCAGAAAATTTCTGCACCAGCGCGCAGCTTGTTTTCATCACGCACGGCATCGTGCGTGGCAGAAACATATGGGTAAAACGTGATCTGCGTACGCGGTTCAATATCCTGCAGCTGGAACTTCTGGAAAGCTGACAGGAACTGATTCACGGTATCGGGTAGTGGTGGTGATGACCAGGTTTCGTTCAGATGGCCGACCTGACGCTCAACATAAACACCAATTTGACGTGTGTTACCTGATACTCGCGGCAATGCCATCATTGACCAGGGAATAAAATATTCGGCGACCCAACCGCCTTCAACAACACTGGTGACTGCGTTCCAGGAGCCGTCCCATTGCAGATTGACTGAGCGCTCCGGCATGATGGTGCCATCGGTTTTTGAATCACCCAGATTGACCCGCATCATGTAACCAAACAGGCCTTCGCCGGAGGCATCAATGTCAATCACTACCCCGTCACGCTCCAGGCGGGTATCACGCGGAGTCATGCGCGTCACCAGCGAATCGGCATCCTGATAATTCATGACGCCAACATAAATACCGCTTTCAGTGTAAAAAATCCGGGTTTCTGTGCGCAGGGAGGCGTCTGCCAGCGTATCGGGGGAAACAACGCGCATACCATCAAAAGCGGGAATCTGTTGCCAGATCGCTTCATCCAGACGACCGTCCAGTTGAATATTGGCTCGATCTTCATCTACTCGGGTTAATTGTGGAACAGCATCCTGGGCTACGGCCACTGAAGCGGCTCCCAGTGTAGAGATCCCCAAAAGTGTCAACGAACCCAGCCATTTGTTTTTGTTATTGTGCATGCATACCCTCTCAAGTTTTTCTTGTTTTTTGGTTTGAGAGGAATATAGCTGCGCGCGGGCGAAAAAGAGCTAAAGGCTACAATTCGTTGCAAAAACTAGCCAGAAGTCAGTCTGTGATATTAAATGCCTCCGACGGCAACATAAACCAGCGCAGTGCCTGATACCTGCTATCAAGAAGCAGCTCATCCGTCGACGCAGGTTTAGCAATATGCTGCAGCACATCGCGGGCGGCACTCAGATACTGTGTCAGCGTGGGCGCAGGCAACAAAGCCTGACTGTGTTGCTGATCGGCTCCACGCTGGCTCTGCCGGTGCCAGTCCAGGCTGCCTATTGGATCAACATGCTGAATACTGTGTTCCTGGAGCCTATGTTCCTTATGCCGCCAGACCCCCTGTATGGGGTCATACCGGTACCAGGGCAACATCCTCCAGCCATACTCCGCAACCAGCTCCAGTGCTTCGAGTAAATAGTTGAACTCTTCATCACTGATAAAGTAGTTAAAGTTCAGGCGGACCCAACCAGGTCTGAGCACGCCAACCCCACAGCTGACTGCCGCCTCGATCTGTTTACTAAACACCATATCCATGCCCAACAGAGTATGGGCATAAGGTCCGGCACAGGAACAGCCGCCGCGGGCCTGTATACCAAACAGGTCATTGAGCAGGGAGACCACAAAACCGTAATGCAGCTGCTGACGTTGACCGGATGGCAGCTGGTGGAAAAAACGTAAGGAAAAAATTGGTAGTCGCTCTGCCTCTTTACTGCCCAGCACCTCGATATTCTCGCAGCTGGACAGGCGCTGCATGGCAATATGTGCCAGCCGGGTCTCCAGCGCTTCAATGGTGCGGGTTCCTACCGACTGTTGCAGCGAAAATACCAACCCGGCGCGAATGGACTCAACAATCGCTGGAGTACCACCCTCTTCCCGGCGCTCGATGTCGCGCACATACACATGGTCCTGTGGCGTCACATACGTCACGGTACCCCCACCCACCACCGCAGGGACCTGGTTAACAAACAGGTGGGCTTTGGCAATCAGCACACCCGGAGTACCCGGACCGCCAGCAAATTTGTGCGGAGATAAAAACACCGCATCCAGTGGAGAGTCGCCGTTCATGTCTATCGCTATATAAGGCGCGGCTGCGGCATAGTCCCAGCAGGCCAGCGCACCATAACGCTTGAGTAAGGCGGTCACTGCCGATACGTTGGTTTTGATCCCGGTGACATTGGAGGCGGCAGAGAAACTTCCGATCAGAAGTCCCCGCTGTTGATGTTGTTGCAATGCATGCTCCAACGCCTGCATATCCAGCGAGCCGCAGGTATCCAGCGGTATCACTACAACCTCGGCAATACTCTCACGCCAGGGCAACTCATTGGAGTGATGTTCATAGGGGCCAATAAACACCACCGGTCTTTTGTGCGGCACTCGCAAATTGAGGATATCAATCAGTTTGTTAATGGCTGCAGTGGCGCCGGAGCCGCAGAAGATCACTTTGTCTTCTGCGCTGCCATTAACAGCCGCTCGGATAGTCTGCCGCGCGGACTCACGCCAGGCCGTGGTGCGAGCGCCAGTCAGCGTGGTTTCGGTATGGGTATTGGCATAAAACGGCAACACCTGTTCACGGATGACATCCTCTATAAATGCAAGGCTGCGTCCTGAGGCTGTGTAATCGGCATATACCAGAGGTTTGTGACCAAACGGGGTCTGTATGGATTGTTGGGCGCCGATCAGGCTGTCCCGAATCTGCTGGATCAGATCACTCATAACACACTACAAATGCCGTAATGGAAAATGGCCGCAGTGTACCGAGACCCAGCTGAAACATTGTGCCTGTTTTGCAGCTATTTTGATCATAATTCGAAATATTGATCCGAATATTGATCATTATATGGCACATTAAACCAACAATTGGCCAAAGGACCACTCACATGGACACACAGGATAAAAAACTGCTCAATTTGATGCAGGACAACGCTTCATTGTCAGTGGCAGAACTGGCTGAACATGCAGGCATGTCCAAATCTGCCTGCTGGCGGCGTATCCAGAAATTTGAAGAACAGGGTTTGATTCGCCAGCGCGTCACCTTGCTGGAACCAACCAGGCTGGGACTGGGGCTGACAGTATTTATCAGCATCCGCACCAATCAACACAATGCAAAATGGGCTGCTCAGTTCCGAGAGGTGGTGCAGTCTATTGAAGGCATTCTGGAGGTGTACAGGCTGGGCGGCCAGATCGATTATTTGCTAAAAGCAGTGGTTGCAGATATGCAAGGTTATGATCGCCTGTACCAAAAACTGATCGCAGCCGACCTGTTTGATGTTACTGCCAGCTTTGTTATGGAGGAAATCAAGCACACAACTCGCCTCCCCTTAACGTTAACGAACCGTTAACGAACTGTTAAATTCTTAGATATGACAAATACTTGGCATATGCTTGCGACCATCATTGAAGCACAGCCGGAAAACGACAGATGAAAGCCATGTATTTGCACAACCGTTTACAACTCAGATTATGGACACTGGCCTCCCTGCCACTGCTTGGTCTGGCCGCAAGCCAGGTTCAGGCGCAAACCTCCCAACAACCGCCAGCCCCGCAGCAGATACTGGTCAGCGAGCGCAGCCTGGAAAATACGCTGCCGCTGGAGCTGTCCCGTTTTGGCGCTGATCTGGAAATTGTCACGGAGGAACAGATTCGCAACCACGGTTTTGTCGACGTAGCCCAGTCGCTTGAGATGCTGGTCCCGGGTCTGCAT
This sequence comes from uncultured Pseudohongiella sp., assembly GCA_964535565.1. Taxonomy (GTDB): domain Bacteria; phylum Pseudomonadota; class Gammaproteobacteria; order Pseudomonadales; family Pseudohongiellaceae; genus Pseudohongiella. The sequence continues at coordinate 29,460 of CAZHUJ010000003.1, read as the reverse complement.
CTGACCACCCAGGCAGGCGCCTTCAGTTATGTGAATGTACAGATGCAGGGCTCACGAACCAGTGACATTCTATGGACGGTTGATGGTGTACGTATCAATAACCGTCTTTATAACAGTACCAGCCCGGCTGACACCCTGCCCTCTGCCATGATAGAGCGCACGGAAGTGCTCAAGGGTGGACATGGCCTGATGTACGGTACCCAGGCGATTGCCGGGGTTATCAACGTTGTTACTCGCGGTTTTTCTGATACCCCTGATGGCCAGGTTACAGTGGGCGCCGGCAGTCACGGCACAGTGCGTGCCAACGCCTATGCACGCGGTGCCGCGGGTGATCACAAGTTTGTAGGCTGGGTCTCCCGTGACCAGACCGACGGTTACGAAATTTACGATAGATACCAACCAACAGCCACCAACCGCAAACGTGCTTATGATGTGGACAGTTTGGGTCTGAAATACGGTTATGACTTCAACCAGGACCTGCATCTGAGTGTGACCGGCATCCATACTGAAGCCACCCTGGACTACCCTAATGTGGCCAACGTATCCGTCAATGACCGTGAGGAACAGATACTGACTGCCAAGCTGGACTACGTCCCGGTTGGTCGTATCAACCTGATGGCCAAAGCCTATTACCACAGCTGGGACACGGACTATTACACGCCGCCGGGAAGCAGCGACTACTGGGGTTACACAGACAAGGGTTTTTCCGCTTCTGCAGTCATCAACGGTGAGCGCTGGTTTGATACCCATGTCGGTTACGACTTCCAGACTTACACAGGGCAGGACGATGTGCTGTTGATTGCACGTCAGAGCGAGGACGTGAACGCAGTCTATGCACAAGTGCGCAGCCGCGACGAACTCTCCACACGCGCCCGTTTTGCAGCCGGTGTGCGTTACAACAAAACCGGTGGCAATAACGCCACCGTATGGAATGCCTCCGGGGTTTACAACATTACTGACAGCGTTTATGTGCAAGGTGTTGTTGCTACCTCGTTTGTGCTGCCCAGCGCAGAAAACCTCTACCGCATCCATTGCCCCAGTGGCCAGAACTGCACTCACGGCAACCCGAACCTGGCTGCTGAGGAAAGTGTGGGTGTCAACCTGTCCGTGGGTGGCCGCCTTGATCTGATGCAACGTGCACTGAACTGGCAGCTCAGTACCTGGGACCGTCGTGTGGACAATCTGATTACCACTGCGGCAATTCCGCTTGAACTGATTGGCCAGTTCCCCGCGGGTTTTACCCGTACGTTTATCAACCTCAGTGATGAGGCCAAAGTCAGCGGTGTTGAAGCGCTGTTAAACGGGGAACTGACCAACAATTTGTCTTTTGATGTCAGTTATACCTACAGCAAAGAAGTGGATCGTGTCAGCAAACAGCAGATACAGGACCGCCCGCGCCGTCAATACCGTGGCGCGTTGGCCTGGAGTTCAGAACAATGGCCGCTGGGCGCCAATATTGGTATCAAATATATCGGCAAAAAATCAGCCGATGTCACCGGTTTTGGTCGTCAAACCTACGGTGATAATTATGTGATTGATGCCGGGATCAACGCCTGGCTGGACAGTGCCCGCAAACATAAAATCACTGTGCGCCTGGAAAACCTGCTGGATGAGGACTACGCCACCGCTGTGAACTCTGCTGTGCTGGCCAATTCCAACCCGCAGGAACGCTTCCTGTGGCAACGCCTGGCGCCGCCGCGTACTATCCACGTAAATTACAGCTACCAGTTCTGATATGCGTTTTATTCTGATGACCCACCGTTACCTGGCGGTAGCGGTGGGTTTGTTAATGACACTTTGGTGTCTGTCCGGTTTTGTCATGATGTACCAGGACTTCCCCGAGGTCAGTGCGGAAGAACGCCTGCGCGGGCTAAAACCCCTGAATCTGGAGTCCTGCTGCACACTGGGCGATTTTAAACCTCACGAAGAAACACCTCTGGGGAATTTCCGTATCGAAATGCTGTCAGGGCAGCCGGTGTTGCGCCTGCCCGCCACACCCTCTTCTGCAGCAACAGTCATCAATCTGAACAGCGGCAAAACCCTGACGCCACTGTCAGAACAACAGGTCCGCCAGGTGGCACTGGACTTTGCCAGCGGTAACGGCTGGGCTGGTGAAGCCACGCTGCTGGGCACGGTAGACACGGATCAGTGGAGTTTGCAGACGGCCCGCCGCAACTCTCCGGCTTGGCATGTTGCCATCAACGACGGTGCCGGTACTGAGCTTTATATCAACGGCAGCACTGGTGAGGTGTTCCAGCAAACCAATCGCCGCGAACGTATCCTGTCCTGGTTTGGGGCCATTCCGCACTGGTTATACCCGAGCATGTTGCGCATGAATGCCGCCTTGTGGACGCAAGTCGTAATCTGGACCTCGGTATTGGGCAGCTTCCTTGCCGCTACCGGCCTCTGGATAGGTGTTCAGCGTATAGGGCACAAGCCGGGTCATATTTCACCTTACAAGCGCGTGTGGTACTGGCATCACATCAGCGGACTGATATTTGGTGTACTCACACTGACGTGGGTGTTCAGCGGACTGCTGACCATGAACCCCTGGGGCTGGTTGAGCGGCAGCAGTGATGAAGCGCGCCAGTACCAGCGCGAACTTGGCGGCCAGCCACGCTGGGCAGATCTGTACCGTGTACTCGACAGCATCCATACGCAGAGTCACCAGTTTGCCGAACAATCGGGGCTGGTGCAGATAACACCAGGCGCATTTGCGCAGCAGCCCCATGTGCTGGGAAATAGCGCGCAAGGTAGCAGTGTCAGGTACAACACAAGCGGTCAGCGCACAGCTCTGGCACAGAATGAAATTGAGCAGGCCGTGCAGAATCTTGGGGTTGCGCTGTTGAGCTCAGGACTGCTGCATAGTGAAGACGCCTATTATTACGGCCACAAGCGCGAAGTTGCATTGCCGGTTTATCGGGCACTGCTCGATGATGCCCAGCAGACACGTTTATACATCAACCCGGAGACTGGCCAGGTGCGCAGTGTGGATGGTATCCGCCGCCTGTCACGCTGGTTCAGGAGCGGTCTGCACGATTTTGACTTTGCGCTGATCCGGGCACGCCCGGTCTGGGACATTGTAGTGATTCTGCTATTGGCCGGTGTTACGCTTGTCTGCGCGACCGGCACTGTAATGGCGTTCCGCCGTGTACGCCGTGATTTTATGGCCCTGGGTTCGCGTCGCCGCGTACCGGGACGCAACTGATCCAGATTGGAGAACAACATGTTTATCTCGCTCGCCCGCCCTGCTACACGCCGGCTCTTGGCTGTGCTGACACTGGCAGGAATCAGTCTTTCAAACTGCAGCCCACAATCGTCTGAGCCTGCATCAGCGCCATTACCACAAGCTGTTAATGGCTGGATCGAATATCCACTGGCAGACAATACGTTTGCTGAAAGTGCAGTGCCATTCCAGCACGGCCGCTACCAGATCCCGGTAGCAGCCGGTGATGCTCTGGAATACAAACTGCGGATACTCGAAGGTGACACCGTGGTTTATCGCTGGACGGTGAACATGCAGCTACCTGCCTTGCTGAATGTTGAATTCCACGGTCATACCGACCGCGAGCCCGGTGAAGATGGTTTGCTGATGTTCTACAAAATCCATAATGAGGGCCGCGAGAGCGGACGTCTGACCGCCCCGTTTACAGGTATCCACGGTTGGTATCTGCATAATCAGAGCGCAGAAAACATTGTGGTGGAACTGGAAGTTGCTGGTTTTTACACTGTAGAGCAGTAACCAACATACTTTTTCTGCTGCTGTGAGGAATAGATTCCCTGCCTGAGCGTCAAATGAACGGAACAACCCGATTAGAGGGTCTTGGGTTTAGGCACAGGGGATCCCACAATGACAACAACATCAGCAGGAATATTTAAATCCGGCCGTTTTCGCCAGACACCTTTTGGGGTGAATCTGTGCAGCCGACATGACGAAATCATGATCTGCGGTCCATTGGATATAGTCTCGCGTCTCCGTATCAATATGCCGTCAGCTCTGCCGCAGAGCTGGATGACACTGACGTATACCAATCGAGATGATGAAAATCGCCAGATCCTGATTCTGGATACAGCGCTGGATGACGAACACTATTGGGCGCTGCTTGGAGATCTGTACCAGGAAGGTTTTTACGTAAACCGCGGATTTGAAGAGTCAGTCAGGGACTACCTGATTTACCGTCTGCAACAGACCCACGAGTTTGAGCTGAAACACATGGTACCTGTGCATTCGGTATATCTGAGCAAAAACAAACCCGGGCGCAAAAGTCTCTACGAAAGTTTTATCAGTAACCTGCCGTCCTGAAAACTCAGGACGGAACACGTACCCAGCCCTCCATGAGCACGCGTGCACTGCGACTCATAATGGCTTTGTTTACTTTCCAGTCTCCGTTCTGGCACCGGGCTTCGGCACCTACGCGCAAGGTGCCTGAAGGGTGACCAAAGCGCACACTGCTGCGTGCACCTCCGCCTGCAGCCAGGTTCACCAGTGTTCCTGGCACAGCCGCTGCCGTACCAATGGCCACCGCTGCCGTACCCATCATCGCGTGGTGTAGTTTGCCCATGGATAACGCACGTACCAGTAGATCAATCTGCGCTGCTTCAATGGTTTTACCACTGGAAGCTGAATAGGTTTTTGGCGCCGCTACAAAAGCGACCTTGGGTGTATGCTGACGGTTTGTTGCCTCGGCAACATCTTTGATCAGCCCCATCTTCAGCGCACCATATGCACGAATACGCTCAAATTTGCCGAGGGCAAGACTGTCATTATTAATGTCATCCTGCAATTCAGTGCCCTGATATCCCAGATCGGCTGCATTCAGGAAAATCGTTGGAATCCCGGCATTAATCAACGTGACATCAAAAGTGCCAACACCTGGCACCTCCAGCGTGTCCACCAGATTACCGGTGGGAAACATCGCACCACCGTCTTCACCTTCATCTGCCGGATCCAGAAATTCAAGTTGAACTTCGGCTGCTGGAAAGGTGACGCCATCGAGTTCAAAATCACCGGTCTCCAGCACTTCACGGTTTTGAATGGGCACGTGCGCAATAATGGTTTTATGGATATTGGCCTGCCAGATTCGCACGGTGCAGACTCCGTTTTCGGGTATGCGATCGGCATCCACCAGGCCTTTGCTGATGGCAAAACCGCCGACAGCAGCAGACAGATTGCCGCAGTTTCCACTCCAGTCGACAAAAGCCTTGTCGATTGCAACCTGGCCAAAAAGATAATCCACATCATGACCCGGTTGTGTACTTTTATTGAGAATAACGGTTTTGCTGGTACTGGAAGTAGCACCGCCCATACCATCAATCTGTTTGCCATAGGGGTCAGGACTACCAATCACACGCAATAACAGACGATCGCGTTCAGCGCCCGGCTGCTGCGCCAGCTCTGGCAGCTCATGTTGCAGAAAAAACACACCTTTGCTGGTGCCACCCCGAATATAGGTAGCGGGAATACGTAACTGTGCAGTCATCAATGGGCTCCTGTGGCAGCCAGAAAGTCCTGGGCAAAACGCTGCAGTACACCACCGGCCTCGTAGATGGATACTTCCTCATCACTGTCCAGACGGCAAGTGACTGGCACCTGCACAGCTGTGCCATCACGGCGATGGATCACCAGGGTCAGATCCGCGCGCGCAAGTCGCTCACCCACAACGTCAAACACTTCGGTGCCATCAATGCCCAGAGTCAGCCGCGTCGTGCCTGCTTTGAACTCCAGAGGCAATACCCCCATGCCTATCAAATTGGTACGGTGGATACGTTCAAATCCTTCAGCAACAATGGCCTCCACACCTGCCAGGCGAACACCTTTGGCAGCCCAGTCTCGTGATGAGCCCTGCCCGTAGTCAGCACCGGCCACAACAATCAGCGGTTGTTGTCGCTGCATGTAGGTTTCAATTGCCTCCCACATGCGCATAACAGTACCTTCAGGTTCAACACGTGCCAGAGAACCCTGTTTGACGGCACCATCAATCACCACCATTTCATTAATCAGTTTCGGGTTGGCAAACGTTGCGCGCTGTGCGGTCAGATGGTCACCCCGGTGGGTGGCATAAGAGTTGTAATCTTCTTCTGGCACACCCATGCGGGTTAAATATTCACCCGCTGCGCTGTCGGCCAGAATTGCGTTCGAAGGTGACAGGTGATCGGTGGTGATGTTGTCACCCAGAACGGCCAGAGGTCGCATACCTGTCAGGCTGCGCTGTCCAGCCAGTGCGCCCTCCCAATAAGGTGGGCGGCGTATATAAGTAGACATCGGACGCCAGTCATACAACGGCGGCACATTTTCCGCCTGGGCCCGATCCAGATCAAACATCGGGATATAAACTTGCCGGAACTGTTCCGGTTTAACCGCCGTTTTAACAACTGCATCAATTTCTTCATCAGAGGGCCAGATGTCCTTTAAACGGATTTCCTTGCCTTTCACCACCGCCAGTACATCCTTTTCAATATCAAAACGGATAGTGCCAGCAATGGCATAAGCCACTACCAAAGGCGGTGAAGCCAGGAATGCCTGTTTGGCATAAGGATGTATACGGCCATCAAAGTTGCGATTACCTGACAGCACAGCAGTGGTGTACAAATCGCGTTCGATAATTTCTTGTTGGATGTCAGGTTCCAGTGCACCGGACATACCATTGCAGGTTGTACAGGCAAAGGCCACCACACCAAAACCCAGCGCCTGTAAATCATTTTCCAGACCGGCTTCCTGCAGATAAAGCTGTACAGCTTTTGAACCAGGTGCTAGCGAGGTTTTAACCCAGGGTTTGCGTTTTAACCCCAGACGGTTTGCATTACGCGCAAGCAGCGCAGCAGCAATAACATTGCGCGGATTACTGGTGTTGGTGCAACTGGTAATCGCCGCAATAATCACGGCACCCTCGGGCAGCTGCCCTTCGGCCTCCTGAGCTTTGGCCTGTTCCAGATCACGTGCAATACCTTTGGCAGCAAGTTCACTGGTGGCAACGCGTGCATGCGGATTACTCGGGCCAGCCATGTTGCGGACAACCGATGACAGATCAAATTTCAGCACACGATCATAAACAGCATTTGCCAGACTATCGGCCCACAGTCCACTTTGACGGGCATAGGTTTCGACCAGTTGCACCTGGGCGTCTTCGCGTCCAGTCAGGCGCAGATAATCGATGGTTTGCTGATCGATAAAAAACATGGCAGCGGTAGCACCGTACTCAGGTGCCATATTGGAAACCGTGGCGCGATCCCCCAATGTCAACGACGCAGCACCTTCGCCGTAAAATTCCAGCCAAGCGCCGACAACGCGCTGCTGACGCAAAAACTCGGTCAAGGCCAACACCATATCGGTAGCGGTAATGCCAGCTTGCAGACGTCCGGCAAGCTCAACACCTACTATCTCAGGCCGGCGCATCCAAGACGCACGGCCCAGCATGACATTCTCGGCCTCCAGACCACCTACACCAATAGCAATCACACCCAGCGCATCCACATGCGGAGTATGACTGTCGGTGCCAACACAGGTATCCGGGAATGCAACTCCGTCCATGACCTGGACCACCGGAGACATTTTTTCCAGGTTGATCTGGTGCATGATGCCATTACCAGGAGGAATAACATCCACGTTACGAAATGCCTTGCGCGTCCATTCAATAAAATGGAAACGGTCTTCATTGCGGCGATCTTCAATGGCACGATTTTTTTCAAATGCCTGAGGATCGTAACCTCCGCATTCCACAGCCAGTGAATGGTCTACAATCAATTGCACCGGAACCACCGGATTCACGCGTGCAGGATCACCGCCCTGCTCCGCTATGGCATCACGCAAACCCGCCAGATCCACCAGCGCCGTTTGTCCCAGAATGTCGTGGCAGACAACACGCGCAGGAAACCAGGGAAAATCCACATCGCTGCGACGTTCTATCAACTGACTCAGGGAAATTGCCAGCGTTGCAGGATCACAGCGGCGCACAAGATTTTCTGCCAATACACGTGCGGTATAGGGCAATTCATCCCAGGCGCCAGCCTTGATGTCATTAACAGCCTGCGCGGCATCAAAATAATTCAGTGCAGTGCCTGACAGTGGTTTTTGATACAAATGATTCATGGCCATGTCCAACAAGTTAACGCTGTTGTATAGGAGTAACTGTCCTGGGAGCAGGTCCCACATATTCTGCGCTGGGACGGATAATGCGATTGTCAGCGCGCTGCTCCATTACGTGAGCGGCCCAGCCCGTGACGCGACTCATCACAAAAATCGGGGTAAACAGCTTGGTGGCAATTCCCATAAAGTGATACGCAGAGGCATGGAAAAAATCCGCATTACAGAACAGTTTTTTCTCACGCCACATGACCTCTTCGCAGCGCACTGACACTGGATACAACACAGTATCACCTACATCGGCTGCCAGTTTTTCGGACCAGGATTTGATAATGGCATTACGAGGATCTGATTCCTTGTAGATTGCATGCCCGAAACCCATTATTTTTTCTTTGCGCGCCAGCATGCCCAGCATCTCTTCCTCAGCATGATCGGCACTGCGGAATCGCTCAATCATTTCCATCGCTGCTTCATTGGCGCCACCGTGCAGTGGTCCACGTAGCGAACCGATGGCACCCGTGATGCAACTGTACATATCAGACAATGTGGAAGCGCAGACGCGCGCAGTAAATGTGGAGGCATTAAATTCATGCTCGGCATACAGAATCAAAGACACATTCATCACTTGCTGATGCAAGGTTTTGGCTTTTTGCCCGTGCAACATATGTAAAAAATGCGCGCCAATGGAGTCATCATCCGTAACTTCATTAATACGTATACCCTCGTGACTGAAGCGATACCAGTAACAGATGATTGAGGGAAGTACTGCCAGCAAACGATCAGCAACTGCTTGTTGATCGGGAAATACTCCAACAGTAGAAGTGTTTTCCGGTTCCAGATTTCCAAGCATCGAACAACCGGTGCGCATTACATCCATTGGGTGCGCATCTTTGGGAATGCGCTCCAGCACTTCTTTTAAAGGCTGCGGCAAATAACGCAGGGCACGTAGTTTCGACTTGTATTCCAACAGCTCTGCCTGGGTTGGCAAATGCCCTTTCAGAATCAGAAAAGCCACTTCCTCAAACTCACAATGAGCGGCCAGATCCTGCAGATCGTAACCGCGATAGGTTAAACCTGAGCCGGATACACCCACGGTGGACAACGCAGTTTTGCCAGCAATCTGACCACGCAGACCCGCACCACTCAATACTTTGGCATCAGCCATGTTATTTCTCCTTTATTAACCTATTGATCGGATTTTTCGGGATCAGCTTTTTTTCTGCTGCGTAAACAGCGCATCCAGATGCTGCTCATAACGGTGATAATCAATGCGGTCGTACAACTCTGCACGCGTCTGCATGGTCTCAATCACATTTTTCTGGGTGCCATCACGGCGAATTGCGGTGTAAACATTCTCTGCCGCCTTGTTCATCGCACGAAACGCCGACAGTGGATACAACACCAGTGAGACTCCGGCAGATGCCAGCTCTTCTGTGTTGTATAACGGTGTAGATCCAAACTCGGTGATGTTGGCCAGTACTGGCACTGAGAGTTTTTCTGCAAAAATCCGGTACATTCCCAGTTCGGTAATGGCTTCGGGGAAGATCATATCGGCGCCAGCCTCCACACAGGCAGCAGCGCGCTCAAGTGCTTTGTCCAGCCCCTCAACCGCCAGCGCATCCGTTCTGGCCATGATCACAAAACTGTCATCGTTGCGGGCATCAACGGCCGCCTTGATTCGATCTACCATTTCCTGCTGACTGACAATTTCCTTATTCGGGCGGTGACCACAACGTTTGGCGCCGACCTGGTCTTCTATGTGAATGGCACCAGCACCGGCCTTGATCATGGACTTGACGGTGCGCGCCACATTAAATGCGCTGGCACCAAAACCAGTATCAACATCCACCAGCAGCGGCAGGTCGCACACATCGGTAATACGTCGCACATCAATCAGCACATCTTCCAGCCCGGTAATACCCAGATCAGGCAAACCCAGCGAACCGGCAGCCACGCCGCCACCAGAAAGATAAATGGCTTTGAAGCCGGCTCTTTTTGCCAACAGTGCATGATTGGCATTGATCGCTCCCACCACCTGCAAGGGACGCTCGTCTGCAACAGCATCACGAAAGCGCTGACCGGGACTTGTACTCATGGAGTTTCTCCTTTGTTCATGATCTGCATTCGGTGTTCGATCGTGCGGCGCGATGCGCTGATATGACGGCGCATCAATATTTCTGCCAGTTCACCATCGCGGTCTGCTATGGCTTCGATAATGCGGTGATGCTCGGCAAAAGCCTGCTGCGGCCGCTCCGGTGTAGCGGAGAATCTGTAGCGGTACATCCGCAGCAAATGATAAAGATCCTCGCACAACAGCTCATGCAGCATGCGATTGCCACTACCCTGAATAATGCGGTAATGAATATCCCACTCGCCTTCCTGCTGAAAGTAAGACTCGTTGTTCTGCAGACCGGCATGTTGCTGATGTTTTGCCAGCACCTGCTGCAAACCGGTAATCTCGCTGTCTTCCATATTAGACGCAGCCAGGCGGCAAGCCATTCCTTCCAGCGCCTCACGCACATGATACAGCTCGATCAGTTCCTGATAACCCAACGCCACCACGCGCACGCCGGCATGCGGTATACGCACCACCAGGCGTCGACCTTCCAGGCGACGAATAGCTTCACGCAGAGGGCCACGACCAATACCAAAGGTGCTGCTCAAATACTGTTCACTGATACGTGTACCGGGTGCAATCTGTCCAGTGACAATTGCATTCTGTATCTGCTCAAAGGCATCGTCCGATAGCGTCTGACCGCTATGTCGCGACTCTGAAATCATCAATTGTTAATAATCCGTAAATTTAAAGTCGATTTTTCGCTGATATTCGGCACTATAATCTTCCTCGAAGAGTAGATTGTCAACAATCCACCCAAAACTCGTCTGGCTGATCTGCATCAAACAGGGCGCGCAGAATCCAGCACCACCTCAACTGGATTTGTGATAACGTCAAGACATACCGCGCTTGCCGCGCTCTGCCAGAGGCACCTCTGAATGTTATCCATCTCCCGTCGATTTATGACCCTGATTGTGTTGCTAACACTCACGGCCTGCTCTGCACTCGCGAACCTTGAACGGCCAGATGTCAATATCACCTCGTTTCGACTGGCACCACAAACCTCCGGCAACACACCGCGTTTTGACATCGGTATACAGATCATCAACCCCAATAATCGGGCGCTGCCACTGCGCGGCATGAGTTATTCACTGGAAATTGAAGGTGAACGCATTTTGAGCGGCGCCAAACCGGATTTACCGCAAATCCCGGCCTTCGGCACGGCCGAATTTGTGATTCAGGCCAGCCCGGATCTGATAGGCAGTGCGCGCCTGATCGCAGATTTGCTGTCCAGACAACGTAACACTCTGGAATTTACGTTTAGTGCCCGACTTGATGCGGGGCCGATGTTGCCAGACATCAGAATTACGGAATCCGGGCATTTTGATCTCAACAACACACTGTAACAACACACTTTAATACAAGGGAATTATGATGAAACTGAACAGCGATCTGATTGACGAAATGGACTTGTTATTAAAATTCGATCTCAGCAGTGCCCTTGTTGGCCTCAAGGTTCATAGCAACGCTGATCCTGCGATGATTGCGGCGGCCAAGCGGTTGTACAGCAAAAATCTGGTCGAGAACGAAGACGGTGGTTTCCTGACCACTCTCGGACATGAGGCGGCTGAACACCTGCAGGCAGCCCACGTAATTCTTGCCGGCACCAGCGATTAGGCTCACGCCGGTTATTTAAGAGTGGTGTTTGAGGGGAATCACGGCGCTTAATCTGCTAGAATGCGCGCCTTTCTTTTTGCCAGTAGCAGAGCTTCCCGTGATTTCCACCGCAAACCTGACCATGCAGTTTGGCCCCAAGCCTTTGTTTGAAAACGTCTCCGTCAAATTTGGCAAAGGCAAGCGTTATGGCCTGATTGGCGCCAATGGCTGTGGCAAATCCACGTTTATGAAAATTCTGGGTGGTGATCTGGTACCCACCAGCGGACAAGTCATGCTGGAGCCGGATGTACGCCTGGGCAAGCTGCGGCAGGACCAGTTTGCCTACGAGCAATTCACCGTACTCGATACAGTGATCATGGGCCATGAAGAGCTGTGGCGCGTCAAATCCGAGCGCGACCGCATTTATGCGCTGGAAGAGATGACTGAAGAAGAAGGCATGGCCGTAGCCGAACTGGAGGTGCCATTTGCCGAACTCGATGGTTACACCGCCGAATCACGCGCCAGTGAACTGCTGCTGGGTCTGGATATTCCGCTGGAACAGCACAACGGGCTGATGAGTGCGGTTGCACCAGGCTGGAAATTGCGTGTGCTGCTGGCACAAGCGCTGTTCTCTGATCCGGATGTGTTACTGCTGGATGAACCTACCAACAACCTGGACATCAACACCATCCGCTGGCTCGAGCAAATACTAAACCAGCGCAACAGCACCATTATTATCATTTCGCACGACCGCCACTTTCTGAACGCGGTGTGTACACACATTGCTGACATGGACTACGGTGAGCTGCGTGTTTATCCCGGCAATTACGATGATTTTATGCTGGCGTCGACACAGGCACGTGAACGCCTGTTAAACGAAAACGCCAAGAAAAAAGCGCAGATTTCCGAACTGCAGGCCTTCGTCAGCCGCTTTTCAGCCAACGCATCAAAAGCCAAACAGGCGACTTCACGCGCACGCCAGATTGATAAAATTCAGCTGGAAGACATTAAACCCTCCAGCCGTGTTAGTCCGTATATCCGCTTTAATGAAAACAAACACCTGCACCGTCAGGCCGTAGTTCTGGAGAATGCCAGCAAGGCCTTTGACCGCCCGCTGTTCACCAACCTGAGCCTGCTGATTGAAGCGGGTGAACGTGTTGCCATCATTGGTCCCAACGGTGCCGGTAAAACCACCTTACTGCGCTGTTTGATGTCTGAAGTCGCACTCGACAGCGGCAAAATCAAATGGGCCGAACAAGCCGAGATTGGTTATTTCGCACAGGATCACAGCAGCGAATTTGTTGAAGAAATTTCCCTGTTTGACTGGATGAAACAGTGGACCAAAGGTGACCAGCAAATTGTGCGCGGCGCTCTCGGCCGCATGCTGTTCTCCAGCGATGATGTCAACAAAACCTTGCCGGTATTATCCGGTGGCGAAAAAGCGCGCATGTTGTTTGGCAAGTTCAGCCTGACCAATCCCAATGTGCTGGTCATGGATGAACCCACCAACCACCTGGATATGGAATCCATTGAGGCGCTGAACCTGGCGCTGGAAAACTATCCGGGCACGCTGATTTTTGTCAGCCATGACCGCGAATTTGTCAGCTCGCTGGCCACGCGTATTATCGACATGCAGCCCTCGGGGCTGGTCGACTTCAAGGGCAACTATGAAGACTACTTGCGCAGCCAGGGTATTAACTGAGCACTTCAGACGGCTGTCGGGATCAACTTGGTGATACGACGCGTTTTGAGCCAGGCCTGAAGATCAGCCATGGCCATGGGTTTGGCAATTGCATATCCCTGACCATAGTGGCAACCCAGTTCAACCAATTTTTGCAAATGGGCGTCCTGCTCGACGCCCTCGGCGATCATATTCAGGTTAAACACACGACAGATACTCGCGATACCTTCAATGATTGAGACATCATCCTTGTTGACCAGCATGTCACGCACAAAACTTTGATCAAGTTTGAGCCAGTCCACTGGCAAACGCTTGAGATAGGACAACGAAGAGTAACCGGTGCCAAAGTCGTCAATGGCCACACTGATGCCCGCCTCACGACACTGCTTCATATTGGCAACCACTTTGTCAAAATCGGACATTGTGCTGCTTTCCAGCAACTCTATCTGTAACAGCTGCGGCCTGATCAGCGGTCGCATTTGCAGGCGGGAAATCAGCCGCTCCGCAAAACCGGCATCCTGAATACTCTCGGCGCTGACATTCATACTCAAACCCAACTCAGGCCAGTATTCGCGCCACTGCTCCAGATGATGTAATGCCCTGTCCATTGCCCAGTTATCAATTGCGATAGCAACCGGATGATGTGCGGTTTGATCAATAAACTGATCCGGGGTCAAAAATCCCCGCGTGGGATGGTGCCAGCGAATCAGTCCCTCGGCGCCAACAACATGGCCGGTGGGCAAATGCACTTTGGGTTGAAAATACAGCTCAAACTCCTGATGCAAAAGCCCGAACTCAATTTCACTGAGCAGTGAATGACGCTTGCGCTCCGCATCTTCCTCCACCTGATCGACCACAAAGTATTGTGATACACCTCTGAGCTTGGCCTGATACAACGCATACGCCGCCTGTCGCATCAACACTTCGGAGCTGGTATGCGTAAATTCACTACAATACTTTGCGCCTGCACTGACCGTAAATCGAACCTCGTTATTATCAAGTGACAATGGTCGCTGCAATTGTTGCAGGAATGCGGGCATAAAATGCTCGAGTGATTCGGAATTGGCGTTAAAAACCAACACAACCAGAAATTCGTCACCGCCAAGGCGACTGATCAGGCTGTTGTTAGGCATACTGCTACGCAATCGATTGGCGAATAACTGTATCAGCCTATCCGCAAATTCAGTCCCAAAACGCTGATTGATGCGGGTAAAGTTATCCACATCCGCATGGATTATCAGCAACGCATCTTCGCCGGCGCTGCGCGCCAGAAGCGCGTCCAACGCGCGCTTGATACCGTTGCGATTTAACAATCCGGTGAGTTCATCATTGTACGCAACAAACTCAAGATCTTCCCGATGGCGCTTGCGCTCACTGATGTCGCGCAAAATGGCCACCACACTGGCACCGTCATCGCGCCTGAATGGACCGCGTATACTGGCTTCAACATCAATCAGCGTGCCATCAGCGCGTTCGACGACGGTTTCAAAGCGATCTTCAATAACAGGCGCTGCGGCATATTCAATCAGCTTGTTCTGCAGATATTCTCTGACAGAAACAGAGTGCATCTGCAAAATATCCATCGTCCGAATCTGTTCGAGAGATCGCCCGACCAGCGCACAGGCTATCTGATTGGCATCGATAATTTTGCCTGCAGATAAATCTCCCACAAACACAGCATCCGGTATGGCATCAAACAACACCTGATAACGCTCTTCGCTGGACTGCAGCTGTTGCGCAGCCAATTGCTCGTTAAGCAAACGCAACTGTTCTTCAGCGCGCTGACGCGCAATTTTCTGCTGCATCAAATCGATGGTATTGGCGCTGAGCTCACCGTACATATCGAGCACAGCCCGAATCAATACCGACAGTGAACCGGCCATTTCATGGTCAGCTGTACGCAACGCTTCAGAGAGCTCGCTACCCTGCTCCATTTCGAGCGCTGCCAGAGCCATGCGTTTGTCATTGTCCAGAATATGAAACGCGAGCCAGCGCGTCAGAAATCCGAACAGCTCATCAACAAAATCTTCCAGCTTTTGATGGCTGTTTTGAATGCGCTGCACTTGAGCAAAAAAATCGTGATGCGCTTTCTCGTGGGCTTCGAGCATCGGAAGCCCTTCGAAGTGCCGATGCCAGATCAGCTCTTCACAGCGAAAATGGTAATCCGCATAGTCCGCCAGTTCCGCGATGATCTGCTCGAGTTCTTGTGGTGTGCTTTCACCGGAGACAAAATGTCGCGCCAGCCGATTCAGAATCTGAACCAGCTGCTGATGCTGCAGATCAATCTCATCAATTCCCGTGGCAAAAGCCAGGTTCCATGGGAAAATCTCAAACTCTGTTTTTTTATTATCGGCCAAAGTGGTCATCTCGAGCTATTCATCAAATTTAAAAGCGAAAACCGACCCCAACGCTGGCAAAGTGTAACCAGGCAAAAGTATAAAGCCTGTCATTATCTGCCCCGCCTTCCAGTGTGCGATAACCACCAAACACATGCCAGCCCGAGTCCAGTTCATGCTGCAGTTTCAGCGTCATATCCACAGCCCGTCCCTGCGGCGCCGCTGCCCCCTCAAAGTCCAGAATCAACGAAGTGCGCGGGGTCAAGTGGTACGCACCATACAAATGCAACAATGGCACCAGCCCCAGATCGTCATCACTGCGCTGCAGCGCGCCCTGGCGCAGCGCAATTTTGGCATCGCGTACCAGCAAAGTTCCGCCAAGGCCAAGATCCCATTTGTCGCTCTGATGGTACATCCAGCGGTATGTCAGGCGATAGGTGTTGAACTGGTAACGTACGCGGGTATCCACATTGGCCGCAAAGTCAGCGTCCTGAAAACGAACCGGCGCATCCAGCTGACCATTGCCAGCCACATTCAAAGGTGCCAGATTTAATCTTACCGAATGATGGTCATTTATCTGATAGGTCGCGTAGATACGAGCATACGGATCTGCTCCGTTACCCGTCAGATCCAACATGTCAAAGCGGGTTCCGATATCGTTGGGGATACGCACATTATTGCGACTGAACCAGATCGGGCCAGTCTCCAGTTCCAGCGTCAATTTACCATCAAGCGATGAGGCTGAATCGGCCGCATAGGTGTTCGCAGCAAAGGAAAGCCCAGCGGCCAGAACAGTGGTCAGCAGCGGAAGCGAGTACGACATAATTGACAGTCCCCGTGGTAGGTTGAGTTACCGCTTTTTTACGCAAAAAATCGTGCTGCGGATCAGTCCTTTCCGCCGGATGCTGACGGGTCCTGCACACTGTCGCTGACAATACGGCCATCCACCAGCGTGATGGTACGGTCGCAAATGGCTGACAGCCGAGGGTCATGTGTCACCAACAGCACCGCGCAGTTGCGCTCACGATTAACACGTCTGAATAACTCAAACACGTCGGCAGCGGTGTGTGTATCCAGATTGCCGGTTGGCTCATCAGCCAACAACAACGCCGGCTCAGTCATCAGCGCGCGCGCAATGGCTACACGCTGTTGTTGTCCACCCGAGAGCTGATTGGGTTTGGAGGCTACATATTTTTCCAGCCCCACGGCGGCCAGCAGTTCACGTGCACGCTCGCGGGTGGCGTTATCCGGTTTGCCGCGCGCCAGCATCATCGGCATCAACACGTTTTCGATCGCGGTAAAGGCCTGTATCAGGTGGTGAAACTGAAACACAAATCCAATGCTCTTGCCGCGCAATGCAGTACGAGCACTGTCGTCCATACGACTGGTTGGCTGTCCGAGCAAAAACAGTTCACCACTGTCCGGTTTGTCGAGCAATCCGATCAAGTTCAACAAGGTACTTTTGCCGGAGCCTGACGGCCCGACCAGCGCCGCAAAATCGCGACGATGAATTGTCAGATCAATGCCGTGGAGAATTTCAACTTCATTGGGCAAACCCACATTGTAGGATTTGCGCAATTGTTGCAGTCGCATGACTTCGCTGGCTGCGTCAGACTGGGCTTTATCAGACATAACGAATAGCCACCACTGGATCCAGTTGTGCCGCCCGGCGCGATGGCAAGGCAGCGGCCAGAATGCCTGTCAGCGTGGCCAGCAGCACTGCTGATATAACCAGCATCGGTGACACCGGAATATAAAACAGGCCGGGGCCAAAGCTATTAAATATCCAGATCAGCGCATAACTGGCAGCGATGCCTGCAACCGAGCCCAGCAAACCAAACACAGCGCCTTGTAGTAGAAAAATTGTCAGAATTTGTTGGCGGCTGGCACCGGTGGCGCGCAAGATGCCGATTTCGCGAGTGCGCTGTACCACACTCACCGACAACACACTGGCGATGCCAAAAGCCACAGAGATGGCCACAAACACGATAATCATATTGGTGGACAAACTTTGGGCGGTGAGCGCACTCATCAGCTGCGCGTTGGTTTCTATCCAGCTTTCGGCATTGAGTGAGGTCAGGCGCTGTACACGTGCAGCGATCTGATCTGCTGCAAAAATATCGTCAATGGTCAGGTCTATCACCGTCACACCACCGGGCAAACCGAGCAAGGACTGCGCTTGTCTCAGATCAAGGTAAACGTAACGCGAGTCCAGCTCCCGCACACCCAACTCAAAAATCCCGGCAACGTTGACCACAGTGCCGCTTTGTTGACCGGTATCGATTCGTAACTTGCTGCCCACCCGCACACCCAGATCATCAGCAAGCAGAGAACCGATCATCACATCGTCGGCCCCTACACGCAGCTGGCCACTGACGATGTACTCAGTCAGCGGGATAATCTGCTGGTAACGCTGCGGATCCATACCCACCAGAGCGACCGATTCCAGCGCTTCACCGCGGCGGATAAATGCGGGACCTGACACCACGGGCGACACCGCATTCAAATCAGGCAACTGATCCAGCGTGTTGATAATCTCTTGCCAGTTATTAATTGAACGCAAACGCTGCGCGCGCTTGTCTTCCAGCACCAGCTGAACAGTGCCAGGTGCTGCAGGCAGTACCGTATTGAGGTCATCCGGGGACAGCAAACGAATATGGGCTTGTGTGCCCAGGGTGCGTTCGATGATATTGGACTGCAAACCCTGAATCAGGGCGGTGACAAATACAATCACGGCGACACCGACCGAGACACCCACCACAATCATCAGTGACTGTGCGCGGCCTTCACGCAGAAAACCGGTGGCCAGTGTCCATTCCGTCCAGATGCGCCCAATTAACGGCATCAGTCAAAACTCATTGGCAATTCGTTACGGGAAGAATCACTGGCAGTGCTTGGCACTGAGGCCAGATCGCGCAGGACAAAGCGCACATTGGCGCCCTCGTCCAACGCCAACAAAGGATCAGCCAGCACCTGATCTGCGGCCTGCAGGCCTGACACAATTTCTGTCATCGCCAATCCACGCAGCCCCAGTGAGACAGACTGCCTGAACACTTTGTCGTCACGCACGACCAGAACACGGGCTTCTCTGCCTTGGATGATCTCCAGCGCATCGTTGGGCAGCGCCAGAGTACGATCGCGGCGACCCGTCTCAATATTGATGGAGACCGTCATGTCTTGCCGCAAAAAATCAGGTACCGGCTCGACCGTGAGTCTGACTTCCACGGTGCCTCGCTGAGGGTCAATGCCGGGAGCGATAAAGGTAATACGTGCCGGAAATGGCTGCTCCGGATAAGCATCGGCCACCACCATAGCCTGCTGCTGCAAAGACAACAGTGCCAGGTTGCGCTCATCCAGCGGTGCGCGCACTTCCGAACTGCCTTCAAGGGCAATGGTAAAAAGCACACGACCCGGTTGCACCAGATCGCCAGGTTCGGCATTTCGCGTCAGCACAGTGCCTGCGGCCTCGGCCCTGATCACTGTTTTGGCAAGCTGTGCCTGCAAAACGGCCAGCCGCTCCTGCAACAACACCTCTTCCACCTGTCCCGGCGCCAGTGCAGCTGCAGTCAGGCGCGCGGCTTGGACGGCGGCCAAGGCCTGTTGCTCCAGCTGCTCGGCCTGCTCCAGCGCTTCGATCGCCAACTCCGAGCGATCTGCCAATGCACGCCGACGCGCGGTTTCGCGGCGCGCCTGTTCAAGCTGTGACTCGGCGCGCTCCAGTGTGATATTGGCTTGGGGTCGCAGCGTTGTCTGCAACTGAACCAGTGCGGCCTCTGCTTGCCTGACCTGTGCCACCACATCATCGGCACGCAGGCGCAGCAGAACATCGCCAGGTTTGACCTGATCGCCCTCGCGGACAAGGCGCTCCAGCACAACCCCTGCCACTTCACTGCTGACCTGGGTTCGTGATTCGGTCACCACCCTGCCCGCAGCCACCACCGTTTGCTGCAAGGGCATCAGTTGCAACTCATAACCCTCAACCACAGGCCCCTGCATCCAGCGCAACACTCCAAATGCCAGTGCTGACAGGCCAAGCAGTATGACAATGACGGATCTGTAGCGGCTCGAGCGCATGATCAAACTCCACAGAGACATCAGGCGGCCTGTTACGTTGATGCGTGCAAGGCCGCGCTCAACTCAACGATGCAAGTCTCCGGATCGTTCGGGCTGATAAACAATTTCTTCGATGCTGACATTGAGTACGCCGCCGCCCGGTTTTGGCCATTCGATCTGATCACCCTGTGATAAACCCAGCAAGGCACTGCCCACTGGCGCCAGCACTGAAATTTTGTCACCACTGGCATCCATGTCTTTGGGGTAAACCAACGTCAGACTGAACTCCTCTGATGAACCCTGCACTTTGAAGCGTACAGTGGAGTTCATCGACACCACCGTCGGGGGCATATCCTCAGGCTCGACGGTATCGGCCCTTGCCAGTTCGGCTTCCAATGCGGTTTTGCCCGGAAATGCGCCTGCAGGCAACGATTCCAGCAAGGCTTCCAGCCTGTCCGCGTCCAATGTGGAAATGATGATGTTGGGTCTGGTACTCATAAGTATTCACTTCAGAAGATAAAAAATTGATTTTGGATAATGCGCTACCGCTGGCGAGAGGATATCAGGTCGCACAGGATATTTCCCGTTTGCAACACACTCACACAAACGCGTTTGATGCCGATCAAGGCATTCTATAATTCGACCAGCAGATTTATCAGAAAAAGACCGGCGAGTTCAGCAGGTTTTCTGCTGCCTCATCTCCGCGGTTCAATGCTTGCGCCAGTTTAATGACATCGTTTGCGGTTTTGCCCTGCAGCGCGGCCTGAATCATCTGCTCGGATTTTTCCTGCCGCTCTTCATCGCTGGGTGCAAGGCCCATGATTTCAACCCTGCGACTGCCAGCACCCGAATTAAAATAGTCCCTGATGTCCAGAATGGCCTGCTCCAACGCAGGCGCCAACTCGGGATTGGCTTGCGCTATCACATCAAACGAACTCCACAACAGCGTGTCGTCGCGCGCATCCAATGTGGGCTCGCTGTTACAGGCAACAAGCAAAACCGAGATCAGGGACAAACGTCTGAACATAAATATCCGAGGAGTTATCAGGCAAGAGAGCGGACGCGGCGCCTTACAGGCTGTCCGCGTTTGTGGAGGTGTTGCCCGATGCCAGCAAATTCTGGGTACTCACGCCTGCGCAGTTGAGATACGCAGATGTCTGAATCCACTGTTCATCCGGGTAATAGGCAAACAGGAATTGCCCGCCCTGGAGGTGATCAACCACGGTTTTGATGGCATGTTGAGGCACGGCCGGACAGCCCTGACTGCGCCCTATACGCCCCTGCCGCGCAATCCAGCTTGCATCCACATAATCGGCCCCGTGAATAACGATGGCACGGCGGCGCGCCTGATCGTTGATCCCGGCCTCAAGCCCATCCAGACGCAGTGAATAGCCATGCTGGCCAAAATAACTCTCCTGGGTACGGAACAGGCCAATGCTGGACTGGTGACTGCCTTCGATGTTCGAAAACGTTTTGGCATAGTTGTCGCCCGAGCCCTGCCCATGGGCAACCAGCTCACGCAAAATCAGCGCCTCGGTGTCCAGATCAAACAGCCACAGCCGCTGTTCGGACGAAGGCAGGGAGAAATCAATAACGGCCAGGCGACTGGCAGGCTCTTCACCATGATTGATCGCGCAGGTCATAGCCGCCAGTGCACGCTGCAAGGCTTGGGGATTGAGCTCAGGCGCCGCCGTTGACAGGCTTGCCTGCAAATAGGCCAGATCAGGCGCTGAACGCTCAGCCTGAGCAAGACCTGGCGCCGAGGCCACCAAAAGCATAGCCAGCGTATTGATCAATCTGGGAAAACTGCAAAATTTCCTGTCGAATGATTGGCCAAACATCCCTAACCCCGGTAACTTATGCCGTATGTATACGCTTTGAGCAGCTTGACGCACGGCGAAAAGCGCGAGGTTACCCTGTGAAACGATATTGCACAATGACTTTTCCGCTGCTGATGGCCATATTGGCAGCGGATGCCAGCGCTGATCAGCACCTATCCCAGGCGGCGCTGCAGGAAGCGCTGATGCAAGAATCACTGATGCAGGACGCGAGCCAGCACTGTGACGAACTGGCGCAACTGCGCTCGGTTGATACCAATGCTGCCCTGAACGATCTGTATCAACGCCTGGCCTATGTGCCCTTGTGGCACGAACCGGCTCAGCTGCGTGAGCTGCAGACACAATTGCGCAACCTGGCCGATGACGGCCTCAATCCCGAAGATTACGCATATGCATTGCAGGCAACGGCGCCCAATGACGCCTGTGAAGAGCTGCGCATCAGCGCGCAGTATCTGCTGGCGCTGGAACATCTGAGCCGCGGCCGACTCGACCAGGCCGAGTTTGAAACGGTCTGGCACGCCGATTCGCTGCCATCATTTACACCGGTGGATCTCGCACTGGGCGACTCTATCGCCGCCAGCTTCGATCGTGCACGCCCGGCGTTCCCCCAGTACCAGGCGCTGCGTGCGGCCTATGCAGCCATGGACAAAAATCCGCTCGACCAAGCTCTGATCGCCAGCGGTCCGCTGCTGCGACCCGGCATGAATGATGAGCGCATCGAACAAATCAGCAGACAGTTACAGGCACACGGCTTCATCAGCGAAGCCGCGTCAAGCGGACAGTATGACGAACAACAAGTTCAGGCTGTGCAACGCTTTCAAGTCAATCATGGGCTCAGTGCCGACGGCATTATCGGCCCGCAAACACTGCAAGCCCTCAACACATCACCCAGGTACCGCGTGCAACAGGTACAGATCAATCTGGAAAGACTGCGCTGGATTAACGCACACCGGAGCGATTATCTGTTGCTGGTCAATATTGCCAGCGGACATTTGCAGTTAATGCAAGGCAATACGATTGTCTGGCAAGCCCGTGCCCAGACCGGCCGCGCCAGCCGCCCTACGCCCGCACTGGTATCAACCATTAACCGCATTACACTCAACCCCAGCTGGACGATTCCACCCACGATCCTGCGCCAGGACGTGTTACCGCAGATTCGCCGCGATCCCGAGTATCTGGCAAGCCATGGCATGCTGACGCTGAATGCGCAAGGCGAGCCGATTGATCCCGCACAAGTGGACTGGCGCAATCCGCGCGGCCTTGTGCTGCGACAGCCACCGGGGCCAACAAACCCATTAGGGCAACTGGTATTCCGACTGCCAAACCCGTTCTCAATCTATCTGCATGACACCCCCAGTCAGCACCTGTTTGCACAATCCAATCGTAATGTGAGTTCAGGCTGTGTGCGCGTGGAGCAAGCGCTGGGGCTGGCGGAGCACTTGCTGGCCAGTTTACCGGATGAGCGCCGTCAATTGATCGCGGAGCAATTGGCCAGTGGACTCACACACGAAGTGGCGCTCCCGGAGGGCCCTCAGGTAATTCTTGCTTACTGGACAGCGTCTGCCAACGACGAAGGCAAGCCTGCGTTTGTGCCAGATATTTATGGTCGTGATACCAGCCTGATTGCGGCCATGACCTCGCCATTATCAAAACCGGAAATTGAGATTGCCAACACACGTATAGACGCCGAGGCAGGCTGCGCATTTAGTGAGGCCTGACACCAGGGATAGACCTGAATCAGTTGTTATACTCAAGCTAAAATACCCCAGAATGAATGCTTTGGTTAATTTCCGCTCGTTCGCAAATTAAAGGGAGGCGGTTTGGCATGGACAGAATAAAGGCACATAGCGTGCGAATTTTAGGCGACTCGCAGCCCACCGTGCTGCTTGCGCATGGCCTGGGTGGGCACCAAGGGCATTGGGATCCACTGGTCACTGCACTGTCGCCGCATGCGCGCTGTATCAGTTTTGCGATTGCTGGCTCGCCTGATGCCGATCCCGCCGTCTTCTCCCCGCTCAGACACCAGTCTGTGATGGGTTTTGCTGATGATCTGGCGCTGCTGTGTGCAGACCTTGGCCTTCGCAACATTGTCTATATCGGCCACTCTGTATCGGCGATGGCAGGAGTGCTGGCGGCGGCGGCCGACCCCGGTCTATTTTCACGAATGGTTCTGCTAAATGGCAGCCCCTGTTATATCGACGACCCTGCGACCGGTTACCTCGGCGGTTTCACCCGCCAGCAAATTGATGATGTATTTGCCGCCATTGTGTCGGATTTTACGCTGTGGGCAGGTGGCTTCGGCCAGTTGATGATGGGTAATGAGCTGTCGCCGCGGCTGGCCGAAGAGTTCATCCAGTCGTTACGGCGCTACTCTCCCGAGGTCGCCGCCATCATCTTCCGTGCCGCGTTCAGCGCGGATTTACGCTCGTTTCTCGATCGTGTCAAAGCGCCCGTTCGTGTTCTGCAAAGCCAGGACGATCCAGCCGTGCCCATGGCAACAGCCCAGTGGCTGGCCAGCAAGATGCCCAATGCCCAGCTGCACCCGCTGAAATCGCGGGGGCATTTCCCGCACGTAGTGGATCCGGATGAGGTAATCAACGCCATACGGGAATTTGTGCTTGGAGAACACAGCAGTGCATGAGCGTATTCTGCCAGCCCTTGAGCAGGTCCGGCAGCACCTTGCTGCGGCCTGCGTGATCGTTTGCGAAATGGCGCCAAACGACGAGACTACCTTTGTGGTTGCCTGCGTCCCTGCCGCGCTGTTGCCGGAGGGGACCCCCTTCCACGCCAATGAAACCATCGCGATGGAACGGGTGACCGACGCCTCCCGTCTGCCGGTTGCGCTGCGCCTGGCGTTGAGCCCGCCGCCCACACACTCCTGGACTCAGCTTCTTCCCGGAACACGGCTCAAGGTGATGCTGGTGTGGTCAAAGGCGCCGTGTGCGAAATTGACAGAGACACTGGCATCTTATATCGACGAGCAACTACGGCTGCCAGCAGACGACTTTGCCCTGCGCCGACAACTGAGCATGGAGAACGCCCGCCTCGAAACCGTGCTGGCGCTTCTTGAACAGGCGGTGGTCAGCATCAATGGCCTACGACAGGAAGCACGGATCAACCGGGCAGCTGAACAACTGCTTGGTCTGTCCTCGTCTACGGTGTCAGCCAGAAGCATTTCAAGCGCCTTACAGCGCTTTCAGGCGGCCGCGCTCAATCAGGAGGCGGTGAGTGACGTCGCCCTCACTTTGGCGCGCCAGCCCGGGGCAACGGTCAGTGGCGTAATCTGGCATTTCGCCAATGCTCCGACACATGTGCGTGTCACCACAGCGCCACTCGACAGAGCAGGTGTCAGTGGACGCATCTGGGTCTTCGATGACATCTCCGTGCAGATGGCAGCGCTGGATGCGGCTGACGAGGCGCAGGCGAAATATCGCCTGCTGGCTGAGAATGCCGATGACATCGTTTTCCGCGAATCCGCAAACGGGACACTTGAGTGGATGTCCGACTCCGTCATGGGGCCAATGGGCTGGACTGCGCAAGAGATGGTTGGACGCAGACTGGAAGATTTTGTTTATTCCGATGACAGGGATCTGCTGCTACAGGCAGCGCACAGCCTGCGCGATACTTCCGCCACAAACGAGCGCGAGGTTTACCGTGCCCGTTTTTTCCGTAAAAACGGCACCTATCGTTGGCTGGAAGTCAGTATCCGTCGTATTGTCGCTGACACCGGCATGGTGTCAGCGCTTATTGGCAGTGCCCGGGATGTGCAGGATGAAGTCCTCACCCAGCGCGCCCTCGCCCTGTCACAGGCACGCTTGCGGGCCAGCGTAGACGGCATGCTGGATCCGCAAGCGCTGCTGGCGCCGCTGCGCAACAGTCGTGGCGACATCGTCGATTTTGTTTACCTGGAGGTGAACCGGGCCACCACCGAGTACCTGTCAAAAAGTGCCGACGACCTGATAGGCAACTCCCTGTTGCAGACCATGCCGGGGCTGAAAGAATCAGACCTGTTTGCGCAGTACGTGAACGTGATGCAGAACGACGCCCCTCTCGTTGTTAATGACATCCTCTACGATAACGAGGTGCTGGGTCTGGTGCGCCGCTATGACATTCGGGCGACGCGCGTCGGTGACGACCTAACACTGACCTGGCGAGATACAACTGAGCGGTTTGAGGCCCAGCACCGAATCGCCCAGTCGGAACAGCACTTCCGGCTACTGGCGGAAAACTCCGCCGACGTTGTCACTTTAATTCGCGATGGATTCATCAACTGGGTGTCACCCTCACTGACCCGTACGCTGGACTGGCAACCTGCGCAGTGGCTTGGCCAGTCCTATCTGGAGTATCTGCACCCCGATGATCGGGCGCTGGCCGAAGAGTCTGTCTCCGCCATCGAGGCCTCAGGCGCGCGTGTGCTGCGTATGCGCGTGCGCGCACTGTCAGGACGCTATCACTGGGCCGAGATTCACGCAGACGTTTTTATCGGTAACGATGGAAATCCGGACGGCCTGGTTGCCAGCTTCCGAACTATCGACGCTGAAGTTGCTGCCGAAGCTGCACTGGCACGCATGGCGCGCTTCGATACCCTGACCGGGCTGGCTAACCGCAGCGAAGCTCTGCACCGATTTGCCGAGCGGCAGGCCCGTACACGCAGCCCGGGCGGTGGCAGCGCCGTATTGTTCTGTGACGTTGACCGCTTCAAATCTATCAATGACACCTATGGCCACGCCGCCGGCGACGAGACGCTGCGGGTACTCGCCGACCGCATGCGTGCCTGTGTGCGCAGCAATGACATTTGTGCACGGATGGGCGGGGACGAACTGCTGGTGATTCTGGATGGCATTCATGAACTCCGGCAGGCCGGCGAGATCGCGGAGAAACTCCGTGAAGCGGCCGAACGCCCCATCCAGGTGGGTAACGACGAGGTGAAAACATCACTGAGTATTGGTGTGGCACTGGCAAAACCCGGTGAAGAGTTCGACCAGGTCATGTCACGCGCGGATACTGCGATGTATGAAGCCAAAAAGCAGGGGCGTAATCAGGTGGTGCTGGTGGGGTAATCAGCTAGCAGCTTGAGTACGAACTTTTTTGGGTAGTTCTCAATCCTCAGGTTCGTGAGAGGGGTTCGGTGATCGCATCGAACCTGATTCAAACGCTGTCTTGAAAAGACCGCAAGGCGGCGTTTATCACCAAGGCAGAGAACGGTGTAATGGATCAGGTGCTGGTGCGCAAATATCACCGCAAAATTTGATTTTCTGAGAAGAATAGCCGTAAGCCAAAAGTGCCGCGTCTATCTGGGACCAGCTACTCATAAGCAAAATATTTTGCATCAGGCTACCTGCTGCTTTTCGACATTCCAGACATCTGCCACAAACCCTCGCAACCAACGCTCCAGCACAGCGCTGTCCACCACAGTAGCTTCAATCCGATAGTGGTCCTCAAACTCATCAACGACCTGATCCGCTGACAACTTCGCCTCCAGTAAGTGCAAGCCTGCTTCCTTGTCGATACAAAAACTCAACCTGACCCGATGACCATCACCAAAACCAAATCGGCCATCATTGTCATATCTAGCCAGATCAAACTCCTTAGGGCGTTTGAAGGTCATAGTACCGGCCTCAGCAGCGATAAAACGATGAAGCGCCAAGCTGCGTTCATTGTCATACCCCTCAAAGCGGCAAACCAGATAGAGATGTACACCCTGCTGAGCCAGCCCCAGGGGCATAACTCGAGCCTCCGTTTCCTTACTGGCCGCATTGCGGTATACAACTTTCAACCACAAGTTATGGTAAAGCGCGTGACTAACCTGAGTGCATATCTCGGCGTCTATCGCTGGCGGCAGCAGCGGTTGGCTGACGCTGACCACCCTCACTTTCTTGAGCCACTCCTTTTCCAGTGCAGCTTTACTGGTGTTCTGCAGGTTGCTTCTGGCTTGGTGAAAGTAGGCATCCATTGAGGCAACAAGACGAGGTGGCAACAAATGCCGCAAGTGTTGCTCCGCCAAGGTGAGTAAGAGGGACTCATGCTGGTTCATACCTGGAAGCGAAATCCCTTTTGCCTTTGCTTTCCTTGTTATATTTTTCGAATCAACCTCAAACCTAAACAGCATTACTCAGATGCCAGGGTAACGATCCATAATCACATCGTCCAGATCCTCACCTTGGCTCATGCACATAGCAGGTACCTGGATCAGATCCCGCGCCAGCTGCGCAATCAGCTCGCCAAGTTCAAGCCGATTGAGCCAACGCTTCGGTATCGCCTGCACACCGTGCATGATGCCCAACAAATTTCCAGCAATCATACCGGTACTGTCGCTGTCGCCACCATGATTGACCGCCAATATCAGGCCCTGTTCCAGGGTGGTGGCCGACAAGGCACACCAAAGGCCAATGGCCAGCGCCTCATTGGCGAGCCAACCGGCGCCGAACTCGTCAATGTGCTGTGGGGATGCCAGACGCCCCTGAGTAAAAAGCGTGAGCACTTCTCGAATCGACTGCACGCATTCCTCTGCACCAGGGAGCGCGGATCGCCTTGCCAGTACACGTTCGAGCAGCTCTTGTAGCTGAGCAGGGCTTTGCACGCCCTCCTCCATCATGCCCGCTAATATTTCCGCAAATAAACCTGCAGATAAATAACCTGTAGGATGTGCATGAGTGAGTTTTGCGCAGGCACTCGCATTCTCAAATGGCTGAGTCCAGAAGGCGAACGGGGCGCTTCGCATCAAGGCGCCACAGCCCTTGCGATCATTGACGGGATACTCACCAAAACTGTGAGCCGCTTTGAGTGATTGCAGGCAGGTTGTGCCCGGTGCCCGGCACGACCATAGCGCTTTTTCCTGGACCAACCCGACATGACGATCGATCTTCGCTCGAATTGAACTGCCCTCACGGCCTGGCTCCACTCCTTGAGTGAGTAACCAGCGCAGCAGCGCATGGTGAACCACCGAGGGGATATCCACCATACCCCGGGTGTATCCGCGCACCAGTGCACGAATCAGCCCCTCGGCGCTAAAAAGCATCATCTGCGTATCATCGGTGATCGCGCCAATGCGGCCATAGGCCGGGGCAAAATCAGTGATGCCCTCACGACTAAACGCATCTTGAATCTGACGAGTGCTTTTGAACTCTACCGCTGAGCCCAGCGCATCACCGATAGCGCCAGCCAGAAGACAAGCCTGTGCCTGGTTTATCCGGGGTTCACCCCCACTGGTTGCATTCTCATCGCTCATCATCATTCTCCAGCCATCGCAAAACCGAAGGATAGCGGCAGCCAACGACAAATTGCGTCGCATAGAATTTACGCGTCCCAAATTGGGTACTACGAAAACTGACAAATACTGTTAAAAGTTTTTGGAGAATAGACTGAAAATAGTGACTCCGCTCCACGTGAAAATGTACATGGACGAGCACAGTGGCGGCGATATAACCGCACATCAGAACGGGCAGAATATCTCGACACTGGAATTTAAAGATGAATTCAGGAAAACAGAAAGTGTTAGAGAAGGCTTCAGGTCTAACACTTAATAAGAATAGCGCACCCGGCATGATTGATTCGTATATTTGCCTGGGGCAAATATACTCACCCCTGCGGGGCGCCCTTTGGGCGTCCAAAACGCGATGCGTTTTGTCGAACATGGGGCAGTTCGCTCTCAGCCGTGTTTGCCACAACAAAAAAAAAGGGACTGTCGTCGACAGCCCCTTTTTTTTTGTTGTGGCGCACCCGGCATGATTCGAACATGCGACCACCTGATTCGTAGTCAG
>CAZHUJ010000002.1:0-315890 GCA_964535565.1 uncultured Pseudohongiella sp. | reverse complement strand
CGTGAAGCAGTGGAGCTGGCAACGCTGGAATGGGTGACCTGGTTCAATCAACACCGGCTGCTTGAAAGCATCGGGTATATACCTCCGGTAGAAGCTGAGGCAAACTACTACCGCCAACTGAGTGAGCCACTGGCTCAGGCGGCGTAACTTAAACCGAATAGCCTCCACGAAAACCGGAGCGATTCAGGGTTTGCCGGGCCGTTATTCGCAGCATCGTGATTGTACGAGTACTCCATCAGCACATGGATCTGGTGAAGCAACTCTGATTCTGTAGAACTATAAAAGTTCATGCTTCTGGCTGCAGTATAATACTTGCTTAGCGGGTTGCTACAAGAGACAAGCGGTCCATGTGCTCTGATACCATGACAGCATTAATTTCTTTTCATGGTATCAACGTTTTCACGCGTGCAACGCGCCGTATATACCATGAAAAATACCATTGATGATAAGGATTGCATTATCAATTAGGTCTATTTAGTCTTTATAAATCAATGCGTTACAAATTTTAGTCACTCCCACTCAATCGTAGCCGGCGGCTTGCTGGAAATGTCATAGGTCACACGCGACACATCAGCGATTTCGTTGATGATGCGGTTGCTGACAGTTTCCAGCAGTTCGTATGGCAGATGCGCCCAACGAGCGGTCATGAAGTCGATGGTTTCTACGGCACGCAGGGAGATAACCCATGAATAACGACGACCATCACCGACCACGCCTACGGATTTAACTGGCAGGAACACTGCAAAGGCCTGGCTGGTTTTGTGGTAGTAGCCGCTGCGGTGCAATTCTTCGATAAAAATAGCGTCAGCACGGCGCAGCGTGTCGGCGTATTCCTTTTTAACTTCACCAAGAATACGCACACCCAGACCTGGACCCGGGAACGGATGACGGTAAACCATGTCGTATGGCAGACCGAGTTCCAGACCAATTTTGCGAACTTCGTCTTTGAACAATTCGCGCAGTGGCTCAACCAGTTTTAACGCCATGTCTTCCGGCAATCCACCTACGTTGTGGTGAGATTTGATGACATGCGCTTTGCCAGTGCGTGAACCTGCAGATTCGATCACGTCTGGATAAATGGTGCCTTGAGCCAGCCATTTTACGTTGTCGATTTTGCTGGCTTCTTCATCGAATACTTCGATGAAGGTATTACCAATAATTTTACGTTTGCGCTCTGGATCACTCTGACCCGCCAACGCGGACAGGAAACGATCCTGGGCATTAACACGGATCACACGGACACCCATGTTTTGCGCGAAGGTAGCCATCACTTGGTCACCTTCGTTAAGACGCAGCAAACCGTTGTCTACAAATACGCAGGTCAGTTGATCGCCAATAGCGCGATGCAGCAGCGCTGCAACCACCGAGGAATCTACACCACCTGACAGACCGAGCAGAACGTGATCGGAGCCAACTTGCTCACGCACTTTCTGGATCGCATCTTCAATAATATTTGCTGAGGTCCACAGCGCTTCGCAGCCACAGATGTCACGAATAAAACGTTCAAGAACACGTTGACCTTGCAGTGTATGTGTCACTTCAGGGTGGAATTGAACGCCGTAAAAACGACGAGACTCATCCGCCATCGCCGCAATAGGTGCACTCGAAGTTTCAGCGCTGACAACAAATCCTGGCGGCAGCGCAACCACTTTGTCACCGTGACTCATCCACACATCCATCTGTGCAACGCCGTTGTCCGTTACACGGTCTTCGATGCCCTGGAACAAGGCGCCAGGTGCTGGCAGATTAACTTCTGCGTAACCAAATTCTGATTTATCCGAGGCTTCTACTTTACCGCCCAGTTGTTCAGCCATGCTTTGCATGCCGTAACAAATACCCAGCAGCGGCAGACCCAGATCAAAAAACCACTTGGCAATTTGTGGCGAACCCGTTTGGGTTGCGGTTTCCGGACCCCCTGAAAAAATCACACCCTTCGGCGCAAAATCCAGTACTTCTTGCTGGTCAACCTGGTTGTCCCAGATTTCGCAATAAACGCCTAATTCGCGCACACGACGCGCAATCAATTGCGTGTACTGTGAACCAAAATCGAGGATAAGAATTTTCTGACTGTGGATATTTTGCTGGCTCATGTCGGCAGGCTCTGGTCGCAATAGACCATCCTCCGTCATTGATTAATGTGTGAGATGCGACACCAATCAGTAACGGAGAACGGCAATCAGGTTAATTAACTAAGACGGTAGTTCGGTGCTTCTTTGGTAATGCTGACGTCATGCACGTGACTTTCTTGCATACCAGACGATGTAATACGAACAAACTCTGGCTTGGTGCGCATGGTGTCGATATCTGCACAGCCGGTGTAACCCATGCTGGAACGCAGACCACCCATCAACTGATGCACAATCGCAGACATTGGACCTTTGTAAGGCACACGTCCTTCGATCCCTTCAGGAACCAGCTTCTCAACGCCGGAAGCGGCATCCTGGAAATAACGGTCGCTGGAACCCTGGCTTTGTGCCATGGCGCCAAGCGAACCCATTCCACGGTATGCTTTATAGCTACGGCCCTGGAAGAGTTCTACTTCGCCCGGTGCTTCTTCCGTGCCTGCGAGCAGACCACCTACCATCACCACATTGGCGCCAGCGGCAACCACTTTGGCCAGATCGCCTGAGAAACGTACACCACCATCGGAAATTACACAGACGTTGGTGTCTTTTAATGCTTCTACCACATTGGCTACCGCAGTCATTTGTGGGACACCCACACCGGTAACAATACGTGTGGTGCAGATTGAGCCTGGACCGATACCCACTTTAACAGCATCTGCACCGGCTTCTGCCAGATCACGCGCTGCTTGTGCGGTTGCGATGTTGCCACCGATTACTTGCAGGTCCGGGTACATGCCTTTGACACGACGCACGGTTTCGATCACACCCACAGAATGTCCGTGTGCGGTATCCACCACAATCACATCCACGTTGGCATCAACCAGTGCCTGAACACGTTCCATGGTATCCGCGCTGGTACCTACAGCCGCTGCAACACGCAGACGACCCTGATCATCTTTGGATGCGTTAGGGAACAGTTCGGATTTACGAATGTCTTTGAGTGTGATCAGACCGCGTAATTCAAACGCATCATTGACCACCAGAATTTTTTCAATACGGTGCTGATGCAGCAGCGCTTTGATCTGATCGTGTGTTGCGTTTTCCTTGACCGTCACCAGGCTCTGCTTGGGGGTCATAATAGCTTCAACCGGCGCGTTGAAATTGGTTTCAAAACGCACATCGCGGCTGGTTACAATGCCTACCAACTGCTGGCCAACAACAACCGGCATACCGGAAATATCGTTCTCACGCATCAGCGCTATCAAATCGGAAATACTGGCATCGGGCGCAATGGTGATTGGATCGCGAACCACGCCGCTTTCGAATTTTTTAACGGCGCGTACTTCTCTTGCTTGCTGCTCGATGGTCATGTTCTTGTGGATCACACCAATTCCACCTTCCTGCGCCATGGCAATAGCCAGACGTGCTTCTGTCACGGTATCCATGGCAGCTGACATCAGCGGAATATTCAGGGTGATTTTTGCTGTCAGGCGGGTTTTGAGGCTGACGGCTTTTGGGAGAACAGACGAGTGGGCGGGCAGAAGCAGAACATCATCAAAGGTCAGTGCTTCTTCGGCAATGCGTAACATGAGTTTCACCTTTCCACAAAAACGCGATTATACAGACCCGGGTCGGTCAGGTAAACTGTCGACATGAATCAATCGCTTACAAGCCCTATCACTGACGCAACCGTTTTTACGGTCAGTGCATTAAATAGCCTGGCACGGGAACTGCTTGAAGAGTGTTTCCCTGCGGTGACAGTGGAAGGAGAAATCTCCAACCTGTCGATGCCCGCATCCGGGCATTGGTACCTGACTCTCAAGGACAGCAACGCACAGATCCGCTGTGCGATGTTCCGCAATCGCAACATGAGTGTCCGCTTCCGCCCCGCCAATGGAATGCAAGTAAGTGTACGCGGCAAACTGAGCTTGTACGAAGGGCGTGGGGACTATCAGCTGATCCTCGACAGCATGACTGACGCGGGCGCAGGCGCTCTGCAAAAAGCCTTCGAAGCCCTCAAACAAAAATTGTTCGAAGAAGGCCTGTTTGACAGCAGCAGCAAAAAAAACCTGCCTGAACACTGTCGGCATGTCGCGGTAATTACCTCTCCGACTGGCGCTGTGATTCGCGACATCATGAGTGTCTTCCAACGTCGTTATACCGGCATGCAGGTGACCGTGCTGCCCGTAGCAGTACAGGGTGCAGAGGCGGTACCAGCCATTTTAAAAGCGCTGGGCACGGTCGCAGCGCGACATCAGGAGCTTGGATTTGATGCCGTTATTCTGGCGCGAGGCGGCGGATCACTGGAAGATTTGCAGGCGTTTAACAGCGAGGCAGTTGCACGTGCATTACACAGCTGTCCGCTGCCCACAGTCAGCGCCGTTGGCCACGAGACAGATATCACCATTGCCGATTTTGTGGCTGACGTTCGTGCACCTACGCCCAGCGCCGCCGCAGAACTTCTGAGTCGGGATCAGGCAGCCATTCTGCAGACCCTGGCAAACACCGATCTGAAATTAAGACGGCTGATACAACGCATTATCAGCGAGCGCCAGCAGCAACTGAACTGGCTGGGCAAACGCTTGGTACATCCTGGTCGGCGCCTGCAAGATCAGGCACAAGCGCTGGATCGCCTGGACATTCGCCTGCAGAGAGTCATACAACAGCTGCTGAGCCAGCATCGTAACCGCTTGCAGGTGGCCGTGCGCTGTCTGGACAGTGTCAGCCCGCTTAATACTATTCAGCGCGGTTTCAGCATTACGCAGACTGTCGCGGGCGAACTGATACAGAGCATTAACAGCGTCAACGCCGGGGACCGCCTGAGCACAATTGTGCAGGATGGTCGTATCATCAGCACTGTCGAAAGCATTGAAGCCAACGATCCAGCAGCAGTCAGCACCATCGGATTGTAATGACTGTGGAACAATAAAACGGAGAACACCATGAACAAACGTGAGCAACAAAAGCTCATTCGCGAACAAAAACAGAAAGCGGCAGAGCAAAAATCGGTACGACAAAAAAATGTAAGCCGACTGGCGCTGGTTATTCTGCTGCCATTGCTGCTGATAGGTGTGCTGTACGGCCTGCTCGGCCAGGGCACAACCTATCCACCGGATCAGGTTGCAGCCACTGACCACGTCAAAGGTAACCTTGACGGCACCATCCTGATGGTTTATGCCGATTTCCAGTGTCCGGCCTGCGCCACTGAACACCAGGTTGTTACCATGGCCTGGCCACGTATACAGGACAAGGTACAGCTGGTATTTCGCCACTATCCTTTGACTACAACCCACCGCTTTGCTTGGACCGCAGCACTTTATGCAGAAGCAGCCGGTCAACAGGGCAAATTCTGGGAGATGTATGACCAGCTGTTTGCGAACCAGGCCTACTGGTCAACATTAAGTGAGGTAGAAGCAGAATTTGACGGTTACCTGGAACAACTAGGGTTGGATATTGCACAGGCGCATGCAGATATGCGTTCGGATGCTGTTATTCAGAAAGTGCGAAATGACCAGCGTGGAGGCACTGCAGCCGGTGTACGTGGCACCCCTACCCTGTTTGTGGACGGCCGTCTGACACCTGTACCACAAAACCCGGCAGATCTGATTGCGCTGGTTAATCGCGTTTCAGGCCAGTAACACCCAGGCGGGCGGCTGGCAGTCCCAGGAACAGGCCGCCCCAGTATTGACCTTTGATATGAATGGGTACCGAGAGGTTAAACATGACCTCGCCGGTATCACGTAAATAACTCTGTAACCTGAATCTTCCCATGTACGGGATATCCCGATTCTGGAAAAAGCGCATATGACGGCTTTTGGCCAGGTCTACAGCAGGGTCCCCGCAGGGTTCATGGGACAGCTCACTGCGATGTACAGCAACATATCCTTTGCTATCCAGCAGCAAACAATACAACGCGCCGTCATTTTCCTTGGCCCAGGCATCGATTAGATGCTGGGCCGCCTTGCGGAATGCGCGCGCGTAACTGACATCATATTTAACCGGGTTGGTGCCCGGAATCGGTGTATGGTTGCGATCAAACATGTTGATGCCAGTTGACTGCAACTCTTCCAGATGGGGTTGAATCTGGTCGCGGCGACCCTCCAGCATTTCCAGCGCAGCTTCAAGCTCCCCTCGACCAATGCGGAACTGACACAATTTGTGCAAGGCTTTATCCGTTGATTCCAGCAGCTGCTGCGTGCGCTGGTTAGCCGTTTCAAGTTCCTGGCGAATATGCGCACTCAACTCATGGATTTCGTGACTGCGCGACAGAATGCCTTCGTTGTTCACCGAGAGCTGCTCAGCTGCGGCGCTGACCTGCAACAAGTCAGACTGTGTGGATTCAAAACCACTGACCATGCGGGTGAATTCGGTAGCTGAGCGATCAATGGCCAACTGCGCCTGACTGCTCTCGCTGATCATACGTTCCGCGCCCTGGGACGTCTGACTGACAACCTGGATCATATCCTCCAGAAGATCTCCTATTTCATCGGCAGATCCTCGCACCTTGACGGCCAGCAGACGCACTTCGTCAGCCACCACCGCAAATCCTCGACCATGTTCACCGGCACGTGCCGCCTCGATGGCCGCATTCAACGCCAGCATGTTGGTTTGTGCTGCAAAACCCTGGACAGTGGACAAAATCTGACGGATATCAGCCGAGGTTTTTTCAAGCTCCTCAACCGTGCCATGGAACTGCTGCATCATCACCCCCACTTCCGTAATCCGGGTGTTGGCATGGACCAGATCCTTGACCGCGCCCTGCGCTGTCTCCAGGTTCCTTGAGTTCAGATCAGCAATATTGCTGGTCCAGCGTGACAGCTCGGCAATGGCTGTGGAGGTTTCTTCACTGGCGCGATAGATATGCTCGGAGAATTCTTCCTGGCGGGCCGCGCTGCGCCCGGCCAGCTCAGCCAGCTGGCGGCTTTGTGCTGAGGAGAGGGTTACACCAATGGTGTGGAAGCGCAGGTCTTCCAACGCTGAGCGCAGCCGCTCCATAAACTGGTTGAACAACCGTGCCGATTCCAGACGGCGATTATTGCCTGATTCCTGCATCTGCAAAGACAGATCACCCTGCTGCTCATTAACTGCATGCAGCACAGACATCAGATCATTGTCAGATCCGTACTGGTTTTGTTGCCAGGCTGTAAAAGCCAGCCATCCTGCGATGAATAAAGACACAGCTATCGGTAACAACCAAAACAGCGTCGAACCGATCCCGGCCACCACTAGGATGAACAGACAAAGCTGGGACAGAACCAGCAACCAAATTCCAAAACGGGTGATTATTGTGTTCATGCCTTTGGTAACGGCATGCCAGAATGAAACTTTAGAACGGCCGATCGTTTAATTATCAGGGTGGCAACAAACGCCGGTGAGTATGAATGGACATCAGGATGCCAAAGCCTGCCAACAGTGTCACTGCAGATGTTCCGCCATAACTGACCAACGGCAATGGCACCCCGACCACCGGCAGCAGCCCAGATACCATACCCATATTAACAACAACATAAACACAGAAGGTCAGCGACAGGCTCACACCCAGCAGACGGCCAAAAGTGTCAGAGGCCTGCCAGCTGATAAACAGGCTGCGGCCAATGATATACAGGTACAAAAACAGTAATGTGGCTATACCAATCAGGCCGAATTCCTCGCCGATGACAGCGAGAATAAAGTCAGTGGAGGACTCAGGCAGGAAATCCAGTCTCGATTGGGTACCGTTTAACCAGCCTTTGCCGGTTACTCCTCCAGAGCCAATAGCAATCTTGGACTGAATAATATTCCAGCCCGCACCCAATGGGTCTGCTTCAGGGTTAAAGAGTGTATCCACACGTCGACGCTGATAATCATGCAGAACGTAAAAATACATCAGTGGTGCGGCTATTACCACCGCCAAGCCGGCCACAGAAATCAGCCGCCAGGACAATCCGGCAAAAAACAGTACGATCAGTCCTGCCACTGCGACCAGAATCGCAGTACCCAGATCAGGTTGATCGGCAATCAGGCCGGTCGGCACTGCAACAATAAGCAAACACACCACAATGTCTTTAAAACGCGGCGGCAAGGTCCGTCGACTCAAATACCAGGCTACTGTAATAGGCAACGCCAGTTTCATGATTTCAGAGGGCTGAAAACGACCCAGAACCGGCACCGGCAGCCAGCGCTGTGCACCGTTGGCAATTACACCAAAGAGCAGCACCCCAATCAGCAACACTGTTCCAACTGTAAACAACGGCAGCGACCAGTACCTGAAGGTGCGAGGCGGAATCTGAGCAAACACCAGCATCACAGCAAATCCCAGCCCCAGACGAATCGTCTGGTTGACCACCGCACGACTGTCCTCGCCGGTAGCGCTGTACAACACCACAAGACCACCACAACACACCGCCAGCAAACCCAGCAGCAGCGGCATATCAATATGCAGTCGCCAAGCCAAACTACGCTCCTGCGGACGCAGGTCAAAACGAGGGGCGGTAATACGTCTGATCAGTTCAGTCATTAAAGTGCAGGCTTGCAAACGCGGGATGTGGCGAAAGAGTAGCTGAAGCGGGTTTTTAAGTCTATGCTGGTTCCGCTCTTCAGCACCTGAGAACAATAAACGGGCCAACTAACCCAAGGAGAGATCATGTCTGTTCTGAGCAACCTCAATCGCACTGTGGATTCCATCGCTGTTAAATGCCAGCCCTTAGCCTGGGCACTGCTGCGCATTCTGGCCAGCGCCATGTTCCTGACCCACGGCTGGCCCAAAATGTTTGGTGAAAACGCGCAACCGTTTCTGGGTGGACTCGGATTTTTTGGCATAGATCTGGGTATCAACATGTTATGGATTGCCGGCGTTATCGAACTGTTTGGCGGCATCCTGCTGCTGATAGGCCTGTTCACACGCTGGGTCGCGGCACTGGCCGCCATTCTGATGATCATGGCCTACCTGACTGCCCATGCGGCCTGGTTCCCCACCTTAAATAATGGTGAGTTGGCAGCCATGTACTTCCTGACCTATTTTGCAATTTTTGCATTTGGCCCAGGCAAGATCAGTGTGGATGCCATGCTGCGTGGAGCTGATTAACAACGATGTGCCAGCGGGCGTGAATTTGCGCGCCCACTGGCTTATTGGATAACCTCATTTGCAGCACATTGATCTGACAAAAAACATTCAATGCGCGCCATCATGCTGTCGAAAGCCGGATTAAAAGTGGCTCGACGCAATAATCGTCCTTCAAACAATCCGTCCACCAGCAGATTGCGTTCTCCATAAACAGTGTTGTTGTCATCGATCAGGCATTGCTGATAACGGTCCTGGTTCTGTCGGTAATGCAGGCAGTGGCGATAACCGGCGTCCTGTCCATAATGGGAATCCGTGGCAGGTGTGGTCACCCCCACATGAGAGACGCTGACCGTTCGCCACTGGGCGTCAACAACTGACTGCTCCAGTGTCCCGCTACATCCCAGTTGACTGCGGTGACTTCCATCAGCTGCCGGAAACCAGATCAGCTGCCTGCGGCTGACGGGTGCCTTCTCACAGAAAAACTGCTCAGCGGCAAACACATCCACGGTGGTGTCCGGGCCACTGATCACCATCAGCACCGGCAGCTCCAGCGCAGCCATCTGCGGCCAGTTCAGTTCGCGAATCTGTTTATACAGTTCAGCACCGGCATTAACTGGCAGCGTCTCATATTTGGCAGCATCACCCTCCTGCTCAACGCCTAGCCAATTGATAAACCAACGCACATATGGAGATAACCAGGTCAGCGAGTCCGGAAGCCCCAACGCCGGTGACAACAGGATCAAACTGGATAACAGGGCGTCGTCACGATGGTTGTCGGCATACTCCACCAGCAAGGGCACACCGGCAGAATATCCGACCAGAACCAGCTCATCTACATCACCCCGGAAACTGTTCACGCCAAAACCAACAACCTGGCGCCACTCATCGCGGTGAACATCCAGCGCATCACCTGGCGCAGTACCATGGCCTGGCAACAGCACAGAACGCACAACTGAACAGGCAGAACGCTCGGCCAGCGCACGTGCTAACGATGACAACAGGTAGGGGGAATCCGTCAGACCATGTACCAGCAGATAACCGGTGGTCGTGGAATCTGCCGTACAGGCGGAGGTATTTCGAATTTCATAAGGTGCACGCATGTTTAATGTACGTGCCAGCGGATAGTCTTCGCCGAATGGCGCGCCCCCGGCTCTGTCATAAACCCGGCCCAGGGCCTGCTGCAATTGTTGCCGGGTTTCAGCAAGGTACTGATCAAAACTGCTGACTGACTCTGCGGGAGCCTTGACTGCAAAACCTGTAGGTGCCAGGTGTTCCGGCATTTCGCTACAGGCGGACAAAAACAGCAGCGTAAAGAGAAACCCCCGGCAACGCATCAGCGTCAGTCTCGCTTGTTGCGAACCCGGACCTTACGCGGGCCATCTGGATCCTTGCGGTTTTTGGCGATACGACGTTTGGCAGCAACCTTGCCTGGAGCCAGCCCCTTTTCATGCTCAACGTAGGGGTTGTCATCACTACGCAGCTCGATACGGATCGGTGTACCTTCCAGTTTGAGCACAGTTCTGAAAGTCTTTTCCAGATAACGTTTGTAATGTTCCGGGACTTTGTCAGTCTGTTTGCCGTGAATCACAATAATCGGTGGGTTCTGGCCACCTGCGTGTGCATAACGCAGTTTGATACGACGCCCGTTGACCATGGGTGGTGAATGATCTGCACAGGCGTCTTGTAACACCCGGGTCAAAATATTGGTGTTGAGTTTGCGCTTGGCAGATTCGTAAGCTTTGTGAATGGAAGGATAAAGATCACCCACACCGGTACCAAAACGCGCCGAAATAAAATGAATTGCTGCAAAGTCCACAAAAGAGAAACGGCGTCGGATATCACTTTTAATGCGATCTTTCTGTTCCTGATCCATGCCGTCCCATTTGTTCAGCGCAATCACCAACGCACGGCCGGCATCCAGCACGTAACCCAGCAAGTGCATATCCTGCTCAACGATGCCGTCACGCGCGTCAACCACCAGCACCACTACGTTGGCATCCTGGATAGCTGTCAGGGATTTGACCACTGAAAATTTTTCGATGGTTTCATGGGTTTTACCGCGACGGCGAATACCCGCTGTATCGATCAGCGTATAACGCTGACCATGACGCTCAAACGGAATATATATACTGTCGCGTGTGGTTCCGCCCTCATCAAAAACGACAACCCGCTCTTCACCCAGCATGCGGTTAACCAATGTGGATTTACCCACGTTTGGACGCCCGGCAATTGCAATCCGGATGCCTTGATCCTCGCGCTCCTCTTCCTCTTCAGGCTCAGAAAAACCGGCCAGAACATAATCAAGCAGACGTTTAACACCACGTCCTTGTGTTGCGGTGATCGGGAATATTTTTTCAAAACCGAGGCCGTAAAAATCACCCATCGCGATGTTTTCATCGAGGCCATCAGTTTTGTTAACAACCAGGTAAGCTGATTTACCGATCTTGCGCAGATGCTCAACAATCTGGGTGTCAGCCGGGTTCAGGCCGGCACGACCATCCACCAGAAGCAATACAACATCCGCCTCTTCAATGGCCAGCAGTGACTGCGACGCCATCTCAAAGTTGATGCCGCTTTCGCCGCCTTCCAGACCACCGGTATCGATCACAATATAAGGTTTGTCACCACCTTTGCCCTCACCATACTGACGGTCACGGGTCAGGCCTGGATAGTCGGCAACCAGTGCATCACGACTGCGAGTGAGCCGGTTAAATAATGTTGATTTGCCCACATTAGGGCGGCCAACGAGAGCCAGTACGGGTTTCATACGATAGTGTATTCCGGAATGTAGACGCGGCCCGAAGGCCGCGCAGTATTGTCAAGGCAATCGCAATGCGACCAGTCGCCCGCTGTTGCCATAGGCATAAAGTACATTGGCTTCGGCCAATATATTGGCTCTGACGCCATCTGAGTCGACGCGAACACGGCTGACCATGCGTCCATCGATCTGGGAAATCATGTGCAAATAACCTTCAAAATCCGCTACTGCAACGTAGTTATTAAGGGTGGTTGGCGCCGTTATACGACGCAAACGCAGATCCTGGTTTTCCCACACGCTACGCTCAGTATTGTTCTGGACTGCGTGCAGATGACTGAAGTTATCCACCCAGTAAATATTGCCCAGACCCAGCGCCAGCGAATGATAACTGGAACCTGGCATTCCCCAGACAATACGACCGCTGGTCAGATCCAGTCCCAACAGGTTGCCCTGATAACTGGAAACAAATACGGTAGAACCGGACAACACCAGGTCCCCGTCAATATCAATAATCCGGTCGATGTCGTAACGTCCTTGCGGAACAGCAACACGCTCTTCCCACATGACCAGGCCGTTATTGGCATCCACAGCCGCAATAATGCCATTGGCAAAACCTGCGACCACTACACCGCTGGCAATCAACGGCTTGCTGTTGCCACGCAGAGACAGCGCCGGCACCGTGCTTTCATAGACCCAGCGCTGAGTACCATCGGCAGCATTCAGGGCAACCAGACGACCGTCACCGGTCTGGGCTGCCACAATACGACCATCCGTTTGTGGGGCAGACAGTACTTCACTGCTGACCGTGCTTTCCCAACGACGTTGCCCGTCACTCTGGCTCAAGGCAATCACACGCGCATCACGGGTGCCAAACAATACCAGGCCAGAAGCAGCGCCTACACCGCCGGTGATCGCCTCACCGGTGCGCTGGCGCCAGCGCACACGTCCGTTGCTTTTGTCGATGGCCATCACAGTACCATCGGCGGCTGCTACATAAATGCTCTCACCATCAATCGCTGGTGCCAGACGATTATAAAACCGCCCCTGACCATCACCCACGTTCACTGACCACAGGCGCTGCAGGCGGAACTGTTCATCAAAACGCTGCAGCTCCGCTGGTTGTTCGGTTTTGTCGCGTGAAAATACGCTGCACGCGCCAAGCACAGAAACCAGAAGTACACTTACAAGAGATTTGACTACAACATGATTCATAAATCAGTTCCGCGCGATCACTGCGCCCCGGTGCTGCCTTGCAGCTCGTTCAGTTTCAGTTGCAACACTGGACTGGCACTGCCGGCGCTGCTTGCTGCTGTGTATGCAGTCAGCGCCTGTTCACGCTGACCCTGACTTAAATAAATGTCACCACGCAGTTCGTCAAAATCTGCTGCCAACGCACCGGGTTCCGCGCCACTGATTACGGTCAACGCTTGAGACGCCTGGCCGTCAGCCAGCAGTACCCGTCCCAGACGCAACTGAGCCAGGGCTATCAGCGTCGGATCAGTTTCGCCAAAAAAGCCGCTGCGGGTATTGGCCAGTAACCACTCCAGCTCCTGACGGGCTGTCGCAAGGTCATTATTTTCAACGGCCAGACGCGCGCCAAACAGCGAAGCATACAACGCGTACACAGAGCCGC
The DNA here is from genome assembly GCA_964535565.1 of uncultured Pseudohongiella sp. GTDB lineage: Bacteria > Pseudomonadota > Gammaproteobacteria > Pseudomonadales > Pseudohongiellaceae > Pseudohongiella. Next base: position 302,391 of record CAZHUJ010000002.1, on the reverse strand, counting down.
TATGGTCAGACTTGATACGGCTGATCAGTTGCAGTGCACGTGAACGATCTTCTTCAGCAATGGGTTGACCCGGTTGCACAACTGCAATATCGGAGAGCTGGTCATACAGCGCGGACGCTTCCGCAGCAACGTTTTCACGGCTGCCTTGCCAGAACTGCCAGCCAAAATACACAACTGCAATGGCCGCGATTCCCATGGCGATAAATTTGCCACTGTCATCCCACCAGCGTTTTATCGATTCAAGGGTTTCTTCTTCTTCAGCACTGATCGCCACAAACTGCTCCTGTCGAAATATCACACGCATCACGCGTGCCTACTATCCATCCAAAATCTGTACGCATAAACAAGTGTTTATCGCGCACGGTCAGGCATCCTGAATCAGCATCCCAGCGGTGTCAAGATTCAGATGCACCACAGACGACTGATGCAGCAACTGTTCAGACGCCTGCCTGCAGGCGCTCGATCAGCGCGCTGTAGTTAATACTTTCGGCGGTTGCATCGTCCACCAGCGCTCGCAGGCGCAGGCTTACATCCACACCCTCAAGGCCAGCCGGCGTTTGAGCGGCCGGATCTACAATCACCGCCAGCGCAGCTCCGCTGGCAAACGCCTTTTTCAGCTGGTTGGCAAACTTGCCACCACCACAGTGACTGAGCACGCGCAGTCCGCAGATATCGCCGCGCAGACGCTCGGCTACCAATAATGTCGCTGCCTGAACCGCATCGTCAGAATACAACACATAAACATCCACAGTACGGTGGATATGACCTGGCACCAGCCCGGCTTCCTGCATCAGCAGTACCAGACGCTCCATACCAAAGGCCAGACCAACCGCCGGTGTACCACGCCCGCCGAGTTGCTCTACCAGTGCATCGTAACGGCCACCGGCACAGACCGTGCCCTGCGACCCCAATGCCGATGTAATCCACTCAAATACCAGGTTGTTGTAATAATCCAGCCCACGCACCAGTCGCTCGTTTTCAGTAAAACTGACACCGTTGGCGATCAGCAGTTCTTTTAAACGTTGATAGTGCGTCACTGTTTCTGCACTGACAAAATCTGAAAGACGCGGCGCATTCACCAGCAGCGCCTGGGTTTCCGGCACTTTGCTGTCGAGCACACGCAACGGATTGCTGCCCAGTCGGCGGCGGCTGTCTTCATCCAGCGCCTGCTCGTGCTGCTGCAGATATGCAGTGAGGGCAGCGCCATAAGCACGACGATCTGCTGCAGTGCCAATGTTGTTGATCTCAAGACGGACATGTTCAGTCAGTCCCAGTGCTTTCCACAGGGCCACCGATACCAGAATGATTTCAGCATCAATGTCGGGGCCGGCCATGCCAAAACTTTCCACACCAACCTGATGGAACTGGCGATAACGTCCTTTTTGGGGACGCTCGTGGCGGAACATCGGACCGCGGTACCACAGACGTTGCTGCTGGTTATACAGCAGACCGTGCTGATCGGCTGCGCGTACGCAGCAGGCCGTACCTTCAGGGCGCAAACTCAAATCGTCACCGTTACGATCAGTGAAACTGTACATCTCTTTTTCAACGATATCGGTCACTTCACCAATAGAGCGTTTAAAAAGCTGGGTCTGCTCCAGAATGGGAAAACGGATTTCACGGTAGCCATAAGACTGCACAACATCGGCAATTACCTGCTCCAGGTACTGCCATACTGGCGTTTCCACGGGCAGAATATCGTTCATGCCCCGTATTGCCTGAATCTTGCTCATATCAGAAATATCCCTGTGTCGGTATCAACCGCGGGCGATGATGCCACTTGGCGCCATGTCAGCCTCAGCCTTGAGTTTGGCTGCCACACGCGCACGCACCATGGCCTCCAGCTCATCAACCAGCTTTTCGTTATCGACTTTATGATGCGGGACACCATCAATATAGGCGAGGTTGTGCGGGGTGGCACCTGTCAGACCAATCTCGGCCACCTTGGCTTCACCCGGTCCATTAACAATACAACCGATTACGGCAACATCAACCGGAGTAATCACATCTTCCAGACGCGCTTCCAGCGCATTAACAACACCAATCACATCAAAGTTCTGACGTGAACAGCTTGGGCAGGCAACCAGGTTCACACCTTTGCTGCGCAGCCCCAGGCTTTTGAGAATATCAAAACCAACGCGGATTTCTTCAACCGGATCGGCCGCCAGTGAAATACGAATGGTGTCACCGATGCCGTCCATCAGCAGCGCGCCCAGACCGATGGCTGATTTCACCGTACCGGAGCGCAAACCACCGGCTTCGGTGATGCCCAGATGCAGCGGCTGCTCAATCTGTGAGGCCAGCGTTCGATACGCTTGCAGGGTCATAAAAATTTCGGAGGCTTTCAGGCTGATTTTAAAATCCTGAAAATCCAGTTTGTCGAGAATATCAATCTGCGTCAGCGCTGATTCAACCATCGCTTGCGCGGAAGGCTCTTTGTACTTACGCAATAACTCTTTGCCCAGAGAGCCAGCGTTAACTCCAATACGCAGCGGAATACCCTTGTCACGCGCCGCATCAATTACCGCGCGAACACGTTTTTCATTACCGATATTGCCCGGATTTATGCGCAGGCAATCAACACCATACTCCGCTACTTTCAGCGCGATTTTGTAATCAAAATGAATATCCGCAACCAGTGGCACATTAACCTGCTGGCGAATTATGCGGAACGCTTCAGCGGCCTCCATGGAAGGAACCGAAACCCGCACAATATCTGCTCCGACCGCTTCCAGGCGTTTGATCTGCGCCACCGTTGCTTCTACGTCACAGGTTTCAGTGTTGGTCATGCTCTGCACTGAAATGGGTGCACCACCACCCACTGGCACATTGCCCACCATGATGCGGCGACTTTGACGACGGGTAATCGGAGAGGATGTATTCATAATGGTTCAGAAACCTGTGTTACATTCCAATGCTCAGACGTGCAGTGTTATCCGCACGGATGTTGCTGCTGATATCAATCAGTCGTCCATTAAAAGACAACTCGACATCGCGTGCATTGCCCAGCAACACGGCAAATGGCGCGGTGCCATAAATCATCAGGCTCTCGCCTGCATAACGGGTGGCAGCATGTTCTTCGATGCCACCGTTGTGCTGCACCTCAACCCAGCTTTCACCTTTAAAGGTCAGCCTGAGTTCATCGGTACCGCTCCAGTTTTGCACAAGCGTACTCTCGCCGGGCGCACTCACGCCGCCCTCACTGTGAGGAGCTGCGTGGTTAACATCACTATCTGTGTGCTCTGGCACTGTTGCTGCCAGCTGCGCCTGGGCAGTTTCATCGGGCACCACATCCGCCAGTGCAAACTCGCCCACGCCGGATTCCGCGGTCATCTCTGCCTGCGTTTGCAGACCGGTTTCTCGCAACACTTCCGCTACGACTTCAATGGCTGCCTCGTCGGCAACAGTTGTAACACGGTTTGTGGACGCTGCCAGTACCGATGCCGCAGACGCAAGTACAACATCATCGGCGTCTGCAATATTCTCGCTGGAGGCGCCCGGACTCAGGTACCACAACGCCACCGCCACTGCGATAAATGCAATGCCGGAAGTAACAATCCATGGGCGATTGCGATCATTGATACGTCGCTTTCGTCGCTTGATCGCCTCTACCTTGCGCGCAATCTTGTGAGAGTTGAACTCATCGTAAATCATCAGCAACTGATCAGGATCAAGGCCAAGCAGACGTGAGTATGTCCGTATATAACCACGAACAAAAACTGCCTCTGGCAGTTTGTCATAGCTGTCAGCTTCCAGGCAGCGCACAAAATGCATGGTGAGATTCAGTTTTTCTGCAACCTGCTGCACACTCAGCTCCAGCGTTTCGCGCTGGGCTTTGAGCATAGTACCGGGCGAGCGTTTAACAGCACCGGAAGGGGGGGCGGCGACTTCGTCTGTCACCGCCAGCTGTTCCTGTTGATTATCTTCTAGACTCATAATTTTTCACTTGCCACCGCCAGATTATCGGCGCGGCTAAAAGTTCGACTGCCACCCTGACTGACCGCCTCTTTGTCTTCGGCAGCAGCTGCCCGGCGGTATCTCTCGCTACGGCGAGTCTGATCAGCAACATCACCCACCAGTTGCCCGCAGGCAGCACCAATGTCTTCAGCACGCGTTGTGCGCACGGTGACGGTGTATCCGGCTTGCTGCAATATTTGCCGGAAGTTGTTGATCGAATTGTTACTGGGTCGACGGTAGTCGGATTGTGTAAATGGGTTAAATGGAATCAGGTTGATCTTGCAGGGAAAGTCCTGCAGCAACGTTGCCAGTTCATGAGCATGTTGCTTCAGATCATTAACGCCTGCTATCAGTGTGTACTCGATTACGGGCACACGCTTGTCCGGCAGACTAGCCATATAGTCAGCAACACTTCGCAGAAGTTCCCGAATCGGGTATTTGCGGTTCACCGGTACAATCTGGTTGCGCAGCTCATCATTGGGCGCATGCAGTGAAACCGCCAGCGAAGCGTCAGTAAAATCTTTAAGTTTGTTGATAGCCGGAACAACACCGGCAGTACTGATGGTGACACGTCTCTTGGATAAGCCGTAGGCATTATCCTCCATCATCAGACTGAGGGCAGCCATGACGTTGTCAAAATTGAGCAAAGGCTCGCCCATGCCCATCATGACCACATTACTAACAGCACGGTTTACTTTACCGGCGTGTGGTCTGGCTTCGGCAAAACCACCCAGGCGGTGATTTGCCCACCACAACTGACCAATAATTTCAGCAGTGGTCAGGTTGCTGTTAAATCCTTGTTTGCCGGTTGCGCAAAAGCTGCAATCCAGCGTACATCCGGCCTGCGAGGAAACACACAAAGTGCCACGTCCCGCTTCCGGAATATAAACGGTTTCAACACGACTGCCGCTGGCAACTTCTACAATCCATTTGTAGCAGCCATCCGCCGCCAGATGTTCTTCAACAATCTTCGGCAGACGCACTTCCGCACAGGCTTCGAGTTTTGCACGCAAGTCTCGGCTGATATCAGTCATCAGCGCAAAGTCGGTGACTCCACGCTGGTGAATCCATTTCATGACCTGGACGGCACGAAACGGCTTTTCTCCAATCGATTGAAAATAAGCCTGCAACATCGGCAGGCTCATTCCCAACAGATTTATTTTGTCAGCCGCCTGGTTGGTCACCGGACTGTTCATGGCTTCACCTTTGTGGCAACGGCGACAAAGCCCGCCTGATTAGCGAGGGCAGATCTCGTTGTCTTTGAAGAAATAAGCGATTTCGCGTGCAGCGGAGGTTGCTGAGTCAGAACCGTGTACTGCGTTGGCATCAATAGATACCGCAAAATCTGCACGAATGGTGCCGGCAGCCGCTTCTTTAGGGTTAGTTGCACCCATCAGTTCGCGGTTCAGGGCAACAGCATTTTCACCTTCCAGAACCTGTACCATCACCGGGCCAGAGGTCATGAATGCGATCAGGTCTTTGAAAAAACCACGTTCTTTATGTTCAGCATAAAAACCACCAGCGGTTTCGTCTGTCAGCTGAACCATTTTTGCCGCGACGATGCTCAGTCCGGCTTTTTCAAAACGGGAGTAGATTTCGCCAATCACATTTTTGCCGACTGCATCGGGTTTGATGATTGATAAGGTGCGTTCAATTGCCATTATTTAAGCTCCAAAGCCTGTGTCTTACTGAAAAGGCGCGCATTATACTGGCTTATGCCCTTTGAATTCTACACAGAGCGGCCACTGACTTGTCTAAGTTGCTGGACTGAATGGATCAATGCCTGAGCTGCACTATCCACATCTGCCTCAGTACTAAACCTGCCCAGCGACAGACGCAGCCCGCTCTGAGCCAGTTCATCCGGCAAACCGATGCCGCGCAGCACATAAGACGGCTCCATCGTGGCTGACATACAGGCTGACCCAGAGGACACGGCCAACTGGCGCAACGACAACAGCAGCGACTCACCATCCACACCGGCAAAAGCCAGATTGATAATGCCCGGAGCATGGTGCTGGGGGTGGCCATTCAACTGCCAGCCCTCCAGTTCCGACAAGGCATTCAGCAGACGCGCACGCAACCCTGCAAGCCGCTGATTTTCCTCAGCCATTTCCTGAGCTGCCAATTCAAACGCCAACCCCATTCCGGCCAACTGGTGGGTCGCCAGCGTACCTGAACGCATCCCGCGTTCGTGCCCTCCGCCATGAATCAGCGGAACCAGATTCACCCGCGGCTCACGACGAACGTACAGCGCGCCAACGCCTTTAGGGCCATAGACCTTATGTGCAGACAGCGACATCAGATCGACTTTTATATCTTGCAGGTCAATAGGCAGCTTGCCGGCGCTTTGGGCTGCATCGACGTGGAAGATAACCCCGCGCGCCCGCGTTACCTCTCCAAGCGCTGCAATATCGTTGGCTGAACCGATTTCATTGTTCACGTGCATCAGCGATACCAGAATCGTATCTGGCCTGATCGCGGCTTCCAGCTGTTCAGGACTGATAATGCCCGTTGCATCCGGAATCAGATAAGTGACCACAAAACCTTGGGATTCCAGATATTTGCAGCTATCCAGCACAGCTTTGTGCTCAATGCTGGAGGTAATAATGTGCCGCCCCTTGTCCGCATAAAATAAGGCAACACCTTTTAACGCCAGGTTATCAGCTTCTGTAGCACCGGAGGTCCAGACAATTTCTCGCGGATCACAGTGAATCAGATCTGCGACCTGGCGGCGCGCAGTCTCCACTATTTCCTCAGCCTGCCAACCAAATAAATGCGACCTTGAGGCCGGATTGCCAAAACAACCATCCAGCGTCAGGCATTGAGCCATCCGCTCGGCCACTCGCGTATCAACCGGTGTAGTAGCAGCGTAATCCAGATAAATCGGCAACTTCATGACTTCTTCCGTATAAACAGCTGACGCGTCAGGACAGGGTTTGCATGTCGCGGATAATCAGTTCGCGGCGTTCGTCCTGACCGGACGAGATCTGGCGCACATCGTGGCGAGCCATCAGATCAGCCAAACTGATACTTTTGAGAAATTCGTGTATTTGCTGACTCAGGTCTTCCCACAAATGGTGAGTCAGGCAGGTTTCACCTTGCTGGCAGTTACCCTGCCCCTGGCAGCGCGTGGCATCCACCGATTCATCAACGGCGTCGATAATGTCCACAATAGCAATTTGATGCGTATCACGGCCCAGACGATAACCGCCTCCTGGTCCGCGTACACTTTGCACCAGTTCACTGCGACGCAGTCGCGCAAACAACTGCTCAAGATAGGACAGTGAAATGTCCTGGCGCAGAGAAATGTCAGACAGGGTCACTGGTTCCCGGTCCGCATGAATAGCCAGATCCAGCATGGCTGTGACTGCATAACGCCCTTTTGTTGTCAGTCTCATCCGCTATACCCTCATGAATTGTGCGGGATTATGAAATACCACAGTAATTTAATCAACTATTCACAAGCCCATGACAAGTCACAAGCCCATCACTGCACGCGCGCGAGGTTTACAACGTCAGCCCACTGCCGTAGGCTGCGCCCCATGATTGATCTGCATTCTCATACCTGGTTGTCCGACGGAGAACTCAGCCCTGCCGCCCTGGTGGAGCGGGCCCAACAACGTGGAGTGCGCCAGCTCGCCATCACCGATCACGACAGCATCGCAGCCCACCGGGAACTCTCGAGCCAACAGCTGCCTGCCGATCTGGAATTGCTGAGCGGCGTCGAAATTTCCGCCAATTGGGAAGGACGCGAAATCCATATTGTAGGTGTGCTGATAGACCTGGACGATGCCGGGCTGAACCTGCTGTTGGCGCAACAGCAAGAACACCGACGTGAACGCGCCGACGATATTGGCCGCCAATTGGAGCGCGCCGGCATTACCGGCCTGGCATCTTATCTGGCCCAGCTGCCTTGTGAGTCAGTGGGTCGCAGCCATATTGCCGACTTTCTGGTGAGTGCAGGTCACGTAGGATCCAAGCAGCAGGCCTTCAGCAAATACCTGGGAAAACGTGGCCGACTGCAAACCAGTATCCCCTGGTGCAGCATGGACGAAGCGGTCAGCAGCATTCGTGCTGCCGGTGGCATCAGCGTGTTGGCGCACCCGGATCGTTATGCTTTTAACCGCGCACGACTGCGTAGACTGCTGATGGAGTTTGCGGCCGGTGGTGGCGACGCTCTGGAAGTCAGTTACTCCAATCTGCATCCGGAGAAACTTGCCATGCTCGGCGCATTGGCTGTGGAAACGGGATTGTGGGCATCGGTGGGGTCAGATTTTCACACCCCGGAGAACAGCTGGATGGATTTGGGCAGAGTCAGACAATTACCTCCGCTCTGCGCCGACAAAGCAATCTGGTATCACCCGCGCTGGCGCGCAGAACTGCCGGCGAATGTACCGGCAGCACCACCAAATCTGTTGTTGTAATCAGCGACGACGTCTCAGTGACGCGATCAACCCTTTAAAAATATCCATCAGGGTTTCGTGTTTATAGTCTGTAAATTCACCGGCATCCATGAACATGCCATGATCAGGGCAGGCTTCGTACTCCAGGTGCGGCTGACGTGAGTCATTCACTTTCTGCATCGGTTTGTGGCAGCGTGGGCATTGGATATCACGCACACGATTATAGGTTTTACCTATACGTGGATCGCCACTATCCAGGAAATCTGACATCCACGACTCTTTCAGCTGTTCCGCTTCGCCGTTGTCAAACCACAAACCCTGGCAACCGCTACATTGATCGATCACAACTGTACCGAGCAGTATCTCCACTGATCGCTCATTCATCTTTGCATTACATTTGGGGCAATCCATCTTTTTCTCCTTTGGTCTCTGCAACATCAAATTACAGAGCGCGGCTTATTATTATCGTACCGACTACGTGTGAGGGCATTCTATAAGATAAAACCAGGGCTTAACAGGGCAACTCTGTCTGACTGTGACACCGATCAATTAATACTGAAATTGCCTGGAAATAGCCAGCAGCTGTGCTGCAGTGATACGCCCTTGCTGACAACTCTGCAATGACTCCTTTTCCACAATATACATCAGATCGCGACGCTCGTCGGAAGGCAATACATCACCCAAACCGGAAAGAATCACATTGAGCACTTCGCCATCGGGCAAGGCGCGCAAGCCCGCACCGTAATCACATAGCAGAGCAAACAGCCGCAGCTGGAAATCCGCAACCGCCTGTGCGTTCTGTTGCTCACGTAGCACCTCAGCCTGCTCACGTGCCAGCTGCAGCTCTGCTATCCGCTCGGCAACCTCAACACGTAATGCCGCCAGCTCCTGCTCCAGATTGGCCCGCGCCTGGTTCCAGGCATCCCGTACCGACTGATCAGGTAACATCTCCGATTCCGACAATTGCTCACGAACCTGTTGGCGTAACGTTTCCATTTGCTGTATCTGTGATGTGAACCTGCTACGCAGATCCTGCAATGATTGCATCAACTGCGTACGCTCATCCGCATCCAGATGCCCCATGGCCTGCAGGGACTGAACGGTTTCAGACGCTGCAGCAAGACCACGCTCAATCACGGACACATCCTGCGAGGCCAGACTCTGGAGTATTTCGCGGTAGTAGGCCGAGACCTCATCCGTGCGCAGGGTCAGTGCCAGTTGGTCTCGCATCGCCTCAAAATCGGGACGGGTGACTGCGCCCTGTTGAATCAGTCCATTCAGCTGACTGGAAAGCTGACTCAGTGAGCTGTCCAATCTATCCATTGTGCCGCCACGATTTTGCAGGGATGTCAGAATTTCCAGTACCACACCCTGAGTCGGCAGATAACGACCACGAACATCGCCTGCACGCGGACTGAAAACGCCTCGACGCTCGTTCAACCCCAAACCTTCTTCAAGGGTGGTGCTTAACAGTTCCACCACCGGGCGCATCGCCAATACCTGATCTTGCGTCTGCGACCAGGCACTGGTTGCTGCCAGACTCAACATCAGGCCAATGCCGCCAAATCTTGCCTGTCGGATCAAGTTCATGGTTGCTCCTGATACATGACATAACTGGCCAGCTGACGCACCGAGTCCACCGTCTGGAAGTCACGATCCAGCAACTGCTGAAAACCGGCTTCCATTCGTTGAACATCCTGCTGCCGCTGCTGCTCCATCCAGTTCACCCACTCCATCAGATTGTCGGCGCTAGCCTCACCGTGTGTACGCAGCGCCGCCTCCACCCATTGCCGTGTCGCCTCCTGCTGGCTTTGGGCCTGCTCCGCATGAGCGGCCAGCAAGGCATTAATTTGTTCCATATCAACACTGGCAACCTGCATGGAACTGGCTGGCATAACACCCCCAAAACTCAGCGTCCAGCTATCATCTGACACCTGTAATCGAGTCTGTGTGACCACCGCTACCGCCAGCACCAGCGAGGCCGCCAGCGGCATCCAGTCAGCCAGTTTGCGCCAGCGCGAACGCCGCTGCGGCAAAGTGGTTCTTGCCACTATGGGTCTGGCGGCTTGCTGTCTGTCCCAGCTGGACACGGCAACATCCTGCCAGTGGTTCAGCTGCGCAGGAATCTGTTGCAACAGCACAACTTCCTGGCGACAGTCCTCACATGAAGCAAGATGCTGTTCAAGTTCCTGACGCTGCTCCTGCGACAGACTGTCATCAAAATGATCAGCGACACTAAGGGCAATACGGGGACAACTCATGATTGTTTCTCCATCATGGTTCTGAGACTTTTCAGCGCGGCATAAAACCGGGTTTTGGCGGTATTTACCGGAATAGTCTGCAGCTCGGCAATTTCGTCAAAAGTCAGTGACTGGAACACTTTTAATTCCACAATGACACGCTGGGTTGCAGACAAACGCGCCAGATACGCGCTGATCTGCTGATTCTGTTCGGCTTCCAGATACTGATGCTGCGGATTGGTCTCTTCATAAATCACTTCCGGCAGCTCATCCAAACCGGACTCAAGCATCGGCCCGGCCTGTCGCCGGCGCATCAGATCAATAGCCTTGTTATGGACCACACGAAATAACCAGGTGCTGAACTGCGACTCACCCCGAAAGCGCGCCAGATTGCGATAAACCCCAAGAAAAACTTCTTGCACCAGATCCAGCGCATCATCAGGATCCTGCATCAGACGCAGCCCCAGGTTATAGACCCGCCCCTCATGGCGTCTGACCAGCGTTTCCCACGCCGCCACACTCCCTGCCAGGGTGGCCTCTATAAGCTCGGAATCGTTCTTGTCCATAATCAGCCGGTTGGTCGCAGCAAAGCTAAAAAAAGTTTGGCTGAGTGTGCCTTGCGCAAGAGAAGAATGGAATGACTTCTATGGAGTGAGCGGCGGCGACCAGGGCGGTCGCCGCCGAGTACAACCTTAAGCAGCAGAACTCTTCACCGACTCCTGAATCAACTGCCCGGCCGCTCTTAACAGCGCATTCAGCGAGGACGACACGATATCCGAGTTAATCGCCACACCGGTATAACGCTGCGCTCCGTTCTTGAGTTGAATATAGGTGACCGCGTCAGCATCCACACCCTGACTCAGCGCATGCTCACCGTACTCCATGATCTCAAATTCGATGCCTGTGGCTTTTTTTAACGCCTCCACAAACGCATCCATCACACCATCACCTTCACCGCTGATGGTCAGCTGTTTACCGAAGCTGTCCAGAGTCGCATTAAATTGTTCACGACCTGCATTTTTTTCAAAAGTAAAACGATCCAGTTTCACGCCTTGCTGATTGTCCAGATATGTTCTCTGGAACAGAGCCCAAATGGTGTCAGGTGAAATTTCCTGACCAGTCACTTCAGCTTCCTTCTGCACCACTCGACTGAACTCAATCTGCAACCAGCGCGGCAGGTTGAATCCGAACTTGCTCTGCAGAACATAAGCCACACCGCCTTTACCGGACTGGCTGTTCACTCGGATCACATCCTGATAGGTACGGCCCAGATCGCGCGGATCAATCGGCAAGTAGGCAATCTCCCAGGTTGTACCCTCTTCATAAATATCCAGACATTTTTTGATGGCATCCTGGTGGCTGCCGGAGAACGCCGTAAATACCAGGTCACCCGCATAAGGTTGACGCGGATGCACATCAATTTGAGTGCAGGCTTTGCTGACTGCACAAATCTTGTCCATATCACTGAAGTCCAACTCAGGATCAACACCCTGGCTGTACAGGTTCATTGCCATGGTGATGATGTCCATGTTGCCGGTACGCTCACCATTACCCAGCAATGTACCTTCAATACGGTCAGCACCTGCCATCGTACCCAGCTCGGCGGCTGCTACCGCGCAACCACGGTCATTGTGAGTGTGCAAACTGATCACGATGCTGTCACGGTTTTTGACATTGCGGCAGAAGTATTCAACCTGATCAGCAAAAACATTGGGCGTCGACATCTCTACTGTTGCCGGCAAATTGATGATGCACTTATGCTCAGGGGTCGGTTGCCACACATCAACAACAGCATCTACCACCTGCAAGGCGTAATCTATTTCAGTGCCGGTAAAACTTTCCGGTGAATACTGGAATACCCACTCGGTTTGCGGGTACATGGCTGCGTGTTTTTTCACTTCGCTGGCACCGGCCACCGCAATATCAATAATGCCCTGCTTGCTGGTTTTAAATACCTTCTGACGCTGCACCACAGAAGTTGAGTTGTACACGTGCACAATCGCGCGTTTGACGCCTTTTAACGCCTCGAATGTACGGGCAATCAGCTCCGGACGTGCCTGCGTCAGCACCTGCACGGTGACGTCATCGGGAATACGGTTTTCCTCGATCAGATAACGCACAAAATCAAAATCGGGTTGGGATGCCGAAGGGAAACCAATTTCGATTTCCTTAAAACCGATCTCCAGCAGCAAATCAAACATCTGCTTCTTCTGGGAGACTGACATCGGCTCGATCAGCGCCTGGTTACCATCGCGAAGGTCAACACTGCACCAGCGTGGAGCTTTGGTAATAACCTGGTCCGGCCAGGTACGGTCTTTTAAACCTATCGGCGGAAAGGCGACATATTTGCGATGATCAAAACGGTTTTGAGCGGACATCCGGTTTACCTCTTTATCCCCGTGGGGTGTTGTTTAGAACAGCCCGGCCTCTGGTCTTGGTTAACCTCGCCGGGCATGTATCATCCGATAAGCCTGCTGACGCTGTTTTCGTCAGGATGTCAGTAAACCAGTCAGACCTCAGGGTAAGAAGCCGCTTTTTACTGCCCATCTACATTTCTGTTGCGGTGACACCGGTCTGAGATCATCAGCTTCCTGTGCCGCTTCGGATGTTGCATAGATTAGTCAGGGCGCCGGAGTGTTTCCACCACTTTTTTTTCACTTAAACAGGAAAGTATTGGAGCTTTTAACCAAAAAGATTTAGCTTATTAGTCAATTTATTCATTCAATAAGGTTTCACGCAATTTTTATGGAACTGGACAAACTCGACAAACGCATACTGCGTGAGCTGCAGCTCGACGGCAGCATCACCAATACAGACCTGGCGGAACGGGTGGGTTTATCTCCCACACCCTGCGCCCGTCGCGTCAAACGCATGCAGGATGAGGGGCTGATCAAGGGCCAGGTTACTGTGCTGGACCCTTCGCTGCTGGGGCTCAAACTCAGCGCACTGGTCACAGTCAGTATGGACCGGCACACACCGGACCGCTTTGAACGCTTTGAAGCGGAGATACACAAACATCCGGAGATTATTGAATGCCTGTTGATCACCGGACAATCAGCTGACTACCAGCTCAAGGTGATTGTGCCGGATATGGACTATTACCAGGAATTTCTGCTTAACACGCTGACACGTATTGAAGGGGTGGCCGACGTGCATTCCAGTTTTATACTGCGCAAAGTACTGGACACCACCGCCCTGCCCCTAAACCACCTGAAGTAAATAATAGGGTCTGACCCTATTATTAAAAGAAATGACGAACCTTGTCTTTGTAAGAGCGGCTCATTTTTAACGAGGTGCCACAGGTCAGGGTCAGGTGGAACTCGCCGTTGATATGAGAAGACACTTTCTCAACGCGGTTCAGATTCACAATGGTGGAGCGATGCACACGCTGGAACACCGAGGGGTCCAGCTGGGATTCCAGCTCTTTCATTGTGGTACGCATAATCAGCGTTTCGCCTTTGACATGCACACACATGTAGTCGCCGGCGGCATCAATCCAGTCGATATCACGCACCTGTACAAAGGTGGTGGAAGCGCCGTCCTTGATCGCCAGCTTCTCGCTGAACTGCGCAGGATTCACACCTGTTTGCAGCAGCTCGTACACCGCCTGCTCGGACTTGCCGGTCAGTCCAATTACAATTTCCAGCAGACGTTTTTTCTCATCGTCAGAGCGCTGACTGCCCAGTTTGGCACGCACCTTCTCCAGCGCAGCAGCCAGACGCTCCTGCTCAATCGGTTTGAGCAGATAATCCACGGCATTCACTTCAAAGGCATTAACCGCGTATTCATCATAGGCAGTTACAAAAACCACCAACGGCATATTGTCCTGTTGCAATCTCTCGACCACATCAAAACCAGTCATGCCCGGCATCTGAATATCCAGAAACACCAGATCCGGCGCCAGTTCGGCAATCGCCTCCAACGCTTCCTTGCCGTTCTGGCATTCGCGCACAACATCAACCTGCCCAAGCTCACTTAGACGCAGCATCAGGCCCTTGCGCGCCAGGGATTCATCATCAACTATAACAGCACGGATTTTCGCCACGCTGTCTTCGGGATTTGCAGAGTCGTTCGCTTGCAAAGTGTCATCGGGTCTCATAAGGGATCTCTACCTTTACCTGAAAGCCTCTGGGTTCGCGTACAGCCAACACCAGTTCATGATTGTCGCCGTAAATCTCGCGCAGACGATCGCGGATATTCTTGAGCCCCACGCCTATGGAGCCGGGGTGATTCACAGACCCCGGACCATCATCTGCCACGGTAATGCACAAACGTTTTTTATCATCCACCTGCGCACTGATCCAGATAGTCCCGCCATCCTCGCTGCGTGAAATGGCATGTTTGATCGAATTCTCGACCAGAGGCTGCAGCAGCATACTTGGAACCAGCCCGCGCTCAGCCTCGGCACTGACATCAAATTCCAGCCGCAGTCGTTCTTCAAAACGGACTTTTTCAATATCCAGATACAGACGCAGCGAACTCATTTCATGCGCCAGATCCACAGTATCCAGCGGATCATGCTCCAAAGAATAACGCAAAAACTTACTGAGACGCGTCACCATATTGTTGGCTTGATCGGTGGACTGCACCAGAATCAAGGTTGAAATGGCATTCAAGGTATTAAACAGAAAATGTGGATTCAGCTGATAACGCAGCATACGCAGCTGCGCCTCATGCGCCAGCGCTTCCGAGCGCAGACTTTTTTCCTTCTCGCTCTGGAACAGCTGATAGTACTTGATACAGAAGTAGAGGATGCTCCATAACATCAGAATTGACATGGAAATCGGGAAAAACACACTGAAACTGGCCCAACCGTAGTCGGTAATATCCACGCTGGAGCCAAAACTGGAATCGGTGATCAGCACCTTGATGGGTCGCCAGGCCTGGGCGGTCACCCAGCAACTGAACACCACCACCAGGATTTTGACAACTGCAGAGGTCTCCCAGATGGCGCGGTACAGATAGCGCAGCCCAGTGGTCAGCAGAATACCAATCAGCGCATCCACAGCAAATACGCTGACACGCTCGAACATGTATTCGGAAGGGACAAAGGTCATGTCCCGCAATGTCAGCATCAACACCCAGAGTCCCCAGCCACTGAGCTGAAAAATCCAGAACTGCCACTCCCGCGTGGAGCGGGCGAATGGACTGGTTGCTGAGCCGAACAGGCGAGAAGTCATAAGCAGACGTTGAATTCCGGATTCATCCCGTTACGGCTGGGATGAATCCGGATCTCGGCGATTAAGGCAGCAGATGCGCGACGCCGTCACGCTCTTCACGCAGTTCCTGTTCGGTTTTCTGCATCAGACCACGGCTGAACTCGTTTACATCCAGACCTTGAACGATGGTGTATTCACCGTTAGCGCAGGTTACCGGGAAGGAGTAGATCAGGCCTTTTTCAATGCCGTAGCTACCATCGCTGTGGATGCCCATGGAAACGATTTTGCCATTGGTGCCCAGCGCCCAGTCACGGATGTGTTCGATTGCAGCGTTGGCTGCAGACGCGGCTGAAGACAGACCACGTGCTTTGATGATTGCAGCACCACGTTGTTGTACGTTTGGAATGAAGGTGCTGGTCAGCCATTCCTGGTCAATCAGATCCAGCGCTTTGGTGCCAGATACGGTTGCGTGGTGAACGTCCGGGTACTGAGTAGCTGAGTGGTTACCCCAGATGATCATGCTGTCTACGTCAGTGCTGTGTTTGCCAGTTTTTTCCGCCAGCTGAGCAATAGCACGGTTGTGGTCCAGACGGGTCATCGCTGTGAACTGGCCAGGATTCAGATCCGGCGCGTTACGGTAGGCAATCAGTGCGTTGGTGTTAGCCGGGTTACCAACTACCAGCACTTTAACCTTGCGGCTGGCGTTGTCGTTAATGGCTTTGCCTTGTACAGAGAAGATCGCCGCGTTGGCCGCCAGCAGATCCTTACGCTCCATACCTGGGCCACGAGGACGTGCGCCTACCAGCAGGCAGTAGTCAGCGTCTTTGAATGCAACGTTCGGGTCATCAGTCTGAACAATACCCTGCAGCAGTGGGAATGCGCAGTCTTCCAGCTCCATCACCACACCTTTCAGGGCTTCCAGAGCAGGAGTGATTTCCAGCAACTGGAGGATCACTGGCTGGTCTTTACCCAGCATGTCGCCAGCAGCAATACGGAACAACAGTGAATAACTGATCTGACCGGCGGCTCCGGTTACAGCCACACGAACGGGTGCTTTAGCCATTTTCAAAATCCTTGTATCAAGATGAACGATGGATATCGGTGGAAAATTGAGGGGCCAGAGTATAACACTAGGAAATAAACATGGCATCGCCATAACTGAAGAAGCGGTATTGTTCTCTTACTGCTTCTTCATACGCTGCCATGACCTGCTCCCTGCCAGCAAATGCACTGATCAGCATCATCAGTGTGGAGCGTGGCAAGTGAAAGTTTGTGATCATGGCGTCTATCACCTGAAACTCATAACCAGGATAAATAAAGATGTCAGTATCCCCTGACCAGGCGTGCAGTTCAGTATGGCCGGCTTCCAGACTGCGGCGCATCGCTGATTCCAGACTACGGACAGTGGTAGTCCCCACTGCAATCACACGACCACCACGCTGTTTGCAAGCTCGCACCTGCTCTGCCACGGATTCCGGCACATTGATCCACTCCGAGTGCATCTTGTGCTGCAGGATATCGTCCGTCCTCACCGGCTGAAACGTGCCCGAGCCTACGTGCAAGGTCAGAAACGCCTGATCTACGCCTTTGGCTTTTAAGGCCGCCAACAACGCGTCATCAAAATGCAGGCCGGCCGTAGGCGCCGCCACCGCGCCAGGATGCCGGTTATAAACGGTTTGATAACGCGTCTGGTCGGACTGCTCATCCGCTCGATCTATATAAGGAGGCAGCGGCATGTGACCAAACTGGTCCAGCAGCTCAACCAGTGGTTGCTCAATCGAAAAGCGCAGATGGTAAAACTCACCCTGCCTGCCCAGCACTTCAGCATCCAGCGTTGCACGGCTGTCAGCGGATACCAGCTTGAGAGTCATGCCGATGCCAGGTGCCTTGCTGGCACGAATCTGCGCCAAGGCCTCATGCTCTGTCAGCAGCCGTTCGAGCAAAACCTCAATTCGACCGCCTGTAGATTTGTGACCAAACAGCCGCGCAGGAATCACGCGAGTGTCGTTAAACACCAGCAAATCCTGCGGCTGTATCATCGCCAGGATGTCGCGAAAAATGTGATGACTGACAGCCCCGTTGTGACGATCAAGACACAAAAGACGGCTGCCACTGCGGGTTTCGCCCGGGTAACGAGCAATCAGTTCGTCGGGCAGATGGTAATCAAAATCAGATAGCTGCATAAGGGCGGCAAGTGTGCCCGAATGTCCGTTCGATGCCAAGTGCCACGTATAACGAACATCGTGCAAAATCAGCCATTGCCAGCTCAAGCAATGTTGTTATAATGGCCGCCTTTTCCGCCAACCCAAAGGTATTTACCTGCGGGCGACCCTCATGCCGGAGTGGTGAAATTGGTAGACACGACGGATTCAAAATCCGTTGCCCTTAAAAGCGTGTCGGTTCGAGTCCGACCTCCGGTACCAAATTTTTTAATACGCTATTACTGAATATCGTCTGGCCAGGGATTTGCAATTCTCCAGGGAAATTGATTTTGCCCACGCCAAAGACTCAGAAATCTGCTTCTTTAAAGCAGGGTCATCCAACAGCTCCCAATTAAATTCTCCCGCATCCCCTCTTAAATACTCGATTTCGCTCAACACGCCGACAAACACCACAAAGTCGGGATCATTGGCATAGATTCCCAATTCATCTCTTAGAGCCAGAATAGCCTCGGCGCCCTGAAAATAGTTTAGCGATCCGTCTATCATCGCTTTGGCGATATCACCGATTTTAGTTTTCAACAACTGTCATCCCGATTGGAAACAATGCAATCACGGCCAGCTTCATATGCTGAACACCAAATGGAATTCCGATGATGGTAATAAAACAGCACAGCGCCATAGAAAGATGAGCCAAAGCCAGCCAGAATCCAGCCAACAAAAACCAGATTATGTTTCCAATAGTGCCAAAAAAACTTGTGCCAATATCCTGTTGACCGGTGACTTCATTTCTACGCACAGCAACTTTGCCAAACGGGAAAAAAGAAAAATAGCCAATAACAAAACAGGCTCTAGCCCACGGAATGCCAACAATAGTAACAAAGGCAATAACCCCGGCAAGCCACCAGAACAGTCCCAAAAGAAAGCCACCGAAAATGAACCACAGTATATTTCCCAAAATACTCATCAATTTCTCCTGAACTCTGTAACTGAATCGTACGCTGAGTTGAACGTCTGTCAATGTACTGAAAGTCCGCTCCCCTGAAATATCTGGCGTATACTCATTTCATGCGTCCACTCTTCCTGTTAGGCGACACTCAAAAATCTGACCCGGCCGTCGAACGCTGGCTGAACGTTGCGCCGGGCGATCTCGGTGTTCTGGCACGACAATGGTTTGAGGTGCTGCGCAACTGTGGAAATGATGTAGAGGAAACCCTTCATGACTACCAGCCTACGGTTTGTGTGCAAGGCGCTGCATTTGCCTATATCGATATTTACAAAGCACATATAAACATCGGCTTTTTCCAGGGTGCAGATCTACCTGATCCGCAGAAGTTGCTAAGTGGTACCGGTAAATATATGCGTCACGTTAAAGTTATACCGGAGCATTCAATTAACACCAAAGCCATGACTGCTCTAATAAATGCTGCTTATACGGATGTAAAACAGAGACTGGGGACACACTAAATAAATGCATGAGTACATATGGAACCAGCGTACGCAAAAAGGAACCACGCTTTGAATAACCTTGAACAGATCAACGATTTTTTCTTGCAGCTCGATAAACTTAAATCGGTACAGCGGCGCTCATATATTAACGGCGGTGAGCGCCTGGAAAACTCGGCAGAACACTCCTGGCACCTTGCGATGGCCTGTTGGAACTTTGCACGCCTGATGCCAGGTGAGTTTGACGAAAACAAACTGATCAAGATGGCCCTGGTTCACGACCTCGGCGAAATTGGCGCCGGTGATACCCTGCTTTACGATTCCGCACGCAAGGATGCGCATATTAAAGAGCGCCAGTACATACAGTCCCTGACCACACATAAAGGCAATGCGATCACGGAACTGCCAGAGGTTTGGGAAGAACAGGAAACGGGTATTAGCAAGGAAACACGACTGTTAAAAGTACTGGATCGTCTATTGCCAGTGTTGCTCAACCTGAACAGTCAGGGCCGCGCCTGGCGCGACAACAACGTCAAACGCCATCAGGTGGAACAGGTTCATCGTTTTATTGCCGACGAATTCCCTGTTATCCACCAGTGGCTGATGGCCGAGCTGGACAGAGCCGTTGCCAACGGCTGGCTGCCTGTTGAATAAAACCTTACCCTGATCTGACCAGCTGCAACCGGGTACCGCTGCTTTAATCAATCTGCTACATTTTGCCCACAACCGATACCAATAACAGACCAAGGGGGCATTCAGAATGAAGTCGCAAATCAATGACCGCAGGCAGTTTCTGCAGCACTCCGCCATGCTGCTGGGTTCCTCGCTGTTTGCAGCGCCTTCGTTGTCCCTGGCACAAAACACACGTCCGGGTATGACTCCGCAGGAACTGGATGCTGCGCTGTTCCCCGGTTTTGAAACCATGACCATGGATACCAACGGCGTTTCCATTCACACATTGGTGGGTGGCAGTGGCCCACCGGTATTGTTAATCCATGGCGCACCACAATCACATTTATCATGGGCTGAAGTGGCAGTGAATCTGGCTCAGGACCACACCGTGGTATTAACCGATTTGCGTGGTTATGGCTGGAGCAGCAAACCGGCTGGCGGCGAAAATCACATCAATTACTCCAAACGCATAATGGCCCAGGACAATGTCAACGTCATGCGTATGCTGGGCTTTAACCAGTTTGCACTGGTGGGTCACGATCGTGGTGGCCGCGTGGCACGCCGATTGACGCTGGATCATCCCGAACGCGTAAGAAACCTCACCGTGCTGGATATTGTGCCGGCGCATTATCTCTACTCAAATGTCACGCTGCAGTTTGTGGAAACCTATTTCCACTGGTTCCTGTTTTTACGCCCCTCGCCTTTCCCTGAAAACGTCATTGCCAGCACCGGCATGTTTATCACCGGAGGTGGTGCCGGCGTGGTTGGAGAAGCGTATGCGGAGATTTACAAGGATCCGGCCGCCGTTCACGCGATGTGCGAGGATTACCGTGCATCGGCGCGTATGGATATGGAAATAGACAAGGCTGATCTGGCCGCTGGTAAAAAAATCGAATGTCCACTGAATGTGTTGTGGGGGCTTAATGCTCCCATGGGCCGCCAGTATGACATTCTGAACATCTGGAAAATGGAAGCGACTCGCGCTGAAGGCAAGGGTATTCCCGGCGGGCATACGTTTCAGGTTGATAGCCCTGAAGCCACATGGACGGAGCTGCGGCGCTTCCTGCCAACCGTATAAAAAAAGAGAGCAACAATGAGCAGTAAATATATTGACTGGCTGAATCTGTCGACCAGTATCGCCGTCATCATGGGTATTGTGTTCCTGGGACTGGAAATACGCCAGAATACAGAGATGATGAAATCACAGACACGTGACTCCATTTCGGAAAAACAGATGATGTTTTCCGAGTGGGTAGCCACAGAGTCAGAACTGGCCAACACACTCGCCAAAGTCAGTGCCGGTGAAGAGCTGGAACCGTGGGAAGCAATACAACACGCCTATTTTATGGCGGGCGTGTGGCGCGAATGGGAAAACTCCTACTATCAGTTCCAGCAGGCGTTGTTTGACAAAAATGAGTTTGAGCCTCGACTGGAACGCTGGCGCGCAACAATGCGCAACAAACAGGTTCGTCGCAGCTGGCTGGCCACACGACAAAACTACTCTCCTTCATTTCGGGCCGTGGTTGATGATATTGTGAACACCTATACACAACCAGACCTACACAACACAGACTTCGAGGAGACAGCTGTACCATGAAATCTCAACTGCGCAATACACGCCGACAATTGTTGTTAGCCCTGTCGTTGCTGCCTTTGGCCAGCTTAAGCTTTGCCCAGCCTGCCGCTGACGCACAAACAATCACTGCAACAGGCCTGCACAGCTTTGGCCTGCGCGTCAGTGATGTGGATCGCTCTGTAGCGTTTTATCAGGGGCTGTTTGGCTCTCCCGTCGTTGCCCGTATTGGTGAAAAAGTTGTGCTGCAGGTGGGCGATGGCCCTGAGTACTTCACAATTTCTCCGCTGCGAGCCGGAGATCAGCCCCATATTTCCTACTTTGGCCTGGCTGTACCTGGGGCAACCCGTTTCCAGCTGCAGGCCCGTCTGCAGGAGCATGGTCTGAACCGCACTGTAGACAGTATGCACAGCAATCAAAGCAACGCCCTGAACCGTGCGATGCACAGCTGGCTGGAGCGCCTGCCGGGTGATGAAGATGATTCCACGATGCTGGCTGACAACCAGGAGTTGTTTTTTGCTGACCCTAACGGTGTTGTGGTTCAGCTGACCAGCCCGAATGATTGTGGTCTGGGTGATGCACCTTGTCAGCCTGAGCCGGCACCTGAAGGCTTGATTGACCTGATCGAAATCAACCACATGACAACTTTTGTTCACAACTACCAGGTCACCAATGACTTCTACCGCAAGGTCTTTGGTTTCCAGGATAAGGCCTTCCAGGGCACCTTCCCGCTGCTGGATGTAGGCGAAGGCACGCACTTTCTGATGTTTGTAGGTGGCGCACAGCCTGGTAACCCGACTCAGCCAGGCCGTATCGATCATGCCAGCCTGAACATGGAGAACTTCTCTGTGGACTCCCTGCTGCAGACACTGACCGATTATGGCCTGTCTGCCCGTCAGGAAGGTCAGACCGGCCCTCTGCAACACTGGGTGAGCTGGCGTATGCCTGAACGCGGAGGTGCTGCTCCAAACGGTACCCCGGAAGTGTATTTCTCTGATCCGGATGGTATTGCCATTCAGTTGCAGCACCACACCTACTGTGGTGGCGGCAATGAATTTGGTGGCGACTGCGGACAGTAATCAGACGCTGTAAACAAAAGACCCCTGACCGGGAAACCTGTCAGGGGTCTTTTTTTAGGTCAACTCACAGCGTTTTGTGTCAACTCAAAAGACTGGCCTTATTGAGCCGGTTCCAGACGCAGAATTGCGGTGGGCTGACGTGAACGATCTTCAATAGCAATGTACAGCAGACCATCCGGACCCTGACGCACATCGCGCACACGGCCGATGCCTGGCAGCAGGGTTTCTTCAGTGATTACTTTGGAGCCGTCTTCACTCAGCGTCAAACGAGCCAGTTGCTCACCTGCCATACCACCTGCAAACACACTTCCGTGCCACATTGGGAAACGTGAACCGGTGTAGATGGCAAGACCTGAAGCAGCAATAGAGGGCACCCAGAAGTGGATCGGGTTCTCCATACCTTCCTGACTGATGGTTTGGTGAATAGGTGCACCGGCACCATAGTTCACACCACGACCCACCACTGGCCAGCCGTAGTTGTTGCCGGGTTCAACGATGTTGAGCTCGTCACCACCTTGAGGACCGTGTTCAGTCATCAGCATCACACCGGTTTCTGGATGGATGGCCAGACCTTGGGGACTGCGATGGCCGTAGCTGTAAATAGCCGGTTCCGCGCCTGATTGACCCACAAACGGGTTATCAGAAGGCACGGTGCCGTCGTCGTTCAGACGCACAATCACACCGTGGTGATTGGACAGATCCTGTGCCGGGTGCTTTTCCAGATCGCCGCTGGGCGGTGCCTGGCGGTCACCCAGAGTGACAAACAGGTATCCGTCGGCATCAAATGCCATACGGCCACCAAAGTGGCTGGCACCACGGGCATTGGCTACAAAAATTTCTTCAACATCGTTGAGCGCGCCATTTGCCAGACGACCACGAATAACTGTGGTCGTTGAATCACGACCGCCCAGCGGTTTGGAGTAGCTCAGGTAAACCAGCTGGTTGCTCTCGAAGTCAGGGTGCGGCAGCACATCAAACAGACCACCCTGGCCCATGTTGAACACTTCCGGGACACCGGAAATGGCTTCAGGTTGCAACACACCATCGCGGATCACACGCAGGCGGCCGGCTTTGGCTTCAGTCACCAGCATGTCGCCGTTCGGCAACCACGCCATTGACCAGGGCACTTCCAGGCCGTCAGCAACGGTGACTACGCGGAAGTCATGCAGGACAGAAGGTTGAACACCGGCAAACTGCTCGAGATTCTGGGCCTGAGCGCTCCCCAGAAAACCGGCCAGAATGCCAGTCATCAGTGCGGTCTTCAGAAAAGTACGTGACATGAGAATTGCCTACCTTTAGTGACGAATATTTAGTGACGAATATTGGTTATGGGATAAAACGCCGGAATCCTGTTCCTGGCGTTGTCTGATCCGGGCGGTCAACATGGTAGCACGACCATTGTGCCCCTGTTGCGCCCGGAACAGGCAGTTCAGCGTAAGCAGACCGCCGTTTGACCCGGCGGCTTTCACACTCTGGCACCGAATACTCAGGCCAGTGTCAACGGCAGACGCGTCAGCGTTTTGCCAGTCGCTGCCGCCAGCGCATTGGCTACCGCCGCTGCAATCGGTGGTGTACCGGGTTCACCAACGCCCGACGGCGCATTGGTGGACGCCACAATATGGGTTTCCACCACGGGCATCTGGTTCATGCGCAGCACACGATAGGTGTGGAAGTTGGTCTGATCCACATTACCGTTGGTCAATGTCACTTCATCCGCCAGCGCCGCCGACAACCCGTAAGCAATCGCACTTTCCACCTGCGCTCTGACAATACCGGGATTCACTGCAATACCACAGTCAATCGCCGCCACCACACGCTCCACTTTAAAGCTGTTACCTTGCACGGACACTTCCGCAACTTCGGCGACGGTAGACCCGAATGAGGTATGCACGGCCACACCCCGGAACCAGTCAGCAGGCAATTCACGCGTACCCCAACCGGCTTTTTCAGCAGCCAGTTTCAGCACCGCGGTTTCACGCGGATTGTTGGCCAGCAGCTCCAGACGGTATTGCACCGGATCGGCGCCAGCTTTGCGGGCCAGCGCATCGATAAACACTTCCTTGCTGAAAGCCGTATGGGTATGCCCCACGGAACGCCACCATTGCACCGGCACACCGACTTGCGGCGAGTGCAGTTCAACCTGACGTTTTGGAACGTTGTAACTGAGTTCAGTCAAACCTTCCACGGAAGTACTATCAATACCATTGTTGATCGCCATCGCGCCCAGCGCAGTGCCAGCCATGATGGATTGACCGGCAACACGGATCTGCATCGCAGCCGGTTTGCCGTTGTTGTCCAGCGCTGCGCGCAGTCGGTGGACATAAGCCGGGCGGTAATAACCCGCCTGCATATCATCTTCGCGAGACCATACCAGCTTGACCGGGACACCTGGCACCTGACGCGCAATGCGCGCCGCTTCCAGCACGTAGTCCGAGGCCGGATTCGCGCGCCGCCCAAAACCACCACCGGCAAATACGGTGTGAATGGTGACACGCGCCGGACTCAGGCCGAGCAATTGTGCAACCGCCGCCTGATCACCGGTTGGGCTTTGGCAGCCGTACCAGAGCTCGGCGCTGTTGTTATCCACACGCACTACACAGTTCATCGGCTCCATCTGCGCATGCGCCAGATAGGGATATTCAAACACCATCTCTTCCACATCGGCGGCTTGTGCCAGCGCGGCATCGGCATCACCGTGGGATTCCGCAACTGCACCCGGTGTGGTCACCAGTTCGCGGTACTGCGCTAGAATATCGCCGGAGCTGCGGGTTTCGGCTGCAGACTCGTCCCACTCAACGCTCAGCAGCTCGCGAGCTTTGGTGGCCGTCCAGTAGTCAGTAGCCAACACCGCCACGCCGTTGTCGATTTGCAGCACATGATGTACGCCCGGACGCGCCAGCGCCTGTGTGGCATCAAACGCCCGCACCTTGCCACCGAAGCGCGGCGAGTGCGCCACCACCGCTGTCAGCATGCCAGGCAGCATCACGTCTTGCGTGTAAATGGCGGTGCCGTTGTGTTTGCCCACGTCTTTACGCAGGGTATTTTCCTGGCCGATCAGCGTAAACTCGGCCGGTGATTTCAAGCGCAGCGATGCAGTATCAGGCACCGCTTGCCGCGCCGCGGCCAGTGCCAGCTCACCAAATGTTGCTGACCTGGCGCCATGTGACAGCACACCCGCCTTGACCTGAATCTCATTGGCCGGCACTTGCCATTGCTCCGCAGCTGCAGCAACCAGCATCGCACGCGCAGCTGCACCAGCCTGACGCATCTGCATAAAGCTGTTGGCAATGGCGGTGCTGCCTCCGGTGCCTTGCATTCCCATCAGCAGGTTGGCGTATTTTTCGACATCAGCCGGGGCATGCTCACACACCACTTGTGACCAGTCGGCATCCATTTCTTCCGCCACGCAGGTGGCCAGACCGGTGTAAACGCCCTGCCCCATTTCCAGATGTTTGATCAGCACTTTCACCGTGTTGTCCGGATTGAGGCTGACAAAGGCATTCATGACCATGCCCTGATTGGCCGTTTGTTGCGCCTGGGCGACATTGGCTGTTACGCCCACGCCCAGCATCAATCCGGCACCCGCACCGGCCGACACTTTCAAAAAGGTACGACGGCTGCTGTCGACGGCTGCTGCTTTTTTCAAAAACCGATTCAGATTCATTATGCAGCTCCAGCAGCGTTGGTGAACGGCACAGCAGCGATTTGTGTGGCTGCCATCTTGATGCCGGCTTTGATACGCGGATAGGTACCACAGCGGCAGATATTGCCAGACATGGCTGCATCGATATCAGCGTCGCTGGGGTTGGCGTTTTGCTCCAGCAACGCGGTGGCTGACATTACCTGACCAGATTGGCAATAACCGCATTGCGGCACGCCCAGCGCTACCCAAGCCTGTTGCACAGCTTGTGCTTGTGGCGATTGCAGCCCTTCGATGGTAGTGATATTGCGGCCCACGGCGTTGGACACCGGCAACACACAGCTTCGTGTTGCCACGCCATCCAGATGAACAGTACAAGCACCGCACTGGGCCATACCACAACCAAATTTGGTGCCGGTCAGTTTCAGGTGTTCACGCACTGCCCACAGCAGCGGCATGTCACCATCGACATCCAGCTCGTGCGTCTGCCCATTAATCGTTAGTTGATAAGCCATAATCGCTCCCGTTACCAGGCGTGGTTTAAATAGAAAGAGGGTCGCTGATCGCGTGTGCCCGATTATACGCCAGCTTTGTTAACAAGGATGACCGGGAGTTGTCAGCGACAATTTCCTGCACGGCGATAACCGGCCTGTTGTGCCTCCTGTTCCGAACTGAACAGAACCCGGTTGGCCTCGCCTATCTGGTTATAACCAGGACAACCTTGCGGCAGATGGTAGATTTTGCTGTTGCGATTACCCCGGATCATCGCCGTGTCCTCGGCGATTTGTGACGTCAACAGCCACTGCTTTTCGCCTCTAACATAAGGGTTGTTGTGTCCCATCAGACGGGCAATACGACGATCGCGTTCAAGCTCCCACTCCGAGACTGGAAACTGCTGATGCCAACGCACATACAGCTGTTGTTCCTGATGGCTGAGCGGCAACTGATAATAGTCATGCATATAAAAATAAATGCGGGCGATCTGGCCCTTAACCGCATCATCCGGCTCGGCTAAGCGCTGGCGGGTATCAACTTCAAACTGGCAGGCACCATAATCGGAAGGTTCGCCGACAATCTCGGCAAAACGGTAATTGGAGCGATCGCCATTAACCTCACCCACGGAAGGCACCAGATTGTGCAAATTGGCTTCCATGCGGTTAAACACCGGATCAGTGCGGTTGCAGTTATCACGACCGCCATTGCGCCAGCATTGTCTGTTTTGTCCGAGCGCAGAGGCTGGAACAACGTGTTCCCATTCAATGCGCTGTGCACGCGTTGCTTGCGACCGTACCTCATAAGCACAGGAAAGCAGATCAACCTGACCACCGGTGTTGGTTGTCCACTGCCAGTCACAACTGCAATAAAAATCACCATCGTCGTTGCGATCGTAATACACATAGTCGCGCAGCGCCTGACGTGCCTGATCAAAGGTTTGCGGAGGTTCCTGAATACTGCAGGCGCTTGCCAGCAGCAACAGCGGCAGCAGCAATAAATGACGAATCAAGGTATACATGGACCGGTCAATCCAAGACTGAAAATTTACGGGGTTTGACTGAGATAGCGAATATACCCGATAAACGCGCGCGCCACCGGACCTAATGTCTCGGCGTCACTGAAATTGAGATACATGGAGCTTGTGCGAGTAGCGCCACGTGGCAGTTGTAATGGTAGCAAAGAGCCGTCATCCAGATACGGTTGTACGGCGTGCACCGGTAACCAGGCAAAACCCAGACTCTTGCGCAGCAGCTCCACAGACGTGGCGACATGACTGACAGTCCAGCGCTGTTCAGAACCAAGCCAGCCTACATCCTTTTTTTCCAGCACACCGGAATCACGCAATACAATTTGTCTGCAGTTTTTCAGCTCTTCCAGACTCAGCTTACGCGGCGGTCTTACCAGCGGATGCTCGCGTCCAGCCACGGCTATAAAAGACACCTGGCAGATATCTTCGCTGAGATTGTCGGGAATGGTGTACGGTGACAGCGCTATTTCTGCCCGTCCCTGCGCTAGCAATTCGTTGGCGCCGGTCAAAATGGTTTCCAGCAGTTCAATACGGATTAACGGATAGTCAGCGGAAACCGCCGCCAGCGCCTGATATAAAATGTCTTTGGGAAAGGCTTCATCAACTGCGATGTGCAGCGCAGATTCCACACCTGCCTTCAGGTTCAGGGCCACGTTCTCCATGCGTTCGGTTTCGGCCAGCAAATAATTGATGCGTCGCAACAATTGCTCGCCGGCCGGTGTCAAACGCGTACGTCGTCCTTCAACTTCCAACAGTGTCACACCCAGCATCTGTTCAAGTTTATGTACCGCGTGGTGGATGCTGGACTGGCTTTTGTAGATCGCTTCTGCAGCCTGATGGAAACCACCATGGTCAGCAACCGCCTTGAACATTCGCCATTGTTCTACTGTGGAGCGCGCCATCTTGTTTTCTCCAGACTGCCGGGCTTAACCCGGCAGATCAAACCACAACGCTTCGACCGGAGTGTTCCCCGCTTTTGCACTCAGACTGGTGATGCCAAGCAGTTTAATACCATCACCTGGCTGCAGATCAGTCTCATCCAGTGCCAGCTCGCCCTCAATCAGATGCAGGTAAAAAGCACGACCTTTTCGTACAGCCAAGTCGATGCTCTTGCCAGCAGGCAACATCAGCCGCGACACGGCAGCGTCCTGCTTGATTTTTAAGGTGCCATTGCGACCATCGGCGGTTATCACCTCGGTCAAGCCCACAGCCTGACCAAAATCCTTTTGCTGATATCCGGGTTCGCCATCAAATTCGTTTGGCTCAATCCAGATCTGCAGAAACTTCAGGCGGTCCTCGCGGCTGGCATTAAATTCACTGTGAGCAATTCCGCTGCCGGCACTCATCAGCTGGAACTCACCCGCCGGCAACACTTCTTCGTTGCCGGTTGAGTCGCGGTGGGCAATACTTCCTTCCAGCACATAACTGATGATTTCCATATTGCTGTGGCTGTGCGTCTGAAATCCCCCACCTGGAGCGACTTCGTCATCGTTGATCACACGCAATGCTGAAAAACCCATTTGCTGCGGATTGTAATAACTACCAAACGAAAACGTATGTTTGCTGTTGAGCCAGCCAAAACTGGCGCGACCACGATCGGCGGAACGAATTACCTCAAACATTCTTGCCTCCTTGGGCTATCACTTCATCCACGGATATCCGACCCGCACCACTGAACAGCAACGCCACACTGGCTGCCAACAGCGCCAGACCAAACTCATAACCGTTATTCGCCATAAACAGGCCGTTTACAAAGTGCACTTTAAAAATTGCGACCAGCATGGTGAAGGCCAGTGCCAATGCTGCAGGACGGGTCAGAACACCTGCAATTAATGCCAGCCCGCCAAAAAATTCGGCCCCACCAGCCAACAGTGCCATTAATGTACCGGGGGCCAAACCAATGCTTTCAAGCCAGCCCGCTGTACCCTGCAGGCCAAATCCACCAAACCAGCCGAACAGTTTCTGCGCACCGTGAGCGGCAAAAATCACCCCCACGGGTACACGCAACGCCAGTGCACCCCATCCACCTTCTGTAGAAATAACTTGTTTGATCAATGTGTTGCTCATAATGCTCTCCTGTCTGTAAGTGAAACCAACAATGTGTCTTGCGATGGTTCACACAATACAGACGGAGATAATCCAATAAAATAGGATTAATTTGAGCATATTGTTCGATTATTTAGAACAACCGGAGACCGGGAAACAAATTTGCACGCGCAATCCTCCCAACGGGCTGCGCGCCAACTGCACAACACCATGATGATGCTGCACAATACGTTGCACAATCGACAAACCAAGACCTGCGCCATGTTCATCGCCGCGGGCAAAAAAGCGTTCGAACACGTAGGGCAAATCCTCATCCGGAATACCCGGACCGGTATCATCAAACAACAGACACAAGTTTTGTTCACGATTGCTGACGCTGACAGTAATGCGACCACCGGGCGGTGTATGACGGATTGCATTGCCAACCAGATTCAGGATCAAGATCTTGAGCGCGCCAACATCCATCCACAGTCTGGGTTCAGCCAGCGGACTGTCGAGCAGTTGTAAATCCTGATTTTTTTGCAGCGCCAGCGGCATGATCTCGGACAGAGCCAGGCGACATTCCTCCAACACCGGGACTTGCACGCGCTCATGTGTTTTATTATCGGAAAGTCGCGCCATTTCGAGCATCTGTGATACCAGACGTGTAGAGCGTTCTACCGCATTGCGCAGATGTTGCAGGGATTTGTCACGTTGCTCCTGGTCCGTGGTGCTCAGCGCATTCTCCAGATGAACTTTCATCACCGCCAGCGGTGTACGCAATTCGTGCGCCGCATCGGCAATAAACCGTTGTTCCCGCGCCAACAACTGGTCCAGCTGATGCAATAACCGGTTCAGTGCCGTTTGCATCGGTTCAATTTCAGCCGGCAGATCAGCCAGGACCACCGGCACCAGACTGTCAGGATCACGATCGCGAATAATCTGCGCCAATTGTTCCAGCGGTCGCAGTCCGTAACCGATGGCAATCCATAACAGCAACAGCATCAGCGGAATACCGATGATATCCGGGACCAGTGTACCCATAACAATTTTGCCGACGGTTTCAGCGCGGATATCGCCGCGCTCACCCACCCAGACAACAATCGGGCTGTTTTCCTGTGCCAGGACATAAGCCCGCCAGCTAAAACCATCAAGTTGCAAATCAGAAAAACCGGGATTCCAGCTGACCGCCGCAGGATCAGGTGCGGTGAACGAACCGGCAATAATCTGGCCGGCTTGATCCTTGATCAGATAAGCGACTTTGGTCTCATAGTTGTGCCCCAGTGAGGGATGTGAATCAGCAGACTCAACCAGCGCTCTGGCCATGGCCTCGTGATCCAACATTGACTGTGGCACTTGCAGCAATGAGGTCAGTACACGCGCGTTCTGCGCCAGCTGCGCATCAAACAACTCTTCGACCTCATGAGCGGCATCATGGTAACTGAACCAGCCCAGCAGCAATGAACCGGCGACCAATATGGCCACCACACGTTGCAGGATACGACGGCGAATGGATCTCATGCAGTCTGCTCAATCATGTAGCCTACTCCGCGCAACGTGCGTATTAATTCGGGGAACAACTTTTTGCGCAAATGATGAATGTGCACTTCCAGTGTATTGCTATCGACCTCCTCCCCCCAGCCGTACAAAACCTGTTCAAGTTGATCGCGTGTTAACACACGACCACTTTGAAGCATCAGTTCGTGTAACAACACATACTCTTTGCGAGACAAACCGATCACCTGTCCCTGATAGCTCACCTGCTGGTTGCCCGGATTCAGTGCCACCCCTCTGACCTGGATTTCCGGCGCCGCGCGCCCGGCGCTGCGCCGCAGCAAAGCGCGCAAGCGGGCTTTGAGCTCATCATTGTCGAAAGGCTTGATCAAATAGTCATCCGCCCCCGCGTCCAGTCCGGCAATCCGGTCGCGCACACCATCGCGGGCAGTCAGGATCAGTACAGGCGTTGACAGGCGCCGATCACGAATAGATCGCAGTACACTCAAGCCATCCATGCCGGGCAAACCCAGATCTAGTATCACCAGATCAAAGTGTTCGCTGCTGATGGCATGTAATGCACTGCGTCCATTGTTAATCCAGTCCAGCGTATAGGCCTCGCCGCGCAAGGCCGTGAGTATGCCTTGCGCAAGCGCTGCATCGTCTTCTACCAGCAAGATACGCATAACTGTGATTAACTCCTTTTATGTCACTGACAATCTTCCTTCTTTATTTTATTTGAGCCAGAAGCTGACGGATCTCTTCGCGACGCCCTTGGTCAGCCAGTTCACGTCCCGGTCTCGGCGCAGCTTCCAGCGCACGGCTCAAGTACTGCCGGGCCTCTTCAGTACGTTTTTCACGCAGCAGATAGTCACCCATGAAATAGTTGCTGTCTATACCGTGCGGGTTCACTTCCAGTGCATGCCGCAACAGGCGCTCTGCTTCTTCCTTGTCGCCGAAAGCCAATGGCCAGGAAGGAACCTGATAATACAAGGCCCCCAGGCTGGTAAAGGCTGATCCTTCAAGTGCTGCCGGATCCAGTGCCAGCGCTTTTTCAAGTTGTTTGCGCGCTTCCTTGACGTGCCCCAGTGCGCCCAGACCACCATCAGCACCGGCCCAGCTACTCAGAATAATGCCATACCAGATGCGCAGCTCGGGATCGTCCGGTTTAGTTTCAACACTTTTTTTTGCATCCGCAGCCAACGCAGCAAATGACGCTGATTTGTGTTCAGGATCAGTATCGTAGTTAACAATGGCCCACTGTGTTTGCAGCTGGACATAGTCGGAAGCCATCAGCGTTAACGGACCACTGAAGACAACAAAGAGCAATAACATCATCACTTTTTTCATAGGCTTTTCTCCACAGCAAGGTTTTTTGTCGAGGGTTCGGTCTGGGCAAATCGCCTGATCACAGGCAACTGCTTGCGCAGTGCGCGATGAATGACACCTGGCAACAGCCCGTTCAGGCGTACCAGAATTTTTTCTGGAAATCCGAGGTGAACTTCCTGCAAGTCACGCTGCAGCGCGTTAATCAGCGCACGGGCAACTTTGACCGGGTTATCCATACTCACACCCAGTGCTGCATTCATTTCTTCAACAGCTGCCGAGTTCATCGTTGTGCGCGTTGCACGGGGCGCCAGATACAACACTCCGACGTGAGTGTCGGACAACTCTCGTCTGAGTGCCTCCGAAAAACCACGCAAAGCAAACTTGGTCGCACAATAAGCGGCAAAGCCGGGATACCCTATTGAGCCAAAACTTGAGCCGACGTTGACCACACAGGCCTGCGGCACCCGACGCAATAAAGGCAAGAGCGCGCGGGTAATCAGCAAACTGGCCGTCACGTTGACCGAAATCAGATCCATAATCTGCTGTTCACTCTGCTGATCGAACAGCGCAAAGTGATTGATCCCAGCAGCGTTTATCAACAGGTTAAACCCCTGACAGCCTTGCATGTGCGCAACCACACGCTCACGATCAGCCGCCACGGTCAGATCGGCTGGCAGCGCCTCCAGTCTGCCTGGATGCTGCTGCGACAGTGATTGCAAGGCGGCCGCGTCACGGCCAACCATAATCACATACGCACCTGCCTCGACCAGCTCGTGCACCATGGCTTTACCCATACCGCCGGTTGCACCGGTCAGCAGGACCACACTACCCTGCAAACGCATGGGTCACCTCCGCGATTTTTGTCGCCGTGGGCGCCATTTGCCGGGCAGTTTGTGCAGAATAATCCGGCAGATTTCTGAACATGTCGGCATACAAGTGATAAATCACTTTGGCGGTATCAATCACACATTGGCGATCAACCTCATCGCTCAAACGGTTCACCAGTCGTTCATAAAATTTCATGTGCTCCAGATCCAACGCACCGTGAGAGCTGAGATAGGTGAACGCAGCATCCGGCAGTCCCAGTCCTTGCTGCAAACTGCCGGCTGCGTGCGTCGCCAGTTCAGTGCTGGTACTTTCGAGCACATAAATCATGCCCAGCATTGCCACCGGATTTTGCCGGTTGATGCGGTCATACATGGTACTGACCATCAGTTCAGTGGGTAATGCCGGGCGCCCATGGCGCACCGCTTCAGCATCACCGCCCGCGGCGCGGATGTCGTTCAGAATCCACTCCTGATGGCCGTACTCTTCGGAGATATAATCAACCATGGCACCACGCAACCACTCCAGCCGCATTGGCAGCCTTGACCCGCACGCCATCAACAGTGGCACGGTATGGCTAACGTGATGGTATGCCTGTTCCAGAAAAGCGATATAACTACGAACATCCACCTGCCCTTGAGTGCTGCAGAGATCAGCGGCGCAGTGAACAGGTATTGTTTGTCAGTTTGAGTTGCTTGTTGCAATTCTTGATAAAAGTTCATACGCACTCCATGGAGACAAGAGGATGATTAAATACCTGCGGATTTTTGAAAAAGTCAGCGTAGGTGGCGATGATGTCGTCACGGCGCAGACGCCCATTACTGGTTAACAGGCCATTGGCGGCTGTTAACGGTTCTCGTGTGCGGCACCAGTGCCCCACACGCGCATAGTCAGGCAAACCTTGATTGACCTGATCAACCGCCTGTTGCAACTGCTGATCAGTGACACTGTCATTGGCTGGTGTCAGCACAGCCATGTTGATGGGCAGTCCCTCCCCCCAAACCAGTGCCTGACGAATCCGGCCGCTGGAACACAGTTCAGACTCCACCCACTCCGGATTAACGTTACGTCCATAAGCAGTGATGAATTGATTTTTTTTGCGGCCGTGAATCACCAGGAAACCGTCCTCAAAGTGTCCGATGTCCCCCGTTGGCCAGGGCTGTTCGGGCTTATGAGGTGCATCGAGGTAACCGAGTACACCAGCCCCACTCACCAGAATTTCACCATCTTCCGCCAACGTGACGTGCACATGCGGCAGGGGTTTGCCAACGGTGCCAGCGCGTTGCTCATGTAGCGTGTTCAGACACACCACTGACGCACACTCGGACAAGCCATATCCTTCAAACACAGGCCAGCCCAGATCGCTGGCACGCACCAGTGACGATGGCGGCACACGCCCGCCGCCGACGGCAATAAAACTGAAACTGGCCGGCATGGTAAAACCGTAAGCAGTAGCCGCCAGCAGAACATCCAACAATTGCGGCACCAGAATCATGCTGCCGGCTTCAGAAGTGGCCACTGCAACAACAAAACGCTGAACGTCTTCGCGAGTGCCAGATAACACATTAACGGCAGCAAACTTGATAGTGGCGCCACGCTGCAGAGCCGCCCACACACCGAGGTTTTCCAACAGCACCGCCATCGGCATCAGACTCAGGTGGGTGTTCACCGGCATGAAGGCGGTTGCCTGTTCAAGACTGTTCACAACTGTCAGCAACGCTTGTGAAGACAGGCAAACGCCTTTGGGTTGCCCGGTAGTGCCGGAAGTGAAAGTAATTTTGACGGTTCCCGCTGGCAACGGGCGTGGTTGCACCTGTCGCTGCCAGCCAAGATCATTGTGCGCGAAGCCAAGCTCTGCCAGCACCGCATCTGTCAGTTGTGTCTGGCCAACAATCAGCTGTGCACCAGTCTGCTGCAAAAGGTGTTGCACCTGACTGGTTGAGAAAAAACCAGGCACCGGCACACAAACACAATCAGCGGCCAGCAAGGCCAGATCGTGGCACAACCACTGATCAGGGGGCAGCGCTGCCAGTGCAACCACGGTCACACCAGCCGCCTGAAAGCGCGATTTTAGCGTAGACACAGCCTGCACCAGTTCGGCGTAACTCAGGCTGCCAGCCTCTGACTCCAGCGCAACCCTCTCCGGTACCAGACAAGCATGAGCGGTCAATTGCTCCATAAACAGGTCACGCGCAAACATAGTGCGACTCCTGTTCACAATGACTCTGCTCTGGAAACTGATAGTGCGGCTGATACCCCAGACGTTGGAAGATCTGCTTGCTGCAAAGCTGCGCAAAACCCTCGGGGATATAACCGGCCATCACATGCGGGTGTGTATCGTAATAACTGCCCCACTCGCTGGCACT
Source organism: uncultured Pseudohongiella sp. (assembly GCA_964535565.1). Lineage (GTDB taxonomy): Bacteria > Pseudomonadota > Gammaproteobacteria > Pseudomonadales > Pseudohongiellaceae > Pseudohongiella. The sequence continues at coordinate 266,502 of CAZHUJ010000002.1, read as the reverse complement.
GACTCCCAATCGAGCCGGATCAGCTGCGCCGAGGTCAATTGGACTCAGGGTCAGACGGGAAAAACTGTTCAACAGCGCCGGCGTACCGGTAAATGCGACCCACTGAAAACTGCCACTGTGCAGATAGTGTGTTAATGCAACAATCAACAAACGCGCCAGTCCGGGTGAAGTCGACACCAGATTGCCTACTTCAATCACCGTCTCACGAGGCGCCGACAGGCCACGTCGGCTGATCATTTGTGGCACAGGCTCGTCCAGATACTGTTCCAGAAACAAAGCCTCATCACCGGCGGGGCGTAAACCAACCACCGCCAGAATTTGTCCTTGTTGTCGCAACCCCAGCAGCAGCGGCATAAAACGACTGACACTGGCGCCGTAAATCCGGGCAAAGTGCCCGACTACGACAGATTCCATCTGGGCACGCAGAGCATGGTCAGCGTCCTGCGCGGAACAGATCATTAATTCCAGGTCCTGTTCGGGGAACCTGGCAAGCAAGCCCTCACGGTTGGGGGCGGCAAGAAGCGGTTGCACATGCATTGACATGAGATTTCTCCTGTATCGGAGATGATCATGCGCCTGCTTGCTTAAGATTGGCTTAAGACAACAATAGTCCTAAACCCTGACCGGGGGCATCAACCTCAGGGGTGAGCCTGGTTAATCATTTCACGTATGTCATTGGGCTGAGGGATGCCTTTGACTTCAATTTCCGGCACATCGCCTGCGGTATAAACCGACACGGTACCAACATCCAACATGCGGTTCAGCAGCGACTGGTAGACCCGGACCGTGCGGATACTACGAATATCAATTTCAATTCTGTCCTTGTTCAGGATGCCTTTGCTGTACATCAGATCATTGTTATTGAGCTCCAGCGTGGTGGTTTTACAGACCATATACCAATAAATGAGAATAAACAGACCGATACCAAACGGCACCAGCAACATGGTCAGAATAAAACCCAGCGGATTGGCCCGGAACATGGCGGGACTGGAAGAAAATGAATTTTGCAATTTGACTCCTGATAACTCGTGTTAAGACATCTGATAAGCCGTAACCACGTTTATGCTGTCTGTTGTTGTGATAACGCTATCGGTCCTGACGCTGAAACGCGACGTCTTTCAGGTCACAGTATGCATCAGCCGATGGTAGCTTGCACCTGTATGGTTTATGCTCCTGTTGACCAAAGGAGGCTTTTACCTTGGAACTGATTGTCTTTGATCTCGACGGCACCTTGCTGAATGCGGAGCATCGCATCTCCAGTTATACCGCCGACACCCTGGGCTTACTGGCAGAGCGTAATATCGCTTACACCGTTGCCACCGGGCGTAACCTGCATTCGGCCCAGGAAATTATTGATGGCCACGGTTTTCAATTGCCACATATTTATATCAACGGTGTGCTGGTCTGGGACCCGGGCAGCGCCTCACTGGCGGTTGGGAACTTCCTGAGCAGAGCCGAAGCCGATCACGTCATGACGGCAGCACTTGAGGCCGGTGCAACACCTTTTGTGCATTGTGTGACACCTGAGCACCAACATTATATTTATCACCCGCCAGTGCTGCACCACTACGAACAGCGTTTGCTGGACATGTTCTATTCTCGCCTGGCCGACAATGTCAAAACTCTGTCAGCAATGCCTGCCAGCGTACAGGTCACCAACATCACCATGCTTGGAAAACAGTCGCAGATAACGGCTGTACAGCGCCACATCGCAGACGAAAAACACCTGATGTCGTATTCAGGCTGGGCGATGGAAGGCCATGAGCTGATGTGGATTGATATTCATCACAGCCAGGCCAGCAAAGGTAATGCACTGACACAGTTGAACTCAAAACTGGGCGTCAGCCGTGTGATCTGTTTTGGCGACAGCGACAATGACTTGAGCATGTTTGCGATGGCCACGGAGTCCTATGCACCTGCCAATGCAAAGGACACCGTCAAAACAGCCGCAACGGGTGTAATAGGACACCACAATGAAGATGGTGTCGCGCGCTTTTTGCGCGAACGCTTCAATCTTTAATACATTTAACGTGTTGCGACTTTTTCAAGCGCCTCCGCCAAACCCATATAGCGATGCTGGGTAATGCCCTGACGGCTGCCAGCGCTTTGACGCAAGGTTGCCGCCAGCGACCGCAGCTCGCTGCTGTTGCCTGAACTCAGCGCAGCGGTCAAAGCCTGCTCTTGCGCGGCGGGCAATGCGTTGTCGCGACGCAGCTGATCTATAAAGGCGTGCGCTACCACCGGGTCCGCTGGCCATTCAATGCGGTGCTGCTGTTGTGGATTATGCAGGCCCTCATTCGCCGTCAGGTTTGCTGCTGCAATTTCATTGGCAGACAGGAAGTTGCTGGGTACCAGTTCAAACACATCAACACCGCGCGCAATTTCAGTGCCGTAAATCGCGCCTTTATACCAGTATGAGGACCAGTAACCTCCCATCACCAGTGTTTCAGAATCCACTGGCCCGCGGTCGAAATAGGCTATTTCTACCGGATTGGCAGAGTCAGTAAAATCCATGATGGAAATACCACCCTGGTACCAGGACTGCACAAACAGGTCGCGGCCTGGAACCGGAATCAGAGAACCGTTGTGTGCTACACAGTTTTCCTGATCACTTTGTGGCGCTGGCATTTTATAGTGAGCGCGGAACTCAAGTTTGCCGTCCACGATGTCATAAATGGCGTTGCCACCCCAGTTCATCGGATCGAATGCGCGGCAGCGTGCACGTGAACCACCGCCCCACTCATCGGTGAACAGCACCTTGGTGCCATCGTTGTTAAACGTTGCCGAATGCCAGTAGGCAAACCCCGTGTCAGTGACCTGATCCAGACGTTTGGGATTCAAGGGATCAGAAATATCAAACAGGATGCCATTACCGGAGCAGGCACCCGCTGCAATGCCCAACTCCGGGAATGCAGTGATGTCATGGCAGTGGTTGGTTTCACCCGTTCTGTTGGTGCCAGGTCCGTGATCGCCGCCTTCCCACAGACTGGCGATAACACCGGAGACAGGATCAGCAAACACCTGTGGTCGGCTGACAATACGAGCATCCTGCGGCCGAGCCATCGGGATTTCTACGACTTCAATACGAAAGCGTGCGGAGTTTTCATCCTTAAACGGTGACTCATCTACACAACCTTCAAGTTCTTCACCCGGACGAACGTAACTGGTGCCGGAGATGTAGACCAACAGATTGCCGGTTTCATCCGGATTGTTCACCACGGTATGCGTGTGTGATCCCCGACAGGTCTGTACCGCCGCAACCTGGACCGGCATACGGAAGTCGCTGACATCAAAAATACGAATACCACGGAAGCGTTCATCACTGACCCGTTCGCTGACACCCTCAAGGCCACAGTCGAGGCGGCCACGGTTTTGTTCCACAGACATGATCAGCAGATTACCAACCACCGATACATCACCCTGCCCTCCCGGACAAACGACTGAACTCATCAATTGCGGGCGTACCGGATCGCTGATGTCGTAAATATTAAATCCGTGATAGTTGCCAGCAATCATCATGTTGTTATGGAACGCCATGTCTGTGTTAGCAAAGTTGAGCAAACTGGGACGCGGCTCCGCATCTTCATCTTCGTTGCTGACTTCTTCACCTGCCTGATTCAGACGGCTCATTGGCAAACCCATTGGATTGGCAGGATCAAAAAAACCATCCGGTTTGGGTAATGCAGCAACCAGATTCATGTTCATCGAAGCCTGGCCTGCATCGTAATAACCGGCACCAAGATTCACACGTGGATCCGCCGCCAATGTCGCCAACAACGCTGTCATGCGATCGATTTCACTGTTCTGTTCGGTTTTGACTTCAGAGATAAACTCAAACAGTACCGGATTCTGGGCACTGCCTGCTTTTTCCAGCAGCTCATCCACCATGGTCACTGCACCTTGGTGGTGTCTGATCATGCCGCGCAAAAACAGTGCATCAAACTGATTACCCTGTGCCGCAGTCAGACTTGCCATATCCTGTGGGCTGAGCATACCCGCCATTGTTGAATGGCCACTGTGATGGGCATGTTCAGAATGATCGGCCCCTTCGCGTACTTCAGGTCTGCCGTTTTCTGCCAGCCAGTCGCGCATAAACTGCATTTCGTCATCCTGAGAAGCGGCAATACGCTGGCCCAGTGTACGAATGTCTTCGTTCTGTGATCGCGTCTGAATCAGTGCCACCATTTCAACGGCCTGATTGTGATGCTGGATCATGTCCTGCATAAAAGTGACGTCAGCATCAGTAACACGTGTACCCGCCAGTGCGTGCGCTTCATCCACACTGATCTGGCGACTGCTTTGACCGGGTGCTCCCGGCTGGACTATGAGGGGTTGAGAAGAGCTGGGTTGAGCGGCGACATGACCGGCAGCAAGCAAGGTCAGGGCGGAAACAGCAAGTGACAGCGTGGTTCTTGTTCTCATGGTTAATTTTTCTCCGTGAACCGGCTCAGTTTTCACTCCGAAGGCTACAACGGAAATCATCCGGAATCTACTGCAAGATATTCAAATATCACAACGTGGTAACGCGTCCAGCCACGCTGAATACAATACTGCAGCGCAGTTCCACCGGCCAGATTGTGCCAATAAGTCCATGGCAGCGGCAGTCGCGTCAGATGCCGCATCAACCACAACAGCGGTCTGGGAAAACCGCGCACATAGGCAGACAGATCAGAGCTGCCGACCAGTTTAAAGCCGTGCCTGTCGGCAGCCTCGATGACTGACTGCAATGTATGCAGCTGGTTCAGATACCAGCCGCATTTAAAACGTTGTATCCAAAAGTCGGCCTGAGGGGGAAGCTCCGGGTTGAGGAAATCATCACAAATGACCAGACGGCCGCCTTCGCGCACCCTGGCGGCAACCATGGCAAAAAAGCTGTCAGCGCTTCGGGCATGAACAAAGGACTCGATAGCAAATGCGGCGTCCATCACAGGCAGCTGCGGGAGCTGAGCAAAATCGGCGGCGATAAATGTGCAGCGCGACTGTACACCCATCTGTTGTGCGCGCTCTGTTGCCAGCTGTTGCTGGATGGAGCTGATGGTAATACCCGTGACGTTAACCGCCAGTGACTGGGCCAGCCAGGTTGCGGTTCCACCCACGCCGCAGCCCAGATCCAGCACCTGACTATCGTCACTGATGCATGGTTTGATGGCCTCAGCTACGCAGCTGTTCAGATAATTAAACGCCGCTTCCGTTGAGCCCACACCCGGTGCGTAAATAGCCCTGTGAATAGCAGCCACATCACCACTGCCACCGAAGGCCTGGAAATAGCGGGTATTGCTGTCGTAATAACGCGCGATCAAACCGGTACTGACCGGCCTGCCATTGCCTGCTGTACTCATCCTTTTTACCTTGTAACTTCAATGGCGCCTGCCTATGATCGTCGACATCGGTCAGGCAGCACAATGGCTGACTTTAACCTTGGCGCGTTTTAATAACAGCTATGAATAACAGCTATAAAAAGGAAAACAAATGGAACTCGTTGCAATTGTGGTTGTGTTATCCCTGCTTCAATACATCTACTTTGGCGCTCTGGTGGGCAGAGCCAGGGTCAAATACAAAATTGATGCGCCAGCGGTATCGGGTGACCCTGTTTTTGAACGTTATTACAGAGTCCAGATGAATACGCTGGAGAGCCTGGTTATCTTCCTGCCATCCATTTTTATTTTTGCTTCGTATATCAGTGCCAATATTGCGGCCGCACTGGGCATCGTTTTTATTATCGGTCGGCAGTTATACCAACGTGCCTATATAAAAGACCCTAAAACCCGCGAAGTGGGTTTTCTGCTGACCATACTGCCTTCGCTTATCCTGGCGCTGGGTGGTCTGATGGGTGCAGTGATGCAAATCAGCTGACAGGTGTTGATGAAGCAGGAGCTCAGCCTTATAACAATTGCCGGACTGGTCATGCTGACCACTGCTGCCGCTCTGATCAGCTATACCGGCCTGGCCACAGCAGTTTTACCCTGGCTGCTGGCGTCGACGTTATGCTGGGCTCTGGTTGTGCAGCAAACCTGGGCGCGCCTGCATCACAATCGCCAGGATAAAACATCAGCACTTTATGCAGACCTGGGCACAGCCAATCGTATGACCATCGTGCGTGGCTGGCTGATCGCCGCCACCTCAGGATTTCTGTTTTTAGCTGCCCCGGCTCCGCTACTGATCTGGATTGCAGCGGGCCTTTATTCAATCGCTGCCATTTTGGACAGACTCGATGGTTGGGTCGCACGCAAAACCCGGCGCACCAGTCTTATGGGCACAGAACTCGATACCGCGTTTGATGCACTGGGCTTGCTGGTCGCGCCACTTCTGGCGCTGCAACTGGGAAAAATCCATCCCTCATACCTGTTGGTCAGCATTGCCTATTACTGGTTTGTAGCGGGCCTCTATGTGCGCGAGCGACGCGGGGCGCCGGTATATCCACTGGAGCCCAGCCAATTACGGCGCACGCTGGCGGGTTTCCAGATGGGTTATGTGGCGGCGGTGTTGTGGCCTGCATTTGACGCGCGGATGACAGTGCCAGCTGGCTTTGTTTTTATGGCGCCTCTGCTGGCAGGCTTTTTTATTGACTGGTTACAGGTCAGCGGTCGACTGCAGATGCACCAACAAAAAACCCGGAATTTTTTTGAGGTGCTGCACTCGGCTACCGACACCGTTCTGCTGCCGGGTTTGCGACTGATCGCGACGGCATTGCTACTGGCGGGTGTATTGCCTGCAGGAAGTATGCTGCAAGCCGTGATCTGGGTGGTTGCAGCGCTGATAATGTGTGGCATCGGTACGCGGGCAGCGGCATTGACCCTTATCATTGTTGCAGGCTGGACGGCGCCGCCACTGTCTGGCGCCGTCCAGGTACTGATGTTCGCAAGCATCATGCTGCTGTTATTGGGTAGCGGTGGTTTCAGTCTTTGGAATGGTGATGACGAATGGGTTAATCGTCAGGATGGCACCTGAACGTGGGAGCCTTGGCACCCGTTATCAGAATGGGTGGCGGAATGCGGCCCAGCAGGTTGTGTTTTCCCACAGTTTTACTGTTAATGTGCCACCTGCTACCGGCCGCTTGCAGCGCTGAAGCATGGCCTCACAGATGATGCGGGCGAAATGCTCCAGGCTCGGATTGAGTCCGGCAAACTCTTGTTTTTCGTTTAGCAGACTATCCTGGTAGTACTCGACTATTTCATCCAGCGCCGACTCAATATCTACGATGTCCACCAGATATCCGTGCTGGTCCAGCTGATCAGCTTCAATGCTGATTTCAGCTTTATAGTGATGTGCATGTGGCGAGTTTTCGCGCCCCCATTCACCACCCACCAGGAAATGCCGTGCAATAAAATCTCGTGTGACTGCCACTGTATACATTGGATCAATTGCCCTCGTTGTAGGTAAAAATGACCTGATTGATCTGGTCCGATGACTGCTGCGCCAGGTGCAAACGGCGATAGATCTGCGCAGCGTCTTTAACAGACACACGGTCACTGATCAGGCGTTGTGGTTGCACACGACGAATCATATCCCAGACCGTCTGGGAACGACGTGATTTGTCCCAGCGTCCACTCAGCTGTGAAGCCAGTGTGCTGACCTGGCTGGTAGAAATCCGTAATCGGTTACGATGTGCGTCACCACCCAGAACAATAGCGGCTGAACGGGTGCCGTACCAGCTCCCGATCACAATTCTGGAGTCATAACCGCTCAGTGCGATTGCTGTGTTCAACGCATCCGGCACACCACTGACTTCAAAAATCAGATCTGCCCCGGCTGCCGTTTTAAAGGCGGAGTAATAGCGGGCCTTAAGTGTGTTTAGATTGTCAGCAACATCTTCACTGGCCGTGGCACCCATTTCCAGAGACAGCGCCCGGCGATAAGCCAGGGTGTCCAGTGTCAGCAAATGCGCCAGCGGATGCTCCGATAAAACAGCGGTGAGTAACAGGCCTACAATTCCCTGACCCAGGACAACCACTGTTTCGCCTATCATCGGCGCGCCGTCTTGCACCAGATTAACAGCTGTTTCCATATTGGGAAAAAATACAGCGGCCTCATCGGGTATATCATCAGGAATCAGATGAAGGTTAGTTGTCAGAGTAGTAAATGCCGAAGCATGAGGCTGAAACGAGAACACGCGTCTTCGCAGCCAGGACGGGTCCACACCAGGACCCAGTTTTTCGACCTCGCCGACACAGGCATAGCCGTATTGCAGCGGATATTGTGATGTCCCTTTTATGCTGTCCAGTGTTGCATCCAGCGCCATGTCTTCGGGAATTTTTCCACGATAAACCAGCAGCTCGGTGCCCGCACTGATTGCAGAATAGCGGGTTCTTACCAGCACCTCACCCGCTTGCAGAGGTGCCAGATCACCCTCTCGACACTCAACGTCACAGGCGCCGTTAAACCATAATTGTAATACGCTCATGCCTGAGCTCTCATTGCGCCCTGTGCGGTGTCGGCTGCAGGATAATACACACGACCCCACATAATCAGATCATCCGCCAGACGACCTGTATGCAGCGGTGAGATACCCGGGAGCAGAGACTGATCTCCAGCGGCCAGATCACCCAGCGCCTTGTAACCTCCAACCAACCTGGGTGCAACCGTCACCACAATCGCATCAACCAGTTTCTGTTTAAGAAAGGCGGTGATCACATTGCCACCACCTTCAACCATCAGGCTGTGAATGTCTCTTAACCTCAGCTCACGCAAGGCCCTGTGCAAACAGACTTGCCCATCGTTGTCGCCCGGCAAACGGATAATGCACACATTTGCCTGCTGCGGACCCTCGGCTTCAGCACTGGTCAGCAGCCAGCAGGTTTTGTCCGTGCGCTGGCAAAGTTTTGCGTTAGCAGGCATTTTGAGATGGGCATCGAGCACAATAGGCTGGGGGTCAGGTCCTTGCCATTCGCGAACATTAAGTTGCGGGTTGTCCGCCAGAACCGTTCCGATCCCCACCAGAATCCCGTCGTGAAGACTGCGTAGATGATGGGTCAGGCGTATGGATTCAGTACCGCTCAGAGCCAGCGACTCACCCGAATGCAAGGTAATACTGCCATCCCAGCTTTGGGCATAACTCAGGCAGACAAAAGGTCGGTCACGCCGTTCACGCTCGAACAGCTCACGCTGTTCGACAAGCCAATATTTAATCTGACTGTTCAGGTCCATATTTTTCCTGGCGAGTTGACAAGTGCCCCACCCCAACTGGTTAAAAGGCATACTACGGGGCCATTTCAAGCAAGTCAAAGCAGGCAACTTGCTACCTGACATAATTGTTCTACAATCGCAAAACAAGCACCGAGATCAGACCTTTGACGATTGAACTTTATTTTTTAGTTCCAGGCGATTTGAATGCGTTAACCGGTGGTTACGCTTACGATCGTGAACTGATCCGCGCCCTGAGCAGTCTGGGCGTCCGTATCCATATCATCATGCTGGGCTCAGGTTTCCCCGATCCTGATACGGCGGCATTAAATGATGCTGAACAAAAACTGGCAGCTATCCCCGACCACAGCCTGGTATTAATTGATGGACTTGCCGGCGGCGTGATGGATAAATCCATACGTCAGCACTGCCAGCGGCTCAGTATTATCATGCTGTGCCACCATCCACTGGCGTTTGAAACAGGCATCAGTCAAAGCCTGCGCGAGGCACGCTTGCAGTCTGAAAAGATCAGCCTGCTGCACGCCCATTCGATCATTGTGACCAGCCGGGCTACCGCTCGGCTTCTGCAGGAGGTTTTTGAGCTGCAGCAATCTTCGATTACCGTGGCCTTGCCGGGCACTGCTCCGCAAAACTTTGCGCCATGCACAGGACAACCGCCTGTTCTGCTGACGGTTGCCACGGTGATTCCGCGCAAGGCCCACGATGTACTGATTAAAGCGCTGTCCCGCATTACCGACATTCCCTGGCAGGCACGCTTTGTGGGCGGCACACATTTTGACCCGCTCTGGTACAGGCAGCTTTGTGATCAAATCGACCGCAGCGGGCTTGAACATCGTGTGCAATTCAGCGGCAGTATTGAGGATTTAACAAGCGAATATCAGAACGCAGCACTGTTTGTATTACCTTCACGCTTTGAAGGCTACGGTATGGCTTTTGCCGAAGCCTTGTCGTTTGGCCTGCCGGTGGTGGCCGCGCGGGCAGGTGCGGTGCCAGATGTAGTGCCTGAGGATGCCGGCATATTGGTGTCCGCAGACGATGACCTTAAGCTGGCTGATGCCTTACGCTGCGTGCTCACCGACAGCCGTCTTTATCAGCAACTGCGCCAGGGCGCACAGAATGCCGCTGCCTCACTGCCAACCTGGCAGGACAGCGCAAAAATTGTTTACCAACTGTTGGAACGCTTGCAGGAAGAACGTTTTATGAGCCGATTTTCGACTGACTGGCTGGATTTGCGAGAACCGGCTGATTTTACCTCACGCAATAAACCATTGGCAGATCAGGCTGTGCAGTGGCTGAATTGTGAACAAACTACCACGCCGGTCATTGTAGATCTGGGATCAGGCACGGGTTCAAATCTGCGCGCGCTCACCGCACTCGGCGCAAAAGGATGCATCTGGCGCCTGGTGGATAATGACCCTCTGCTTCTGAACGAAGCTCTGCGCAGGCATGCGCAGCAAGAAGCTATAGAAGATCACGAAGCTGATCTTGGCAATGTGGGCGAACTGCCGCTTGGTGGAATTCGATTGCTGACGGCATCTGCGCTGTTTGACCTGGTGTCGGCCCCAATTATTGATGCGCTGATCAACAGGCTGCAGGATCACAACTGCGCCTTTTATGCCGCACTCAACTACGATGGCCAGACGCAGTGGTCACCGCCCCACCCGCTCGACAACGCGGTACTCGAAGCCTTCAACAAGGACCAGCTGCGTGACAAGGGTCTGGGCCACTCTCTTGGCCCGCAGGCGGCGGCGTATTTAGAACAGCATCTGGAAGCGGCAGGTTATACAGTGCATACCGCAGACAGCCCTTGGTATTTGGATGGATCTCAGGCCGAACTGGTGAATAGCTTGATAGAAGGTATTCATGGCGCCGTTTCGCAAGGATACGGGTTCTCAGCTGCCGCACTGGATGAATGGAAAAGGTTTCGCTTGTCCCACACAAAACAGGGACTGTGTATTATCGGTCATACCGATGTACTGGCATTGCCAGCGAATACAACTTCACAGATCCGGTGAAAAGGTTTGCAGCAGACGTTCGCGTATTGAGTCCATGCGCCATAACGGCGCATCGGCCGCTGGCAACATGCCCGGCGTCCACTGCCAATCGCCAATTGCCGCAATAACATCCGGGTCGGAACTGATGATATGTACCAGCACATCCGCCACACTGGCGCCCTCTGCAATCAGCGGCATCGGTTGATGATCACCCAGCACCATCACCACCAGATCTTCGTCGCCGTATTCAAGCACGTAGGACACCAGTGTATTAATCACATACACAACCGAATCCCGATACTGGTTTTTTAACAGCTCAAGATTGGACCACACCTGATCTGGTCGATAACCGGAACTGGCTTGCTGATTAAACTCGCTGCCATCATTAATCATCTGCCAGTTCAGCAGCTGCGGAATAGGTGTCCATGGTGCGTGCGAGGATATCAGGGCAATTTCTGCCATCACCGGTTTGCGTTGACCATCAGCAGCAGAGCCACGTCGCTCACGCTGCTGGAACTGCGCCAGCGTGAACTGATCAGGCATCGTGACATAGTTAAATGGCAGGCCCTGGTAACCCAGTGACGGTGCGTCATACAACTGGTCATAACCAAAATATTGGCCTTCAGGCCACGCGTAGGTAATAGCAGGCATCACCCCTACCGTGCGCCACCCGGCTCGTGCAAACAGACTGATCAATGACGCTCGCTGACTCAGAATCAAGGCGTCATAACGCATCTGGCTGTCTATCCACAATCCTGACATGGCACTGGCATGAGCAAGCCAGCTCAGCCCACCCATGGTTGACGATTCGATAAAAGCGCTGGCACTGTTATAACCAGACTGGGACAACACCTCGGCGGCATGGCTTAGCTGCGGACGCACAACATTGCGATACCGTTCACTGTCGATGAGCACGCGCCCATAAGACTCAACAAAAATGACCAACACATCCTTATTACGCAGTGCGCTGAACAACTTGTCCGCGGCCACATCGTGATACGGATCCTGGGAAATAGCTTCACGAAACTGCTGCAGTTCTTGCACACTGCTCACAACCTTGTTGCCATGCATCAGCAGCTGGTCAAAAAAATAGCGAGAGGATTTGCTCCACCCAGCGCTGTAGGTGATCACCCATAAAACCATTAGAGCAGCCACAGCCCTGTAAGCCGTACGCGCAGAAACAGAGCTTAAAAGTCTGTGCACGCGCCGGAGTGCATGCCAGGTGCCAAGCCCTATCAATACAAGCACCAGCGCCAGTGCAGCAAATATCAATATCGCGGCGACAACACCCACACTGCTGCGTAACAGATCAAAACCAAATGGCAACAGGTAAAGATCCAGCACCGGGTTAAACGGTCGGCCAAAAACCATAAAGGCCGCCATGTCTGACAGCCTGAAAACAAGGCCGGCAGAAATCACCAGCGTGCAGATCAGCATTAGAGGTCCGCGCCAACGACTGGGTGCCAGTAACAGCGCGGCAAAAACGGGCACTTCCAACGGCAGATAAAAAAGATACCACCACAGCAACCAGTCCAGCCGGTTGGGAATTACAAAAATGCTCCACAAATAAACTACTGCCAGCAGGTTCAGAACCCATTGCAAATAGCGGTGTTGCAGAATCTGACTAGCCATGCTGGTTCACTGTTCTGTTGAGTAATTGCGTTTTTTGGCGGGCACAGTATAACGAGGAGAATAATTGTCAGACAGCTGAAACTGTAGTTAAACTCATCCGGTCTGCTTTTTGCCAATAATCATAACGAGGACTTTGACGATGACTGACAGAACACGCGATTCCCTGCCGAGCGCGGGACTGAGCCGTCGCCAGTTTATAGGTGCCACCCTGGGCGCAAGTGCTGCACTGACATTCACTCCGGGATTCCTGGCATTTGCCCAGCAGGCCCCGGTTATTACGCGTGCCATTCCCTCCAGCGGTGAATCAATTCCGGCTGTGGGCCTGGGCAGTTCTGCCACGTTCGCGCAGATAGCGCGCAGTGAGGATATCAGTGCGCTGCGCGCTGTCCTTTCGCGTATGCATGAACTGGGTGGCCGCGTATTTGATACGGCCCCCAGTTATGGTTCTTCTGAGGAAGTCGCTGGCCGCATAGTGCAGGAGCTGGGAATTCACGAACAATTGTTCTGGGCAACCAAACTGAATGTGGCCGGCCGTGGTGGCAGTGCGGATCCAGCCGCTGCCCGTCAGCAGCTGGAGACCTCCTTCCAGCGAGTTGGCAAATCTGTCATTGATCTGATCCAGGTCCACAATATGGGAGACCCGGCTGTTCAATTACCACTGCTGCGCGAATTAAAGGAACAAGGCCGTATACGCTACATGGGCATTACCACAACATTCCCTGATCAATACAACAGCCTGATTCAAGTGATGCGTAATGAGCAGCTGGATTTTATTGGCATCGACTATGCCGTCGACAACCGCGACGTAGAAGAAGTGATTCTGCCACTGGCTCAGGATCGTGGTATTGCAGTATTAAATTACGCGCCGTTTGGACGCACCCGTCTGTGGGCCCGTGTCGGAGATCGTCCGGTACCCGACTATGCCCATGAATTTGATGCACACACCTGGGGACAGTTTTTCCTGAAATTTGTACTCAGCAACCCGGCCATTACGGCAGTGACACCAGCCACTAGCAGACCCAGCAACATGGAAGACAACATCGGTGGCATGTTGGGGCGCCTGCCCGACCAAGCCATGCGCCGCCGTATGATTGAAACGGTTGAGGCGCTGCCTGCCGCTTAATTTTTTGTCTGCAACACCTTCTCCAGCCGGTCGTTTTTTTCATCTAACCACAAACGGCCGGTTGGAGCAGCGCCACGTTTCACCTTTGCGTTAATCACATCAAACAGATCCCCGTTCATTCCGCGCAACTGAAACGGCACACCCGCCGCTTTGGCTATCGCGGCATTGCAGCGCATATGTTCTGCTTCACCGTGCACAGGAATCGCAATATTGGGTTTCACCCAGTGATACATATGCATCAGTTCGTCCGCATACGGATGACCAGAAGCATGTAAAGGTTTTGTGTTTTTATCCTGGTGATCAGCATGAGTGACACGAATCCCTCTGGACTCAAATGCTTTCACCAACCGTTCCACGTCTTCCTCATTACCCGGGATAGTTCTGGCACTAAAAATCACATGGTCACCGGACTCCAGCGTCACATCAGGGTGAGTGTCGTTGGCAAGCCGGTGTAAAGCAGCATTGGCTTCTCCCTGACTTCCGGTCGCAATCAACATCAGCTCCTGCGGCTGCAACCAACCCAGATCAGCATTCACAACCGGATTAAAATTCTGTTGCAGATAACCGGCCGTACGTGCACATAAAACCATGTTATGCAGTGAGCGTCCCAACAACCCCAGATAGCGTCCGCTGACGTGAGCCACGTACCCCAGGGTTTGCAGGCGCGCAATGTTGCTGGCAAAACAGGCCAGCACCACTCGTCCGCTCGAGCTACGCACGGCAGCGAGCAGCGCCTCAAACAGCTCTCCTTCGGACGCTGAACTGCCGGCGTGATTGGCATTGGTCGAGTCGCACACAATAGCGTTAATATTCTGCTGAGCCAGCGCAGCAAACTGTTTGCTGTCCAGGGCTTCACCCACTATAGGCGCCGGATCAAGTTTCCAGTCTGCGGTATGTAGCACCTTGCCCACCGCTGTACTGATCAGCAGTGCTGAAGTTTCGGGAGTGGAGTGTGTGATGGGCAACCAGTGAATTATAAACGGCTCCAGCGTCAGAACTTCATCAGGTTCTACGGTGACAATTGGAGCCGGCATCCCCTTCTGACGGAATTTTTGTTGCAAGACTTCGCGTGTGAAGGCTGTTGTGTAAATGGGACACCGGAACTGCTCCCACAGATGCGCCAGCGCGCCGATGTGGTCTTCGTGCGCGTGGGTTGCAATAATGCCAACCAGCGCCGGCTGGCGACTGCTGATAAACAGCGGGTCGGCCATCTCCACGCGATTGATAATGCTGCCCGGCACTTTCTCAAAAGTGACGCCGCAGTCCACCATCAACCACTTGCCAGCGTGACCGTACAGATTGAGATTCATGCCGATTTCGCCACAACCCCCTAATGGCAGAAACCAGAAATCCTTGTGTCCTGGATTCATGACAACAACATAACCACTGTCTTAGTTCACCGGAAAATCAAAATACTGATCAGGAAAAGGTTCGTTGTCCAGTGTGTAATGCCACCATTCCTGATCGTAGTTGGTAAAACCGGCTGCTTCCATCAGGTCACGCAATAAAAAGCGGTTACGCAAAACATCTGCACCAACCAGCAAATTATCGGTATGTGACAGCTCATCAAAACAATCATACCCGGTACCCATATCCAGGCTGTTATCCGGATAACGCATCAGCTCATTTGCACGGCAATCATATTCCCGGCCCAGCGGAATATCCGTTGGAATCACCGAGTCTGCTGGCACCAGGGTCAGGTCTACCGTACTACCGCGACTGTGTCCGGAGCGTTCGGCAATATAACCGCGTGAGAACAATTCAGATTTGGGAACCGTTGGATAGTAGCTGCTGCGCATGCGTTGATCACTGGCATCAGCAGCCCATTGCATAAAATCGTTAACTGCCTGCTGCGGACGGTAACAGTCGTACACTTTCAGAGAAAGGCCCAGTTGCTGCACGGTCAGTTGTACTTCCACCAGCGCTTCAGCGGCGGCGGTACTAAGAATACATTCGCCGGCCTGATACCCGGCTACAGGGCGACCAATAAAATTATTGTTACCCACATAACGCATATCCTGCTGGATGCTGGCATCCAGTTCTGACAAACGTGAGAACCCTTCAGGTAATGCCTGCCTGGAAACAAGGTCTGGCTCTGAGCAGGCGGCAAGCAGCGTTATTGCCAATAACAATGATGGTCGTGTATAGCTGGGTTTAACAGGCAATGGCGTCATCCTTTAGCAATATGAAAGACTTGGTAGAACATATTGTAATGTTTTACCCCCCTATTTGGTGCTAGTCAAAGAGTTCCCGCCTGTGCCAGAATGCCGGCGTTTACTGCACGGCTGATAATCTGACTAATAATTCTGGACAGGATAGCCCTAAATAAGTCGGCCCCATAAGGAGGGTGTTCATCAGATGGCTAATAACAAAAGTGACAAACCCAAGAAATTTTTTGGTTTAAAAGTTAGCGACACAGTCACCTATGTCATTGTTGTTGTGCTGGCTGTTATTTTGATCCGCCAGGTAATGGCTCTGTTCTAAGTCTGCCTGTACCCCCCGCTTTCTTGTTCACTGCGCGCGTATCGTGCTAGATTACGCGCCTTTCTGCGCTGGACGCCTGTCCGGCGCATTACCTCTTTTTATTGATCAAACACAACAGGATCACGCATGAGCCATTACAAAATTGCTTTGCTCGACGGTGACGGCATTGGCCCGGAAATCATGAAAGAGGCCGTCAAGGTGCTGAATCTGGTGGCCGAACGCAACAACATCACTTTTGACCTGATTCACACACCATTTGGTGCCAGCGCGTACTTTGAATGCGGTCATCCGTTCCCGGAACAAACCAAAAAGGTGTGTGATGAAGCGCATGCCATTCTGAAAGGCCCAATCGGTCTGAGCCACGCGGATTCACAGAAGATCCCGGTGGATATGCAACCTGAGCGTGGTGCTTTGCTGCCACTGCGTCGTCGTTACAACACCTACGCCAACTTCCGTCCAGTGTTCCTGCCCAAAGGTCTGGCACACTTCTCTCCACTAAAACCAGAGATCATTGGTGACGGCATCGACATCATGATCATTCGTGAATTGGTGGGCGGCCTGTATTTTGGTGAAAAAGAAACTGGCACCACGCCAGAAGGCGTACGTTATGTACGTGAAGTGCTGGAATACGACGAAAACCAGATTCGCAACATTGCTAAAGTCGCGTTTGAAACAGCGATGAAACGTAAAAAAGTGCTGCACAACATCCACAAAAGCAACGTGCTGAAATCCAGCGTGCTGTGGAACGAAGTTATTGAGGAAGTGGGCAAAGATTATCCAGAAGTGAAAATCGAGCACATTCTGGTGGATGCAGCCGCTACTTACCTGTGCCTGAACCCTGGCCGTTTTGACGTCATGGTGATGGAGAACATGTTTGGTGACATCCTCAGCGACCAGGGCGGCGGAATCCTCGGTTCACTGGGCCTGATGCCGTCAGCGTGCCTGGGTGACGAAAAAGCTTACTACGAGCCGTCACACGGTTCTGCTCCCGACATCGCTGGCAAAAACATTGCCAACCCTTATTCCATGATTGGTTCTGTGGCCATGATGCTGGAAATGAGTTTTGGTATGGATCAGGAAGCGAAAAACGTTTGGCATGCCATGCAGAGCGTCTTCGCTGATGGTTATTCAACACCAGACCTGTCCAAACCAGGCAGCGGCGTAAAAATGATTGATACCCAGGCATTTGGTGACCGCGTGGTAGAAGCCCTGCGCAAGATGCCTGTACCGGCCTGATTCCTGGGCCTGAATTCTCAGCACCGGCTCTAAATTGACCCCGGCCCTTAAAAAGGCCGGGCGTCCTTGGGCAACACCACTGTTTTGGTGCCTGAGAATTTCTCATGCATGGCGTCACGATCCTTGTTGGCGTACATGTACAAATACCCCAATCCAAAACACCAGAACGCTGGCCACGCCAACACATATCTGATCAGTGCCTGTTTCAGGCTCATCGGGCAGTTATGCACACTCACCGAACGGATACGCCAGGCAATCATGCCCAGCGTCTGACCGCTGCGCACCCAGAACCACACATAAAAATACACAGCGGTGCTGACCATCATCACAAAGGTGAGTGCTGACAGCAGCGGCGGCGTGTACACCTGCCCGTCGATCAGCTCAGAGGTATTGGGTGCAAACAAGCCGTAGGTAAACATCAGCACGTATTCACACAAAAACCAGATCGACAGCACCAGAAACATGTCGTAGAGCAACGCGGCCAGACGGCGCAACAGGCCCGCTCTGGGCAAACTGGACAACTCTGAATCAGGCACTACACGCCGGACAATTTTGCCATTGGCGTCTTTTTGAAATACAGGAATCTTGGACATACAGCGGGTTCCATACGGTAAACAGCAAAAACTCAGAACAGCACCGGCGCTGAGCCGGCATCAATCCTGATTTCCGATTGTTCTGGAGTGGTTGGCGGCTGCACCGGCTGGGCACCAGGCTGCTGCATCAGTGATCTTAATCGTTCGAGCTCGGCGGCACCACTTGCAGTTCGCGCACTAATATCCTCGTCTGTCATCAGCTCGGATTCAAAAAACACCTGGTTAAAGGTGCTGCGGCCATCACGCATACACAAAATGGTGAACGAGGTACCTTCACGCTCAGAGCGAAACTCATTGAGGCCACCGTACAAAACTTCACTGCAATTCTGGTGCAGCAAGGCCTGACGCGCGGCTCTGACCAGCGCCTCACGATGATTGGCCTGCGCAGGAGGCAACCATAAGCGGCTTTCTTTTAACGGCTGCTTGCTTATTGAGGCGGGCAACTCAGTGGCGGCCTGGTCCTGAGCGACTTGATCCTGAGCGACTTGATCCTGGGCAAGCAGGCCAGGCGCGTACAGGGCGCACAAAATCACAAACAGTGTGGTAAAGCCGGTATGTCGGGAAGATGATTTCATACCGGCATTATCGACGTTCGCTGCCCAAACTTGAAGCCCCGACGCAGACTGATCGCAGCCAACAGAAACTTATGATCGCTTTCAGTATCTGCTAGAATCCCGGCCCGGTGTAAATCACAGACCTTCAGGAATAGCAATTGGCATGAACGTACACACGCAACGCAGACATATCCGACTGCTCGACACCACCCTTCGGGACGGTGAGCAGACCCAGGGAGTTTCCTTTGCCGCCAAAGAAAAGCTGCAGATTGCGCGTGCTCTGCTGCAAGCCCTGAAGGTTGACCGCATTGAAGTGGCATCTGCGCGTGTATCAGAAGGTGAAAAACAGGCTGTTAAAGACATCAACGAGTGGGCTGCGCAGGAAGGTTTTCTGGACAAGGTCGAAGTGCTTGGTTTTGTTGATCACACCCTCAGCGTCAACTGGATTCGCGATGCCGGCGGCAAAGTGATCAACCTGCTGTCCAAAGGCAGTGAAAAACATTGCCGCGAACAGCTTGGCCGCACCCTGGAAGAACACATTCAGGATATCCGCCGCACCGTTGCCTATGCTCAGGAAAACGGTCTGCACGTCAACATGTACCTGGAAGACTGGTCCAACGGTTACAAGGACAGTCCGGACTATGTATTCGCCCTGATTGAAGGCGTGAAAGACATCGGTATCGGCCACTTTATGCTGCCCGACACACTGGGTGTGATGACACCAGACGATGTCTACAGCGCGCTCAACGACATGGTGACGCGCTTCCCGGATCAGCGTTTTGATTTCCACCCGCACAACGACTATGGCCTGGCTACCGCAAACGTCATGGCCGCCGTCAAAGCCGGTATTGATACCGTGCATTGCACTATCAACTGCCTGGGTGAACGTGCCGGTAATGCGTCCTTGGCCGAAGTGGCTGTTGTGCTTAAAGACAAGCTCAATATGGAGCTGTCGATTGATGAAACCCGTATTGCGATGATCAGTCGTATGGTGGAGAACTTCTCCGGCAAATGGGTGGCTGCCAACACACCAATTGTTGGTGCAGATGTGTTCACACAAACCGCCGGCATTCACGCCGACGGCGACTCCAAGGGTGGTTTGTACATTACCGCGCTGCGCCCTGAGCGTTTTGCGCGCAAGCGTACTTATGCGCTTGGCAAAATGAGCGGCAAGGCCTCGCTGGCGAATAATCTGGAAGAGCTCGGGTTGGAGCTGTCCGATGAAGATCAGCGTAAAGTGCTGCAAGAGATCGTCAAACTTGGCGACTCCAAAGCGATCATCACTGCGGACGATCTGCCGTTTATTATTGCTGACGTGCTGGAAAGCCGTGAGTACCGTTACCTTGAGCTGCTGAATTGCTACATTTCCAGCGGTCTGGATGTGGATAGCACGGCGAGTATTCGTGTGCTGTTAAATGATGAGGAATTCCACGCGTCGGGATCAGGTAATGGTGGTTTTGCTGCCTTTACGGATGCCATCAGTAAAATACTGGTTGAACATGGATTTGAGATGCCACCGCTGCTGGATTATGAGGTTCATATTCCGCGCGGTGGCAATATTAGCGCGTTGACGGAGTGCATCATCACCTGGAGTGTTGAGGAGCGGGAGCTGAAGACGCGCGGGGTTGATTCGAATCAGGTGTTGGCGGGGGTCAAGGCTACGCTGCGGATGATTAATCGGTTGATGCATGCTCGGGCTTGAGCGGTAGCTTAGGAGCCGAAGTGCTGATTATCTAAAAGCACTCGGCACGTGGCTACAGTAATAGAGCAGCGGGAGAGGATAACGCGTGCTGGCCGGCCGCATCTTCCAGATGAGGGCCCGGCGGGGCGGAACTCGACCTCGCCGTTGCACGGCTCGGGACTCGAACAGTCCTCCCGCTGATCGGGCCCTCATCTGGAAGATAAACGCGGCCTGATTGGCCCTCACGCGTTACCCTCTCCCACCGCTCTGCGAACTGCAAACCCCGTTCGGATAGCGGGGATTGGGCTGCATTACACGCGTTTAGAATATCTTCTGTATTTCGATAGAGATGACTGTGCAGGTTTCGCAGTGGTGTCCACACGAAATCCCTTGCTATGTGATCTCAATCACTCAGTGGTGGTGTGCGTGTTCCATCTGGCCTTTTGACATCATCAGATGATGTGGCTGGTGATGATTGCCCTGCACCATAAAACCGGCAAAACCGAGTGCGCGGATTTTGGCAATTTCGTTGGCATCGGCGGTGGTAATGGTCAACGTGACGCCATCTGCGATTTCTGACGTGCTGGCTTGCCAGCTGCTGTCTGCGCTGACCTGAAGAGCGTGAGCTGGCACCATACGCTTAATGGATGCAGCTACCTCGCCTGCGCCCGTGACACGGTAACGCACACCGCCTTCAATCAGTTCACGTTCTGCTTTTGCATCCAGCATCACACGATTCATATCCACCAGGTGATCACGCAGTGCATCGATGTTCACCGTCGACCAATCTGTATCAGGATCAGCTTCCAGCAACGCCACAATCTCCTGAATCGCAGCAAACGCAGCCTGCCCGCCTTCAGTAGGCTGCGAGGATGCTGAGTGGGCCCCATGTCCCATCATATGCATGTGATGCATACCCTGCCCCATGCCGTGATTCATGGAATGCTGCTGACCACCATGTAGCTCATGCTGCGCACCGGCAGAAGACGCAACGACCATCAACAAAGCAGCAGAAAAATTACGAAAGCTCATAAATATCTCCAAAATTAAAACGTGTAATCCAAGACTAATGATGTGACCCAAAATGGCAAAGAAGTATTCGCAGAATAAGCGAAGAGAGGAATGGCATCGTCAGCAAAGAGCGGCGGGCGGAGGTATTACCCGCGGACCAATCAGGTCGCGCTAATCTTCCGCAAATGAACCCGATTAGCGGGAGGACTGTTCGAGTCCCGAGCCGTGCAACGGCGAGGTCGAGTTCCGCCCCGCCGGGTGCGTTTGCGGAAGATGCGACCGGTCAGCGGGTAATACCTCCGCCCGCCGCTTATCCACTGAACAGTCCCTAAACGCGCCGTAACAAATAAGCCCCAATCAACGCACACAAAACAATCGGCGCCAACGTCGCCACAAACGGACTGATCCCGTAAAGAATGGTAGCCGGCCCCATCGTGCGCTGAATAATCGTGAAACCCAGCCCCATCGCAATCGCAATAAACACCCGGTAACCCATCGTTGCCTCACGCAGCGGTCCAAATACAAACGACACCGCCAGCAACACCAGACTCATCGTCGCCAATGGCTGCAACAACTTCTTCCAGAACGCCAGATAATAACTGCTGCTATCCAACCCTTCCCGATCAAAATAACGCGCAAACTGATACAGACCACTGATGGACTGCCGATCCGGGCGCACCAGCAATACACTCAACAGCTGCGGTGACATATCCACCTGCCACTCATAAACATCATGGTGGCGCGCAAAAACACGGTCCGTGGTAAAACGCGTTTCATTGACATTGCTCAGGCGCCAGTGCGGACGTGCCACGTCGTCCACATATTCACCTTGCTCGGCAAAACTGCTGCGCACCATCTGACGTCTGTCGTCCAGTTCAAACACCGTGATACCAAAAAGCTCGCGGCCGCCAGGTGCAATGGCGTTGACGTGGATAAACTCGTTGCCAATTTTGCGCCAGTCACCATCTTCGCTGCGAATGGCCTGTCCGCCACTCATAATCAATGCGCGTTCACTCTGCGCGCGTTGTTGCAATCCAGGTGCTATCCATTCGCCCAGCACCAGACTGAATAACATGACACCAATCACCGGCAACATCACCCAGCCCACCAGCACCGGGGTGCGAATCCCGGAGGACTGCATAATCAGCAGTTCCTGACTGGAGGCCAACACACCCAGCCCTATCAGCGCACCTCCGAGAGCAACGTAAGGCAGCAGCTCGTACACACTGGTTGGGAAGGTTCTTAATACATAAAGCAGCGCATCCATTCCGCTATAAAAACGGTTGGTACGTCCCATTTCGTCGGCCAGGGTAAATACCAGATCGATCACACTGATTACGCCCAGCACAACCAGCATGGCACCGATCACGGTGCGTGAAAGATAACGGGCAAGCATCGGCATCTTAGACAGCTCCGGCGGCAGCAGGTCGAACACGTTTGGGTCGCGGACGTTCACGCATAAACAGCCACACACCACCGGCAGCAAACACCAAATGGACCCACCATAAACCCACTACAGCAGGCAGATCACCATCTTCCATGGCGTCACGTGACACTTGCAGCAGCATAAAGTACAGACCATACAACAGTGCTGCCGGCACCAGACGCGCAAATCGGCCTTGACGTGGGTCCACCCGACTCAGCGGCACCGCAATTAATGTCAGTACCGGAATCAGCAAAATCACCGAAATTCGCCATTGCAGCTCAGCTCTATGACCTGGTTCATTCGAGCGTAACAGCGCCAGTGTTGGCATTGCCTTTTCTTCCAGAACCGGAGCAATTGAGGCCTGATCCGGCAGCAAAATGCCCTGCTCTTCAAACGCCGTTACCGCATAGTCGGCTTTGCCCGGCGTACCATCGTAGAAATAACCATTTTCCAACAGCATAAAACGACGACCGGTTTCAACATCAAGCACAGGCCGTGCAATTTCAGCCACCATCATGCGCAAACCGGATTCCCCCTCTGGCGGATTCGGATCACGCAGCACTACAAAAGCGTTGTTCAACTGACGCCCCACAGCCGTTTGAGAAATCGACTCGGCATAGGTGACACGTGCTCCGCGCGCAAATTCCTGGAATTGCCCGGCAACAATCAGGTCAATTTCCGTAAGTTCATCTTGAGACTCGCGCAGCGCCTCGGTCTGCTGCAACCCCGCCGGCGCTACATACAAACTCAGCACCGCCAGACCCAGCGTCAGCACCAGCGCAAAACTCATGGTCATACCCAACAGGGTTTTGCGACTAAAACCACAGGCATGCAACACAACCAGCTCGTTTTCAGCGTACATACGCCCATAAGCCAGCAATACCGCCAGGAAAAATGCAAACGGCACAATAATCAGCAGGAATTCCGGCAGCCGGTAGGCCATCAGCATCAGCAGGATATCGGTAGTCATCTGCCCCGCAACCGCGTCAGCCAGATACTGCAGAAAACGCGATGTAAAAGACACCACCAGCAGGATCAGGGAAACCGCAAAAGTCACCTGAAACACCTGCCGGGTAAAATAACGGAGCAGAATCACAATAAAGAGGTCCTCAGTAGTCGCCTTCTCCGACCAGACTTACAAAGGCAGGCGGGATGGGTGCAATCTTGTGTTTATCAAAATCAAAAAACACCACGCCCTGCTTGGCATTACAGACCACACGCTCAAGCGCGGAATTGGTGATCTGAAAGCAGATATCACAGCCATATTTGTTAAAACGGGTAACACCCACTTCAATCACCAGCACATCCTTGGCAAAGGATTCAGAGCGGTAATCGATAGCCATGTCGGTGACCACCATACCCAGACCAAAAATATTGGCCTCAGTCAGACCCAGGCTGGCCAGGAACTGCAAACGCGCCTCGTGCAGGATATGCACCATCGCAACACTGTTCAGGTGCTTGGCATAATCAAGGTCGCTGAAACGCACCGAGTATTCCATGGTGAACAGAAACTCTTCGGGCATACTGACTTTCACGCGTGCCATAACTACTCCTTTGAAGCAGGATCCTGGAAGGCCGGGATTTTAATCGCCACAGCCTGTAAAGTACACTTGATGACGTCAGACAGCTGTCGCCATTGCCTTGCCGCCTTGCTTTCTCTAGCATGAGGTCCCTGGTCTCCTCAAGAAAGTCCCTACAGGGACTCAGTCTCCGTAAGACCACTTATTTCATCATTTTGACGCGTTGCAGGGAATTTTTATGAAATATCAGCTTCACAGCAGCAAGACTCTGGATAAAAAAACCGACTGCCTGGTGCTGGCCGTATTCGAGAAAACCGGGCCCGAGGCCCTGCCGCTGCTGGATCAGACCCTCGCTGCGCTGGCAGAGGCCGTGTTTAAAAGCGGCGATATCAAAGGCAAGGCCGGCGATACCCTGCTGGTGCCCGTAGCCGGTCATGCCCACGTCGAGCGCCTGCTGCTGGTGGGCGTGGGCGAAGCCGCAAAGCTGGACGCCAAAAGCTACCGCAAAGCCGTGCGCGCTGCGCTGGGTGCACTGAACAAGACCAGCGCCCGCTCCGCGCTGGTGACACTGACGGCGCTGACGCTCAAAGACCGCGAGCCCGACTGGGCAGTGACCCAGTTCACGCTGGAATGCAGCAACTCACAGTACCGCTACGACCACACCAAGAGCAAAAAAGCCGACCCGCTACACCTGAAGGCGGTTTCCCTGCTGGCCGGTGAGAAGCTGGCCCGCAAACAGGCCGAAGACGCCATCCGCGCCGGCGAAGCCATCAGCGCGGGCATGAGCACCACACGCCAGCTCGGCAACCTGCCCGGCAACATTTGCACCCCAACCTACCTCGGCGAACAAGCGGCCGCGCTGGCCACGCGCTACAAAACCGTCAAGGTCAAAGTGCTGGGCGAAAAACAGATGGAAAAACTCGGCATGGGCTCCCTGTTGTCCGTGGGCCGTGGCTCCAAAGAAGAATCCCGCCTGATTGTGATCGAGTACAAAGGCAGCAGCAAAGCTGAAAGCCGCCCCTACTGCCTGGTAGGCAAAGGCATCACCTTTGACACCGGCGGCATCAGCCTCAAACCCGGTCTGGGCATGGACGAGATGAAATTCGACATGTGCGGCGCCGCCTCCGTCATCGGCACCATGCATGCCGTGGCCGAACTGGCACTGCCGATCAACGTGGTGGCCGTAATCGCCTCTGCCGAAAACATGCCCGGCAGCCAGGCCACCAAACCCGGTGATGTGGTCACCAGCATGTCCGGCAAAACCATCGAAATCCTCAACACCGACGCCGAAGGCCGTCTGGTGCTGTGTGACGCCCTCACCTACGCCGAGCGCTTCAAGCCGCGCACCGTGATTGATGTCGCCACCCTGACCGGCGCCGCCGTCGCCACCTTTGGTGATGTCAACACCGCGCTGCTGAGCAACCACGAGCCGCTGGCCAAAGAGCTGCTGGAGCTGAGCCAGCACACGCTGGACCACGCCTGGCAGTTGCCGATGAACGAAGAGTATCAGGCGCTGCTGGACAGCAATTTTGCCGACATCGCCAATATCGGCGGCCCCAAAGGCGGCACCATCACCGCGGCGTGTTTCCTGTCGCGCTTTACCGAGAAGTTCCACTGGGCGCATCTGGATATCGCGGGCACGGCTTGGTTGTCGGGCGCGGCGAAAGGTGCGACTGGACGGCCGGTACCGTTGCTGGTGGAGTATTTGCGTCGGCAGAAGGCGTAAGTCGGGGTCAGGGGGCGGTCGGTTTGATGGCTGCCCCAAAGTGGAACTAGCCAGGAAGTTATCGGACTGAATTCTAAGGGGTGATTCGGTCGTGCCAGTAGCCGGGCTTTCTGGAATGATGTGCAAACGCTACAACAGTGATCACTTGGCTGTTTGTTATGGTCACAATGGAGAAAGGGAATCGTTGAAGAACCAGTCTTTTTACTCCCAGCTTAGCGGCCTCGCCAATAACTGGTACAAGCGGTGGGTTTGGTTCCCTGTGTGCCAACCTTTACCTTCAAAATCAGCTCCTTATCCGAGACCTTGCACGTGCAATGGCTTCATCTGCGTCCAAAAGCTCAGTCTTTCCAGATTCAATATCATTGATTCTACGGCAAATTTCGGTGTCCCAAGCCTCAGCAACGCTAATATCGGCAGGACCATCCAAGCTTGCTACCAAATCACGTGCAAGTTTGGCCCGCTCGCGCTCAGGCAGGGTCATTGCGGCGCTCATGATACTTTCAAGTTGGGCTGTATTCATCGCATCTACCAAAACAGACAAAGTGACTAGTGCCAAATAATGCAGCAAAGTACACCCCTTAACAAGGCCAAGCACTGCGACAACTTTTGCGTTACGGCTTCGCCTCCACTGCAAAGCTGCGCGTGTTGGCGGCGTTATACGGATTAAATCATGGCAAGTGCAACTATCAAGATCTTTTTGGCGCACGGTGATCCAAAGCGATTACGCACAGCCGAGCTATCGAACTGGACTGGAAAAGCAGTTGCCGGACCACGAAGTGAATTTGATGGTGTTTTAGCTCGTTCAGAATCCAGTAATTCGGGTGTTTATTTCTTAACAGGCAATGATCCAGAGACAGGAAACCCAGCACTTTATATTGGAGAAGCAGAATCAATTAAAGATCGCGTTAAAAACCACCTCGAAAAGGATTTCTGGAACCAAATCGTATTCTTCATTAGCAAAGATGAAAACCTCACAAAGGCGCACATAAGGTACTGTGAAGGTCGTCTCATAGAAATTGCAAAAAATGCGGGCCGAGCCATTCTCAAAAACAGTCAGGGTAGTGGCGCAAAGCTACCCGAATCAGACCGAGAAGAAATGGAAGTTTTTCTTGAAAAATTGCAGCAACTTTTACCACCACTTGGCGTAGAGCTTCTCATTCCGCCTGTTTCCAACACCGAAAGAGAAACTTCACGTGAGCTTTTGTCATGCGAGATAAAGGGCTTAAAAGCAACTGGCTATCTCACACCCAACGGTATTGTTGTACTAAGTGGTTCACAAGCAGTTCTTAAACCCAGAGACTCATCAACCAGATATCCATGGTCTACTACGCTTCGTGACAAGCTCAAAGCTGAGGGTAGCCTGGTAGAAAACGGCGATCATCTTCAATTTGCAAAAGATGTAGAATTTTCAAGCCCAAGCGCAGCAGCAGCCGTCATACACGGCGGTCAAGCAAATGGTTTAACGGCATGGAAAAATCAACAAAACAAAAGTCTCAAAGAGCTAGAATCCGTATAGCAATCAAAGGGGTTGTCAAACGCTGAGAGTTTACCAATACATGTTGTAGGCGTTAGCGCACCGAGTTCACCATGAAAATCCTGACCTGGAATTGCAATGGCGCATTGCGCAAAAAACTACCTGACATCGACGCGCTGAACGCCGATATTTTGGTAATCCAGGAATGCGAAGATCCGCAGTTCTACAAGAAGCATTATCTTGACTGGGCAGGCGACTATCTCTGGATTGGAACGAGCAGAAATAAAGGGATTGGAGTTTTTCCTAAAAATGGAAATCGCGTTTCTGCGCTCCCGTGGCATGGCGAATTTGCCATCACTGGAATAGCAGAAATTCATTCCAGCGCACGCTGGTCAACATCCGACCTGAAGCTATTTTTGCCATTTTCCGTCAATAACAATTTGACGGTATTAGCGGTCTGGACAAAAGGAAGCGACAAAGAAGCGTTTGGATATGTCGGTCAGCTTTGGAAATATCTTCAGATTCACGGCAAAGATTTGTCTGGCCGCTCAACGATGATCATCGGTGATCTGAACAGCAATGCTATATGGGATAAAGCAGATCGTTGGTGGAGCCATACCGAGGTGATATCAGAACTTACTGGCCTCGGACTTCAGAGCATTTACCACCAACTTAAGAACGAGCAGCAGGGTCTTGAAACGACACCGACATTCTACCTGCAACGTAATTTAAACAAGCCGTATCACATTGACTATGCTTTCGCTTCTGCGGATCTTGTCGGTAGCTGTGCGTTGAACGTTGGCAAATCAACAGACTGGTTGCATTTGAGTGATCATATGCCTTTAGTTGTTACTGTATTACCGCCGAAATAAACCTGATCACGTTATATCTGCTGTCGCCGCACGTTCACACCAACTCTACGTGCTGCAGGCAAGCATTCCCGATGCCCCTATCCAGACCTCCGACATGCAGACCATCGTCGAGGGCTTTTGGTTATTGCCGATTGATAATTTTTAGATCAACGCCACTATTACAGACTCGAGATCAGGCGCGGCTTCATTTATACGGTCTACAATAGTACAGTAAGCCCTAATTCAACCGAGGACCTTGCAATGGCCACTTCAGCACAACGCATTGAATCAGAAGCACTTTCCCTCCCAAGGGACGAGAGGGTTCGGCTGGCGATACACCTTTTGGAAAGCATCGAGGAAAGGCAATGGATGGACCCCCAGCAAGTAGAGAAGGCTTGGATTGCCGAAGCAAATGGACGGTATCAGGCATATCTCAATGGCAATGAGCAGTCGATACCTGCTAATGAAGTATTTGCCAAGCTCAAGGTTGATGATCGTTGAAGCCTGTTCGTTTCCTGCAGTCCGCAATGCAGGATGTCAGGCAAGCAAAGGATTTCTATCGCAGGATTAGCCCTGAGTTAGCGCAGCGTTTTCAGATTGCTGTGGAAGGCGCAATCAGGTCTGTCGCAAGTCAGCCTCTGGCGATGCAAGCCGTAGAAAATGAAATTCGTCGGTGGCCTCTGGAGACTTTTCCACACGGCATACTTTACCGTGATGAAACTGAGTTCGTTCTTATTCTTGCTGTTTTTCACCCTAAGCAAGCGCCTGAAAAATGGCGTGATCTGGCCCGCAACTAGCCATCAATCAGCACATCAACCACCTCTAAAGTTCAAAGGAGGAACTCACCAATGCCCAAAGGAAAATCATCGCAATCTCTGCAAATCCGCAACAGCACTGTAAGCAATGGGGTTTTTCCTAAAAATGGAAATCGCGTTCCTGCGCTCCCGTGGCATGGCGAATTTGCCATCATTTAAAAATTGGGCTGATTACCCTACGAGTCAAGATCAACGCAATAGCTGATTCTACACACGACACGCTCTGTCGCATCACCAGAGATACTGTACTGGATATCAAATAAAACGGAGGCAGTATGTACGACCTGATTGGCGACATTCACGGCTACGCGGACCACTTGAAAGCACTGCTGACAAAATTGGGTTACCAAGAGCAACTGGGTGTCTGGTCGCATCCCACGCGTCAGGTCATTTTTTTGGGAGACTTTGTCGATAGAGGGCCGCATCAGTTGGAAACGGTGAGAATCGCCAAGTCTATGGTGACAAGCGGGTCTGCACTGGCGGTTATGGGCAACCACGAATTCAATGCAGTGGCCTACGCCACCCCCGACCCCGGCCGTCCGGGCGAATTTCTGCGACCTCACTCTGCCAAGAACACCAAACAGCATAAGGCGTTTCTGTCAGCCGTCACCGAAGGCAGTGGTCACCATCAGGAGATTGTGTCCTGGTTCAGGACTTTGCCTTTGTACCTGGACCTGCCCGAATTGCGCGTTGTCCATGCTTGCTGGCATGAGCCGTCCATACAAAAATTGAAACACTTTCTGGACACAAAAAACTGCCTCACAGACGATGGCTGGCTGCATGCCACGCGCAAGGGAGATGAGGTGTATGAAGCCGTCGAGATCGTGTTGAAGGGCCTGGAGATTCCACTGCCTGCGGGCTACAGCTTTTTGGACAAGGACAATATCCCGAGACACCATATTCGCAGCCGATGGTGGCAATCTGGCATAAACAGCTACAGGGACACCGCCATCCTGCCTCCAGAGGCCCTGAGTTCACTGCCGGAGAGCAGCCCACCTGCAGACCTGCTGCCGGGATACGACGGCAAAAAGCCGCTGTTTCTGGGACATTACTGGCTGCAGGCTGAAAAGCCGCAGCCATTAACCTCCCACATCGCCTGCCTGGACTACAGTGTGGCCAATGAGCATGTGGACGCCAACAATCAACACGGCAAACTGGTCGCCTATCGTTGGCAGGGTGAGAGTACCCTGACGCCGGATCATTTTGTGTGGGTGAGCTGATGAACAAAGAACATAAACAGTTGTATCAACCCGAAATTTTTGTCGACACACGCTTTAAACGTACCACTCAGCCCATTTTTGCACTGGCAGTATGTGAGCATTTCCGTCACCTGAGGTTAGATGAGGCAGACTTAGCTAACTACTACGCTGCCAGGCCTGACAAGCAGGTGCAAATGCTGGTTCAATTTGTCCGTCGACACTATCAGGACAACGATGGGAAAGCAGCGATCTGGGGCAACATTAGCCACTACGTGTGCAAGCTTGAGCCAGGCAAGGTCTTGATCATCTATCCCGATGGTCGTATCGAATACAGCGAGGTTGCACCTGCGCGTAGCGAAGCGCGACTGATGCACAAAAATAAGACCATTCCATTACCTTAGGAATATAGGCGGGAACCAAGTGTTAACTAAAACTCAGGCATTGCTGAGTGAGGCTGAAGCAGATTCCAGCCACTGACAGATGACTGTCATGGTCTCATCGCGGGGCGCCATTTCAAACCAGTAATGAAATTCTTCCAGGACGGCCGTGCGAACAGGTTGGCATGATTCGATGCGCATAATAATTCCAGCGGCGACTCGATCATATTCATCCACACAGTCGTTTTCTTTGCAACAGGTTCGCATAGGGTCCAGGTGATACAAGATATCGGAGAGGGCTTGGACGAGCGTCTCAGTTGTCTTCATGGTTATGAGACTCCTTTTATTAACGATCTTGTGGCGCAGTGACAAAACCAACAATCAGCGGAAGCGCTTCATCAATATGCGAAAACCGGTGTGTTCCGCCGGCAAATGTATGCACCGGCATCTGATGTCCGATGGCTTTTAGTGTCGCGAACGAATCAATCAGTTCGTCACCCATGTCCAGCAACACCATGCCATTGGGTGATGCTGCAAAATCTGGATACTCATCAACTGTTTTCTGGTCGAGGGTAAATGGTCTGCCATAGTGATCTGAGTGCGAGCCGATATACTTGGACAGGGTTGCTCTGGTATTGATGACAGGATTGATTGCCACAAATTTTTTACCTGTTTGTTCTGACAAGCGTGATACCAGAAAACCACCCATTGAGGTGCCAATCAGCAAATCTGCCTCTCGCACCAGGGGCTCAACATCTGCAAGTACCGCTTGATAACCGCGCGTGTAGTCAGGCGCAAAGGCCATAACATTGGCAATTTTGCGCAGGGCGATCTGCTTGTCGCTGCCGGGGTCAACTTTGGAGCCAAACCCATGTATGTACAGAATGTTCATTGTTATGCCTCTCTTCTAGATGCTATGACACTACGTCAGCCGAGACTACCGCCGGGCCAATCTCGGAGTCAGTATAGGATCTTTAGCGACGGGATGTGTCGCTTAAGAATGTAAGAATGAACATCTGTCAAATTGAAACGATCGGAGGCGCCAGAGATTGAAGAAGATATCAAATGAGAACAAAGCCAAGACATTTCAGGTTCTGGTGGATGACAATTTCCATTACATGGATAAAAGTGCGCGCACCTGTGCAGGTGAATATCAAACCGCCGAGGAGGCGCTTGCGCGCGCCAGGGACATCGTTGATAGCTATTTGCAGGACATTTATAAAGATGGCATGACTGCGAATCAGCTGTATGATCACTATGTAGCCATGGGAGAGGATCCTTTTATCGTTGGTCCGGAAATGGTGAATTTTTCCGCGTGGAATTATGCCCGTCAGCGAGCGGCGGAGTTGGGCGCGAAAACTAAAAAATGAGGAGTCGCTGCAGTGGCTAACAGACAGGAAAGCATGGAGAACGTCCGCCTGATTATTGAACTGCTGCATCGTATTCCGAGAAAGTCCAGAATCTCTGCCCCGGAGCTGCAGCGACAACTGGCAGCTGCTGGTCATGAACGCGATCTGCGCAGCATACAACGGCAGCTAAAGCAGCTCACTGAACACTTCGACATTGAATGTGACGATCGCAGCAAACCGTTTGGTTACCGCTGGAAAGAAAAAGCCAAAGGACTGTCGCTGCCGGGATTAAATCAGCATGAATCTCTGTTGTTGATATTGGCAGAACAGCAGTTGCGCCACCTGCTCCCCTCACGCCTGATGCAATCGATGGACGGTTATTTCAGACAAGCGCGCAGCAACCTGCAAAATACGGGTAAAGCTGCACTGGAGAAGGAATGGCTGAGCAAGGTACGAGTCGTCAGTGTCAGTCAGCCATTGCTGCCACCCGCTATTGACGCAGATATTGTGACGCAGATCAGCCATGCGCTTTATCACAATTTGTGGTTAAAAATTGAGTATCGTAACGCCGCTGGCAAAGTCACTGAGGCCCGCGTTATGCCACTGGGCCTCGCCCAGCAAGGTGTGCATTTATATCTGGTCTGCCGCTTTGAGGGGTATGACAACGAGCGCAGTCTGGCATTGCATCGTTTTATCAGCGCAGAGGCTGGCACCCTGTCGTTCAAACGACCCAGGGATTTTGATTTGACGAAGTATGACGATGACGGGCGTTTTGGTTTTGGTGACGGTCAACGTATCCGTCTGACTTTTAGCATCAGCCACGAAGCCGGTCATCACCTGTTGGAGGCGCGATTGTCAGAAGATCAGCATGTGGAATCACACGAAAATTTTTATCGCATCTCGGCAACGGTTGTCGACAGCGACGTACTCAAGCGCTGGTTGCGCAGCTTCGGTGAAGATGTCTGGGATATTCAGTCGACTATAAGCGCTTGAGCCAGTTAAACCCAATTGCACCAGTTTGCGATCAAGGACCTTGTCGTGGTCTCTGGAGACTTTTCCACTCAATGGCGTTATGCTCCCCAAAAGCACCTCTTAACAGGTGCTATTAATAGACCTGTTAATAACCGGAGCATGGCAATGAAAGTTAAATTTTCCGAGGATGTGATCCCCCTTTCAGATTTGAAGGTCAACCCTGGCAAGGTGGTTGGGCGCACGAATGAGACGCATCGGCCCATCCTGTTAACCAGCCGGGGCAGAGGCGTCGCGGTTGTACAAAGCATTGAGGATTATGAAAAAACCGCCGAAGAGTTACTATTCGTAAAAGCAGTGGCTAAAGGACTTGCCGACATCCGGGATGGAAATACCATCTCGCTGGATGAAGCGCAGAAAGTCCTGGGTACTGTATAAGTGAAGCTGGTTATCGCGCGCTCCGCGTTACAGGATCTTCAGGACATCCAGCTGTATTATCTTGAGCAAGGTGTTCCCGATGCAGGTCGAAGGTTGGTAGACGCCATCCTGGGAAAGTTGCAAATGCTGGCAGACCACCCTGATGCCGGAAGAAAAGTGCCAGAGTTCGATCAGGAAAATATTCGCGAAATTATTCACGCACCGTTTCGCATTGTTTACTTGCGCAATACAACTGACATCAGCCTGATTCGGATATGGCGTTCTGAAAGGCTGCTTCATTTTCCAGAAGATGGTGCGTAAAAAATCGTTGCAGTCACGCTGCGGACGAAATTTAAATTTCCTTATCTAATTCGTTATAGATGTCAACATATCAACCACCTATAAAGTTCAAAGGAGGAACTGACCAATGCTCAAAGGAAAATCATCGCAATCTCTGCAAATCCGCAACAGCACCGCTGAGTTCCTGATATTCACTTCTCAGGCTGGCGAGGGCAGCATTGAGGTTCGGGTGGAAGATGAAACCGTCTGGTTGACTCAGAAGCTGATGGCGGAGCTGTTTAACGTTAGTGTGCCGACCATCAATGAGCACCTTAAAAATATCTTTGGTGCCAAAGAGTTAGATGAGAATTCAGTTATTAGGAAATTCCGAATAACTGCCGCCGACGGCAAACAATACAACACCCAGTTCTACAACCTAGACGCCATTATCTCAGTAGGCTATCGGGTCAACTCCACCCGTGCTACCCAATTCCGTCAGTGGGCCACAGGCATTCTGCGCGAGTTTGCACTAAAGGGGTTTGTCCTCGACCGAAAGCGGCTGGAAAACGGAAGTTTTCTGGGCGTGGACTATTTCGAGCGCCTGCTGGAAGAAATTCGCGAGATTCGCGCCAGCGAACGCAGGTTTTATCAGAAGATCACCGATATCTACGCCACCAGCCTGGATTACAAAAAAGATGCCGAACTGACCCAGCAATTTTTTGCCAAAGTACAAAACAAACTGCACTACGCCATTCATGGCAGTACGGCGGCAGAGCTGGTGATGGCGCGAGCCAATGCTGACAAAGATCACATGGGTTTGACCCATTGGGAAAAAGCACCTGACGGGAAAATATTGCGGACAGACGTTGTGGTCGCCAAAAACTACCTGAATCAGGAAGAACTCGCCGCTTTGGCGCGCATTGTCACGATGTATCTGGACTATGCGGAAAACATGGCTTTGCGAAAAATCCCCATGACCATGGAAGACTGGTCCACAAAGCTGGACGCGTTTTTGCAGTTTAATGAGCAGGATATTCTGGATAACTCAGGCAAGGTCACAGCGGAAGTCGCCAAGGCATTTGCGTTGGCGGAATTTGAAAAATTCAGGGTTGTGCAGGATCGTTTGTACAGATCGGACTTCGACGAAATACTGCATAAGCTGCCAAAACAGGATCCCCAAAAATAATCACCACGGCATCCACTAAACCCCTGCACCCACCGCATCCGGCCACACATCTTCTGAATGGCTGGTTGACACTTACCATTCTGGCGCACGGGTGTCGAACTTGTCCGCATGAAACTCGCACAGATGGTCAAAGATATCGACCGCTGGTAGATCCGGGATCTGGTTCAGCAGTGGCAGCACAATCGGCTTCCAGACATCGGTCAGTGGATCCTGGCGCGTGCGCCATGAGCGCTTTCGGGCAACTGGCAGCTGCTGGTTACGAGCGCAGTCTGGCATTGCATCGTTTTATCAGCGCAGAGGTTGGCACTCTGTCGTTCAAACGCCCCAGGGGTTCTACCCCGACTTCTCGGCAGCCGTGTCAATTCTGCGTAGAGCAAACCTTGGCACATTGCAGGCGCTTGGACTAATATAAGACCATAATTTAGACCAAAATAGAGCCTCTTATGCGACCTGTACTAGCAGATTTTTCCGTAAGCATCTCAGAATTAAAGAAAAACCCGTCTGCCCTGATCACTCAGGCAAGCGGTTCGCCTATTGCTGTGCTAAACCATAATAAACCGGCGGCCTATCTAATCCCGGCTGAAACTTATGAGGCTCTGATGGACCTGATCGAAGACTACGAATTATCAAAGCTTGTTGAAGAGCGTCGTGGCGACAAAGATAAGGCTGTGACGGTGTCATTGGATGACCTATAGACTGCGCTTTCTTCCTGTTGCATTAAAGGAATGGGAAAAACTGAGCCCACCTGTCAGAAGCCAATTCAAGAAGAAACTCGCGGAGAGATTGGAAAACCCACGGGTGCGCGCTGACAAGCTACGCGGTTATGAAGCTGTATATAAAATCAAACTTCGATCTGCTGGTTACAGGCTGGTGTATGAAGTTGTTGACGACGAGCTGTTTGTGTACGTAATTGCTGTAGGTAAACGCGAGAAAGGAAAGGTCTATTCGTCTCTCAAA
Source organism: uncultured Pseudohongiella sp. (assembly GCA_964535565.1). Lineage (GTDB taxonomy): Bacteria > Pseudomonadota > Gammaproteobacteria > Pseudomonadales > Pseudohongiellaceae > Pseudohongiella. The sequence goes on along the minus strand of CAZHUJ010000002.1, from coordinate 230,508 downwards.
CAGCGAAGCCAGAATGGTACGTAGAAGCCCCTTCCCAGCACTGCCCGCTACCCGGACGTCCAGCCGTACCGGCGCCCGGACTTAGTTGACCACCGTAGTCACGACTACAGACTCAAGAACAGCCGAAAGACTAGCACCGGACATCAATGAGCACCAAAATACTTTCAGATCTGAACCACTACACCACCGCCAACTGCCGCGCCAACTCACTAAACCCCTGCACCCACCTCACCGTCTGCCCCAAATCCACCGCACCAGGCCACACATCATCCGGATGATGGAACAGCGGGTTGCTGCCGAGCAGCGACACAAAATGCCCGCCGCCATCAAAAACATTACGCGCCTCACCCAAGGGGCGGGTGCCAATTGGGGTTTGTATAGCTGGCGACAGTCGCAACCCGTCCAGCACCAACCCGGCCAGCTCTTCATTCTCATAATCCGAATACTGCACGCGGATCACCGAGCCTTTGGCGGCGAAGTTGGCACCCAGATGCACCCAGGCGCGGGCGTCGCGGATCAGCGTGGGATTGTTGTGCAGGAACTGGTCCAAACCGGTATGACCCAGCTCGTGGCCGGTGTTGGCGGTAAAAATGACATCGCGCGGGGGCGCGGCGATGGAAAACAGCCGCGCAATTTCCAGGAAGGCTGCAATCCCGCCGCCACGCTCGGATGCACATTGCCACCAGCCACTGCGCGGCGTCATCACTACCAACGGCGGCAGTCCGGGTTGTGTGCCCTTGATGGTCGCGCTGACGTTATAGGCTGTGGTTTCAATGCGCCGAGCACGGGCAATAACGGTGACAGTCTGCTGATTCTGGATCAGCGCCTGAATCTGCTGCCAGTGTTCATGGCCAATCTGCAAGGTGGGCGGCCCCACCGGGTTCAGAAAGTCTTCTGCATTGATAAGCGCTGCGCCCTGGGGCGGATAACTCAGGTCGCTGACTACCAGCAAGGCCTTGTATCGCCCCTGCCGGCGGGCCTGATCGAGCAACGTATGCTGCGGACTGGAGGTACTCGGCGGTACCATCACCACGCCTATGCTGTCCTCTGTAACAGGGGCTGACCCTATTTCGACCAGCACGCTGGAGACGCCTTCGCCGTCGGTGTACTCGCAATCGTATAAAGGCACGCCTTCCTGCGTGAACGTTGGGGCTATCAGGCGCCCTTCTTCAATTTCAACGCGCGACATGGGCAGCGGGTCCAGATGGGCTTCTATGCCCAGCGCGGCAAAGCGCTCTTGCATCCATTCGGCGCTGCGGTTGTCGACATCGGTTCCGGTGCGATGAATGCCCTGCCCGGCGTATTCGCGGATGATTTCGGCAATACGGTCACTGGCGCTGGCCGTGGCACTCTGTGACCACAGCGGCATGCTGCGCGAGGCCGTGGCCGTTGTGGCGGCCAGCAGCAGCGCACGCTGCAATAAATGACGTCGGCTCAGGGGCATAACAAACTCCGGACAGATTCAGTTCCAGGCCGAGCATGCCTGTGCAGGCGTGATTTTGTAAAGATCATAACTCTGCGGGGCCTCTCGGGCGGCCTAGCAACTGTGAACATCGCAACCGCATCAGGTATACTTGCGGCCTTTTCAGCGGCATTACCGAGCTTTTTAAACATGGACAAGACATACCAGCCCCAGCAGATTGAAAGTCACTGGTACCAGACGTGGGAATCACGCAACTATTTTGCGCCTTCCGGTGAAGGCGAAGCCTACAGCATTGTGATACCCCCGCCGAACGTCACGGGTCGACTGCACATGGGCCATGGTTTCCAGAACGCGATCATGGATGCGCTGATCCGGTATCACCGCATGATGGGCCGCAACACGCTTTGGCAGGTGGGTACGGACCATGCCGGTATTGCCACACAGATGGTGGTTGAGCGCCGTCTGGAGCGCGAAGGCATCAAACGCAAAGAGCTCGGTCGCGAAAAATTCCTGGAAAAAGTCTGGGAGTGGAAAGAAGAATCCGGTGGCATGATCACCCAGCAGATCCGTCGTCTGGGTGGTTCGATTGACTGGTCGCGTGAACGCTTCACCATGGATCCGGGTTTGTCCGCGGCTGTGGAAGAAGTGTTTGTGCGCCTGTACGACGAAGGCCTGATTTACCGTGGCAACCGTCTGGTGAACTGGGACCCCAAACTGCACACGGCGGTGTCTGATCTGGAAGTGCTGTCGGAAGAAGAAGACGGCTTTTTCTGGTATTTCAAATACCCGCTGGCTGATGGTGTCAAAACCGACAGCGGTGATAATTTTATTACCATCGCCACCACACGTCCGGAAACCCTGCTCGGTGATACCGCCGTGGCGGTTAACCCGGAAGATCCGCGCTTTAAATCGCTGATTGGCAAATGGGTCGACCTGCCCCTGTGCCATCGTCGCATTCAGATTATTGCCGACGATTATGTGGATCCCGAATTTGGTACCGGCTGCGTCAAGATCACGCCAGCACACGATTTTAACGACTACGAAGTTGGCAAACGTCACAACCTGGAGATGATCAACATCTTCACGATAGACGCGGCTATCAACGACAACGCCCCCGAGTCATTCCGTGGTCTGGATCGTTTTGATGCGCGTAAAAAGCTTGTTGCCGACATGGAAGCGGCCGGTTTACTCGTTAAAGTTGAGCCGCACAAATTAAAAGTGCCACGTGGCGACCGTACTGGCGCGGTGATTGAACCCTACCTGACCAATCAATGGTATGTGGCAGTGAAATCACTGGCAGAACCGGCGATCAAAGCCGTTGAAGACGGTGATATCGAATTTGTGCCCAAACAGTGGGAAAACACCTATTTTGCCTGGATGCGTGACATTCAGGACTGGTGTATTTCGCGTCAATTGTGGTGGGGTCACCGTATTCCGGCCTGGTATGACGCTGACGGCAACATTTATGTTGGCCGCAATGAAGCGGAAGTACGTGCCAAATACAATCTGGCTGCAGATCTGAGCCTGTCTCAAGACGAAGACGTACTCGACACCTGGTTCTCCTCAGCATTGTGGACCTTCTCTACGCTGGGCTGGCCAGATGATCTGGAAACCTTAAAAACCTTCCACCCCACCAATGTGCTGGTAACAGGTTTTGACATCATTTTCTTCTGGGTCGCACGTATGGTGATGATGACCCTGAAGTTCACGGGTCAGGTACCTTTTAAAAAGGTTTATATCCATGGTCTGATCCGTGATGGTCAGGGCCAGAAGATGTCCAAGTCCAAAGGCAACGTGCTGGACCCTATCGATTTGATCGACGGTATTGGTCTGGAAGACCTGGTAGCAAAACGTACCGAAGGTCTGATGCAGCCGCAACTCGAGAAAAAGATCGAGAAAAATACCCGTGACGAATTCCCCGATGGCATTCCGGGATTCGGCACCGACGCGCTGCGTTACACCTATTATTCGTTGGCATCCACCGGTCGCGATATCAAGTTTGACCTGGGACGTATGGAAGGTTTCCGTAATTTTGGCAACAAAATCTGGAACGCTTCCCGTTACGTGATTATGAACACCGAAGACAAAGGCGTTCAGTTCAGTGCAGCCGACGTTGCAGCGTTAAAAGACGACAAACATCTGAGTCTGGCAGATCGCTGGATTCTGTCGCGCCTGCAGCAAACTGTTGCCCAGGTCCATGAGCACATGGGCAGCTACCGTTTTGACCTGATCTCACAAGTTATTTACGACTTCTTCTGGAATGAGTACTGCGACTGGTATGTGGAGTTGTCCAAACCGGTTCTGTGGGATGCGGAAAATCAACCGGAGAAAGCGCGTGCAGCACGTTTAACCCTGCTAACAGTGCTGGAAACCAGTCTGCGCATGCTGCATCCGCTGATGCCATTTATCACCGAAGAAATCTGGCAAAAAATTGCAACCTTGCTGGGCGTGGATACTGCCAACACCAGCATCATGCTGCAGGCTTACCCACAGGCGGATCTGAGTCTGGTCAACACCGCTGCTGAAGCGGACATTGACTGGGTAAAAGGTGTCATCGTAGGCGTTCGCAACATTCGTGGCGAAATGAACATTGCGCCGGGTAAAACCTTCCCTGCCCTGCTCAATAAAGTCACTGCAGAAGACCAGCGCCGACTGAATGAGAATCTGCAATTCCTGCTGAAACTGTCCAAGCTTTCCAGCCTGACAGTTCTCAAAGAAGGCGACGCGGTACCTGTGAGCGCAACGCAGTTGTATCAGGACATGGAAATTCTGGTGCCGCTGGCTGATCTGATCGACAAAAACGCGGAACTGGCACGCCTGGAAAAAGAAATCGGCAAGCTGGAGAAAAATCTGCAGGGCATTAACGGCAAACTCTCGAATGAGAAGTTTGTAAACAACGCGCCGGCAGAGTTGGTCGAACAGGAACGTGAACGTCAGCGCGCCGCCCAGAGCGCGCTGGATGCGTTAAAACAGAAAGTGGAAGCTATCCAGGCTCTGTAAGCGCATCAGAACAAAACTGGATCAGACGCCAGCCGTCTGGTCCAGTTTTCTCAAATACCGCCGTTCGATCACAGCATGCGCCGGCAGGAGAATAAACAGCAGGCAATAAATCAGCCCAGCCAAAATAATCAACTCCTCCGACACAAACAAAGCCATCAACAAACCTCCCAGTCCTGCTCCTGCCGGGATCAGCCAAAATACAATTTTGGAGCGTGTCACCAGAATTTCAGCAGCGTCCAGGTTCAACCATTTTTTTCTGCACAGCGCATGCATATACAACAGTGCAATCAGGCTGCACATTACACAAAAACCTGAACCATAAATCACAAACACCTGGCGCATTTGCGCCCACTCGACCGGGAATGGATACGGCAGCAACCCTTCGGAGAAATAACCAAACGCAGCGCCAAAAACCACACGCAGCGGAAATACAATCACAAGGATTCCACAAACCAGAATCAGTGACAGTGTAATCGCCACCCTGTCTTCCAGACCATAACGCTGACTCCAGTTACGATGCCCCAACCAAAACATCACGACCTGAAAAAAACTGGCTATAAACGCAGGGATTGTGCGCAAAGCGTCAGTAAACTCATCATAACTGCGCGGCACATCGTCCACTGAAATCACCAGCATGGTGAGCGCAAACGCAAACGCTGCATCCACAAAAGTTTCCAGCCGCGTAGTGGCTTCCCCACGTACACGGAAGTGAGCATGCCGGTTCAAAACCGCCAGGTTGTCATCGGACCAGGGAGAAGGGTTTGAGATACGAGAAGAGTTTGAGGTGGGAGAAGGGTTCATGGGTCAGCATTCCCTGTGGTTTTTGGGCTAAGCTACCACAACTGACCCAGAACTACCTTGCACCTTACTGTCAGCTTAACGCTCAATAACAGTAATTTTGGTACCTTCAATGCTGATGCCCGCCATCAAGCCTTGCTGATTAAAGGCAAAGGCGTAAACATCATCCTGAATGGTTGAGGTTGATACATTGGCTGCAGCGCCTTCATCCATGACAACCACAGTCGGCCCCACGCCAACTTCCAGTCCTTTGGATTCGTTGAGCCAGTTAATGGCCTCATCAGTCATCAGAAACAGCGCATATCCGTAGGATTGGGCGCCGGCCTGGAGTCCCCAGGAACCTGTGAATGAGTTGTAGTAAGTATCGGTGCGTCCGTCCTGGATCAATACACCCTCACCATAGGCTCCGCCAAATACCAGGCCGGCTTTTACGATGTTGGGGAATACAATGACGGCCTTGGCCCGATCACCAAAATCCTTGGCGATTGGTTTGGCCTCATACAGTTCCTGCAGTGCTACACGTGCATCGCGACTCAAGTCATCGGCGGTTTCGGCCGCCGCCGCAGTGCCGCACAACACCGACGCGAATACCACACCAGCGGCCAGTTGTATCCACGACTTCCCATGTTGATTCATGATGGTTTCTCTGCTCATGATCTCATCCTCATCGTCTTGAGTGTGATTCGAAAAACAGTGTCTACAACGCTTTGACGCCTGGACTGGAGGATTTATTCCCGACGGGACTACCCTGCCACCAAAGCGCCAGCACCACACAAGCGGCGAACAAACTGCCTTCAATCATGCCGCTGAGGGTGCGTGTCCATGGCCCAAACTCGCCCTCACCCAGCAGCGCGCCGAGGTTGTCGAGCTGCAAGCGCGAGTCTGGAAAACTCTGCACCAGCGCGTGCAAACTGCCGGCCATCAGCTCGCCACCGGCGAGGATAATCAGCAAACCGGCGCCCGCACCGCAGGCTGCTCCCAGCAACAGGGCACGCGCTGCTGTGTGCGCGTAACGCTGCGCCAGCCAGACACCCCCACCGATGCTGGCGCCCACCACAAAACCTTCGGCAGCGCCGGTGATGTCCCCGGGGGTACGGCCAAGCAACAGATTAAAGGCATCACTGCCAATCAGCTGGCCAGCCGCGCCGGTCAACATGCCACCGAGCGCGCTGCCAATCAGGCAACTGGCCAGCGAGGTTCCCGAGACTCGCCGGGCGGCGGCGAGCGCAAAACTCACACCGCTGGCACCGATGACGGCAATCGCTGTGCACACACAAATAACCACCAACAACGCGGACACCGTGCCGATGCCTGCCGTTTGCGCCTGTACCAGTCCACCCGCTCCCAGCAGCAAGGCGCCAAGTACACCCGCAACAGCGCCACCGGCACTGCCAGCGCCTGTAGTTGACAACAACGGGGGTGACCACAGCGATGGTGGCATCGTTACCGACTCGTCAGCAGGCGGTGTCTGTGCCGGCGCTGAATGAACAGGCACCGGCGCGCTGGCCTCAGCGTGCACGCTGACCTCGGCAATAAAACGGTAACCATGTTTGGGTACGGTTTCGATAAAACGCGGCCGCGTGGCATCGTCACCCAGTTGTTTGCGCAAAGTTTTAATGCACTGGGTCAGCGCCTCGTCAGTGACCGGAATGCCATCCCAGACCTCGGCAAAAAAACGCTCACGTGACACCAGCTTGCCCTGCTCGTGAACCAGCAGGGCCAGGGCATCAAAATACCGTGCATTCAGCTCTACGGGCTCAGACAAACAGCGCAACTGTCGGTCCTCGGGATGCAGGGAAAACTGATCAAACTGAAAATAAGCAGAGGCCATGCAGGTGCCCTGTCCTGAATAATGATGTGAAGCTGATGCCGCGCAGCATAACAAGGGATAGCCGTCAGTCCAATCGACGAACACCGCGCGTCCGCCAGCTTGCCAGCGCACCCGTAATCACCAGCAGCAGCGGCAACGCCCCGGGCTCTCCCTCGGTGACTATCATGAATACCAACAGCAGGATGCCAACCGTCAGCACAACCCTGGCAATCAGCTTAGTCATGATGTTGCGCCGCCTGTTCGCGCTCATCGCGAGCCGCCTGCTGGAACAACATCGCTGGCACCAGAAACAGTGTCGAGAAAAACCCGGTGATGCCCATCACATCAATGTTTGAGGTGTGAGCGGCAGCAGAACCGCTGACAATTACCCATACCGCAATCAGCACCAGCGCGAGCACCATCAGGTACAAGGTGACCGCCAGGGCAGCCGCCCGAAAGCGGCTGCCGACCGCCCCCAGCAAGCCGCCCATCATCACCACAAAGTACGGCAAGTCCATCGGCAGGTCATCATCACCAATAATGCCCACCGCCAGATTCACCCAGATCAGCACAAATCCGGCGAGTACGGCCAGCACCGCAGCCACCCGGTATCGGATGTTCTGGCTCAGTTTCATCGCCAGCTCAATACCTCCTCCCGCGATACCCATCAATGTGCCCATGATGATGAAATCCGGCAGATCCCAGTCCACCTCGTCGGTGAATTGCATGGCTATCAGCGGCAACATCAGCAAAGCCACCGGAATGGACCAGCCAATCAGACGCCAGCGGATACGGTGTGGCGGTGAGGACAACTCAGGTGTTTGTGGGGCGGAGTGAGAAGGCAATCGTGTCATGATCTGCTCCTGAACAGGTGGTTGGACAAGACCCGGTATGGGTCAGGAAACCGCAGTGTGCCCCGGACCTGAGGTGGGAAGCATGAGCCTCAGCTGAGCAAAATGTGATATGTTTTTTTCCTGCAGCCAACACCGCCAACGGGAGGATTTGATGGCACCGATTGCTCACCCTGTTACAGCCCTGACCGTCGTGCTGGTGCTGACCAGCCTGTTTGGCATGCCTGTCCGCGCCCAACAGAGCCAGGAACAGCCAAACCAGCCGGCGTGCGCGCACGGCACTCAGCTCACCTTCAGTTGGCAGTTTATTAATGATTGCCGTCTTGAAATTCGCGGCGGCACCAGCCTGGGTGCCGGGCTCACACTGGATACCGAGCCCTCGGCGGCCTGGCACGCCTTGCAGGAAGCGGGCATCAGCGCATTTGAGCGCGACCGCCGCGCCATTCTCGCCATGGCGGGCGGTTACCGCGTCAGTTTCGATTTTCTGGAAACCGCCGGTTATAGACCGGGCTTTGAACCGGCACCGCCCTACCGTTCCTGGGGCACCGAATATGTGTATGTGGTGCAAGATCGCGGCAACTTTATCAGCCTGCAGCACATCATGGTGATGCAGTACGTTGGGCCGGATGGTGTGGTGTCCGAACCCATGGTGCAAAAACACTGGCGTCAGGACTGGCAGTATGAAGAAGACAGCATTCTGGTGTTTCAGGGGAAAGACCAGTTTGGCCACAGCCAGTTCTCTGCCGGAGAGCGCCAGGGACATTGGGCGCAGTCGGTGTATCAGGTTGACGATTCCCCGCGTTATGCGGCGATTGGCCAGTGGCAACACATGGGCAATGTCTCCAGCTGGTTGAGTGATACCACCTGGCGCCCGCTGCCGCGTCGCGAGTCCAGTTATCGCCAGGACTATGATGTGCTGGTGGGTAGCAACCGTCATACCATTACGCCTACCGGATGGGTACAGGAAGAGGAGAACCTCAAACTGGTGCTCAGAGAACCTGGCGTGCCCGCTGACAACATGCCGTACCTGTCCAAAGAAATCGGTGTGGCACGTTATGAGCGCGTCAGGGATTTCGACTTTTCTGCCGGAGATCAATACTGGCAGGACACCTTGGCCTTCTGGCGGGACGTGCGTACAGCATGGCAGCAGATCATTGCGCAAAACCGTCCTTTTGTACTGAATGAAAATGCCGGTGATGTGCCGCTGTTTATGGCCATGTTCATGATGGCGGATGAGGCGGCACAAGCCGATGTTTACGATTCCGCGCAAAGCTTGGCAGCGATCCGCAGCGAACTGGCAAAATACATCGAGTTCCGCTAGCACTCATCCGGCTCCGGCAAAAGGACGCGCCTCATGGCATTACATGTCTTACACACCTCCGACTGGCATCTGGGCCGTCATCTCTACGGACAAAACCGCTATGAGGAATTTGAACAGCTGCTGGACTGGATGGTCGCTACGCTGAAGCAACAGAACATTGATGTACTACTGATCGCAGGCGACGTCTTTGATACAGGAACGCCCAGCAACCGCGCCCAGCATCAGTACTATCGTTTCCTGACGCGTGTGGCCGACACAGGTTGCCGGCATGTAGTCATTATTGGCGGCAACCATGATTCACCCAGTTTCCTGAATGCCCCGGCTACGCTGCTAAAAGTGTTAAACGTCCATATTGTAGGAGCGATGACGGATAACGCAGCAGACGAGGTATTGGTTTTAAGTGGTACTGACGGTGTACCCGAAATGATTGTCTGCGCGGTACCTTATTTGCGCGACCGTGACATTCGTAGTGTTGAAGCCGGCGAAAGCATCGAAGATAAAGAACAGAAACTCCTGAGCGGTATTCGCAACCATTATGCTGAGGTTTGCGAACACGCCCGGCAAATCCATACTCAACTCGATCCGTCCTTACAGTTACAGGTACCGGTTGTGGGCATGGGCCATCTGTTTACCGCTGGTGGCCGCACCACTGAAGACGACGGTGTGCGCGATCTGTATGTGGGATCACTGGCACATGTTGGCAGCGATATTTTCCCTGCCATGCTGGACTACGTTGCGCTGGGCCACCTGCATGTGCCTCAGGCCGTGGGTGGCAACGAACACATTCGCTACAGCGGCTCCCCGCTGCCCATGGGTTTTGGTGAAGCAACACAACAAAAATCCGTATGTATTGTGCAATTCGAACAGCAACAACCACGTCTGGAATTGTTGCCTGTACCCTGTTTTCAGCGTTTACGTCAGCTGCGAGGCAATCTGCAGGCCTTGGTAAGCGACTTGGCACATATTGCCAGCGAAGGCACCGAGACGTGGGTGGAAATCCTTTATACAGGCGAGGACGTTGTTCCGGATCTACGCGAACAGCTGGAAAACGCAGCTGACAACAGCAATGGGATGGTGACCATTCTGCGCATTCGTCATTCGCGTCAGACCACCAACATCCTGAGTGCCGACATGCCTGGTCAGACACTGGATGACCTCAGCCCCATTGATGTGTTTCAGCGCTGTCTGTCAGCCCGCGAAATACCCGATTCACAACAGGTTGATCTGCTGCATGCCTATCAGGAAATTCTGCATCAGCTGGAGACAGATGAAGCATGAGAATTCTGGGCATCCGTTTTAAAAACATCAACTCACTGGCCGGTGAATGGGCCGTGGACTTTACTGATCCAGCCTACAGTGCCGACGGAATTTTTGCGATCACCGGGCCAACGGGTGCAGGCAAAACCACCTTGCTTGATGTTATATGTCTGGCGCTCTACGGCCGCACACCCCGACTGGAGCGTATCAACAAATCCGGCAACGACATCATGACGCGTCAGACCGGAGAATGTTTTGCTGAAGTGACATTCTCTACCCCGGAAGGAAATTTCCGCTGTCACTGGTCACAACACAAGGCGCGCAAAAAGCCCGATGGTGATCTGCAAACGCCACGGCACGAAATCAGTAATGCCGACACTGGCCAGGTAATAGATAACCAGATCCGTACCGTCGCACAACGTATTGTGACTGTGACAGGAATGGATTTTGTTCGCTTCACACAATCAATGATGTTGGCCCAAGGTGGTTTTGCCGCTTTCCTGAAAGCCAACGCGGATGAACGCGCGCCCATTCTTGAACAGATCACCGGGACAGGCATTTATTCTGAAATTTCCATACGTGTGCATGAACGCCATCGTCAGGAAACCAGCACACTGGACACACTCGAAGCAGAACTGCGCGGGCTGGCATTGCTGACACCTGAGCAGGAAAGTGCCTTGCTGGACGAGCAAAACAATCGCAGCGCTGAACTTGAACAACAGCTGAAGCAATTACATCAGCAGCAGACGCTTTACAGCTGGAAAAGCCGATGTATTGAGCTGGAGACAAAACAACTTGCTCTGCACACTGAGCTCAATGATTGGCAGCAACAGCTTGCCGCTTTTCAGCCGGAACAGGGGCAACTGGCCAAAGCACAACGCACTCTGGAGCTGGCCGCTGACTACAGTGCATTGTTGTCACTGCGGCAGACACTGCGTGATGATGAAAATTCCTTGCAGCAGACCCGTGAACAACTGCCCGCCGCTGAACAGTTGGCTGCACATCATCTCAAACAGTGTGAACTGGCACAGGCTGCCAGAGACAGATTATCGGCAAATCTTGCTGAGCGTCGCCCCATCTGGCGCCAGGTCATACAGCTTGACACCGAAATCAGCCAACAGAAAAAGTCGGTTTTAAGCTGCCGTGAAAAATTTTCCTCACTGCAAACGCAAATTGAGGAGCAACAGCACAGAGCACAGGCACTTGCGCGTACACAGGCCGATACACGCATTGATCTGGACCGGCAGCGCCAGACGCCAGACGAATCAGACAGCAGTCTGCTAAGCCGCTTTGAACACGATCTTATTAATAAAACCCAGGCGGTAGAAACTCAAAAAGAGCAAATACAAACGCAGCTTCAGGGATTGTCAATAAAACACTGGCGAGAGAAAGCCAATGCCATTGATCATCAAATGCGTGCCCTGGATAAAATAGTAGAGTTGCAGCTGACGCAAAACACCTTGCATCAGCAACACAACGATCTGGTGACCGGCAAAGAACTTCTGACCAGCCAGTTGCTGCAACTGACCGATAAAATTGCTCATCAGCACAGCCTTAGCCAGGCACATGAAAAAACCCTTGCCTCGTTACGTCAGCAACTACTGCTGGAAAATCTGGTATTGAGTATGGAAGCACAACGTACTCAACTGACAGACGGTGAACATTGTCCTTTATGCGGCGCAACCGAACACCCGTGGGCTATCCATGCCCCTGATCAGGATATTGATCAGACCACGCAGCAGATTTTGTCAGCAGAAAAAACGCTGGATGACTGCAGGCGCCAGTTACAGTCTTTACTGACTGAACAAAGCCAACTGCAGGAACGCTGTGCCTTGAATGATGCGCAGCAGCAACGCTTGCAGCAACAACTTGAACAGAGCACGCAGCGTATCCAGCAACTGGCGCAGGAATATGCGCTTGATCACACGGCTCTGGATAACCAGCGCACACAACTAATGGAACAACTGCAGGTAGTTAAAACTACACTGGATACCATTGAGGTGGAACAAACGCTGCTGGCTTCGTTGGAAGAAACACTCAGAACTGCCGTTGAACAAAAAAACCAGCTGCAGCACAAAATCAATGCTGCAAATAACATCAAATCACAATTGCAAACAGTGCAAGAGGGTCTGACCCGGTTATATGCCGATCAAAAGCAGCTCTCTGCAGAGTTGGAGACCGGTTCCAACAGTCTGGCGGAAACAACAGCGCAGCGCCGACAACTGCTCGGAGAGCATAATCCGCTAGAACAGGAAACAACGTTTGAAAAGGAATTGGCCAGCGCAGAAAACTCACTGCAGTCGGCTCAATCAGCACAGCAGCAGTCCGCGCGTCAGCTGCACGAAAAACAGCAAACTATTTCTCAGTTGCAAAAAAATATTGCGGCCTGCAGCGAAAAAATTGCGCAGGCGGAAATTGAATTCAGCCATTCGCTACAACGACACAATTTTAATAACGAGCAGGATTATCTGTCATCGCGGCTGCCTGACGAATTGCGTCAGCATCTAAGCGCAAAAGCCAATCAGCTTCAGCAAACCGGCACCCGCCTTAACGCCCTTCTGCATCAAGTGGACACTGAGCTGAACTCTCTGAAAAACCAGGCGCTGACCGATGCCAGCCTGGACACAATAAAGGCCAGTCTGGATGAACAGCAGCAACGCACCGACCAGCAAAGGGAATTGTTAGGCGGAATACGCCGGGAACTTGAAGCCAATCGTCAGGCACGCGAAAAACAAGGTGAACAGGCGACACGCATTGATGCGCAGAAACTGGAACTTGCGCGCTGGGCGGCGTTGCATGAACTGATAGGTTCTGCCGACGGAAAAAAATTCCGTAACTTTGCTCAAGGTCTGACATTTGAGTTGATGATTCAGCACGCCAACGTCCAGCTGTCCAGAATGACAGAGCGTTATCTGCTGGTACGCGATAACGAACAACCGCTGGATCTGAACGTTATTGATCAGTATCAGGCAGGAGAAATACGCTCCACACGCAACCTGTCCGGTGGTGAAAGTTTTATTGTCAGTCTGGCACTAGCCCTGGGACTGTCTGCCATGGCCAGCCGCAATGTGCGGGTAGATTCACTGTTTCTTGATGAAGGTTTTGGCACGCTGGATGAAGACGCGCTGGATGTGGCACTGGACACACTTGGCAGTTTGCAGCAGCAAGGTAAGCTGATTGGGGTGATTTCTCACGTCAGCGCATTAAAGGAACGTATTGCCACACAGATCACCGTTATACCCGGCCCCGGCGGGCGCGCCCGCATCAGTGGACCGGGGTGTTTTTCTATTGGAACAGCGGATACATTGATACCAGCAATAATGCTCCCATCAGCAGATTAAAAAACCTGGCACGCGCGGGGTTCTGCAGAAAATTTCGCAGACTTGCACCAAACAGGTTCCAAATGCTGAGCACCGGTGTACCCAACAATACAAACATCAAACAGATGATCAGGGTGTTGCTCCACAACGACTGCGGCTGGGTATAGGTAGCAATAGCCGTCAGCATCATCATCCAGGCTTTGGGATTTACCCACTGGAACAAGGCGCCCTGCCAGAATGACAAAGGCCGGGTCACAGTTTGTTTAACCACCGGGGCATCTGCTGGAACTGTTTGCCGTATCAGCGCAGGTTTGACCAACATCCAGGTCAGATACAACAAGGCTCCGCCACACAATACTTTTAGTATCAGGTTCAGTGCTGGAAAGCGTACCAGCAGCTGTCCCAAGCCGACGGCAACGGCCAGCAGCAGAATCTGGCAGCCAGCAGTAATTCCCAGAATATGCGGAATTGAACGCCGGAATCCGAAGTTTGCCCCGGCGGTTATCAACATCATGTTGTTGGGTCCCGGGGTGCCCGTCATTACAACCACAAAACCCATTAATGCAATTAACTGCTCCAGCGCCATCGCCTGCTCCGTAGAAGACCTGTTTCCAGGGTGCACATTTTCGGTGGACAATGCCGAGCAGTACAGATATAAGATTCTTAAATTGAACCGATACAGTTTGCAAATTGCAGGCGCTGTGGCGTGTTTATTTACAGCATCTGTACTGTTTCCCGTCACAGAGCACACAGGAGCAACCATGCTTTACCAGCAACTGGCGGACCGACTGCAAACCCTGATCAGGGACAACGTCTATGAAACCGGCTCGCGCTTGCCGGGTGTGCGCCAACTCAGTGAACAACATGGCGTGAGTGTGTCCACGGCGGTTAATGCCTGCCGTGAACTGGAACAACGTGGTTTGCTGGAAGCCAGACCACGCGCCGGTTATTTTGTGCGCCAGCCCCCTGCCCGACGTCCAGCCCCCCGCCCCGGTCAACCCAGCACACGTCCGCGCGCGGTCACCGGCCAGGAACGTGTGCTGCGTCTGCTGCAGGCGGTTAACGATCCTGACATCGTCAATCTGGGTGCAGCAGTGCCGGATGCTGACTTTCTGCCGGTGGCGGTGATGGAACGTGCCTACCACCATGTACTGCGTACACAGCGCCGCCGCTGTATGGGTTATGAGTTTCCTCCGGGAGCACCCGAGCTGCGCGCCCAACTGGCACGGCGATTGGCGGGGTACCAATGTCAGGTCACCGCAGATGACATTCTGATTACCAACAGCTGTCAGGAATCCATGGCAATTGCGTTGCGTATGCTCACCCGCCCTGGCGACACGGTTGCGGTTGAGTCGCCCACCTATTACGGCCTGCTGCAGGTAATCGAATCGTTGGGGCTAAAGGCCCTGGAAATCCCTACAAACCCGGTCACCGGCATTTCTGTGGATGCGCTGGATATGGCGCTGGAGCGCTGGCCAGTTGCGGCCTGCATTCTGGTCAGCAACTTCTCCAATCCGCTGGGTGTCTGTATGAGTGATGAACGCAAACAGGCGCTGCTGCGTTGTCTGAGCAAACATAAAGTGCCACTGGTAGAGGATGATATTTACGGGGACCTGCCGTTTAATGGCCGCCGCCCGGCGCCGATCAAGCGCTGGGATACAGAAGGACTGGTTTATTACTGTTCATCATCATCCAAAACCCTGGCAGCTGGCATGCGAGTCGGTTGGTTGGTGCCAGGTGCACACTATGACAAAGCCAGCTACCTGCAATTTATCAATACCCTGTCTGTGAACACACCGGCGCAACTGGCGCTTGCACACTATCTGCAACATGGCCATTACGAGCGCTGCCTGCGAACGTCAGCGCTGGAGTATTCCAAAGCGGTGGCACGCATGACCGACAGGATCATTCAGCTGTTTCCAGCGGAAACACGCGTGAGCAGGCCGGCAGGCGGGTTTGTATTGTGGGTGGAATTGCCCGGGGATCAGGACACACTGAGTCTGATGGAAGCTGCGCTGGATGCCGGCGTCAGTTTTGCGCCAGGTGTGATGTTTTCAACCGCAGGCAAGTACAGTAACTGCCTGCGGCTGAATTGCGCCGTGCGCTGGGACGCACGGCTGGAGCGAGGGCTGATTGCGCTCGCGAAGCTGGTCTGAAAAATCAAGTACCCAGGCGGTAACGCAGTTTGATTACCAGTTTGCTGTCCAGTGGTTCTTCCCAGACATTGTTGAACTGGTCGCCAAAGCTGAATATGTTACGACGCTGGTTGCCGGCACGTGAGTACACCACAAACAGGTCAGACAGCGGCGCAATTTCCCAACGATAACGAACCTGGAAGTTCATGTTGGAGATGGAGAAGCTGTCGGTCGGCCCTGGCGGCTTGGCACCTTCAATCAGGTCGCGGTTACGCGTGGGTGCATCCTTGGGCAGAATAAAAAAGCGATCTTCCAAGGCCTTGATACCCACCCACTGCAGACCCATGGTCAGCTGTTGGTGTGCAGAGATGTAGTACTCCATTTTAAAGGAGGTATCCCACTGGTCAGTCTGGAACGTGGTGAAATCCTGACCGCTCTGATGCAGCAGCCAGCCATCCCTGTCCTGATATTTGACGGTTGCGCTCATACTGAAATTGGGCATTGGGCGCCAGGTGACACCAGCATCATAGGACTCGCTGTAACCGCCGGCAAATTCAGTACTGCGGCCAGCACCCACGTTATAACTGACAGCAGCCGCGGTATTGGTGGTATAGCTGAAGCTGTAGTTGGTGCGCTCACGCGTCGCAAAACTGCCGTTACCAAAGCTGTTCAGATCGTCATAACGCTTGGGGAAATGCTGGAAGCTCAGATTGAGGCGATCCAGATTATTCAGCGTAATTGTGGTGGACAGCACAGGCAACGCATTGTTGGTGCGATCCCCATCCAGATTCTCTTCATAACGCAGGAACGGATTAAAACGGATATCGCGAATACGTGTAAAACCGGTCTTCACATATTCAAAACGATACCAGGCCTCCCAGGCGTTATTACGATCCTGGTAACCAAAATCGTTGATATCGATGGTGTCATCCATGTAGGTCAGGTTCAGCGTATGCTTAAAACCTACACGCGGGGTATAGATAATGTCAGTGAACGCACCATAACCCTGTCCTTTGGCGTCTGAATCAGAGGTGACCACCTGGCCGTCAAAATTCCAGATTCCGCCCTGGGTCAGGTATTTAAAATCGATTGCGTGTACCGCAGCATCTGACTGGTCGTGTGCCACCATTGTGCCGATATAACCCAGCCCTCGGTAGGCCGCACCCCCGCCCTGATCTTCGTAGAGCATGCGGAACGCTGTGAAATCGCGACCGCTCTGTTCGTAACGGTTGCCATCGGAACCTACGAAGCGTGTGTCATCTTCACTGGCGGCCAGAATACCGTAACGCATACGACCATATTGCCCGGTTGCCTTGACGGCACCCAGCAGATCAGCGTTCTGCAGGCGTTCACGCGCTGACAGACTGACGCCCGGAGGCAGATCATTCATTGCCGGAGGTCTTCCACCGATACGGCGCGTGTTCAGAATAGTAAAACGTTTGCCAGTGCTGTTGTTGGAACGAGCAGAGGTATTAAAAATCTCCTGGCCTTCCTGGAAAAACAGGCGCTTTTCCGGGAAAAAGGTTTCACTGGCGGTCAGGTTAACGTCTACATCATCCGCCTCGGCTGATCCAAAGTCTGGATTCAGTGTAGCCGTCAGCTGGAAGTTGGATGAAGGCCGCCAGAACACGTCCACACCGGTGCGGTGCTCCCAATCGCTGTCGATCTCATCATAGGTGGAGGCAATTGACGGGAACAGACTCCATTGCTGACGCGGGTTTACACCCTGCAGCTCCAGCAACGGGAAGTTGCCCATAAAAATGGCGTCAGACTTGGCGATGGTTGGCCATGCCCAGCTCTGGTCCAAATGCGCCACTATACGCTCGGAGTACAGACCAATCTGGCGGCTGCCTTCCTGATACGGCATTGCCAGCTGGCCCCAAGGGATAAAAAACTCGGCTGACCAGCCCTCGTCGGTCTGCGCTGTAGCACCATTCCAGGCGCCATCCCACTGACTGTTGTACTGGCGTTCCGGCAAAATGGTGCCATCCAGCTGGTTATCACCCAGCGCCAGACTGACCCAGTAACCCATCTGGCCTTCGCCTGAGGTGTCCAGCGTGAAGGTGATACGGTCTCGCGTCACATCGCGGTTGTCACGGGCGGTGATGCGGCGCACCAGGGTTTCCGGCGGCTGCTCCATAAATGCCCCGATATAGATACCGCGCATGGTATAGAACACACGGAAGCGGGTGTCGTAAGGTGCAGGAACCAGGGTTTCCGGCTCAACCACACCCATACCACCAAACGGTTCCACCTGGGCCCAGACTGCGTCATCCAGACGGCCGTCGAGGTTGATATCAATATTGTCGGGTAGCTGTTGCAGGGTCAGACGCATCTCGCGTCCAATTCGCGGCATCGGTGCCCCGGGATTCGGGTTGATGCCTGGCGCGGTCTGGGCCAGCGCAGTTTGAGACATAATCAGGCTGATCATGCCCGCCAGTGAAAGGGGGTAGAGGGATTTCAACACTGCATTCCTGTTATTAATATTGGTTTTTCTTGTGGTGTTTTTTTAATGATCTGCGAATCTGCCATTCCAGACCGAGCTTGTCCATGCTTTTTACCTACCCAAACCCTGCCTTTTCTCTGCATCAAGCGTTTTGCCACAAATTGTTGCGAATCCTGTGAGTTGCGCAACGATATGTCACCGCTAGCCCATTAATGTTAAAACCGGCGTGAACTTGATCACCTTTCTTGACTACAATACCTGCAACACATCGACAGCCGCCCCTTTTGCGGAATAACCTTTGCCGCCAACCAGGAAGATTGGACTCTCTGCCATGAATTCATCAGTACTTGCGCCGACTGCCCGGCGTAGTAACAAGAATCACCTGCAGCGGACAAGATCAGTTTTTGTGATTTCCGTCCTGGTAGCCACCCTGGCTGCTTGCAGTGGCCGTGACGAAGAAATCAGTTCTGAAAACCCGGTCATTTTTGCACCCAAGGTTCTCTCTATTCCGGAGCGCCCTGTTGTTTCAGTCCTGCAGGCCGCCATGTCAGCCGGCCAGCTGGATGCTGTGCGCCTGACATCACATTACCTGGAGCGCATCCAGCAACTGAATCCGGAGCTTAATGCCATTATTGAGGTCAACCCGGAGGCGCTGGAGATTGCTGCCGCACTTGATGCAGAACGCACTCAGGGCCAGGTGCGCTCCCCGCTGCACGGTATACCGGTGCTGCTCAAGGACAACATCGATACTGCGGATGCGATGAAAACCACGGCCGGCAGCCTGGCACTGCTGGAAGCTCCCCAACCTCAACGTGATGCCTTTATTGTGCAGAAACTGCGCGAAGCCGGCGCTGTGATTCTGGGCAAAACCAATCTCAGTGAATGGGCCAACTTCCGTTCCCGCCAGGCGACCAGCGGCTGGTCCGCCCGTGGTGGTCAAACCCGGAATGCGTTTGATATGCAAGCCTCGCCCTGTGGCTCCAGCGCCGGTTCGGCGGTGGCACTGGCAGCGGATCTTGCCGTGCTGGCGGTAGGCACAGAAACAAACGGTTCTATTATCTGTCCGGCAGCCAACAACGCGATTGTAGGAATCAAGCCCACGGTTGGACTGCTCTCGCGCAATGGCATCATTCCAATTGCACACAGCCAGGACACAGCCGGCCCAATGGCACGTACCGTCACTGATGCGGCTACCATGCTGACCGTAATGACGGGTGTTGACCCCGGTGATGCGATTACCGGCCTGCATAATGTGCCTTACACTGACTACCGCTTTGCGTTGACCCGCGGTGGTTTGCAAGGCAAACGTATTGGTGTGATGCGCCATCTGAGTGGTCAAAATGCCGACGTTGATGCTCTGCTAGAACAGAAACTTGAGTTGATGCGCGCGGCTGGAGCCATTCTGGTGGATGTCTATCCGCAAATCCCTGATGATCTGCAGCGCGTCGAATTCCAGGTACTGCTACATGAATTCAAGTTCGGTCTGAACCGGTATCTGGAAAGCCGTGGCGGCCCATATAAAAATCTGGCGGCATTGATAGAGTTTAACGAGCGTAATGCAGATCAGGAGATGCCTCATTTTGGTCAGGATATCTTGATTTCTGCAGAGCAGGTCGGTGATCTGAGTAGCCCTGAGTACTTACAGGCGCTGCGCTACGTCAAATCTTCCAGTCAGGGTCTGATTAACGGGCTGCTGGAAAGTGAGTCACTTGATGCGTTGCTGGCACCCAGCAACGGACCGGCGTGGCAAATTGACTTGATAAAAGGTGACAATCCGTCAGCAGCCAATTACGTTTCCAGTGCGAATCTGGCAGCAATCGCCGGTTATCCAAACATCACCGTTCCAGCTGGAACCATCAAGGGGATGCCGGTAGGTCTTTCGTTTATGGGGTCGGCATTCTCCGAAATGGAACTGATCAACATCGCATTTGATTTTGAGCAGCACAACCTGGGGCGATAACAACACCGTCAAAACACGCGCTGGCACAAGGAACAAGAGTGACACATAACATGATCCAGCCGGGATTTATGGTGCTGCAAAGCAACCGACTGGAAAACCTGCGCCAACTTTGTGTGCAATGGATCAACCGCTACCCGCTGGCACCTCTGGAAAACGAGGTGGTGCTGGTACAGAGCAACGGTATTGCACAATGGCTACAACTGGCATTGGCGGCGGATGTTGATGACAACAATCCACTGCAGTCAGGCTGTGGCATCGCGGCTGCCATCAAAATCAGTCTGCCTGGACGCTTCCACTGGCAAGCTTACCGCGCTGTAATGGGCGAACTGCCCGAGACCTCCCCCTTTGACAAGGATCTGCTGATCTGGCGGTTACTGCGACTGTTGCCGGATTTGATTAACGACCCTGAATTTGCACCGCTCCAGCATTATCTTGCCAGCGACTACAACGGACGCAAACACTTTCAACTGGCGCAAAGACTGGCGGATCTGCTCGATCAATACCAGATTTACCGCGCCGACTGGCTTAATGACTGGGCGCAGGCGCTTGACCGCATCACCCGCAACAATCAGCACGAAGACTTGCCCGCTGATCAGCGCTGGCAAGCTGCGCTGTGGCGACGTTTGTTGGCGGATATTCCATATGAACTACAGAACAGCGGCCGCGCTCAGGTGCACGATGACTTTCTGCGCCAATGCGCGACACTTGACGCGGCGTCACGACCATCCGCTTTACCCCGGCGTGTCATCGTTTTTGGCCTGTCGTCCTTGCCACGCCAGACGCTGGAAGTGCTGGCAGCTGTGGCGCGCTGCACACAGGTTATTCTTTGTGTGAACAATCCAAGTCCACATTACTGGGCTGACATCATCATTGACAACAATTCACTGGTACAGCGTGGCCATCCGCTGCTGGCAGCATGGGGCAAACAGGGTCGTGATTACATGCAGCTGCTGGAACAGCATAACCAGCGCACAGCGTATGAACCGCTGTTCCAGGCCAGCCAGATGGACATCGATGTGTTTGAAGAGCCTGCGCAAGCCTCGGTTCTCAACTGCCTGCAATCGGATATTTATCAGCTGTGCAATGTCAGCGAGGCGCGCGCAGAGGCGCCAGATGTAGCGGATTCATCCCTTGGGTTTTATATTGCCCACAGCATACAGCGGGAAGTCGAAATTCTGCAGGATCACCTGTTGCACCTGTTTAACAAAAATCCGGACCTGCAACCGCGTGATGTTCTGGTCATGGTGCCCGACATCAATCCGTTTGCCCCCGCAATTCAGGCAGTGTTCGGACGCATCAGCCGCGATGACAACCGCTTTATCCCGTTTACGATTTCAGATCAGGGGCGACGACATCAGGCGCCGGTTTATCTGGCGCTGAACCTGTTGCTAAGCCTGCCCTCCTCACGCCAGGCCGTCAGCGAGCTGCTGGATTTTCTGGATGTGCCGGCTGTGCTGAATGCATTTGATATCCATGATGACGAAAAGCCGCTTCTGCACCGCTGGGTGGAAGCGGCTGGAATACGCTGGGGACTAAATGCAGAACACCGCCGTGATCAGGGTCTGCCTGCCGCGCTGGACAATGATGTTCTGGAGCAGAACACCTGGCACTTCGGTTTAAGACGCATGCTGCTCGGTTATGCTGGCGGGCGTAACGCACAATGGCGTGGCATCGAAGCTTATGAGGAAGTTGGCGGCCTCAGTGCCGCGTTGGCAGGCAAACTTGATCGCCTGTTGCAGCAACTGGCAGACACCTGGCGCCTTGTCTGCAGACCGGCGTCGGCAACAGAATGGACTCAACGTATCAGTGCTTTGTTACAGCACTATTTTGTCACTGACAACGATCAGGACCAGATGCTGATTGCACGCGTTGAACAACATTTGCAGCGCTGGCGCGAGTCCGCTGAACAAGCTGAATTCAACGATACCCTGCACATTGATGTTGTGCGTGAATTTGTTATGGATGCACTGGATGATCAGGAACTGACCCAGCGCTTTCTTGCCGGTGCTGTGAACTTTGCTACCTTGATGCCAATGCGGGCCATTCCTTTCCGTCATATTTGTCTGCTGGGCATGAATGATGGTGAATACCCGCGCCAGGTGCCGGCCAGCGACTTCGATCTGATGCGTTATGACTACAGGCCCGGGGATCGCTCCCGTCGCGAAGATGACAGATATCTGTTCCTGGAGGCGCTGCTGTCCGCGCGGGAATCGCTGTATATCAGTTGGAGTGGTCGCAGTATTCGCGACAACAGCGTGCGTCCGCCCTCAGTGCTGGTAGCGCAGCTGCGCGATCATATCCGTGAAGTTTTTGGCACTGAGTTATTGCAGAACATCACGCAGGAATTTCCGCTGCAAGCCTTCAGCCGGCAGTATTTTGATCCTGCTTCATCACTGGCAACCTACGCCAGCGAATGGGCGGGTGTACACCAGGCTAATACTGTGGCTTTTGACGCCTTAGGCCTGCTCGCTGATGCGGGCAGTAAAACAGTGGAACGCGCGCAAGCACTCACCTTGCAACTGCAGGATCTCAGAGCTTTGTTAAAAGTCCCGGCCGAGGTTTATTTCCAGCGTGCGTTGGCCATTCGTTTCAGTGATGATGAGGTCACCACCGAAGACCATGAAGTGTTTGCGATGGACGGACTGCAACGCTATCAGAACCAGCAGAACCTGATCAGTGAAATCATGAAACAGCTGCGGCTGGCACATAACAATAACAACACATCGCCGGATATTGCCCAGCTGTTGCAACAGCTGCTACAGCGTGAAGAAAGACGCGGCAGCTTGCCGGTTCCGCCGTTCTCGCAGTTATATAACCACGACATCAAATCACGCCTGCTGGATGCCATGGAAGCTGTGCAGCGGCTGCTCATTGAACATCCCCGGCACAAGCGGGTGGCGGTGGATATCACTCTGTCGGAACAGCTGAAACTGGAGGACCAGATCAACGATATCTACCTCAGCGCCGACGGCCTCAACGCGGTTCGTTGTGAACTGATCTACAGTCAGCTTTGGGCCGGGAAGGAAGGTCGCAGCGCTCGCATCAAATGGCACTACCTGGCACGTTTGTGGCCAGCGCACCTGGCTGCACAACTGGCAGGGCCAGTCAGCACATATATTATTGGTCCAGATACATACGAGGTATTAAAACCCTTGCCTGCCGCTGCAGCGCGTATTGAGCTAAAGAATCTGATGCAACTGTGGCTGGAGAATCTTCAGGCGCCGCTGCCCGCCTGCGTCAAAAGCAGCTGTGCCCTGCTTTCAAGCACTGACAGTGAGCAAGCCCTGAAAACCGCACAGGAAGCCTATCTCGGTGGCCACTATCTCAATGGCGAAGTTGAGGACAATTACGCTTTGCGTCGTTTATGGCCTGATTTTGAACAGCTGCTGGATGCCGGTTTTGTAGACAGCAGCCGACAACTCTACAGCGGCATGGTCGACCACTGGCAAAGGTATCGGGTATCTCATGAAACTTGATATCGCAAGATTCCCGCTAAAAGGCAGCCAGTTGATCGAAGCCAGCGCAGGCACCGGCAAAACCTTTACGATTGCGTTGTTATATACCCGCCTGGTATTGCAGCACGGCGGTGATCAGTATGCGTTTAGCCGTGCACTGACACCGGAAGAGATTCTGGTGGTGACATTCACCGATGCAGCCACACAGGAACTGCGTGACCGGATTCGTGCGCGGCTGACCGATGCTGCCCGCTGTTTCAGCCAGGATTCTGTCAACAACAATAAATTTGACGATACCTTACTGCAGTTGCGTGACAGTTACCCGACTGACGAGTGGCCTCTTTGTGCCCAGCGTCTGACACTGGCTGCACAAGCCATGGACCAGTCCGCCGTGTCCACAATTCACAGCTGGTGTTATCGCATGTTGCGTGAACACGCATTTGACAGTGGCAGCCTTTTCCAGCAACAGCTGATTACCAATACCCGTGAAGTGCTGGCAGATCTGATCCGTGATTACTGGCGTCAGCATTTTTATGTATTGGGTCATACCGCTGCTGCACTGGTACAGCGTTGTTTTCCAACACCGGATGCGTTAAAAAAAGCCGTTGTACCCCTGCTCAATAAAAGCGGGACACGTCTGACTTATAAGGGCCAGACATTGGCCTCAGCAGATAATCTGTCTTTGGCACTGCAGGATTTCTCGCGGCAACTGGAGCGCTTGTCTGAACTGGAAGACCTGGCGCGGCAGCACTGGTCAGATGCGGTTGATGAACTGGAGTCCATTCTGGACCACTGTCGCCCGCTGTTAAACTTGCAAAGCTACGCCGAAGCCAAAACCGATGAGCAGTTTGCCGAACTGAAACAGGAGCTGCGCAAATGGAGCGGTGGTGGCCAGCGTCCAAAGCGTCTTGAGCGTTTTGCCCAGGGCCAGTGGAAACTGAAAAAAAATGGCAAACTGGATGCAGAACAGCCACAACATCTAGCACTGCAGGCCATTCAGCAGTTATGTGCACATGAATCTGAAATTGAAAATTCTGAGTCGGTTAATGTCCGCGCCACTGTGCAGGCACACGCCTGCGCCTGGCTTGAGCAGGCTCTGGCGCAACGTCTGCAACAAAAAGCCGAACTTGGATTTGATGATCTGCTGCTGCAACTGGACAAGGCGCTGTATGGACCTCGCGGAGAACAGCTGGCAGCGCGTATTCGTGCGCAGTTCCCGGTCGCAATGATCGACGAGTTTCAGGACACCGACCCACTGCAGTACCGGATTTTTGATCGCATATACCGCATTGCCAGCAGTGATGAAAATACGCACTCACATACGCTGATAATGATCGGCGACCCCAAACAGGCAATTTATTCGTTCCGTCATGCAGATATTCATACGTATCTGCAAGCGCGCACAGCTACCGCGGAACGCCACTACAATCTGGGGACTAACTATCGCTCCAGCAATGCACTGGTCAATGCTGTTAATCATCTGTTTTTACAGGCTGAAAACTGGCCTCAGGGCGCGTTCCGTTTTCGCTCCGGCGCTAACAATAACCCCCTGCCGTTCCTGCCAGTGGCAGCAAGCGGCCGCTCTGAACAGCTCTTGATAGAAGGCAGTACTGCGCCCGCAATGAATCTGTGGCACCTGATTCCAGCAGATGCAGGTAGTGAGACTATTGCCAGCAAACTTTATATCAGTGAGATGGCCCGGCGTTGTGCCAGTTATATTGCGCGTCTGTTGTGCAATACCGAGGCGCGCAACGGTTTTGAGGATGACACCGGTTTTCGCAGTCTAAAACCCGGCGACATTGCCATTCTGGTGCGTGACCGCATTGAAGCCGATGCCATACGCACCGCCCTGTTCAATCACCGTCTGCCCAGTGTGTATTTGTCAGACCGGGAATCTGTTTTTTGCTCACTGGAAGCAAGCGACATGCTGCGCTGGTTGCGCGCCTGTGCCGAACCTGGTGATGAGCAGAAAGTACGCGCCGCCATGGCCACAGAGTCCCTGGATCTGCCATTGCCTGCTCTGAAGCTGCTGGCCGAAGACGAACTGTTATGGGAAGAACAGACGCAGCTGTTCCGTGCACTAAACCGCTGCTGGCATCAGCGCGGTGTATTACCCATGCTGCGAATGTTGATGCAGCACTACCATTTGCCAGAGCGGCTGATGCCAAAACCTGACGGTGAACGACGCCTGACCAACCTGCTGCATCTGGCGGAAGTCCTGCAAAAAGCCAGCCTTCAGTTCGACGGCGAACAGGCACTGATACGTTACCTTGCAGAGCAGATTCGTGAACCCGATGAAGAAGAAGTGATTCGCCTGGAAAGTGACGAAGAACTGATTCGTGTTGTCACCATTCATAAATCCAAAGGCCTTGAATATCCATTGGTGTTCCTGCCATTTATCTGCACCTGCAAACCGGTAGATGGCAACCGTGACTCCGTCATTATTGTCGACGATCAGCAACCGGGACAGCGCCGCCTGGAACTGGCCGGCAACAAACGTGACGAAGAAGCCTGGAGCCGTGCTGACGAAGAACGTCTGGCTGAAGATTTGCGCCTGCTTTATGTCGCATTAACACGTGCGCGCCATGCCTTGTGGCTGGGTGTTGGCAATCTGAGCCAGGGGCGCAGCGCCAAATCCATTCTGCATCTCACAGCGCTGGGTTATGTGTTAAATGGCGGACAAACCCTGGAAGGCAACTCCTTTGCTGAGGCTCTGCAACAGCTCTCGCGTCACTGCGCGGATATTGTGTATCAACTGGCGCCTGAGATTGAAAACTTCAAGGCAGATACAAACATGCCAGGCCGCTCATTTAAACCGGCACTGGTTTCTGCAAGACCCCCTGCAGAACCGTGGTGGATAGCCAGTTACTCCGCCCTGAAAACCGGCACGATGACCGCGGCCGTGCAACAAGCCAGTGATGATCAGGTAGCTGAAGAAGTGTTGGATATTGCGCCCGGCGAGATTGTTGCTGCCACAATATTCAGCCGTAACAATCCAGGACTGCATGGTTTTCACCGTGGCCCAGGTCCAGGCACCTTCCTGCATAATCTGCTGGAATGGTCCTGCAAAACAGGATTCACGCTTGCAGCAACCGATGCAAGCGCACGTCTGCAGCAGATTCGTGCCACCTGTGAAATCAGGGGCTGGCAGGACGAGGTTGATCGCCTGGATGACTGGTTAAGCGGATTTTTGCAAACCGCGTTCAGGCTGGATGAACACACAACGATCCAGCTCACAGATCTGGCGACCTGTCAGGCGGAGCTGGAGTTTCTGTTTGCAACGCGCCCATTGATTACAACAACACTGGACTCCTTGTGCCAGACCTATTTGCTGCCTGGACACAAGCGCCCTGCTCTGCAGCCAGCCAGACTTAACGGCATGATCAAGGGATTTATTGACCTTGTTTTTGAATACGATGGTTGTTATTACGTAGCGGACTGGAAATCCAACTACCTGGGACCTCAGGATCAGCACTACAGTGCGCAGGCGATGGCACAGGAAGTGCTGGGCAAACGTTATGATGTTCAGTATGCAATTTATCTGCTGGCATTACACCGTTTGCTACGCAGCCGCATGCCGACGTACAACTACGATGATCATGTGGGTGGCGCCGTTTATTTTTTCCTGCGCGGTTGGCAGTCAACTTCGCAAGGCATCGTATTTGACAAGCCGCCCGCCGCTTTTATCGAAGCCATGGATCAGCTGTTTTTGACAGGAACAACAGGGGGCCAGCATGTGGGATAAAACCCTGCAAATCCACAAGGTGCTGGGTAGCCCTGATTGTATGCTGAGCTGCCTGCAGAGCTGGGCCGAGGCCGGATGGATACGCTGGCTCGATTTTGGCCTGGCGCGCTTTTTATATCAGGAAATTAATAACGGGGAAACAGAGCTTTCACCCCTCCTGCTGCTGGGTGTTGCACTGTGCAGTTATCAGAACGGTCATGGTCACCTGTGTCTCGATCTTGAGCATTGCCTGTCCGCGCCGGATCAGGCCTTGTTATTACCCTCTGAACACAGCTTAAACGCTGACGTTGTCACCCCTGCTGCGTTGTTGGCACAACTGAATCTGCAGGACTGGATTAGCGCACTACAGGACCCGCGTGTATGCACAACAGTTATCGGCACAGAAACCGAGGCCGCCGTAGACACACCAATGGTGCTGGTTAAATATGCACACAACGCCCGGCTGTATCTGACTCGTTTATGGTCATACGAAAACCGGTTACAACAGGCTATACAACAACGGACTGACACGCTGGTCGCTCTGGATAAAAGCCGCCTGCAACAGGCGCTGTCCGAAGTATTCCCACAATACAATGTGCCAACACCTGAGACAGCTTCCGCTGACGAGCTCGCACTACTGCAGTGTGACTGGCAGAAAATTGCCTGTGCTCTCGCAGCAAGGCGCCAGATGGCTGTTATTACTGGCGGACCTGGCACGGGTAAAACCACTACTGTAATCCGCCTGCTGTATGTGCTAAAAAAACTGCAGGGCGACTCTGAGCCGCTGCGAATAAAACTGGCGGCGCCTACTGGAAAGGCAGCTGCACGGCTGAGTACCTCAATACAGCAGCAACTTGACCGGCTGCCAGACCGCAGCGGCATCCCGCACGAGGTCAGTACCGTACATCGTCTGCTTGGCCCGGTGCGCAACAGCCGATTTTTCCGTCACGATGCAGCCAATCCCCTGCCTGCAGATGTAGTCGTTGTTGATGAAGCATCAATGGTGGATGTTGAGTTAATGGCCCAACTCATGGACGCGTTGGCCCCGGATGCACGTTTGATTCTGCTTGGAGACAAAGACCAGCTGGCGTCTGTTGAAGCCGGTGCAATTCTGGGCAGCCTGTGTGCACGCGCCAACACAGGTGCCTACACTACCGACACCGTTCAGTGGATCGGCGACGTCTGCGCGCAGCAGATTCCATCATCACTGCATGATGCTACACAAACTGTTGCCGGTCGTGCGCTGGATCAGGCCATTTGTATGCTGCGTTACAGCCACCGTTTTGGCCGTATTCCTGGCATCGGTGCACTCGCCAAGGCTGTTAACAATAATGACCAGGAACTGTTACAGCTTTTTGATGGCCGCTATAAAGAGCTGCAAAGCCTGATGCTGGCCAACACCCGCGATACACGCCTGGAATTGTTGGTCTGTGATCAACACAGCGGTTATGGCGCCTATCTGCATAAAATAAGGCAACTGCCCCCTGCAAGCGCGGACAATAACGACTACGACCGTTGGGCGGCGGACATACTGGACACTCACGCCGGCTTCCAGCTGCTGGCAGCGGTGCGCAAAGGTGAGTTTGGTGTTGAAGAACTGAACCAGCGTATACGCCATATACTGACCCGCGATGGCCTGCTTGACAGCAGCGCAGACACCGAGGCGGAATGGTATGCCGGACGCCCAGTTATGGTTGTTAAAAATGACTACAACCTGGGCCTGATGAACGGAGATATTGGTATTACTCTGGCGTATCCGGACCTGCGTCGTCCAGGACACTACCGCTTGCTGGTAGCGTTTGAAGACAGAACCCGCAGCAGTGGCATCCGCTGGGTTCTGCCCAGCCGCCTGCAACAGGTGGAAACCGTTTTTGCAATGACAGTTCACAAATCCCAGGGTTCGGAGTTCCGTCATACCGCATTGGTGCTGCCGCCAGTGAGCAGCCCAATTCTGACACGCGAACTGGTCTACACCGGTGTTACGCGTGCTTCGGAAAAATTCACCTTGGTTTACAGCAACCGGGAAGTATTACTGGACGCCATCAGCGCGAGAGTCTTCAGAGCCGGCGGCCTTGAAGATGCTCTCGCCTGAGGCTGTTACAGAAGGATTTTAGACACCTTCAGCGGCCTGAATTTCCTGCGCTACCTGTGCCACTTCATCCATAACGCGGAACAGATTCTCCGACCAGAGTTTGGCGATTTCCTGCTCACTGTAACCACGACGCACCAGTTCCAGTGTGACATTAAAAGTCTCGGACGCATCCTGCCAGCCTTCGATACCGCCACCACCGTCAAAGTCAGAACTGATGCCCACATGATCAATGCCAATCAAATTGACCATGTAGTCGATATGATCGACAAAATCCTTAATGTCGACGGGCGGTGCTACTGCAGCAATTTCCGCTGCGGTACGCTGCGCAGCCAGTGCTTCGCGGTTACGTGCGTGTTTTTCCGAGTCCAGATAGGAACGAAAAGCAACCGCATGCACTACACCACCATTGTCACGAATGGCCAACAGTTCCTCGTCCCACAGATTGCGGCTGACATTGGGGTCCAGTGCGCGGGCAGAAGAATGGGATGCCATCACGGGGGCTTTGGAGAGTTCAATCGCCTGGCGATTGGCTTCCATCGACGGGTGAGACACATCAATGATGATGCCCCACTTATTCATTTCCGCAATTGCCTGACGACCCAGCTCACTCAAGCCGTTATGCAACCATTCGCCACTGGCTTCACCGGTATTGGAGTCGGCAAACTGACTGTGGCCATTGTGTGCCAATGACATATAACGGCCACCACGCTCGTAGAATTCGCGCACCTTGCTGATATCAGTGCCTAGTGGATAAGCGTTTTCGATGCCAATCATCGCTACTTTTTTGCCGCTGGCCGCAATACGACGCACATCATCCGCAGTGTAGGCAATCTCAATAGTGTCCGGTGCAATTTCAGTGACCAGGCGGTCGATAGCCTCAAACTTGTCCAGCGCATTGGCATAAGCTGCTGCATAACCTTCTTCTGTCAGCGGACCTTGTCCGGTGTACACAATAAACCAGGCAACATCCAGACCACCGGCAATCATCTTCGGCAATGTGACCTGGGTATCCAGTTCCATCGTGTAGTTGTTGTCGAGTGTAAAGTTTGCCGTGTTGATATCCGCGTGAGTGTCCAGGGTAATTACACGTTCATGGATTGCACGCGCACGTTCTATCAGTTGCTCTTCAGTTTCAACCTGCTGCTGTGCAGCCATGCTGGCTGGAGACGGTGTTTGCTGTTGTGGGGTGGGTGCATCGGAAGGACCACAGGCAACCAGCAACAATGCTGAAGCCAGTGTGGCAATAAACAGTTTCGGGGTCTTAATCAAAAAATCAGGTTGGTTCACAGTATCAGCTCCGTAATAACGTTTAAACGCTTTGTTCAGTGCCCTGTCAGATTCAACGGTCGCCAGCTTCCCCTACGCTGGACAGGCTTGTCCGATACATCCGGATTGTAGAGATAAATCCACGCGGGTCCGTAGGCTGTTTTGATCAGCATGCGGGTGTACTCGCCGTCATCCGGCGTGTCCTCACGGAAATCCTCCAGCAGATCCAGCTGTTCAAGCTCTGCCGTTGAGATGGCATAGACCTCGATATCAATTCCTTGCGACTGCTCCGCCTTGGCGCCAGGATAAGGCCCAAGATCGTACAGCGTGATCACGTGCAGGCAGTCCTCTCCCAGAAAGTCTGCACGCGCCAAAAGCCTGCCTGACATGGATTGATTTACGAGGGCAGTCGTGTGATATTCGGTCTGCACCATCAACCCCGACACAATAAAGAACAACACGCGGGAGAACAAGTATGCCGAAAGACCAGGCCCGTACTGGCCTTGCACTGGCAGCTATTGCAGCCGCCTTGATGACGTTTGCAGCGCCAGCCACAAGCCTTGCCCAGCCATCTATCGCCACCGAACGGCCGCGCACAGCTGCAGGCAAACCGGATTTCAGCGGGTTGTGGCAAGCGCTGGGCAGCGCACACTGGAATATTGAACCTTCGGCTGCAAAAGCCGGCCCGGATTGGAAACTCGGCGCCCTCGGCGCCATCCCTGCCACTCTCGGAGTGGTACACGATGGTCCTCTTCCCTACACCCCTTCCGGACTCGACCAAAAAAAAGCTAACGAAGCTGAATGGCTGGCACTGGACCCACTGGTCAAATGTTATATGCCAGGTGTCCCGCGCGCTAACATGCTGCCGTTTCCGTTCGAAATTGTGCAGGGTGCTGACAATGTGGTGATGGCCTATGAGTTCGCCAGCGCCATGCGTATTGTTTATATGGACCAACCCGATTTTGACGGTCCGGTCCCGGCCTGGATGGGGCATTCACGCGGGCACTGGGAAGGTGACACACTGGTTATCCGGGTAACCGACTTTATGCCCTACACCTGGTTTGACCACGCTGGCAATCACCACAGCGACCAGCTTGAAGTGATCGAACGTTATACACCGGCTGGTCCCAACGTGATCATGTACGAAGCTGAAATCCGTGATCCGCAAACTTTTACACGCCCGTGGAAAATGAGTTTCCCGTTGTACAGGCGCCTGGAAGCCAATGCTCAATTGCTGGAGTTCAAGTGTGTCGAGTTCACTGAAGAACTGATTTACGGCTATCTGAACAAAGATGCTCCGGCGGACAGAGTAGCTCCGCGCGGTATGCCCTTCACCATTCAGGAAATTGAATAACGGGGGAAAAATCATGATCAGTAAAACCCGTACCACCACGTTGTTATCTGCCGCTGTTGCGATGTTGATCAGTACCAGTATTTACGCGCAGGAAGGCTGGCAGGTGCCACGTACCCCTGACGGTCATCCGGACCTGCAGGGTGTCTGGGCCAACAACAGCAGTACTCCACTGGAGCGCCCGGAGTTTTTTGGTGATCGCGCCGAACTCACCGATGAAGAGTTCAGGGAATTATTGCGTCAGGCTGAAGAGATTCGTGCCAGCGGCGGTGATGCGCTGTTTGGTGACGGTTTTCTGGGCGCAGTCGTCAGCGGCGAGGTGCGCTCTTACGACCCCAGTACCGGCAACTACGACGCCGCATGGATGGTTGATCGCAGTATGGAAAACCGAACCTCGCTGATTGTGGATCCGCCCAACGGTCGGCTGCCTCCGATGACGGAAGAAGGTCGCGCACGGGCGCAGGCTCGCGCTAGCGGTCGTCTCAGCCCTACAGACACCTACCTGGGCCGTCCGCTGCAGGAGCGCTGTATCACCTGGGGTATGCCCTACATCATGGCCGGCTACAACAGTTATTACCAGATTGTGCAAAGCCGCACCTCAGTCGCCATCATTCAGGAAATGATCCACGATGTCCGAGTGATTCCGCTGCAAACCAAACCGCCGCTGGATGAACGTATAGAGTTATGGCACGGTGATGCACGCGGCTGGTGGGAAGGTGACACGTTGGTGGTACAAAGCCGCAACTTCTCGGACAAAAGTCTGTTCCGTGGTGCCGGTGCTGACAGGGTTTTTACTGAACGTTATACCCGTAAAGCTGATGATGTACTGGAATATCAGTTCACGGTAGAAGATCCAACCACCTGGGAAGTACCCTGGACGGCAGTCATTAACTACACCGCCAGTGAAGACCCAATCTTTGAATATGCGTGCCACGAAGGCAACTATGCATTGATGGGCATCCTGTCAGGCGCACGCGCTGCCGAACGCGCCGGCGAAATCCCGGATGCGCCTATAGATCAGGAATAGAGGATCAAGAGTAACAAAATTCAGCGTGCCAGCTCACGAGGCATTCTGAACACAATGTTCTCTTCCACACCGGGCACTTCCAGCGGAGCTTGCCCGGTGATTTCCCTGAGCTTGTCTACCACTTGCTGCACCAGCACTTCCGGCGCAGAGGCGCCAGCTGTCACACCAAAACGGCGTTTGCCGGCAAACCATTCCGGTTTTAAATCATCTACACGATCGATCAGATAGGCCTCACAGCCCATACGTTCGGCCAATTCGCGCAAACGGTTGGAGTTGGAACTGTTTGGCGAACCGACCACCAGTAGCAGATCACTTTCGAGTGCCAGCTGTTTAACAGCGTCCTGACGATTTTGTGTTGCATAGCAGATGTCTTTTTTTCGTGGACCTTCAATTTCAGGGAAACGTTCGCGCAGTGCGTCAATGACCCTCGCAGTGTCGTCCATCGACAGCGTGGTCTGGGTAACGTAGGCCAGCCTGGACGGATCACGTACATCCAGCGTGGCAACATCCTCAACCGATTCCACCAGATAAATATCACCACCACGGCCGCGATCATACTGCCCCATGGTGCCTTCTACTTCAGGGTGGCGGGCGTGACCAATCAGCACACACTCGCGCCCTTCGGCGCTGAAGCGGGCGACTTCCAGATGAACTTTGGTGACCAGGGGGCAGGTGGCATCAAAAACCTGGAAACCCCGTTCCTCTGCTTCACGCTGCACTTCCTGCGAAACACCATGAGCACTGAAGATTACAATCGGTTTGCGACCCAGGTTGTCTACGGCGGGCACATCCTGCAGCTCATCAACAAAAATGGCGCCACGCTGACGTAACGTATCCACTACAAATTTGTTATGTACCACTTCGTGACGTACAAAAATCGGCGCGCCATAAACATCCAGTGCCCGGTTTACGATATCAATTGCACGATCAACGCCGGCACAA
Organism: uncultured Pseudohongiella sp.; assembly: GCA_964535565.1. Classification (GTDB taxonomy): domain Bacteria; phylum Pseudomonadota; class Gammaproteobacteria; order Pseudomonadales; family Pseudohongiellaceae; genus Pseudohongiella. The sequence continues at coordinate 196,330 of CAZHUJ010000002.1, read as the reverse complement.
AAACCACGCGGATTGGCCAGCTTGATTTCAGCGTTGGCTACGTTAGGAAACTCGTAGGTTTGAACAGCGTTTGAAGTGTTCATCGTTAATCTCGACAACTTGACTAAAAGTTTAACCGTGAATTTTCACAGTCTGGATGCCTGCTGGAATCACAGAAATAATCTGTGCCTTGAACACTATCTCACGTCCTGCCAGCGGGTGATTAAAATCAATCACCAGCATCAGTTCACCAATTTCCCTGACAACACCGGGTATGTCATTGCCACCAGCATCGGTAAAAGCGAGCACGGTGCCAGGTTCCACTGGATCGGTGGTATTGACCAGCAAGCCTGCAAACTGCTGGCGTGGCAATGACTGGACGTTATCTGGATTAACCTCACCAAAAGCCTGCTCGGCCGGTAACAACACGTCAATTTCGTCGCCGGCAGCAAGACCATTCAAGGCCGCTTCAAATCCAGGCAACAAGTTGCCATCACCTACCACAAAGGTTGCAGGTTTCTGCTCAAAATTACTGTCTATCACTTCACCATCGGGCAGTGACAAGGCAAAGTACAACGTGACACGAGCACCCTCGGCAACACGCGCCACGTCTTTGTTAGCTACTCCGTTATCAGGCATAAAGTCGCTGCTCACCGTCACCTTCAATATTGTCTACACAGCGGCCACAGATTTCCGGATGTGCCGCATTGATGCCTACATCAGCACGATGATGCCAGCAGCGGCTGCATTTTGGATTGGCTGATGGCACTACACTCAGACGCAGTCCCTCTATTTCTGTTGCTGCAGCATCAGCACCTTCAGCCAGCGGCTTCAGCGTTGCTGTGGATACAATCAACACAAAACGCAGTTCGTTCTGCAGACGTGACAGACGCTGCAGCAGATCATCCGCACAATACAAGGTCACTTCAGCTGACAGTGCAGCGCCGACTTTTTTCTCGTTACGCTGCTGCTCCAGCTCTTTGTTGACCGCAGTTTTGACGTCCATCAGCTCACGCCAGAACTCGTCGCTGAAATCACCCTGCGGCGCCAGCAGTGGCAAACCATCCTCAAACAGCGACAGGAAAACCGAATCACTGCGCTCACCCGGGATATAAGCCCAGATTTCATCTGCAGTAAAACTCAGTACCGGAGCAATCAGACGCACCAGAATTTCAGTGATGTGATACATCGCTGTCTGTGTAGAGCGACGCGCCAGCCCATCGGTTTTGGCGGTGTACTGTCTGTCCTTGATGATGTCGAGATAAAAACCACCCAGCTCGATCACACAGAAGTTGTGAACCTTCTGGTATACGTTCAGGAACTGGTAGTTTTCGTAATCCTTTTTAACCTGCTCGCGCAGCTGTTGCGCCTGGCGTGTGATCCAGTAGTCCAGCGCCAGCATCTGTTCTGGCGCTACCAGATCAGTTGCCGGGTCAAAACCGCTGAGGTTTGCCAGCATAAACCGCGCAGTATTGCGAATACGGCGATAGGAATCTGCCACACGTTTCAGAATGTCCTTGGAGACTGCAATCTCACCACGATAATCGGTTGCAGCAACCCACAGACGCAGAATATCGGCACCGTATTCGTTAAAGACTTCCTGAGGAGAAATGGTATTGCCCAGCGACTTGGACATCTTGCGGCCGTTTTCGTCCACGGTAAATCCGTGCGTCAGCACCTGACGATAAGGTGCCACACCATGCATCGCCACCGAGGTTTTGAGGGAAGACTGGAACCAGCCGCGGTGCTGGTCGGAACCTTCCAGATAGAGATCAGCCGGGAAGCGCAGCCCTTCACGTTTTTCCAGTACTGCATAATGTGTGACACCTGAGTCAAACCAGACGTCCAGCGTGTCAGTAACCTTGCTGTACTGCGCCGCTTCCGCACCCAGCAGTTCTTCAGGCTGCAGATCGAACCAGGCATCAATGCCGGCTTTTTCAATACGCAACGCCACTTCTTCAAACAATTCTTTGGTACGTGGATGCAACGCGCCGGTTTCCCTGTTTACAAACAGGGTAATGGGCACACCCCAGGTACGCTGACGTGACACACACCAGTCCGGGCTGGCTTTGAGCATCAGTTCAATACGAGCCTGACCCCAGTCCGGAATCCATTGCACGGTTTTGACTGCTTCCAGCGCAGCACCCAGCAAACCATTTTCACTCATGCTGACAAACCACTGCGGTGTAGCGCGGTAGATCAGCGGAGTTTTGGTACGCCAGCAGTGTGGATAGCTGTGCGTGATTTTGTTGACCGCCACCAACGTCCCTTCACGCTTGAGGATGTCGATGATTTTTTCGTCAACTTTATAAACATGGTCGCCAGCTACTTCACCAGCCGCTGCAACAAACACACCGTTTTCATCAACCAGATTCAGGGTGCCAATGCCGTAGGCCTGACCCACCACAAAGTCTTCCATACCGTGATCAGGTGCCGTGTGTACCGCACCGGTACCTGCGTCAGTGGTAACGTGATCGCCCAGCAGTACGGGTACCTGACGTTCAACAAATGGGTGCTGCAGCAGTGCACGCTCAAATGCGGCGCCTTTGCACAGACCCAGACGCTCCACGTTTTCCACGCCGTAGCGGGCCATCACCTGCTCTTGCAGTTCAACCGCGATTACCAGCAGCTCATCACCGCCATTAACGCCGGTAGGCGTACGCAGCAATGCGTATTCCAGTTCACCGTTCAGCGACACCGCCTGGTTGGCAGGCAAAGTCCATGGTGTGGTGGTCCAGATCACTACCGACAGCGGCAGGTCTTTCACACTGCCAGCATCCACGGCAAAGGCTTTTAACCAGTGCTCTCTGTCAACCACCGGGAAACGGACATCAATGGTGAATGACTGTTTGTCGTGGTATTCCACTTCCGCTTCAGCCAGTGCAGAGGCGCCCACCACACTCCAGTAAACCGGTTTAAATCCTTTAACCAGATGACCATTTTCAACAATACGGCCCAGGGCACGTACGATGTTGGCCTCGGTTTCAAAATTCATTGTCAGGTAGGGGTTGTTCCAGTCACCCAGTACACCCAGACGGATAAAATCCTTCTTCTGGTTTTCCACCTGTTCCGCCGCATATTTACGGCAGGCAGCACGAAACTCGCTGAAGCTGATCTTGTGACCGGCTTTGCCTTTTTTCTTTTCAATGTTGTGCTCAATGGGCAGACCGTGACAGTCCCAACCCGGCACATAGGGCGCATCAAAACCAGCCAGCGTTCTGGATTTGACAATCATGTCCTTGAGCGATTTGTTGACAGCATGTCCAAGGTGCAGATCACCGTTGGCATAGGGTGGACCATCATGCAGAATAAATGAGGGACGTCCGGCACTGTGCTGACGAATCAATCCGTACAGATCCATGTCCTGCCAGCGTTTGAGCATCTCCGGCTCGCGCTGGGACAGGCTGGCTTTCATAGGAAATTCGGTCTGTGGCAGATTTAAAGTGTGTTTATAGTCAGTCATGGAACTTGCTGTCGTCTCCTGATTCGCTGAAAAACGCCCTGACCTGCTGCACGTCGGCACTGATCTGTTGCACCAGCGCGTTCAGCGAGTCAAATTTCTGTTCAGCACGAATGTAGTGGCAAAACACCACCTGCATACGCGCGCCGTATATCTCTTTATCGAAGTCCAGCAGATGAACTTCAAGCCAGGCTTCCTCGTTGCCGTCCCGGGTGCTGCCTTGAGCGCCGTCGGCTTTTACCGTGGGCCGATAACCAATATTGGCGGCACCGCAGGCCTGCAGGGCCTCACCGTCCGCGCTTTCTATCAACACGCGGCAAGCATAAACCCCGTGCAGCGGAATATTCTTGCGGTTCAGTGCCAGGTTGCAGGTCGGGAATCCCAGATTCCTGCCCAGCTGTCTGCCGCGCACTACCGTGCCACTGATGGCATAGTCGCGGCCAAGTAAAGCTGCCACCCGCTTAAAATCAGCCTGCAACAGACATTCACGCACATAAGTGCTGCTGACACGTACGCCCTCATAAAAACAGCTTTCAGTCTGTACAACCTCAAAACCGGCCCTTTGCCCGTACTGCTGCAGCAAGGCAAAATCACCTGCGCGCCGATACCCAAAACGGAAATCGTTACCGATTATCAACGCCTTGATATTCAAGCCATTAATCAGAATCTGCTCTATATACTGCTGAGGACTCTGGCGACTGAGTTCAGCATCAAAATGCAGCAGATACACATAATCCACACCCAGTGCTGATAACAGCTCAACCTTCTCCGGGGCCTCGCTCAGACGCGGCGGACAATCACGCGGGCTACTGGCAAAAAACTCTTCCGGGTGGGGCTCGATGACAATCACCATGGCCGGTACACCGAGCGCGCGCGCCTTGCTGAGCAGCTGTCGCACAATCAGCTGATGCCCAAGATGGACGCCGTCAAATTTTCCAATAGTGGCGACGCAGCCGTGCGCGCGCTCGGAAAAGTCGTCGGTGTCGGTCAATACGTTCATGAATCGGACATCGCTTAAAAAGCCGGATTATAGCGGAGAAGGTGTTCAGAGTCTTGATCTGCCAGCTCCGTAGAGCATTCTGGCAAGCACCAATGCACCCACAATCACCACAAACTGGCCGATCAGTGTATTAACCACTGAAATAGAATCAGGCCGGGTCATGATAAATCCCAGATTGATCGCGGTCAGTACCGCCGCGAGCATACAGATTGCTGCCAGCAGCAACAGCAATACGGCCTGGATTTTTTTCATGTTGGCCTCCGTTCAGGACATTCTGGCCACATACAACGACCGGGCGCAGCCCGTGCATTGGCAGTTGCAGCGATTATGTCAGCACCTCAGGCCGCTCACAACCGCTGCTTTTACCGGCCTGATCTGGCCATTATTGCGGCCATAAAGGTATCATCCATGCGCAATACATGCGGCTCTTCAAACACCTGACGGACGAACCACTCAAATGCTGATCAGAATTGTAATTACCCTGGTCGTGATTGCGCTGGCAATCGTCTACCTGCGCAGACGCTATCAACAGCGGCATCCGCAAACGCAGCGCAGCACCAACCTGCCGGCGCGCATCTCGGATCCGACAGCAGTAGAACAGTTTCTGAACCAGGCACGCCAGCATCAGGCTGCTGGCAGTGACTCCAAAGGCGTGGACAAACTCAAACTCGGACTTATTGCGGCAGCACTGGTGGTGCTGGTCGGCGGTGCACTCTACAGTTATCTGTACTGGCAGGATCAACAGCGCCTGGTGACCGTGTTATTACACCGCGACGCAGCTCAGGCGCCGGTGATTTACCGGGTCCCCAAGCGCAACCTTGAAGAGGGACAGTTTGTGACACAAGAAGGTATCCTGGTCACCGTATCAGCAAACGAGCGCATGGAAGTTATTGGCCTGTAGACTTGCTGACTGTCGCCCCCCTGATTCTGCTGGTCGCGCGTTGCTCCCACCGCTCCGGCCTATCTGTTAGAGTGAATTTGCTCAGATTTTTAACCCGGAAACTCCCCTGGATATGCTTAACTCCTGTTTTTCAATCGCCAGCGTTAGCAGGCAGTTTCTCCGCCTGTTTCTGATATGCCTGCTGGCAATGCCCGGCCTTGCCCTGGCAAGTGACCGCATCAAGGAAATAACACTGGACGATGGCACCAAGGTCAAGGTGTTCCTGTTTGTTCCGGAAAATAGCGGCGAAGGCCCCTGGCCTTTGTGTGTACTGATGTCTGCAGGCAGCGGCAATGAATATGTTGCCAGGGCACAGTTCTGGCTGGGACGCGAGCTGTCCGAACATGGCTGGATGATTGCTGTGCCAGTCTCTCCCACCAATGAACCGTTTACCGGCACCAATGGCCAGCGCATCCCCAAAGTTATCGCTGATCTGCAGCAGGAAAATGACATCAAGCACGGCAAGGTCCTGCTGGTGGGTGTTTCCACCGGTGGCAGCTCGGCACTGGAGCTGGCAGCTCAGCAACCGTCACAGTATCAGGGCGTAGTGGCTGTACCTGGAATGCTGAAAGACCTGAGCCTTATCAAAGACATGCAAGGTCTGCCGGTATATATCCGTATTGGCGATGACGACATGTTGCGCTGGGATGATCAGATGCCGGCGCTGGTAGAGGCGCTGAAAGCTGGTAATGCCCGCGTCAACGCGCGTGTAATACCCGGCGGCAAACACATTTTCCGTATGGACTGGAATGAACTGGAACCCTGGCTGGAATCCCTGCGCAAGGAAGAAAAAGATACAACATCCAGCCTGCCCTGAAAGATTTCTGCAACGTCCGTGTGATTTGTTCTCAAACCCCTGCCGTGATACAGTCGCGCCGTTCGTTTTACACAAGCTGGCTGGAGATGCTGGATGAAACTGATCACTGCGATTATCAAACCATTTAAATCTGACGACGTGCGTGAAGCGCTGTCCGAACTCGGCGTAAATGGTATGACACTGACTGAAGTCAAAGGTTTTGGCAGACAGAAGGGCCATACCGAACTGTACCGTGGTGCAGAGTACGTAGTCGATTTTCTGCCCAAAACCAAAATTGAAGTCGCTGTAGCCGATGAACTGCTGGATCAGGCCATTGAAGCTATCTGCAAGGCTGCAAACACCGGCCATATTGGTGACGGCAAAATTTTTGTCACCCACATCGAACAAAGCATTCGTATTCGCACTGGCGAAACCGGCAACGACGCGCTCTAAGTGCGTCGTTGCCTGATTAACGACCACTGTTTTCAAAGAAATAAATCTCCAGATTCAACAGCACACGCGGATCAGGTTTCCAGTCGTAGCGGTTTTCGAACAGCAGCTGCGGGATCAACTCCATAATCAGCCAATCTTCGTAAATCGCTTTACGATAAACCATTTGCGCATAGTAGTTATCAATTGAAGCGCGTGGTTTATTGCGACCAATCATACCCACTTCGTAGGTCATGGTTTCCCTGTCGCCCAGTTCCTGGTGCAGGGCCATGGATTGACCAAATTCGGTGAGACGTTCGTTGTGCCGGTAATTCACTTCCGACTCTACTCTGAAGTTCAAGTTGTCGGTGACCGTGCGCGAGAAAAACAGACGTGTGTCCTGTCCAAGCCCGTCGTGGTGATAATAGAAAGTCCGGCTGTTCAGACCGATATACCAGTCTTCATTCAAATCTGCCCCGTACCTTACACGGAACCGGTAGAACGGATCCACAGGAATGCTGGAATCCAGACCGATGTCGTGACTGAAACGCCAACCATTGCGTTCCGGCAACTCATAACGGAAGCCGCCAATAAAAGAAGACGAGTTCATATTCTCCAGACGCTGGTCACGCAGTGAACGTTGTTCGTCACTTTCGGTTTCAAAAATCAGTTTCCAGCGTTCAGAGGCGCGCGGCAAGTCAATGCGCCCACTGATACGCGCAGTTGAGTGATAGGTATTAAAACGACCAATACGCTGATTCAAGCGCACACGCAGGTGGCTTTCATTGGCACGTTCACCGACAGTCTCACCGGCCAACCAGTCGTCCAGGTTGCGACCCACAACAGTGACTCTGCGCGACAGATTATCCCGGCGCTGCTCCAGCCAGTCCCAGGTGCGATGTAATTCAAGGTCCTCAATGGTGCGTTGCAAGACCCCTGATTGATCAGCTTTATCAGCCGTCGATGCATTTTCTTGCTGAACCTGAGCGGCTGCGTATTGGGCCAACGGCAATAGTGTTAATGCCAGAACAGCACTTGAGCGTGATAACAAAATTGCCATGTTCATTGTGTCATCTCCGTGAACTATCAGTGTAAATGGAAGCCTGTGTTATCCAACACGGCCATCATCCATTCAGCCCCATGATGTAACGGATCCAGCACCAGTATCATCGCCAAGCTGATGACCATACCCACTGCCAGCATTTGCCAGCGACTGAGCACAGTGCGAGCCTTATGGTCGAGCAATGCTCTGACACGAAGCGCCAGATCACCTCCATTAAATGCCATACTGTGCGGACGCGCAGCTTCCTTGACCAAGCGCCCAACATGAACCAGAGTTTCAGCGACAGCAATCTCTCCATGCGTTTTTGCAGCGTAAAAATCACACGCCTGTTCACACAGAAGCTGCAAGTCATGAATAACTTCCTGGCGAACACGCGAAGGCAGGAACAGACAGAAAACCTGCAACAGTAAAAGTCGCAGATTATCGCGGCGTTCACGATGCGCCTGCTCATGCCCCAGAATGACTGCAAGCTGATGTTCGTTGCACTGATGCAGCAATCCCCGACTAATAAACACCTGCGGGTTCCACCACCCAAGCGTAAACACCAAGGGCGAAGGTGAGTCCAACAACTGGTAACCCGCTTTGGGAACGGCAAGCGCTTCAAAGCCTCGCATCATTTGTATGCCACTCCACCAATGACGGATAAAACTGAATAACAATCCACCAACAACCACAGTTACCAGCCCAATACCCAGCAGCGCCACCGATAAAGCGGAGGTCTGAGGTGTATGTTCCAGACAGTTGCCATGACAATGAGGACTGATCAGCAGGCCGTTTAACAAAGGTGAATACAGCATCACCGCGACCATCAAACTGAGAAGCGCCGGGGCCGCCCAGAAAAGCAGCAGCAAACTGGTGGCATTGTCTGGGTGCAGGCGCATGAATAGCGGTCTGAGCCCTGGATAAATCAGGCGCAGCACCACCGTGAGTGCGCACCACAACCCCAGCCAAACCAGTGCCAGTGAACCCAGAGTGGAAATCATCCGCGCCCATCCTCCGTGGCTGACATCTGCTGCTTACGGTCCTGAATCATCTGTTCCAGACTGTCAAGGGAATGCTCATCCAGATCCGCCGCAGCCTGAACAAAACTGCTGAGAATGGTTTCCATGCGTCCGTCATGCAGCAACTGGATCACATCGCCTAACATACGTCCGAGCAAACTGCTCCGCGACAAGACTGCCTGGTAGGTATAGGCATGCCCCTGCTTGCTACGATTGACATAGGATTTACGGTAAAGACGTTCCAGTGCTGATTGCACGGTACTTAAAGAAGGCGTCCTGATGCGCTGCAAGGATTCGCGGACCTGACGGGCATCCAGATGAGACTGTTTCCATAATACCTCCATAACCTGGAGCTCAAGTTCGCCCAGATTGGTATTCAGGACATTGGATGCTGATTTGGTTTTATTCATCGACTTTCTCTGAAGAATCCGGCGGCCTTTCATTTTTTTGCCACATTTCATAGCCTTAGCTGCCGATGACCACCACTTTAGCCTTGCGCACTTAAAATTGCAAAAACCGATCGCCAGCCGGTATCGGAAATTTTAAATATCCCCAGACAATTCAACCACCTGCTGTTTGATTAAATTTTGCCCCCCTATAATCCGGCGCTCATCGGTTTACAGACAGGAATTAACATGCTGAAAAATAAAAACCTTATTGTTGCAGTCTTGGCGCCAACAGCCCTCTTGTCCCATTCTGCACTGGCACAGACCAGTCGCCCCGACGAAATTCTGGTGATGGGTCGGGACTTTCAACTTCAAGGTACTCCTGTCAGCGCCACCGAAGGCACTGTTTTTGACAAGCAGCTGCAACTAAGACCGGTGTCACGAACAGCCGAACTATTGGAATTTGTGCCTGGTCTGATTGCCACCCAGCACAGTGGTGAAGGCAAAGCCAACCAGTATTTTGTTCGCGGTTTTAATCTGGATCACGGCACCGACTTCGCCATCCGCCTTGATGGTATGCCGGTGAACATGCCGTCACATGGCCATGGCCAGGGTTATTCTGATATCAACTTTATTATTCCCGAGCTGGTCAGTCGCATGAGCTACCGCAAGGGTCCCTATTATGCTGATGGCGGTGACTTTGCAACCGCAGGCCAAGCCGACTTCAGTTACGCAGACCGGCTCGAACAAGGACAGGCGCACCTGACGCTGGGAGAAAACAGTTATCAACGTGTATTTGCCGGCAACACCTTTGATGTGGCTGGAGGCGGGCTCACCCTGGCAGGCGCGGTTACACGCTATAACGGACCCTGGCAACTGGATCAGGATCTGGATAAACGCAAAAGCCTGGTCAAGTTCCATCAGCAGGATGAAAACGTGTCCTGGAGCCTTTCCGGGATGACCTATAACAATGAATGGAATGCCACCGACCAGATCCCGCAGCGAGCAGTTGAAGATGGCAGCCTGAACCGATGGGGCAATATCGATCCAACTGACGGGGGCGTATCGCGCCGCCACAGCCTGTCGTTTGACTGGCAACAGACCTTGTCCGAGGTCTCCGACTGGCAGTTCCGCGCCTACGGCCTGGACTACGCGATGAATCTGTTCTCCAACTTCACCTATTTTGCCAATGATCCGGTTATAGGTGACCAGTTCCAGCAGACTGATAGCCGTCGTGTCGCTGGCATGGATTCTGAGTACCGACGCGCCTTCCAGAATCTGTCTGTTCCGGCCTCGCTGCGTTTTGGTGTGCAACACCGCTACGACGATATTCACGTTGGCCTGCATCTGACAGAACAGCGTTCACGCTATGACAGCGTTCGTGATGACCGCGTAGAGCAGTCGTTGAGCAGCACCTACCTGGCGCTGGAACAGCAGTGGCATGACCGCGTTCGCACTGACATCTCCGTACGCGCTGACCATTACCGTTTTGACGTAAACGATCTGCTGGGCCCAAACAGCGGACGCGGCTCCGAGACGCTGGTGAGCCCGAAATTCAATTTGGTCTACACGCCGTTTAATGGTTTGGAGACATTTTTCAGTGTTGGTCGCGGCTTCCACAGTAATGATGCACGCGGAGCCACCATCTCGCAGGACCCGGTCACTGGCGCTGCGGTGGATCCAGTCGATGCACTGGCTCGCGCCGAAAGTTTTGAGCTAGGCATGCGTACGGCGCTGATCCCGAAAACCCAACTGGCGATCAGCGCCTTCACGATGAAACTGGATTCGGAGCTGGTGTATGTAGGTGACGCGGGAACCACTGAAGCCAGCGATGGCAGCCGCCGCGAAGGTGTGGAAATCAATGCTCTGTATTCACCCACCAGCTGGCTGCTGTTCGACGCGGATGCATCCTGGACCAATGCCAGACTACGGGGTGCTGGTGCGAATGATCACATTCCGAATGCGGTCAAAAACACCGCATCTGTTGGTGTGATTGTAGATGACAATAACGGCTGGAGTGGTGGCCTGCGTGTGCGCTATCTGGGCAAGGCACCGCTGATAGAAAGTGCTGATGTCTATAGCAAAAGCACACTGTTGATGAATGCACAGATGAGTTACGCCGTTACACCATCGGTGTCCGTGGCGCTGGAAGTGATGAATCTGCTCGACAGCGATGACTATGACATCACGTATTACTACGAATCCCGATTAGCGGGAGAAGTGGCACCTGTTGAAGATATTCACTTCCACCCGGTTGAACCGCGCAGTGTGCGCATCAGTGTAACAGCCCGCTTCTGAGCAGGCTGATTCTCAAGACTCTGGAACCCTGACCTCAGGGTTCCAGAAACTGTGCCATATACTGCATGGCATCACCCACTGAACCGCCCCAGGCAGCAAAGTCATGATCACCATCAAAAATACGCAGCTCTACCCGATCAGGCTGATGTTCGCGCAGGGTCTGGTAGAACTTCGCCGCATGGTAGGCAATATCAAAGCGGTCATGGTCACCACTGTTGATGTAGAACGGCACAATAATGCCGCTGCTGCGATAGGAATCAATGACTGAAACCCAGTTCAGTGAATGCCAGCGCTGCGGATCAAACTCGCCATTGCTCAAAAACACTTCATGACGCACGGCCGAAGAACTTTGTGGTGGTACCGGATCATATACAGCCGGGCTCAGTGGTGCCGCCGCCGCAAACAGCTCAGGATATTTCAACGCAGCGTTGACGGTACCAAAACCACCGGCTGAATATCCGGCGATTAGACGACCACCACGATAGGCCTGGGTTCTGAGGTTACTGTCGATATAGGGGATCAGTTCGTTAATCAAGGCCGTCTGGGATTTTTCCAGATGCGAATCTGCCCACCAGAAATTGGGGTCCGCCGGCATCACAATCAACATGGGAGGAATGGCACCTGCGCTAATCAGCGCATCGGCTGTGGCTTCTATATTTCCCATCCGTGCCCAGCTGTTTTCGGTACCCGATGCGCCATGCAACAAATACAGAACCGGGAAGTGCTGGTTGGAATTTTCATAACCATCCGGCGTATATAACGAATAACGTAGCTCACGGCCCAACAGTTCTGAATCCATGCTGTGTTGGCTGATACTGCCTGCCAGCGCGCTGTGACTGACGAACAACACAGTCAAAAGCAACAGCATTCTGTCTGCAAACGTTCTGATATTTTTCATTGTCGTTGTTATCCTGTTTATCAGAGAAAATCCATATCGCCAGCGGTTAACCACCAGCGTTGACTCAAGGTTTCTGTTGCCGGCCCATCCGTCCATCTGTTGCAGGGAATCTGAATACCGGTATTGCTGGTATTCAGACCATCAAAAGACTGCAGACGATGCAACTGTCCGGCAGTCACCCAGAAACAGACAGGTCCAGCCTGGCTTGCGGGTTGTAACAGCACTTTTAACACATCACCCAGGTCTTCAGGCGCAGCCAGAATATCCATCAGTAGCCAACCATCACCATGGGGTCTACGTATACCAAGACCCTTGGTCACTGAACCTGCACTCACCTGGATGCATTCATAATGCTGGCCGGGTCTTTGTGCGTAGCGGTAATGTAAATAGTCTGCGTCACGTGTACCAATAATCGCGTCTGCAAAGCCGGTCTGCATTTGTGCCCAAAGCTGGTTGGCAGCAGATGACACACTTTCCAATGACACCACTTGCTGTGCCCAGCTGCCCGCATCAACATAATTGTCCGCTAATGTCAGCTGAATGAACTCATCGGTTTTTTCGTATAACTTCAAACGCTCAGCCACATGCATGGCTTTGATATTGGGAAAACCAAAACCAAGCAGATTGTCGGCATGATAACCAACATATTGCTCAAGCATGGTGGACGCCGTTTTAAAGAACAGACCTTTTCGACTGAAAAAACTGCGCTCGCCGGGCAGCACCATCACATCACAGATCTGCACTGCCCGTGAGGGCTGACCAAAATACAGAATGTGGCGCACCACACCACCATAATGTGCCAGCACCTGGCCATCACGTACCGCTGCCACCGAAGCGCCTCGACCATCGTTGTACTTCCACGCCCAAAGCCCGGCGTTAAAACCTACATCAAAGCTACGCTCAAACACTGTTGCAAAAGCGCTGGCCGGCAAATCGGCTGCAGACATCAACAGCACATTGTTGTGATACTCGTTATCCATTTTTGAAAAACGAAGCATCAGATGCTGATGCATCCCGGACTCGGTGCCTGCGGTTTCTGCGCACAGCGACTGGTACAGCGCTTCCAGTTTTTCAGCAGGATAGGATGTTATTAAACACAGTTGTGGCAAGGACTGGAAAAACAGCCGGCACAGCAGCTGCTGAAATGGCAACGTGGTTGCACCCAGATCTTCCCGCTGCACTGTCTCGAATCCCAGACGCTCAGCCAGCGCCAGAAAATGGTCGGCGAGAGGCAATGGTTGTGGTTTATGACGGCTATCGGCGCTGCGAATGAACTCTTCCAGAACCACCAGTTCGCCGTTATCACGCAGCAGTTTCTTGACCGCAGACAATAACTGCATCGGTAAAAAATAACGTGCGCTGTTTTGCAGGACTATCAAATCAAAGCGCCGCTGCTGCGAGGATTCAGCGGCAAAATCCTTGAAGTCACCCACACGGGTAGTGATACCAGGCACCTGCAGTTGCGGATCCATCACCTCGGCTGAACAATCCTGCGCCGTCACCTGGCAGCCTGCCGCCGCCAGCTGCAACGCCAGCGCACCGCGGCCACAACCGATTTCCAGCACTTGCAAGGGCTGCGCCCGGCCCTGCTGCAAACGCGGCAGATCAATAAACGCCAGCAGCTTCCGGTATTGTTGCTGCTGTGCTTCAATCAGCAGCTCAGCCATCTGTGCGGCACAGGCATCGGTGCTCTTGTCAGTCAAGTCGAGGTCGTCGAGCTGCTGCTGTGACAAAGAACCAAAACCCAGCGCAGGCACATGACCGGTATGATGCTGCAACAACGCGGCATATACGTCGAGTGGATAAATGAGGTCCAGATACCGGGGGTAAATCTTCATGCGCCGCATTATACGGTAGAATTCCGGACATGACGCAAACCACACTAAAACGACTTTTTAACCTGTTCCCTGACGGCGACGACTCGCGCAGCGCACCACGTACCGGCCTGCAACGTCTGCTGCTGTTGCGCGCGCTGGTGGCAGGCGCCGGACTGTCTGGCGCTTTGCTGTTTAATGCGCTGTCACCGATGACACTCGCCTGGTTACCGGTGATTCTGGTGTTATGTGGCGTTGTTGTCTCTCTTGTCTACGGTTTCTGGCGCGTCCGCAACGCCCGCGTGATCGGCCACGGCGAGCTGGTATTGCAGATGTCACTGGACTTTGTTTTTGCCACGGTTGTGCTTCTATATACAGGAGGGGCTTCCAACCCGCTGATTTCCTATTTGCTGGTACTGCTGGCCGTGGGCGCAACCGTTCTGACCAGTGTGGCGGCGCATCTGTTTGCGCTACTGGCCATTGTGATCCATACCGCATTTTTGCTGATGGGGATTCTGATGGACGAGCACAGCCAGCATATGCCCAATTTCCAGCTACACCTGGTCGGCATGTGGGTGACTTTTGTAGTCAGTGCCGTGCTGATTACTACCTTTGTCAGTCGCATGGCGGCTGCTATTCGAAGTCGCGAACTGACCTTGGCCAAAGCGCGCGAGAATGAACTGCGCAACGAACAACTGGTGGCCATAGGATCGCTGGCGGCAGGTACCGCCCATGCGCTGGGCACGCCTCTGTCCACAATGTCGGTGTTGCTGTCAGATCTGGACGCGCTTGACCAGGCCGACTTGCGCCTGCTGCGCGAACAAGTGGTGCGCTGCAAACAGTCACTCGACCAGTTGACTCGCTTCTATCACCAGAATGACCAGCATCAGCATGAACGTATGCGCATCATCGCCTTTCATGAGGCTATCCGCGATTACGTTGTCAACATACACCCCACTGCCAACATTCATTTTTCACTGGATGACAACTGTCGTGAATCCTGGATACCGGCAGACATCACCATTCGCCATGCGTTGATCAACATCATTGAAAACGCCATCCGCGCTGCACATACTCAGGTGCAGGTGCATTATTCGCTGGAGCCTAACGCTGACAACAAAAATGGCATGGCCCTGATTAGTGTTCAGGACGATGGTGATGGCATTCCCGCTGAGGTGATGGAAAGTATGGGCGAACCCTTTATTTCGTCGCGCAAGGGCAGCATGGGTCTGGGCATTTTTCTGGCCAATTCCACACTGCAACGCCACGGAGGCCGCATTGAAATGTTCAACCTGGTACAGTCTGGCGCACAGACTTTGATACATCTGCCTCTGGCAACTGCGCCCAGACTGGACAACATTCAGGCAAATGGATCCGACTTATGACAGACATGGAAAATGATTTAACCCGTCAGTTGCTGATCGTAGAAGACGACGAGGTTTTTGCCTGCGTCACTGCCCGCGCCCTCACGCGTCGAGGTTTTGAGGTTGTGATTGCAAACAACCTGGAGCAGGCGCATGCGCAGATGGACGAATATGAGTTTGAGTACGCAATCATTGATCTGAATCTGGCAGGACAACCTTCGCTTGAGCTGATCCCATTACTGCGTCAGCGCTTCCCACAGGCGCGGCTGTTGATGTTGACCGGTTATGCCAGCATTGCCACCGCAGTTGAAGCAATCAAACTGGGTGCCGACAATTATCTGGCCAAGCCGGCCGACGTGGAAGAAATTCTGGCAGCACTGGAAGACAACTCTGCAGGCAACCAGCCCCAAGTTCCGTTCCAGGAACCGATGTCGGTGCGACGACTGGAATGGGAACATATCCAGAAAGTATTAATGGAAAACGACGGCAACATTTCCGAAACCGCACGACAACTCAAAATGCATCGTCGCACTTTGCAGCGCAAACTGCAGAAAAAACCGGTGGCCGGCTAAGCCATATTGACCCGCCACTTTCGAGCTTTTGCTCACATTTGTTTTATGACTTTTGGCACTCAGGAGCACCCAACCCCTGTGTTATAACGGCACCCCACAACGCACACCATCACAACCCGGCGCAGCCGTTCAGTCGTAACGGACAAATCCGGGGACACCAGTCATCATATCAACAACAAAAACAGAAACTGCCGGGCCTTTAATGGCACCGACACGGCTGATCGTGACACTGGTCTTGAATTTCTACCAGTGTGTCTTGCGTTCGTTGTAATGCACATGATCACGAATAATATTGGACAACCTTGCATGACAGTAGTATCCCAGCGGAGCCTGAAGTGAAAAAACAATACCTGGTCGCCATCGGCCTGTTCATCTTTCTGACCATCTGGATGTTCATCCCTCGTGAGCGCGGGGCGTTACCCGACCCGTATGCGGCTGAGTCTATGGACACAACAGTTACCGCCATCCCGGCAAATGCCAGTGCTGACCTCAGCGCGGCAGGCAACTTTTCGGTCAGAGTTGTGCGCAGTGATGCGGCTACTTATACCGAGTCAGTTGCGATACGTGGCGTAACCCAGGCGTTCCGTCTGGTCAACGTGCGTGCTGAAGCAGCCGGACGTGTGATTGCTACACCTGTAGCACGCGGTGCACGCGTCAATCGTGGTGATGTGTTATGCGAAATTGCGGTTGAAAACAGGGAAGCGGACCTGCAGGAAGCCCGCAGCCGTCAGGAGCAGACTCGCCTGGAATATGAAGGTTCCTTGAGCCTGCGTGAGCGCAATCTGATTTCTGAAATTCAGGTGGCACAACTCAAGTCCGCGTTTGACGCTGCAGTGGCCGCTGTTGGCCGCGCACAACTTGCGCTGGAGCGCACCAAAGTCAGAGCTCCTTTTGCCGGCATCATGGAGGCCCGCACAATAGAAGTCGGCGACTACATGGATATGGGTGGTCAATGCGCAACGCTGCTGGACGATCAGCCGATGCTGTTAGTTGGCCAGGTGCCGGAACAGAACGTCGGCAAGATTGAACTGGGTGCAACGGTTGTTGGACAGATGGTTACCGGTGAGCAGGTGACCGGTCGTCTGACTTATATAGCACGCGCCGCTGATCCGGTTTCGCGCAGCTACCGTATAGAAGTACAACTGGAGCCTAGCGAGGAACCCATCCGCCAAGGCATCAGTACCGAAATTCGTGTTGCCGCAACTGATATTGAGGCACACCTGATACCTCCATCAGCCATTACATTGGATGACAAAGGTATTGTCGGCGTAAAAACAGTCAACAGCAGTAACACTGTCGAGTTTTATCCGGTGACAGTGGTAGGTGAAAGCACTGCATTGAATGCACCCGGATTCTGGGTAACCGGTCTGCCGCCAAGTGTTGTGCTGATTACTCTGGGACAGGAAATGGTGTTCCCTGGTCAAACCGTCAGTACATCTTCAGGCTGGTCAGGTCTATGAAATATTTCACAACCGCTCGCGAGCGCGCCAGAACTACTATCAGTATATTTTTTGTGATTGTGATGGCAGGCATTCTGTCATATCGCGCAATTCCGGTGGAATTGAACCCCGATGTAACGGTGCCGGTAATTATTACCACAATTGTCCATCCAGGTATTTCGCCTGAGGATGCCGAGCGTCTGCTGGCCCGCCCTGCAGAGATTGAACTCAAAAACATTGATGGCATTACCGAAATTCGCTCATTTGCCAGCGAAGGTGCAGCCACCATCATTACCGAGTTTGATGTCAGTTTTAATGCCGATTTTGCACTCAACGATATCCGTTCAGCGCTGGACCGTGCCCAGGCACGTTTCCCTGCCAATACAGAAGCGCCGCTGATCCAGGAAATTTCTGCAGCAACAGTGCCAGTCGTACAGATTGCACTGGGTGGCCAGGGTGTAGATGAGCGTACCTTGTTGCAGATCGCACGTGTACTTCAGCGCGAAATCGAAAACCTGCCGGAGATCATGACTGCCGATATGATCGGTGCGCGTGAGGAGCTGCTGGAGGTGATCGTAGACCCGCGCAAGCTGGAGACCTATGGCATTACCAACAGTCAGATTGTACAGGCAGTTACCACCAACAACCGCTTGATCCCGGCGGGCACACTCAACACAGGACAAGGCAGTTTTTCAATTAAAGTGCCAGGTCTGATTGAAACAGCTCAGGATCTGTTTGAGCTGCCGATAGCAGCCAATGCCAGCGGTGTTGTTGTACTGAGTGATGTAGCGGAAGTACGTCGTACATTCAAGGACGCACAACGTTATGCCTATGCCAACGGTGAGCAGGCGATATCCCTGGATGTGCAAAAGCGCAAGGGTGCTAATCTGATTGCAGCGATGGATAAAATCGACGGCATTGTGCGCGAGATGCGCACGCAAATTCCGCCCAATGTTCGTATTACTTATCTGAACAATACCATTCCGCTGGTGCTCGAACAGAACTCTGCACTGCAGGGCAACATGCTTTCAGCGATGGCGCTGATTATGATGGTTGTGGTAGCCGCTGTTGGTGTGCGCTCAGGCATGCTGGTAGCTTTGGGTGTACCTTTCTGCTTCTTTTTTGCCTTCATATTTATTTCCCTGTTGGGCTACACCTATAACTTCATGGTGATATTCGGCCTGCTGCTGGCCTTGGGCATGCTCATTGACGGAGCCATTGTGCTCGTGGAGTACGCAGACCGCAAAATGGCTGAAGGTTGTAACCGGGCCGAAGCCTACGGAGAAGCAGTTGAGCGTATGTTCTGGCCTATTATCTCCTCAACGTTGACCACGCTTGCAGCGTTTTTGCCTCTGCTGTTCTGGCCTGGAGTGGCCGGAGAATTCATGAGTTACCTGCCGACCACTGTGTTTGCAGTCCTGGGTGGTTCACTGTTTTACGCACTGCTGTTTGCGCCGTTAATCGGCTCATTTGTCGGCAGTCGTACCGCCCATAAAAACGTCGACCTGAGCACCGATGATGATACCCTCGTCACTGAATTTAAAGGTATCAAACGTTTTTACGTCGCTATACTGCGTTTTGGTATTCGTAGCCCGGTCATTGTGTTTTTCGGCAGCCTTGCGGTGCTGGTCACCATTGTCATGTCGTATGTTACATTTGGGCGCGGCTTCGAGTTTTTCACCAGCGTGGAACCCAGCCAGACGCGTGTGCAGATTTTTGCGCGCGGCAACTATTCTCCGGAAGAAATCCGTGACATGGTGCGCCAGGTCGAACAACGCATTGAAGCCATTGGCCACTACGAAAGTATTGTTACCCAGTCCGGCGCCAGCCGCAGCATGGGTGGTGGTATGGGCGCGGCCCCGGATCTGATTGGTACTATCTATCTGGAGTTTACCGACCGCCGCGAACGTGATCTGGACGGCTTTGAAGTTGAGCGTCTGTATCGTGAGGCCATAGCAGACCTGCCTGGCTACCGCGCCGAAATTTCCTCACCGGAGGCCGGTCCGCCGGTGGGCAAACAGATTCAGCTTGAGTTCTATGGGGATGATCTGCGTGCGCTGATCTCCGAAGCTCGTCGTGTACGTGCGTATATGGAAAACAATATCCAGGGGCTGATCGATATTGATGACACCACCCCCGTTCCCGGTATTGAGTGGCAGATCACAGTGGACCGTGCCCGTGCTGCCATGTCGGGAGCCAGCATGACTGAAATTGGCACGTCAATTCAGCTGCTGACCAACGGTGTAATGATGGGTGACTACCGCCCTGACGATAGTGAGGAAGAAGTCGAAATTCGTGTGCGTTATCCTGAGGAATACCGGGGTATCGAGCAGATCGACAACATCCGCATTAATACACCGGGCGGACTGGTACCCATCAGCAGCTTCATCACGCGCGAGCCGCTACCCAGTGTCAGCTCGATCCAGCGAGTGGACTCCGAACGCGTTGTTTATGTACGCGCCAATCCGGCACCTGGTTTTATTGCAGACCAGAAAGTGGGCGAGCTGCAACAATGGCTGCAAGCCAATCCACTGGCTCCCGGTGTTAATTACCGCTTCCGCGGAGCCAACGAAGAGCAGGCTGAGTCCATGGCCTTCCTGAGCATAGCGTTCACTCTTGCACTGGCATTGATGGCGGTTGTACTGGTTACCCAGTTCAACAACTATTACCAGACGCTGCTGATTCTGTCTGCGGTATTGCTGTCAACCACAGGGGTGTTATTGGGCCTGCTGATATCAGGACAAACATTCAGCGTGATTCTGACGGGTGTCGGAGTTGTCGCTCTGGCCGGTATCATCGTAAACAACAATATTATTCTGATCGATACCTACAACTACTTGCGCACGCGTCACCCGGACTGGAGTCTGATGGATATTATTGTGCAAACCGGTGTACAACGTCTGCGGCCAGTATTCCTGACCACGTTTACTACGGGTCTGGGTCTGTTGCCACTGGCGATGGGTGTATCCATTGATCTGGTGACAGCAGAAGTTGAAGTCGGTGGACCTATTGCGTCGCAGTGGAAACAGCTGGCTAACGCGGTGGTTTTTGGTCTGGCCTTTGGTACGGTGTTAACTCTGATTGTTACCCCGGCCATGCTGGCACTGCCGTCCAAGCTGCGCGAACATACTGCCCGCTTGCGCTCAATGTTCAGCCGCAATAAACCCGCTTTTAATGAGTAGATAAAATACGCCGCCAGGAACAGAACAAATGTTCGTTATCTGGCGGCGTATTTTTTACGAATTTGCAAGTCTTCGTTACAAAGAAACAAGCATTTTGCAACACTTTGTCACCACCGAATTTGGCACTGTTATGCTGTGCTAAGATTCGGCACGTTTGTGAGGCGACTGGTTGACGGACATCAGTTAGGCAATTCACAAACCGTCAGTGCAGGGTGGTGGAATGTCATTCTCTGTTCCCCCCTATTTAACTAGGAATTATTTTCTGCCGCCCTGCCTGACACCTTTTCCTGACTATCCTTTTTAGTGATACGGTTGTTAACGATAGATACGGTTGTTAACGATAGGTACGATTGGCAATCCAGGTTTCAATCAGAAACAGTGCCATTACCAGCAACACAATCCACCACCAAAGTCGCTGCGGCTGCTCAATCTCTGCAACCAACTGTGCTGCCCTGACCTGCTCCGACACCACTGGCGCAGTTTCCGGATTAAGAATACGATCCGTCAGATTGGCAACATCTATCCGCGTCAGTGCGCTGGCTTCCGGCGCAATATTCACGGCAATAACCTGCTCCCCTGCCTGCACAAGCCCAGGCATGCGCGCGCGGTAGAACGGACTGGCCGCTTGCAAGCTCAGCTGATTACCATCGGGTTCTATCACAACCAGATCATTACGCTCTGACATAAAAGGCGACAGGTCAATCATTTGCCCTGTCAGATAAGAACGTTCACGCAGTGGCGGCTGAATCAGATAGGTCAGCACTTCATGCACAAACGGCAGGTAAAGCCCTTGCAGCGGGAAGTTGCTCCAACCCAGATCCATTGAGGAACTCAGAAGCATAGTGCGACCCTGCCCAACAGTACGTTCCGAGAGCATGGGTGCACCATTGTCAAAACGCATCAGCACATTGCCATCGGCTACTTCGCTGGCCCAGTAACCCTGGAAGCGAGCACCAAAGTCCACATTCAACGCACGCAAGGCCGGATGGCGTCTGTCCACATCTGCGATCAGCTGATAGTCACCTGCGGGCAATACCTGTGGTGATTGCAGTCGTGCAGGACTCAGCTGCGCGAACTGCGTATTAAATTGTTCGGCACTGACGCTGTCACCTGGAGCCAGCCACAAGGCGCCACCGTCCTGGCTTACAAACCGCTGCAGCGCCAGCTGCACATCCGTAGCGAGTGCAGGTGTATTCAGCAACACCACCGCGTCCTGTTCGCGCAGCATGGCTGCAGATAGCTGCGCAGCTGTGCTCACAGTGACTTCAAATGGTGAATTCTCCATACCCTGCAAGGCCAACACAAACCAGTGCGCTTCATCGTCGTACCAGTCTGCAGAAGGTGCACCATTAACCACCAGCACTCGCATACGCGGCAACACATCCAGCGTAAAGTACCAATGGTTGTCGAGATCAAAATCATCACCTGACAGTTGCAGATGCCCGCGATAAGAGCCGGTGCTGTCTATGGTGACAGGCAAGTCCACTACCCGCTCCGACCGCTCGGGAAATAGCAGCGCCTGTTCAGGACTGTTTATTGTGATCGCCGAATCTGATGCCGGTTGCAGTTGCATCTGAATACCACCACGATCGAGCATGACGGTACCGGTACTGCGTACACGTGCCAGCACGTTGTAGTCGCTTTGGCTCTCAAGTAACTGCGCTGGCGAGCGCACATCTGTCAGACTGAGGTTGCGGATACGCTCCTCACCCACATCAATACCCTGAAATGCAGTGCCCGCTGATAACATCCAGCCCGGTTCTATGTCATCGGCGCCGTTGGCTTTAAAGTCCGAAATCATCACCAGGCGCCGGTTACCGTTTCGGGCCTGATCCAGCATGTCATTGGCAAGCTGCAGTGGCGGATAAAAACGCACGCGGTCGTAACCGGGAGCGTCCAGGGATTCTATAAAAGCCCGTAGTGCGCTCACATCGGTGGTCAGTTCACGCACAGCCAAATTGCCATCTGCAAAGGTTAACACTGCGGCTTCGTCGCCAGCATTAATCGTAGAGAGCACATCCAATGCCTGCTCTTTGGCTCGTTCAAAGCGGTCACCAATGCGCATGCTCAAAGAGGTATCTATGAGGATGGCAACGGATTTTGGTTCAGCATCTATCAACCGCGCCATGCCGCCCTGATACAGCAGAGGGCGGGCAAATGCCAGCACCAGCAGACAGATCAGAGCGGCGCGCAGCAACAGCAATAACCACTGCTGGATCTGCTGGAACAGGATGATTTTTTTTGTAGTCTGCTTCATAAAACGCAGTGTGCCAAACATCACCTTGGGCGGGTTTTCGCGGCGAATCAGGTGTATGGCTACCGGAATCGCTGCAGCGAGCAACCCAAGCAAAAACAAAGGCGTCAGGAAACCCATTCAGCTCGCCCTCGTTCTGCGTGTCAGATAGGAGGCCAACGCCTTGTCCAGCGGCTGCGAGGTATCAAGCAGGCAATAGTCCACCCCACTGCTCTGGCATTTTTTCCGACACTCATCCAGATAACGCTGCAGATTATCCAGATAGGCGTTGCGAATCGCCTGCGGGGAAGTCAGATGGGTTTCTCCGGTTTCCATGTCTATAAATTCGGACGACTCGTTGAAGTTAAAATACAGCTCCTGATTGTCGAGCACGTGGAACACAATCACTTCATTGCCCATGGCCCGCAACTGCTGCAAGGTTTTAATTGTTTGCTCTTCGTCTTCCAGCATATCGCTGATCAGAATCACCAGACTTTTTTTGGTCAGACTGGCTGCCAGCTCCTGCAGCGGTCGTACCGCGTTGGTCTGCCCTTGGGCACTGGTTTCATTGAGTGTGCGCAGGATACGCAACAGATGGATGTGTCTGGCCATGGCCGGCAGGTATTCACGCACCTTGTCATCAAACGTGATCAGCCCCACCGCATCACGCTGACGCATAATAAAGTAGGCTAATGCCGAAGCCAGCGTGCGACCATACTCCAGTTTGCTCATTGCTGAAGAGGCGTACGCCATGGACGCACTGCTGTCGAGCAAGATGTAGCAGCGAGTATTGGTTTCGTCCTCGTACTGTTTGATATACATCTTGTCCGAGCGACCATACAGCTTCCAGTCAACGTGCCGCATGTCATCACCACGAATGTAGTGGCGATAGTCAGTGAATTCCACACTGAAGCCGCGCTTCGGGCTTTTATGCAAACCGGCAATAAAACCCTCCACGATCACACGCGCCCGCATCTCCAGATTATCCAGGGTAGCGAGTACGGCGGGATCAATGAAGTTGGTGCTTTGAGTCATATCAGAGGCCCGGTTCCTTGACGGTTTCCAGGACCCGTTTCACCAGCGCGTCAGTAGTGATGCGCTCTGCCTCAGCATGAAAGTTCAGCTGGATACGGTGTCGCAGAACAGAGGGCGCCAGCGCACGGATATCATTAAACGAAACGTTGTAACGGCCGTGCAAAAGCGCTCTGACCTTGCCGGCCAGCACCAGGTTTTGCGACGCACGGATACCCGCACCCCAGGTTACCCAGTCTTTGACAAACTGCGGTGAATTTTCATTTTGCGGACGCGTAGCATGGACCAGACGCACGGCGTATTGCACAACAGCCTGCGCGGCAGGCACCTGACGCGCCACCCGCTGGAAAGCCAGAATATCTTCACCACTGAGTGGGTGGGAAACGGTGCGATCAATCACCCGGGTAGTGGCGCTGACGACCTGTACTTCCTCTTCCTCGCTCAGGTAACCCAGTTCAATTTTGAACATAAACCGGTCGAGCTGAGCTTCAGGCAGCGGATAGGTACCTTCAAGTTCAATCGGGTTTTGTGTGGCCAACACAAAAAACGGCTGCGCCATTTTATGAGTGACACCCGCAGCAGTGACCTGGCGCTCTTCCATCGCTTCCAGCAGCGAAGACTGGGTTTTTGGAGGTGTACGGTTGATCTCGTCAGCCAGAAGAATATTGGTGAAGATTGGACCTTTAACAAAAACCAGTTTGCGGCGACCGTCGCTTTCCTCAACAATTTCCGCACCCACCACATCAGACGGCATCAGGTCGGGTGTGAACTGTATACGGCTGAAGTCCAGCTGCAGGATCTCAGCCACGGTTTTGATCAACAGTGTTTTTGCCAGACCCGGCACTCCAGTTACCAACACGTGACCACCGGCAAACAGGGCAATAAGCAGCTCTTCAATGACCGCATCCTGACCCACAATCACTTTGCGGATCTCGCTGACCATCTGCTCGCGGCCTTGCTGCATTTTTTTCACCAGCGCCAGGTCGCTCTGATTATCGAGTCCACTGACAGTTGTGTCGTCCACTTGCTCGCTGCTGATATCAATGTCGGTCATGATCTGTTCCTGTTCTAATGTGTATACGCGTATATCAGATAGTTGATGCCCAGCCGGTAAGCTTCATTGGTCATCTGTGTGGGATACATTTCCAGAAAGGTGTGCTCCCAGCCATCACCCATGTCGGAATTAAAATTGGCGACTAGCATGACCCTGCCGCTGTCATCCAGAATTGCATGTACTGCAGGCGGATAACGCGGATCATCCAGTGTGACATTGCCATAGTCCCAGGTAACTGCGCGACCGGGTACCTGTGGTACTTGTGTAATATCGTAGAACATGCGGAAAATTTCGTGGTTCATGTCCAGCTGAACCAGCTCGCGATCCGGGAAAATTTTAGTGATTTCGATCAGGAAATCCTGAAAATGGGCTTCACCCCAGAAGTCATCCAGCATCACAAATCCACCGCGGTGCATAAACTCGCGCAACGCTTCAATCTCTTCCGCACTGAAATTGGGACCACTGCGCATACTGCCGATGGGTACACGTTTCATGGTCATATACAAAAATACGTTTTCGAACAGCTCTGGATCAGTCAAATCCAGCGCACGTACGGCATAGGTGTTGGTGTCGATATAGGTGTAGCGTTGTACACCTCGCATAAAGTTCTGCTCGGCATCGGGAAAATCCGTGTCCCACCAGCCACCACGACGTCCACCGCGACTGCCTGCATAGTTGTTATAGCGCCCACGCACCCAGGTAAATTCCGGTGCAATGGCAGGACTGCGCAAGCCGGCTGTAGCTGAACTGTTCTGAGAGTCCTGCAAACTTTCACGCAATCCGCGGATATCAAAATCCTGCGGAAACGCCAGGCGCACTGGTGGAATTTCAATGTCTGGCATACGCACAGCAGGAGGCTCCTGCGCCTGAATAAGAACCGGGCACAACAACGCGATCAGCAGCATGCCTGCTGCTATTGATCTTCGTTGTTGCAGCGCCCGTTTGCTCATCAATCGGCCCTCGGTGTCGCACGCATTTGTTCAACCGCGCGCAGCAGAACATCCTGGGCACGCTGATAACCTGGCGCGGTTTCCAGGGCGCGCAAAACAGTGGAACGCGCTTGTGCTGGCTGACGGTTATCCAGATAGGCTGCCGCCAGATTGGTACGGGTTTCAACCGGATCACGTTGATCCAGTGTGACCATCACTTCAAATTCTTTTACTGCACGTGCCGTGTCACCCAGATGTTGCGCCAGGCGCGCTGCGGTTTGATGTACTTCAATACGATACGGATTTACCGCCAGTGCGCGGCCCAGATAATAATCTGCTTCGGCGCTGTCACCACTGGCAAGAGCAGCATCGGCCAGTTTCAGGGCCGATGCAAAATCATGCTGCTGGTTCTGCAACATGACAGCCAGCTGCTCCATCATCGCTTCGGTGTTACCCATGGCTTCATACACCTGTGACAACACCAGCGCAGGACTGGGATAACCGGAATAATCCGGGAGAATGCTGTGTGCGGTTTGCAGATGTTCGATAGCCAGATCAAATTCCCGCTCGCGGAACAGCACAATACCCAGTTGCAAATGTGCCTGAAAATCACGCGGTTCGCGCTCCACGCGCCCCTGCATATGTTGTTTCAGCGACTCGTTGTTATAAAGCTCCGCCAGCACCGCACTGTTGTTTTCGCGTATGCCGTGGCCGTGACCTGCGCCTTCATCAGGACTGTCCTCGACGTGAACATAGACGTTTACCTCGTCCACACGCTGTTGTATCCAATCGCGGAAACCTGCATCAAATGTCGCCATATCCATGTCAAACACATTGGCAAACATTTCACTTTCGGGAATCACGTCCGCATATTGATGAATCAGTTCCAGCAGTTTTTCAAAACCGAATTCCTGTGTGATGTACTCCACCACCAGATAGGACTGGAAGTAGGCAAAACTCAGATCAGCGTTACTGTTGGCGCTGGTAAATCCCTGGTTCAAATTGCCAACCGGCAAGATACGATCCTGCTGTGCTGCGCGCGTAAGTTC
Source organism: uncultured Pseudohongiella sp. (assembly GCA_964535565.1). Lineage (GTDB taxonomy): Bacteria > Pseudomonadota > Gammaproteobacteria > Pseudomonadales > Pseudohongiellaceae > Pseudohongiella. The sequence continues at coordinate 169,412 of CAZHUJ010000002.1, read as the reverse complement.
CAGACCCAGCCGGCGGCCCCATTCCGGGCGCGCCTGGCGCTCTTCCCAGGTGGAAATGGCTTCAGATAACCAGCGTGGCATGCGGTTGTGCGTCATCTGCAAGGTGAACACGTGTACCAGCTCGTGCCAGACAATTTCCTGCCAGTTGGCGCTTAAGGTATCTGGTGAAATCAGTGTCACCACCTTGCCAAAACAGATTCCTACCAAGGGACCAATATCGGGCAAACCCACAGAACGCACAGCAAAATCCTCGGTTCGCTCAAATACTTGAATGACAACTGGCACCTCGGGTTCAAACTGATATTTTTCAACCAGTTTTGCCCAGCTTTCTTCCAGCAGTGGCTCCATATAAGGCCACAGGATCTGCGCATCGCGCTGGCTCATGTTGACGCGGAAATGTTCGCTCTCAAGCGTGGCATAACCTTCCAGCACATCAAAGACCTGCAGCATGTTGGAGGTCATGACGTTAAACGGGTCGTTGTCAAAAGCCAGTTCCAGGTGTTGCTTGCCCTCAAGCTCTTCCCCGAGTCGAACAAGATTGCCGCCCAGAACAGTGTGAGCCTGCCAATGGCCAGGATCCCTGGCAATCGCCTGACGTGCATAATGCACAGCTTCGGTGAAGCGGTAATTATTGCCCAGATATTCAGCAATACCCGCATAAAAATCCGGATTGTCCAGGCTAAAAGCATCCAGCTGGGTTTTGATTTGCTCATACGTGCGCATGTCATCTTTTAATACAGCCAATGCGGCCAGTAACGACATTGCAGGCACCGATTCGGGATTAACACGCAGCGCCTGTTCCAGATAACCACGACCAGCCTCTTCCTGGTAGTTGCGTATCATCAGCAAACCATAAGTTTCCAGTGCAGTGACATCGCGCGGATTGGCGTCCAGACTCATCGCCAGATAACGCTCGGCTGATCCAACCCGGGCCATACCAGTCAGCGCAGGACTGTAACGGCGGTTGATATTCAACGCCTGCATATAACTGCTTTCAGCATCAGCATCATTGAATTTTTCGCGGAACAGGTCTCCCCACAGCGTCATGGCTTCCAGATTGGTTCCATCCAGGCGGACGGCTTCTGAGAAAAGCGCATTGGCATCATGAAACTCATCCAGTTTCCAGGCTGCCAGCGCGACCATGCCAACATCGGCAGAATCAAACACCATGCCATTGTCATAACGCGCCAGCGCCGCGTTGTACTGTTCTGCGGCTTCGGCGGTTTTACCTCTGAGATCAAGCACCAGCCCGTATTGCACCAATGAGCGCAGTGGTGGATTCAGTTGCCCCTGTACCACACTGGCCAGCATTTCTTCGGCCTCGGCGGATTGCCCGGTCATTCGATACAGCTCGGCCATTTGCGTGGCAGCGGCAGGTGCATCTGCAGGATTGCGCAGCAGCGGGCGTATCGCCGCCATCGCCTGCTCATATTGACCGGAGAACATATACGCACGGCTGATACCCAGCGCGGCTTGTTCACGCCAGACCTGCTCAGTAACAGCGCTGAATGCTTCCACAGCAGCCAGGTAGGAGCCTCGCAACAACAGGTCATTGCCTCGTGCCAGATTGTCAGCAGCAGACAAGGGTGCTTGCGCCTGTGCGCTTGCAGGTGCCAGTTGCCACTCGCCGGAGACAAATGTCAGATCAGGCAACGGCAACGCTGCCAGCACACCCAATCCTGCAATTGCACTGCCGGTATACAGCAGCTTTTGCATCGCCACGGTCAGAGACCGGCGCTGCGGCGCAGTCTTTACTCTACGTTGATATCGATCAGGGTAACTCATGATATCTCCGGGTTCTTGTTGCCAGCTCGATTAACAGGGCTTCCAGCCGGTTCCAGTAATCCTCTTCCAGATAATTGGTTTTCTGGTTTCTGAGCACAAAAATATCGCGCTCAAGATTCTGCATTTCTGCCTGGATTGTGCGCGCTTCCGCCGAGGTTTTTTGTTCACCGGCGGCAGCCACATCCAGCCAGGCGATTTCTGCCAGCAAGCCATCTGCCTGGCCTGGCCCTGGTTCGCGACTGAAAAGTCCGTCGCCGGAATCATCGAGAACGGCATTCTCAGTGGGCAAACGCTGCTGCTCACGGTACCACTCGGTCACACGCGCACTGGCATAGTTGTAAACCTCAAGCACGGACACGCGGCCGTTGCGGTCGATGTCGGCTCTTTTATCTGCCATGGCGCTGACCAGCTGCCCGCCAAATACCGGATCGTAACGCTCCGCTGCAGAGCGGGTTGCCGAAACTACAACACGCCCCAGTGCCGACAGCTCGCGCGAAAATTCAAAACTGGCGCTGGTGGTGTTAAAAATCACCATGTCCACGCCTTCCAGTGATTGCAGCATGCCGGCCAGCTCCCGCCCTGTCATGTCAGGCCCAACATTATTGAATTTGGCATCACCAAAAGTACTGGAGCCGTGGCCGAACAAAAACAGCGTAAGTTGATCACCCGCAGATGACGAGTCGGCAATACGCCCTATAGCGGTCTGTACATCTTCAATACGTGAGCTGCCTTTAACCAGACCGGATGTATTGCCGACATTAATTCCGTCATCCATCAACAATTCAATGTGTGATGCGGCGTAACCATAGTGGTTCAGCAAGGTGCCATGTAACTCACTTGCCCAGCTGCGCATACGCTGGCGAATTTCATCACTGGCAGCCGCACCCACAATAATCAGTGCAAATTTATTGTTGGCTGCGGTTTGCCGGAACCAGGGGGTATCTTCCGCACTAGCAGTCGCACTCGCTGCGGCAGTCTGCGCAGAGACTTGGGCGCTGACAGGGAGCAACCACAGCAGGGACAACAGCGCCAGGCAAGCTGATTTTGTCATGACAACCCCCGGTAACGACGCGCCATCCAATCTGCCGACATCAGCAATACCAGCAAAGCCAGCAACCAGGGTTTGTCCCACAGATCTTCCTGGACCTCACGCGACAGCGCCGTAGGTACCCGATCAATACCTGTCAGCAATTCACTGGTCTGGGAAATATCGTAATAACGCCCGCCACCGGCTTCGGCAATACGAGCCAGCAAACCGGCATCACGACCGGCATCATTAAATTCACGCAGCGACGGCGTCACTACAAAAGCTGCGGGTTTTTCCGTCTCCAGACCGGTACCTGCAGCGCTGGCAACATCCACCAGTACGCGATAAACGCCTTCATCTTCAACCAGGAAACTGGTCTGATAAGTGCCGTCCTGGTTGATATCCCACTCCATGGCAATATCGGAGGAGTTGCCCAGTGGATCGTTGCGCTGCAACCACAACGAGGCATTGTTGTCAGGCTGAAACTGTTCGTTGAGCACCTTGACGGAAACGTTCACAGTGTCACCGACGTTATAAAACGGTTTGTCAAAATTTACCGTGACCCGCTCCAGCGCATCCTGAGCCAGCCAGCGCAACATCTGCCGCCACAGACGTTCGTGGGATTCATCAGCTGCCGGCATCAGCATCTGCCAGCGCCAGGTACTTGCGGTATTGATACTCATACTGCGGCCACTGCCATAACGCTGTGTTGCTACCAGTGGCAACGCCTGGTTCTGGAATTGCAGCGTCGGATGCTCCATCAACACTGTGGCACCCGGTTTGGGCCTGCCGGTGACATAGATGCCTTGCAGGGTTGGCAGTTCGCGCCAGAGTTGACGGTTGCTGGCGTCATCACTGTCCAGACGCAGCAGCGGCGAATACTCGCCTGACGGTGTCAGCCTGGGTGCATACAGTTCACCGGTGGCATGGGGTCCGCGGCGTATGCCTCCTTGCAGAGAACCTGGCAAGACTTCAGATCGCACCAGTGTCACCGGCAGGATGTCAGCCAGCACGCTGTCTACAAAAGCATCGTCGAGCATGCCTGCTACCAGCAGACCACCACCACGCTCGGCCACAAACTCCTGCAGCAAAACCAGCTGCTCATCGCTGAAAAAGTCGCGGCCGATATCACCCATAACAACGGCCTGATACTGATAAAGGTCTTCGGCTTTTGTCGGAAAACCGTTGTTCAGTTCCAACGGCGAATTAATACCCTGCCGGTAAAAGCGACCTGGCCCGGTACGCAGATAGGATGCCAGTCGCAAACTGCTGTCTCCTTCCGCCGCCCTGCGAATAAATTTAAATTCGTTGCGGGGATGGCCTTCAACATACAAAACGTTTAATGGAGGGCGTTCGCTGTTGTCCACCAGAAACTGGTAGCGGTTATTCTGGCTGATGATTTCGCCCTCAAGTTGATCCACCTGCAGTTCATAGAGGATGGGTTCACGTTTTTCCGGCGTAATTTCCATCGCAATGCGCTGACTGCTGTCATCAGCACCCAATGTCACCTGACGTGAGGTCACCTCGGTTTCACCGTCCATTACTCTCAGGGTGACCTGGCGCCCACTGTAACCGTTGTGGCGAAGATCAACCTGCACATCAAAAACGCTGTTATCCAGAATAGTGTTGGCTGCTGCTACCTGGGTGATGGCAACGTCGCGCGCAATGCGCTCCTGACCTACACCCAGGGTAAACACCGGAATTTCGCGTGCGGCAAATTCGCGTGCACTGGTCAGCGGATCATTGCCACTATTGTCAGCGCCATCCGTGATCATCAGCACGGCGCTTAGAGGCAAGCCACCAAGCTGCTCCCCAGCCTGTGTCAACGCCTGCTGCAAACTGGAGGCATTGGATTCAGCATTGAACTCACCCTGATCATTGATACGACGCAGCGATTGCCCAAAAGCAAAAGTGCGCACCTGATAACGCTCCGCCAGTGCTGCCAGAATACCCTCTTCGCCGTATAACGCCGCTGTCACCGCCTGCTGGCGGGTATTGTCACCACCGGCATCGGCAATCTGCATACTTGCGGAATCGTCCACCAGCACTGCCAGCCAGGTTTCCTGTGGATTAACCTGAAACGTAGTGATTACAGGACGCATCAACATCAGTAGAAGCAGCATCAGCACAGCAGAACGCAGGCTAATCAGCAGGGTTTTCCAGCGCGGCGTCAGCGGGCGCGAGGTGCGTTTGTACAAAAACCACACCAGCACAGGGATCAGTACAAATAACAGCAGCGCCAACAGCGGATGGGGGCCATAGGCAAAGTCAAAACGACCTTCGCGGATGGCTTCTATAACGTGTGCGTCCAGAAAAAAACTCATCGTGCGCTATCCGACCTGCCTGTTTCAGAAAGTGCCCGATAGTAGGATTCCACCAGCTGGCGATACTGATCCGGAATATCCTCTTCCGATACGGTGAACAGACGCCGACTGATCTGTGCCAGCTCCGCACGTGCTCTTAAATCACTTTCCAGTTCTATCAGCGGCTGTAACAAGCCGCGTAACAGTTCAGGCTGACTCATAAAATCTTCCAGCGACTGCTGGGTAATTTCGCTGGCAATCGAACGCGCATTACCCCACAACGCTGCCTCACCTTCAGCGGGGATACCACCAAAACCCCCACGGAACTGGTTGCCCTCACGGCCACCAGCGGCAACCTGACCGTTGCCATCCTGTTGTCCGGACTGGCCTTGCTGCCCGGATTGTTGTCCCTGCTGTCCCTGTTGCTGTCCCTGCTGGCCGGGCTGGCCTGCCCGCTGACCACGTTGTGACTGGCCCTGTGCCGCCTGGCGTCCGTCCTGGTTTTGTCCCAGCTGCTGCGCCAGTTGTTGTGCCAGCTGTCGGGAACGCTCGAGCTGCTCACGCATTTCGTTGATGGATGCCTCACCCTGATCACCGGCCTGGCGTGCGTCTATTTCCTGCTGCAAACGTTGCAGCTCCGAACGCAGCGCACTGGCATCGGCGGCCGCCTGCATTACAGAATCTTCACTGGTGGGTGTGGTCTGCTGACCGCCGCTGCCCAGTGCCTGCAGATTTTGACCAAGCTGACGCAGTGAGTCGGCCACTTCCTGCTCTATGTCCATAGCCAGATTCACCATGCCGTTGCGCAGCACACGGTTGGCGGTATCCATTTGCTCAAGTGCTGGGCGAATCGCCCGATTTGCCTGCTGCGCCTGGGACAACAGCTGCTGTTCTTCAGCACCAGCGCGTGCAATAACCGCGCGCAGCATACGTTCAATTTCCTGCAGCGCCTGACGATTACGCTCCTGCTGCTCCACCAGATTTCCGACTTCTTCGGAATTGGCATTAGCCTGACGGGTTTGCCCCAGGCCCTGCTGTTCGTTTAATTGTTGCAGCTGCTGTTGTAGCTGCCGTTGTTGTTCAATCAGCTCACGGCCGCGTTGTGACAGATTCTGTGCCAGCTGGCCCGCGGAACTGGCAGGTTGTTGTGCCATCTGGCGCTGTTGCTCACGCAGACTTTCCAGCGCGCGTTGACTGCGGGCAGCAGCCTGGGCGGGGGACTCGGCTTCAGCTGCCTCCTGCATTTGTTGCAAGGCTCTTTGCATCTGCTGGTTGGATGCAGTCTGGTTGGCACCGGACTGACCACCGGATTGCTGTGAGTTCTGACCCTGTTGCATCTGCTGCCGGCGTGACATCTGCTGCTGCAGCTGCGCCAGATCGTTGCTCAACTGCTCTTGTTCCCGGCGCAGGCGTTCCAGTTCACGGCGGCGCTGCTCTTCCTCCATATCTTCCATGCGGCGTGCCAGATTGCGCTGGGCACGGGTCAGACTCTCCTGACGACGCGCCAGTTCTTCCAGACGACTGGATTCTTCGTTATTGGCTTGTTGTCCACCACTCGCCGAACGCGGTGTTTCATAACGGTTTTCGTTCTGCCCCATCTCCATTTCAAACAGCTCGCGCAGATCCTCGCGCTCCTGCTGGCCGCCACCACCACCGCCGCCACCGGCCTGACGCTGAAAGTTGACGTCGGTACGATTGATTTCGGCCTCCGCTCGCAACACCATCTGTAACGCCTGCTGCTCCGGTTGCATCGCGCTGGTCAGTGCCTGTTCGTCAAGTTCTCCAGCTGCCAGCTCCATCTGTGCAATCGCGCGCTGAAGGTAGGTCACCGCATTGCCATAACTGTCATCGGCAAAATCGATTCGTTCCGACAAACGATCGATGGACATGCGCGCACGCTGCATAGCCTCTCGTTGTGATTCAGCCAGAATAGCCACATCGTCAGTAAACTGCTGCTGATCCATATTCAGCTGCTGCTGGCGAAGGCGCCAGGTCGCCGCAATAATGTCTTTCTGCAAGGTGACCAGCGCGCTGCTGCTGTCGTCGCCTCCCCCGCCGCCACCACCACCTCCGCCTTGCTGGCCACTGGCGCGACGGAATTCCTGATCGGTTGGCACAACCTGCAGGAAATAAATATCGGAGACCACTTCCTGGGGGCCGCGCAAACCGTTGTTGTCCGCCAGTGTCAGGTAATAACTGACAAAATCACCCGGTTGCACAACCAGATCTTCCATATAGATCATCTGGTTGCCGGTAATACTGCGCGTGTGCTCAGTTGGCAGGAAGTTGATGCTTTGCTCATCAGCACCCACCACACTGTAATGCAGTGTAAATTCGCTGAGGCCGTAGTCATCAGTGGCGTCCACTTCCAGAATCACTTCTTCCAGCGGCATCACGTCCTGATCACGCCCGGGACTGCGCAGGCTCAGCTGCGGCGGTTGGTCAGGAATCGAGCGGATGTAAAAAACATCGGCATCTTCTGTCTGCAGGCGATCAAAATCGGTGGCAACAATACGGTAGCCAGTGTCCCTGTTAATGGTCAGCGTTGTTGTGCCATTTAAACCCTGGACAGCCAAAGGCAAGGTGCTGTTGTCGTCAAACACAATTTCCGCCGACTGCACTGCTTTGTTAAAGGTGACCGTCAGAGCCACTTCTGTACCCTCTGGCGCCAGCATATCGCCGCCATCGGTTTCAGTGATATTTTCAAGACCGGTATAAGCCGGGAATTGATAAGCCAGATCTATCTGTTCGGCTTGCGGCAAATCGTAAAGGGAAATGCTGAACTGCTGGGTGCGCTGCTCGCCGTCTACACTGCCGGGAGCGCCTTCGGGCACCTCAACACTGACATAGTACTGCAGATCCTGCTCAACAACAGGCATGTAATAGGAATACGCGACACCATTGCTGCCACTGCCTTCCTCGCGCATTGCAACGTCGTACCAGTTGAGCTGATCAGACTGCATACGCAGACGTACGTTGGCGGGGGTAGCGTTTTCAATACGCACATTGATACTGGCAGAGCGGCCACGCTGCATACGAATATCGCCTGGCTCCACTGAAATGACCAGCTCAGCGAGCGACGGCGGTGCCGGTTCGTCCACAACAGCGACGGGTTGCGGGCGCAACGAAAACGGCCACAACAACTGCGAGCCTGCGCGCAACAACGCATCCGAACTGATAAAAGCGACGGCAGCAATGGCAAAAACCGCAGCGGCTGCCACAGCGGCAGTCCAGGGGCGGCGGGTATCGGAGATCTGATCAAGTTTTTGATGCTGGTCACGCAGATGGGTTTCTGCATCCAGCCATAACTGCTCAACAAACACAGCTGAGACACCGCTGCGCTGTACCGCATCACTGCCTGCAGAAAACTCCAGCGAGGTCAGCAAGCGTTGTTCCAGATCAGGCATTCTGGATTCAACAAAACTAGCCATCTGGCGATCGTCAGTACGCAGACGCCCCAGACTGCTCAGATAACGCCAGCCTAACCAGAGGCCAGCCGTTGCAAAAGCTGCAAACAGTGCCAGTTGCAGCGCAAACGAATCAGGCAGCAACAAACCCAGAGCACTGAACGCCAGCAACAGGATCACCCAGCCAGCCACGAGCAGCGCAGTATGCTGCAGCAGTGTCAGCCATTGGTGACGACGCCTGACCGCAGCCAGTGCAGACCGCAGATTTTGTACTGTGGCCTGATGCTTTTGGTCAGGGCTGGATGACTTTTTTCGGACGGATGAATCAACATCCGGCGCTTCCGACGGCAACGGGTCCGACATAATAGACTGCCTTCGATTTTATTCTTGCCTTTGAACCAACTATCCCATTACTGGACCGGGCAAGGCAAGTGAATCAGTACACGGGACAATACTCGGAATTTTCAGGGAACACATGGATGGTACAACTGCGCATGTCGGCACACAGACGCGACAGCGAGTTGTACGGTAACAGGCGCTCAAGGGTATGGGCTGTGGGCACTGGCAAACGAATACGGCCGGCTCTGTGGGCTTCCAGGGCAACCGCCGGGCGGATCCATTGGTAGTCCAGAATTTCTTGAGCATCAACCACCACCTGCGGATCACTGTCCAGCGGACATAAAAAGAACCAGGTGGCGTAACGCCGCGACATACCCGCCGGGGTGGTCCAGTGGGCGATATGTATCAGCTTTTCAGGATTAATATCCAGACCGGCTTCTTCGCGGGTTTCGCGAATACCGGCATTGATGGCGGCTTGTTTCAGAATCGCCGCGTCTTTGGGAGTGTTGCCGGGGTAGTCAGCCTCATCAATCTTGCCACCCGGAAATACCCATGCCCCGCCTTCAAATACCAGCGCAGAATTACGCAGCAACAACAGCGTTTGCAGCGTATTTGCGGTCTCCTTGACCAATACCACAGTACTGGCGGGGCTGGGTGTCATTGGTTAAACCTGTTTTTGATCCTCTCGAATTGTTTTAACGGAATCTCGCTGCTCCAGCAACTCCAGCAGCGGTTTTATGCCGGGCTCTGTCGCATAAATATCCCAGTTCAGCGCTTTTTTGGTTACACGCGTAGCCAGCCCAACACTGAACAGGAAATAGAAGTCCGCATAGGTCATCTCTTCACCAGCCAGATAGGGCTGAAACTTCGCCAGTCGCGCCAGCGCCGCAAAACCTTTTTTCAGATCGTTGTGAACAGTTTCCTTGAGCTCCGCGGAGGCGGGGCGTCCAAAAAACACATCACCATACAGACGGCGCGCCGGCAGTTCGATGTAAAGCTCCAGATAACGTATCAGTTCGCGCACTTTGGCTTTTTCAAATGCATCCACCGGATAAAACGACGGACCCAGCCCCAGATCGTCCAGATAACCCAGAATGACTTCAGTCTCGGTCAAAAAACCCTGTTCGGTTTCAATACAAGGCACTTTACCCATCGGGCTGTGTGCCAGGTACTCTTGCTCCTGATTGGGTCGAACCAGAACCTCCTCGAACTCCATTCCCTTCTCAAGCAAGGTCATTTTGACGATGTTGTAATAATTGCTGATCGGGAAACCATAAAGTTTGATCATAAATGTCAGTTCCTGAGTTTGTGTTTCAGCACCTTGCCCGACGGTGCTGTAGGTAAAGCATCCATAAATACAATGCGTGAGGGGCGTTTATAGGCGGTCAGTTGTGGTTTGATAAAATCCTGCAGGGTATCGGCGTTGAGGTTGCTTCCGGCAATTCGTTGCACAAACGCCACTACGTTTTCATTACCGTCCACTGATTCTCCGATCACCGCACACAGCAGGACCTCGGGATGACGGGAAATCACTGCTTCCACTTCAGGCGGATACACATTAAAGCCGGAGTGAATAATCAGTTCCTTGCTGCGGCCGGCGATATGCACATTGCCGTGCTCGTCCTGACGCACCAGATCTCCGGTATTCAGGAACCCGTTCGGGTCCAGCACCGCCGCTGTGGCCTGGGCATTGCGGAAGTAGCCTTTCATGATGCCTGGACCGCGCACATGCAGTTCACCCACTTCACCTTGCGGCACTTCGTTGCCTTCATTGTCCAGCAGACGAATATCCAGCCCTGGCAAGGGTCTGCCCACACTGCAGTTGTCGAGGGTTTCGTTAAAACGCACCTGGCAGATGGTCGGGCCACTTTCGGTCATGCCATAACCATTCAGCAAAGACAGCCCAAACAGCGCCTCGGTGCGGGATTTGATTGCCGGATCCAGCGGTGCGCCGCCGCTGTACATAAAACGCAAGCGTGGCCACAGGCGCTCGCGATCCGCCTGGGAAATACCCTGTTCACGCGCATGGTCAACCAGCTTGGCAAACATCGCAGGCACACCAAATACACCACTGATACCCTGGGTTTCAAAACTGCTGAAGGTTTGTACCGGATCAAAACGATCCGCAATAATCAGCTCTGAACCGGCATATAACGCCGCCAGAAACACCGCTGAAATCCCGAAAACATGGGATACCGGCAGTACCAGATAAATTTTGTCGTCGGGTTTGAGTCCCCGCAGCGCGCCGCTGACGGCGGCAATATAAAGCACATTCCGGTGCGTCAGCATGACACCCTTGGGATCACCGGTAGTGCCAGTGGTGTACATCAGCGTAAACACACCCTGCTCTGTCAGCTCACGATCCTCATCCGACACCCGGGTGTGGCAGCGGCGAATACCCGCCTGACCGCCTGCCAGCATCTGAAAATGACATTCTGCAGCGGTGGCCATTTGGCGATAGTGTGCAGCGGCGGCAGCAGATTCGAGCAGATAAACAACCAGGCGCGGTTCACTATGTACACGTATGCGCTCAATTTCGCCGTCGGCCATACGCGCATTTACCACAACCGGCCAGGCACCTATCTCGCTCAGCGCCAGAATCGCAACCAGCACCGACAGGCAGTTTTCATTGATCAGCATGACGCGATCGCCCGGTTCAACCTCCAGCGCCAGAAACTCCTGTTCAGCCTGACGAATGGCTACACAAAGTTGCCCATAACTTAAAGTGCGTCCATGGTGATCACGCAGAGCGGGCGCATCTGGAGAGAAAGTGGCGCGGCGGAAAACTGTCTCACTGACTTTGGCCGGCAAACCGGCAACCAACTGCTGTGGCGATTGACCCAGCAGCACTTCGTCATTAGATTGCATGGTGTTTCCCGCAGACTCCCTTGACATGGTTTCCATCGACTCCCCCACTAAACGCATTCTGCTGCTCAGTGCCTACGACGCTGCCAGCCATCAACATTGGCGTCAGCAGCTGGTCACTATGTTTCCACACTGCCACTGGACCCATCTGGTTTTGCCAGCACGCTATTTTTCCTGGCGCATTCGCGGCAACAGTCTGAGCTGGGCATTTAACCACCGCCAGAAGTTGACTGACAACTATGACCTGTTAATCGCCACATCGGTCTGTGATCTGGCGAGTTTGCGCGGTTTTGTGCCGGAACTGGCACGTGTTCCAACGCTGGTGTATTTCCATGAAAACCAGTTGGCCTATCCTGACAGTGGCAAACAGCATCCGTCGGTGGAGCCAGCAATGGTGAACCTGTATTCGGCACTGTGTGCGGATCAGGTGGCGTTTAACAGTGAGTGGAACCGGCGCAGTTTTCTGGAGGGTGTGAGGGCGCTGTTGCGGCGTTTGCCGGACGAGGTGCCGCCAGAATTGGTGTCCCTGTTGACGGCAAAGTCGTTGGTACTGCCGGTGCCTTTGGCAGATGGGTTGTTTGTGGGGTCGGAGTTATGTTCCGCGGCACAGGCAGACCTTGCGGTAGTTCGGACACGCCGTGTATCCGTCCCTGGAGGCTCGCGTCGCCCATCCTTGGGCTCCGACGGTTCGCCCTTACCGCAAGGTCTGCCTGCACCGCTGACTCTGCACTCTGACGACAAGTGTGCACCTTCCCAGACCAATGGTATGCATCAGGAACATGACTCCGCATCGGGTCAACGCGGCTTCAGGCTGGCGGACTCATCAAATGTGGACGGGAGTGGCACTGGCCGCGATGTGGGGTTGGAGGGTGATGCAGCGGACCGTCGGAGCCCATGGATGGGCGACGCGAGCCCCCACGGAGGGGTTTACGGCGTGTCCGCAGCATCACCCTCCAACCCCGCAGCGCTGAACCCGCATAATTCCCATTCACAGCCTGCTGCACCAAAACCCATCAGCATCGTCTGGAACCATAGACATGAACATGACAAAGGCCCCGAGCGCCTGCTGCTGGTTATCCAGGCGCTGATCAAGCACAACCTGCGTTTCCAGCTTCATCTGTTGGGCCAACGCTTCCGCCAGCGCCCTGCTGCTTTCGACCAACTGGAACAGATTCTGGCTGACTATTACCAGGCCCAGGGAATTGAACCCGGCATCAACCGTTTTATTGAGGAGCGCCAGCAATACGAGGCCATCCTGCACAGCGCCGACATGGTGTTGTCCACCGCCGACCACGATTTCCAGGGACTATCAATGCTGGAGGCTGCTGCTCTGGGATGTATTGCCATCGCACCGGCTGCACTGGCTTATCCGGAATATTTGCCGGCAGAAGGGCTGTATCCGGTCGAAGGATTAAGCCTTGGGCAGCAGGCAGACGCCGCTGCCGGGCTGATAGTGCGCCACGCTCAATACCAGGCGCAGCACCCAGGCCAACGCACCGTGCCGCAGTCAGTGCTGGCACTTAAAGCAACAAATCTGGCGTCACGCTGGCAACACTGCCTGCAGTCGCTGGCAAAAAGCTGACACGGTGCACCCGTACCGGAAAAAGCTTGTTGCAGCTGCGCTGTAACAGCTAAAGTCGGCCCTGAAAACTACAGCTGATGGAGTAAGCATGATCAACGTATTACCTGCTACCACTTTACCAGGGACAACATCAGGCACGGCTGCAACCGCGTCAAAATTCTCCCCATTACGCAAGGCAGCATTCAGCGCCTTGCTGCTACTTTCCATTCAAGGCATTGGCTGCACGCCGATGGTCAACGCCCAGGAAAGCCCGGAGAGCGCGGCCAGCGCTGACAGTGATGCTGCCTTTGCTGCCTGGCTGCAAGATTTCCGTCGTGATGCCCTGGCCCGTGGTATCAGCGCCAGTACGCTGGACGCTGTGCTTCCAACGATTCGCCAGGAGCGCCAGGTGGTGCAGGCTGACCGCGCCCAGGCTGAATTTGTGAACACCTATGCCAACTATCTGCAGCGCGTAAATACGGCGCGTATTGATGCCGGCAAACGCCTTATGCGTGAACATGGCGACATGATTCGGGAAGTATCCGCACATTATGGTGTACAGCCCCGTTTTGTGGTTGCCATCCTGGGTCTGGAAAGCAACTACGGTGCCTTTCCTATTACCCAACCGCTGTTCAGTGTGATTGCAACCCTGGCATTTGATGGCCGCCGCGCGGAGTTTTTCCGCAATGAACTGTACGCAGCACTGGAAATTGTCGACAAGGGTTACGCCAGTGCTGACATGATGAAAAGCTCCTGGGCCGGCGCACTGGGTATTGCCCAGTTCACACCCAGCAGTTATCTGAATCTGGCGGTTGACCACGACGGCGACGGTCGCATCGACCTGTGGAGTATGGGGCCGGATGTTATCGCTTCCGTTGCCAATTACCTGAAATCTCACGGCTGGCGAGACGACCAGACCTGGGGCCGAGTGGTCAGTCTGCCGCCAGGTGGGGAGAAGTCGCTGGTGGCGCCGCAGGAGGCAGGCCTGACCCCGGATGCTAGCTGCCGTTCATTTACTACCACGGGCGCGTGGCGCTCTCTGCCGGACTGGCAGGCATTGGGTGTCAGACGTGAAAACGGCAGCAGCCTGCCATCACGCGACCTGCCCGCGGCACTGTTGATTGGTGATGAAGGGGATAACAAAGGTTATCTGGTGTATCGCAACTTCTGTTCAATCATGCGTTACAACCCGGCATTCCGTTATGCCTTGTCGGTGAGTCTGTTGGCCGACGCCATCGACGATATCCGCGACTGATGCAACACGCTGTGCTGACGGGGATTTATGCCCCGTCAGCGCGTGCAATCACCGGCACCACAATAGTCTGACCAACTCTTACGCGAGCCAGATCCAGTTCCGGGTTGTACTGACGCAGCAGCCACAAAGGTACTGAATAACGCTGACGCGCCAGTGCATCGATGGTCTCGTTGGCTGCCAGCTGGTGACGGTTTACGTTCTCGATTCGATACTGGCGGAAAAAACGTTCCTGTTGCGCCAGATGGAACTGACGACGACGCAGCTCAAATTCATCCCTGGACACATTCGCCAAAGGCACTTTGATACGTTGCCCCACAATCAAGGACTGATTTGCACGCATGCTGTTGGCGCTGCGGATATTCTGCACAGGCACACCCGCCCACTCGGCAAAATGCCCCAGTGTCTCGGTAACCTGGATTTCTACACTGCTGTCCGCCGCCATTGAATAATCTGATGGATCGGCTGACAGATTCTGAGAGGCCAGCAAGTTACTGGCGTTAACATCTTCTACCTCATCAGCAGCCAGTGCCGGCGCTGTGGCCAGATTGCTGTCAGCGGGGGCGATTTCAATCTCCGCAGCATCGGGAACCTCAACCGCGTCGGTAAAAGCGGCAGCAATCAAACGTGCATCACCATCGGCGGGCAATCGCAGCTGCTGTCCGACGCGCAGACGGCGTGGATCAGTAATTCCGTTCAGACGGCTGATGTCAGATTCAGCAACACGATAACGCCGGGCAATCGCTGACAAGGTATCACCAGAACGTACCGTATAGGCACCACCGGCTTGAACCGGAGCAGGTTCGGTTGCGGCAGCCAGCGTCTGGGTAATCATATTGGTGTCGTGTGGCAGCAGCAGCACCTGGCCTGCGCGGATACGGTGCGCATCACCGAGCTGGTTAAGCTGCATCAACTGGGAGACCGAGGTATTAAAGCGGGTGGCGATTGCAGACAGACTATCACCGCGCTGAATTGTGTAGTTCACATCCGGTGTCTGGTAGGCGTAAAGCTGGCCACCGGGAATACGACTGACCAGCGAGGCCAGACTGCCATTTATCGAGTGTTTCTGGATTTTGACGGTATAACCACGCGGGATGCGTTTACCACCTTCCCACACCACGGGTCGCAGCGCCGGGTTATCAAACTTCAACTGTTCAAGGGTGACCCCCAAAGCGGAGGCTAGAACGTCTGCTTCTATATAGGCATCCAGCTCGAACTCTTCATACTGAGGAGCAGGGTCCAGGTGCAATACACCAAACAGCGCCTGTGCCTGTCGCTCAACATCAAGCACGGCCAGCAGCTGCGGATAGAAGTTGCGACCTGCAAAACCAAACTGTCCCCCGCGGTACTGGGTGATGATGTCCGCAATATTGTCGGAGCCAACTGCTTGTACGGCACGCGCTATACCACCCGCGCCCTGGTTATAGGCGGTCACAGCCAATGGCCAGTTACCGAGCAGGTTATAGTTGTATTCGAGCAGACTCATGGCCGCATAGGTGGCTGCGTAAGGATCCATGCGCTCATCAACAATATTGTCGATGCGCATAAAACGCTGGCCGGTGGTGCGCATGAACTGCCACATACCGGCTGCGGCTACATGGGAAAATGCGCCCGGGTGGAAAGAAGATTCCACATGCGGCAGTGCAGCCAGCTCAACCGGCAGTCCTCGCTCGCGTGCCACTTTTTCAATATGTTCACGATAGGCGCCTGAGCGAATCAGACCTTCCACAAAACGGTTGGACTGACCCAGCTGGAAACGTACGTTGTTGGCAGCCTGGGCAAGGCGGGCGTTGCTGACATTGGGACCCCAGGCATCCAGAACTTCCTGCTGGTTCAGCGTCAGGTTGTTGCGTTTGCCTGCAGCCAGCACCTTGAGATCCTCCTGGATACGGCGCCGGAAATTTTCCACCTCATCACGTTTGTAGTCGACACGACGGTAGATCACGGACAAGTCTTCAGCATCGTGCAAAAAGCCGCTGCTGGTATCAATTTCGGTATAAACCCGTGTCCAGAAACGGATCGCCGGTTCCAGTTCTGGTGGTCGCGGAAACGCTGTTGAACCACTTTGGGCATGTGAGGCGGACGTGAAGACTGTGAACAATGGCGTGGAAACGAGCAGGAAAAGCGCAATAAAACGCAGGCGGCTAATTCTTTTTGTCATAGTTAATGTAACTCGTGGAATACTCTGCTGGCCCGGTGCGACGATCTTGCCTCTGCAGGCCAGCACTGTCAACAGCACAAGATTTCCCTTTCACATCAACAGAGCAATTACTCTATACTGCGCTCCCCGTTTGCGGATGAGCATGTCAGATGAGCGAAAGCAGAAAACTGGCCAGTGCCAGCATGGAGTCCTTATACCGGATTTTTACGGTACCGGAAGCACCGGATTCCACTCTCGGCAAAATAGACCAGTCCATATCCCAGAACCTGACCGGGTTTCTGCAGCAGCATATTGTGGCCGCAGAACGTGATCTGGCGGATATCGAAAAGGATTTTTCAGACCCTCATATTCCGGAACAACCAACCTTTGTTTCCGATCAGATCCAGTTTGTCATGGACAAGCTGGTTGCCCAGTCCGTACATATTTCCTCTCCGCGTTTTGTGGGTCACATGACCTCGGCGCTGCCGTATTTTATGCTGCCGCTGTCACGCATCATGATGGCTTTGAACCAGAATCTGGTGAAAGTGGAAACCTCCAAGGCCTTCACGCCGATGGAGCGCCAGGTGATAGGCATGATCCACCACCTGATCTATCAGAACGATGACAACTTCTACCAACAATGGATGCACGACCGCTCCCATGCTCTGGGCAGCTTCTGCTCCGGCGGCACCATTGCCAATCTGACGGCGCTGTGGGCCGCGCGTAACAACGTGCTGGCGCCACGCGAAGGTTTTGCCGGCATAGCCCAGGAAGGTCTGCTGGCGGGCATGCAACATTATGGTTATCAAGGCCTGGCGGTATTGGTATCGGAACGCGGTCATTATTCTCTGGGCAAGGCGGCAGATATTCTGGGCATTGGCCGCCGCTCGTTAATCCCGATTGAAACCGATGCACGCAACAAGGTACGTACTGATCTGCTGGCCCAAAAATGCCGGGAGCTGCAGGCTCAGAACATCAAGGTGATGGCAATGATCGGGATTGTAGGTGCCTCCGAAACCGGCACGGTCGACCCTCTGGATGAAATGGCAAATATTGCTGAAGAATTTGATGTGCATCTGCATGTGGATTCAGCCTGGGGTGGACCCACGCTGTTCTCCAACACCTATCGCAAACTGCTCAAAGGCATAGAACGCGCTGATTCAGTCACGTTTGATGCCCACAAACAGCTGTATGTGCCCATGGGTGCAGGTATTTGTGTATTCAAAAACCCCAACACACTGTCCAGTGTTGAGCATCACGCCGAATATATTATCCGCAAAGGTTCAAAAGACCTTGGCAGCCATACCGTGGAAGGTTCACGGCCAGGCATGGCAATTCTGGTTCACTCCGGCCTGCATATCATCGGCCGTCAAGGCTACGAGCTGCTTATTGACCAGGGCATAGAAAAAGCCAGGGCATTTGCGGAGATGATCAAGGCACGTGCGGATTTTGAGCTGATCAGCGAACCCGAACTCAATATTCTGACCTACCGTTATGTGCCTGCTGATATCCAGACAGCGTTGCAGGACGCGCCGCCAAGTCTGCGCAGCGAAGTCAACGACCAGCTCAATGTGCTCACCAAACGTTTGCAGAAAACCCAACGTGGTCTGGGCCGCTCGTTTGTATCACGCACCAAACTGAATCCACATAAACACGGACGCGATCCGGTTGTTGTGTTCCGGGCGGTGCTGGCCAATCCGCTGACTACAACAGAAATCCTGCGCGACATGCTGGATGAGCAGGAAGAAATTGCAAAGCAGCCGCAGATTCAGCAGTTACTGAAGCAGATCCGCGCGATGTTTTGCGGCTGCTGAGCATCAACGGTTTTCATTAGTTCTGAATATCCGAACGCTGCCACTCCGACAGGCTACGGCGGCGTGAGCACCGGGACATTCCTCAGGACGACGCTGCGCGTCTGATTGTCCTTCGCTCATGTCCCGGTACTCCCACCCCCTTGTGCTATTCGGGGAGGATGGTGGCTATTGGCAGGATTAAAGGGAACCGCTGCTGTCAACGCAGATCGAAGCCGCTGCACTTTTAGATGGCACAGGTGCAGCGGGTGGCGGGATGTGAGCGAACAACAATCAGGCGCGTAGCGCCGTTGTGAGGAACTTCCCGCCGCCCGCTGCGCCCCACAAACAAGGGCACCCAACTCCTGAGCGCCCTTACACAACCATCAAGGCGTAGAATCCACCTCATCACCCTGTTCGCGAATCATTACCGCCACATCTTCCTTGGACACTCCCAGATACATCAGGAAGTTACACGCGATAAACAGGGACGTGAAGAAACCTACACTCACACCCACGATCAATGACAGTGAGAAGCTGAAGATCGCCTCGCCACCCACAATAAACATCGCCCACAACGCCAACAGGGTGGTGAAGGACGTTACAAAAGAACGCGCCAATACCTGGTTCAGCGAGTGGTTAATGATCCTTTCGATGTCGTTGGTACGGGCAATACGCAGATTCTCACGCACACGGTCAAACACTACGATGGTATCGTTCAACGAGTAACCGATCACCGCCAGCAAAGCCGCCAGGGTAGTCAGGTCAAAACTGATCTCGAACAAGGAGATCACGCCCAGCACGACCACCACGTCATGCAATTGTGCAATCACCGCTGACACACCAAATTTGTATTGGAAGCGTGCAGCTACGTACACCATGATGATCAACATGGCGGTCAGTACAGCCAGAGCTGCTTGCTCAGTCAGCTCGGAACCTACACGCGGGCCAACAAATTCAGATCGACGCAGTTCTACAGGCGTTGCGCTGTTGGCCGACAGCACCTCCAGAACCTGCACGCCCAGGGATGAGGCCGCATCGGACATTTGTGATGCTTCCATATCCTCCACCGGCAAACGCACCAGCACATCGCGGTCTGAGCCAAACGCAACCACGGTTGCGTCTTCAAAGCCGCTATCTGCCAACTGTGTACGTACATCTTCCGGGTTGACTGCCTCTGAGTACCCCACCTCGATCAAAGTACCCGCTGTGAAATCCAGCCCCAACTGGAAACCTTTCACAGCTATGGTGATCAGGAAAAATACAATCACTACTGCAGAGATAGAACCCGTAATGCGGCGCACCTTCGGGTTCATAAAGTAAATATCGTTTTTAATCAGTGCCATGGTTGCAGCCTGTAACTCAAATCCGCATAAGGGTTAAATGGAACCGGACGGTAATTCCTTGATGGAAGGACCGATGGACAGCTTCTTGAGCTGACGGCCACCGCAGAACGCATTGACCAGGAAACGGGTCACCATAATCGCGGAGAATTGCGAAGTGATAATACCGACCATCAATGTGACCGCAAAGCCTTTGACCGGGCCAGAACCCACTCCAAACAGCACCATCGCTACCAGGAAGGTGGTGATATTGGCGTCCAAAATGGTCGAAAAGGCACGCGAAAACCCTGACTCGATCGCATTTTGTGGCGACATCCCCGCCGCAAGTTCCTCTCGTATCCGGCTAAAGATCAGTACGTTGGCGTCAACCGCCATACCAATCGTCAGAACGATACCAAAGATACCTGGAAGGGTCAGAGTCGCTGAAATGATCGACATAATCGAAGACAGCAGTACCACGTTGATCGCCAATGCAGTCACTGCCGCCAGACCAAACAGACGGTAGTAATAGAGCATAAACGCAGTTACCAGCAGATAACCCAGCGCTACTGCACGTGCACCTTGAGCGATGTTCTCCGCACCCAGGCTTGGACCCACTGTACGTTCTTCAACAAAGTACATTGGGGCAGCCAGTGCACCGGAACGGATCAGCAGTGACAAGTCATTTGCCTCACGCTGACTCAAACCGGTGATCACAAACTCGCGCCCCAGCGCCGCACGAATCACCGCATGGCTGATCAGACGGCTTTCTTCGTAGGATTCCTGAACTTCAACCAGATTGCCCTCTGGATCCGTTTCAAAAATGGTACGGGTACGGGTTTCATTCAACAGAATATCCATCGGACGACCGATGTTTTCACGTGTAACACGGTTGAACTGCTCACCACCCTGGGCGTCCAGGTTGATCACAACCTGAGGTTGACCATATTGGTCCAGTGCTGAGCGCACATTACTGATGCGATCGCCCTGCAGGATGATGGTGTTGTCAACGCGAATCGGCTGTCCCTGATAGTCATAGACCGTGTAACTGGAGGTCGGCGCACTGGCGTCAGCTTCCAGGTGGAATTGCAATGTCGCAATACGTTGCAGAATACGTTTGGCCTGGGCTGTGTCCTGCACACCTGGCAATTGAACAACCAGGCGGTTGGAGCCCTGACGCTGAACCACTGGCTCAGACACACCCAGAGAGTCCACACGGTTCAGAATAGTGGTCTGGTTGGCACGCAGCGTGTCTTCCTGCATCTGCTGAATGCTCTCAGGAGTCATGCTCAGGTCCAGAATGAACTGACCATCACGCTCACGAGCTTGAACCAGCATATCAGCATAACCGGTACGCAGCAGGGTACGCGCTTGAGAGCGGGATTCTTCGTCTTCAAAACGCAGCTCGATAGCACTCTCACCCGCCAGGCTCATTTGCCGTGTACGAATTCGCTCGGCGCGGAATTCCTGGCGAATGGTGCTGAGGATATTTTCCATACGGCGTTGTAATGCGGCTTCCATATCCACTTCCATCAGGAAGTGCACACCACCCTGCAGGTCCAGACCCAGATTCATTTTGCTGGCGCCGATGGCTCGCATCCAGCCGGGCGTTGTTGGTGCCAGGTTTAACGCGATAATGTAACCCGAGCCCAGCGTCTGCTCGATCAGCGCTTTGGCGCGCAGCTGCTCTTCGAGACTCTCAAAACGCACCAGGCCACCGGCATTGGAGACTTCATCACCAAAATAGCTGATGCCCGCAGCACGCAGAGCATCGGTCACCATACCAATATCGGTCTCAGTAATACGGTCGTTTTCGTGTGAAATCTGCAGCGCAGGATCGTCTGGATACAGGTTGGGTGCTGCATAAATGAAGGCGAGCAACACAATGCCCACCACCATGATGTTTTTCCATAGGGGAAATCTGTTAAGCATGTCTGCTGACCTTCACCACGTGGGCAGTCACAAAAGCGTGGCTGTCAGTTATCGATAGACTTGATAGTGCCTTTTGGCAGAGCGGCTGCCACGGAAGCTTTCTGGAGATTCAGTTCAACACCGTTGGCTACTTCCACAGTCACATACTCTGCTGTGACTTTGGTCACCTTGCCCAGAATGCCACCACTGGTCAGCACTTCATCACCCTTGTTCAGGTTATTGACCAGCTCGCGGTGCTCTTTAGCTCGTTTGGACTGAGGACGCCACAGGATCAGGTAAAACAGAACAAGCATGCCGCCGATAAAAAACAGATTAAATAACGCTCCACCCTGTGGGGCGGCCGCCTGTTGGGCATGCGCGCTGCTGATAAAAAAGTCCATCATAATTGTCTCCTGCTGCGCGCCCGTGTTTCTGTGCGGACGTCACATCGTTGTTGTAGTTGAATGGTTATGGCGACAGGCCAGCGGTTTTCAAGGACCGGTGGCAAATAAATACCGGCATCAGGCGTCAGGATTGTTTTCCAAAATCAGCTGCTCGCGGTAGAACGCCTCTGTAAAGGCGGTAAATCTACCCTGTTCCAGAGCCTGACGCAAACCTTGCATCAGCACCTGATAGAAGCGCAGATTGTGGATGGTGTTGAGCTGGGCACCGAGCATTTCTGTGCAACGATCCAGATGGTGCAGGTAGGCACGACTGAAATTCTGACAGGTATAACAGTCGCACGCCGGATCCAGTGGTCGCGTGTCCTTACGGAAGCGGGCATTACGCAGTTTGATTACACCCTGGCTGGTGAAAATATGGCCGTTGCGCGCATTGCGGGTGGGCATCACACAGTCAAACATATCAATACCACGACGCACGGCTTCAATAATGTCGCCTGGTGTACCCACGCCCATCAGATAACGCGGTTTGTCGGCTGGCATCTGGTGCGCTACGTAATCAAGCACCTTGATCATTTCGTCTTTGGGTTCACCCACTGACAAACCGCCGATGGCATAACCATCAAAGTCCATGGCCGCCAGCGCATCCAGTGAGCGCTGACGCAAATGCTCGTACATGCCGCCCTGCACAATGCCAAACAGTGCCGACGGATGTTCAGCGTGCGCCTGTTTGCAGCGCTGCGCCCAGCGCAAGGACAGTTCCATAGAGACCTGCGCCTGCTTTTCAGTGGCCGGATACGGTGTGCATTCATCAAAAATCATGATGATGTCGGAGCCGAGCTTCTGCTGGATTTCAATCGCGTTTTCCGGACCGAGAAACACTTTAGAGCCATCGATTGGCGAACGGAACGTGACTCCTTCCTCTTTGATCTTGCGCATTGCACCCAGACTAAAAACCTGGAATCCGCCGGAGTCCGTCAGTATGGGTTTGTCCCAGCCAATAAAGTCGTGCAGATCACCATGCAGCTGGACTACTTCTGTGCCAGGGCGAAGCATCAGGTGAAAAGTGTTGCCCAATATGATTTCGGCGCCAGTGTCTTTGATCTGTTGCGGGGTCATGCCCTTGACGGTGCCGTAGGTACCCACCGGCATAAACGCGGGTGTTTGCACATCGCCACGCGGAAATGACAGGGTGCCGCGGCGGGCAAGACCTTCTGTGGTGTGTACTTTGAATTGCATGTGTGTCATGGGTGTCTCAATGTCTCGTTGCTGCCGCCTGGGCGGCTGCTGTTCTGTGTCTGTTTTGGTGCGGCGAGTCTTATTTTTATGACGATCCTGCGTTCAGTGGTCACCGCGGAGCGGGGGTGGTACAGGCTTCAGGACACGCCCGTAAATCCATCCCTGGAGGGCTCGGCGTCGCCCATCCATGGGCGCCGACGGTCCTTCAGCCCTGTACCACCCCCACTCCGCTCATCCACTGATTGTGCCACCCGCCACAAAAATCCTGGTACCAGCCACTGCCAGCGCACCGCTGCTGACGCCAAAAGCTGTGCATCAGATATGGCACCGGCGCGAAATCAATACCACTTAGTGCTCACGCGTTGCATGGAACGTGACTTCAGGCCAACGCTCCTGCATCAACGACAAATTCACCCGCGTCGGCGGCAGATACGTCAAATGATCACCGCCATCTACCGCCAGGTTGTCGTACGCCTTTTTCTTGAACTCTTCCAGCTTCTTCGCATCCGAGCACTCAATCCAGCGCGCGCTGTAGACGTTTACCGGCTCGTAAATGCAATCCACTTTGTACTCATCCAGCAGGCGGTACGCCACCACTTCAAACTGCAGCACACCCACCGCGCCAACAATCAGGTCATTGTTGCGCATCGGCATAAATACCTGCACCGACCCCTCCTCTGCCAACTGCTTCAAACCTTTCTGCAGCTGTTTTGTTTTCAGAGGGTCTTTTAAACGGATGCGACGGAACAGCTCAGGCGCAAAGTGCGGGATTCCGGTGAATTTGAGCAGTTCACCCTCCGAGAACGTATCACCGATCTGGATAGTGCCGTGGTTATGAAAGCCTATAATGTCTCCGGAGACCGCATACTCTGCCTGCTCGCGGTCTCCGGCCAGGAAAGTGACCGCATCACTGATACGCACTTCCTTGCCTAAACGGCAATGCTGCAGCTTTTTGCCTTTTTCATACGCGCCTGAGCAGATACGCAAAAATGCCACGCGGTCGCGGTGATTGGGGTCCATATTGGCCTGAATTTTGAACACAAACGCGCTGAAGGCTTCTTCCGTCGGTGCCACCAGCCGGGTTTCGGTGGCGCGTGCACGCGGCGGCGGTGCCCACTTCACAAAATCGTCGAGCATTTCGCGCACACCAAAGTTGCCGAGTGCGGTGCCAAAAAATACCGGTGTCATGCGACCTGCCAGGTACTCTTCCACATCGAATTCGTTACTGGCACCACGCACCAGATCAATTTCGTCAGCAAAATCGTCGGCATAAGCGCCGAGCAAGGCCTTGGCTTCCGCGCTTCGCAACCCCTGCACACGCACATCATCTGGAATACGATCACCCTGGCCATGGTGATAAACATGGATGGTATCGGTGTACAGGTTATAAATACCCTTAAACTGTTTGCCGTTACCCAGCGGCCAGTAAATGGGCGCGCAGCGGATGTTTAGTACGGTTTCAATTTCGTCGAGCACTTCAATCGGCTCACGCGTGTCCCTGTCGAGTTTGTTCACAAAAGTGAAAATCGGGGTATCACGCAGACGACACACTTCCATCAGTTTGATGGTGCGCTCCTCAACACCCTTGGCGCCATCAACCACCATCAGCGCGGAGTCCACGGCGGTCAGTACGCGGTAGGTATCCTCGGAGAAGTCTTCGTGACCGGGGGTGTCCAGCAGGTTCACAATGGCATCGGCATAGGGAAACTGCATTACCGATGAGGTCACGGAAATGCCTCGCTGCTGCTCCATCGCCATCCAGTCCGAGGTGGCATGACGATCACTCTTTTTGCCTTTGACGGTGCCGGCCTTCTGAATCAGGCGGCCGAACAACAGCAATTTTTCGGTGATAGTGGTTTTACCGGCGTCGGGGTGCGAGATAATCGCAAAGGTGCGCCGGGTTGCGATTTCCTGTTCAAGAGCAAAATTGGACATGAGGTAGGTATTGTCAGCAGCGAACTCGTTAAAAGGGCGCGTATTCTGGCTTATCCGGGCTCAATAGACAATCAAACGGCCCTGATACAAGCGCGCAAAACCCTCTTCAGCCTGCCACTGGTACAGTTCAATCCAGTCGTTGTTGACCAGATCCTGCAACATCGGATGACGGGCAACAATCGCGGCAATCGCTTCCACCGGAGCTGCAATGTACACCGCCAGTCGCACCGGTGTGTGCATCCAGCGCTCACCATCGTGCAGCGACTGACGTGCCAGTCCAATTCGCAGATCACCGGCATTACCTTCAAACACACCGAGGTTGCCACCCACAGCGTTATGCAGCAGTTTGTTGCCGCTGCCGAACTTGTGGTTGTCCGTCATGGAGGCGTTGTACTGCATGTTAATCCAGTGCGTGACAATCATCGGCGCCGTCATCAGCAGTTCGAGTACACCATAGTTGTTCGCGGCATCAGCCTGCCATTGGTAATCATGCAAAAACACCCTGCCCTGCAGATCGGTTGACCGTGTCCACGCACGAGGTGCCATGACAAACGCTTTATTATTGGCCAGTCCCCATTCGGGTCTGGGCTGTGACCAGTCGTTGCTGCGATGCAAAAATGCCTTGTCCAGTTGTGTGGCTGACAACAGGCCATCGAGTTCTGCAAACTGTCTGGCGCGCTGTTTTTGCGCCAGCGCTGTAGCGGCCGACAACAGGGTTTTCAGTGATGCGGCAGCCTGCGGATCAAAACAGTCGATGTGATCCGTGGTGGTGTTATGCAAGGCTGCTACAAACTTTGTTTGTGTCGGGATAACGGTGCCCGCGTTTGCCAGTGCGATTCTGACCTCCGGGTTATTGAGCACTTGCGCCAGCACTCGCACATTAACTTCACCGGTTTGCCCGCCACAGGCGCCACAATCCAGACCTGCCGCTTGCAGGTTATTGGCGCTGTGGCTGCCATGGCCAACCAGCAACACCGTGGGCGCCCAGTCGGTGATGCCGATGGCGCCGAGCACCGGCTTGACCAGCGCCGCCAGCGCCTGCGCGTCCAGCACGCTTCCATCGCGCTGCAATTGCCATTGTGTCTGATGCGTCAGTGCGCTGACCGGGTTTTCCTGGGCCGCGGGTTTAAAACTCTGCCTGAGCAAATTGAACAGATAACTGACGCCTGCGCTTTCCACCATGGCAAAGGTCCCGGGTGCCGATTCGCTCCAGCCCTGCCAACGCGCGTGCTGCTGATGCCGTAGCAGTGCCTGATCACTGGCGACCGGTGTTGCGGTCAGTTGCGGTGCCAGCAATCCGGGTAACTGCGGACGGCATAGCTCGGTGCCGTCGGGTTTGCACGCAATAGGCAAGCCAAAAAATCCGGCAAATCCGGCCGTCTGAATGTGGGCGCCCTGGCTCTCCAACGCTCGACGCATGGGTTCCGAGCGCACATCAATGCAGAATATGGCCTGCAAAGCGGCCGCGGATTCCGCGCAGCCAGACTCTGTGTTATCGCCGACAGATGTCAGGCCCTGTCGCAAACGATGACGCAAATCCCGCTGCTCAGACAATTCAAGCGCACGGGCCCAGATCCACAGCGGTTGTTGCGCCTGCTCGTGTTGGTTTATCAGGGTATTGAGTGCGTTTTTTTCCAGCCGCCATGCATTTTGCAACCAGCAGTCTTGTCCCCCGGAGTCATTGCCATCGCTGTGACCGAGTTGATCTCGCCATAACACCAGCTCCCAGGCCATCCGGATTGCCAGCAAATCCTTGAGTTCATCCAGCTTGTGTTCACCTTGTTGGTGCCAGGCGCGCCAGGCCAGATGCGAAGCCCAGCCGTTCACATCCAGCAACAAGGCGTGGCAATAAAGCGCCAGCTGTTCATCTTCCAGTTCCAGTTCACTGATTGCCGTGGCCAGCAGTGCATCGCGCGAGGCAGGCAACGCATAAAACTGATGAGTCAGCGACGGCGCCGACATCAACACACTGATGCCACGATCGCGTTGAATGTTTTGCAGCCAGTGCGTATACAAATCGGACTGTGTTTGTTGCGACACAGCCGTGACTGCGCGTGCCAGCAATGGTTTTTGTTGTTGGCAATGCGCTGCGCAAAACTGGCTGATCTGGTACAGGATTTCCTCCTGCCAGGACATCTGCCGCGGGCTGCGACGGGTATCCAGCAGATCCGACAGTTTGCGCCACACCGGCGCGGACGAGGTCTTGTTCAGCGCACTCAACAAACTGTCCACGCTGACCGGTTGCTCGGGAGGATTGGTTGCGGTACTGGCTGCGCGCAGCAAGTCTTCGGGTTGTATCCGTCCCTGTTGCCAGGCCTCGCGGTACCACGCGGGCTCCATCAGGCTCGGACTGCCTGCCAGCGCCGCCATACGCGCGGCCACCTGTCGACGGGGCAAGTGTCTCAGTTGCCAGTACGGGTTGACGGCGATGGTTTGGTCCAGTGGCCACACCGGCGCGATCCATCCCGCAGCCTGCGAGATCAGCTCGTGTTGCGCGGCGGTCAGTTCGAGCCCGGCATTTTGGCCAGTGTTGTGAACAGTGTCGTGGGAACTGGCAATAACAATCATCATCGGGAAGACTCCTGAGTGGACAACAGCGATTTGACGGAACGTCGGCTTCTAAACGCGGGTCGGGTGTCCTGTGTGCGCGGCAATGAAGCAGGCCACAACCACAGCGTCATGCGGGTAAACCATTCATCCAGATAAAATCCGGCGAACAACAATGCTGACAAACGCTGTACCCGAGGATGCAATGCCTTGTAATGCAGGAGCCAGGCGGTCAGCGGGATCAAAGCAAACAGCAGCATGCTGACCAGATCAGCGGCGGACATTGGTGCGTGCAAAGCACTGACGCCACGAAGCGCGGCAAACTCCGGCAATTGCATCAGCAGGTGTTTGAGCAGCACGTAGGCGATTGTCAGCAACAACATCAGTGGAATCACATAACACAGGGCTTGTGCGGCGGATGTCGCTGTTGTTGTGGATGTTGTTGAACGCAGCGCAAAACTGAGCAGACCAATGCTCAACAGCGACCAGGGACTGAGTGGACCCTCGGAACCGGTGAGCCACATCGCTGCTATTACAAAGAGCACGACACAGAGCACGATACAGAGCACACCAAACACAGTCACGATACCGGCCACCGCCCGATTGCTCGCGCTGGTGGACGATGCCGCTGGCAACAGCGTTTGTTCCAGATGCTGATTGACCGCGTTACCCGCACTCAGGAAGGCGTGTGCCTTGTACAGCGAGTGCGCCAGCAGATGTAACAGCGCCAGTTCGTACAAGCCCAGCGCGATCTCCATCAACATCAACCCCATCTGCGCCGAGGTTGACCAGGCCAGCCTGACTTTTACGCTGATGCGCGTCGTCATGATGAGCACGGAGAGTACGGTGCTGACCCCGGCGACCAGCAGCACCCACCACTGTGCCAGCTCGGAGCGGGCAAACAGCGGTGCAAACACCAGCAACATAAAGCCGCCGAGATTAATCACACCGGCATGCAGCAGTGCGCTGATCGGTGTCGGTACTTCCACCACTTTAATCAACCAGCCGTGCAGCGGCAGTTGCGCGCATTTGATCAGCGCCGCCATGCCCAGCAACCAGGCAGCGAGGTGTTCATTGAGGGTCAACGCAGGCGCTGCCGCGACCGCCTGCAGAATCTGATCGATGTAAAAGCTGTTGTGCGACATCGACAACAACAAGGCGGCACCCAGTACACAAAGCTCGGCGATGCGCGCCAGAATAAATTTTTTGTGCGCGGCCAGCACTGCGCGCGGACGCTCCGGATACAACGTCAGCAACTGGTGCAAACTCACACTGACTGAGGCCCAGCCGAGCACAAACAACACCAGATGGTTGGCGATCACAGTCAGACAGACTGCAGCAACCGTCATCAGCAACCAGCGAAAATATCCGTTGTAACAGCTCTCACCGGCCATGTAGTTGCGCGAAAACTGCAGCAGAACCGCGGCCAGACCCAACACCAGCGCCAGCATCACCGCGCGCAGAGGCGTCAAGGTAATCAACTGGCCGGGCGATTGCTGGCTCAATCCGGTCGCACACAGCAACAACCAGAGGACGACCGCAGCGCTGGCCAGTGCGCTGAACACGGTGGTCAGACGAATAATGCCGAGGGTATGAGAGTCAGGGCGGGCACTGCTTCGGCGATTCAGACACAAGGCACTGAGAGCAAGAAGTCCGGGGATACTCAGTGGTACAAGCGACAACAACCAGATCTGCAGCACAATTTTTCTCCGTCATGGGGCGTATCCAGACCTGCTTCCACCCAGGTCCTTGACTGGCGCGCAGTCTGACAGAGCTATTTAATTAATTAAAATAGATATATTATCTGTAATCGTTCTATTTTAATTCACACAAGGTGATGCGTAGATGAGCCGCCTGAATTACCACCATCTGTACTACTTCTGGAAAGTGGCAACGCTGGGCCACCTGACCCAGGCCGCTGAGGCGCTGCATGTGTCGCAATCAGCACTGTCCGCGCAGATTCGACAGTTTGAGCACACCATGGGCGTGGAACTGTTCACCCGAAGCGGTAGGCGCCTCGTGCTGACCGATACGGGCCGTCAGGTGCTGCGCTACGCACAGGACATTTTTCGCACCGGCGAGGAACTGGAATCCATTTTGCTGCGTGGCGCCAGCCAGCACACACAACAACTGGCCATTGGTGTACTCACCAATCTGTCACGTAACTTTACCGAGCGTTTTATCCAGCCGCTGCTGGCCAACGAGCAAGTCAGCCTGTCGCTGGTCACCGGTGACATGAACCGCTTGCTGGAAGGGTTGAGCCGTCATGAGCTGGATCTGGCTCTGACCAACCGCGCGGTGGTCAGTGATGGCAGTGGCAGTCCACTGGCGGAAAGCAGTCTTGGCACGGGTCCATCGTGGCAGAGCCAACTGGTCGCTCGTCAGCAACTGGCCATTGTCGGCCCCGGCGGTCAGGTGCCCACAGGTCCTTTTCCACACGGATACAACAAAGCCACCTGGGTTTTGCCCGGTCGCGGCAGTGCCATACGCTCAGCGTTCGAGTCTTTGTGTGCGACCTGGCAATACCAGCCGGTGGTACGCGCCGAAGCCGACGACATGGCGATGCTGCGCCTGCTGGCGCGCGACAGTGGCTCATTGGCCGTGTTGCCACCGGTGGTGGTCAAAGATGAAATTGATCAGGGCGTACTGGCCCAGTACCAGATGTTGCCGCAAGCGTACGAAAACTTTTATGCAATTTCGATAGCACGCAAATATGTACCGGAGGCGCTGCTGAGCCTGTTACAACAGAACACGGTGACTCTGTAAGCGTCCTGATAAATTCTGGTAATGGACCAATGGCCGGGCGCCCTGCAACATGTGTTATCTGGCCCGCGCTGCAATACGCCGGTATTCACGATAAGCCGGTGTCCAGAAATTGTGCTCGATGATTTCCAGCAATTCATCATCCGGAATCTCACGCGCGTGGCCCTGACTCATCGCCATTTTTGCCACCGCAAAGGCGATCTTGCGGCTGATCTGCGGCAGATCGGTCAGTGGTGGCAGAATCGACGCTTTCGGGTCATCCACATCCGGGGCAGATGCGGACAAGGTCATGCTGGCCGTCATCAGCATTTCGTCGGTGACACGGGAGGACTTACAGGCAATCACACCAAGTCCGATGCCGGGGAAAATATAGCTGTTATTGCACTGGGCAATGGTGAAACGCTGGCCGTTGTAATCCACCTGGCCAAACGGGCTGCCGGTCGCCACAATCGCCTGCCCTGCCGTCCATTCCATCACCTGTGCCGGATGCGCTTCCACGTGGCGCGAGGGATTGCTCAGCGGCAGAATAATCGGACGTTCACACAAAGTGTGCATACGACGCACCACACGTTCCGTGAACAGCCCCGGCTTGCCCGACACACCAATAAGCACACTGGCTCCCACGTTGTTGATCACATCATACAAGCCTGGGTATTCGCTGTCGGACTCCAGCGGCCAGCTTTGGATTGCCACTTTGGGTTGCAACAAGCGCTCCTGAAAATCCATGAGATTTTCCATGCCTTCGGTCAGCAAGCCGTAGCGATCCACCATAAAAATCTGAGAGCGCGCCTGCGCATCGGTCAAGCCTTCTGCGATCATCGCGCTGATGATCAGTTCAGCAATCCCACAACCGGCTGAACCGGCGCCAACAAACACAATGCGTTGTGCGCTGAGTTTCTCGCCTTTTTTGCGACAGGCCGCCAGCAAGGTGCCCAGTGTCACAGCTGCTGTACCCTGAATATCATCATTAAAACAGCACACGCGATCACGATGACGTTGCAGGAT
Organism: uncultured Pseudohongiella sp.; assembly: GCA_964535565.1. Lineage (GTDB taxonomy): Bacteria > Pseudomonadota > Gammaproteobacteria > Pseudomonadales > Pseudohongiellaceae > Pseudohongiella. The sequence goes on along the minus strand of CAZHUJ010000002.1, from coordinate 137,820 downwards.
GGGCATGGCATTGGGCTGTGCAAAATCCTCGAACTGAATCAGCACACCGGGCCAGCGCTCCTGCGCGGCATCAATAAAACTGTCAACAAAGGCGGTGTACTCCTCACCGGTAACACGCGGATGGCGCACTCCCATGTACATCGGATCATCCAGCAAAGTCTGGTTATTGGTGCCTACATCCAGAGCCACCGGCAAGGTATAAGCCGGGCTGATACCTCCGCAAACGGTGTACAGTGACAACTTGCCGATGGTAATCCCCATGCCACCAATGCCCTGATCTCCAAGGCCCAACACACGCTCACCATCGGTGACCACAATCACTTTGACCTTTTCCTTGGTCACACTTTGCATGATGTCGGCCATGAACTCACGTTCCTCGTACGACACAAAAAGTCCTCGCGCCCTGCGGTAGATGTCAGAGAAATGCTCACAGGCATCACCCACCGTCGGCGTATAAATAATGGGCAGCATCTCCACCAGATGCTCGCTGATCAGTCGGTAAAACAGCGTCTCGTTGGTGTCCTGCACTGCACGCAGGTAGATGTGTTTGTTGATGGGTTCTTCAAAGCTGCAGTACTGCCGGTATGCTCGCTCGACCTGCCCCTCGATGGTTTCGTGACGCGGTGGCAGCAGGCCTAACAGATTAAACGTGCGCCGCTCCAGCTCGGTAAAGGCCCCGCCTTTGTTCAGCAAGGGTGTTTCCAACAGAGTTGGGCCGGCGTAGGCGATATAAAGCGGTTTTTGTGTAGTCATGGAGCTCTCGAGCAAAACAGGTGGAGTCAATGGCCACAGAGTAGCGGCAGAACCTGTTGTGAGCAACGAGGGGCAGCTCTGTACGCATGAAAGTCATGCGTACAGTTCAGGCTGAGCCGGGTTTGTCACTCGATCTCGATCAGCACTTCACCCGGAGTTACACGATCACCTTTGCTAACGTGTACACCTTTGACAGTGCCAGCGATGACGGCATGGATTTCTGTTTCCATTTTCATCGCTTCAGTGATCAGCACAGACTGGCCGGCCCTGACGGCATCACCAACGCTGACTAATACTTCAACAATATTGCCTGGCATCCCCGTTGTTACATGACCAGGTTTGCTGGCACGTTGACGACCCGCGCTGCTGTTGCCGCCAACGTAAGCGTTTTTCGGCTCAAACAGCACTTCTTCCGGCATGCCGTCCAGTGTCAGGTAAATACGACGTTTGCCTTCTTCGTGAGAACCCACACCGGTAATTGCAACCTGATAGGTTTCACCGTGTACATCGATAATAAACTCGGTGGCAACACCCTCCTCCACTGCACGCCCGGTTTTAGCTACCGGCAACAGGGCTTCCGGCTCCAGCGTGCCCGCTGCGCGCTGTTCGAGGAACTGACGACCAATGTCCGGGAACATCGCAAACGTCAGCACATCTTCTTCGCTCTTCGCCAGCTCACCAATGTCTTTACGCAGCTTGAGCATTTCTGCACTGATCAGATCTGCCGGGCGACCTTCGATCACATCTTCCTGACCAATCGCTTTGGTGCGTACAGTTTCATCCACCGGCGCTGGCGGCTGGCCATAACCACCTTGCAGATAACGTTTTACTTCGTTGGTAATGGACTTGTAACGCTCACCAGTCAATACGTTCAACACCGCTTGTGTGCCCACAATTTGTGAAGTCGGTGTTACCAGCGGTGGGTAACCCAGATCTTTACGAACACGTGGGATCTCCGCAAACACTTCACGGATACGGCCCAGTGCATTTTGTTCTTTCAGCTGATTCGCCAGGTTAGACATCATGCCGCCCGGCACCTGGTTGATTTGTACGGAGATGTCCTCGCGTGCAAATTCACTTTCAAACTGATGATATTTTTTGCGGATATCACGGAAGTAATCCGCAATTTCCGTCAGCAATTCCAGATCCAGTCCGGTGTCCCATTTTGTGCCGCGCAGCGCAGCAACCATCGACTCGGTTGCCGGGTGGCTGGTGCCCCATGCAAATGAGGAAATCGCGGTATCAATATGCTCAGCGCCGGCTTCAATGGCTTTGAGCTGGCACTGATCTGCCATACCTGCTGTCGCGTGGCTGTGAATAAACAGCGGCAGATCCACGTGTTCTTTAATCGCTTTAACCAGATCGTAAGCAGCATAAGGTGTCAGCAAACCAGCCATGTCTTTGATGGCAATGGAGTCACTGCCCATATCACGCAGCGCCAGAGCCTGCTGAACAAACAGCTCGGAAGTGTGTACCGGGCTGGTGGTGTAGCAAATAGTGCCTTGTGCATGTTTGCCGGCTTTTTTGACGGCACGGATTGCAGTTTCCAGGTTGCGCAGATCGTTCAGCGCATCAAATACACGGAACACATCAATGCCGTTTTCAGCGGCTTTGGCAACAAAGGCTTCAACCACATCATCCGCATAGTGGCGGTAACCCAGCAGATTCTGACCACGCAGCAACATCTGCAGACGGGTGTTAGGCAGCGCCTTGCGCAACTGGCGCAGACGTTCCCACGGATCTTCTTTCAGGAAACGTACACAGGCATCAAACGTTGCGCCGCCCCACACTTCCAGTGACCAGTACCCGACTTTGTCGAGTTTGTCACAGATCGGCAGCATATCTTCGGTGCGCATACGCGTAGCAATCAGCGACTGGTGGGCGTCACGCAGGATGACATCGGTAACGAGAATTTTGCTCATTTAATAGGGTCCTCTATTCGCGTCCGGTCATACACCGGCATGGGCTGCCAAAGCAGCTGCTATAGCCAGCGCCAGTTCAGCGGGATTGCGTTTTTCAGAATAATTCAGCAGTTGTGGATGATTCGGCACAAAGCTGGTGTTGAACTCACCACTGCGGAAATCCGGATCCTGCAGGATTTCCTGATAATAACGCGCTGTGGTTTTAACGCCCTGCACACGCATATCGGACAGCGCACGTGCACCACGGTTTAAAGCCTCTTCCCAGGTCAGTGCCCACACCACCAGCTTCAGACACATGGAGTCGTAATACGGCGGAATGGTGTAACCGGTGTAAATTGCGGTATCGGTGCGCACACCGGGACCACCCGGTGCGTAATAACGCGTAATACGGCCAAAACTGGGCAGAAAATTGTTTTTGGGATCTTCGGCATTGATACGGAATTGCAGAGCAAAACCACGGTAACTGATATCTTCCTGGCGGTAGCTCAGCGGCAAACCGGAAGCCACACAGATCTGCTCACGCACAATATCCACACCGGTAATCTGCTCGGAGATGGTGTGCTCAACCTGCACACGGGTGTTCATCTCCATAAAATAAATTTCGTTGCCCGTCACCAGGAATTCAACAGTACCTGCGTTTTCGTAGTTCACCGCTTTTGCAGCGCGTACTGCCAGCTCACCCACATATTGACGCTGCTCCGGCGTCAGCTGCGGGCTGGGTGCAATCTCTATCAGTTTTTGGTTACGACGCTGAATAGAACAGTCACGCTCATACAGATGGATCACATTGCCCTGACTGTCGGCCAGAATCTGCACTTCGATGTGTTTGGGATCTACGATGCATTTTTCCAGGAACACTTCCGCAGAACCAAAGGCCTTGGTGGCTTCGGAAATCACACGCGGATACTGGGCGCGCAGCTCCTCCGCCGAATCACAACGGCGAATGCCGCGACCACCACCACCGGAAGTCGCTTTTAACATGACGGGATAACCAATACGCGCCGCCACTTCCAACGCTTCGTCCAGGTTCGCCAGATTGCCTTCAGAACCCGGGGTGACGGGCACACCGGCCGCAATCATGCTGGCACGGGCAGCGGTTTTGTCACCCATACGCGCAATCACATCTGCTTCCGGGCCAATAAAACGAATACCACGCTCAGCACAGATGCGCGCGAACTCGGCATTTTCGGACAGAAAACCGTAACCAGGATGAATGGCGTCACAACCTGTTTGTACGGCCAGGTTGACCAGACGGCGCGCATCCAGATAACCCGCCAGCGGATCAGAACCTACCGAATAGGCTTCGTCGGCACGTTTGACGTGCAGCGCGTGACGATCCGGCTCGGTGTAAATAGCCACCGAACGAATATTCATCTCGGCACAGGCACGCACAATACGCACGGCGATTTCACCGCGATTGGCGATCAGTATCTTTTTTAACATCAAAGGTTCTCCGTCGGAGAGAGCATTTGTAACGGGCGCATAAACTATTACAACTCAACCCAAAGTAAAAATTGATTTTACTTGTGTTTACCATAAGGTTTATCTTATAGGCATTCACGATTTCTTATTTTTCAATATATTATTGGCGCCATCACGATGTCCTACACTCTCGCCCAATTGCTTAGCCGCTTGTCTTTTCGCCAGCTGCAGGTGTTTTATGCGGTCTATCAGCGCCAGGGTTACAGCCGTGCAGCGGAAGAACTTGCGCTGACACAACCGGCTGTCAGCGCCCAGATCCGTCAGTTGGAGCAAGTCATTGGCCTGCCACTGTTTGAGTATGTAGGCAAAAAACTGTATGTGACGGCGGCAGGTGAACAGCTTGCTCGCCACGTGGCCTCTATCTTTGAAGACCTGGAACGTTTCCAGATGGATCTGGCAACGCTGCAGGGTCAGATTCGCGGCGAACTTCGCCTGTCAGCCGTCAGCACTGCACAAACTATTGTGCCTTATATGCTCAGCGGTTTTTTGCAGCTGTTCCCACAGGTGCAGGTACAAATGCAGGTGTTCAGCCGTGCCCAGGCCCTGCAACGGCTGACCGAGAACCATGACGACCTCATCATCATGGGCATGGTGCCGGAATCGCGCTCACTGAATATCCTGCCGTTTCTGGACAATCTGCTGGTGCCGGTGGTTAATGCCAATGACCCGCTGCTGCAGCAGGGTGACATCAATACACGCCGGTTTCTGGAAGATGGACTGTTACTGCGCGAGCGCGGCTCAGGCACCCGTCAGGCACTGGAAAACTGGTGTACACGTCATCAGCTGACGCTCAAGGCCCGACTGGAGCTGGGTTCAAACGCAGCAATCAAACACGCGGTGGTGGCAGGCCTTGGACGAGCAGTGTTGCCCAGACTCAGCATCAGCGCAGAACTCAGGCTCGGTCAGTTGGTGGCACCAGCCCTGGAAGGATTTCCACTACGGCGTTCATGGTGCATCGTGTATCCCAACGGCAAGCACCCGACACCGGTAATGCGCGCCTTCATGGACTACGTCAAAGATTCCATGAAGGCTCTGCATCAGCAGCTCTATAGTCTTGATCAAGCACCTGTGGCCACAGGGCGCATGGGGTCCGTGATCCACTCGCTCCAGGATCCTGCATAAAGTCTGGGCATAGGCAAACCAGCGACCACGGCCGCCAGGATGTTATGGCAAGCTGTGACACCGGAGCCGCAGTAGCAGACACGGATATGTCCTGGCGCCAGAGCAGGGAAACGTTCGCGTAGCTGTGCCGCAGACAACCATAGACCGTCACTTCCAAGATTGGCGGCACAAGGCAGGCATATGGCACCGGGGATATGCCCTGCGACCGGATCAATTGGCTCCATTTCACCACGGAAACGTTCCGGAGCACGCGCGTCCAGCAACTGCAGATCCTTGCCTGCCAGCAGCTCGGGAGCAGTTGCCAACATACCCGGTTGTAAATGGGCTACAAAGGTACCTGGCCAGAGGCGGAAATTGACCTGGTCTGACATAGGCAAACCCGCCTTGGTCCAGGCGGCCAGACCACCATCAAGCACCGATACTTTTTTATGGCCCAGCCAGTGCAACAGCCACCACAGCCGTGCTGCAAAAAAGCCGGGGCCATCGTCATAAATCACCACATGGTCTTTGGCATGTAATCCCAAACGGCGCAGCCGCGCCTCCAGCACATCCGGATCCGGCAACGGATGGCGTCCGGTCTCGCCCGGGATGACTGCCGATGACAAATCGTCATCCAGATCCAGATAAACCGCCAGCGGCAAATGCGACTGTGTGTAGACGCTGCGGCCGTAGCCCGGATCTTCCAGTTTAAAGCGGGTGTCTATCAGCAACAGATCCTGCGAATACAGTCGCTGTTGTAACTCATCAACCGAGATCAACGGATTTACACTTGCTGCATCAGAAGCACTCATGATGGGTCCCTGTATAAGCGCATGAATTTCACCGCATCATACCGTGAGTGGCGCTTGTGAGAAATGCCGCAGCTCACTGGTCTGTTGTTCGACAAACCGGTATTCTCGGCCGCAGACGCAGGTTGTTTGCAGCGTGAAATATCTGATACCAACAACAAAAAACAGGCGGAGTCCTTTATGAAACCTTTTGTGAAAACCTCTGTTCTGACGCTGATCGCGGGCCTGCTGATGGCCAGCCCACTGGCAGCGCAGGAGAACGCGGCACTGCGAACGGCAATTAACAGCCCTCATCGTTCTGAAGCCAATTCAGCGCGGGATGTTTACCGTCACCCTTATGAAACACTGAGCTTTTTTGGGGTAGAAGCGGACGATGTAGTTGTGGAGACCTGGCCCGGTGGTGGCTGGTACACCGAAATCCTGGCTCCCTACCTGAAGGAAAATGGCACTCTGATCGCCGCGCTGTATGACCGCAGTGACACGCCGCTGCAAGGCTGGATGAAAGGTTCCAATGACAGCTTCATGGCTCTGGTCAACAGCAACCCATCCCTGTACGGCGACATTGTTCTGTCAGAACAACTGACACAAGCGCAATCCCGCATCGCCGAACCCGGCAGCGTTGACGTAATCCTGGACTTCCGTAATGCCCACAACTGGCTGGCTATGGGTGCCGATAACATCGTCAAGGCCTGGCACGCCGCGCTGAAATCGGGCGGTGTTGTAGGCATTGTTGATCACCGCTGGCCCGCGGATCAGGCTGCGGTTCCGGGCAATGGTTATATCCACGAAAAAACGCTGATCGACCTGATGACCGCCAACGGCTTCAGCTTTGCCGGCAGTTCAGAGATTAACGCCAATCCACGCGACCCCAAAAATCATCCAGGTGGTGTATGGAACCTGCCGCCGACATTGCGTGGCGTCAGTGATGCTGACCGACCAAGGCTGATGGAGATTGGTGAGAGTGACCGCATGACCCTGAAATTCGTCAAAGACTGAGCCTGACTCTTGCGAAAGCTAACTGGCACGGACTCCAAATCGAGTGAGTCCGCCCATGTCAGTTAATCGAGTGAGTCTGGCCAAGGGAGTTAAATCTGAAGGACCGTCGGCGGACAGGAAGTCCGCCGACGAGCCCTACAGGGACGTATTTACGGGCGTGTCCTGAAGATTAACTGCCTTGGCCGGGCTCACGGGCGCTAATTACCAGTCGCACTGCCACGATGCCCGGCCCTTTGTCAGAGCCAATCCGGCGGAATTTTTAGGCAGCGGCCGGCGCAGCAGAACCACCCGTCGCATGCCGGTAGTCCATCCACAGCAGGAACTGCAGCCCGAATATCAGCGAGGCACACAGCAAGTGTGTGGGCTGCACAAACCACGGCATACCCAGATGTCCCAGTGTTGCACCGGACAAAATTGCAACTGCGATCACGGCCAGAACCCCGGCTGCAAGCCGCGTCAGGCTGTGTTTTATACCCAGCGACTGCCACAGCATCCATACCAGCCAGACATTGGAAAACAGCACTACCGACGAGAACGAACGGTGGACGTAGAACACCCAGTTCTGTGCCTCAATCCACACTTCACGCTCCGCACCCACTGTGTGTGCCAGGTAGTCCATCAGCTCACGGATCTGTATACCCATGGTGATCTGCACCAGCGTCAGCGCCATTACGATGTACAACCACTTGCGAAAGCGCGGATCTATGCCCGCCACTGAGGTCTGCGCCATCACATGGCGACGGGCGCGTGCCAGTGCATACAACAGCGTGGCTACAATGGCCAGCGCCATCAACATATGTACCGTAATCATGCCCGGCTGCAGGTTGGATGCTACCACTTGCGAGCCGAGCCAACCCTGATAAATCACCATCGCCAGCGCTGCCAGTGAAGCAATCATGATGCGGCGGTCGTAGCGACGTACCGTCAACGAGCGCCAGGCCGTCGCCATAATCAACAGACCGATGGTGACACCCACCAGACGGTTCACATATTCGGTCCAGGTTTTTACCACATTAAAGCGGGTTTCGGCGTAGCCGCGATCTGCATAAATTTCCTGATAATTGGGCGGCAGCTGCGATTCGCTCACGGGTGGGATCAGACTGCCAAAACAGGTTGGCCAGTCCGGGCAACCCATACCTGCACCTGAGGCACGTACGGTAGCACCAACCAGAATCAGGAAATACACCGCACAGATAGTAATAATGGCCAGGCGGCGAAAGGATTTGATGGCCGGGGTATCGTCCATCAACAGGGCATTGCTGCTAACAGTAGTGTCGTTCATGGTGTCCACAAATCAAAGGGAGATAGGGAGCAGGCGCGTGGGCTGCCGGGTGACAGTCTTGTTATGGCCCGGGATTTTACTCCGCCTGTCCCGAACGGTAAACCGACGGTGTTACACCATGGATTTCCTTAAACGCTTTATTAAACGAAGACAACGATGCATAACCCACATCCAGCGCAATACTGGAGATCGGAATATGCTGCTCTTCCGGATCCAGCAGGCGGCGTGCGGCCTCCTCGATGCGGTATCGGTTTAAAAACTGGTTGAAGTTGCGGTAATGCAAGGACTGGTTGATCAGTTTACGCAGGCGGTACTCTTGCACTGAGACCCGTGCCGCCAGATCTCCGATAGTCAGACCGGACTCTGCATACAGACGTCCCTGCTTCATCGCCTTGAGCACCCGGTCTATCATGATCTGGTCATGACGGGACACCTGCGCCGTTGACATTTCCGCATCAGTGACACCCGCGGTATCAGAGGCCATGGGAACATTTGCCATATGCAACGGACCGGGCTGCTCGCCGACACTGTGGATCAAATCGGGAGCATGCTGATGAATCCGGAACATGCCCAGATTAATAAACAGGATCAGCAGAAATATCAGCGAAAAATACAGGCTGTCGGTTTGCCAGCTGCCGTCCCAGAAAAACCCGGCGCCAATGATAAGACCCACAATGCTGCCCATTCCAATCGCAAACGGAACCCGCAATTGACGTCTTAATTCGACCAGATCGGATTCGTGCCCACGACAGGCCATGTACACCACGTGACAGGCCAACCCCAGCATGATCAGCTGAGGCACAAAAAACAGCACGATAAAGGGTAGCGATGTACGCGCAGGTCCCACGTCATACAAAAGCTGGCCGGCAAAACGCAGGCTCATATAAGAAATGATCAGAATCCAGGCCAGCGGATGCACCCGACGCTCATCTTCAAACAGATAACGGCCAATCACCCACAATACAGCGGGCGCAGCAATCGCCATCAAACCCAGCAACTCAGCCACCGGCAGACCGCGCAGCGCAGGCTGGCGTGAAAGAATATAGGCCGTGACACATAAACAAAAAAGTGTGATCAGCCGCGCCAGACGGCGGCCGGGGAAATAGACCAGGTAAAGACTTGCAAGAAACAGCAGCTGCGAAATGGCCAGAAAGCTGGTGGCGGAATGAATCCAGGTCATCTAATAATTCTGCTGTAGTTGTTGTTGACTGCAAGATAGACAATTTACAGCAATAAAAAAAGCCCTGGCCTCGGCGCACGACTCCGAGATCAAGCCAGGGCTGAATGCTGTGTTGGGATCAGTTACACAGCTGCCACATCTTCTGTCACTGTGCTGCACATTGACTGCAGCACAGTGAGTTCAGATTTACTCAGTCACATTTACAGTGACGTAATAGTCACCATAAAGTCCCCCATCATCGGCTCGCGCCCACAATATAAACGTGCCAGGTCTATCAAACGTTACCTGGGTTTCGTAGATTCCGTCTTCCGGAATGGGCGGAGGTGTCCAGTAAGCACCCCAAGGTGAGTTGGCGCTGGCACGGGTGTCTTCCCATGGTTTGACCTGCGGCGGATAAAATTCCGCGTTGGCGTCACCACGGTAAACGTTCCATGACAGGAACAAACCGTTGGTTTTACCTACTGTGACCCGTGTGGGTGCACGCATAAATCGGCGCACTTCACCCGGAGCTGTTCGCGTCACTTCGCGGCCTTCAGCCGCAGCTGCAGCACTGCCCGGTTTCGGCAGACCGTCGTCCCTGACTTCAGCTCTTAACAGCAGCGGTTCACCCACACGCACACTACGCACGTTATCACCCAGCAAGTTGATCACTGGCGCTGTGTTGGCACGCGATTCAGGCGTACTGGTACCGGCCCCCAACGATCCGGTTTCAGAGGCAATGACCACGTTATCCACCACATAGTCCTTGGCCAGAGTAGCGTACGCGGTGCGTGTGACACCGTGAGCCGTTATCGTCCATGCCAACTCTTTTTCGCCCCAATCGGCTGGGACCGTGACTTCAAAGGTGAAGCGGTTACGACGCGGCAGAAAGTGTGTGGGCTGGCCACGATCGGCATCGCCAGGAGAGAAAAAATTATTTTCTCCCACCGGGATATCGAGTTCTTCCTGCCAGTTTTCATTGTGGTAACCAAAAATGAAGTTGTAGGAACCATCTTCATTCTGACGCCAGCCTTCGTACGCGGGCTCAATGTGCTGACCACTGCTGTAGGTCTGCGCCTGCACTGACATTCCGCTGCAGAGCAGGCCCAAACCCAGTACCGCCGCTGCGGCCACGTTTAAACGTCTACTAAAAGCTCCTGCAAACATCAGTTACCCTCCGTCTGGCTCAGCATCACATTGTTACTGAGGCCAAGACGCTGCTTCTCCTCATCCGTAAGCGTCAGGTAACGAATCATCGCCTCTGACATATCCTTTTTCTCTTCCTCAGTAGGTTCGATAGGCGCAACCAGAGGTGCCAGACACAGCGGACATCCGATCACGTGATCGTTGGGTCCGAGATTCAGATCCTTGCGACGCTGGGTCATCTCGTCCAGGAACTGGTCGTCAGTCATGGTGACCCGCATGCCGAGGTCGATAAACATATTGGTGACCGAACGGTTACCTGAACCTTGCCAGTTACGCGAATCCGGCACGTTCGGGTTGGTATCGGTGTTGTTCATGTAGCCCACAATATGCAGCACAGTGCCTTTTGGCAGCAGCGGCGCAGAGTCTGCCTCAAAGGTGTATCCGCGTACCCAGTTGTGGTCGTAACCCACGCAGGACAGCGTTTCGACGGTATAACCCCAGATCGCTTCCAGACACATACGCTCGCCAGGGGCGTGCAAGTGTGGCTCGAAGGTTACAATCTTGGTGGGTTGATCCAGCACGGCATAAGCATGCAATTCCTGCTTGTCCTGGTTACCGGCAATGGAGATATCCACACCGTTACCAAGACCGATAAATGACGGCGGATACTTGGGTTTGTAACCTTCCGGGTGGAAGCGGAAACCGATTTCCAGGTGTCCGGTGGTATCCACTCCGGTGGAGTGCAAATGCACGGAGTTGGACACCAGGTAGGAGTTGGCACGCAGCAGGCGACCGGAGTCTTCATCAAAAATATCCGGGTTACGGGCAATTTCGTGTACCGGCCAAGGCACCTGAATACCATCCGAGCTTCCGTCTTCGTTAAAAACCTGGGTACTCCAGATCATATGGTGAACAATGTTACGTCCACCGACGGTACCGCCGGCAGCACTCATGTCACGGTCGTTAACCTCACGAATCTCGACCGATTTTACATAGCGATCCTGCGTCAGACCGGTAGGAATGCTGGGAATATCTCCCCACCAATCCGGTGCACCGCCTTCCACAAAAATATCTTCGGTGCGGATCACCATATCCGGCTCGCCCGCGGTCCATACACCACGGTCATCAAATACCAGAGGTTGCGGAGCATCAGCCGGATTTCCCTTGGGCACACCACCGCGCGCCCAGGCAGAAATTTTTGCCAGCTCCAGATCAGTCAGTGACGGGTCCTGTTTGTAGGACTGGATACCAATATCCTTTTCGGCATACCACGGCGGCATCGCGCCTGCACGATCACGCAGATGGGTACGATATTCGACCAAACCTGCGTAAGGGACTACATCGTCGTATGAGACCAGGGACATTGGAGCGACCCCGTTGGGACGATGGCAGTGCTGACATGCACGCTGAAGGATAGGTTCAATGTCTTTATGGAACGTGACGTCTGAACCACTGCTCTGGGCAGAAACACCCAGTGGTAACGTCATTGCCATGGCAGCAAGAAGACGGGCTGCCCAAATCGGAGCAGACACCCTCTGTACACCCTTGCGGGTGGTGGAGCGCATAGGGGATTGCAGTATCCTCACGGGACACCTCCTTCGTTATTGTTTCTGTTCTGGAACTACTATGCAGCGAAGCCATTGGAACACGATCCAGCAACAGCGTCTTGCTGATTTATTTAAAACACTGACGAATTCTTCAAAAACAGCTGTCTCAGTTCAAAATTCGTCAGCCTTATTCCTGCTGAAATAATGGACCCATGTTATAAATGGAGTCATGTAAAACGCCCAGGGACCCGGCCTGACATGAACAATAAATACAACGTGCTGACAGCGATTTTGGTGTTGTTGTGGGCTTGCAGTTCTTCCGCCTACGCCCAGCACTCGTCGCATACCTACCGTTACACCGGAGACGTACAGGTTGAACACATGCCTGATCACGACGAGGTATTGCCCACTGCTCCAGACAATTTGCTGCTACGTTTTACCGATCACGTCAGACTGCTGAAACTGGTGGTTAAAACTGCGGATGAAAAAGTGGTGAACATCAACTTCCGCTACGACCCAACGCCAGACCGTGTTTTTATCTGGTCGCTGCCGGAACTTCCGGCTTCAGACTGGTACACCGTGGACTGGGGTGCCGTGGATCGGGTCAACAAGATGATGTCGGGACAGTTTGTGTTTGCAGCGGGAGCGGATGCAAAACAGCCATCGACCATTCGCGTCGTGGAAGAAATTGAACACATTGTGGTGCCCGATTACCGCCTGATCAATCCTGAAAGTTTCCGGCCGGTTTCGCCTGCCCGCTGACGTTGGAAATTGCGTTGGACAGCTCAGTCCAGCCGCGGGTAGTGACAGGCAACAAAATGATCAACACCGGCGCTGTCAGTCACTGCCCGCATCAAAGGTTCCTCGCTGGCACAACGATCTGTGGCAGATGGGCAACGGGTACGGAAGCGGCAGCCTGAAGGCGGATTCACCGGAGATGGCAACTCGCCCGGCAACATCACTTCGCTGTTGCCAGTGTAGGCATTTTCAATATCAGGAATTGAAGCCAGCAAGGCACGGGTATAAGGATGGGCAGGATGCGAGTAAATACGCTCAACGGCACCTATCTCGCAAAGTTTTCCCAGATACATAACAGCCACACGATCACTGACGTTTTTGACGACGGCCAGATTATGGGCCACAAAAATCATCGTCAGCTGGTAACGCTGTTTCATATCTTCCAGCAAATTGAGAATCTGGGCCTGCACAGACACGTCCAGCGCTGACACCGGCTCATCACAGATCAGCACGGCTGGATCCAGCGCCAGCGAGCGCGCAATACAGATGCGCTGGCACTGCCCACCGGAAAACTGGTGCGGGCGACGGTCTGCCGCTGCATCGGGATCCAGACCCACCGCATCCATCACCTCACGCACACGAGCCTCAGCATCGGGTCGTTTCCAGATATGCAAACCCTCAGCAATAATATCGCGCACCTTGCGACGAGGATTTAACGAGGACACCGGATCCTGAAAAATCATTTGTAAACCGGTACGCGTCTGACGCAGTGCCTCACCTGACAATGTTGTCAAATCCTGGTCCTTGAATACCACGCTGCCCCCTGTAGGCGGCGGCAGCTGCATGATTGCGCGCCCGATAGTGGACTTCCCGCAACCAGACTCCCCCACCAACCCCAGGGTTTCACCGCGCGCCACATCAAAACTGACATCAGACACAGCCTGCACTACACCTTTGTCGGTATTAAAACTAACACTCAGATGCTGCACACTGAGCACTATCTCGCGGCCTTCAGCCATGAACATGGCCTCCCTGCGTGCGATCGACCGGGAAAAAACAGGCATAACTATGACCCGCCTCACGCGCGGGGATCATCGGCGGCTGCTCGCGCCGACATTTTTGCTGCGCATTTGGACAACGCGGCGCAAACGCACAGGCTGCAGGCGGGTTAATCAGCTGTGGCGGTCGCCCTGGAATTGCTGCAAGTCGGGTATGGGCCGGATCATTCAAGCGCGGGATGGAGTTGAGCAGCGCCTCGGTATAGGGATGCAACATCGATTCAAACAGGATTCTGGCCGGCGCCAGCTCAACAATACGGCCGGCGTACATAACCGCAATGTGATCCGCGCGACTGCCAACAACTCCCAGGTCATGGCTGATCAGCAGCACCGCCATCTGCCGTTGTTGCTGCAGCGACGACAACAGATCCAGAATCTGTTTTTGTACCGTCACATCCAGCGCAGTTGTAGGTTCATCCGCAATCAGTAACTGAGGATTGCAGGCCAGTGCAATTGCGATCACAACTCTCTGCCTCATGCCGCCGGACAGCTGATGTGGATATTGGTCGATGCGCTGTTCTGGCGCCGGGATACCTACAACCCTCAGCAGCTCAATGCAGCGCTGGCGCGCCTGTTGCCGAGTCATGTTCAAATGCAGCTGCAGAGGTTCTGCCAGTTGTACCCCCAGTTTGAGCACAGGGTTCAGCGCGGTCATTGGGTCCTGAAATACCATCGCCATTTTGGGTCCACGCAAGGCGCGCATCACTTTGTCGGACCAATCGATGATGTTCTCCCCGTCCAACAACACTACGCCTTTTTTTTCGGCAGTGCCCAGGCGAGGCAACAATCCCATCAATGCTCTGGCGGTGACACTTTTGCCAGACCCTGATTCACCCACGATGCCCAAGGTCTTGCCGGCCTCAAGCGTAAACGAAACATTCTCCACCGCATGCACAAGACCAGCCTGGCTTTTCAGGCGCACGGTCAGATTCTGAACTTCAAGCATCGCAGTGCTCACAGATTTGACTCCTTGACATCAAAATGACTGCGCAGCCTGTCCCCCACAAAGTTAAGCGACAACACGGTCAAGAACATCGTCAATGAAGGCATCAGTGCCACATGTACTGCAGTAGCCAGATGGCGTTTGCCCTCAGCAATCATGCCGCCCCAGGTGGGTTGCGGCGCCTCTACACTGAGCCCAAGGAAGGCCAGTGCACTTTCCACAATAATCACCAGCCCCATTGCTACCAGACCATAGGCCAGAACCGGCAGAATCACATTGGGCAGGACTTCGCGCAGCAGGATACGTGTGGTGCTTGCGCCCATGGCCTTCGCGGCCAGTACATATTCGCGCTGCACAACCGACAGAGTATTGGCGCGAGCAACGCGGGCGTAAGCCGGAATCCACAAAAATCCTATTGCCACGGAAATGGCGCTCAGGCTCTGGCCAACAAAAGTCACCAATGCCAGTAACAGAACCAGCCAGGGGAAGGCCAGAATAATGTCCAGCACCGCCATGACTGCGCGCTCAAAATGGCCGCGAAAATAACCGGCCAGAATACCCACCGTGCCACCGATCACCATCCCGATGGACACTGCGGTTAAACCAATAACAACTGACACCCTGGCGCCATGCACCAGACGCGCAAGAATGTCGCGACCAAGTCCGTCAGCACCCAGAATATTGGTGGTCAGCGGGCCATTCAGGCGATTGGCAATAACAGGGTCGAGTGGGTCACGCACTGGCAGCCAGTTTGCAAACAGCGCACAGAACAACACCAGCAGCAACCAGCCCACAGACAACCAGAATCCAGGACCAAAACCACGACCAAATACCTGCTGCACGGCGCGGGCATAGTTTTGCACCCGGCTTTCGATGCGGCGATGTGCTTTGGCTTGCAGCTTTTCAGCAGGCACAGTCATAAGTCAGGCTCAATCCGAATAACGGACACGTGGGTCAATCAGTGAGTAACAAAGATCAACCAGGAAATTTACCAGCACATAAGCGGTAGCAATAAACAGCACAATGCCCTGCACCATCAGCAGATCACGCTGCAAAATCGACTGATACAAAAGTCTGCCAAGACCTGGCAGTGCAAAAATTTCCTCAACAATAATAGCCCCGCTAATCACTCCACCCAGCTGCAATCCAACAACGGTGAGCAATGAAAACGATGAAGGTTTTAAGGCATGGCGGGTCATGATGCGCCAGCTTGGCAGCCCTTTGGCGCGCGCCAGTGTGATGAAGTCCTGCTGCAAGGTGGCTATCAGATCGGTGCGCAGCAGTCGCATATACAAAGCGAGTTCTATCATCGCCAGTGACAGCGCTGGCAACAGCGCACTGCGCAGGTTAGCGCCAGGTGACACTGAAAATGGAATCCAGCCAGTGGCTGGAAACCAACCCAGATTTACTGCAAAAATCAGGATCAGGAAAATGGCCATCATAAAACCGGGCACTGACATCAGCGCAAACCCGACACCACTGATCGTGCGATCCAGGCGAGAACCGGCGTAAAACGCTGACAGCATTGCCAGCGGCACGGCCAGCGCCAGAGCAATCACAATTGCCATCAGCCCCAGCTGCACCGTTACTGGCAGACGCGCGAGGATGGCATCCATCACCGCCTGCCCGGTCATCGGTGACCGCCCCAGGTCGCCGGTCAGCGCACTGCCGAGCCAGTCGAGATATCGCACCAGCAGAGGACGGTCCAGCCCCAGCTCTTCACGCAGGGCGGCAACGGCTTCGGGTGAGACCCCACCCGCCCCCAGAATCAGTACCGCCGGATCTCCAGGCAGCAGACTGACCAGCATAAAAGTAAAAAAGGAAACCGCCAGCAGCGTGCCAATCAACCAGGGCAGCTTTTTAAGCAGCAGTTTCACTGTGGTTAATCCTCCTCGTTACGGATCCAGACCTGCGCCCAGCTCACCTGTGCAACCGGCATGCCGTCACCCAGGCGGCCATCAGGAAAGGTCCAGTCGCGCAGATTGCGCACTTTGGGATTGGCAGCCACCGCCGAGGGAGTAGAGCCGGTCCAGGTATTGGGCACCTGCTCGGCCAGCAACATCAGGATATTTTCTACTGCGGCATAACGTTGTTCGAACTCAGGTACCAGCTGTAACACTTCAACGTTCTGGCTAATCAGCGGATGCGCAAAGTTGGTGTAATTCAGCGGTTGCAGAGCAGGATCACCAAAGTCATTGCTGAAAATAATGTAAGGATCCTGCTCGTTGCTGCTGCGCCAGCAGGTCACCATGTAGTCGCCACTGATCACACTCTGGATTTGGGTGGCCTGCTCCACCTGGCGCAGGCGCACATCAAAACCGACTGCTACCCACAACGCCTGATACATCTGTGCCAGATCAATCAGACTTTGTTCGGGCAGACACAGCAGCTCTATTGCCACCGCAGAGCCTGGCGCACGTCCGTCAGAACGTTGGGGGTCGTTTATGTACTCCTGCAGCAACGCCCTGGCCTGAGCCTGATCACGAGCAGGCCAGGCGGCAGCCGCCTTGGGCGAATACCAGATACTGGTTTCGTTGAAGTACTGGGTCTGCACCGGTGAAATTCCGCGACCGCCGAGCACTTCAATCAAGGCTTCCTGATCCAGGGCATAGGCCAGTGCCCGGCGCACACGCGCATCATCAACCGGCGCACGCTGGGCGTTAAAAATTGCACTACCTGAACTGTTGCCGATTTGTTCATAAAGATGGATACCGGACATACTGCGAAGACGGGCCACAATGTGCTGGCGCAGCGTCTGAATAACATCGATGTCTCCGGAAATCAGACTGGCCAGACGCGCATCTTCATCGGGCAACGGACGGAAGGTAATGGCGTCCAGATAGGGCAACCCTTCGCGCCAGTAGTTTTCATTTCGACGCAACTCCAGGCGATCATCACGCCGCCAGCTCACTAGCTGAAAAGGCCCTGTACCCACCGGGTACAGCCCGGCCTCGTCGCCGTAGCGCTGCACAGCCGTGGGGGATACCGGCCAGCCCGGGGCACGCGTCAGAATATCGGGGAATGGAACAATGCCTTTGCTCAGGTAATAAACCACGCGCAGTTCGTCCACAACCTCAACCCGTTCTATATCGCGGATGGAACCAAAGGTGACCGAGCCCTGACGTTTATGCAGGTTATCAAAATTCCATTTTATGGCTTGCGCATCAAGGGCTGTGCCGTCGTGGAATTTCACCCCGGGGCGCAGGGTCACGGTCCACTGGTCAAAGGTTTTGTTGGGAACCAGGGATTCCGCCAGGTAGGGTTGAAAACGGCCTTCATGATCCAGGCGCACCAGTGGATCAAACAGTGCCATTGCTACCGTCAGCGCGGCAGGTGCAACATGGTTACCTCGGCCCGGGAGCCAGTTGTTGGTCTCCCCTTCCAGGGCAACACGCAGGTGACCACCGTATACCGGTGTTCCAGGATCTGCAGGAGGTTGATTGTCACCCACACCGCCTGGCGCTGATGGTGAACAGGCAGCAAACAAAAAAACGCAAAGAAGACTTATCAAGCCAATAACGTGGGTGTTGCGTTTTGGCAAAGCATGATAGAAGTGGCAGACCCTGAGCAGATCAGTCACACGTTCCCCCCGTTTTGTTGTTATTGGTATAAAACCACTGCTCAGGAAACTAACAGCAAAACGAAGGACGTGACAAGTGCAATAATGCAGCAGAGCGCTGCAACAGGATCAATGCAGTGTGGCGTACGGTGGACGCACCAGATCGGTGGCAAAATCAGGGTGAAGCAGATCAGTCTGCTTGACCATCAACAGGTCATGACGTACCAGTCTGTCGTATTCACCAACCGACACGGCGTCAATTTCTTCCAGCAGCACAACAACCACATCCTCACCGTCCATATCCACAACAACACAACGTTTAAAACCGTCGACGGTGTTTAATGCAGCAAAGCTGCCAACATCACAGGCATGCGGCGGGTAACGTCCTACCGAGTTCAGCAGCAGACCGTGTGAAGAATAGGCAGTACCAAAACCGGCGGCTGCAACCACATGGATAATGTCAATAATGGCCGGATCGGTCAGATCCACGCGCACTGATTCAGCAACCGGTGCACTCGCCCCTTGCTGGTGACACGTCACCAGTTTCAGGAAAAGGCTCATATCGTCCTGGTTCCACTCCAGCATTTCCTCGCGTTCCGCACGGGAGCTGTCTGCAGAAAAACTGACCACACTGGTCTCAATTGTCAAATCGCGCGATTCGTCGCTTTCATCCTCAGACTCAAACGGAACCACCATCGATACCATACAGAAGCCTTCGCTGGATTCAGGGCTAAGGCGCCATAAAAAAGGGATGTTACTGGAGAGTTCAACCATAATGCGTCAGCCCTCGTATGAGTCAAGTGCCCTGTGAATCCTGTGCCTGTGAACAGCAGGCAAATCTACAATAGCACCAGTGCAAATTTTCCACCAGTGTAAAACCGGCGGCTACCCCCCTAGATATGGGCATTGTGGTAACAATTCAATGCACCCGTTGTTTCCCCTCTTCCCAATCAGACCTGATCTTTCTTGTCCAGCAAAATTCATACCGAAAAAGGGGAAAATTTACGTTTAGACGGGTTGACCTGACACAAAATTTTGGATTCTTTTTTGCTCGCCAGTATTGTCCACAGAATCTGTGGATAACTCAGTTGATAACTTGCTTACAAATGCTATAAACGCTTGTCCCATGGTGTCTTGAGTCAAATTGATCAAATTTTATACAAAGTCAATTTTCTTAAAAATCAATAATTTAGCAAAATGCACCTGAGTTTTAAGACTAATCGGTTAGTACGCTCAAGGAGTTGACACCACTGACATCTATGTGCATAAAAACCCATGATTTTCACGCGCAACTGCAAAAAATGGCGATTTGTCTCTGTTTTTACTCAGATTTTCAGCACTATAATCTAACCACCGCAAAACCAGACCAAATAACATCCCGGTAACATCCCGGCAAGGACGTTCAATCGCAATGACAACGCCATTATTCCGCCTGTTATTGTCTGCCCTGATTCTGTGCACAGCAGGGGCCGCAGGGGCTGTTTTTTTGCACAAGCGGGCACTGACTCAGGCAACCGAGTTAGTGATGCAAGTTAATGCCGAGGCGCTCGGTAGCTGGAACCCTCAACCCCTGCTTGACCACGCTGCTGATACGCTGCTGGATAAACCAGGGGCAGAGTTCTACGGCAGGTATTTCACAACCCTGCAACGGCGCCTGGGCGCACTGCAGCAGATACACAACATCCAGTTTACGATGGAACTTGGACCGCCCTGGCAGCTATACCGCAGAGGCAGCGCGGAGTACACAATGCAAGCGGACTTCGCCAATGGCTACGCCAATATCAAAATCAGCCTGCAGCGGCAAGACAATCGCTGGTGTATCAGCAACTATCTGGTGCTGACTCCGCTGTTATCGTCCTGACAGATCGTTATCGTTATTTGCGCCGCGCAACTTGTTGAGGATAAACAGCGGCAGCTTGACCAGCAGCACTAATACCGCAGCCGAAATCAGCACAATCACCAACATCAGCAACGTGCTCAGCAAATACCGTATCAGCTCTTCACGCGGAATATCGTAAGTCACGGTCAACGCCCATAATGAGGTCAGGCCAATCATCAGCCCCCCAATAATGGCATGCAGGAAAAACCGGCGCCTGCCTCTGGAGGGTTTATAAACTGATTCCCGATCTGACATGACTACCTGACTCCGACCGCTAGCGCCGTGGTTTACCGCGCGACCTGGATTGAGCCGGATCAGGGAACCGCGGCTCTCCATCCCTGTCCGGAAAACTGGTCTGACACAGTGGATATTGTGAACATCCCCAGAACAAACCATTTTTGCTGTGACGTTGTTTCAACAGGTGCCCACATACCGGACACCGCCATGCTTTGGCCGGCTGGCCGTTGTCATCCGCCAGCCGCACCTTACAGCCTTTGTTGTAGCCAAGGCAGTACCAGTAATCACCGCCGGTGCCTCCTGGTTTTGCCTCCGCCTTGGCCAGAGGCCGCGTGCAAACCGGGCAGCGAAAGCGCTGATCAGGGGTTTCAGAAGGTTTGCCGTCTATGTCATACAGACGCCCCTCACATTCCGGGTAAGCGGAACAGCCCCAGAACGGACCCAGTTTACCGGTAATACGACGCATCGGCTGTCGACAACGAGGGCAAAAAACCTGCCGTGGAGCCGGTTTTGGCGGCTCCTGCTCTACGTTGTCAAACAGGTCCGCGCTCATCAGCCCGCGCTCAAATAACGTCCAAGACTGTTCAGCAACTGCGTGTTCTCCTCTGCGGTGCCTATGGTAATACGCAGTTTGTCACGTAAACGCGGCTGGTCAAAATATCTCACCAGAATGCCATCGTCTTTAAGTTGCTGATACAGGCGTCGGGCCAGCGCCTCATTGTCGGCCGCAGAGCCCTGAGCGGGCGCCGCTGCCAGCACAAAATTGCTCTGGCTTGGCATCACTGTAAAACCCAGCGCGGTCAGATCTTCGGTCACGCGCTGACGCTGTTCACGTACCAGGCGCCAGCTCTGTGCCGCTTCATCACGCGACTGTAGTGCGGCCCTTGCCAGTAACTGTGACAAGTGGTCCGTGTTATAACTGTCGCGGGTTTTGTACAACATTGGTTCGATCAATGTTGTGGAAGCGATTCCGTATGCAAAACGCAATCCAGCAAGCGAGTAGCCTTTACTCAGGGTACGCAGCAACAACACGTTATCAAATTCCTGAATCAGTGGCACCGCATTATAGGCCAGCTCCGGATCTATAAAATCCACATAGGCCTCGTCAATTACCAGCACCCCTTTAAACTCGGCAGCCAGCTGTCGCAGACGCTCTACAGAGAGTAATTTTCCGGACGGAGCATGCGGATTGACCACAAATGCGAGACGTGCCCCCTCCGCGTTCAGCCGTGCCGCAAAGTCTTGTGGAAGCGTCCAATCCTCGTTTAACGGAATCCGGGCTACCTGACACCCCTGCACTGCGGCCAACACTGGATAAAGTGAGTAACTTGGCTCTGCCATGCCAATCACCTGACCGGCATCCACAAAGGTAGTAATCACCAGTCGCAGCAGTTCGTCACCACCATTGGTGGCCATAATATTGTCAACACTGACACCATGAGCCTGCGCAGCAACTTCACGAAAGCCATTGGCAAATGGTTGCGGATAACGGCGCAGGTCTTCCACGCAGGCCTGACGCAGCGCTTCTGCGACCGCAGCGCTTGCCGGGTACGGGTTTTCATTGGTATTCAGCTTGATGACCTTTTGCTGGCTTGGCTGCTCACCCCAGGTGTAACCTTCCATGCGCCGTATATTCGATCTTTCGTAACTCATATGCGTGTGCTCATTGTGATATCTGGTAAGTCAGCGTGCGATTGTTCCAGCCCTGGCGCCAGCGCTCTTCGCCGCGCTCAGCGGGGGCATTGTCTATTCGGCGCGCAAGCACGGTGCGTGCAGCCGCCGCAAAACGATCCAGCACAGGCTCGGATGACGGTTCTGCCAGCATTTGTTCCAACACCTGTAACAGGCCCCAGCCTTGCCCCTGATAACGTTCGCTGGCAGCAGTGCCTTCGCCCTTGAAGTTGACATAGTCTATCAGGGCATACATTCCTTGCGGCACCTGGGCATAGGCCACTTCATAAAACAGTTGGCTGACGGCCTCGGGGGAATGACTGGCGGCAGCAATGGCGGGCAAGCTTTGTTGCAGGCGGCGGATAATAAACTCGGCCTGTATACCCCGAGTCTGCAGCAAGAAATCGCGTAACGATGTCAGGCGCTGACCCTCGCGTTCAGCCAGAAACTCCTCACGGCTGTGCCAGGGTGAATCCCAGCCCGGCAACCCGGAAATCCAGGCCGGCAACTCCACGCCGCGAGCCACATAATATGCCAGCAGCTCAGGGAAACTTTCCACAAACCGCTCCTGCTGCCCGGCGCGGTACCAGATAAAATGCCCGATTCCCAATGACGGGAAATCCTCACCCACGTTCCAGCTGGTCAGACAGCTGACCTGGCGATTGCATTCATTGGCAAAAATGCGGTCCGCGACCCAGTCTGACTGGGCCGCTGTCAACTCCGGCAAAGCCGGCAGCGGCTCAACGCTCGCAACCTGCGCCAATGAAAGCTGGCGGCAGCCAAGTAAACACACAGCCACCAGCAGCAAACTAAAAATCCTGATCAAACCATACTCCTGCAACACTCTATCAAGGCAGACTGCGGGACAAAATCAGCGCATCTTCGCGGAAGGTACTGCCCCGCTCGGCCGGATAATACTGCCGCCGCTCGCCCACCTGCACAAAACCCATTGAATAATAAAGTGATCGAGCTGCTTGATTGGAAGGCCTGACTTCCAGAAAACAGGCCTCCGCCTGCAGACGTGCAGCCTCCTTTAACAGGTGCTGCAACAGACGGCGTCCGTAGGCCTTGCGACGGGCGTCAGGATGTACACACAGGGTCAACAGGTGGCTTTCACCCACAGCGGCACTCAACACGCCGTGCGCCAGTATCTGGTCGCGGGTGGCCAGTACCCAGCACTCATAAGCTGCCCGCAAGCAATCCGAAAAAATACGTTTGCTCCAGGGGTTCGGGTAGGAAAGCTCTTCATTCCTGACAACCTGATCAAGGTCACTGGGACGCATGCGACGACAAACAATCGCAGTAGATTCGGTGGGGGTTTCAAACATAAATGCCGAACACTCTTAATATCACAATGCAATCAGCTTCCCTGACTGCGAGCCAGACGGTCTCGAACCAGTTGCAGCGCTTGCCAGGCCTCGCGCTTGAGTCCAGGACTTTGCTCCATGGCGTGCAGGGAATGGGTACTCAACATTGCAAACCCGAAGCGGGGATGCACAATCAGTTGGCTGTCTACTGCAGCAGTTTTTCCATCTGCGGCAATAAACCAGGGAATCTCGTCAGCCAGCAGCAACACCAGAGCCGCGTTCTGCTCACGCAATCTGCGGGCGACAAAAGCATCTGCGGCCTGACGGGCAGCGGCAGCATCAGCAGGCAGATCCGGCGCATCCACAAACGGCCAGTGGAAACTCTGCTCGCTCAGTGCCACGTGTTGCAATGAGGGATGCAAGGCTGCGATCAGGCGCGTCAACATCTGGCGGCAGCTGCCTGAAAGCCTGTCTGCCCCCTGCGGCAACATCGCCAGCACGGCCAAACGTCGGTCCACCGCAAACCAGCTGAATGCAAACGACTCAACGGTGCCCACTGGCTCTGCCCTGACCTGCTCTACATTGACCGCTGCAAAATTGACCGGCGCGGCATTATTAAGACTGCTCTGGGCAGGTGGTGCCGGGGTCTCAACAGGTGCCACTGGTTTTTTCTCAGCGGTATCAACCAGGCTGCGCATCATCTCCAGTGCAGAAGATGCAGCTGGCGCGCCAGGCTTTTCTGAAGCCACAGGCAAAACGGGGTTCGCGGGTATTTCCGGAATTTGAGCAGGCTCTTGCTCACTGTCCGGCTCATCAAAACACTCCGGGTGCGACGGCGCGGCGCCTGGCAGCGACCAACGCGGGAACCAGCAGGTGATGCCGGTTTGTGCAAGCAAGGCGCGGCGAATCTGTTCGGCGGCCATCGGTCAGTCCGTCAGTGTCAGTAAGAGGTGTGTAAAACAATGTGGCGCATTATACGGCAGAGTTTCGAGCCTTGTCTGTTGTCGATACAGCCCAAACATGTTTGAATCAATTGTTTGTTATATACCGAACATACGTTTCAGGAGCGACCGCATGAAAGCATTGTTATGCAAATCCTATGGCCCGCCGGAAAACCTGATTATCGAAGAGGTGCCTGATCTGGAACCAGGCCCAGGTGAGGCCATTGTGGAAGTGTATGCGGCCTCACTGAATTTTCCTGACACACTGCAAATCCAGGGCAAGTACCAGTTCCAGCCACCGATGCCCTTCTCCCCCGGCTCTGAAGTTGGCGGGGTGATCATCAAGGCTGGCAAAGGTCTTAAAGGCTTCCAGATCGGTGACCGGGTGATGGCCATTCCGTCCATCGGGGGCATGGCTGAACAGGTACGCTGTGCAGCATCTGGTCTGCGCAAGATCCCGGACAACATGGATTTTAAGACCGCCGCCGGTTTTGCCATGATTTACACCACTTCTTACCACGCTCTCAAACAGCGGGCACGCCTGCAACCCGGTGAAACCTTACTGGTTCTGGGTGCCAGCGGCGGTGTCGGCATGGCCGCAGTCGAACTCGGCAAACTGATGGGTGCGCGCGTAATTGCGGCTGCCAGCAGTGATGAAAAACTACAATTTGTCAAACAGGCTGGCCCGGACGAGCTGCTGAATTACGGCGACGGAGATCTGAAGGAAAAAGTCAAAACACTGACCAATGACCGCGGTGCCGATGTTATATACGACCCCGTTGGCGGCGATCTTTTTGATCAGGCAACGCGCTGCATCGCCTGGAATGGTCGTCTGCTGGTGGTGGGTTTTACCAGTGGTCGTATTCCACAATATCCCGCCAACCTTGCACTGCTTAAAGGCAGCTCCATGGTCGGTGTATTTCTGGGGCGTTTCCGCAAGGAGGAGCCTGAGGAATATGAACGCAATTTCCAGGAATTGCTGGCCCTGTACGCCGCAGGCAAGATTCGCCCCATAGTGACGCAATCTTTTGATTTCGGCGACTATATCGACGCATTCAACGTTTTTCGCGACCGCAAGGTTATGGGAAAGGTTACGCTGAAAATAAAATCCGAGTAGAAAATAATTTGACTGAACAGGCGCTCGATATCCCTTGATTCCGAAAGGTGTCAACGTATAATCTGGCTCTTCCGTCAATATAGACCTGATTAAAAACGAACGTGGAAGACTATGCTCACAGCTGAACAAATCGAAAAGGATCTGGCCACTCTCAGGGAAATTGTTATAGAACTCAGATCACCTGACTCTCCGCTGGGGGTGACCAAGGCGATTATTGACGGCCGCGAACAAACCGTATTTGCCAATGTCCCTTCGAACCTGCGCCAGCTTTACAAGCTGGGGCTGAATGCCGCAGATAAAGACTTTCTGATCTACGAAAATGAGCGTTATACCTTCCGCCAGTCACTGGAAACCGCAGAGGCGATTGCCCAGACCCTGATCCACCGCTACGGCATCAAAAAAGGTGACCGGGTGGCCATCTGCTCACGCAATTATCCGGAGTGGTGCCTGGCCTATATGGCGATCACCATGACAGGGGCGATTGTTGTGCCAATGAACTCCTGGTGGCAGAGCAATGAGCTGGTCTTTGGTCTCAACGACAGCGGCGCGCGGGTGCTGTTTGCCGACCAGGAACGCATCAATGCGATAAAGCCGGCACTGGATCAGGTTAATGTACAGATTATTGCCATCAAACCTGACGATCAGGATTTTCCCGAGTTTCATGCGCTGGCAGAAGCAGGCAAGCAGGGGCCGCAGACTGATCTGGATGCGATTGATGTACAGCCTGAAGATGACGCCTCCATCATGTATACCTCCGGGTCCACCGGCACGCCCAAAGGTGTACTTTCCACCCACCGCAATATCATAAACGCCCTGTACAGCTGGGTATTTGGCAAAGAAGCCACCGACCGCTTGCGTCCGGAGCTGGTCGAAGAAAATCCGGAATTTGATCCAGGCATTCTGTCCAATGTCCCGCTATTTCACGTCACCGGCTGCCATGCCCAGTTCCTGGTGAGTTTTGTGTATCTGCGCAAGTTCGTGATGATGTACAAGTGGAATGCGGAAAAAGCGCTGGAACTGATAGAACAGGAACGACTCTCGGTGCTGCATGGTGTACCTACGATGACATGGGAGGTGATGAACTCTCCGATGTTTGAAAAAACCGACCTGCGTAGTCTGCGTACGGTACAAAGCGGCGGTGCCGCCAGACCACCAGGACATGTGACACTGATGCAGCAAAAATTTGACCGTGTTGTACAGCCGGGTCTGGGGTACGGATTGACCGAAACCAACGCTATCGGCGCAACAATTACCGGCGCGTTTTATCTGGCCAAACCGGAAAGCACAGGTCGCCCAACGCAGCCCGTCACCGAAATCCGCATTGAGGATAAAAACGGTAATCTGCTGCCTGCGGGTCAGGTTGGTGAAATCTGTATCAAGGGCGCCACCGTGATGAAAGGTTACTGGAAGCGTCCGGAGGAGACCGCCGAGGTCCTGCGTGATGGCTGGTTCCATACCGGTGACATTGGATATATCGACGAACACGGTTTTATTGTGATCAAGGACCGGGCTAAAGATATTGTGATCCGCGGCGGCGAAAACGTTGCCTGCGCTGAAGTTGAATATGCGCTTTCAGAGCACCCGGACGTTTTTGAGGCCGCGGTTTTTGGTCTGCCAGATGAGCGCCTGGGGGAAGTTGTCGGAGCCACTGTCATGGTCCGACCCGGCAGCCCGGTGACTGAAACTGAACTGCAAAACTTCTTGCGGGACCACATCGCCCATTACAAGGTGCCCAGCCATATCTGGCTGCAAACCGAACAACTTGAACGCATTGCGACGGGAAAAATCGCCAAAAAATTACTGCGCGAACAGGCAATTCAACGTTTCCAGCAAAGCTGAAAAAAATCTTTTTCGGCTATTGCAATCTTCTCTTTTATACCCATAATTCGCTTCGTGAATGCCGGGCTGGTTCGACAGTTCCAAAAGAACTCCCGAACCAGCACAAAACCTGCTTTCTCAAAAAGATTCCGCAAACCGGGGTTTAACAGAGAGTATTCATATGAAAAGTCATCCGTGGGACGAATTAACCGATAGCTCAAAAGATTTTTTTGATGCAGGTGGTTTCACGTCAGAGGTCGATTTTGACGACGAGCCGCTTGATAAAAATACCCAGCGTCGCCGCCTGACCGAATTACGGCGCCGAACGGAAGAACGGCTAGACTGGAAGCGCATGTACGGCGATCTTCAGTTTGATGACATGGAAGATAATCGTGTGATGCGCGACAGCGATGACAGCGATTATTACGAAGACCCCTCCGACGACGTAATCGACGATTAACTGCGGATCTGCGCCGGGTGTTCTGCCCGGCGCAAATTGCCTGTAACAACTTCTTTTACTCCCTCCAATACGTGTTGGTTCTCCCTTTTTAAGTCAGCGGAATAAAGCATTCTGCGGCTCGTTATCAGCTTTGTAAGTCCCAAACCTACTGGAGGGGAGTAAAATGAAATACAAAGCACTATTGGCTCTCAGCGCAGCGGCACTTCTCGGTTCCAGCGCCTTGTACGCCCAGCAAAACCAACTGTCTTACAATTACATCGGCGCAGAGTATTTTGAAGGAGACCTGCTCGGTGAGGACTTTGACGGATATGGCGCAGAACTGAGCCTCGCCATTTCCGACTCATTCTTTTTCACGGCCACAGGATCCAAAGCTGAAAACAAGGACAATCGTCCATTTCAGCAACTGTTTGGTAAACCAGAACTCAGAAACTATACCGCCGGTATCGGTTTCCACACACCATTGACTGACCGCGCTGATTTTGTAACCGCAGTGAAATACGTCCAGAGTGACCTCAAAGTGGGTGGACGCTCCTTCGAAGCTGACGGTTTTGGCGTTGATGCCGGCATCCGTACTCTGCTAACCCCAAGTTTTGAACTCGAAGGTATTGTTAAGTACATCAACGGTGATGATTTTGACGAAGACTTTGGTTATCGCGCCAATCTGCGTTTTTATGTCACCCCTGCATTCTCACTCTCCGCCGGTTATTTTGACGGTGACCAAGGCGACGCGGCTGACGGCCTCGTGGCGGGTGTTCGGTTTAACTTCTAATAGACGCAGAAATCAGCTGAAAAAAAGGGCAGCCACCGGGCTGCCCTTTTTAATTGTTTTGCACAAAAACAACAATCAACGTGTATTGCGCAGACGCTCAATACGCTCAGTCAGCGGCGGGTGTGAGCTGAACAGTTTTGCCGCCTCATTATTAATACCAAACGCCACCAGCTCATCTGGCAAGTGTGAAGGCTGACCGGCACGCAGACGCTCCAGTGCCGCAATCATGTTTTCACGGCCTGCCAGCTTGGCACCACCGGCGTCCGCACGAAACTCACGCTGACGGCTGAACCACATAACAATGACAGAGGCAAGAATGCCCAGCACCAACTGCGCCACAATCGAGGTGATAAAAAACGCAGGTCCGTGACCACTTTCAGTTTTGAACACCGCGCGATCAACCACATGTCCCACAATACGCGACAGGAAAATCACAAAGGTGTTCACCACGCCCTGAATCAGCGTCAGTGTCACCATGTCACCGTTCGCGACGTGGCTCACTTCGTGCGCCAGAACGGCTTCCGCTTCCTGTTTGGTCATGGTATTCAGCAAACCCGTACTCACCGCGACCAATGAGCTGTTCTTGCTGGCCCCGGTCGCAAACGCATTCACTTCAGGGGAATTAAAAATTGCCACTTCAGGCATCGCGATACCGGCCTGTTTGGCTTGTGCTGCCACGGTGCTCAGCAGCCATTGCTCAGTCGCGTTGCGAGGCTGAGTAATCACCTGAGCGCCTGTCGACTGTTTAGCCATCCATTTGGACATCAACAGCGACATAAACGAGCCGCCAAAACCAATTACCGCCGAGAACACCAGCAGAGAATTGTAGTTGAGCCCACTGCCACTTTCGTCCAGTATTCGATCTACGCCCAACAGCCTCAACACAACGCTGAGCACCAATAGAATGGCTAAGTTGGTTAATAAAAACAGGGCGATTCGTTTCATGCTTGCGTTTCCTCAATCTACTGCTGAATCAATCACTTTGTTGTAAAGCGGAGCAATCTTGGGCATTCCACTGAATAACCTGTGGAAGTGCTTTTGCACCCGCGCCATATTAATCACAGAAATGCCGCTTGCAAATCCAAACCACACATAAAGCCCATTCAAGTCTCTGAACATCTCAGGCATATAATGGGGGCCAGCTATGGTCCCTTCAAGGTAATGCTGGTACAAAATAGGGATATCATCGAGCGTGACCTTGCCCACAAAGAGCATGGGCAGTATCTCAGGGACCCCGGAGTGGATGGCGCTGCGTATAAAATTGACGTTCTCCACAAACCCACGCAAATACGACAGATCTTTGGTAAACACCGACCCACCACGCACCATGCCGCCGCGAAATACCCGTTGGGTAATTTTCCAGGCTTCTTCATGGCGCATGCCGCGATTTTCAAAAAAGCGGAAAACCTCTACAAAATCAGCGCCCTGCTCAGCCATGTCTACAGCTACCACGCGGTCACTGACTTTTAAAGCCCGTTGCGGATAGGAGCTGAAGGTCAGCGTTTCCATCAACACTGCCAGACCTTCCTGACAAGCTGTGACACGCGGCGAACCCACGCTGAGCCAACTCGCCCAGGGCTGACGCCGGCCATTCAACGTGGTGCCAACATGCACCCAGCCTTCGTGAACCTCCAACACCTGCAGATCAATATCGGTGAACTCCACATCCTGATTGATCTTGATGTAGTCACCCCCCGCTGCCGCATCGGAGACAATGCCGTCACTCAGAATAACCCGGATATCACCCGGCTGAAAATAATTGCCCAGGCGGCTTTGCAAAATGCTGACTGCGGTAGCCGCCGGGATATGTCGCTCGTAGGGTCGACTCAGATGTTCAGCAGCTGGTAGCGAAAAAATTCCGCACAAACTTTCGCCAAGTTGCCGCAGGCTTTTGCGATCTCCGCGCAAATGGTCGCGGGCTGAACCATACAAAGCACGGCTATGGTGTCCAAAATCCGCAGTACCACGGCTGCGCAGTAATTCTATTACCAGCAGATACTGGTCAATGGTTGCACATAAAATGCGACCCAACCCGTCGCTATGACCCAATAACCGGATTACCTGCGCGCGCAGTTCAACAAAGCGGTCACGCAAAATATCAGGCTGGAAACCCAGATTGATGCTGTTGTACCAGTCGCGGTGGACATCGGGCAATGCTGAACAACCACTGGCAAAAAAATCTGCCTTGGCGGTTGCTGGCCATTTGATTGCATCCAGAATGCGGATAGGACGTTGCAGCTCGATCAGACGGTCCGACAGCGTTTTTACCTGCTGCTGGTATTCAGCAAGTGTCATCCGATCAGCACCGACTGGATATTGGTAAATTCGCGCAGTCCAAGATGACTCAACTCACGGCCGTAGCCCGATTCCTTGACGCCCCCAAAAGGCAGACGCGGGTCAGAGCGCACAAAATCATTGATTGCGCAATTGCCAGCCTGCAGGCGTGCCGCGACCCGGCGAGCACGCTCTGGATCTTTTGTGAATACACCGGCACCGAGGCCAAAACGTGACTGGTTAGCCAGCTCGATAGCTTCCTCTTCGCTGCGCACTCGCACCAGCGCTGCCACCGGCCCAAACAGCTCATCGTCAAACGCCGGCATTCCGGGTCTGACTTCGCCCAGTACAGTCGGTGGATAAAATGAGTTTTGTTCATCATCACTGACACGCAACCCTCCCGCGACCAGGACCGCCCCCAGGCGCACACTTTCTGCAACCTGGGCGGCCAGATCCTGGGCCAGATCCGGTCTTGCCAATGGACCAATATCGGTTTCCACCAACATCGGATCACCACTGATCATCTGGCTGAAAGCAGCAGCATATTTGCGCGCAAACTCGCCGTACAGGCTGTTGTCGATCAGGAAGCGTTTAGCGGCGATACAACTCTGACCATTATTCAACAGGCGGCTGGTCACACATTTATCAACCGCCAGATCAAGGTCGGCATCATCCAGCACCAGGTAGGCATCACTGCCACCGAGTTCCAGCACACATTTTTTCAGATACTGCCCGGCCACTGCTGCGATTTTACGACCGGCGTCGGTGCTGCCGGTGAAACTGACAGCGGCGACCAGGGGATGTGCTATCAGCGCCTGCGCTTTGTTGCCTGGCACCAGCAATGTCCGCATCAGATGCTCCGGCACACCGGCCTCGCGACAGACGGATTCTATCGCCAGTGCACAACCCGGGACGTTGGAGGCGTGTTTAAGTATCACGGCATTGCCCGCCATAAACGCAGGGGCAATACAACGAAACACCTGCCAGAACGGGAAATTCCACGGCATGATTGCCAACACAATTCCCAAGGGCTGATAACTGACCACGGCCTGACGTCCGTTATCCAGAGACAAGGTTTCGTCTGAAATCATGCACGGGCCCTGCTCGGCATAAAACTCACAGGCATCTGCGCATTTATCAATTTCAGCGCGTGCACTGACCAGGGTTTTGCCCATTTCGCTGGTGGCCAGTGTGGCCAGTTCTTCGCGCCGTTGGCGTAGAACCCTGGCCAGCGCCTGCAACAGTGCAGTTCGTTCAGACACGGAACCTGATTGCCATTGCCGCTGCGCAGCGCTGGTTTGTGACAACACAAAATCCAGTTGCACCATATCAAACAGCGGATAGGAGGCCAGGGTCTCACCGCTAAACGGATTAATACTTTGCAAAGTGGATGTCTCTGGCAACAGCGTCATGCCTGGGCTCCTGATTTTGTATGGTTTACTCGGTTGCTTGCGGTTTTATCATATCCGCCGGGTTAACTGCCTTGTCAAAGTCCTGCGCCGACATTAATTCAAGATGAATAACGGCTTCGCGCAGGCTGAGCTGGTTATTGTCCGCATAAAGGGCCGCCTGCGCCGCTTTTTCATAACCGATCACCGGACTGAGGGCAGTGACCAGCATCAATGAACGGTTGACGTTTGCCTCCAGCTGGGCCGTGTTGGCCTGCAGTCCTGCGATGCAGTAACGGCTGAACGCTGTCATTGCATCGCGCAGCAAGCTGATGGATTCCAGCACACAATAAATGATCACCGGTTTATACACATTAAGCTGAAAATGCCCCTGACTGCCGGCCATGGAGACCGTGGTCTGATTTCCCAGTACCCGCGTGCAGACCATGGTCATGGCTTCAGTCTGCGTCGGGTTGACCTTGCCCGGCATGATGGAACTGCCCGGCTCATTGGCAGGCACCCGCAGCTCGGCAAGACCACAACGGGGACCACTGTTCATCAGGCGAATGTCATTGGCAATTTTGAACAACGACGTTGCCAGTAGCGACAGACGTCCGTGCAGATCCACCAGCGCCTCGTGCGCAGACAGTGCCATAAAGCGGTTATCAGCCGGCGTAAATGTCAGTCCGCTGAGTTCACTGATGCGGGTACAAACCGTTTGCGCCCAGCGCGGATGTGTATTCATTCCGGTGCCAACGGCGGTTCCACCAATTGCCAGCTGATGCACTGCCGGCAACACGGCTTGCAGTTGCTGTGCGGCATAATCCAGTTGCGCCACAAACGCTGAAAATTCCTGCCCCAATGTTATTGGCGTTGCATCCATCATGTGGGTGCGCCCGCTTTTTAACAAAGAGGAAAATTCCTGTTGTTTTTGCGTCAGTGTCTGCCGCAGTTCATTCAGCGCAGATAACAACGTTGGCATCTGCCGCGCGGTTTCCACATGCATGACCGTGGGAAATACGTCGTTTGACGACTGCGACATATTAACGTGGTCATTTGGATGCAGCGGCTGCCAGGCGCCGCGCACAAAGCCTGCAAGTTCGTTGCCGCGATTGGCAATGACCTCGTTCAGATTCATATTGGTTTGTGTACCGCTGCCGGTCTGCC
This sequence comes from uncultured Pseudohongiella sp., assembly GCA_964535565.1. Classification (GTDB taxonomy): domain Bacteria; phylum Pseudomonadota; class Gammaproteobacteria; order Pseudomonadales; family Pseudohongiellaceae; genus Pseudohongiella. The sequence continues at coordinate 104,297 of CAZHUJ010000002.1, read as the reverse complement.
AGACACTCAAGGGAAACTGTGCGTCATGGCGCCCTTGTATAATTTCATCACAAGCGGCAACGATCAAGCGCTGTTTATCTGCGGCAAGTTTGCCAAGGTCGTGATTGGCCATGGCCGCTGCTTTTTTGACCAGCGCAAACGTATGAATAAACGAACCCGGGAAACGTTGCTGTCCAATCGCAAAAAAATGCAGGGAGCGCTGGGTTTGCGCGCCCCACAGCACATCTTCGGGTACTTTGACTTCCCCCAGACTGTCATGTTCTGTGCGATATTTTTGGTCCATGCTCAACCCATCAGTTTGTTGACAACATAGGGCATGATGCCGCCCGCCTGGTAATAAGCCACTTCATCTGCAGTATCCAGGCGACACAACAGCGCGACCTGACGACGGGTACCATCTTCACCATCAATCAGCATGGTTACAGTCATGCCGGCACGGATGGTTTCCAGCCCAGTGATGTGTATGACTTCCTTGCCGGTCAGCCCCAGGCTCTTGCGGTTGACTCCTGCTGGAAACTGCAGCGGCAGCACACCCATGCCGGCCAGATTGGAGCGGTGGATGCGCTCGAAACTCTCTGCAATCACAGCCTGGATTCCCAGCAAACGTGTACCTTTTGCAGCCCAGTCACGGCTGGAACCGGTGCCATATTCCTGACCGGCAATAACGACCAAAGGCATACGCGCACGTTGGTATGCCATGGCGGCATCATAAATGCTGACCGGGGCGTTGTTGTTGCTGATCCACAAGCGTGTGTACCCCCCTTCCATACCGTCCAGCATCTCATTACGGATGCGCACGTTGGCAAAGGTGCCCCGCATCATGACTTCGTGATTACCGCGCCGCGACCCGTAGGAGTTGAAGTCCTCGGCCGCAACACCATTGGCAATCAGATACTGACCCGCAGGTGTACTGACACCAATAGCACCCGCCGGAGAAATATGGTCCGTAGTCACTGAATCACCGAGCAGCGCCAGCACACGGGCACCATAAATATCGCCGGAAACCGGCGCCATTTCGGCGGCGAAAAACGGTGGATTCTGGATATAGGTCGACGCCGGGTCCCAATTGTAGGTGTCACCAGCGGCCACTGGCATGTTGTTCCAGTCTTCATTGCCATTAAATACGTTTGCGTAATCAGCCACAAACATGTCGCGGCTCACCAGAGCCATGGCGCTGCGAATTTCTTCCGAGGACGGCCACAACTCCGACAGCATCACGGGATGGCCCTGAGCATCCATTCCTACTGCTTCTGCATGCAAATTGATATCGGTTGTACCTGCCAGCGCAAAGGCCACAACCAGCGGCGGAGAGGCCAGCCAGTTGGCGCGCACGCGCGGATGAATACGGCCTTCAAAGTTGCGGTTGCCGGATAACACAGAACTTACTGTCAGTTTGCCAGTATCAATAGCGTCTTCAATTTCAGCCGCCAGTGGTCCTGAGTTGCCAATACAGGTGGTACAGCCGTAACCCACCAGATTAAACCCCAGTTCATTGAGTGCAGGCTGCAACCCGGCTTTCTCCAGATAGTGGGTGACCACCTTGGAACCAGGCGCCAATGAGGTTTTAACCCAGGGCTTGACCTTCATACCACGGGCAACAGCTTTTTGCGCCAGCAACCCGGCCGCCATCATCACCGCCGGGTTGGAAGTGTTGGTACAGGAGGTGATCGCCGCAATAACAACCGCCCCGTCGCACAACGACCAGTCGCGGCCCTTTACCGGAACAATGGTTTTATGGTGGCCTGGAAAATGTTTTCGACTCTCTTCGCCAAGCAGTGCCAACGGCACTCGATCTTGCGGGCGACCTGGCCCGGCCAGGCTGGGTTCCACAGTAGCCAGATCCAGCTGCACCTGGCTGCTGAACACCGCCTGGTTTTTGCCTGAAGTTTTATCACGCCACAGTCCCTGCAGACGGCTGTATTGCTCTGTCAGATTGATGGTGGTCTGATCGCGGCCGGTCAGCTCCATATAACGCAGCGTCTCCTGATCCGCTGCAAAAAAGCAGCATGTTGCGCCGTACTCCGGTGACATATTGGCGATTGTTGCGCGATCAGCCAGACTGAGTTCGTCCAGTCCGGTTCCATAAAACTCCACAAATTTACCGACAACACCGTGTTTGCGCAGCAACTGGGCAACTGTCAGGACCAGATCGGTCGCTGTCACCCCTTCATTTAAACGACCCGTGATTTCCACGCCAACAACTTGCGGAATACGCATGGATAAGGGCTGACCGAGCATGGCCGCTTCGGCTTCAATGCCACCCACACCCCAACCCAGAACCGCCAGCCCGTTAACCATGGTGGTATGGCTGTCTGTACCCACCAGCGTGTCCGGATAAGCCCGCAACACACCTGAACTGTCGGATGACCATACACAGCGCGCCAGGTATTCCAGATTTACCTGATGGCAAATACCCGTCCCCGGAGGTACTACACGAAAATTGTTGAACGCTTTTTGTCCCCAGCGCAAAAACTCATAACGCTCGCGATTACGCTCCATCTCGATACGCACGTTATCGCGGTAAGCTTCAGGATTTGCAAACTTGTCGACCATCACCGAATGGTCGATAACCAGATCAACCGGGTTCAGCGGATTGACGCGCGCCGGGTCACCTTTTTGGGCGCTGACGGCATCACGCATCGCAGCCAGATCCACAACCGCCGGCACCCCGGTAAAATCCTGCATCAGCACCCGTGCAGGCATAAAAGCTATTTCGTGATCGGAATGGCGGGTTTCAGGCCAGGCCAACAACGTAAAGATGTCGTGATCGCTGGCAAATCCCTGCTCACGGTGCCGCAGCAGGTTCTCAAGCAGGATTTTAAGAGTCACCGGTAGCTGGTCAACACTGTTAAATCCGGCCGCTTTTAAAACCTCCAGACTAAACACCTCGTAATCCTGGCCATCACAGTGCAGCGTTCGTTTCACATCGGGTATGGAATGCGCTTGAGTCATCGTCAGATCTCCTTATGGTCTGTCCGAGTATACTCCAAGCCAGCAAAAAGGCGACGCCAACCCGGCTCGACACTGGCATCAGTCGGAAGCAGCAGGTAAGCTGTAAAACCAGGCGGCGTCGCGCCTGGGACACAACAGAGATATACATTGAAGCATTTGATAAACATGGCAAAACGCAGACTGGCAAACGGATTGCCGGCCGTGGTTTGTGGTCTGCTCTGCATGCCGTTGATGTGGCAGACAGCCTCTGCGCAAACACCTGCCGCCACGGCTCAGAACCTGCCAGCAGCCACCCCACGCATCAGTATCAACGGCGCGCCGGACGCGCTGACTGAAAATATCCGCGCTCACGTGGGTATGCCGGATGAACGCTGTAATGCCAATTTACGCAGGCTCAATCGCTTGCTGCCGCGTGTGCGCCGTGATGTAGAGCGGGCAGCGCAAGCGATTGGTTATTACCGTCTGACGCAGCAGGTGCGTTTTACCGAAGCCGTGCTTGCCGACGACCCAAATGCAGCGCCAGCGTGCTGGGAACTTGAGATAAATGTCACGCCTGGCGAACCCATCCGCTTTGGCGAGATTAATATCAATATCACAGACCCGGCCAAACAATCACTGTTTGACGAAGTGCTGGCGGAAATCCCGGCCATGCCAGGACAGATCCTCGATCACAGCCAATATGAACACCTGAAATCAACACTGAGCAGCCAGGCTGTGGAAAATGGCTTTTTTTCCGCGCGTTTTGTGCAATCAGAGCTGGCTATCGACATGGATGCCGGTGCTGCCACAGTTAATCTGGCCTTTGATCCGGGTGAGCGCTACCGCTTCGGCGACGTCACTATCAGCCCGATGGATGAGCTCTCAGACAGGTTTCTATCACGCTTTCTAACGTTTGAGCCCGGTGATCCTTATTCTTCTGAAGCTTTGTTCAAGCTGCGGCAGAACTTAAGCGACAGCCAGTACTTTAACCAGATTGCTGTGACACCACAGCTGTCGCAGGCCGTTGACCAGCACGTGCCTGTCACCCTTGACCTGACAACACGACCACGACGCGCGTATTCCGCTGGCGCCGGCGTCAGTACCGACAACGGACCGCGCCTGCGTCTGAATTATGAAGATCGTTATATCAATCGCAGTGGTCACCGCCTCAATGCGGACCTGGCTGTATCCACGCTGCAACAGGAACCCAGTGTCAGTTATGTCATTCCGTTGACGGATCCGGTCAACGATAGTTTGCGCATATCCACCGGTTTTCTGCGCCAGGAGACAGACAGCTATATTTCCAATACCGCAAGAATCGGCGTGACCTGGCGCTCTCTTGTACTCGACAGGTGGATACAGAACGTATTTATCAATTATCAGACTGAAAAAGCTGAGCTGATCAACGTCACCCGCGAAGAGCTGACTGCGCCAACACGTATCAATTCAACGATTTCGGGCATCAACTGGGCGCGTACACGGGCGGATGACCCGATTTACCCATCTAATGGCTGGAAACTGTTTTTCCAGGTCACTGGCGCTCACGAGAATCTGTTGTCGGATATGACCTTTGCCCAGTTCTACAGCAGTGCAAAATTCATTCAACGACTGGGCCCAGGTCGCATCATCCTGCGCACAGAAGCCGCCACCACCCTGGCTGACGAGCTGCTGGAATTGCCGGTATCGGTGCGTTTTTTCACCGGTGGCGACCAAAGTGTACGAGGTTATCAATATAACGAACTCGGTGCCTCCAACAGCAGCGGCGAAGTTGTGGGTGGCAAACATTTGCTGGTTGGCAGTGTCGAATATGACATCAGGGTTTATGGCGGATGGTCGATTGCAGCGTTTGTGGACACCGGTAATTCCTTCCAGGATTTTGGCAACATGACCCTGAAGGAAAGCGCGGGCCTGGGTGTGCGCTGGCTGTCACCGATTGGACCTATACGTTTTGATGTCGCCAAGGGACTTGACGACGGCAGCTTCCGTTTTCATATCACCATGGGACCGGATTTGTGATGAGCGAACAGCAGACTGACAAAAAAGCAGTCCAGGGCCGCGAAGTGCGACCCGGCCGCCTGCTGCGCTGGATCTGGCGCATACTGGCCAGCGTATTCGCGGTGTTGCTGATCGCCCTGGGTGCGCTGACTGCGCTGCTGAGCACACATCAGGGCAGCCACTGGATGCTGGCCCGGATCGTTTCCCTGTTAAACAATACTGACCAGCAGCTCAGTTATGCCAGTGCTGATGGCACATTTATGCAGGGACTGAATCTGAACAGTGTCCAGTGGCAAAACGGCGACAATCAGGTTCACATTGAGCAGCTGTATAGCCGCTGGAACCCTATGACCATACTCGATGGCGAGTTCCATCTGGAGTCATTGCGTATTGCCGGATTGCAGCTGGACTGGACCAGCGCCCCGCCACCGGCCGAACCGCCGCCTGCGCTGGTGCTGGACGATCTGCTGGATGCAGTGCTGCCGCTGCCCATTAACATCAGACTCAGTAACGCTCGTCTGGATGGGGCCACCGTGCACATGGACGGGCAGGAATTTTTGCTTAATGTGCTGACGTTGGATGCAGCCCTGACAGGTCGCCGGCTGCAGATCAACCAGATCATGGTGGATACTGACCCCGTGGATGTTGAGGGGAGCGCGGAGTTACATCTGGTGCAACCCTACGCTATCACAAGCACACTGCACTGGCACTATGTCGAATCTGTACTCGAAAACACCTCACCACCGGCTGGCACACTGTCTATAGGCGGTGATCTGGACCTGCTGCAAATTGAACATGAGTTCCGCGGCCCCGCTGCTGTCTACACCCAGGGGCAAGTGTCACTCGATCTGGCGCGTTTTCTGAATGCCGAAACCGACGCGATGGATCTGCAGCTTGATCTTGAGCATGAACTGCAGGCGATGCCTGTGCCAGGGGCCGATCAACTGGTAATCAACGCCCTCAACCTGCGTACCCAGGGCAGTCCACAGGACCTTGGACTGTTTGCAGCAGCCCATATAACTGCAACGCCGACAACGGATATTGTGCTGGATACCGATCTCAATTTGCGTGCGTACCTGCGCGGCTCCCAGCTCAATCTGGATGAGCTGGCACTACGCACGCCTGAAGGACTGCTGGCGCTGACCGGCAATGTGGATTGGTCCAACGGCTTGATTGCCAGCCTTGACTATGAACTGGATGACCCGGCACCTGGCAGTTATGTTGGCAACCTGCCCGACGGTCTGGATATTCGCGACTTGACCAGTCTGGGTGAATTAAGGGTGCAACGGGCAACTGAAGCAAACGCGCCGCTCCAGATCAGCTTTACGACACCGCGCGTCAGCGCACGGATAAATGACTATCAGCTCAACGCCAGCACTGCAGTAACCTACGACGGTGAACGTTGGCACGTTGAATCGCTGGCACTGCAAAGTGGCGCCAATCGCGTTAACGCCAACGCGCAGCTGGATACCGACAACAATCTGCAAGTGTCACTGGATGTGAATGCTCCTGAGCTTCAAACCTTGTACCCCTCACTGCAGGGCACATTGACAGGTCATACAGAGATAACTGGCACCCTTGAGAATCCAGTCATCGACATTGATCTGGCCGGCAATGCTTTGCAATTTAATGAAATCCGTATACCGGAGCTGACCGTACGCGGACAGAATCGCGCCGGCATGAACGAACTGGAAATGCGCGCTAACAACATTACAGCTCCTGTCGCTGAAAATACTGAAACCATTAACAGCATAATGCTGCGCCTGCGCGGTCAACCTGATGCCCACAATCTGCTGGTGCGCGTTGATAGCGACTATGCGCGCGTGCGCATTAACGCCGATGGTGGTGTTGTTGAGGGCGGATGGCGTGGACGCCTGCTCAGCAGCGAGCTCGAGTCAGATTATGGAACCTGGCAGCAGGACCAGGCCGCTGCACTGGCTTTTGTTAACGGCAGCACATCTATCGACACACTTTGCTGGCAAATGTTAAACACGCGCCTTTGTGGTGATGCCAGCCTAGACAGCAACAATCAATTAAATGCCTCGTTGTCTTTGCTGGAGTTTCCATTAACGGTCTTTAACTTGCTCACCTCCGAGCAGACCATTGCACGCGAGCTTGACCTCAACTTTCATGCAGGCAATCCCCAGCGCGAAAATATACGTATGCCGGTCAGCTTGCCGGCGGACATGGCGGTACGCGGCGAACTGACCGTGTTGGCAAGCGCCAGCGGGCCGCTGGACAGCATTGCAGACATGCAGATTGCCGTGGAAGTGCGCAGTGATGATGGCCGCTTTTATATTCGCGGCGATGCGCCACCAGCAGACCCTGCTGTGGAAACAGATGGTGTGGTGCCAACCGCGCTAATTAACGAATTTGTCTGGCCGATGTTACAGATCAGTGCGAACCAGAATGGTGGTCTCTGGCAAGGCCTGGGCCAGATTGGCTTTTATCAGGAAGACCCGGAAAATCCTGCAGCGCCCATGCGTGGCTCTGCCGAAACCCGGATTCAGATGGACCGCTCGCAACAACTTCAGGGCGAGCTGCGCCTGACCTTTGATGATCTGGGATGGCTTGAAGGCATTGTGCCCCAGATCAGCGAGGTCAGTGGCCAACTGGCCGGACAACTCGATATTGGCGGCTCACTGCAGCAGCCCCGGCTGGCGGGTAACATTTCACTGACGGATGCCGCACTGAACGTGCCAGCGCTGGGTCTGAACCTGGACGCGATTGAAACCACTCTTGACAGTGATGGCATCGACCGTTTTCTGCTCTCTGGTTATGCCCGCTCTGGTGAGGGCAGTGTGAATTTTTCCAGCGAAATTAATGACGCTTTTAACAACAACCGTCGTGTTGAAATGCACCTGGCAGGTGAGAATTTTGTACTGGCGACCTTACCAGAGCTGCAGCTCAGCATTACACCTGACCTGCATCTGCAAGGCAGTAACCAGGGCATTAGCCTGAGTGGCCAGATTCACGTGCCGCGCCTGATTGCCGAAGTAAATACCTTGCCGGAAACTGCTGTAGACGTGTCCAGTGACACAGTTATCATTCAGGCCGCTGGCAGTGCCGACATTCGTAACGCAGCTCTGGCAGAACCCACAGCACTGGCGGGCATTCCTTTATCGGGTGATGTGCGTCTGGAGCTGGGTAATGATGTGCGCGTCTCCGGATTTGGTTTGAATGTTCAGGTGCGTGGCCAACTGGATATCAACCAGCGCCCCAATGCCACACCTCTGACTTACGGTGAGCTGGAAGTTGTAAATGGCAGTTTTGCTACGTATGGACGCACACTGAATATTGAACAGGGAAAACTGATGTTTATGGGTAGTTACGACAACCCGGCCATTGATATCCGCGCCGCACGCACCGTAGAAAACATGCGTGTAGGTGTGCAAATGAATGGCACAGTGCGCAATATCAACAGCAGCCTGTTCTCTACACCAACAATGCCCGATGGCGACATTCTTTCGGTAATGATTACAGGCCGTCCAATTGCGGAAATTGGCACACAGCAGGATGGCAATGCGCTGATTGGCGCCCTCACCACCTTGGGTATCAACCAGAGCCAAGGCATCACCAACCAGATCCAGAATCAGCTGGGATTGGATGCCCTCTCGATCAACAGCACGGGCGATGTAAAGGACAGCAGCCTGATGTTGGGCAAATACATCACGCCGCGTATTTTTGTGCGTTATGCAGTGGGCTTGTTTGAAACGGAGAACAGCCTGGCCATTGATTACACAATGACCGAGCGCATCAAGTTAAAGGCGACATCGGGAAGCACCCAGGCGATTGATGTGACCTACACCGTTGAGAAGTAGCAGCACAGTCAACGTGCTGGCACGCAGCAGCATGCCAAAACTGTATCCGGTGGCGAGTGTGGTTGGCAGCCGATTGTTGCCAAAAACCGGATCGAAACGCTTGTCGTAAAGTGGCTTACCTCCCAAAACGAGCTGGAACGCTCCCCCTACTATCTATATTATCTAAGCCAATCTGCAAATCAGATATCAGGACTCTATTCATCCAGGAAGATTTATATATGCAAACTACGGAGTGGCTTGAGCAGATATCTACTAACGAATGGCTGGTCTTTATAAAGCGGCTATCAGCGAACGATACGGGAGCCACTGGAACACATCAGGCCGGTGTATATATCCCCAAATGGGTATTAAACCTTACATTCCCCTCAATGTCCGAGCCGGGAAAGAGTAATCCGGATGTACATTTCCCGGCAACCGTAGATTCTCACGATTTGCCCGAGCAAAGCCTGCGAGCAATTTACTACAACCAGAAGACACGAAATGAGAAGCGAATTACCCGATGGGCAACGGGGCTGGACTACACCCCGTTACAAGATCACGAGATGACGGGAGCATTGGCAGTATTCGCTTTCCACAAACTCCAGAATCATGACACAGACTATCTGCGTGTATGGGTTTGCTCAAATCCAGAAGAGGAAGAGGTAGTCGAGTCCTTCACCGGCCCAGTCGATCCATCATCTTACTGGTTAGGATCAGGATCGGAAATTGCCGGGATTATAAAACAGCCTGATGAACAAGACCTGGTTGAATTTCCTGAAAGATGGAAAGAAAGCTTTCCGTCAGGAGAAGATATTATCACTTACCTTTTTGCACAGCATTCTCATTCAACCTTACCTGCTGATGCACGACTGCTTAAAAGGCGGGATCTCGAATACCAGCTCTTCATGAGCGTCGAAACATGGCATGTTATGCCATTGATCAAAGCAGGATTTGAAAACGTAAACGACTTTATAAGCGTAGCAAACTCAATCGCCAATCGCAGAAAATCCCGCTCAGGTCGCTCACTTGAACTCCACCTTGAAAATATTTTCAAAGAAGAGGGCCTTGTCAATTTCAAAGCCCAGTGCAAAACCGAGGGGAACAAAAAACCTGACTTCATCTTTCCAGGCTACGATGCATATCATGACCCGTATTATCCGGGGGAAAAATTGCGCATGCTTGGCGTCAAAACAACTGTGAAAGATCGGTGGCGGCAGATTCTGAACGAGGCAAACAGGATTCAAAACCCCTTCCTCTTTACATTACAAAATGGTGTTTCGAAGAACCAATTTGATGAAATGAAAGGTGCGAATGTAACTCTGGTAGTACCGGCTGCGCTCAAAAGCACATATCCTGCAAGCGTCAGGGATGAAGTGTATTCCCTGGAGGAATTTATAAACGAAACAAAAACCCTTTATTCTTTATGAAGAGGTCAGGGAGGTCCCCTTACCGCAAATTTCAATACCGGGATCTCTGCCATCCAACCAGTCAGACAACTGCTGGATAACCTGATCAAATGGCAGTCTGTACTTTCCCTTGATCGAGCACTCCCAGACAACTGCCACGCGGTACCCAAGTTTTAAACAGGCTTCAGTATTGATGGCATCCCTGCGGACATTTGAACCAATTTTGGCTTTCCAGAACTCCGGGTTGCTGGAGGGCCATTTAAACAAATGACATCCATGGCCATGCCAAAAGCAACCGTTTATAAACACAACTGCATGATATTTTTTTAATACCAGATCTGGTTTTCCCGGCAGCCCCCTCCCTCCAAGACGGTACCTGATCCCCCTTCCAAACAAAGCTTTTCTTACTGCAAGCTCAGGTCTGGTATCTTTCCCGCGGATACCCGACATCATCCGGCTTCGCTTCTCCGTGGTGACGACATCCAAAGCTTAACCCACCAGTCGCATCTGCTTTCCCTGGTCCTTTCCTGACAGTATTTTTATGTTCTCTTCAATATGGGGTTTAATTGCCTGGGCAATTGAAGAAATAACAGGAACAACAACCGAGTTTCCGAATTGCTTGTACGCTTGGGTATCCGACACAGGAATAATAAAATCGGATTGCCCCGGCTCTACGTACCCCATAAGTCTTGCGCACTCCATCGGAGTCAGACGGCGCGGTCTTTTCCGAGCTCCCCGACTTACAAGAATTTCAGAGCCATCCTTGTAATAGCGGGCAGACAATGTTCTTGCCACACTATCAGGACCGACCAGACCAAAACCAAATCCATTACCCTTTTCTTTATGCTTCTTAGCATAGTCCTGTAAATAGGACCAAAGCTTTTCACTTAAGACATAGTTGTCAGGAACCAGATTATTGGGTTCAAGGATGGACTCCATTGTCTTGTCTTTGGAAGGCAATTCCAGATTATTCCAGTTGAAACCGGTGTCTTTCCTGAAGCCTACAATAAAGATCCTTTCACGGTGTTGGGGAACAAAATGGGCCGCATCAATCACCCGGGCCTGGACTCCCTCATAACCGAGCTCATCCAGCGTTTCCATAATAATTCTGAACGTTTTGCCCTTGTCATGACTTTTGAGATTTTTGACGTTTTCCAATAAAAAGGCAGCAGGTCGCTTTTTATCAAGAATAGTAGCAACATTGAAAAACAATGTTCCCTGGGTCAGATCCTCAAATCCGTGTTTGCGACCAAGTGAATTCTTCTTGGAAACACCCGCGATCGAAAACGGCTGACATGGAAAGCCTGCCAGTAATACGTCGTGATCAGGAATATCTGCCGGATCAATTTTTGTAATATCACCTGCAATCTGTTCATCTACAGGTAGATAGTGATTGGCAGCATAGGTTCGCTGCGCGTACGTATCCCATTCACTGGTAAATACACACTTACCACCAATCGTTTCAAAGCCGTTTCTGATTCCACCTATCCCGGCAAACAGATCAATAAATGTAAAGTCGGGATTGTCATAGTGGAGCGGGCGCTGAGGCAACATTCCCTGCAAACTGAACTGATACTGGGATGGAATACTGACCCGTCGTTTCTTCCAGCGATTAACTTCTTCTCTGGATATTCCCAATCGATCAGCTACAACTTGCTGAGTATAAATAAAGGAAACTCGCTCAAGGAGTTGATTGATCTGTTCCTGGTCCATTCTCAAACCCTCGCTGGGATACTCGAGTGATAATATGTCACATATTATTCCCAGCAACAATCGCGTTTTCCTATTAATAGAGCCTATATCAATCCAATAATACTGTATTTAAATACAGTCCTGTTGGATTGATATAAAGAGATTCAAAAAGGACTTATACGCGCAGATTTGTAATGACGAGGAGCAACAGTCTGAAGTTCCGGAGGAATTTGCGATCCGCGCTGATCGCCGCAGCCTGCATTGACCACGCCCCCATCAAGGGCGGTGCTTCGAAAAAATCGCCTTGGAATTGTTCATATCTCGGAAATCAACGCGGCATCAACACCAGCCGGAACCCTATAAACTCGCGGCGCGCACCCGGATCAGCTGCACCGCGCGTTGCAGCGCGAGCATTGTTAATTTCGTCAACGTAGGAACCTCCGCGGATTACCCACAATGCATCTTCGTTGACGGTGTCGCGATCATCCGCCTCCGAATAGGGATACGCTTGATAAGGGCTACGTGTCCATTCCCAGACGTTACCACTCATGTCTGCCAGGCCATAAGCGCAGGTCGCACAGGCAACCGCCCCTACCGGGCGCGCGGCGGTGCTGCCAAGATTGGCGGGATTGGGATTAAGTTGATTTCCCCAAGGGAAAATTCGGTTATCGGTGCCACGTGCTGCTTTTTCCCACTGCGCTTCACTGGGCAGCGTAAGCTGCCAGCCTTGTTGCAGAAGTGATTTGAGCTCCATCGGTGTTTGTGCCGAATCCAGAAGCTGACTTTGTAACCAGCGTGCATAAGCCAATGCATCTGGCCAGGTGACATGTGTCACTGGATGGTGGTCAGGCTGATCCAGCTGGCCAGCAGCAACCGGACGCATGGTTTTCTGTACAAATTCGCGATACTGGCCAACCGTCACTTCATATCGCTGGATGTAAAACGTGGGTTCGTTGACGTTGCCCTGGCGTTGAAATTGCGACCAACGTTCATTGGCAAATGCCATACGATCCTGAGCCGGATCGCTGCCCATCATGAAGCTGCCCGCAGGGATCTGCACAAAACCCGCCAGCGGTTCATCCGGCAGTTGTAACAGGTTGCCGTTAAAACCGGGCATGGCACTGCTCTGCGCCACTGTCAGTGCTGAAGGGAGCAACAGGGCTGCGCCAAGTATTGCTGCAATTAAAGGTTTCATAAGCTCGCCACCCCTGTGCTACTGCCACACGCAAATTCCCAGCCATGATCACAGGCGCGCTGCATCAACTCATCTTCGGGCATATCCAGCAGGTTCAAGCCGCCTTGGCGTAGCAGAAGGCGCAGGTCAAATACTTTTGGTTCAGTGCTGGTGAGTACACTTGAATCCAGCAAGTTCAGACAGCCAGCCTGGAAACGCAGCTCACAGGCATGCGCAAAATGGCGCTCGGCAACCATCAGATCACGTGGCACCAGTTCACCACGGACATAGTGCATTCCCAGCTCATTACAGGCCCAGCCGGAGTTGTCGTTGCAATAGGTTGTTTCCAGCAGCAGCAGGCGGCTGCAGGCATTGGATTTATCGTCGGCACAGGCCTGCATCCAGAATGGGACACTGTCGCCCACATGGCGGCCATCGGTTTTCCCCATCACTGTCATTGCACCAAAAAACAGTATCCATACCGCCATATGCATCAGGTTGGTTTTGCGGCTGGGGGTAACACCAATACCCATTTTCTCCAGGAAATTGACGTTCCGCAGTGGCAACACCATACGATCAATCCACTGCACACTCAGATTCAGCAGTGGCACACACAGCAGTTTGTCGTAGAAGGTTGGAGCACCAAACATGCTCAGAATTGTGTACAGAACAAACACACCCAGGCCATAGAGGATGCCAAAAATCAGCTTGCCGGTGGGTGTACGCGGAGAGGTTGAGGGGTCCGTTACCAGCAGGTGCAAACCCAGAAATACCGCGGACGGGATATCGGAATCCAGGAAATAAGGCACATCAAATATTGCAAAATACAGCGCGCTCAGGCCAAACAGCACGGCAGCGGCTGAGGCAGAAACCAGCGTGATCGAGAAGAAATACATCACCACCAGACCGGCTGCAAACAGATAGGTATAGATACCTGGCGCCAGTGTCAGCGTGGAAGCAATCTGCGGCCCCCAGCTGATATCCGTGGTACCGGTCACAATCAGCACAAGGGAGAACAATCCGAGCGCAAATGCAGACGGATTAAAGATATGCACCATACGCCCGTCACGCTTCCAGCGCACAAACTCCTTGCCCAGAAAACCGACGGCAATCATCAGGAACTGAAGATAGAACCAGTCATCGCGGAACCACAAAAACAGGTTGGTACTGAACACAATCGGCAGCGGGCCAAGACCCAGCTGATAGGATTCCCGTCGCGTCCACGACAGCAACATATCAAAGGAAAATGCGAACAGAATCTGCGCAAACAACAGTAATGCGTGGTTCTGCACCGGCTCCCAGTAATACCCCCAATACAGGTAAACCGAGAGATGCACACAGGCTTGAATATAGTGCTGGGGCCTCAACGACACTACAAAATGGCGTGCACCACCGTCTTTACCCAGATGCCGAATCAGCCAGACTTGCCAGATTGCAAGTACCGCAACCGCAGCCCAGAACGAGTACAGCAGAATGCTGTTCTCCATCACCCGCGGAGTGAAGGAAACCGCCAACAAAGCAGCCGTGAACAGCGCCGGCACTTTTAACAAGTGGCGCCCTTTGATTTGTGCCGGGGTGCTATTTTCTGCGCGATTTTTTGCCAGATCGGGTGTTTTTGCAGATTTTGCTGCAGTGGCCATGCATGCTTTCCAACTTGTTATTGTGCTGAAGAGAATGCAGGTGAGTATAAGCCAGAGCTGCGTCTGGTTCAAAAAAAAGGCGGCCCTGTAACAGGCCGCCTAAAGTCCCCCACCGCCAGCTGCACGGGCGTGCAGCTGGCGACAAGCTTTACTTCACATCAAAACGATCCAGTTCCATCACTTTGGTCCAGGCGTCCGCAAAGTCTTCTACGAACTTCTCTTCACCATCGTTAGCGGCGTAGTACTCAGCCACTGCACGCAGTTCGGAGTTGGAACCGAAGATCAGGTCCACAGGTGTTGCAGTCCACTTCAGCGCACCGGACTGACGGTCACGACCTTCGTAGATACCTTCTTCGCTGGTAGAACGCGCCCACACAGTGGACATATCAACCAGGTTCACGAAGAAGTCATTGCTCAGTGTGCCAGGCTGCTCGGTGAATACACCGTGATCAACGCTCTGGAAGTTAGCGTCCAGTACACGCATGCCACCCACCAGTGCTGTCATCTCAGGAACTGTCAGCTCCAGGAATGCAGCGCGTTCAATCAACGCTTCTGCCGGTGAACGTGGGAAACCTGGCTCGATGTAGTTACGGAAACCATCTGCTTTAGGCTCCAGCAATGCAAACGAGTTCACGTCTGTCATTTCCGCAGTTGCATCAGTACGACCCGGTGTGAAATCCACCTCAATGTCATGACCTGCACGCTCAGCCGCCTGTTCGATTGCGGCATTACCCGCCAGCACAATCAGGTCAGCCAGAGAAACGCGTTTGCCACGACGTGCTGAGCTGTTGAAATCAGCCTGGATACCTTCCAGGGTGCTGATTACTTGTGCCAGCTCGTCTGGCTGGTTCACAGTCCAGCCATTTTGTGGTGCCAGACGGATACGAGCGCCGTTCACACCACCACGCATGTCAGTACCACGGTAGGTCACTGCCGCGGCCCACGCTGTGCGCACCAGTTGATCGGTGCTCAGGCCAGAAGCCAGGATGCGCGACTTCAGTGTCTCTTCATCACGATCATCGATCAGCGGATGATCTACGGCCGGAACCGGGTCTTGCCAGATCAGCGCTTCGCTGGGCACCCAATCACCGACGTAACGGCTACGTGGGCCCATGTCACGGTGAGTCAGTTTGAACCAGGCTTTACCGTAAGCCAGTTCGAACTCGTCCGGGTTTTCCATAAAACGACGGGAAATTTCGCCGTAAATTGGATCAAAACGCAGTGCCAGGTCAGTTGTCAGCATCATCGGAGCGTGACGTTTGCTCGGATCGTGTGCATCTGGAACCAGGTTGGCAGCGGCCGGATCAGTCGGTTTCCACTGGATGGCGCCGGCTGGGCTGCGAGTTTGTTCCCATTCAAAACCAAACAGGTTCTGGAAGAAGTTGTTGGTCCATTGTGCAGGCGCAACAGTCCATGCCCCTTCAAGACCAGAGCCAATGGTGTCGCCGGCATTACCGGTACCGTGTGTATTTTTCCAGCCCAGGCCCATCTGCTCGATAGGAGCCGCTTCCGGCTCGGCACCAACGTTACCTGCAGGACGTGCTGCGCCGTGGGTTTTACCAAAGGTGTGACCGCCAGCGATCAGCGCAACGGTTTCTTCGTCGTTCATACCCATGCGGCCGAAAGTTTCGCGGATATCACGCGCAGCCAGCAGTGGATCAGGATTGCCATTCGGGCCTTCCGGGTTAACGTAAATCAGCCCCATCTGAGTAGCGCCAAAAGGACGTGCCAGTTCACGGTCACCCATGTGACGGTTGTCGCCCAGCCACTCACCTTCCGGGCCCCAGTTCACTTCTGCAGGCTGCCAGGCATCATCACGGCCAAACGCAAAGCCGTACATCTGCATGCCCATATCTTCCATGGCTACAGTACCGGCCAGCACAATCAGGTCGGCCCAGGATACTTTGTTACCCCATTTCTGTTTGACCGGCCACAGCAGACGCTGGGCTTTGTCCAGGTTAACGTTGTCAGGCCAGCTGTTCAGTGGCGCAAAACGCTGCATTCCACCGTCGGCGCCGCCGCGGCCATCAAAGGTGCGGTAGGTACCGGCGCTGTGCCAGGACATACGAATAAAGAAGGGACCGTAGTGACCATAGTCAGCCGGCCACCAGTCTTGTGAGGTACGCATCACATTGACCAGATCCTGCTTGAGTTCATCAATGTTGACGTCGGCAACCGCTTCAGCGTAATCAAAATCACCGCCAGTGGGATCAGCAATTTCTGAATTCTGGCGCAGTGGACTCAGATCCAGGCGGTTAGGCCACCAATAATCATTGGTTGGTGCCGCTTCCTGCGCGCTTGCGGTGTTAATAATTGCCATCGGGCTCAGGCCCATAGCAGCAACTACGGCAATCGCCAGAGCATTCTTTCGCATTTCTATTCCCCTAAAAAATATTTAAATTCCAACGACATGTGATGTTACAGGTGTTTACGACAGAACCCCATCAACTTTCTATCAATAATTAGAAAACGATTTACTTTATGTATTTATGCCTGGCGACGGCAAATTGATAATTCGCATCATCAAGATGCAAAAAAACAATGATGGCTTTTTAGCCCTGGGTCATTCCGGGTTGGCAGCGCGTTTGCCAACCAGGTTAAAGGCTGCTCCCTGCGGATCCATGCCGGAGACAATAAAATCACCACCTGGCACTTCTCCGGGGCCATACATCACCTGTCCACCACTCTCCTTGACAGCCACTATGGCAGCGTCGATATCAGCGACACGGAAATAATAGGACCACATGGACACCGGCATTTCCGGTGGCGTGGGCATAATGGCGCCAAGCACGCCACCATGGCGGATGAACTGGTATTCACCCATAGACCCCATATCCATAGCGCCTTCCTGTTGCCAGCCAAAAAGATCACTGTAAAACTGCCAGGCGCCTGCCTGATTACTGGTGGCCAGTTCATTCCAGGCGCAGTGACCAGGGCGCGGTTTATCGGCTGCAAACGACAAGCTGGGTTGGTCGCTGCTGCCGCGCATCACATAAAACGGCACACCCTGAGGGTCGGTCACCATGGCCATGCGTCCCGCACCAGGAACGTCTGTCGCTGCCATCATGATGTTTCCACCCGCAGCCACCAGCTTGCCAACACAGGCGTCAACATCATCAACACCGATGTATCCCAGCCATACCGGGCGGGCACCACCGGCCTGCATTTCTGCATTGATTTCCATCATGCCGCCAACACCCTGGGGTTTGCCACCATCGGCATCGTTGGCAAAAAAGAAGTGGTAATCCATACCGGGTGTACCGCTGTCTGCAAAGGTCCAGCCCACAACCTTGCTGTAAAAGGACTGCGCCGCCTTCAGATCAGGCGTCAGCAATTCATACCAGATAAAATCCCCGTGTTTGTTCTGCATGATTATTTCTCCAGAAATACAACCGGGGAAAAGCCGCCATAAATCATCCGCTTTCCATCAAAGGGCATTGGGTTTTTCTCCGGGTCCATACGCGGATCATTGAGCGAGCCGTCCATCATTTTTGCGAAGGCGGCATCGCGTGTGGCTTTGTCTGGCCACTCGATCCAGGAAAACACAACATCCTCGTCGTCGGTGGCTTTGACTGCACGGCGAAAATCTGTTGTTTGTCCATCAGGCACATCATCTGCCCAACATTCCAGAACGCGGGTTGCACCCAATTCCATAAATACCGGATCGGCCATTGCGGCGTGATCGGTGAACGCCTGTTTGTTGGCTTTAGGTACAGCAATTACAAATCCGTCGATATAAGGCATCCTTCTGTCTCCTTGTTATAGTGTCAATAAAAACTTGCTGCTATCAGAATTTCAGCAGTTAACCGTTGTCGAGTATGTGACAGCAAAATCGACAGGGCATTTAATTTTTTTGCAAAGAGGCTGCATACAATGAAATTCAAAACTGGCAAAACGGCTTTTTTCGCGACTATGGGTATGACACTTGTCTGTGCCGGGACGCTCATGCCTGTCCACACACAATCCCCGGCAACATTGTTGGGCACAAGTTGCACCGCTAATCTGGAACGCCCAATCACAGAACCAGGGACAGGGCGCACCTATGTTCTGGACTATCCCTGTGATCTGCGCAACAACGAAGAGGTCACGCTGATTTTGAATCTGCATGGAGGCGGATCCAATACTGCCTACCAGCACGCGTATTTCCCGGCCTGGGAATTAAAGGAAAAACACAGACTGGTGATGGCGACGCCGCATTCTCCGGTGGCACGCTGGCGCGAAGAAGATGATGAATATCTGCGCAACATTGTTTCTACGATGATTAACGCCGTTGGCCAGGAGCGGGTGCGGGCGCTCTGGATGGTAGGCCATTCCCAAGGCGGACTGACCTCAAGACGGCTGCTTTGTACGGAGTTTTTCCGCGACAAGGTGGATGGGTTTGTAAGCCTGTCCGGCGGACGTCTGGGCGGAGCGGCTGAACGCTCACCCAATGCTGGCCGGCCACGTCAGGCAGATGCGCCACCTCCCAGCGCACCAGTGCCAGCCAACGCCACTTTGGCTGTAGCCGCTGAACCTGACTGCGATTTTTCGCATATATACGCCATTGGGGAGTATGAAATTACAGAGCTGCCCCAGACCTCGCTTTTGGCCCAACGTTATCAATGTGAGGCGCGCGTTCGCCGCGACGATGTTGTTGATACTGAGGCCGGAAAAACCTATGACAGCCGCAGTCAGAATCCCGGCACTCGCGAATGGGGTTTATTGCCGCGCCAGGGCACAGCACAGGTATATGAGTATCCCAACTGCAACGACGGGCGTGTGATTGCAGATATCGTGCGTATGGATAAAGGCCATACTGAAGGTCTGGAACCTCAGATTATGGACACCCTTGTGAGTCTGATGGTCAAGGCCCGCGGCGGCAAGGTTCAGGGGCAACAATGATACAGGTCCGCAATCTGGACCACGTCGTCTTCAGAACCACGCGTCTGCAGCAAATGCTGGATTTCTACTGCAAGGTGCTTGGTTGCACGCTTGAGCGCGAACTGCCACCCGCGCAGGGTCTGAGTCAATTGCGCGCAGGCGATGCGTTAATTGATCTGGTCCCTGTGGACAGTGAACTGGGAAAAATGGGTGGCAAACCGCCTGCGCAGAATGGCCGCAATGTCGACCATGTGTGTTTGCGTATCGAGCACATCAGCGAAGTGGCGCTGCTTCAGTGGCTGGACGATCACAAGGTCTGGCACTCGGAGTTTGAGGATAGATACGGAGCTGATGGCATGGGGCGCTCAATTTACATCCAGGATCCCGAAGGTAATGTGATTGAGCTGCGGCCGCAGATAGCTAACGGGTGAATCCAATGAGAACCCCGAACCACAGTGAGGAAAAACTGCTGGAGCAAAAGGCTTCACAATTGGCATCGCGGGGACGGGGTTCTCTTGTTTTTAACTTGTTGTTTCCCTTGACTTTGATCCTGGTATTTTCTGCCCTGTACATGTTGCCGCTGGGCTTATATAAAATCTCTCCCGAACCCTATACCACGTGGTTATACCACTACTTGAAGTGGTCCTCTCCTCTGCTCGCAATGAGTATTTATATTGTTTATTCAAGGTGGCGAGCCCGCAAGCTCGCGCCGTTCATCAAGGCTTTGACGCAACAGGAGGATGTGAATTAGACCACAAATAGTCTTCAAGGCTTCATCTTAAGTACTTGTCATCACTGCTTTGCTGTGCTGCAATCGGACGGTCACTCGATAAATCCGCAAGCGGAATTCTGAATGAGAACAATCGGGCAACAAAATAAAAAAAGGAGACCACCGACAGATGCTTGACAGATCAACTATATCGCACTAATACTTGCGAACTCAAACATCTGGCAAGGAGCAGATCATGTCTTTATCCACTCAAGCCGAGCTGATGCTCAATCTGATCAATTTACATACCCGCATCCAGAAGCGCTTGCTAGGGCCGCTGTCACTGCACGGCATCAGCGTTACCGAGTTTCTGGTATTGCGCGAACTGGCACTGGCACCTGAAAAAAAACTGCGCCGCATAGATCTGGCTAATCAGGTAGGCCTGAGTGCTTCGGGGGTGACCCGCCTGCTAGATCCCATGCAAAAAATCGGGCTGGTCAACAAAGAAGAAGCTGAACGTGATGCACGTGTCAGTCTGGTGACACTGACCAAAACCGGAGAGCGTATCTTTAACGATGCAACGGTGACATTTGATCAGGTAGCCACGGGACTGTTGGGGCAACTGTCGCAATCTGATCAGGAAGTGCTGACCAGAATGATTGGCGTTCGGGAAGAATAATTTAAAAATAATTAAAGAAGGAACCATCATGAAAACGCTCAAATGGCTGGTACTCCTAAGCGCTGCTTCCGCAGCTCAGGCTCAACCTTCTCACCCGCTTCTTGAGCAAATGTCACCGGTCAGCGATGCCATGCTTGCCAATCCACCCGCTGCAGACTGGTTGAACTGGCGCCGTACCTACGACACCTATGGTTTCAGCCCGCTGGATCAGATCAACCGCGGCAATGTCGATCAGTTGCGAGAGACGTTCCGCCTGGCTCTGGAGTCAGGTTCAAACACCCCGACCCCACTGGTACACGACGGCATCATGTTCCTGCTGGCTACCGACGACACCTTATTGGCAATGGATGCCAGTAGCGGTGAAACCCTGTGGACCTTCAAACACAACACCCACGCCGATGCCCTGCCCAGCGCCAAAGTAGGCATTGCCCTTCATGGCGACAAACTCATCATGCCTACCAATGACCTGCATGTGCTGGCTATCAACGCCAGAACAGGCGAATTGATCTGGGATACAGGGTTGGACAACGTTCAAATAGGCCGGCGCGGCCATCAATTACATGCAACGCCTCTGATCGCCAACGGGATGGTGGTGCAGGGCGTCACTGCGACCATGGTGCCTGAAGGCGGGTTTATGGTGGGTCTGGATCTGGAAACCGGCAAGGAACAATGGCGCTTTTATGCGATACCCCGGCCCGGTGAGCCGGGTGATGAGACCTGGAATGGCCTGGAACTGAGTGCGCGCAGCGGTGGCTCTATCTGGATGCCACCCAGCTACGACGCCGAACTCGACCTCGTGTATTTTGGCACCGCACCCACGTATGACACGGCGTCTTTATACCAGCGCAGCGAACTTCCGGGGATCAACAACGATGCCCTGTACACCAATTCCACCGTTGCGTTACGTCCTCGCAGCGGCGAAGTGGTCTGGCACTATCAGCACGTTGCCAACGACCAGTGGGATCTGGACTGGACCTACGAGCGACAAATCATGCAACTGCCGGTGAACGGTGTCATGCGCAAGGTGGTGGTCACCGCCGGCAAAATGGCGTTGTTTGATGCGCTGGATGCAGCCACTGGTCAATACCTGTTCTCGCTGGATCTGGGTCTGCAGAATCTGGTTACTGCCATTGATCCAGTGACAGGTATCAAAACCATGGGCGTCAATGCAGCTCCAGTTGCAGAATCTGCGCAGCTGGTTTGCCCTTTTGCTGCCGGTGGTCGGAACTGGCAAGCCAGCTCCTATAACCAGGACAGCAAAGTGCTGTTTATGCCCATTGCCCAGATGTGCATGATGGGCGGCCCGCTCGGTGGACGCAGCATTCTGTCCACCGGCGCGGCACTGGATCCGGTTCCCCAGCCAGGACGTGACGGTGAATTTGGCCGTTTACAGGCTGTAAACATGGAAACGCGTGAACTGTTGTGGGACTTGCGGGAAATGGCGCCACCCACAACCGCAATTGTGGCCACAGCAGGTGAAGTCATTTTCAGTGGCACTCTGGACCACCGCTTTAAAGCCATCGACGCACGCGACGGCAGCATTCTTTGGGAAACCAATATTGGTGATATCCCGACATCCTATCCGGTGACCTATCTGGCCAACGGCAAACAATACGTGGCACTGACAATTGGACAACCCACTATTTATGCCGGCACTTTTATGGGCGCGGTCACTGCTCTGACCGGCGGTGCCGAGGGACCGATAGCCAAGCTGCAACCCGGTGGTGCAGCACTGGTGGTGTATGCTTTACCCTGAAGGTCTCAGGACGGCTCGCCAGTACCATCATCAAAACGGTTACGCCCATTCTTTTTGGCCCGATACAAATTGTCATCTGCCGTGGTCACCAGCATTTCCGGCGTTGAATGTTCGTCAGGGATCTGACAAGCGACTCCGATACTCACCGTCACTACGGTTGAGGTGAGCGAGCTGATATGAGCCAAGCCCAGATTCTGTATCACCTGACACAAAACCTGTGCCTGACTGCGGGCCCCGTCCAGATCACAATCGGGCATCAGACAAACAAATTCCTCACCCCCATAGCGGGCGACCAAATCATGAGAGCGCTTGAATGCGGATTGCAGCGCGCTAGCCACCGCCTGCAGGCAAAGGTCTCCCTGCTGGTGGCCGTAGGTATCGTTATAAAGTTTGAAGTGATCAAGATCTATCATCAGCAGCGCCAGCGGTCGATGACTGCGCCGGCAGCGCTGCCACTCTGACTGCAGCACCTGATCAAAGTGGCGGCGATTGGATACACCGGTCAAACCATCGCGGTAGGCTAACTTGTGCAGTGCATCATGCAGAGCTTGACGCTCGGTGTTATCCACAAAGGTCGCCAGAATTCGATTACCAAACAGAATGCCACCAATGCTGACGGTGCGCTCCGCGCCATCGCGCGCGATGACTTTGTGATCGGAGGCTGGAATATCTTCTCCAGTAGCGGCGGCATGTGCAACAGCGTCTGTCCATTCGGTTGTTACTCTGGCGCGCATGTACGGATCAGGGTAGGCCTTGCTCCACAATTTCTCCTGTGTGGGCGCTTCCTCATAGGTATAACCCAGCAACATCTCAAAACGCCGGTTACGGTAATAAATGTTACCGTCCACATCCACCATACAGAGCCCAACCGGCATTTCGTTCAACAAGTGTTGCAGCAGACGTTCGGTTTCCTGCAGTTTGAGTGCCTGTTGTTTGGTCTCGGTAATATCGTGAATATAACCGTGCCAGAGCACGGCTCCTGCCTCAATGGCCTGGGGTTTAGCCAGACCGCTGAGCCAGCGTTCACCCAGGTCAGGAAGAATGACACGATATTCAACAGACCATACATCCAGCGAACGCGCTGACTGCTCGATACTGTCTTTGACTCCCGGCAGATCATCCGGGTGTATACGTTGAAACACCGCAGTGGCATCGTCCTTGAGATCCTGTGGTTCATATCCATAAACAACCTCTATGCCTTTGCTCGCATAAGGAAAAGAACTGTGGCCGTCCGCTGTCTTAAGGTATTGGAAAAGCGCGCCGGGCAGGTTTTCTGCCAACCGATCCAGTCTCTCACGTTGACGCCTGGACTCAGTCACATCCGTGTGTGTACCAATCACTCTCAACGCCTTGCCTGAAGAATCGCGCTCGATCACTCGTCCACGATCAAGAATCCACTTGTAGCCGCCGCCTTTGGTGGCAACACGATGGACACTTTCATAAAAAGGCGTTTCACCATCGAGATGCCGTTTGACATCCGCCAGTGTTGAGTCCCTGTCCTCAGGATGCAGGCGATCTCCCCATTCCCCGAGATCATCGCTAACTTCTTCTTCGGTATAACCCAACATGGATTTCCAAACCGGAGAAAAGTACACCTTGTTGGTGACGGCATTCCAGTCCCATACCCCCTGATTGGTAGCTTCCAACACTGCACGCCAGCGCGCGTCCATCGCTGCCGACTGCGCAGCAAGTTCATCCTCCTGAAGCTGAATCTGGCGATGGCGCCGCTGAAAGTGTCGTAATATCAGGACCGCGAACAACCCGGCTAACGGATAAATCAGACTCCAGAATAAAACCTCATGCTGCCACTCAACTAAAATCGAACGCCAATCCTGGCCCACCGCGATGACCAGGGCTTTGTCCATCTGCAGTGCAGGAGGCTGAATATTGCGCAGCGCCATCAGTCGGGGCACATCGCCGGGAAATCTAACCCCCAACAGCAGGTTGCTGTCCAGTCCGCTCTCACGATGACGCATAAACAGAGATCCTGCCTGTGTCACGTCGACACCGGATGCTTGCAGGATGCGGTTGTTGCCGATCATGGCCAAAAAACGAATACCATCTGCGTGCAACAATGACACGAGCGTATCTGGCGAATACAGCGCGGGCTGCAGCAAGGTTAATACTTGAGCCGGGTCCAGCGTCGCTGCAACCACACCATCAAACTGCCCATCAGACATCAGCACCCTGCGCGCAAGCGCCATGACCCAACTGCCATCGGCGGCTTGGTAAGGAGGCGTGACAATGAGTGTGTTCAGGGATATGGACTGGTTAGCCACCTGCGGGCGCGCGGCAATATAGTAGGCACGGTCGGAAAGATTCTGCCCGAGGAGGTCTCTGTCACTGGCCGCCAGCACAATGCCCGACGCGTCAAGCATGGCCATTGAGCCCACGCCGATTACTGCACCAGGCAGTGCCTCCAGGCGGCGATTGGCACGCTCCAATCGGTCCTCCTGACCTTGCCAGCGCTGCCAGTCCGCAATGAATACCTCCAGAGAGCGGTTGCTTGCTTCCAGCTGAACCGCAAGAGTCTCCTGCAACATGCGTGCGCCTTGCTCAAGGACACTGCGCTCCTGCTTAATGACCTGATTGCGATTAGTCCACAACAAAACAATCAGTAGCGCACCCACGCCCAGCCAGACAACAAGCAACCACAGCCACTCCTTGCGAAACCGACGAGCCAGCTGTTCCGACGTTCTGTGCAATGTGAACCCCATGATGCAGAAGACTGTGGGCGGGGTGAGCTCTAATAAAACAGAACTGGCACCTTATGCAGGTCATTCTCGCCGATGCCTGCATAAATGCCAACGGACAAAGCTCAGGCAATTACAGCGGCAGAGTCCAGGTCGCGGTCAGAATGTCTTCTTTCAGATGGACATTGGCATTACCGCCGCCAAACGGCATCGGAATGGATTGCTGACCTTTAATCCACTCTTTTAAAGCGTGGGTATAGGACAATGACCACTCGGAACCGCCAGTGGTTTTCCAGCTGGCACCGGCACTGACGTGATCACGAATGGTGCCGGGCGCCAGAATGTTAAAGAAGGTTTCGCTGGCCGGAACCGGTTGATCCGCGCGGCTGACGCCCGCACGCAGTGTCAGCTGCTCGCTGTACTGATAAATTGCACCCAGTTTGATCACATCAATGTCGCGCCAGCCAAAACCACCGCCGTAACGTGTACCCAGTGCATTGCCTGAGAGCAGATTACTCAGCGGGTTGGCAATCGATTTGATTGAACCATATTCGATGTGTTGCCAGTCGGCGGCCAGCGTCAAACGCTCGCTGCTTTTCCAGGCCGCACCCAGCGCATAGGTCGCCGGAATATCAAAACCACCCTGCTCGGCGTAAAGGCCGGCATAACGCTCAAAGCGGTCCATGTTGATGCGCGAGGCCCAGCTTGCACCAAGGGTCAGCGTGGGGGTCAGCTGCCCGGTCCAGCCCAGCTTCACACCGGCGCCTTTGCCCCACGAATCACCGTTGTTGGTCACACGACCCGGAGCCGAGGTAAAAAACGGATTGTCAAACGCGCCTATGCCTTTCATTTCAAAGCGCTGCCAGGCGAACGTAGCGGCCACGCCGACACTGTGCTGCTCGGACAGTTTCCATGACAGCGCCGGAGTCACAAACAGCTGCTCCAGATTAACACCGGCAGATCCGGTGGAACCAAAGGCGGCAAAGGGATTGGTGCCGTAATCGGTGTTCATGCCACCGTTGCCATAAATGGCGATACCCGCTGTCAGCTCGGATGACAGTTCACGCACATAGGCCAGCTCGGGAATCACAAACAGCTCGGTATCGTTGCCGTCATAACGGCCATTGGCACCGGCAAAATTGCCCTCAATAACAGCGCCACGGACCGGGCGGAACAAACTGACACCCAGATCAAGACGGTTACCGAGTGCGCTGATACCGGCCGGATTGCTGGCAATCACCATCGCATCCTGTGGCAAAGCGGTGCTGACACCGGCCACCGCCTGGGTGCGCGCACCTACACCATGGGTAAAGTATCCATTGGTAGCCTGTGCTGACAGTGGCAACAAACCGGCTGCCAGTGCGGCAGCAAACACAGCTGATTGCGATTTTTTAATGCGTTGAATCACTGAAATTCTCCCGAAATACTTGATCGGATAACCCTTGTTTTGACGTGCCAGGGCTTGTTGATGGGTTTCTGGCTGACATCGTCGCGGGACGACAATTCAGGCGGCGCACAAGATAGCGCCTGCGCATTTAGATTCAAAATGAATAAATGGAATATTTTTAGTACGAAAAGAGAATGAATCAGGTACCCGGCATGAATTGTGCTGTTATGTCCGTCAGGACTAAGCTGAACATTCATCTCGCCAACCGGAGTGTACTGATGACTACCCCTGTTAATGATCGCGATGTGCAATGGACACGCCGCCGATTTTTATCGCTGCTTGCGGACGCAGCCAAAGGCTCAGTGATTGTGTTGGGCGTGCCGGCCATTTTGTCAGCCTGCCAACCTGGTCGTGAATCGGCTGATACACAGACGGACAGCTCCGAATATACGCTGTTGAGCGCCGCGCTGGCCCTGGAGCTGGATGCAGCGACGGCGCGTATTGTCCCCAGCGACGATACACCCGGCGCTCGCGAAGCCGGCACCGTCCGCTTTATCGACACCGTGCTGGCTGACGGCCGTCAGGAGCAACTGCCGATTTTGCAGGCCGGTGTTGATGATCTGAATCGCCTTGCCAGTGAGCGTTTTGGTACACCGTTATTCTCGAGCCTTAATGAGGCCCAACAAGACGAGCTGCTGCAAGAAGTTGAAACATCGCCGTTTTTTAGCACCTTGCGTTATCTCACTGTGGCCTCTCTGTTTGCGTTGCCACAGTACGGTGGCAACGGCCCTGATACCGGTTACAGCCTGATTGGCATGACACATGCCCACGCCTATGTTCCACCCTTTGGTTATTACGACGCTGACTACGCAGCGCGTGGAGAATAAACATGGCTGAAAACAATACAGCAGTCAGTTTTGGCACGCGTGATGAGGTGGATTTTGTCATCGTCGGCTCCGGTGCCGCCGGGGGCATCATGGCCAAAGAATTATCTACAGCCGGTTTTAAGGTGGTGGTGCTGGAGCAAGGGCCGCATCTGACAGCCGTCGATTTCCGCCACGACGAATGGGGCATCAGTCACAACAATGAATTGACCTGGAATGCGCGTCAGGGTCACCCGCAAACCTTCCGCAAAACTGAAGACGAAGTGGCTCAGGCCGGTGCAGGCGGGCTCGGTTATGCCCACAATGTGGGCGGCAGCAGCATCCACTATTCCGGAAACTTCTGGCGCATGCGCCCGATTGATTTTAACGAAGCCAGTGTGCGGGGCACCGTGCCCGGCACCAATTTTGTGGACTGGCCCATCACCTACGAAGAGCTGGAACCCTACTACACCAAAGTCGATTGGGAGATTGGAGTGTCCGGTCTGCAAGGTCCGTGGGATCCGCCGCGCTCGCGTGATTATCCGTGCCCGCCGATGCCGGTCAAAAGTTCTGATGTGCTGCTAGAACGCGGCGCGCGTGCACTGGGTCTGACTGCCTATCCGGCACCGGTTGCTATTTTGTCGCAACCACACAACGGTCGCCCTGGCTGTATTCATTGTGGGTTTTGTAACGGTTATGGCTGCGAGGCCAACGCAAAGTCCTCCACGCTGGTGGCCATGATTCCGCTGGCATTGGCCTCCGGTAATTGTGAGCTTCGTACCGGTTGCACGGTGGCGCGCGTGAATACCAATGATCAGGGCCGCGTCACCGAAGTCGTGTACTGGGATGCCAACGGCGTCGAACAGTCGCAGCGCACCAAAGCAGCGGTGTTGTGTGCCAACGGCGCTGAAACACCACGGCTGCTGCTGTTGTCTGCGTCCGCTCAGCATCCGGATGGCCTGGGCAATTCCAGCGGCATGGTGGGAAAAAACCTGATGTTTAACTGCCACGCCTCCGCGGTGGGTTTGTTTGAGCACGAAGTGAATGCCTGGAAAAGCATCCCGACCACGCGTGTGATCCACGACTTTTATACGCTGGATTCGAACCTGGGTTTTTACGGCGGTGGTGGCATTGATGGTCGCCATCCCGGTGGCGGCTCACCGATGGCATCAGCGATGAACGCTTTGTTCTCTGGTCCAAGCTGGGGCGCAGCCTACAAGCACAATTTGCTGAGAAATTACAGCTACACCGCTGCCTTCTCTGGTCACTGCACCTCGTTGCCGCTGGCAAGTAATAATGTGAGCCTTGACCCTGAGCTAAAAGACAAATTCGGACGCCCGGCGCTGCGCACCACGTACATGGATCACCCGGATGATATTGCCACCGCAAAATTTTTTATGGAGCGCTGTCTGGAATTGATGGATGCGGCGGGTGCGATTCAGAAGTATGGCTCGTATCCGCAGAATGGCCAGCGCGGCTCCGTGCATTTGCTTGGCACCTGTCGCATGGGCAATGATCCGGCGACCTCCGTGGTGGATCGTTATAACCGCTCGCACGATGTGCCCAACCTGTTTATGGTCGATGGCAGCAGCATGGTGACCTCGTCCCGCGGCCAGCCCACGATGACCATTATGGCGCTGGCGTTCAGGGCAGCGGATAACATCATCGAGTTTGCAAGGCGGGGGGAGATTTAACTGCGGCTGGACGGATTGCACTGATCCGTGCCCAGGCGTATAAGGGGTCAGACCCCTTTTTAAAATAACAACAGAGGAAGTCTATGACAAAGCCGCACCCCATCAAACACCTGATTACCAAAACTCTCGCCATCAACGCCCTGGGGCTGGGCATTGCCATGGCCAGCATCAGCGCCAATGCTGCTGAATATGTGCGCTTCGAGCAAAACGGCAACATCCATTGGGGAGAGCTGATCAGCGGCACCATTCATCAGCTCAGTGATGCACCCTACCTGGGCGGCACCGCCACTGGTCAGACCTTTGCTGAAGGCAGCGTCACTCTCAAAGCGCCGGTGGATCCCGAGCTGGTGGTGATGACGGCACTGAACTTCCGCAGCCACATCAGCGGCGAGCCGGCAGAATACCCTGGCCTGTTTATTGTGCCGGCCAGCTCGATTATTGGCCCGGATGAAGCCATTGTGATCCCGACAGAAACGCGCAACTTCCACTACGAAGCCGAAGCCGTTGTGGTAATTGGCAAACGTGCTGATAACGTCTCAGTTGAAGATGCTCGTGACTACATTTTTGGTGTGACTGCGGGTAATGACGGCAGCGCCCGCGACTGGCAAGGTGCTGACCTGCAATGGACTCGCGCCAAAGGCAGCAAAACGTTTAACACCGTCGGCCCCAAACTGGTGACCGGCCTTGATCCCAATAACCTGCAAATCACTGGACGCCTGAACGGAGAAGTCCGCCAGGGCGAAAACACATCCGACATGCTCTACAACTTTGACTACATGGTCAGTTACATTTCGCGCTACTTCACGCTGGAACCCGGCGACATCGTGTGGTCAGGCACCATGGGCACGACTCGTCCGATGGTGCCCGGTGATGTGTACGAAGTGGAAGTGGAAGGCGTAGGCATCCTGCGTAACCCGGCCGTTCAGGGCGATTAAACGCATGACACCCCCGACTATCCCGCAAAAACGCTGGATTGTGTCGGCACTGGGTGTCATGCAGGTATTTGCCTGGGGCAGTACCTTTTATTTGCCCGCCATTCTGGCGCCTACCATTGCTGAAGATACCGGCTGGCCATTGGTCTGGATTGTTGGCTCATTGTCCATTGGACTAATGGTCGCCGGCCTGGTAGCGCCTACTGTTGGCAACCGCATCGACAAAAAAGGCGGGCGCTGGGTACTGACCATATCCTGCGCCCTTTTTGCGTTTGGACTTTGTATCACCGGTTTTGCCAATTCATTGTGGATGTATTTTGCGGGCTGGCTGGTACTGGGTGTAGCCATGGGATCAGGGCTGTACGATGCCTCATTTTCCACCCTGACACAGATATACGGTTTAAAAGCACGTTCAGCGATTACAACGCTGACCTTGTGGGGCGGTTTTTCCAGCACCGTATGCTGGCCCTTGTCCGCCTGGATGCTGGGCCTGTTTGGCTGGCGTGCCACCTGTCTGATTTATGCAGCGATTATGTTGCTGGTATGTCTGCCGCTGATTCGCAAAGTAATACCCGCACGCATTCGTGTGCCTGATCGTCCGCGTCAAACAGGAAAAAAAACCCCTCTGGAACTGACCCCGCTGGAAAGGCGGCAGATGCGCCTGCTGATGCTGTCGTTCATGCTTGCGGGTGCTATTGGCGCGCTGGTGTCTGTGCATCTGCTGCTGGTGCTTTCCGGTAGAGGCTTGAGCATGGAAGAAATAGTTGCGCTGGGCGCGCTGATAGGCCCGGCGCAAGTAGCCGCTCGTCTGCTGGAGGCAGCCAACAGGGAACGCCACCACGCTCTGTGGACACTGACGATTTCTAGCGGCATTACCGCACTGGGCCTGGTGCTGCTGGCGACCGGGCTGGATGTTACGGCCTGGGCAATCATCCTGTATGGGGCTGGCAACGGCATCTACAGCATTGCCAAAGGCGCAATGCCGCTGTTCCTGTTCGGCGCGGAGCGTTATCCACGGATTGTGGGTCGTCTGGCTGTGCCGGGTCTGTTGGCGCAGGCGCTGTTACCGATGCTGGTGGCCTGGCTGCTGGCCAGGTTTGGTGCATTGCCGACGCTGCTGTTACTGGCAACGCTTGCAGTCGCCAATATTGCAGTAGTGGTTTTGATCTGGCGGACGCGGCTACAATACGCGCCCTCGGACACACCGCCAACAGGAGCCTGAACGCGTGAAGGAAATTGTGCTGATCAATATCACTGGCCCGGATCGTCCTGGCCTGACTGCGGCTATTACCGGCATTCTGTCCCGCTCCGACGTCAATATCCTGGATATTGGCCAAGCCGTAATCCACGACACACTGTCCTTTGGCATCCTGGTGGAAATGGCCGGTGAAGAAGGCAAAACCGATGTTTTAAAAGACGTGCTGTTCCGCGCTTCAGAATTGGACCAGCAGGTGAAATTCACACCGATCAGTGCTGATGATTATGCACAATGGGTGAATGGACAGGGCAAACCCCGCCACATCGTCACCCTGCTTGCCCGCCGTATTACCGCAGAGCATATCGCCCGCGTCAGCACAATCACCGCCCGTCATGGCCTCAACATTGACCATATAGACCGTCTCTCCGGCCGTATTCCGGAAGGACTGCCTGAAGACCAGGGCAAGGGCTGCATTGAATTTTCCGTGCGCGGTGAACCGGCCGATCCGGAACATCTGCGAGCTGAATTTCTGACCATTGCGCAGGAACTCAACGTGGATATCGCTTTCCAGCAGGACAGTCTGTTCCGCCGCAACCGCCGTTTGGTGGTGTTTGATATGGATTCCACGCTGATTGATGCCGAAGTCATCGATGAGCTGGCCAAGGCTGCCGGTGTCGGTGATCAGGTCGCCGCCATCACTGAGCGTGCGATGCGTGGTGAGCTGGATTTCCAGGCCAGTTTCCGCGAACGTATGGCGCTGCTTAAAGGATTGCCAGAGTCCACACTGGAAGAAATTGCTCAAACCCTGCGCCTCACCGAAGGCGCAGAAACCCTGATCAGCCAGCTGCGCCGTCTGGGTTATAAAACAGCCATCCTTTCCGGTGGATTCACCTACTTTGCGGAAAAGCTGCAGAAACGTCTGGGCATAGACTATGTGTATGCCAACGCTCTGCCCATCGAAAACGGCAAAGTGACTGGCGAAGTACAGTTGCCGATTGTTGACGGCCAGCGCAAAGCTGACCTGCTGCGGGAACTGGCTCAACGTGAAGGCATCAGTCTGGAACAGACCATTGCCGTCGGTGATGGTGCCAACGATTTGCCCATGCTGTCGATTGCCGGCCTGGGTGTGGCCTTTCGTGCCAAACCCCTGGTCAAACAATCGGCCAAACAGGCGATCTCCACGCTGGGCCTGGACGGCATTTTGTACCTGTTGGGATTCCGCGATCGCGACGGGCTTTGATCGGGTCTGTAAAGATCGACTGGCGCTCGGTTTTATTGTTAAGCGGGCGCAGGGATAATATCCGCGTTTATGCTGCTTATAAACCCTATGAATAAAAAGGATTTTATTGCAAACAACTGACTTTCTGCCCTTTACAAGCAGGGATGACAGGGATACGGTTCGGCTCTGACTGAACCGATTCAGGAGAGTATCCATGTCATCAAACAGGCCTCTGAGTTCGCGTTTTACCCTGACACTGCTGGTGCTTGGACTGAGCACCGTAACCCCTCTGACACTGGCTCAAAGTCCACGCCCTGATCTTGAAGGGATCTGGACCAATGCATCCTTAACCAATCTCACACGTCCTCGTGGTGTAGACAAACTGGTAGTCACTGAGGAAGAAGCTGCGCTGATTGCTGCCAACAGTTCAATTGCTGGCCTGCCCGCCGGTGAAGTGAATGCGCCGGAAGCGCGCACACCCGGCACCGCACCACCGGCTGGCAGCTTTGACTTTGGTCTGCGCGGTTATAACGAATTCTGGATTGATCCCGGTTCTACGCTGGCTCGGGTTAAAGGCGAATATCGCAGTTCGTATATTATTGACCCGCCTGACGGTCAGATTCCGCAGCTTGAAAATCCGTTGGTAGAAGTACGCCGCAGTTTTGGCGCGCGTTATGTCACCGGCCAGGGTAACGCGGATGGCCCGGAAGCACTGCCATTGTCCGAACGCTGTTTTATTGGTTTTGGCAACACAGCAGGACCTGGCATGCTCGGTACACTTTACAACAGCACCTATCAGTTTGTGCAAACCGATGACTATGTGGTGATTGTGGTTGAGATGAATCATGACGCCCGCATTATCCCGATTTACGACAATGCGCAGCAGGCTCGCGCCAATACCCGCCCGGCTGAATTAAACCAGTGGTTTGGTGATTCGCGCGGTTGGTACGAAGGCGACTGGCTGGTGGTGGAAACCATCAACGTCAATCCGCAGCAAATGGCAGAAAGTGGCATCACCATCTCACCAGATGGCAAATTTACCGAACGTTTTATGCGTTATTCAGAGCGCGAGATTGTTTATCAGTTCACTGTTGATGACGCTAATCTCTACAGCCAGCCATGGACTGCGGAGCTGAGTTTCCACGCCACAGAAGGCCCGATGTATGAATATGCCTGTCATGAAGGCAACTACGCGATGCCGGGCATTCTGGCAGGCGCCAGACGTGCAGAGGCGGAAGCCGAATCTGCACGCTGACTAAAAGCAGTTAACCCTCTGCAACCGGCTTGTGCGCAGTCGAGTGCAGAGGAATCACTGGAATAAACAGTGTGAACAGCATACCCAGCAGAATGATCCACAAACTTGTGGCAAACATGGCCGTAATCGAATTGGAAAAGGCCTGCTGAATACCGCTCCTCAGTCGCTCCATCACGGCCGCAACATCCAGCCCCGGAACCGCTTCCAGACGCTGCGCCATCGCCTGCGGATTCATCACAATATTCTGCGCCTGACTCAAATCCAGTGACATTGCAGCGCCTTGTGACATCGCAGCCAGTGTTGGCAGTTGTTTTGGCAATTCAGCTGTCAGATTCAGAACCAACAAAGAGCCAAATATCGCAACACCTACTGTGTTGCCAATCTGGCGGAAGAACTGGGTGGAGCTGGTGGCCACGCCAATCTGTGACATCGGGAACGCTGCCTGCACTACCAGATTCACCAGACTCTGCGAAGGACCTAAGCCAATGCCGACAACAAACATACGCAGGTTCAGATCCAGCAAACTGGTGTGCGGATTAATGCCACTGAGCAGGAACACACCAACAATCAGCACCGCTACTCCGCCCACCATAAAGGGTTTGTAATTACCGCTGCGCGCCACCAGCCGCCCACTGCTGATACTGCCCAGCATCAGGCCAGCCATCAGCGGGAACATGGCAAAACCGCTGTTGGTGGCGTTCACGCCCAGCACCACCTGCATAAACAGTGGCATAAACATCACCACACCCAGGAACGCCATACCAATCACAAAACTGCTGAGATTGGTCATTACAAAAACGCGATTGCTGAACAAGGACATTGGCATGATGGCGACATCTTTGCAGCGTTTTTCCACCACAATAAATGCCACCAGAGCAACCAGACTCACAGCGAACATCGACAGCAGTTCAACAGAGGTCCACGCATAGCGGTTGCCGCCCCATGTCAGCGCAAGCAAAAATGGAATAAATACCACCAGCAGTAACAGGGCACCTGCCACATCAATACGACCGCCAGTGCCATGATTGAGTTTGGGGGTCTTGTACGCGATGGTAGCCATCGCTACCAGGCCCAGTGGAATATTGACGTAAAACACCCAGCGCCAACCGGCGATTTCATGGCCAAACCAGGTTACGGTAGCGTAGTCGGTAAGAAAACCGCCGATGGCTGGCCCGATGATACTGGCGACAGCAAAAATTGCACCGAACAGTCCCATAAACCGCGCACGCTGAAGCGGTGGATACAGATCAGCAATCATGCCAATGGCGCTGGTAAACAAGGCGGCGCCACCAATACCTTTTATGGCGCGGAACACAATCAGCTGCTGCATGCCGTCGCCCAATAACGGCAACGTTCCAAACTCACCACTGATACCACATAAGGCTGAACCCACCAGAAAAATGGCAATGCCGATTAACAGAATGGGTTTACGACCGTACAGATCACCCAGTTTGCCGTAAATGGGCACCAGCACTGTTGAAGCCAGCATGTATGCGGTTGTGACCCAGGCATACAGTTCCAGACCATTGAGTTCAGCCACAATTCTTGGCATCGCCGTGGACAGAATAGTCATATCCAGCGCTGCCAGCATAAAAACAATCAGCAGGGCTATCAGGGTGGTTTTTTTGTCGCGATCAGAAATGCTTGGCTGGGTTTCGGAGGCGTGTGTGGTCTGACTCAAAATACTTTCCCGCGCAGGTTGGTTGTAGACCAGCAAATGCTAGGCCTGCATGCTTCACGCCGCAACTCGAATGAGCGTGAATTAATGTCGCCTGCCGCAGATCAAGCCCCTACTTCATCAAACGAATAAAGTGGCTGAGCATTTCTGATTCAAATCTGTACCCCTGACTGACAACCCGGCTTGGGTCAGGATTAAACGGATTGGTAGTGGAGTTATCGTAAATTGTTGTTGCGCGAAATACGGATCCGGCGGGAATCAGTTTGGGTTCTCGCAAGCGGTAACCCAATTGCCAGTTGTAATTGTAGTTGGCCACATTGATCAGCAGTTCTTCAGTCTGATCCGGATAAATCACTGAGACCGTCATTGTACTGCCACGACTGTGAGCGTGCGGGGAGTAGCTGGTCAACCACATATCCTGTGGCAGCGGTTCCGAATTGATCACCTCAGTATGTTCACGCACTGATGGCGGGATATTCAGCTCGTCTTTTTCCAGTGCCAGCGTTTGCAGTTCGCGCTGTGGTTTACTGTCGTGGAAATACAAACCGATTTGTGTCCTGTCTGTAGTTTCGCGGCCTGAGGTCAGATAACGCAATTTAAACACCAGATCGTTATTCGCGCGCAGCAGAAAACCGGCATTATCTGCAAACACATCATCTGTTTCACCTGGCACGTACACACTGATAAATTCGGCATTGTCTGCTGCAATCAGCTCGTCAGGATCTGTACTGTCCAGCGTTTTATCTACCGCATAAATCAGCAGGCTGTGCAGTACACTTTTGTCACCTACTTTATACGACACTGCACGCAACCATTGATCCTGCGGTAAATCCAGCGCGGCCCGTTTGACCAGGAAATCAACGTTACCGGTTGCAGGAATCGCCTGCTCAGGCACATCAATAATCAGATCGGGTTGCCCCATAGGCCAGGACTCGGCTTCCGGGATCGCCTCGGCCAGTGGATCAATATCGCCGTCACGGGGGCCACGCTGATCTATCCACTCAATCAAAAGCGCCATGTCTTCATCACTGAGTTCGTGTGTGTTCTCCCAGTTACCTACCGAGTTGTCGATTTGCCCCGGCGGCATTCTGCGGGTAATCACCGTCTCCCGCATCATCGGACTCCAACCCAGTACCATCAGGTGGCGGTTCATTGCCCAGGGAGCAAGGCCGTTTTCTACATGACAAAACGCGCAGCGCGCTTTTAATAATGGTG
The DNA here is from genome assembly GCA_964535565.1 of uncultured Pseudohongiella sp. GTDB lineage: Bacteria > Pseudomonadota > Gammaproteobacteria > Pseudomonadales > Pseudohongiellaceae > Pseudohongiella. The sequence goes on along the minus strand of CAZHUJ010000002.1, from coordinate 67,521 downwards.
CAATTTCATTCTGATAGGAGATCTGTCGACCTGCAAATTGGTCACGGAAGCGGTACACCAGAGCTTCACCTGAAGGAGTGTCCTCTGGCACTTCAAAGCGAACGGGACGCCCGGCACGTTTGGCCGCAATCCATTCCGTCAGCGCCGGAGTCAGTTCATCAACAGCATTCACGTTGCGAAACACGATGGTGCTTGATGCGGGATCCAGAATCAGCATTTCACCCAACACCTGGATATCCAGGGTTTTGGCAACGGTTTGTGAACTGTCGATCAATACTGGTAAAAGGCCTGTAGCAGTTTGACGGACGCGATCAGCCTCGTCGGAAGCATTCAGCAACCAGACTACTACACCCTGCTCCGCAAACTGCTGCTGCAGTTGTTCCAATTGCTGTGCAGATTGCTGTGAACCAGGATCGTCGTACGAAAACGGCATCAGCACTACTGCCACCTCAGTGCCATAACGACTGAGTTGATGAAACTTGCCACGCTGGTCGAGCAAACCAAAATCCACGTTGGCATGGGCTGAACCTGCGAAACTCAGAACCAGCACTAAAAAGATGGCAAGTCGTACAAACATATCTGAACCGTTACTTGTTATTAGTGGGTATGTTTTTGCCTGCTACGGTCCCAATTTAAACACAGCCGCTCTGCCAGCGCTGACGATAAAAACAAAAAAAGCTGACGAATTCCAAAATCGTTTTTGCTCTTGACCCCATACGCGCCTCCCCCTTACGCTGCCGCCATGATTCAGAGTTTTGCACCCGTCAGTCGTCAGGACGCCCGCATCCTTATTCTTGGCAGTATGCCAGGTAATGTATCGCTGCAAGCCAGCCAGTATTACGCACATCCGCGCAATCTGTTCTGGCAGATCATGGAAGAAGTATTGGGAATTGCGCGCAGCGAATCTTACACAAACAGGCTGCTACAGCTGCAGCAAAAGCAGATTGCCTTGTGGGACGTTGCCTTTCAGTGTCAGCGAGTTTCCAGTCTGGACAGTGACATTATCAGTAGCAGCGTGCAGCCAAATGACTTCGAGCGCTTTTTTCGTGAACACCCGCATATCCAGCGTGTGTGCCTGAATGGCAACAAAGCGGCTGAACTGTATCTGCGGCACGTGCAGAGAAATATAGAAGAGGCAAAAGCCGTGGCGACAATTCAACTGCCGTCAACCAGCCCGGCCAATGCCTCGATAACAAGAGAAAAGAAAATCAGCCAATGGCGCCAGGCATTGCTGGCAAACGTGGACTGACCAACGGTCAGTCCATCGCCACTCTGATAACCTGACCTACGCTGAGAAGATCACCGGCCAGATCATTATGCATACGCAGTGCATCCACCGAGGTGCGGTAACGACTGGCAATTCGCCACAGGGTTTCACCCTGACGAACCCGATGCGTAATCTCACGCGGCTCCGACACCTGAGCCACCACGTTTGTCACCGCAGGCGTCTGACCAGTAGAAGCGCTGGCAGCGATAACACGCGCCGGCTCCGCACTCTGACCACCACCAGGCACTATCAGTTTCTGCCCAACGTTAATCAGATCACCACGCAAACTGTTGGCCGCACGCAACTGCGACACTGTGGTATCCATACGTGCAGCAACTTTTGACAGCGTGTCTCCACGCTGAACAACATACTCACGTGTTTGTCCCTGAATACCTGCCAGATAATTTACGTACGGTTCCGGGAACACAGCCACATGATAATGCGGCGGATTGCGTTCGCGGGTGACATCCAGAATCCCGTTGTCCTCCAGTGACAGCAGCGTGCGTTCCAGCCAGTTACGGCAGCTGCCGTTGGATGGAATACGCAGGTCCACTGCCATACCGGTTGGATGTACGGAATCCGCAGCAGCATTGGCCGGTTGGCGCTCAATAGGACGCGTCAAACTTGTCACTGTCAGCTTCTCTCCACAGGCGTTGTGATACTGCGCTGCCAGACGTTCGATCAGGGTTTTGACCGCAGGACGTGCAAACGGATACGAAACGTTGTGGATAGTGACGTGTTGACTGTTGGAAACGCGCACCAAATCACCTTCTTCTACAAGGTCAGATACTGCGCGGGATGTACGTGTAAATGTGTAACCGGCTTGAACCGCATGGTGGTGTTGACGTTCCATGGACGAACGCGAGCCCGTCAAAGATGACTGGGCAAAAGCCGGGGTCAGAATCAGGGATAAGGTTGCAGCTGCAAAAGCCGCTGTCAGGTTTTTCATGCCCGCCGCCTCACCGTTAAAATTTTTTTTGACATTTTGAAAGTTAAATAACGCGAGCTATCTCGCGTGCAGTGGCCGCATTCTCACGTCATTTATGCCTTTTGTCCAGCATAATGATGTTTTTAATCACTTTTTATTAGCTTGCCTGATCCGTGGATTTTTCCGCCGCATGAACCTGTCCCCGTCGCAGCTCAAAACCGCGCACAATGACATAGGCAATCAGCGCCACAATAAACACCAGCAGATACATCCAGGCGATACTTTGCAGGCTGGCTATCAGGGTTCTGTAGATCTCCAGAATCCAGCGTTCGCCGGATAACAACAATATCCCGAACTCCGGATGCTGCGGAGTAATATAACGCTCCAGCTCATACAGACGAACCCCACCCGAGATCCCGACCACATAGGTTGCGAACATAATGTAACGCTGCCAGGCGGCACTGATCTGGTCTTGAATAATACGGCTGAAAATTTCAGCCATGGGCTTGCGAAACACCCGCGCAGCCATCCACGACACCAGAATCGACAGGCTCAAGGTTACCAGCAGCAGCGTCAGGAACATATCAAATCCTCAGGTACAACAAGCACGTGGTAGCATGCATCGCACACGGATTGGAACACCGGGCCCTGCAATTGACAACCTTTTTATGGGTCCGTTCCCGGAACAATACCCTGACTGACGAGAGACCATGAATCCTGCCCCCTCCCCTGACTTGGCCTGTCCTCTGGACGGTCTGGCCCTGAGCCGTGAAAATAACAGCTGGCGCTGCGCCAATGGCCACAGCTTTGATATTGCTCGCCAGGGTTATGTACATCTGTTGCCGGTGCAAAACAAGCGCTCACGAGACCCCGGCGACAGCAAGGAGATGGTGGCGGCACGCCAGGCTTTTCTGGCAGCGGGTTATTACCAGGGTGTTGCGGCTGGAGTAACGGATGCACTCAAACGCTGGACTGAATCTGCCAGTTCCTTGCGTATTCTGGATGCTGGCTGTGGTGAGGGTTATTACCTGCGTCAACTCCAGCAAAACGGCCTGACGCTGTTTGCCAGCGGACTCGATATTTCCAAATGGGCCGTCATCGCGGCCTCAAAGCAGAACCCGGCCCATCAATCAGCACAATGGCTGGTGGGCAGCAATGCCAACTTGCCGTTGCTGCCTGAATCACAGGATGTAGTGTTATGTATGTTTGGATTCCCGGTTTACAGCGAATTCAGCCGGGTGCTCAAAAACAACGGTTTGCTGATCAAGGTAGATGCTGGCCCAGATCATCTGCTGGAACTACGCAAAATCATCTATCCAACCATCAAGCCCTTCGACGCACGAGAGCAATCTAAAGCTGAGGGTTTTACGGCGCTTGAGCATTGTGCTGTGAGGTATACAATCAGCCTTGATACGCCGGAAATGATTGACCGGCTGCTGACCATGACCCCGCACCTTTACAGGACCACAGCGGATGCGATTGCACAGGCACGTGCACTGGACCGAATTGAACTGACTGTAGACGCCAATATCAATATTTTCCGAAAAATGCCTTGAGCAGGAGAGCACCATGACCGTTCGCTTCAAAACCTTGCCACGTGCCGTAATGCTCGCCACCCTGCTGGGCGGCGCTTACACTGCCTGCAGCCCGGCTGACAATAACGTACAGCCCCTTGTGGAGATGACGCAGAGCAGCGCAGCCCCCTCGGAACATATGGACCATGGCATGCCCACGGCAGATCAGGTTGGTAGTGAACATGTATCGTTTGCAACCAGTTGTGATGCGGCGACGGCAGACACCTTTAATCGCGGCGTGGCGCTGGCTCACTCATTCTGGTTCGCTGAAGCCATTAATACCTTTAACCAGGTTCTGGAAACTGATCCCGACTGCGCAATGGCCTATTGGGGTATTAGTCTTAGCCACTGGGGCAACCCCTTTGCCGGACAGCGCAACGCACAGCAGCTGGAACGCGGACAAGGCAGTGTGCAGCAGGCGCTGACTACCGGCTCACCCACAGCACGTGAGCAGGCCTATATCAATGCGGTGGCAGAACTGTTTTCAGACACCAGTGGCGCCACCCAGGGCGCACGCACCAAAGCCTATGAAAATGCAATGGCTGCACTGGTCCAACAATATCCTGATGATGTCGAGGCGCGAATTTTTTATGCCCTGGCTGTAAACCAGACCGCTGATCCAACCGACAAAAACTATACCCAGCAAATCAAGGCTGCAGATATTCTCGAGCCTCTGTTTGAGCAATATCCTGCCCACCCTGGTCTGGCGCATTACATTATTCACGCCTACGATCACCCGCCCTTGGCAGAACGGGCACTGAACGCTGCACGTCGATACGCTTCACTGGCACCGGATGCGCCGCACGCACTGCATATGCCGTCACATACATTCACACGTATCGGCATGTGGCAGGACTCAGTGGACACCAATCTGAGATCGGCGGCCGCCGCGCGTCAGAGCAGCACGGCGGGTGAGGAGCTTCATGCGCTGGACTATCTGGCCTATGCCTATTTACAGATGGGCCAGGACCAGAAAGCGCTGGAAGTGGTGGAACGCGCCCAGGCGCTGGTCGAAGCAGTCAACATTACAGCGGTCGGAGCGACACAGGCTGGAGCGTTTTCGATTGCCGCGATACCGGCACGTTATGCACTGGAGCGGGGTGACTATGCCGCGGCAGCACAATTAACCGTCCATCCTGCCGAGAACACACCCCATACCCAGGCGATCAGCCATTTTGCGCGTGCTTTGGGTGCGGCGCGCGTGGGTGACCCCGAGGCGGCCGCCGACGATATTGCCATGCTGGCCGAGCTGCGTGAAAAAGCGCGCGCACGACAGGATGCCTACTGGACTGAACAAATTGATATTCAGTGGAAAGCCGCCAGTGCCTGGGCACTGTTTGCATCTGGACAACAGGATGAAGCTATTCGACAGATGACCGAAGCCGCCAATCAGGAAGATGCCACTGACAAGGCAGCAGTTACGCCAGGCCCTATTGCTCCGGCCCGCGAATTGCTGGGCATCATGCTGCTGGAAGCAGGTCGCCCCGACGAAGCCCTGAGCGCGCTGGAATCCACACTCCAGAAAGAGCCCAACCGCTTTATGACGCTGAACTGGGCGGCTCAGGCTGCAGATGCAGCGGGCAATACCGATGCAGCGCGTCGGTATTATCAGCAACTGCTGACAGTAGCAGCTTCCGCTGACAGCAACCGTCCGGCCCTGGAAGCCGCGCGCGGCTATCTGTAGTTGTTAGCTCAATAGTTGTCAGATTTCGCCAACTGTTGCGGTCTATTACTACATGGAAAAGTGACCATTCTGCTAATGTCTATTAAATACAGGCAATTGGCAGAATGGCACGGCATGTGCATCAGCATTGTCATTATTGGATGCAACCAATCCTGAGCAGAGACCGATTTATGAATACACACCTGCCCGACACCGTTTTTACACCGATGGCACTGCCACTAAAAATTATCAGCATCGTGCTGATTGCGGTTTTTATGGTGATTGGCCTTGTTGGCCTGGTCCTGCCGATTATTCCCGGAGCACTGTTCCTGTTTCTGGCGGCACTGCTGGCAACACGTGTGTCTCCACGCGTCGCCGCCAGGGCACATCAACTGCCCTGGTTCCGTAAACACATGCTGCACTGGCGTACAACCGGCGGCGGGGCCATGTTTAAACTGACTTTATTGCTTGCTGTGCGAAGTGGCCTTAAAGCGCTGCGTATGTTGGGCAATCTGTTCAGAGCCAAGCGCTAATCCGCAAAAATATTATCCCGAAGACGGATCAGCACCGCACCGCGGTTTTCATCCGAAAAATCAAGCACGGTGCCCTGGCTTTTGCGGAAATGCAGCTCTGCCAGCACGGCATCACGGATCAGACTGCCACCCACAATCAGCCGCAATTCACTGGCATAACCACTTTGCCAGCTATGCTCCAGCGCATGCTCAAACTTGGCCAGCGCCTGTTTGACCGTTTCACGTTGATGAGCAATATCTACGGTCAGCTGCGAACCATCACCACAACTGAACAGCGGTGAATCACATTTGATGCACAGCGGTTCCTTGCTGCGATCCAGAATGGAGGGTGCCATCAGCCTGTGTTCAAGACCACAGACCAGACACTGGCGTTTGATCATTTCAGACAAGATTCTTCCTTACGGCCTCCGCCGCGATGTTATAGATGTGATAACAGTGGCGCGACAATAACAGCAAGAACATGCCCTTGCTATTCCCGTTATGCGCTGAACAGGTCTATGATTATTGATACAAGTCCTGAGCCCGGAGATCTGTCATGAAAGCCGTTCAAATTCTGTTTATAACCACCCTGCTGATGTTCAGCATGATAGCCAGCGCAGCGCCCCAGGGCTGGGCGCCACTGCTTGAGCCTGCTCAATTAAAAAGTCTGCTGGACGCAGAACAGAATATCCGTGTTATCCAGGTTACCGGTGACTACGCCAGCGGCCATATAGAAGGCTCGCTGAACGCGCCCTACGCCCGCTTCCGCGGACCCCAGAGCAACCCCGGCGAACTGCCGCCAATGACTCAACTGACCGAAGTAGTCCAGTCTCTGGGCATCACCGCTAACACGCCGGTTGTGGTGGTACACCAAGGTACCAACGCTGTGGACATGGGTGCATCAACCCGCGTGTACTGGACCTTAAAATCCCTGGGCGTTGAAGACCTGGCTATACTCAACGGAGGTCTTTCTGCATGGCAGGCGGCGGGCTTGCCAATCAGCACAGAAACCACTGCAGTGGCAACTTCCAGTTTCCAGCCGCAGTGGTCCGACCGGTGGACAGTACACACGGAAGAACTCGAAACACTGGTCGCCAATGGCAGCGCAAAACTGATTGATGGCCGCCCCGCGCCGTTTTTTACGGGTCAACAAAGTTCCACTTCCCGAGCAGGAACCATCCCTGGCGCACAAAATGTGAGTTTTGACACCTTCTTCAGCGGCACTAACATGAACAGTGTTAGCCAGCTGCAGCAGGCACTGTCTTCAGCCGCTTCCGGCGATCAGGATCTGACCGTAACCTTCTGCAACTCAGGCCATATGGGCTCAATAAACTGGTTTGTTATGAGTGAAATGGCCGGCATGGACAATATCAAACTTTATGCTGAAAGCATGACGGAATGGGCAGCCTCAGCGGAGCGCCCGGTTGAGCCAGGGCAGTAGTCTGGTGATTAACGGAGGGATCTGATGCTGTGTCCCTGTTGCAGTGGCAAACCTTACAAACAATGCTGCGGCCCGCTGCTGGCTGGACAGCAATATGCACGCACCGTCAAACAGCTGATGCGTTCACGTTACGCTGCGTTTGCATCAGGCAATCACGGCGACTACCTGCTGACAACCTGGCACCCGGCAACACAACCTGACATCAGCGCCGAGGAGCTGGGACAACGCGACACTGATTGGGTTGGACTGGATGTTCTGGACAGCAGTCAGCAGGGAGAACAAGGCACAGTGACATTCTGTGCGCACTGGCAGGACGAAAATGGCCAGCGCCAGAAGCATCGTGAACATTCGCGTTTTGAACGTATTGCCGGGCGCTGGTATTACGTTGATGGGGATGTCAGTCGGGAGTGATGATGTCGGACCACTGACAGTTGAAAGCGCCGGCGGGTGGGGGCTTATTGTCCGACCCGCCGGCGCTCGCCACTCCCCGGATTCAGCGCTACACTTCAAAAAAATCTCCATCAACCTCACAGGTGCCCCTGCAATGACGGCCTTAACCCGCACCATCCTGCCCTTGCTGCGCTTCACCACCTTCTGCCTGACCGCTCTGTTTGTGAGCACCTCCGGCTTTGCCCAGCAGCCACCCATCGAACAGTTTTTTGAAGAATTCACCGCAGAATGGGTGCGCGCCAACCCAAACCTGGCAGTGAGCACCGGCTATTTCACCGGCGAAGAGCAACGTCTGCTGGAGCAACAACTGACGCCGATGGGACCGGAGCAGCGCGCCGCCCAACACGAACGCGCACGCCGCGGTCTGGCAACACTGGCCGAATATGATCTGGGGCGTTTGCCGGACAACCTGCGTGTTTCTGCTGAAGTCATGCAATGGCAGCTGCAGATGATTGTTGACGGTGAACCCTACGAGGACTTTGAATTTCCACTGCAGCAAATGAGCGGAGCCAACGTTAACCTGGTAAACCAGCTGACCGTTGTACATCCACTGCGTTCTGTAGACGACATGGAAAATTACCTGCTGCGTCTGCAACAAATTGATGAGCGCATGGCCGAAGCCATTCAACAGTCACGGCAAATGGCTGAACGCGGTGTAATCCCTCCTGCATTTATTCTGTCTGCAACTATAGAACAGCTGCAGCGTTTTATCGCTGGCCCGGCACAGGACAATCCGCTGGCAACAACGCTGAGCAGCAAAACGGCCAACCTGCCAGGTATCACTGATACCCAGCGTGCAGAATTTTCCGCGCGCGCGGCCGCCATTGTGGAACAAGAAGTTTATCCAGCCTGGAACAGTGCAATTTCCACGCTTCAGGATCAGCAGGGTCGTGCGACGGATGATGCAGGTCTTTGGCGTTTTGCCAATGGCGCGGATATTTATGCCTACCAGCTGCGCCGTTATACCACTACTAATTACACCGCTGATCAGATCCACGAAATTGGTTTGCGCGAGGTGGCACGTATTGAGGCGGAAATGGACAGGCTGCTGCGCCAGATTGGTTTAACTCAAGGCAGCATACGCGAGCGTGTTGCACAGCTTAAAGAACGTCTGGCCTACAGCAATGACGATGCTGGTCGCGAGCAGATCATGCGCGACATTGATGTCATGCTTGCCGACGCTCTGGAGCGCTCAGCTGGCGGCTTGTTCGACCGCATGCCCAAAGCCCCCGTGATTGCACAACCCTACCCGCGTTTCCGCTGGGATAACGCAGCAGCCTCCTACACCGCTCCGCCACTGGACGGATCACGACCCGGCATTTTCCAGATGCCGCTGCGTCCAAGTCAGCTGACAAAATTTGCGCTACGCTCTCTGGTATATCACGAAACCGTGCCAGGTCATCACTTTCAGATTGCCTTGGTCGGTGAAGATCCCGATCTGCCCAAATTTATGCAAACCCGCGCCTTTGGCGGCAGTGCTGCCAGCAGCGAAGGTTGGGCGCTGTATGCCGAGCAGCTGGCCAATGAACACGGCTGGTATGAGGGTGACATCGAAGGCCTGTTGGGCCAGCTTGATTCAGCATTGTTCCGCGCCCGCCGCCTGGTTGTAGATACGGGCCTGCATGCCAAGGGCTGGACGCGCCAACAGGCAATCGACTACGGCATCGAAGCCAGTGAGATTGAACGATATGTGGTCATGCCGGGTCAGGCCACATCTTATATGGTCGGCCAGCTGAGAATTACCGAGCTGCGTGAAAAAGCGCGCACCGCCCTTGGTGACCGTTTTGATATTGCACAGTTTCACAATGTTGTGCTCGGCCTTGGCGTGGTGCCATTACCGGTTCTTGAGCGTGCTGTTGATCAATGGATTTCCAACGTCCGCATTGCCGCCACATCAACCGCACCCAAAGTTCCACAAGTAGAAGAGCTGCCTGCAGCACGCGCCGCCCTGGATGCCACTGGTTATACCGCAACCACACTGATTTATGACCTCAACCAGGATCGCTGGATGGCAGGTCATGCAGAACGCGTGGATACAGCGGCCCTGCCTGCGTCCACCTTTAAATGGTTCAGCTCACTGGCTGCAATGGAAACCCGCGTCATCCACAGCGCCGATGAAATCATTCCATGGGATGGCGTAACACGGGGCCGCGCGGAAACCAACAAAGACATGAGCCTGCGTGAAGCGTTTCGCGTGTCTTCTGTGTCGCATTATCAACATCTGGTACGTGAAATCGGCTCGGGTCGTATGGGGGTACTGCTGAACGAGAGCCATTACGGAAACCGGAACATGAACGGTGGTTTGGAAACGTTTTGGCTGACTGGAGACCTGCGCATTACTCCACGCCAGCAGATTGAGTTTCTGCAGAAGCTTTACAGTCAGGAGCTGCCCTTCCGTCCGGAAGTGATGCGCGCGGTGAAAGATATCGCCTTGACCGAAGAAACCGCCGGATACCGTCTACTGAGCAAAACCGGGCTGGCTGAAATAGAAACCGATGGACATCTGCAACACACTGGCTGGTGGACGGGTTGGGTAGAAAAAGACCAAAACGTGTATTTTTTTGCGACGTTGATGCAGGCCACCGATGCTGATTCCAGCGTGCTGATTCCTGCGCGCGTGGCAGTAACAAGGCAAATTCTGGCCGAATTAGGCGTTTTGCCCTAAAACATCGGGACTGAAAATAAAGGTTAACAAGCGAACAAACGGTCGATACAATCGAGCGCGATGTATGCAGTGACACTTGCCTGGCGGTATGTTCTGATCTAACCGATCCGATTTTCCTGAGCCATCCTGGCAGCATTTCCGGCGGGCAACCCCTCGCCGGGCACTACGTACCAGCCAAAATAACCAGGATAGTCCGGGGGGAATTTCCATGAATCTGGCAGGCATCACCATTCTTGTATATCTGGCACTGATAGTGCTGGTCAGTGTCTGGTTAACAAAACGCAACAAAAGTTCAGACGATTGGGCTATTGGTGGTGGTGGCATGGGTTTATGGCTGATTGCGGCAGGTATTGCAGGCACCCGCATTGGCGGTGCCGGCACCTACGGCGTAGCCGGTGATACCATGAATACCGGCGTTTGGAATATGTGGTACGGCGTGAACTCCTTTTTGGCACTGGCGCTGGTGGGTTTGTTTTTTGCTGTCCCCTATCGTCGCCTGCGCCTGACAACCGTCAGTGAACTGTTTGTGAAACGCCACGGCAGCACACGCAACGGCTGGTTAACCAGTTTGTGTGTACAAACCGAATACCTGATTATCAATATTCTGGAACCGCTACTGGTCGGCATTATTATCAGCGCGGTATTTGGCATCAATCGCGAGCTGAGCATCATGATAGGTGCGGTCATTATTATTATGTCCACCACCTTCTCAGGCCTTCGCGGCGCATCAGCAACCAACGTTATTCACGTGGTGGTAGTAACTGTGGGACTGAGCGCCGTTGCCATCATTGCAGGTGCAGAGCTAGGCGGCATAAGCGGGATCAAGGAAAAGGTCGATGTGGCGCTGGCTGGCACCGAGATTAACAGCGCCAGCTGGTGGAGTTTTATAGGCCTGGGCTGGTTCCCGATTATTGCGATGTTTTTCTCGGCGGTAATCCACACCCCTGCTGCCTCTGTATATGTGAACTACTCCAGTTCTGCGCGCACTGAAAACCTGCTGGTTCCAGCCTTTCTGATGGCAGGTGTATTGGCGGCCATTATGCCTATTCTGGCCTCAATCATTGGTATCGAGGCTGTTGCCAAATACGGCACTGACAGCGGCATTACCAGCTACGCAACCATTACTCGCATTGCCACCGACACCGGTCCAATCGTCGGCGGTATTGCTATTGCCGCAGTACTCGCCGCCCTGATTTCCTCTGGCGGACCAATTCTGTTATCCAGCTCAACACTGTTTGTCAATGACTGGATCCCGGGATCCAAACATTATGAACCGCTGCGCAAACTGCGTGCCTACCGCATCACCAGCGTATTCTACGGTCTGTTTGCCGGTGCGCTGGCATGTGTATTGCCCATCAGCTCGGTGCTGGAATTGCTGCTGCTGGGTTTTGCAATGGTGGTTCCGCCGGCGCTGGCAATCGGTTTTATTTTCTACTGGAAAAAGACTACTGAGCAGGGTGTGTTCTGGGGGATTGCTTCGGGTTATGGCCTGGGTGCGCTGGGCTGGTTTGTGAACACCTTCTTCCTGCATATGGAAACGGATGTGGCGGCGTACTTTACGACGCTGGTGCCGTTGGTGGTGATTCCGGTGGTGTCGTTGATGACACAGACACCGGAAAACCAGGGTGAACATTCTGAAGCGTTTTATAAGGCGTTGAAGACGCCGGTGCCTTGATCGGCGTGGTACTCAGTGAGTACAAGGCGGGGTGAGTAGCAAGGCGGCAGCAGGGGGTGAGGACGCATACCGGCCACTTCCCTCCGGCACCTGACCGGGCGCTGCGGAACTCGCCCTCGCCCGCTTCGCGATGCTCGGAGCTCAGACAGTCCTCGCGCTATTTCCGGTCTGGTTTGGAGGGAAAAACGTGGCCTGATTGGTCTGCTTTGCTCACCCCCTGCTGCCGCCTTGCTGCCCGGTTTGTGCCACTTCGCACACATTGCTGATCACTTGCTGGTTTGCAACGCAGGCACACTGCAATTTCAGGTTAGAAACAGCGAAACTCGCTGGCAAGGCGCGGCGCGGGGCCGCCTCGGGAGGACTGTTCGAGTCCCGAGCCGCAAAGCGGCGAGGTCGAGTTCCGCCCCGCCGGGTTCTGAGCGCAGAAAAGCGGCCGGTCGACAGCCCCCGAGGCGGCCCCGCGCTGCGCCTTGCAGGCACAATCCCACGCAAATAGGGTCTGACCCTATTTAATACAGCACCACCGAGCGAATCGACTTGCCCTCATGCATCAAATCAAAGGCCTCGTTGATCCGCTCCAGCGGCAATGTATGCGTAATCAGGTCATCAATGTTCAGGCGACCTTCCATGTACCAATCCACGATGGTGGGTACATCGGTACGGCCACGCGCACCACCAAAGGCACTGCCGCGCCACACACGACCTGTCACCAGCTGGAACGGACGGGTTGAGATTTCCTGACCGGCACCGGCCACACCAATAATGATCGACTCTCCCCAACCCTTATGACAGGCTTCCAGCGCCTGACGCATGGTGTTCACGTTTCCAATACATTCGAAGGTGTAGTCCGCACCGCCTTTGGTCAGTTCAACAATGGCTTCGACCACATTCGGTACTTCTTTAGGGTTGATAAAGTCAGTCATACCAAATTTGCGTGCCAGCTCTACCTTGGACGGGTTGATATCCACACCCACAATCTGGCGCGCACCTACAAGACGTGCCGCTTGTATTACATTAAGGCCGATGCCGCCCAGACCAAATACCACCACTCGTGAACCCGGCTCTACCTTGGCATCAAAAATCACCGCGCCTACACCTGTGGTGACTCCACAACCGATGTAACACACTTTATCCAACGGGGCGTCGGAGCGGATTTTGGCGACAGCAATCTCTGGCAGCACGGTGTAGTTGGAGAATGTTGAACAGCCCATGTAGTGCAGAATCGGTTTGCCATCGAGTGAAAAACGGCTGGTGCCATCTGGCATCACACCACGTCCCTGCGTCGAACGAATGGCCTGGCACAGGTTGGTTTTTGGATGCAGGCAATATTCACACTCACGGCATTCGGGTGTGTACAAAGGAATGACCGTGTCACCTTTTTTCAGGGATTTCACACCAGGGCCCACGTCAACCACAATACCGGCACCTTCGTGACCCAGAATGGCAGGGAAAGCACCTTCAGGATCATCACCGGACAAAGTAAACGCATCGGTGTGACAAACGCCGGTGGCTTTTAATTCAATCAGTACTTCACCGGCCTTTGGGCCTTCCAGATCAACTTCAATAATTTCCAGCGGTTTGCCAGCGGCAAAGGCAACGGCGGCACGGGTTTTCATAGTCTTGCTCCTGTAACAATTTTTCTTAAGCCAGCAGATATTGCGCGTGGAAGCGCAGATGTTCTTCAATAAATGTCGATATAAAGTAGTAACTATGATCGTAGCCTTGCTGGTAACGCACAGCGGCCTGTGGCAATTTGGCTGCCGCTGCAATCAGGGCTTCGGTATTAAGTTCACGCGCCAGAAACTCGTCGGCACTGCCGGTATCTACCAGCAATGGAATTTCCAGGCCTTTTTCTTTTAACAACTCAACGCTGTCATATTGCGCCCACGTAGACCTGTCCTCGCCCAGATAGGCGCCAAACGCTTTTTGTCCCCATGGACAGTTGATTGGGTTAGCAATCGGCGCAAAGGCTGATACTGAAACAAACTGCTGCGGCAAGCGCGTTGCAATCATCAAGGCACCATGTCCACCCATGGAGTGGCCGCTGATGGCCAATCGCTCGTTGATCGGGAAATGTTCGCGCACCAGCGCTGGCAGCTCCTGCGTGATGTAATCAAACATCTGGAAATGTTTGCGCCACGGATCCTGGGTGGCATTGACATAAAAACCAGCGCCTTGACCCAGGTCGTAGGCGGCGTCGTTTGGCACCTCATCACCACGCGGACTGGTGTCCGGAATAATCAGGGCAATGCCAAGCTGCGCAGCGATACGCTGGGCGCCCGCCTTGGTGCTGAAATTTTCATCACTGCAGGTCAAACCACTCAGCCACAATAGCGCTGGTATTTTTTTGCTTTCAGCAGCTTCAACTGCGGGCGGCAAATACACTGAAAAACGCATGCGGCAAGCGAGTGCATCGGAGTTGTGTTCTGCACGAATCTGGTGCCCTTCAAATAGCTTTTGACGGCTGATGATACTGATACTGGACATCTGCAAAATATCCCTGATACTGGGTCAATGAATAAAAAGGGAAGATAAACCACGGAGCTTTTAAAATCCAATGAACAACCTGACAGAACACGAACAACCCGTGCTGGCTACAGAACGTCTGCGCCTGCGCCCCTACAAAGCCGAGGATGCCGCCCGCGTACAGCTACTGGCCGGCGATGCAAATATCGCGGAAATGACCCGTACCATCCCTCATCCTTACCCGGACGGTGTTGCTGAAGAATGGATTGCCTCTGAAGCCAATAACTGGAATCAGGGACTTGGCGCTACATTTGCAGTGACTCTGCGCAACAAGGATGAAACCATCGGCACGGTTGGCATTTTTAATCGCACAGAAAACGAGGCAGAAATCGGTTACTGGATTGGTGTGCCCTATCAGGGTGAAGGTTATTGCACAGAAGCAGTCGAAGCTTTGGTGGGTTTTGGTATTTACGAACTGGGTATTAGCCGTTTTTATGCCAAACACCTGAAAAGCAATCCAGCCTCTGGAAAAGTCCTGCGCAATGCCGATTTCCGCAAATGTGGCAAAGACACCATGGTGTGGCGAGATGGCCAGACTGAAGAGGCTATTGAACTTTACGAGCTGATTATCGAAGACGAGGCCCCGCCCATTGACTAGGCGCTATCCAGACAACACCGGTTTTTACAGCCCCCGCACAGCCATCGCTGTGATCATCGCCAATATGATTGGCACCGGTGTTTTCACCAGTATCGGTTTCCAGATTATCGATATCAAATCCAGTTTTGTGCTGTTGATATTATGGCTGGTCGGGGGCATCGCTGCGCTGTGTGGTGCTCTCACTTATGCCGAGCTTGCAAGCCGATTGCCGCGCTCAGGTGGGGAATACAATTTCCTGGCGCGTATTTATCACCCCTCAATTGGATTTGTGTCAGGCTGGGTATCTTTTACCGTGGGTTTCGCGGCGCCTACCGCATTGGCTGCAATGACCTTTGCCGCTTACCTGGACTCCGCGCTGGTTAATCTGGTTGATCTCAACCGTATGGTGATGGCGTTACTGCTGGTGGCACTGATTACTTTTGTGCATGGCCGCAACCATGGAGCCAGCGGCGGGCTGCAAAACTGGTTTACCTTGATCAAGGTCGCCCTGATTGTGGGTTTTGTGGTGATGATCAGTATCAATGTTGATAACCCTCAAACGGTAAACCTGCTGCCGGTCAGCGGCGATGGAACATTGATTGCGGGCAGTGCCTTTGCGGTGTCGCTAATTTATGTGAACTATGCCTATACCGGTTGGAACGCCGTTACCTATATCACAGGTGAAGTTGAAAACCCGCAGCGCACTGTGCCCTTTGTACTGATTGCCGGAACCGCCATTGTTATTTTGTTGTACCTGGCACTGAATGCTACTTTCCTTTATGCCGTGCCGATGGAGCTGCTGGAAGGCCGTGTTGAGATTGGTGTGATTGTTGCGCAGCAAACTTTCGGGGAAACCGGTGCGCTGATTATGGGTGGTGTGCTGTCTTTGCTGCTGATCTCCACAGTATCCGCGATGCTGATGGCGGGTCCGCGTGTGCTGCAGGTCATGGGCGAAGATTTCCGTCTGTTCCGCCGCCTGTCCGAACAGAATGCGGGCGGTGTACCACGCACCGCAGTCTACGCGCAGGGTGCGCTGACAATGATTTTTATCGCCACCTCCACGTTTGAATCCATTCTTGTGTTTTCAGGTTTTATTCTGGGGTTGAGTTCACTGGCTACAGTATTGGGTGTATTTGTGCTGCGTTATCGCCACGGCGCTGATTTGCAGCCGGGCAGCTATCGCACCTGGCTATATCCACTGCCGCCACTGGTGTACAGCGCAATTGTGATCTGGACACTGGGATTTATTATCACCAACCGCCCGCAGGAAGCCGGCATTGCCTTGTTAATTATTACACTGGGTTTTGCTGCCTGGTACGCCACCGAAAAACTGTCAGCTAACGGAGAAAAGTCATGATTCTTAACAACGCATGGCAACGCCGACTGCTGTTGCCACTGGCGATCACTGCGATAGTAGGATGCTCTCCGGCCGAATCGCCCACTCAGTTACAAACATCCTCCAGTGAACAGGCTATTGATGCTGAGCTGCAACGCCTTCAGCAATTGGCTCAACGTGTGCAGATTGTGCGCGATGATTTTGGTGTGGCGCATATTTACGGCGAGACTGATGCCGACACCGTGTTCGGCTTCTTGTACGCTCAGGCCGAAGATGATTTCCCGCGTATAGAACGCAACTATACCTGGGCGATAGGCCGACTGGCGGAAGTGGAAGGTGAAGGCGCACTCTACAGTGATTTACGTGCCCGCCTTTATATGAGTGAAGCCGAAGCTCGCGCTGCTTACGATACTTCTCCCGACTGGTTAAAAAAATTATGTGACGCCTTCGCTGATGGTTTGAATTATTACCTGGCCACCCATCCGCAAGTGCAACCCAAACTGCTGACGCGGTTTGAAAACTGGATGCCGTTCTACTTTTTTGAAGGTTCTATCGGGGGTGACATTGAAGCTATCCCCACCGCTGGCATTGAGGCGCTGTATTCGAATATCGAGTCCGAAATACAACAACTGCCTGTTGCCTCAGCCTTTGACATGAGTACAACACCAGTGATTGCACAAGTGCCGCCGGCGCCACTGGCACAAACCATTTTTGATGAACCCGCCGGTTCCAACGGCATTGCCGTCAACGGTGCGATGAGTGCCAGTGGTAACGCGTTGTTGCTGATCAATCCGCACACCAGTTTCTTTTTCCGCGGGGAGTATCAGCTGGTCAGCAATGAAGGCCTGAATGCCTACGGCGCCTCGACCTGGGGCCAGTTTTTTATCTATCAGGGTTTTAATGAAAGCACCGGCTGGATGCACACCAGCACCTTCGCTGACTTTATGGATCAGTTTGTGCAGCAAGTGGTCAACGACAATGGCGTGCTCAAGTACCGTTATGGTGACGAGCTGCGCGATATTGAGGTCTCTGAAGTCAGCTTGCGTTATCGCATGGATGACAGCGGCCAGATGGCCGAGCGCAGCTTCCCGATTTACCGCACGCATCAGGGCCCGATCACCCACACACTCGATGGCCAGTGGGTGTCCACACGCATCAACTGGGATCCTGTTAATGCGCTGCGCCAGTCTTATCAGCGCATGAAAACCGCCAACTACGATGAGTTCCGCGAGATGATGAACATCCGCACCAACTCCTCCAACAACACCGTGTTTGCCGACGCTGAAGGCAATATTGCCTACTTTCACGGCAACTTCATGCCCCGACGTGATCCGCAGTTTGATTACTCACAACCAGTCGACGGCAGCAACCCAGCCACGGACTGGCAAGGCATGCATGAAGTCGACGAAACCGTGATGATTGTGAACCCGCCCAACGGCTGGATTCAGAACAGCAATGCCACACCGTTTACTGTCTCCGGCCAGTACAGTCCAAACCCGGCCGACTATCCGCGCTACATGGCACCGGATGCCGAGAACTTCCGTCAGCTCAATTCGGTGGAGCTGCTGTCCAACACCTCTGCGCTGGATATCAACAGCCTGCTGGATCTGGCCTATGACCCCACGCTGAAGGGTTTTGAGCAAATGATTCCGGGGCTGGTGCGCGCGTTTGAAGAACTGGAAACCGATTGGCCGGATCTGGAGCAGCCGATTGAAGCGCTGCGCAGCTGGAACTTTGATGTCAGTGCGGATTCGGTGGCGATGACACTGGCGCATTTTTACGGCATGAATGCGGCGCAGCAGATTGAGACACCGGCTGATCTCACCCAACTCGAGCAGCTCAACTGGTTGGGCACCGATGCGGCGGCAGTCGACAAGCTGCGCGTGCTGAGCGAAACCGTGGCGCAACTGACAGCGAGTTTTGGTACCTGGAATACGCCGTGGGGCGAGGTGAATCGTTTCCAGCGTATTACCGGCGACATCGATCATCCTTACAGTGATAACGCGCCGAGTTTGCCGGTGGGTATGGCATCGTCGCGATGGGGTGCGTTGGCGTCTTTTGGGGCGCGGGCGTTTCCAGGCACGAACCGGATTTATGGCAATTCGGGCAACAGTTTTGTCGCGGTGGTGGAGTTTGCTGATCGGGTGCAAGCGATTTCGATTCTGGCCGGTGGTCAGAGCAGCGATCCGGCGTCGCCGCATTTTGATGATCAGGCGCAGCGTTATGTGGACCGGGAGTTCAAGACGGTGGCGTTTTATCCTGAGGATGTGAATGCTCGGGCGGTGCGGCGGTATAGTCCGGGGGAGTGATGTTGGGCAGGAAATAGTTTCAGTGGACGCGTTGGGCGGGGTGGTGAGGTTGGGGCGCTGGGTTGGGACGGATCGGCCGCATCCTCCCGGTCGCCACCCGGCGGTGCGCAACTCGCCGGTCCGCTGGGCAAAGGATGCGGCCGATCCGTCCCACCCATCCCTCCGCGCCCACCGCCCTGATCCACACAGACAAAACAATCAAATAGCCTGAGTCGCCTGACCAGCCACAATGTACCAGCTGACCCACAACCCATTCACCAGCGCCCCCGCCACATAACTCCCGGTCAGACGCCAGGCGCTTGTAGCTACCACCGCCACCATCACCAGCAACGGCGCAAACTGTATCATCACAATCGTGTTCAATGGCTCGCCCGGCGTCAGCAACATCCCGGTTGCAAACAGACTGCCATACTGCAGTAACAAGAACACAATAAAACCACCTGCTAACACGGCTGCATTTGCCAGATACTGACGACGCACACTGTCTGCCGCCACTGACAGACCACCATGCAAGGCACGCAGCGCCATCGCAAAAAACAGCGTAAAAGGTAACAGGTAAACCAACGCTATCTGCAACTGATCCAGATTTAACAGCTTCAGCCCTACAAACCAAAAACGAAAATCGACCTGGAACAGAAAATCCATTACCAAAAGCGCCAGATACCCCATTAAAACAGTTGTCAGCGCAAACCACATTGTCAGCAAGCCGCTGCTTCGCCATGGCAGTTTTACGAACTCGACCTTGCGCGCTTTGATCACCAGACCGAGGACCGTCATGATCAAACCGTTAACTATCGCCCAAACCATTACCTGATTGCTTATTGATTGAGGCAACAGCGACGATGCCCCTAACATTCTGCCACCCAGACCCATCAGCGGGTAAAAAGTGACAACGGGAATCACTGCGCTAATCGCGGCAACTACCCACCAACGCCGGCTGCGGGTATCGTAAGCTGCAACTGTAGCGTTCGTGGGAGCCAGGGGAGCAAATACAGAAAAACTCATCAACCAGCGCATGGTGCCCAGCAGAACTACAACAAATCCGATCAACGCTGTCAGTGTGCCAATCTCCTTCAGAAACCAGATCTGCCCGACAAGATTGCGGGCAGACGGTCCTTCGGCAGAGTCGAACGTCAGCGTCTGTGCAAACCAGTCAATTGTGTGCTGGATGGAAACATGGGAAATATGATTGCCCGCGTGCGTGACAGCAGGATTAAATAGTACGCGCGCTGTGCCGGCTTCAATATCACCGTAGACCCAACCCGTTTCTACAGCCGTTGCAGTTCCGAACAAGGCCTGCAATTTTGCACTGTTGATCACCTCACTGCCGCGCGCAACCTCCCACATTAGCGGAGCAAATTCATCAAACTGAGCAAAAACCACTGCCACATTACGCGGCCATTGTGGTGTACCTGGAGCGGCCATGCCACTACCGGTGCTGGAACCCTGCAGCACAACTGACTTATAGGCATCAGGCATGGCAGCTGCTGCCGCGAGCACTGTCCAGCCCCCCATGGAATGCCCTTCCAGGCCTATGTTGTTTTCATCAACAATATCCAGTTCCCGCAGATATCGCAGTGCTGCCGGCCCACCAAAACCGTTGGCAAAAGCTGGTGCTTCCGAATACCCATGCCCACTCTGATCCAGCGCCAGCACTACATAACCGCGACGGGCCAGCTCAATCGCAAAACCGGATTGAGTCTCACGTGAATTGATATAACCGTGAACAGCCAGGATGCCAGGGGCTGGCGTGCGAGCACTGGCGTTGGGAGGGATATAAAGGTAGGCACTGAGAGTCTGACCATTGTTGCCAGAAAAACGTACATCCTTGATCTGGATGCCGCCGGAGGTTTGAATCAGATAGGCCAGTAATGAACCGGCCAGAACGATCAGCCAACCAACCAGCAGAAGGCGCGAGGGAGAGCCGGTATTCATGGGATGTTCTCCGCATCAGCTTTTATCATTTGTTATACCTTGCGTTCCTGAATACTAGAGCAGCACAGCCTCCTCGTCCAGCTCGCTTCGGCGCGTCAGATATTTATGCTGATACATACGTGCGTCGGCAACCCGTAACAGCCCGTCAATGGTGTCACTGTCCTGAGGCCACTGAGCCATTCCCATACTCAGACTGACATTAATCCGACCGTCCTGCAGCTCGATGCGGCCACCGAGCATATCCTGCAGGCGATTCATCAGCGTTTCAAGACTGCCGACGGCATTTTTGCCGCGTACAATCACCAGGAATTCATCACCGCTGAGTCTTCCTGCGTAGTCGACTTCGCGCAGTGCCTGCCGCAGCCGCTGTGCCAGTATCTGCAACAGCTGATCGCCGGCGCGGTGCCCCAACTCATCGTTAACACGTTTAAAACAGTCCACGTCCATCATGATCACTGCAAACTCGTCATTGCTGCGGCGTGCATCCGCCAATGACTGCTGCAAACGTTCATCCAGACTGCGGCGATTGGGCAAACCGGTCAGATCATCTTCACGCGCCAGCTGCATTACTTCACGGTGCGACCTGGAATAACAAGCGACACTGAGCCCCAAGGTCCAGTTGATATAAAACAGAATCGCAGCAAACAAGAACCACTGTGTCGCCGCTGAACTCAGGCCCGTGTTTACTGATTCAGGATTAAACAGTGCTGCACTTAAGCGCCCACCCATGGCCAGCGCCATCATCAGTTGACCGGCTGTTGCCATCATATTGGCTCTGAGTTCTTGAACATCAGCAACACGCCAGACCATGGCGCCAGCTGACACCAGAGCAAAACTGAGCATAAAGCCGTCATGGAAAATATACCGTGCAACCGCATCAAAGCGGTTGATCCATGACATCAGCATAAACAGTGGAATCAGCAGCATTACTGCCAGCCAGCGATTTTCAGAAACACCAAAACGGAATCGCAGAGTACCTTCCAGAATCAATATGCCGCTGCTGAGACTGAAACAGTTACTCAGCCATGCGCCCATTTCCGGTGAAATAAACTGCATCGAGGCAAACAGGTTGGCAATCACCGAACCAATACTGAGCAGACTGGCTATTGTCCACATCAATACACCCGGCATCTGGCGGTTGATCAACCAGATCAGCCACAGCACAAGGGTTGACGACAGAGTCAATGCAGCCATTACCAACGTCAATGTTGTCAGGTCCAGATTCATCAGTTCTGCCGTTCAGTTTTCAGATATTCCAACACACCCTGAGCCGCGACTTTGCCGCTGGCGAGGCAGGCGGTTAACAGGTAACCCCCGGTCGGGGCATCCCAGTCCAGCATTTCTCCGGCACAAAAAACACCCGGATGAACTGACAACATCAGATTGTTGTCCACTGCAGACAAGCTAACCCCACCGGCGGTGCTGATAGCTTCCTCTACCGGACGTGCTTTGTATACAGGCATTGATAAAGCTTTGATGGCAGCAGCCAGCATCGCTGGATCAGACAGATGTTCTGCTGCCTGTTCACCCAGCAACTCCCGTAACAAGACCACTTTCAGCGGACTCAAGCCCAGCCGCTTGCGCAGATAATTGCCCATGGACTCTTTGCCACGAGGTTTGCGCAAACGTTCCTCGATAGCGGCCACGGTGTGATCCGGCATCAGATCCCAGGTCAATGTCGCAACACCGTGATCCTGCAGGCATTGCTGAATACTGCGTGAGGCGGCATAAATCAAACTGCCTTGAATGCCCTCTCGACTGATCAGCGCCTCGCCGCGGCGTCTGAACAGTTCCTGACCATTGGTTATGACGCTCAGCGTTGCTGTTTTTATCGGCTGACCCGCAAATTCCTGCTGTATATAAGTTGACCAGGGATAATCAAAGCCGCAATTTGAAGCCGTCAGCGGTTGAGTTTCTACACCGGCCTTATTCAGCACAGACAGCCATTGACCATCCGATCCCAGGCGCAACCAGCTGCCACCTCCCATTGCCAGAATGCAGGCCTGTGTGCGTACTTCCTCAATTGCTCCGGCTGTGGAAAATTGGTGAATCTGCTCCGCGCCGCTGCCAACATCCTGGTGTTGCCAACCCAACCACTGATAACGGGTCTTGATGACTACTCCCAGACTATCCAGATGGCGCAGCCAGGCACGCAATAAGGGTGAGGCTTTTTTCTGTACCGGAAATACACGACCGGAGCTGCCAACAAAAGTTTCGATACCCAAGGATGCAGCCCATTGCCGTACTGCATCAGCATCCATATGCTGCAACCAGGACACAATGGGTTCGCGAGGCTGATAACGCTGGATAAAAGAATCGGCGGGTTCATTGTGAGTGAGATTCAGCCCACCAACCCCCGCTCGCAGGAACTTGCGCCCAGGTGCGGGCATTTTGTCGTAGACCTGCACCTTCTGACCGGCTTCAGCCAAAAGCTGGGCTGCCATCAGGCCTGCTGGCCCGGCACCAACAATGATCACTGGCAAATCTGCCATATTTGTATCCCTGCAACCTGACTATTCGCGCAAAGATCAAAATGATACTATGTCGCATCAACCATAAACAGACTCCCGCGTTCGGCATCTGACACCAAGGACTTCGAACATTATCAGTTACCAATCAATTAACCGCATTCTGCGCCAGCAATTGTTTGCATGGGCAGCCTTATTTATTGGCCTGATCATTACACTGGTCGTCTCTAATAACATCCGCCAACAGATTGAAGACGAAGCCGCAAATGCGTTCAATATCGCAGCTGACCAAGTGACGCTGCGCATTGAGGAACGCCTGTTGTCTTATGCACTTTTGTTACGGGGTGCTGCCGGCCTGTTTCATTCTTTAGATCAACTGACCCGCGAAGAATGGCGTATCTATGTGGACAACCTGCGACTGGACAAAAACCTCGCGGGTGTTCAGGGCATAGGCTTCAGTGAGTGGGTGCCGGCGGATAAACTGAGTGCACACCAACAGCGTGTGCGATCGGAGGGCTTCCCTGATTACCAGATATTCCCGGTGGGTGAGCGCGAGACGTATTCGTCGATTGTTTACCTGGAACCCTTCTCGTATAGAAACCTGCTCGCATTTGGTTATGACATGTACTCTGATCCAGTGCGCCGTGCAGCCATGGAGCGCGCGCGTGATCTTAATGATGCTTCGTTGTCAGGGCGGGTAGAACTGGTGCAGGAGGACGGCACCAATGAGCAGGCCGGGACGCTGATTTATGTACCGGTCTACAGACACGGAGCAGATATCAGCACTGAATCACAGCGCCGGGACGCATTAATAGGTTGGGCTTACAGCCCATTCCGTATGACCGATTTAATGAACGGGATTATAGGAGACTGGGCGCGTGTGAACATGGATGTGGTGGGATTGCGCATTTACGACAATGCCATTGCCAGCCCGGAAAATCTTATGTTTGCCAGCCCCGCTCTCAGCCAACGCGTAGCCACCCCGACTCTGCTCCAACAACGTACGCTGGAAATTCACGGCCACCGTTGGTTGCTTGAATTTGAAGCCCTTGCAGGGCATCTGACATTGGGCAGTTATGCCCCGGTTCGACGTACATTTGTCAGCGGTACTCTGCTCAGCGCCTTATTATTTGCACTGATGTTAGCGCAGCTCAGAACACGTCAGCGGGCTGAAATGATTGCCAGCAAGCTGACTGAAGAAATGCGCAACAATCAGATTGCGCTGCACGCAGCTCATGTGGAATCGGAGCGCTTCCAAAAGGCTCTGGATGCGATTCATTCCTACATCTATATCAAAGATGCAAACTTGCAGTACCTGTATGCCAATAGCGCCTGTCTGGAATATTTTAAGGTGCCGCTGCACAGACTGCGCGGAATGAAAGATGAAGATCTGTTCCCAACCGCTTCCTGGAATCAAGTCCGACTAGCTGACAAACGTGCGCTGGCAGGCGAAAATGTGCGCGACCAGATAGAAGTTATCACCGACGACAATCAGCGCCACGTATTCCTCGACATAAAGTCCCCCATATACGATGCAGATGAACCAGATCGTGTCAGTGGTGTGCTGGGCATCGCCACTGATATCACTAACTTGCAACAGATGGCCCACTATGACGCGCTGACCGGACTGCCTAATCGCGTATTGTTGTCCGATCGCTTGCATCAGGCTCTGGTGCACGCAAACCGCCACAAAACACAGATTGCTGTGATTTATCTGGACCTGGACCGATTTAAAGCAGTGAATGATGAACTCGGCCACGAGGCAGGTGACAAACTGCTGCGTACGCTGGCTGCCAGAATGCAGGCGGCGGTACGTGAAGGAGACACGGTTGCACGTATTGGTGGTGATGAATTTGTGGTGATCCTGCCAGATATTGAGGGGGTGGAGCAGCTTACACCCATTCTCAAGCGCCTGATGTCAGGGGCCTGTGAACAGATACCTGTACAAAACGGGGTCATACAGATTTCCGCCAGCCTGGGTGTGCGTTTTTATAACCCAGCCGAAAGTCTGGACAGCCAGTTGCCAACCGGGGTTGGCAACCTTTTGCGCGAAGCTGACCAGGCCATGTATCACGCCAAGAACCTGAGCAAGAAATCAGGTAAAAACTGCGCCAGTCTGTTTGTTTCAGACGGACCAGCGGTCTGTATACTGCAACAGGATATTAGTGATACCTGGCTCTGACAGCGCATGTCCGGCGTCAGCCACAATATGCAAATCAGACCCAGGCAACTGCTGATGTAGTTCCCAGGCATTCTCCACCGGGCAAATAACGTCATAGCGCCCATGTACTATCACGGTAGGGATATCACGTATCTTGTGCGCTTGCGTCAGCAGATAACCGTCGCTGGAAAAAAATCCCTTGTTAATAAAATAATGGCACTCTATACGGGCAAAAGCGTCAGCAAACTCGTCATCGCCAAAATGCGCGGCCACTTCAGCGTCATATCGCAGTTTTGAAGTTGAGCCTTCCCACACTGACCAGGCCTTGGCAGCGCTGCGCCGTATCTGGGGATCGCTGGACGTCAGACGTCGGTAATAAGCGGCTACCAGATCACCACGTTCATTTTCAGGGATGGGTTCAAGGTACGCCTGCCACAGGTCTGGAAACAGACGCGAACAACCCTGCTGATAAAACCAGTCAATTTCCTGTTGCCTTAACAGAAAAATCCCGCGCAAAAACAGTTCTGTACACCGCTGCGCATGGGTTGTTGCATAAGCCAGCGCCAGAGTAGACCCCCAGGAACCACCAAACACTGCCCATTGCTCAATTCCCAGATGTTCACGGAGGCGTTCGATATCCTCGACCAGATCCCAGGTCGTATTTTCGCGCAACTCCGCAAACGGCGTACTGCGCCCGCAGCCACGCTGGTCGAACAATATGATGCGCCACTTCTGAGGATCAAAATACTGGCGATGTTGTGGGCTTATGCCTCCTCCCGGCCCACCATGTAAAAACACTACCGGCTTGCCGTGGGGGTTGCCGACCTGCTCTACATACAGAGTATGCAGAAGTGATACGGGCAGGAATTCAGATGAATAAGGCTCAATTGGTGGATAAAGTTCGCGCATGAAGATTACTCGAGAGAAGAGTTTGGGTTATCTTAACGCAAATTTTTCGGAAGCTGTTTTATATGCCTGCCAATCAGTTTGGCGAACTCGCCAACTATATGGATCTATTGCTGGACGCTATCTGCGTTGTGGACGTCAATGGCCAGTTTGTTTATGTCAGTGGTGGCAGCGAACGTGTTTTTGGTTATCGCCCGGATGAGATGATCGGTCGCAACATGAAAGACATGGTGCATCCGGATGATATTGAGACTACTCTGGCCAAGGTGCAGGAAACCATACAGAACAAACTACTGCCTTACTTTGAAAATCGTTATATCCGCAAAGATGGCAGCATTGCTCACATCATGTGGTCAGCACGCTGGTTAGCCGACAACGGCTTCCGCGTTGCGGTTGCCCGCGACATCAGTTCCAAGGTGCGTTACGAAGCCAAGCAACGTGCCACGTATGCCATCTCCGAAGCCGCCAACAACACACAGGATCTGCAAGCGCTGCTGAAACAAATCCACCGGATTGTGGGCGAGCTGCTACCCATAGACAGCTTCAGTATTGTATTGCTGGAGGAAGCCACTGCGGAGGCAGTGCTGTGTTATGAGGTGGCCAGTGTCACTGAACAGACCAATGCCATATCGTTGGCCCAGGACATTCTGCATAGCCAGAGTAACCTGCTGCATCATACCCGCGCGGATCAGTCGGGCCTGACGTGCTGGCTGGGAGCTCCGCTGAAAAGACAGGACAAAGTGCTGGGCGCACTGCTGGTCAGTCGCCACAGTACTCAGGACTTTGATGCGTCGGATGAAGAATTGGTGCAATTTGCCAGCGTCCAGATCGCTTCGGCGGTAGAACGGCAACAGATGATCGCCCGCCTGCAGCAAATGGCGTTATACGATGCACTGACCCAGCTGCCCAATCGCTCATTGTTTGAAGACCGCGTAAACTCCGCAATCACGCGTGCCCGACGGGATCAACACAAATTTTGCCTGTTATACATCGATCTGGACCGTTTTAAACAGGTAAACGACCAACACGGCCACCACATCGGGGACCAACTGTTGATAGAGATTTCCCGTCGACTCAAACATTGTGTGCGCGAAAGTGACACTGTTGCCCGGCTGGCTGGTGACGAATTTGTGATCCTGATCGAACCTGTACAGCACGATCATATCAATTTAATCACCCACAAAATCAGCCACGCCATCGCCGCAACGATGTTACTGGAAGCAATACCACTCCAGATCGAAGCCAGCATTGGTTATGCTCTTTATCCTGAACACGGAGAACAGCCGAACGATCTGTTGCGACATGCAGACCTGCGCATGTACGCGGCCAAACGTGGATCGGAATAGTTTCAGCTGAGGAAGAAGTGTTTGATCAGCTGATCTGCCGGCAACGAGCGGCTGTACAGCCACCCTTGGGCAAAACGCACACCATGCTCTTGCAGAAATTGTTCCTGCTGCCGTGTTTCCACACCTTCAGCCACTGCCTTCATGCCCAATGTACGTGCCATCTGGATGATGTGCAGCACCACCGGGCTGGTAGAGGCCTGCTTGTCGATGGCCTCCACAAAGAGTCGGTCGATCTTCAAGGCGTCAAAGGACATTTGTTCCAGATAAGACAAACTGCAATAGCCGGTTCCAAAGTCATCAATGGCAACGTGAATTCCATATGAACGCATCTCTTCAATAGCGCGCACAGCATTTTCAGGTTCCACCAGCGTGCGTTCTGTCAACTCAACTGTCAGCTGCCCTGGCGACGCACCGGTGGTACGTTTCAGATCCAGCAAACGGTCCAGCACGCGCTCGGACTGCAAGTCGCGTGCTGACAGATTAATCGCAACAAAAAACGTAGGTTCTGCACTGATCAGAGCGCCAAGATCTCGTTCAACCAAATCAATCACACGCAGCGATAACTGACTGACCAACCCACTTTTTTCTGCGGTATTAATAAATGCGTCTGGATACAGGACCGTGCCATTGCGCTGGCGCCAGCGCAGCAATGCTTCGACGCCCAGCCAGTTTCCGTTATTAACATCAACAATTGGCTGGTACTCCAGAAAAAACTCGTCACGTTTGAGTCCCTGTTTTATCTGCGTGGACAACGAGGTCTGTTGACGCGCCAGATACAACAACGACGCCGACAGCCCTGTGCCAGCCAGCAGAGCCACTGGCAAGAGCAGTAGAATCAGATCACGGACACTGTTGTTGAGATAACTTACCGGGACGGCAGCAATAGCACCGGTAAAGCGAGTCTGCTCGGAACGCACTACACCAACAATATAGTTGTCATCCACAAAAGCACTTTGTTGCAGATCGCGAGTTGCGCTGACCCAGTCAGCATTGATGGGCGCATTGCTGGTCCGAATCTGACCTGTGGTTGGATCAAATGTCGCAAAAATCGACCCCTGCTGATCAACAACCACATCAACAGCCTGACTACGCTGCGTCATGGCAATTACACCGTCACGCTCCAGCGATACGTAAGGGATAGAGGAATCTCCGACGATAGTCGGCGCGTAATAACGTACCCGCGTTCCATTGACGGCGATGTTATCCACTTCGCCGACCGCAATTCCTTCAGGATGCAGACCGAGGCTGGAGCAGACCAGCTGGTCGCCATCCAAAATTCCTACAACTTTGACGTACTCCAGACTGACGCTGATTTCACGCATCAGGTTGAGCATGTCGTCGGAACATTGCGCACCCATGTTTGATCTGGCCTGTAAAACCCGATCCACTGCTGCCAGCATCTGGCTGACTGCACGGTCCGAACGGTTAACAACCACGCGAGCGTAAGACGTCACACGACCAAGCTCGGTTTCCAGTCCCTGCTCCCTTGCCAGATAAATAGCCGCCAATACCGGCAACACTGCCGCCAGCAGTGCAATCAGTATCGTCAGTTTGACTGCTTGTGAGCGGCGCATTTTTCCTGGGTACTCTTAATGGTGCACAGCTAATGGTGTACAGCGTTATTAATTGCACGCGCATGCTAGTGTACCAGCAGCAGATTTGTCATCCGGCTTATACCTGCAATATCCCAATATTGTGATCTGCATAACACTCTGCAACAGCCGGTTTATTACAATTTACTTCTCAGCATGCACCTGCAGGGCGTTGTCAACACATAACTTCCTTGCTACAGTCCTGCGAATCCCGAAATCAGGCAACCTATCTGATTTATTGCGGTCAAACGACACTACAGCTAAATAAAGAGAATGGCTACGGCCATGAAAATAAACTGACAGTAACAAAGCGGTGGACATCATGTTTGACAGAAACAAAGACAAGCAACCTGAAAAAATTGAAACCCCGGCTCCAGCACCTTCACCTGCACCCGCCGTAGAGAGCAGCTACAGCAGCTACAAAACTCCGGCCACGTCCGGCAGCACTGGAAAATCTGCTGTGCTGGGCGCCACCATCCGCATCAAGGGTGATATCAGTGGTGATGAAAACCTGCTGATCGAAGGTAGTGTCGAAGGCTCTGTGAATCTTTCCTCTCATGAACTGACCATCGGCAAAACCGGTAAAGTACATGCCAATATTGCTGCCCGTGTTATCCGTATTGATGGTGAAGTCAACGGCGACATCAGTGGCAAGGAAAAAGTGCTGGTCTCCAGTAGCAGCAATATCAAAGGCACTATAGTAACCCCGAAAATGACACTGGAAGAAGGTGCACGTTTTAAAGGCACCATCGATATTGATCCTGCACACGCCAACAGTTCCGCCTCTGTAAAACCTGCCTGATCGTGAGCCTGGCGCAACACGTCAACATGTCTACTGCGGAGATAATGCCAACACGGCTGATGCCGGACCTGATCGACAGGCTGGAAAAAGCATCACCGCTGATGGTTCTGGATGTGGGTTTTGGTGTCCATGAAACCGTCGAGTACTTTGGTAATCGACGCTGCCGCCTGCATTTTGCAGGTTTGCACGAAACTGTTTCTGTGCCACCGGTCCACAAACTTAAAACCCCTTTCGGACAGATGATAGACAAGGCCGCACAGGAAGAAGCGATGTCTGCTGCCTGGCTGGAAAAATTCCGGGCAGCGATGAATTTTGAACCTGGCACCTGCTTTGATTTATGTCTGTTCTGGGATTTCTGCAATTATCTGGATGACCTGGCACTTAAGGCATTTGCTGAAGCACTGGAACCTTATGTCGGCGCAACAACGCTTGGGCATGCCTATATCCTGCTTAAGCCTGAAGCCAATGTGCTCAATCGCGAGTACGGTGTTATGGCGCGCGACCAGATTTCTGTGCGACCTGGTCACCATGGACACTTGCCGTCGTATCCACGGCCGCAGGCGCGGGTGACATCGATGTTGAAGGGTTTTGCTGTGAATCACAGTGTGCTGCGGCGTGATGGGTTGCTGGAGATCGCTCTGAAGTCAGGTCTCTGAACCCCGAGCATCCTTCTCGCGCCGCAGGCGGACCTTGCAGTAGTGCGGACACCCACCAACCCCGCAGCGCTGAACCGGCACCACCGAATCAGCACCGTATCAGCACTAACCACAAACTCACTCAGCAACCAATCGCCCACCCACCCAGGTCTTGGCCACCTCAATATCCCAGATCCCTGTTGGATCCATCTCAAACAGATCCTCATTAATCAGAATAAAGTCAGCTTTTTTCCCAGGCTCCAGCGTCCCCAGCAAGTCCTCCTGATGCGCCGCATAGGCTGCATCGAGTGTAAAACTCAGCAAGGCTTCCTCGTGTGTCATACGCTCTTCAGGGAACCAGCCACCGGGTGGTTCGTTGTTGTGATCCTGTCGTGTAATAGCTGCATGCAATCCAAAAAACGGATTCGGCGACTCCACGGGAAAATCTGAACCGTTGGCAATAATCACACCGGTATCCAGCAGTTTGCGCCAGGCGTAAGCGCCGTGAATGCGCACGTCTCCAATACGATCCTGCGCCATGTTTTTGTCGCTGGTTGCGTGGGTTGCCTGCATTGAAGGAATCACATCCAGTTCATTAAATCGCAGGATGTCCTCAAAACGCAGAATCTGGGCGTGCTCAATACGGTGTCGCTGCGCGCGTGTGCCTGTTTGCTGGATCAGAGCCTCAAAGTTATCCATAACAATCATGTTGGCGCCATCACCAATGGCATGCACGTTGACCTGAAATCCTGCAGTCATCGCCTGATTAATCAGCTGCGTCAGCCGTTCGGGGGTATGCAGCAATAATCCGCGGTGACCTGGCTGATCACTGTAATCTTCATTCAGATAAGCACCACGGCTGCCCAGTGCGCCATCGGCGGAAATTTTGACGGAGCGCACAGACAATGTGCCATCATCACTCAGGAAATGTCCTTCGGCCAGCCGCTGCGCAAATTCCGCATCGGTGGCCGACAACATCACGTAGATACGAACAGGCAACGGCCCTTCCGCCAGCAGTTCCCTGTAGGCCTGCAGATTGCGGGAACCCACTCCGGCGTCGTGAACACTGGTAAGGCCCTGCCTGGCCAGGCTTTCCATCGCCAGCCGCAGCGCCATTTTGGTTTCTTCCATGGAAGGCTGCGGAATGTTGCGGGTGATTAACCCCATTGCTGTATCTACAAAGGTGCCAGTTGGCCGTCCTTCCGAGTCACGCAGGATCATGCCGCCATCCGGATCCGGTGTCGACGCATCGATACCCGCCAACTCCATCGCCGCACGGTTGGCCCAGCCCGCATGACCATCAACGCGGCTGAACCACATCGGCACGTTCACCCCGGCCGCTTCCAGCGCGGCGGCCGACGGAAACTCATTGCTGTCCCACAGAACCTGATTCCAGCCACGCCCCTGAATCCACTGCAACCCAGGATTGGCGCGCGCAAAATCAGCAACACGCTGCACCGCTTCCTGTTCAGATCGTGTGCCTGTCATATCCACGCGTAACAAACTGAAACCATAGTTCAGCACATGGCCATGGGCATCAATCAAACCCGGCAGCAGGGTTTTGCCTTCACCATCAATCACCTTCAGCGCGGGGGTATCAGGAACAGCGTCGGATTCGGTATAAATGCGTTCAATCACATCACCATTAAATTGCAGTGCGCTGAAGCGTACCAGTTCACGTTCACTGTTCATGGTGTAGCCATTAACATTGGTGATCAGCGTGGACTGGGCGTAAGCCGCGGACAAGCTGCTGACTGACAGTACCGCTGTTGCCAGCACAGCAGTACCAAATCGGGCAAGTGTGTTCAGAGACATAAATGTTATTTTCCGTTTTGTATCACTCAGGTTGAAACCATCAGATGCGCAAACAGTGTAGCGCCATCTCAGAACAGCGTACATTCGCAAAACCTCACCATTTTCTACCCGTACTGTTGATCAGCCAAACCGGCGAGTTATACTCGCGACTTTCCAGCTAATACGGTGAATAAAAAAATGAAAACCGGATCTTCACTGCTTCTCTCCATTCGTAACCTGGTACTTGGCACCAGCCTGCTTGCCCTGACCCCTGCCGTGTTGGCAACAGAACTGACCCTGGTTCGTTTTGGCCCTGAAGGTCAGGAGAAACCCGGTCTAGTCGATAATCAGAATCAAATCCGCGACCTGTCCGCCCACATCACTGACATCACGCCGCAGCAATTGTCTGACGAAAGCCTGGCTCGTATTGCAGCCATCCCGCTGGATTCCCTGCCGGTGGTCAGCGGGACTCCGCGCTTGGCTGAACCGCTTACTGGTGTACAAAAAATTATTGCGATCGGTTTTAACTATGTGGATCACGCTGCCGAAATGGCCGTGGAGCTGCCCACCGAGCCGCTGGTGTTTATGAAAGCGGTCACAGCAATTTCTGCACCGTTTGAACCGGTAGTGCAACCGCGCGGAGTAACCAAACTCGATTACGAAGCCGAGCTGGTGGTGGTGATTGGCAAAAAAGCCCAATACATCAGTGAAGCCGAGGCGCTGGATTATGTGGCCGGTTTTACCGTCGGCAACGATGTCTCCGAGCGCGCTTTCCAGCGTGAACGCGGCGGCCAGTTTGTCAAAGGCAAAAGTGCTGACACCTTTGCTCCGTTCGGCCCTTACCTGGTGACACGCGCCAATATCGACGATGTGCAGAACCTTGCAGTGTGGTCGGAAATCAACGGCGAAATGCGCCAGCAGGGTAATACCAACCAGATGGTCTTTGGTGTAGCCCATATTGTCAGTTATCTAAGCCAGTTCATGACCCTGATGCCGGGCGACCTGATTTACACCGGCACCCCGGAAGGTGTGGGTGATGGCATGACACCGCCGCAATACCTGCAACCTGGTGATGTGGTGCGTATTGGTGTGGAAGGTCTGGGTGAAATGCGTCAGGAAATATTGCCACCACGCTGAGTAAAACCATGACTCCGGGTATCAACGCAGCCAAAAAAGCGGGCTTCCAGTTCCGCATCCACGAATACAGCCATGACCCCTCTGCTGCCTCTTATGGACTGGAGGCCGCCGAAAAAATGGGTGTCGCGGCGGAGCGTGTTTTCAAAACCTTGATAGTCCAGCTGGAAACGCGCGAACTGGTCGTGGGCGTGGTGCCGGTAAATGCCTTGTTGAACATGAAACGCCTGGCCAAAGCCGCTGGTGCCAAAAAAGCTGACATGGCGCCGGCAGCTGATGTTCAGCGCAGCAGCGGCTACGTGCTGGGAGGTGTGAGTCCGTTGGGTCAGAAAAAGGCACTGCGCACGTTTATTGATGCCTCAGCACAACAATTCGAGACTGTTTATGTCAGTGCCGGCCGACGCGGACTTGAAATTGAGCTGGCCGCCAGCGATCTGGCAGCACTGACGCGGGCATCATTTGCGGAGCTGGCCGACTACGACCACTGAGCCCTGATCCGCAAGCGGATCCGGTTTAAAATCCACGGTCACACAGGTACCCAGTCCCGGTTCGCTGTACAAGCGCAACTGCCATTGAAAGCGTTCGCACAGGCGACGCACCAGGTTTAATCCGATACCGGTTCCGTTCTCCTTGGTGGAGTATCCGCGCTCAAAAATATGTTCCAGCTGGGCGGCGGCAATGCCTTCGCCGGTATCGCGTACTGTCAGTACGGACGATTGCAGACTGATGGCAATCTCGCCGGCTTGTGTGTGTTCAACGGCATTGCGCAGCAAATTGCCAATTAACACCTGTATCACACTGTGGTTCTGCTGCAGCACCTGATCCTGCGCAATTTCCAGATCAAGTTGGATATGGCACTCGTGCATCACCGGAGCCAGATCGTCGCAGACTTGCTGGATCACAGCCGCCACACTGACATCGTGGGTATCGGCGACCGGATTGGAATCCTCGCGCGAGAGCAACAGGCTGACTTCGACAAAACCCAGCATATCCTCACACGCGCGTTCAATGCGCTGCACTGCGCGCTCGGCGGCGGGTGTCATCGCTTGCTGACGGGCCTGTGCATCCAGCACTTCAACCGCGCCTTTCATCACCGACAAGGGCGTGCGCAGCTCATGGCTGGCCGCTGTGGCGAAATATTTTTCGCGTTCAACAAACTGGTCCAGCCTTTCCATGTACTGGTCAAATGCGCGCGCGATGTGTGCGGTTTCGCTACCCTGAAAATCACTGGCAATACGCACACCTCGCTGATCGGGTCGCACCTTGCCCAGACGCATGGTCAGTTGTTTAAGTGGTGCCAGCACCGCCAGCGCTGACCACCAGCCCGCCACTACCGCCACCACCAGTACCAGCAGCACACCCAAAGCCAGTACCCGCAGCAACCAGTGCTCCTGCAATTCCCATTCGGTGATGTCATGACTGAGCACCACATGCTGGCCGGTCCTGTCGCTGACTTCGAGCTGGTAATAGCGCCCGTCAACCCGCACTGAGTGATGTGAGCCTTCGGGCAAATCGGCAAATTCGGTCGGCATTTGCACCAGTCGGTTGCCGTAATACAGGTTCCAGTCGCGCAGCAGCGATTCATCAAAACTGGCTGGACCACCTGGCGCCTCCAGAATCAGATCGAGCTGGTCAGCTACCATGTGACTGAAGGCCACCGCTTCCAGCCGGACTTTCATCTCCCACACCA
Source organism: uncultured Pseudohongiella sp. (assembly GCA_964535565.1). Classification (GTDB taxonomy): domain Bacteria; phylum Pseudomonadota; class Gammaproteobacteria; order Pseudomonadales; family Pseudohongiellaceae; genus Pseudohongiella. The sequence continues at coordinate 32,135 of CAZHUJ010000002.1, read as the reverse complement.
CAAACACAAACAGCGTGCTGATCAGGGTCACCAGCGCCACAATGGCCCACATCAGGCGGGCGCGCAGACTCAGTTGATTGACCATGGGCACCACGTCCTCAGCGGATTATTCAGGCATCAGGCACAAGCGGTAGCCGGTACCATGAACGGTATGAATCAGTTTGATCGGAAACGGTTTGTCGACCACGCTGCGCAGCGCGTAAATGTGTGTGCGTAGCAGATCAGTGTCAGGTGGGGTATCACCCCACACTTCATGTTCCAGTTCTTCTCGTGTCACAACACGATGGGTCTGGCGCATCAAAATTTCCAGCAAGCGGCGCTGCACCGGATTTAACTCGAGCACCCGGCCGTTGCGTTCGGCCAAGTGAGTATCGGGATTGTAGAGCAGGTCTTCAACCCGAAGCTGCGTCGCCTGCACCAGGCGCTGTGATCGGGCAACCAGTGCCAGTAACCGGGCTTCCAGTTCGCGTAGTGAAAACGGCTTGACCAGATAGTCATCGGCGCCGGCAGCAAAACCCTGCAATTTGTCATCCAGCTGATCGCGTGCGGTCAGCATCAGCACCGGGGTGTGGACGGATTTTTGCGCGCGCAACTGCCGGCAAACCCCCAAACCATCCATGCCCGGCAACATCAGGTCCAGCACGATCACATCAAAACGCTGCTGCAGGGCGAGCGCGAGACCGGCGGTGCCGGTGTTGGCAAAATCCAGCCGATGGCCCAGCGGCTCAAAATAGTCGGCAATATTGGCGGCGATGTCGCGGTTGTCTTCGATGATCAGTATGTTCATGGCGCATTATTGTGGCATGCATGACGAGAACAACGCAGCATTGTTTGACATCGGTCAATCAGTTTTGTGGTCAGAAGCGGTTGTCGACAAATTTTCGACATTGTTTCCCGTATGATGTCCTCATCATGATAAACCCCGGGAGTTGATTAACTGTGCACAGACCCTTTCTGACACGGAAACGGGTGACTGGTCTATGTCTTGCGTTGGTGCTGGGCGGCGTTGTGCCGCTGGGCATGTCAGCCGAGCCACTCGCCATCACCAATCACGCAGATTTGCACGAACCCTTGCCCCGCAGTGAACAAATGACCCTGTTGTCTGTGTTTGAACAGGCCATCAACCAGGCACCTGAATCTCTGTTGCAACAAAGCTCCGCGCAGCAGGCACAGGCCATGCAAGCATTGGCGCGGCGCTGGATTGTCGGCGCCCCCGCGTGGCAGACCTCAATGATCGATGACCGGCTGCAAACCGATCAGGGCGTGCGCGAACTGGAAACCGGCATTGCATTTGACTTGTGGCGTCCGGGTGAGCGTCGAAACGCACTGGCCATGGGCGACGCCTGGGAACAGCGCAGTGCAGCATGGCAGCAGTGGCTGCAATGGTTGATTGCCGGTCGGCTGCGCAGCGCACTGGCGGATATGGAACAGGCTGATCTGGCGCTGCGCACCAGTGATCAGGTTGCGGCCGATGCGCTGCGCTTGCTGGAGACGACGCGTCGTATGCAAGCTGCCGGGGCTGCGTCCGAACTGGACGTGATGCAGGCCGAAAGTCTGTGGTTGCAGCGCAGCCGCGAACAGATGGATGCCGATGCAGCACGCGTGGATGCCGAACGCGAATGGCAAGTGTTGACCGGTCTGTCGCTGCGCCCTGCGGCGCCTCACCGCGAAAGCCTGAGTCCGCTGGAAACCATTCCGGCCGATCATCCACTGCTGGCGCTGCGCCAGAGTGAACTGGCCGTTAGTGACGCTGCGGTGCTGCAAGCCGAGCGCGAAGCGCGCGGCAGCCCCAGTGTCAGTGTCGGCCTGCGTCGTGAACGCGGAGACTGGCAACAACCGTATATCAACAGTGCCGCCGTCACGGTTTCAATTCCGTTTTCGACTCGCGCTGTGGTCGATGCTGCCGGCAGTGAAGCACGAGCAGCCCGCAGCGCCGCCGACGTGGCCCGGCTGCAGGATCTGCGCGAACTGACGGCTCGCCTGCATGAAGTCAAACATGAACTGTCGACAGTGGCCGATGCACTGCCACTGGCCGAGCGCGAACACACCATCAGCCAGCGCCAGCAACAGATGGCTGAAACCGCATTTGAAACCGGCGAGCTGGAACTGCCGCAGGTCATTCTGATCCTGCAGCGTGCGCGCGAATCTGCCCTCGCCCATCAACAACTGCTGCTGCGCCAGCAACACCTTGAAGCCGAATACAACCAGATTGTGGGAGTCCTGCCATGAAAGCCCCGATGACACATCCGTCCCTGTCAACACATCCCAAGCGCAATCCGCGCCTGAAACTGGCACGAGGTCTGACGGCTGCGTTCGCTGCCGTGCTGCTGAGTCAAATGAGTGTGGTGCAAGCGCAGGAAGCCATTGCGCTGGATGCTGACGATCTGCAGCGCCTGGCCATCGTGTTTGCGCCGGTGCAGGCTGTCTCGGGCGCCGATGGTGATCGCGTACCCGCAACCGTCACTGCGGCACCAAATCATCCCAACACGGTACTGGCCCTGTTTGAAGGACAGGTACAACAGTGGCATGTCGACAGTGGCAGTAACGTCAGCGCCGGTGAACCCTTGTTGACGCTGCGCAGCGAAGATTTGCTGCTGGCACAACAGGAATTTCTGGATGCAGCTCTGGCACTGGCACAGGCCGAAGCCAACCTGGTCCGTGATCAACGTTTATTGTCCGATGGCGTCATCGCCGAGCAACGCCTGCAAAGTACACAACGCGAACAACAACGCGCGGCTGCCGCGCTGGCCGGCACACGCCAGCGTCTGGTCAGTGCTGGATTCAGCACGGCCGAGGTCAACGCCTGGCTGCAACGCACTCCGGTGCTGGGCAACTACGTTGTGCGCGCCCCTGCCGATGCCATTGTCAGCGAGCGCCTGGTTGCGGCAGGTGCCCAGGTCAGTGATGGCGAGGCGCTGGTAGCCCTGCAAAGCACTGATCCGCTGTGGGTTAATGCCCGCGTACCGGCCAGACTGGCTGGCAACCTGAGCACCGGCTCCACACTTACCGTGGCCGACTCGGATAACACCCTGATACTGCGACAAGTGGACCGTCAGATCAACAACGCTACACAAACCGTTGGCATTCACGCCGAGTTCAGTGGCGCAGTGAATTGGCTGCCGGGCCAAATGGTGACGCTTGTGTTGCCGCCCTCAGATCGCGGCGTACGCGTGCCCTCGGAAGCCGTGGTTCATGCCGGCGCAGAGACTACCGTGTACGTTCGCACCAGCACCGGCGCCGAAGCGCGCGTGCTGTCACTGACACCGTCGGGTCGCAACTACATTGCCACCAGCGGTCTGCAGGCCGGTGAGCAGGTTGTGGTTCAGGGCGCGGCCGTTCTCAAGGGAATTCAGTTGGGCCTGGGAGGCACGGAATAATGCTGGCCAAACTGGTTCAACTGTCACTTAGCCAGCGCTTGCTGGCGATGCTGCTGGTGCTGCTGCTCACCGGTTTTGGTGTGCGCGCGCTGTTGCAACTGCCGATTGATGCCTACCCGGATATTTCGCCGACGCAGGTCAAGATCATCATCAAGGCACCGGGCATGACGCCCGAGGAAGTGGAGTCGCTGATCACCCAGCCCATTGAAGTGGAGCTGCTGGGTATTCCGCGCAAAACCATTCTGCGCTCGATTTCCAAATATGCGCTGAGTTCAATCACTCTGGATTTTGAGGAAGGCACCGACATTTACTGGGCGCGCCAGCAGGTGGCCGAACGTCTGGGCAATGTCTGGGAAAATCTGCCGGTGGGCATCAGCGGTGGTCTGGCGCCGATGAGCACGCCGCTGGGTGATATGTTCATGTTCACCATTGAAAGCGAGAACATGACGCTGGAGCAAAAACGTTACCTGGTGGACTGGGTGATTCGTCCGGCACTGCGCACCGTGCCCGGTGTTGCGGATGTGAATGCGCTCGGTGGTTTTGTTCGCACTTGGGAAGTCACACCTGACCCGGCCGCGATGTCGCTGCTTGGTGTCAGCACCGAAGCCTTGATCGAAGCACTGGAACAAAACAACCGCAACGACGGTGCTGGCCGTATTGATCAGGGCGAAGAAGCCATGCTGGTGCGTGTCGCTGGCGCGATCGCCAATGCCAGCGATATCGAACACATTCAGGTCAGCACCAGTAACGGCACTCACGTGCCCTTGTCACAGGTGGCCACCGTCACCACCGGCAGTCTGGAGCGTTATGGTTCAGTGACCGCCGATGGCAAGTCCGAGGCCGTACAGGCGCTGGTCATTGGTCTGGCCGGCGCCAACGCGCGTGAAGTGGTGGACGGTGTCAAAGCCAAACTGGCCGAACTCGAAGCCACCTTGCCGGAAGGCACACATACTGATGTGTTTTATGACCGCAGTGTGCTGATTGAAGGCGCCGTCAACACCGTGTCCAAGGCACTGATTGAAGCGGTGGTGCTGGTGATTGTGCTGCTGGGTCTTTTCCTCGGCAACATCCGTGCGGCAGTGACGGCGGCGATGATTCTGCCGCTGTCAGCGCTGGTGACCTTCCTGCTGATGAACACCATGGACATGAGTGCCAACCTGATGAGTCTGGGCGGCCTGGTGATTGCTATCGGCATGCTGGTGGATTCGGCCATTGTGGTGGTGGAAAACATTGTGTCTTCAATGGCACATCACGGCCATAACAAACGCCTGCCGCGCCTGCATATCATTTACCGCGCCGTCAAAGATGTGGCGGTACCGGTGACCTCCGGCATCCTGATCATCATCATTGTGTTCCTGCCGCTGCTGACACTGGAAGGGCTGGAAGGCAAGTTGTTTGGCCCGGTGACCATGACCATTGTGTTTGCACTGGTGGGCTCACTGATCCTGTCGCTGACCATCATTCCGGTGATCGCTTCCTTCCTGATCAAAGCCGAGGGCCACGAAGAACCCTGGCTGGCACGCAATTTATTGCGTGTGTATAAACCACTGCTGGAAAAAGCCCTGAATCGTCCAGTTTATATTCTGGGCATTGCGGCTGCGCTGCTAATTGTGACCGTGGCGATTTTCCCCCGCGTGGGCAAAACCTTTATGCCGACCATGGATGAAGGTGACATCATCATTCAGGTGGAAACCATTCCTTCGATCAACCTGGCGACCTCGACCCATCTGATTCAACAGGTGGAGAAGGCGCTGCTGGCCGAAGTACCGGAAATTTTGCGCGTGGTTTCGCGTACCGGTTCCGACGAAATCGGTCTGGATCCGATGGGCCTGAATGAAACCGATATCTTCCTGCACCTGCGTCCGCGCGAAGAATGGCGCGTCAGGGAAACTGCCGAACTGGAAACACATCTGCGCGAAGTGATGGACAAGTTCAAGGGGCTGAACTACGGCTTCACCATGCCCATCGACATGCGTGTATCAGAAATGCTGACCGGTTCACGTGGTGATGTGGCCATCAAACTGTTTGGCACCGATCTCGATGAGTTAAACGAATACGCCCAGCGCATTGCAGACACCGTGTCCGGCGTTGATGGCGCCATCGATACCATCGCCACCATCAATGAAGGTGCCCAGTATCTTCAGATTGTGATTGACCGTCAGCGTGCCGGTCAGCTCGGCCTGAATGCTGATGAACTGCAACGTCGTCTGCGTGCTGAAATTGAAGGACTCAATGTGGGCACGGTGATTGAAGGCAGTGCACGTATTCCACTGATGATCCGCTTCGACAAAGTGCGCGGTGACGGTCTGACCCTGATGCGCAACAACCTGATTGCCTTGCCGGATGGTGGTTTTATTCCGCTGGCGGACATTGCACGGATTGAGCGCGTTGAAGGCCCGGTCGGCATCAACCGCGAAAACAGCCAGCGTTTTGCCGTGATCCGCACCAACGTGGAAGGCCGCGATCTGGTGGGATTTGTGGATGAAGCACGCATGGTGATCGGTGAACAGATGACCCTGCCTGAAGGTTATACACTGGAATGGGGCGGCGAGTTTGAGAACCAGCAACGCGCTGCCGCGCGCCTGAGCCTGGTGATTCCGGTGGCGTTATTACTGATTGCGCTGGTGCTGTTTATGACCTTCCACTCTGTCAAACAGACGCTGATTATTCTGTCGAATATTCCGTTTGCAATGACCGGTGGCCTGATTGCGCTGTGGTTAACCGGCGAGTTCCTGTCCGTGCCGGCCTCGGTAGGGTTTATTGCCCTGCTCGGTATTGCGGTACTCAACGGCGTGGTGATGATGTCCCACTTTAATCATCTGGCAGACAAGGGCATGGCAATTGCGCAGGTGGTGCAGGAAGGTGCCATGCGCCGTCTGCGCCCGGTAATGATGACCGCCACCATCTGTGCGTTTGGTTTGGTGCCGTTGCTGCTGGCGAGTGGCCCCGGGTCAGAAATCCAGAAGCCACTGGCGATTGTAGTGATTGGCGGTCTGATCAGTTCAACGCTGTTGACACTGTTCCTGCTGCCGATTGTTTATCGCCGCTTTCATCGTGATACCGCCACCAACGCCGGAGGGATCTGATCATGACAACTACAATCACCATGCTGGTACTCAATGCCTCACCTGCACTGGAAGAGGACGTTGTGGACTATCTGCTGACCCATCCGGCGATTGAGGAGTTCAGCTCCTTGACCGTCTATGGCCACGGTTCCCGTGGCGACCTGACGGTGACCGAACAGGTCACCGGCCGGCGCAAACGGGTGCAGTTTGAAATCCTGATGAATGAAGATGACGTACCCGGTATCACACAAACTCTGAAACAACGTTTTGGCACCGATATCCGTTACTGGCAATTGCCAGTTTACGGACTCGGCCAGAGCTGATGGTGCGTGCTTGAATCCTCAATCCGCGAGTGCTTCATACACCAGTGTTTTGAAGCGCTCGCGGAATCCATTACCACCCGCAGGTGAGACCTGCGCCATCACAATGCTGATCATGTTTTGTTCAGGATCAATCCAGAAACGTGTGCCGGCAGAACCATCCCACCAGAACTCGCCCAGATTAACCGTGTGGTTGTAGGCTGATGGATCCAGCGCCACCGCAAACCCGCCCAGTGACCAACCGGAACCGGCCCAATAACCGGAGGGCCCAATCGGCATCAGTGCATCCGGCACGGCATTTTCTGCAGCCATACGCACCGCTTCTTCACTCAGAATGCGGCGCCCGTCCGGGGCCAAGCCACCATCGAGAAACAGCTGTGAAAAGCGCAGAAAATCGGCGGTAGAAGAGACCAGGCCTACACCACTGCTGGTCAACGCACGTGGCTCGGTGACCGGAATGTGCTCCATTTCGTGTGGGCGCAAGCGACCTTCGGCATCGGGACGGTACACCGTGGCCAAACGCTCGCGGCGACTGTCATCAACATAAAACACCGTGTCCGTCATACCCAGTGGTTCAAACAGTTCCTGCTGATAAAAACTCATAATGTCCTGACCGGACACCACTTCAATAATGCGACCGAGCACCTCTGCATGCAGGCCATAGCGGTAGGCTGTGCCTGGATCCTCAAATAGCGGCAATGCTGCAACGTTGTCCACAACCTGGGCAAGGGTCTGGTCATAACTGTGAACATTATTGGCGCGGTACAAGGCGCTATTGCGATCTCCCAGTCCGGAGGTATGGGTCAGCAACTGGGCAATGGTGACATCCCCATTACGCGCCCTTATTTCACGCACATCCGCACGGCTGGCATCCTGCAACACTGCCTGATCAGCAAACTGTGGCAGATATTTTTGCACCGGATCGTTGACGTTTAACAAACCGCGGTCGTGCAGAATCAGAATTGCGGTAGATGTAATCGGACGCGTCATCGAGTAGGTGCGAAACAGCGCATCAAAAGACATCGGGCGCTGTTCACCAATATGCTTGAATCCCAGCGCTTCGGCATACACCAGTTTGCCATCTTTTATCACGGCAGCAACAACGCCGGGAATATCACCGGCATCAATATGGGATTGTAAGGCAGCAGTGACTTCCTGAAGTTTTTCTGACGACAGTCCCAGTGAATCTGGATTGGCCCCTTCAAAACCTGGCACTGCTGGCGCCTGCGCAGAAACCAGCAACGGCCAGGCCAATGCCAACGCGGAAAATAAAAGTGCATGGGTAGATCCGGATCGAGACAACTGCTTCATGGGTGCTCCGCTGGCTCTATGAGCCTTCTTGTTTTTTTAGTGGTGGTCGTGCTGATACGGCGTAAGCTTAACCTCCACTCAGTGCGCCGACAATCTATACTCTGTCCCCATCAACTACCGGCACCAATAAGGTGTGCACCATGCGCTCACCCACAAACATGGCAATATGCCGACGAATAGCATTGTGTTCATCAACCAGCCGGAAGCGGATGCCACTAAAACGTTGCTCCAGCGCATCCATCACGTCGGACAGCGTGTGGATACCATTGGCCTCGATAAACTGTTCGCGCTCACCACCACAATAACTGTCGACCTGGCTCGGCAGATAAACCCGTATCACGATTCTTCGACCACCTCCAGGGCGTAAATCTGTGGCAGATGACTGACCAGACATTGCCAGCTTTCACCCTCATCATCACTGCCCCATATCTGACCCTGCGTATTCCCCAGGAACACACTGGCGCAGTCAGTGCCAGTGACTGCCATACACTGGCGCTTGACGGTCCACCAGGCCTGCTCAGCCGGAAATCCACGATCCTGTCTGATAAAACTGGCGCCACCATCACGGCTGCAGAATACGGCTGGCTTGCCATCCGGGCTGGTGCGTGGCCATTGCCCGGAACCATCCATTGGAAACACCCATATACAATCAGGATTGTGTGGATGCACCACAATCGGAAAACCGATATCACCCACCTCCCTGGGCAGGTTATCGCCAATACGCTGCCAGACATCCGACTGGTCACGATCCATGCGATACAGGCCACAGTGATTCTGGTGATACAGACGCTGGTTGTGAAGCGGATGCATAACCAGGCAATGCGGGTCATGACCAAATTCGTATTCACTGCCATCATCTTTGGGTGGATAAAAGTCCATGGCCACACCTTTGTTCAAAGCTGACCAGGTCTGCCCTTCATCAAAGGATTCAAAAATGCCGCCGCTGGACATAGCTACCAATAAATGCTGCGGGTTTGAGGGATCCACTATCACCGAATGCAACTTTGGGCCATCTGGCGTGCCGTCCTTATCACCGCCGCGCCACTGGAAAAAATCCGCATGGTGGTTGAAGCCCTTTACTTCTTCCCAGTGGTTGCCGCCATCATTGCTGCGAAACAGTCCCTGCGGGGACGTCCCTGCGTACCAGACCTGCGGTGTTGAGGCATGACCGGGTGTGAGCCAGAACACATGATCGACACTGCGCTCACCCTCTTCTGTGGCCACTTTGCTGAACGCTGGCGGTCGCGCAGCTTCCTGCCAACTGTGTCCACCATCATTGGAAATAAAAACAGATGGCCCCAGGTGGCCACTGCCAACCGACATCAGGCGCTTGCCCGGATGTCGCGGGTCAGCGACGTAATGACTGACCACTGCGCCCAGATGCCAGGGCCCCTGAACTTTCCATGGATCACTGAGACTGTTGCGGCTAAACGTCCACGCGCCTTTGCGTGTACCAATCAAAAGTGTTTGTTTGCTCATTGTTATTTTCCCCCAAAGGAATCCCGCCACAACCATCATCCTTTTATCGTCGATTTAACCACTATGGAATCGACAGTCAATTGCAACAATATTTGACTGCATAAATAACCTTGGTTTAAGCTTCGAACGATCGATCGGGCATAATACTTTGCAAAACATAGTGTTATTAAAGGTAACAAACCCTTCATTCTGTGAATTTAGGTAACAACCTACCGTTCGATTTGTTTTACCGTCTGCCATTGGTTTATAAGAATAAAAAGCAAAGAATTGCACATTCGTGGCTGATCAAGACTCACTTAAGCGTGGGTGGTAGGGCTGAGTATTACTATTACAACCGCAGCTGGCGGGACCTGAACGGCGTTAAAAATCGGGTGCAGCTTTGCTTTTTTTGTAACTGAGAGTCAGCAAAAGCCTTTGAGGAATTTGCTGAAAAACAGTCTCAACAAAAGCAGTAACAATAAAAATGACGTAATAGATAAAGGGGGGGAAACCCGATGAAGTTGAAAGAGCTTTACCGGTGCATAGCTTGTGTTTCACTTGTTGCACCCACACTGGCCTTCGCACAACAAACACCTGAAATTGAAGAGGTTGTTGTTACCGGATCCCTGATCCGCGGCACCCCGGTCGACGCCGCACTTCCAGTGGAAGTGTATTCACAGGACGACCTGGCCTTGTCAGGCTCACCTTCTGCTCTCGATTTTGCAAAAAGCCTGAGTATCGCAGGCGCCACTACAGGTGAGTCCTACTACTTCGGCGGCGCTGGCAACACCGGTAGCGTCACCTATAACCTGCGCGGTATCGGTTCAGACAAAACACTGTCCCTGTTTAATGGCCGCCGTGTTACACAAAACACCTCTGTTATCCCGACCATTGCACTGGCACGTACCGAAATCCTGAAGGACGGTGCTGCAGTAACATACGGTGCTGACGCCACCGGTGGCGTTGTGAACTTCATCAGCCGCGACAGCTTTGATGGCACCGAAGTGCAATCATCCTATAAAGCCATTGACGGCTCTGCTGGTGATTACAGCCTCGGCGTTATCACAGGCTTTGGTGGCGACAATACCGACGTCATTGTGGCAGCACAATGGGAACACCGTTCACGCCTGGACCCGACTGACCGTTCATTTACCAGCCAGCCTTACTGGGTCAACCCGGCCCCCTGGTCAACATTGACCAACCTGGCCGGATGGTTGCCTCGTGGCGCTTTGCCAGCAACACAAACATACAATCCAGCTTCCTCCACCGCAAACGGTGACTGGGGCTCTCCGACCGGTGGCGTCATTTCCGACTACACCCAGAGTTCCTGTGAAGCAGTTGGCGGCATTTACGTAAACAACTACAGCTGCGCCTACAACTACATTCCGTACTACAACCTGGTTTCAGATAACGACATCTATCGCCTCTACGGCCAGATCAAAACCGAAATCAGTGACCGCTCTTCGTTCTACGCACGTGCGGCGTACTCCATGGTCGACACGCCATACCAGTATGGTTCACCGTCACAGCCGGTAATCCGCGGCCCTGCGATGGCCAGTGGCGCGACCTACCAGTTGTATGTACCAAAAACCAACCCGTTCGTAGCTGATTTTGTCCAGCGCACCGGTTTTGCCAACAACCCTGCTTATGCCGTTACCCAGGGTTTTACACCGATAACCTATCGTGCCTTTGCGCACGGTGGTCTGGATACGTTTGCAGAAAAGGGTAAATACGCCACACCAAGCAAAATCCGTAACAAGTTTGCGCACCTGGTGGCGGGTTTCGAAGGTGAATACAGCAATGGCATCAGTTATGACATCGCTGCAACCTATAACCAAACCCAGCTTTATGCTGACAGCCCGGACATGATGCTGTATCGCGTGCAGCAGGCGCTCAACGGATTTGGTGGTCCAAACTGTAATGTACCGGATCAGAACCCGAATCGCTTTGGCACACAGAACCCTGCAATGGCAGGTTCAGCAGGTTGTATGTGGTACAACCCGTTTGCCTCCAACTTCTCTGGGCAACCGGTACTGGGCCTGGCTAACCCCAGCTATGTACCTGGAGCAGAGAACTCAGATGAGCTGATCGAGTGGCTGTTTAACCCGCGCGCATCACGTGACCTGAACTATAACGTCACTTTTGATGCCGTATTCAGCGGTGAAACTCCGCTGGAACTGCCGGGTGGCACCATGGGCTGGGCGCTGGGTGCACAATGGCGTAGCACTGAAAACACCGAACAGGTCCCGGATCCGTTGTACAACGGCATGACACCGTGTCAGAACCCGGCGTCTGAAGGCCAGGTACCGCGTGATCCATCTGACCCTCTGTACAACGGTTGTACACCTGATGCACCCGGTCCGTTCCAGTTCTTTGCAACCAACATTCCGGACCGCAGCACTCAGGATCAGACCTCCGTATTCGGCGAGCTGAGTATTCCGCTGCTGGACAATGTTTACCTGTCAGCTGCAGCGCGTTATGAAGAGTTCTCCATCGGCCTGGATGCTACTGTGTACAAGGTTTCCGGTCAGTGGACTGTCACCGACAATTTCTCGCTGCGTGGCTCCTACGGCACCAACTACCAGGCGCCTGGCGCGGACATTATTCCGGGCGAAGTCAGCAACGGTACAGCCAGCTACACCATCGCTGGTGGTAACTGGCGCGGATCTCAGACAGTGACTGCTTCCAATATCGAACCGGAAACAGCAACCGTCTGGAGCGCTGGTGCAATCTGGCAATCGTCTGGTTTTGCAGCCGACCACGACTTCCGTTTTATTGTTGACTTCTTCAATATCGAAACCGAAGACGAACTGGGTCTGCTGGCATCGGTTAACCAGATCGCAAGCGCCGTGTTCAGCATCCCACCGTCAGGTTCAGGTGCTGTTCCAACTAACGGTTCTGCTCTGGCAAACTGTTCCCACCCGCTGGCCGGCCGCGTGATCTTTAACGGTGCCTGTGTGCAGGGTGTCACTACCGCCAATGACTTTGCCCAGATTCGTACCGATACCGGTAACGGCCCTGGTCAGCTGACAGCCGGTTTTGACATCCAGAGCAGCTACAGCATGCCAGCCTTCCGCGGTGACCTGACCCTGAGCGCCACTGCTACCAAGATCAACAAGTTCCGTTACACAGAAACTGTGCTCGACGGTTACACCATTGATCCGGGCGCTGACCGTCTGGGCTTCCTGAACTTTGCGACCATCGCAAACGCAGTGTCCGAATGGCGTGGTAACCTGACTGCCAACTATTCAGAAGGTGATCACAACGTCCGTCTGCAAGCGATGTACATCAAAGGTGTGAAGGATGACCGTTTCTTCAACGCCGATGGCAGCCGTGTAGGTGATGCCGCTCTGACACCAGCAGGTCGTCAGCCAGGCACAACCAATCCTTTCGGCCCAAGCCTGTACGGTGTTTATGGTGAAGACTGGATCTCTCTGGATCTGCACTACACCTATGACCTGACTCGCTGGGACGCCACTGTGACAGCATCTATTGACAACCTGATGGATGAGATGCCGCCAGAGTCACGCCAGGAAATGGGTTATGACCCACGTATTGGCAGCCCGCTGGGACGTACATTCCAGCTCGCAGTAACCAAGCGGTTCTAATCAACCGCTTCCGATACAAACCGAGTAATAAAAAAGCCCCACCTTGTGTGGGGCTTTTTTATCCCTACATAACCGACTGATCCATCAATCGACGCATAGCACTTATAGTTCGTCATATACAGGGATTGTCACCTTGCACTGCTATGACCTGATCGCTTATTCTTTCGGCGTCCGTTTCTGACCAAAAATCCCTAATAAATTTCCATTTGCTGCCCCTTTTACAGACAGTAGCCGGAAAAGCAAGGTCGGACCGGCTATATAGCGCAACCCTCAGATGCGAACTTCAGGGAGATAAGAATGATAAGAAACAAAAGATTATTGTCAGCGCTGATCCTGAGTGCTGGCACCCTGGCAAGCGCCCAGACGGCTCTTGCCCAATCAGGCACAGATGTATACGCAGGTGACTGGCCGGACTACAACGGCAACATGTTCGCGCAGCGTTATTCACCTCTTGATCAGATTAATGCATCGAACGTAGGCTCGCTCCAGATTGCATGGCGACTGCCCACTGGAAACTTCGGTCATCAACCAGAATTTGGTGCCACCTTTACTCCACTGGAAGTTGATGGCGTTCTTTACACCACAATTGGCTCTCAGCGCGACATCGTTGCCGTTGATGCCACCAACGGCCAGATCTTGTGGCAATGGCGCGCACAGGAAGGCGCTCGATTTGATGCCGCCCCCCGTAAAGGTTCCGGCCGCGGCGTGGCTTTCTGGCGTAACGGTGACGAGGCTCGTATTCTGACTATTACTCCAGGTTTCCACCTGGTTTCCCTGGATGCAAAAACCGGTCTGCCAGATCCAAATTTTGGCGACAACGGCATCATCGACATGCATCAGGGGCTGCGCCTGGGTCAGGGCCGTGAAGATATCGATATTGGCTCATCCATGCCTCCGTTTGTGATGAATAACGTTGTTGTGGTCGGCCCGGCCATGGCCGTTTCCATGCGTCCGCCATCAAAGTACAACGTCAAAGGTGACGTGCGCGCCTATGATGTGCGCACCGGCGAACACCTGTGGACCTTTAAAACCATCCCGGAAGCTGGCGAACCCGGCAGCGAGACCTGGTTAGGTGATGGAGCAGAAATTTCCGGTAACGCCGGTGTCTGGGCTCCGATGTCTGGTGACCCGGAACTGGGGCTGGTCTACCTGCCGACAGAAGCGGCCACCGGAGACCGTTACGGCGGAGACCGTCCGGGCGCCAACCTGTTTACCAGCAGCGTTGTGGCTGTTGATGTCAAAACCGGTGAGCGTAAATGGCACTACCAGCTGATCCATCACGATATCTGGGACTGGGACACTCCTGCCGCTCCGATTCTGGCTGACCTGCCTAACGGCCGCAAAGTGTTGATGCAAGTGACCAAACAGGCATTTGTGTACACCTTCGACCGCGAAACCGGCGAGCCGATCTGGCCAATCGAAGAGCGACCCGTACCTGCCGGTGACGTACCAGGCGAGTGGTATTCTCCAACCCAGCCATTCCCGACCCGTCCGGCCGCATTTGACCGTCAGGGCATCACTGAAGACGATCTGGTAGATTTCACGCCGGAAATCAAAGCAGCAGCACTGGAAGCGGTTAAACCTTTCAGACTGGGTACCAACCTGTACTCACCGCCTTCACTGGCCAATGCGCCAGATGGAACGCAGGGTACATTGAGCCTGCCATCCGCAACCGGTGGCGCAAACTGGGAGGGTGCAGCATTTGATCCGGAAACCGGGTCTTTATATGTGCCGTCACGCACCGTGGTTGCTGCCTTGTCCGTAGCCAAGGACGAGCGTTCTGATGTCGACTTCAGTATGGCGCTGGGCGTGCGTATTCCACGTGCGATGGGCTTGCCCATTGTGAAGCCGCCATATGGTCGCATCACCGGTATCGATATGGTGGAAGGTGAACACAAATGGATGGTCGCCAACGGCGATACACCGCCTGCCATTGCCAACAACCCGGCGCTGCAGGGTTTGGACATTCCACGTACCGGTGTTGAAACCCGTTCCGGCTTGCTGCTGACCAAAACTCTTCTGTTTGCAGGTGAAGGTGTTGGTGGTGGACCCAAACTGCGTGCACACAACAAACAGACCGGCGAGATCGTGGCTGAAATTGAAATGCCCGGTACACAGACTGGTCAACCGTTCACTTATGAACACAACGGCAAACAGTATCTCGGCATGGTGGTCAGCGGACAAGGCCGTGCGTCGGAACTGGTTGTTTATACACTTCCGTAATATGAGTTCAGGAGTAGTAGTAAATGCGTAAACTGATCAAAACCATGGCAATTGCGCCAGTCATGTTGGCAGCAAGTATTTCAGCACAGGCTGCCAACTGGGTGATGGATCCGGAAGGCTCCACCGTTGTGTTCAAATATTCTTACTCTGGTACTCCGTACCAGGGTGAGTTCAAGAACATTCAGGCGACCTTCGACATCGACCCGGCCAATCCAGCTGCATGCAAGTTTGAAGTGGTAATTCCAATTGCTGATATTGACGTGGCAGACGAAGAAACCAAAAGCTACATGCTGGATATTGAACTGTTCGACGTTGATCAGTTCCCCACTGCACGTTTTGTTGCCGAAAAATGCTCGCTGGATGCTGTAAATGCGTTTACGGCAGAAGGTATGCTGACTGTGCGTGACCAGACCAAACCGATTGTGTTCCCGTTTACTCTGGAAATCGAAGGTGATCGCTTCCATCTGACCAGCGAAGTGATCGTCAAGCGTCTGGATTTCAACGTCGGCATGGGTTATTTCGCCAACACCTCGGCTATCCCTAATGATGTGGTGGTTGCTGTGGATGTTTACGCCAAACCCCAGTAATGGATAACAGGATAAACAGATAATGTCTCCAACTCTGAAAAAACTGAGCCGGATTTCGGCAGCGCTGGCTTGTTCAGCGCTGCTGGTGTCCTGTGATCGCATTCTGACACCGGACTTTGATACCAACGTGGCAGAAATGCGTGGCGGCGCTTACACACTCGACAAAACACACGCGTCACTGCTGTGGAAAGTCAATCATCTGGGCTTCTCGTCCTACATTGGCCGTTTTAATGACTTTGATGCTTCACTGGATTTTGATCCGGCCAATCTGGAAGCCTCACGTGTTGAGGTGATCATTGATGCGGCGTCTCTGGACGTAAACAACGAGTCCTTCGAAAATGATCTGCGTGGTGCTGACTGGTTCAACGTTGAACAGTTCCCGCAAATTGTTTTCCGCAGTACTTCGCTGGTACGCAATGTTGATGAGAACTCCTTTGTGTTTGCAGGCGACCTGACGCTGATGGGTGTTACCCAACAGGTCGAGCTGAATGTGGACTTCAACGGAGGGGGTCGCAACTTCCTGACCCGTCGCAACACCTTGGGTTTTGCGGCAACAACCTCTGTGAAACGTTCCGATTTTGGTATGGATAACCTGGTTGCGTTTGGTGTTGGTGACGACATCGAACTGGAAATCCACGTCGAGTTCCAGGCCGCGCAATAATCCAGCTTGCTGCTGATAAAAAAAGGGTCGATGTGTTTATGCATCGACCCTTTTTTATTTATCCGCTATTCCATATTAAAAATCGTAACGCAGTGTGCCCCCCAGGTACGTGGGTCACCCAGCACTGCTGCATAGTGACCATAGTTACCAGCACCCGGCAACAACTGTTCAAAGTAGTTCTTGTCCGTCAAGTTACGCGACCATACAAACGCGGTCCAGTTCTCGCTGGCACGGAAACCAGCACGAGCATTCAGCAGTGTGTAACCATCCACGTTCAGGTAACGCGACGGTGATGGACTGGAAGAGAACTCTGAACGGTAGTAGCTGTCCACACCCACAAAAAACTCACCCTGCTGCCCAAACAGTGAAGCCGCCAGGCTGTATTCACCACCCAGTGACACGGCATGTTTGGAGATACCTGGCAGCAAACCACCGGATACATCTCTGAACGCCACAGAGGAACCCACTTCTTCCAGCGGCAGCGGCGCGTTGGTGAACGATACATAACGTCCATCCGTGTAAGCATATGCACCCTGAAGGGTCAGGTTGCCCAGTACCAGACGACCATCAACTTCAAAACCTTTTACGCGTACTTCTTCAGCGTTTGCCAGGTAGCCACGGTTTACACCGATATCAGCAGTTTGTACCTGAGCCTGATAATCCTCGATATCAGTCTGGTAAACCACAAAGTTCAGTACAGCGCCCGGCAGCGGACTGGTTTTTACGCCGAGTTCATAGTGCTGTACGTACTCAGGTTTGATCACCGCCAGTTCAGTCATAATTCGACCGCTGTCAGTTGGCAGACCACCCAGATTCAAACCTACCGGCTTGAATCCTGTGCTGTAAGTGCCATACACATTCACAGCATCGGTCAGCGCGTAGTTCAGTGTCAGCGTACCGGTGACGTTGTCGTCATCAATAGTGGCTGTGAAGGACTGGTTGCTGTACTGCGATCTGCGAATTGCCTGCAGTGCAGGATCTGTCAGCGGCGCACCGCCACTGACCTTACGTTGGAAGTTCACGTCTTTTTCATCGTAGTTTACGCGCAGACCGGTCAACAAACTGAGTCTGTCGTTCAGACGCCAGTCCAGCTGCCCGAACAAGGCATAACTGTTGGTTTTCAGACCCGGGCTGCTGTCTGTACCTACACCCGCCAGCAGACCTGGCGTGCGGTACAGCGCTTCAGATGCTGCGTTCGGAGAAACAAAACGCCATTGATCAGGGCCCAACTCTTCGCGGTGATACGGAGCAGAATTCAGTTCCTGCTGAATAGCGAACAAACCTACTACACCTGACACGTTCTCGCTGACATCGCCCGCCCAACGAAATTCCTGTGTTATTTGCTCATGCTCGGACGGAGCCTGTGACAGCGCCAGTGCATTCAAACCCAGGAAATCACGATCGTTGTTCGGACGCCAGTCCCAGAAATAGTAGGCCGTGGTAGAGGTAAACGTCCCTCCGAAAATCTGGTGGTCAATGTTCAGCGACACACCACCAATGTCATTACCGGAGCGCCAATCGGAGTTGTGATCAATGACGCGATCAAAAGGATCACGGCTGGCGGGCTCATAACCCAGATCAGCAATAATGTTCTCGAACTGACGGTACTCAGAACGATTGTTTTTTACCGATCCAGCGAACACTTGTGCATAACCTACCGGGTCCTGACGCGTCAGTTCCGCAATCAGACGCGCTTCGGTTCTGTCGCCTGGCGTCCATAACAGCTGTGTACGCACAGCCCAGTTTTCAATGTTATTAATATCCTGAGCGGTACGAACATTTGTTAGCGTACCTTCACGTTCAGTAGTCGTAAATGACACTCGACCTGCCAGCGTATCGGTCAGCCCGCCAGTGAATGTACCTTTGAGTTGACGGAAATTGTAGTTACCTGTGCTCAGTTCAACCTGGGCAGCATTTTCAAACTGCGGCTTCAAGGTTGTTACGTTAAAGGCGCCAGCTGTTGTATTTTTCCCGTACAACGTGCCTTGTGGCCCACGCAGTACTTCGATGCGTTCTACATCCACAAAGTCCATCGTAGTAATGGCCGGCCGCGCAAAAAATACGCCATCAATGTAATAACCCACACCCGGATCAATACCATCGTTGGTCAGACCAAAGGTTGTACCTTGCCCACGAATACTGATGGCAGTATTGCGCGGGTTGGATGAGTACAGCTGTACAGACGGGATCAGTTCCTTGATGCGGTTAACGTTGAAACCACCGGTATCGGCAACCAGATCACCATCAACAATGGTTACCGGAATCGGTACTTCCTGTGCGGATTCGTCACGACGACGGGAGGTGATACGGATTTCTTCAATACCACCGGAGCTGACCAGAGCACCCGCTTGTGCGCTGGTAACCTGCGCAGAAGTGGTCGTACCCGTTTGCGCTGCAGCGCTTAAAGCAATGCTGGAGGCAAAACCCAGCACGGCGATATTCACAATGGTTTTCATGCAAATTTCCTCATTGATAGTGTTATAAAAATCTGTGGGCGTTTGGAATGGGCGCACTTTATCAACGGTGTTTCTGCATACGAACCAAGAAAAAATTCATTGCTTATGAACAGAAATAGAGATTGGCCAGGGAAAATTACGCGGGAATTTTTCCCATAAAAAGGCTTTTACCTGTATAGTACGGGGCTGTTTTTGACGTAGTAGAAGGAATAAAAAATGTTGTTACGCTCAAGATCGACCTTGTCCCTGTTGTTGTACCTGGCGCTACTGGTACCTCTTTCCGCAAGTGCGGGTACTGTTGTCAGGGTCAATACGTCCCTCGGTGACTTCTATCTGGAACTGTATGATGAGGTGACACCTATCACCGTTAATAACTTCCTGAGTTATGTGAATGGCGGACTGTACAACGACACTATTGTGCACAGACTGGCGCAGAATTTTGTGATTCAGGGTGGCGGTTACACCTTTTATGAAGATATCCAGTTTTTCTACGAAATAGAGGCTGGCAACCCCATTGTTAATGAACCACGTCGATCCAACCTGCGCGGGACTATTGCCATGGCGAAGCTGCCCGGCAACCCGCACAGCGCTACCAACCAGTGGTTTATCAATCTGGGTAACAACACCTTCCTGGACAATGACAACGGTGGTTATTCCGTATTTGGTCACGTACTGGGTGATGGGATGAATGTGGTCAATGCCATTGCAGGGCTTCAACCTGTGCGCTTGATCACTGGCTGGGATTTTTTCCCGACAAGAAACTACACAACCCCACCGTTACGCCGCGATAATCTGGTGTACTTGAATATGGAAGTCGCCGGTAGCACCGACGGTGTAGTGGCGGAATTCAAACCTGGAACCGGTCGTTTGCGCACCTTTGTAGACGCCGGCGCACTGGGTTTGATGTCCGTAGAAATGGTATTAACCAGCGAAGACCCGCAGCTGATTGTCAAACTTGACCCAACCCGCATGTTCCCGCTGCCTCAGCGACTTGACACTATGTCCGTGTTTAATAACAACACCGGCGAGCTGACGATTCCCGAGATTTACGTAAACGGCGAAGTCATGTGGCGTAATGTGCGCTTCCAGCTCACCGATGAACAACAGCTGGTATTTACGCTGACTGGCCTGGAATAGGCGGAGCTGAGCAGAAAATGTTATGCTGCGGCCCTCGAAATTCCGAATAACCGCAAGACCGGAGTCAACATGCCCAAACTGAGATCGCTCACCTCTACCCATGGTCGTAATATGGCCGGCGCGCGCGCATTGTGGCGTGCCACCGGCATGAAATCTGAAGACTTTGGCAAACCTATTATCGCGGTAGTCAACTCCTTCACCCAGTTTGTGCCGGGACACGTGCATCTTAAAGATCTGGGCCAGCTGGTGTGCCGCGAAATTGAAAAACACGGTGGTGTAGCCAAAGAGTTCAACACGATTGCAGTGGATGACGGTATTGCGATGGGTCACGACGGTATGCTGTACAGCTTGCCGTCACGTGAAATTATTGCCGACTCTGTTGAGTACATGGCCAATGCGCACTGTGCCGACGCTCTGGTCTGTATCTCCAACTGCGACAAAATTACCCCTGGCATGTTGATGGCGGCTCTGCGCCTGAACATCCCGACGGTATTTGTCTCCGGTGGCCCGATGGAAGCCGGCAAAACCAAACTGGCTGGTCACAAACTGGATCTGGTTGATGCCATGGTCATTGCTGCTGACAGCAGCGCCAGCGACGAAATGGTTGAAGAATACGAGCGCAGTGCCTGCCCCACCTGTGGCTCCTGCTCCGGCATGTTTACCGCCAACTCTATGAACTGTCTGACCGAAGCCATTGGTCTGTCCCTGCCAGGCAACGGCACTACGCTGGCCACACACTCTGACCGCAAGCAGTTGTTCCTGGATGCAGCGCGTGTGGTAATGGACATTACCCGCCGTTATTACGAACAGGATGATGCCTCTGTACTGCCGCGCTCTATTGCCAGCGAAGCCGCTTTCCGCAACGCAATCACACTGGACATCGCGATGGGTGGTTCCACCAACACCATCCTGCACTTGCTCGCCGCAGCGCAGGAAGCCGAAGCCAATTTTGATCTGCACACCATTGATGAGATTTCTCACAAAGTGCCACAGCTGTGCAAAGTGGCACCCAATACGCCGAAGTATCACATCGAGGATGTACACCGTGCCGGTGGCATCATGGGCATTCTGGGTGAGCTGGATCGTGCCGGCCTGCTCGACACGTCCGTGCCGACAGTTCACAGCCCGACGCTGGCCGATGCGTTAAAACGCTACGACATCATGCAGAACCCGACGGAAGAAGTGAAAGAGTTCTTCCGTGCTGGCCCGGCAGGTATTCCAACACAGGAAGCGTTCAGCCAGTCCACACGCTGGACCTCTCTGGACGGTGATCGCGCCAACGGTTGCATCCGCTCACTGGAAAACGCCTACTCACTGGAAGGTGGTCTGGCAGTTCTGCGTGGCAACCTGGCAGAAGACGGCTGCGTGGTTAAAACCGCCGGCGTTGATGACTCCATACTGGTATTTGAAGGCCCAGCTCACATTTTCGAAAGTCAGGACGCTGCTGTAAAAGGCATTTTGGCTGACGAAGTCAAACCCGGTGAAGTGGTTGTGATCCGCTACGAAGGTCCCAAAGGTGGCCCAGGCATGCAGGAAATGCTGTATCCGACCAGCTATCTGAAATCCAAAGGTCTGGGTAAAGCCTGTGCGCTGCTGACCGACGGTCGTTTCTCTGGCGGCACCTCTGGCCTGTCGATTGGTCACGTATCTCCGGAAGCAGCCTCAGGCGGAACCATTGCACTGGTACAGCCGGGTGATCATATCCGTATTGATATCCCCAACCGCCGCATTGACCTTGTGGTAGACGACGCCGAACTGGCCAGCCGCCGCGCTGCCATGAACGCAAAAGGCAAACAGGCCTGGAAACCGGCAGAAGTACGTGAACGTAAAGTCACTCCTGCACTCAAAGCCTATGCCCTGCTTGCGACCAGCGCCGACAAAGGCGGTGTGCGCAACCTGGAGATGCTGAAAGACGTGTAATCCAAAATAACAACAGGATCGGATGATGGCACTCGGAAAACTGGTGATCGCTGCAGTACTGTGCTGCACAACTGCAACAACGGTTGCACAGGACAGCTCACAAACATATGCAGAGTGGAGTACAGAAACACGTACCTCACTGGGTTTCCGGGTGAACGCTGAGGCAATCCGCTCCCTGTTGCCTGCAGGATGGTCAGTGGCCCCCGCCACTGATGCGCCTGACAAGGTCAATGTCTCGATGACATTTATGGACCGCCATCTGGTGCTGGATTCCCAAGGCCAAGCGCTGGGCTCTGGCAGCAGCCGTTATATGGTAATGACAGTGCAGGCCCGCAATGATGCCAGCGGCCAGAACAGCACGCTGGCTATCAATGGCATTTCACCTGAAGGCAGCGGCTCGTATGAGGTATACCAGCAAGCTGTGACTGCGCGCGCAGTTCGCTTGCGTGACGGTGAAGGCGAAAGCAGTGGTCAAATTGAAGAAAACTGGGAGATGGTTGCCGAAAGCGGCGATCGTGTTCAACTGACGCTGAGTTACCAGCCTGCACTTCCGGTGCGTCGTCAGTCCAGTATCGTAGTGCGCTCCGGCAAAAATACCGGCTTTACGCGCACCTACAGAATTGATCAGGCCTCAGATGCGCTGGGTTTACCCGAGGCAGACCGCATCAACACCTTAGAATTCCATGCCCAGGGCCCGCTGTTCTCACGCCTGTTTGATGGCAGCGAAGAACTGACTGGTGTCACTTCTACCCCGTTTTACGTGCGCGAAATCTACATTCCTTAAACGTGGGCCGTAACTCTATCCTCCGGCCCTGTTATTTCCAGCGCGCGGCGGCACGCTGGAATACCAGCAGGCTCAGAACGGTGAGCACAGCGCCAAGTGCAAACGAGGCGCCAGGGAAATAAAGCTGCTCAGGATCCGCTGTAAAAAACGCGAAGGTAGCTGTCATCATCGGTGGACCAAATATGGCAGTGACGCTGTTCATACTGGCCATACCACCCTGCAACTCACCCTGTGAGTTGGCCGGAATGTGGCTGGACATCATGGCATTCACCGATGGCATCACAAATCCCTGCAAGGCGCCAGGAATCATAAATACATAAAGCATGTATCCGCTACTGGCAAAGGCATAACCGACAAAGGCCACCGTGCAGGACAGGAAGCCCACTATGGCTGCTTTGTGCTGACCTATGATGGGCAACACGCGGCGCAACAACACAGCCTGCGTAAACACCATCAGCACGCCGACAAAGGCAAACGAGTAGCCAATCTGCGACTCACTCCACTGGAATTTTTCAATGGTGTAATAAGTCCAGGTACTGGGCAGCACGTGGTGCCCCAGCATAAACAAGAACATGGCACAGATCATACCCAGCACCATCGGATATTTGCGCAGTGCCAGCAGCGTGCCTAACGGGTTGGCCCGGCGCAGCTCAAACGGTCGACGATTCTCTGGAGACAGCGATTCTGGCATTACAAAAAAGCCGAACATCACATTGGCAAACGCCAACGCGGCGGCCGCAAAAAAAGGCACCCGCGCCCCGTATTCTCCAAGCAGACCGCCGACCACCGGTCCGATAATAAAACCCAGTCCAAACGCAGCGCCAACCAGACCAAATGTCTGGGCACGTTTTTCAGGCGGTGTTGTGTCGGCAATGACTGCATAACAGGTGCTGTAAGTGGAGGCCGCTATACCTGCCACGAGACGGCCGATAAACAGCCACATCAAGGTTGGCGCCCAAGCCATCACCAGATAATCAATTCCCAGCAATATCAGGGAAAACAGCAGCACCGGACGACGTCCAAACCGGTCGGACATGTTGCCGATGATCGGTGAGAAAAAGAACTGCATCAACGCATAGACCATCATCAACCAGCCGCCATAACGGGCAGCGGCCGTCAGATCTTCGCCGGAGACGCTCATAATAAGTTGAGGCATCACCGGCAAAATGATGCCAAAACCAATGGAGTCAATCAGCAGGGTGATAAAAACAAAGGTGATCGTAAATCGGTGCGTCATACAATGGCTTCTGCTTTTTCTGAAGCCGCTACTATACGGGAAATCGCGGCTCTGGCTAGAGGGTGAGAGTTACTCTGAGCCAGTGGTATCCAGCGGAGCAGGAAGCCAACGGTAAATTCTGGAAACCGAGCAGGAACCAGAGGATAGATCATTGTCGAAACCAATGCGGTCACCCTGCTCCAGGCAAAGGCCACTACGGGACTGGATTTGAATGGTTGAAAAGGCTTGGTCAGGCTGGCAGACACCCACCAGATCAACCCGATAATAATCGCTGCGATTGGCGCGCAGAATTACCGAGCCTGGACTTAATTCGTGCCAGTCATTGATATTGCGGTTAAAACAAATTGAGCTGACCTGCTCTCCCTGCACACCATTTAAAATGGCTGCGGAGCGCGGAGAAGATGAGCTGCAGGCGGAGACTCCGACTGCCAGAACTGTCAGTAACATCATTACTCTGGAGGCTGTTAAAAGTGACATTGGCTCTCTCCCAAAAAAAAGGCGACCTCCAAGGGTCGCCTTTTTTAGCTGAACAAACAGCGAGTTACGCAGTCAACATCTTGGTAACAAGGTTGTCGATCATTGGCATCTTGAACTGGTTGTGAGTCAGCGGGCGGGCGCCCTGGCTGGCCATACCAGCAACCATATTGGCAGTTGCTTCGTTACGTGGACGGCCACGAATTGCGCTCTCAACGTTGGTCAGACGACGGGGTGTGCACTGCACAGCGCCGCAGACAATGCTGGAGTCAACAATGGTGCCACCTTCAATACGCATCAGCGCATTGATGCTTACCAGAGCGAAGTCCCAAACGTTACGGTCAGCAACTTTCTCGTAGTAGAACTCGGCATTGGCCCACTTGGCTGGAATACGTACAGCGGTCAGGATTTCGCCTGGACGCAGTACGGTTGTAGCACGAATGTTTACATCCGGACCTACAAAGAAGTCAGCTGCAGAAACCACACGCTCACCACGTGAGCTGGTGATAACCATTTGTGCTTCCAGAGCAACCAGCGCAGGGCCAGTGTCACTCGGGGTTACTGCCACACAACGGCTGGCATTAAAAATTGCGTGCTCGCGGTTCTGAGCTTCCGGAGTATCGGCGTAGCACAGGTTGCCACCGGCACGGTAGCAGTCCAGACCACGACGGTAATACCAGCAGCGTACATCCTGAGCCACGTTGCCGCCCAGCGTACCCACGTTACGGATCTGCGGGCTGGCTACCACGGAGGCAGCCTTGGCCAGCAGCGCATAACGCTGGGTTACGATCGGGTTGCTCGCAACTTCGGTCAGTGTAGTCAGAGCACCAATCTCGATGCCGTCTGCCGTTTCGCGAATTCCGCGCAGTGCCTCAATACCATTCAGGTCGATCAGTGCTTCAGGGCGCTTGTTACGCTCTTTGATCCAACCGTAGGTATCCTGGCCACCACCAAGCAACCAGCCGCGCTCAGCAAGACGGGCAGCTAACGAGAGCGCGTCCTGGATCTGCACCGGCTGGTAGAGCTCCATATCGGGCATATTGTCAAAAGATGGCATAGTCTAACCCTCAGAATGTATTTGTTTTCAGATTGCCGGTGATGAAGTGATCCATCTTCGCAACGTGGTTCACGATCATGTCAGCCGTGACAGGCACACGTGAGAAGTGGTGTCCGCCCACCGCATCAGAGATCGCGCTGGCCAGTGACGCACATCCTGCACCCTGGCTGGGCTCGCCCACGCCACGGGAACCAATCGGGTTCTGTGGATCAGGCATATTGGTTGCACCTTGCTGGGTATTCAGCGGCACGTCCAGGAACGTCGGGATCTTGGACTGCCACAGACCTACGTTAGCCGGCAGACCGTTTTGAGGGTCGTACACCAGACGCTCGTAACCCGCCAGGCCTACACCCCAGACTCCACCACCACGCATGGATTGGCTGAAGCCCATCGGGTGCACAATCACACCACAGTCGGCCACTGCACAGTAGTCAACGATGTCGTATTTACCAGTGAGGGTATCCAGTTCAATTTCCATGAAACCAACGGTGAACGCTGGAACCAGGCCAGTGTGACGACCGTCTTTGGCAACACCGATCAAACCGGTGCCAGCCAGGTTCTGTACGGAACGGGCTGTCAGCTCGTTCAGACCTTCCGGAGCACTATGACCGCTGTATTCACCACCCAGATCGATTGCACGCTGTGCAGCTTCGGCGTAGGTCAGACCCTGTGACGGGTTGCTGGTTTTGAATACACGTTTGCCATCAATGTCGTAATCATCCGCAGAACCACCGAAGTCGGTCGCTGCAATTTCTTTCAGCTTGCGGATCGCATCATTGGCTGCAGCCGTGTTGGTACGCATTTCGGTGAACATGGTGTTACTACCGGCCTGGAAAGTACTCCATGGCAGGTGCAGATCCGTGTTACCGCGAACAATGACGCAGTCTTCCCACTCAACTTTGAGCAGTTCAGCAGCAGAACGAACAACCGCCGCGTAAGAGTAGGTACCCAGGTTACCTACACCGGTGTGCAGGTAGAGTTTGCCGTCGGTACCAATACGCAGCAGACCGTCGTAACCGCTGGCGCCAGCTGAGTGATAACCCATGCCCACACCCACACCGGTCACTTTATGACCGTTGCGCTGGCCGGAACGCTGCTTGCGCTCTTCCCAGTTAAACATTTCTGCGCCCTGACGAATTGCTTCAGGCAGCCAGGATGCAGTCAGTGCACCACGCTGTGGTCCAATGGTACCGTCATGGCTGGGAGCGTTCTTCACCAGAACTTCAACACGATCCAGACCCGCCTGACGAGCAGCCTTGTCCAGAATCGGAGTCAGAGCGGTTGCCATCTCGTTTTCACCTGGGCCACGCTGTGCAGCACGTGGGGAGGTGTTGGTGTACAGGGACACGCCACGGAAACGCATGGCTTCGGGCTGCAGCATCAGGGATACGAAGTTGGCTGAACCAGGACCACTGGCACCACCACCTGAACCAGCATCACCAATGATCACCAGGTCTACCGCGCCCACTTTACCGTCGGCTTTCAGACCCAGCTTCATAAAACCTTGCATACCGGCACGTGCGTGACCGATATAGAACTCTTCCTCACGGGTAATACGCAGCTGCACCGGACGATTTACTTTTTTCGCCAGGTGGCCGGTTACGGCCATGATCGGGTACGGGAAAATCTTGCCGCCGAAACCACCACCGGTGTATTCGTTGATGAATACCAGGTCCTTGGTTTCAATGCCCAGCATTGCAGACAGAGGTGCTGCGGCAATGGTGTGGCTCTGCAGTGAGCCGTGGAAGAAACAACGGCCATTTTCCCAGTACGCCATACCGGTACGGGATTCCAGCGCATGGTGAGCTTGACCAATGGTTACAAACGGCTCTTCTACGATGGACACGCACTCAGCGAACTGGGCATCGACATCACCAAATTCCCACTCGTTGCTCCATGGCAGGTTCAGACCCGGGTGACGGCCGGCACGCAGAGCGTTAACGGCATCACGAGGCCATTTGATTTCTGCGACGTCGGTACCCAGCTGGGTTGTACCCGCTGCAGCCGCAGACGCGTTACGAACCAGAGTATTACCTCTGGGGTAAGGGTTCGGGCCACCTTCAACCAGTGTATCCAGCGGGTCGACAATAAACGGGCGACGCTCGAACTCGATACGGATTTTTTCGATCGCATTTTCAGCGATCTGTTCAGTCTCTGCGGCAATTGCCAGGATTGGCTGGCCGAGGAAGGTGATTTCGTCAGAAGCCAACGGGGGGTTGGCCGGGGCGGGCGCTTGCGGCAGGTCTTCGGTGGTCAGAATGCCCACCACACCTGGCATTGCCAGTGCTTCGGAGTAATCAATACTGACCACTCGGCCGGCGGGCAGCGGACTGGTCAGCAGTCGCGCAAACACCATACCTTCTTTTTTGAAGTCTTCTGCGTAACGCGCTTCGCCGGTTACTTTGCCGTAGATATCCGGCGGAGTGAAGTTCTTGCCAATAAGCTTGTATGTCATGACAGTTGCCCCGAGGCGCGCATCACGCCGTTCAGATAGTGATCATAGGCACCACAACGGCAGAGGTTGCCAGCCAGTGCATGACGGGCCTCATCGCGTGTGGGTGTCGGATTGGTTTTCAGCAGCGCCACAGTAGCCATGATCTGACCCGGGGTGCAGAAACCGCATTGTGGGCTCAACTCGTCGACAAACGCCTGCTGCACAGGGTGCAGGGTGCCATCTGCAGCTTGCAGACCTTCAACGGTAGTCACTGCACGGCCTTTCACGGAGTGAGTCAGCGTAGAGCAAGCATAATTGGTTACATCGTCAATCAAGACTGTGCAAGAACCGCATTCCCCGCGGTTGCAACCGAGTTTGGTACCGGTCAGCCCAAGCTTGTAACGCAGAGTGTGTGCCAGCGTTTCCTGCGGCAGTACGTCAACCGGTCGCGAGCGGCCGTTAACGTTTAGATTTACGAGGCGTTCAACGCCCCCAGCAGCCCTGCTCTGGGCCGACGCCATGTAGAATCCCGCCCCCGATGAGAGAGCGGCGCCGGAAAATATGACGCTCTTGATGAATCGTCTACGGGTTAGTCTTGGGGTCACGGAAGGGTTCTCCAATACTGTTCTTTTTTGATTGTCGGATGTGGTTGTACTGAGGCACGTCGTTTAGTGTGTCTGTCAGACCGTAAAGGCTATGCCTGATTTGCAAAAGGATCAAGTCGTATCACAGAAATATCACAATTAGCTATGTCTGATGACGCTTTGTTAACGCGCCACAGATCGCATAAAAACGCATCAAAATCAAGACCAAAACGGTCAGAGAGTGGCCAGCAGCGACAAAATGTGCACCATCCAACATAGAGCGGGAGTTCGAGCCAGCTCTAGTATTCCTGGGCACCCTTCCCGGCCAGCTCAAGATCGGCGTGCATGCGGCCGCAACCCTGAGAGAAAAAGTCATCGGCATTGGTAATCACCAAGCTCTTGCCTTAGTCAATAAACCCGGCGATTCCAACCACAGAATGACTTTCGGCAGTATCCTTTGAGTCCTTAGTCTTTAAAATTCAGGGCAAAATTTAATCAGGGACGAGAAATAATAATCATGATGATCAAAAGATCTACCCGCTTTATTTTGTTTTTTCTGCTAGCTCTATCGAAGACTGCAGTAGCCCAGACACATGACGTTTTCGGGGCCATAGCGTTTCCTCTGTCAGAATACCCACAACTCGAGAACATCGTCCGCTCTGAAGCCGATCTGCCGTTGCTGCGCGCAGCACTTTATGACGGGCCAAATGTGACCTGGGAAACCCTCTCCGCATATGAGTTTATACGCGGGGAAACCTTCGACGAAAATACCGGCGAGCTGATAACAGCAGAGCGTTTTTATCAGCGCCTGGACTTTGTAACACTGTCACATACGGAAACTGAAAGCCTTGATCGGATTGAGCTTTATCTGGAGTATCCGGACACCACACTGCAACTGCTGGACACTGTCGACAATCCTGGGCAACGGCGCCAGATATCCGCACTAAGTAGTGCGCTCAGCACTCACTCCAGAACCACACTGATCAACAACGGCGCGTCAGCGAACCGGGTAGATATCCTGTTACTGGGAGACGGGTATAAAAAAAATGAATTAGAGAAATGGAAAACTGACGCCGAATACATTATGAACAAGTTCTTTGAAGAGGAACCGTTCAGAAGTTATCGCCGTTATTTTAATGTTCACCGTATTGACGTAGCCAGCAATGAGTCCGGAGCCAGCCGTGCCGGTGGTATTCAACGTGATACCGCATTTGGCTCGTATTTTAATTGCAACAATACCCAACGCCTGATTTGCGGCAATACGTCGGCCATTTATTCTTTTGTAGACACAATTGCCGCGGCAGATGAACGTGAAATTATTCTGGTGATCGCCAACGACGCAGAGTACGGAGGGTCAGGTGGTGGCCTGACCTTTGTGTCAACACACAAGGATGCTTACGATGTTGCGCTGCATGAGGTAGCACACAGTTTTGGACGCCTGTCAGATGAATATATTTATCCAGATACGGAAGACTTCTGTCAGCCTGACAACCTGTCAGCCGCCAATGTCAGTGCGTTGACGGACCTGGCGAATCTGAACCTGCAGCATCATCGATTACTCTGACTGATTCCCTGCCTGTGGCTTTTTCGGTGCAAACACCTACTCCAGACACTCACCAGATCACGGTTGATTGGTACGTTAACGAGCAAAAAATGGACTCGGGTTCAAGTTTTAGCAGCATTATGCTGCCGCCAGGGCAGAGCACGGTAAAGGTTGTAGCTCGTGACAACACGCCCAAGGTTCGTAAAGATGATGAAGAGCTGTTGGTTGCTGAACACCAGTGGGAGGTCAACAATATCGTTGGAACGCCGCCATACGATGCGACCTTCCATAATGGACTGCTGACCGTGCCATATGTACGCCTGGCGGATGGCGCCTTGTTCCAGGTCACACTTGCAATGATTTCAGGCGATCCGATTCAGCTCAAGGTTGTGTCTGCCGCTGAGCGTGATCGCAATTCAAAACCACAAAGCGAGACTACCTTGAACAGTGGCATCGTTCATATTGGTCGGCTGTATTACGAAGGCACCGTTTTTGACGCTCGCTTTGCTGTGATCAGTGACAGTCCCGATATCGTGCTGCAATTACGGTCCGCGCAAGAACGTTGACGACTGCCGATGTGATCCACAATCAAACGCTTTTCGTAATGTGCGCACTGTCTGAAGAAATAACGTGTGGCAGCACATACTAAAGCGGAGTCCCAATGAAAAAGTTTACAGGTTTACTGATAGCAGCTTTCGCACAGGCACTACTCTTTCAAACAGCATTGGCACAGGATGGGAAAACAGCGCTGGTTCCCCTACCCTCAATCGACGACTTTACCAAAGGCAATGATGGCTTCAGCTTCGGGCTGGGTCTGGGTCTTGAATACGAATCCGCCTACGAAGGCTCGGATGAGTTTGGTTTTGAAGCTCAGCCTGCCGGTGCAGTGCAATGGCGCAAAGGCGATGACATTTTCTACTGGGCGGGAGAGGCGCTGGGTTGGCGCGGACGGAGGTCGGACACATGGCTATTCGACGCGGCTGTAGCCTTCGATGAAGGTCGTGCAGAAAGTGATTCCGATGACGGCCGCCTGGACGGACTCGGCGATACAGAAGAAGGTACGGAATTTGTGCTGCAAACGCGTCGCGCATTTGACGCTAATTGGCATTACTGGCTCGATGGCCGGGTTATTACGGGTGATAACGGAACCCTTGGGCTTTTTGGAGCGGGCCGCCGCTTTGGCGAACAAACCGATGGCAGCGGTTCTGAACTGGCTATTGTTGCGGTTTATCACGACAGTGAGCGCGCCAACAGTAAGCGTCCGGCCATCACATCTTGCCAACCGTTTCCGGTTGCCAGTTGTGTGGCAGTAATTCATTAACAGCACTGGCCTTATGCGTTGGCAGTCTCGCCAACACATCTCTCAGATAAGCGTAAGGATCGTGCCCATTGAGTTTGGCCGATTGTATCAGGCTCATCACGGCAGCGGCGCGCTGACCACTGCGAAGCGATCCGGCAAACAGCCAGTTATTGCGACCCAATGCCCAGGGCCTGATCTGGTTTTCTACCTGGTTGTTGTCGATAGGCACAGCCCCATCATCCAGATAACGGGTGAGCGCGCTCCAGCGTTTTACGCTGTAATCGATAGCCTTGGCCGTTGCTGTGCCATCCGGCACCTTCTGCCGGTTGGCAATGAGCCAGGTGCGTAACCCATCGGCTATTGGCTTGGCGTTTTGCTGCCTTAGTGCATAACGTTGATCGGTATCCAGTGTTTTGGCCTGACGTTCGATCTCATAGAGCTTTCCGATTTGCTCCAGCGCGGTCGCAGCCAGCGTGCTTTTACTGGTTTCATGCAACTCAAAGAGCTTGCGCCGTGCATGGGCCATACAACCGATCTCAGTGATACGTAAGCGATCAGTAAACCACAGGTCACTCTAACGTCAGCGGATCAATCTGCCA
>CAZHUJ010000001.1:0-452850 GCA_964535565.1 uncultured Pseudohongiella sp. | reverse complement strand
TGGAAACACCCCCACGGGCGTGGGGAAGACCAGCGCAGGGCCTATAACCAGTCGCTGCTCAGAGAAACACCCCCACGGGCGTGGGGAAGACAGTGACGGCACCGCACCGAATGACACTGCTGCGGAAACACCCCCACGGGCGTGGGGAAGACTATGTCTCCTGCGAGTCCAGAATCAGCGTGCCGGAAACACCCCCACGGGCGTGGGGAAGACTGTTGCCGAGTTTGCTGCGCTGAAGCCGGATGAGGAAACACCCCCACGGGCGTGGGGAAGACTTGGCACTGGGTACGTTACACAACGTAACTACAGAAACACCCCCACGGGCGTGGGGAAGACCTTTGTCCATATCAAGTGGAGCAGCTTCGCGGAGAAACACCCCCACGGGCGTGGGGAAGACCCGTATATACTGGCGCTATGAGTGTGGCCGGTGGAAACACCCCCACGGGCGTGGGGAAGACCCTGATAGTGGGCGCTTGGCAGTGGGCAGAATGGAAACACCCCCACGGGCGTGGGGAAGACACCAACAAATTGTTAATGAGCAACACAAATAACACAAGATGTTCCGTTTATTCGTTTTTTAGGGTTTCAATGACCAATTGCAGTCCACTGATCATCGTCATCGGTTTGCGGAGCGGCCCGATGCTGCGCACCTCATATCCAGGGGATGTAGATAATGACCGAAATATCAAGATTCCAGATTCGGGTGGACAATGTTTGTACAAATAATCCACCACCGTTGTTGCCACCGAATCTTTAATACCAGAAACAAACACATTGGGCCTTGGCTCGATAAACCAGAGTTTCATCCTTCCTCGCACTGCTGGGGGTAAGTCATTAGCCACGACGACGAGCACGAGCGACCCCCAACATTTCAGGCACATCTGCGGATATCTGTGTCAACAAATCCGAGGCAATAACTCGCTCTCTGAACGCAGCAGATACTTTGTGTTTGTCATACCGTCCTGCCATATCACGTGTTAGCGCAAACGCCAGATCAATACACAAATGCTCCTTATACAGATCCGCCAAGTCATAAACAAAAGGCAATGGACTACCCGAGTGAATAAATCCTATGTGTGGCGAATACCCCATGCTGTGCAGCGCGGAACACAAAATCCCATAAAGAGCAGCATTGCTGGCAGTCATCACCTGATTAGTGACATCACTCAACTCAAATTTTCCCGGTGTAAACTGTCGCCCTTTCCAGCCAACCTGATATTCCTCTGCTTTCGATTGGTAAAGTGACCTGACCCGGCTGCCTTCCATCCCCATCATCTCTTTCAAGTTTTTGCCGGCAAGTTCTGCATCCGGAAATCTCCGAGCGAACATGCGCCGGGCAACTTCCACAGAAGCATCCGGGTTAGCTGATTTTTCAATCTGCAACTTCAAGTTGCGTGTGTCTGCGGTGGGCAGAAAACCTGCCGCATAAAACAGCAGACTATCCTCTCCGACCCAACAAACCGCGCAGTTGGCGGCCGTGGCTGTCTTTATAGCGTCATGGGTAACTGTTGTGCCCGGACCCAGCAACAGGGCATTCAGGGTCGCAACAGGTAGCGGTACAACGTTTGCCTCCGAGTCGATCCATTTGACACTGCTGTCGTCAATTTCAAGACGCCCGCGCTCCAGATACAGAAAAGGATACTTGTCCTTAACCTGAGGCAAGGACTCCCGCGTAACCTTGACAAACAAACGCTGTCCTGTGGCCATGTGTCATCACTCCATTTTCACTACAGTGACTCGCCTGTCCCTGTAACGCTTATGCGCACCGAACTGCAACGGCACATCATTCAACGTCAGCACTTCGCCTTCATGTTCCCCCTGTAACACCTTGAAAACTGGATGGAGAGATTTCTCCGCAGCCAGTTCACCAGCACGCAACATGGCCTGATCAAGATCAGCATGCACGTCCTGGCAGACAAACTCGGTCGGCACACAGGTCTTGCGCCCCAGATATAGGTCCCATACCGGGTTCTGCAAGGCATAAACGAGTTCCTGCAATTCAGACTGCGGCCCCTGAAGGGCCACGGCGAAGGCCATGTCTTGAAGGTAGTAGCGGTAGGTCATCTTGGTTCCACCACCCACTGCTTTTTTCCCCTCGCTGGTTTTCGGTATCAACAAATTGGACCATGGATCCTGATCATCATATCCACTCCCAACCATCTGAAAATCCCGCAACAACGGCAGCCGTGGCAAAGCTTGCCCCTGTCTGTCAACCGGTACATAGGCCGTTACCTGTAAATCTCGATCAGCCCACTGCTGCAGCCAGGCTATCTGCTCGCCCCCCGCCCCCCTTGCGCAGCAGAGCAACCCAAAAACACCTGATTTGGTGGGAAAATCCAGACTGTCGCGCCGCCCGAACTTCGAGTCATGTCCCCAGGCCTGCAGCGGCGCCTCCAGCCAGAGCAACAGATAAGGTTCGCTCATGCACCACCTCACGCCACGTGGCTTTGTAAGTCAGCAATCAGGTCATCAATACTGTAGTTCTCATCCTCGCCCCACTCGTAGGCTGCCAGT
This sequence comes from uncultured Pseudohongiella sp., assembly GCA_964535565.1. Lineage (GTDB taxonomy): Bacteria > Pseudomonadota > Gammaproteobacteria > Pseudomonadales > Pseudohongiellaceae > Pseudohongiella. The sequence continues at coordinate 450,336 of CAZHUJ010000001.1, read as the reverse complement.
TTGCCAAACAGCGAACCGGTGAGTTTTTCCTTCTTGTCCAGATAGCTCTTGAGACTATCGATACTGGGCTGCAGATATCCACCCTCTCTGGCTTTGACCGGAGTTTCGAAGGGCACCTGCAAGCGTTGCCCCTTGCGCACCAGTACGCGCGCAAACTCCCACGGACTGGCACCCGACTGGGTAGTCTGACGAGCATTAGGCACGGCGATAAAAAGTGCCTGGGTAAAGGCGGCAACGGCCTTTTTGAGATCCTCAGCACCCATGGTCTGCGCCAGTTGTCCGAGATCCAGACTGATGTAGCGGTAATAGGTAGCTGAGTTGAATTCCAGGCTACCCATGTGGGCCGAACCAGGCTCTTCCTGCAGGTCATCAAGCGCAGTGAAGAACTCGACTTCGTTACTGACCTTGTGGGTAGAGATGGCATGCGAGAAGGAAGCTGCTGCTTCCACGTTCATGTCTGCGGCCTTGGCCACCATACGGCCAAAGAGAGCGATATCCAGGGCATCTACCGCAGGCGTCAGCGCCTTTTTTGCAACCTTGGCCAATTCTTTATCCTTGATCTTGCTTTCGTCGTAGCCCAGCTCCTCGGCATAGGAAGCAAAGGCGACTGCTTCGCTGTCACTTATAAACAACAAGGTGTCGTCACTTAGCTGTTCGGCCATTTTCTTGCCGCATGCTGCAGCTTGTTCCTCACTGGCACCCGCAGACAGGCAAGCACGGGTGAATACTTCTTCGGCTTTTTTGGTGCGCGTGCCGAGCTTGACACCCAGGTCATGCATTGCCAACCGTACCTGACGCTTCCAGCACTGGGAGCTGACACGCGCACGAGTTACACCACCAACAATCGCAGTTTTTGGAGCGCCCACGTCATCGCGGTTCAAGCAAGTGACAGGAAAAGATTGCAGGATATGGAATTCAATTCGGGTATTGCGATAGGCATTATTCATAGGGAATTTCCTTTTCAGGCAAATGGATTTTCAATGACGGGTACGATTTGAAGGAGACCACAACCATAGGCACGCGCACGGCCGATGCCCTGGATAAAACTGGTCTTGAACTGTTGCGGATCACTGACGCGCAGCAGACCTTGTATGTGCGCTTGGCCAATGGTGACAGGACGCTGTTGCTTGTCGCTAAATTGCAGAACGTCGATACGGTCCACCTGCAGCTGCGGGCGTGCCACAACAAAGCCCCAACTGCTTTCTGCGCGCTCAACAAACCAGTCGGTGATGGCCTCCCGACCTCGCACGGCAACCAACTTACGAGAAGCGTTGTCACGCCGGGTCGGATTGACGATGACCTTAAAACGGTACTGCGAGTGATTCAGAAAACCTTCTGGCAACGGTTTGGATTGCACCTCGCCGTACTGGTCCTCGACCTTTTTCGCCGGTTGCCGGTCCGCCAGCATCAGAATCTTGCGACCTCGGTGGTCACCGCCCTGGTCGGCATACAAAATACCACTTGCATGACTTTGGCTCTTGTCCGCGTCGGAGCGTACGTCCGGGTAAAGGCTATACACCACACGATGCAAGGAGTAGGGATCGGTAATGCGCAAGGCTTTGACAGCAAGCCGGTCCAGATGCAGCACACTGGCTATCATGCTCATACCATCGCCTCCTGTGACGATTCCGCCGCCTGGCCGTAAAACTCCTGCGCCCACTGCGCCTTGATCGACTGGGAATGGAAGGGAAAATTGCGCAATTGCCTGAGCAAGCGCACAAAGTCCAGTGGCCGGCCTACCTTGCTGTCAATCAGAGTCAGAATCGGGCGCAGTATGCGGCACGCCTCACCCAGTTCATCGCAGGCCAGCAAACGCCGTAAGCGGGCCTTGGCCTGGCTACTGTCACGCCCGTCTTCGTAGCAACTGGCAATTGCCTTCCCCAATGACAGCTTGCCATTCATTTCAGCCTTCGATTTGGCAATGGCAGCGGCAACAGACACATAGGGCAGTCGCTGGTAGTCATGCTCCAGATCAATACCAAGTGCACCTAATACCTCCCAACTTTGGTATTCAGTAGCCGGATTGTCAGCACGACGCAATCGGGCGGCCTGTCCTTTGTCCCTGGCGCAACGCTGAAGGATAGCCTCAACAAATCTAGCATCCCTGTTGGGTGCTGTTGCACCCTGCTGCTCTGTGGTCATCTATTACGCCTCCTGCTTCAAATAGTTGCTGTTGTTTGGACGACATTTGGCCCAAGCGTCCAATTGTCGCGATGTTTCCTTGGGACAGAACTGGTCAAAAGCCTGTTGCACGTAACCGGCAAAGCGACGACGCAGTTGCTGACGCTGTTGAACGGCAACCTCACTGGCATCACACGCATCGACCAGTGACTGGAAATCTCGCTCGCAGAGTTGCCAGAATAGGTGTGTGGCTTGAGCCGCAAGCTTGCTGCCATCGACTGTCTGCTCCTTGAAAAAGGCCATAACGCGGCCATACAGATTGCGGGCCAAAGCGTCCAGCCAGTCCATCTCAACCTTCAATTGCGTAAACCAGTTTTGCCCAAGTATCTCGCTGTGCAGCCAGATAACCGACTCGACAAAATCATCACTGCCGGAGGCGTATTGCTCACCGGCGTTGCTGCTCACACGCAGGCCTCCGGACCAAATTGCAAAGTTTTCTGCCACATCTCTGGCCCTCTCTAGGCCGGAACGGAGTTGCCAGCTTTGAAACCCTTGCCCCCCGGACTGATCTATAAAGCTCAGCAAGGCTGTCAGCTCACGCCAGGGACGTTTTTCCGGGTCGGCCCAAAGTGCCTTGGGGTCTTTGCCGGAATAATTGACAGCCATGCTAGGGTCAATCATGCCGTCCTTGTAGCCCGAGTGGGCGACGCCTTCTGAATAGTGCAAGCCGGTATCACTGAGCAAACAGAAGCGGCACAGCGGAATCAACCGCCCCTGCATGGACTGGCATAACTCACGTGCTACAGGGCAATCCTCGCCGGTCGGCATAGACTCCCAAGGGGCAACACCCAGTCCAGCGGGATAGATGCCCATTTGTCGAATTTGGGAATGACTGAACAGGTTCAACCAGAGACTTTGCTGCAGACAGTTGCCAAGCAGAAAGCTGTGCAGAAAGCCCATATGACCAACCGACGGACCAGGTCGGCCCGTCGAAGCCTTACCTTTGTCATTGCGTTTACCGCCATAGCCAGGGGTTAGTACTACGCTGTTGTCAGTTTTCTTGCCCGACAATGCAAAACCCATCAGTGTCAGCAACAACAATGCTCGGTCGGAGTCGGTCAGGCTCCGCTGTATCTGGATCTGGCTCAGAACTGTGGTGTTACCTGTTGACACTTCAGGCAAAACGGCGCCGAATGACTGCTCTCTGGCCTCGCGGATTGAAGGCATCTGCAAAAACGGCTTCTCGCCATACAAATAAAATCGGTCATGCCATTTATCCAGGTACGCAAGACAGCGACTGGCCAGCCCATGACTTCCAAGTGTCTGCCATTCAGTCTCGGTCTCCGGTGTGGCTGCTGCCTGAGCAATTGAAAGCATCAACTTGAGCAGAGCGATTTTCTGTACCGGGTTACCGCCGAGGCTGCGGTAATGTGGATTGCTGAAAATATCCCTGAGGCTTACCCGGCCATGATCTGCTACAGGTATCCAAGGTTCATCCACCAGATTGAATCGATTTTCCATAGTTAGTGTCCTAATCCTTAATGACCTGATAGCCCAAGTCGCTTCTGTACTCGAAGCTCCGCTCAGGATGAAGCGGAACCTGTTCAACGCCTTGCAGCCGGCCTGTTTCATCCACCAACGCAACGCGCAACACGGCTTCATCCATGGCAGGGTTACCAAGGTAAAAACAGTGCTGCAGGCCAAACTTTTCCAGCATGGTCTGCGGCAGCGGATCCGGGGCATGCCCAATGCGTACGGCAACGATCTGGCGCATCAGTGTTGCGCTAAGCGCACGCCACTCGGACTTGTTCAACTGGGTACGGTTCAGAGGCAAAGTGAATTGCCTTCCATCGAGCAGCGTTAGTATCGACACAGTGCCATCCCGGTCACGTTTGATCTGCTTCAGCAGCAACACTTCAAGGTTGTCGACCTCGCTATAACGGGTCTGGGCTTTGCTTTCCGGCAGCGTGTTACCCGCTTCGGCGAGCGTTATCCGGGCCAGTTGTCGTAATGCATTGCGCCCCTTGCGGCGCGATGTGCCGTGCTCCAGCTCATGCAACCAGCGACTCATGGGTTCGGTTTCAACACGAGATGCGTAGGTGGCTTCGATCATCGGGCGAATGTCCGCAGGTAAGCACACACTGGCACGCCCCTGCCAGACCTCAAGGCTGCGACACAAGACATAGGGGCTGTAGACGTGCGCGCTACTACCAAACGCCGACAAAGGCTGCTCAATAGCCTTGTTCAGTTGTGGCGCAAGTAGCCAGCACTCCCTGCTTGCACCGGAGGCCCGCGGGGTTTCTGCATGTCGCCACAGCCGCCCCATACGTTGCAACAGCATGTCGGTTGGGGAAAAGCGGCTGACCATAAAGTCGGCATCTATATCCAGCGACTGCTCCAACACTTGAGTACCCACCAAAATACGGCCTTGCAATCTACGCTGATCCCAGCCCGGTTTTCCAAACTGGTTGACCCAGTGGTCTTCAATTGCCTGTCTATCGTCAGCAGTAAAACGGGAATGCAGCAGTCCGCAGGCCACATCCAGCTCGCTAGCCCGTGCCGCCAGATCGAGAAACCGCTGCTGCGCTTCGGCTACGGTATTCTCGATCCAGAGCACTTGTTGGCCCTGCTCGGCACGTGCCAATGTTTCTTCGATAGCTCGCTGCTGATCCTCAATAACCTGTAACGCAACGGTCTCAGTCCCACCCGCCGGTAGCGCTACTTCGGAAATCGGCAAATCATTCGGGCAAGCGGTGATCAGCGGGTATCCACTGGATTGCAGTTCACCGCCAAGCAACTGACTACGGCGCTCCTGATTTAGCGTGGCGCTAAGAATGATCACAGTGCATTGAAGTGCTCGCAACAACTCGACCAAGGCATCTAGCAGTGTGCCGGTATAGGCATCGTAAGTATGGACCTCATCCAGAATAACCACCTTGCCGGCCAAGCCAAACGCCCTTACAAAGCCATGCTTGACGTTCATTGCAGCCATCAACGCCTGATCAATGGTGCCGACAGCAAAAGGTGCCAAAAGGCCTCTTTTAGATTGGTTAAACCAGGCGCCACCGGGCTTGCCCTCTTCTCCCATATCCGTGATTTGCCAAGCGTTTGCGTGTAGAAGCAGCGAACGGTGTGTGCAATCGTCAGCAAGAATCCTCTGAAGGAACCCGTTGAAGCGCTCAAATATCTTGTTTGAGGTGAGTTGGGTAGGAAGCGCGAAATAGATGCCGCTGGCCTGTCCCTTTGACAGTATGCGATAAGCAGCAAACAGTGCAGCCTCTGTTTTACCCAGCCCCATCGGTGCTTCCAACACGTAAACACCGGGTCGGTCGACCTGCTCAATGAGCGCAACTTGTGCGGAACGGGGGGCAAAACCAAAAACGTCTAAAAACTCCAAACCAAGTTTATAGCTGGGGGGAACAAAACCAGCGTGATCCAGTGCTTTTGCTATATTCTCCTGCCAGGGCTGGTCGGGGTCTTCAAAATATTCACCTGAACCAATCCAGTCGGCGACTGAGGTGAGACCAGCCAGCACTCTCGCCTGCGGCATACTGGACACATGTGGCCAATCTGCTTGCAGCATCTCTTTCAGCGCATTTACCAGCTTGACCCGCTCATCCTGCCAGAGCGTGCCACCAAATTGCTGATCCCCTGCACGTAATCCAGCAACAGGGGGCGCGAAACCATGATGCTGACCAAGAATCTCTGAAACGAACTCAGGCGCATTCAATGCCTTGGCTGTTAGTTGACTGACTCCGGCATGTCCTCCCCAGCTACTTTCAAGGTGTGGATTGACGCCGGCAAGCGGCGCCAGCGTACATAAATTCTGATCGCAGGCGCGGCGTAACTTTTCAACAAAAGTCGGACTAACCTTGCCAATATCGTGGGCTGCCGCAGCAAAATGGCTGTTAAGAGGAAATATTCGATCGCCCAATTGCGAGGGGAAACGACGAATTAACTCGCGAGCAACAAAGCCCACTATTGTGCAATGGTTCTCTACCGTTCTTCCTGGAGAAGTTCGATTGAGTGACTGGAATGTTTTTGCAGGACACGCGCTATAAGATAAAACCTTTACGTCAGGCTTCGCTGCGCTTCGTTTTAACAATGCAACAACCTCTGATTATAATTTTTATACTTTACATAGGTATTGGCTTATACACACATTGGCGGGACCAGTACATAGATTATTAACATCCTATCGATTGCCAAGAATGTCTATTACCCATTCGGGCAATCCCCCAAAAAAAAGCCCCCACCCGTTACCAGGCAGAGGCTATATTTCCCATCCCCGCGATCAGAGCCGCTGCGAAATCAGAACGCCAGATTCAGGCTCACCCAGAAATTGCGTGCTTTGTCCTTGTTGTTGTAATGATCCGTTGCCGTCAGCGAGTATTCATTGGTTACTGGATCCAGCACAAAACTGGAATCAAAAGTTGTGAAATCTTTATCCAGCAAATTGTTGATGCGCGCGGTAAGTGTGACATTTGGCGTAAACTGGTACTGACCACCCAGATGCATCACGCTGTATTCCTTCCAGTAATCCGCTTCTCCTGTTGTTGCGTTGATACGATTGTAACGACGCGAACGGTATTCGGACATCAACTGCATACTCAATGCCGGCGTTAATCTCCAGTCCAGTGTAGCGTTTGCCATATGTTTGGCCGTGTTGGTCAACGGCAAACCTTTTTGTGCACCACTTTTTTGTTCGCTGTCAGTCAGTGTGTAGTTCAGACGCACGGACAGGTTGTCCATGATCTGATAACGACCTACCACTTCTGCCCCTTTTACTTCCGCCTTGTCAATATTGATGCTTTGACGCGCGTCGGTCAGATTCAGCAGGCCGGCCCAGGAACCAATGTTTACACATGGACGGACACCGCCAGTGCGCGCACAGTCAGGCACGTTGGTACCGCTGGAAATTTTGTCTTCAAAATCGTTGATAAAATAAGTGACATTAAAACTGTGACCCTCGTTACCCGTCCAGTACACACCAATTTCCTGGTTCATACTGGTCTCCGGTTTCAGATCCGGGTTGCCAAAGAAGGGGCTTGTACCCTGCCCGCCAAAACCGACCACACCATCAAACAGATCACTGGTTTTGGGTGTTTTAAAACCGGTGCTGACACCACCTTTTACTGTCCACTCATCAGACACCGTGTAGACACCATAAACACGCGGGCTGACGTTGCCGCCGAACAGGTTGTGATTGTCATAACGCACACCTGCGGTGATGGTCAGCGGATCGATTGGGGTCCAGTTGTCTTCGGCAAACACCGCCCACATCTCATGATCCTGCACCACACCGGCGCCAGAGCTGGATGCCTCCATGCTGTACACACCATCTTCCAGCTCGCCATCAATCATCTGTCCACCTACGACCAGGTGGTGACGACCCACATACCCTTCAATGGGCACGTCAAGTTTTGCATCCAGCGTGTATTGGCGACTGTTCATTTCACGCTTGGGGCGCGGCAGGAATGTAGCTTCCATAATGGCCTTGCGCTCAGCCTCGCTCATGCCGGCATAGGCGCCCTGGCCCCGAAAAATCCGGGTATGCAGCTGCCGCTCTGCCACAGTAAAAGGCAGGGTACGACCATGGTTACCGGTGTCCAGATAGGACAGTGATACCAGGCTGGTGCCAAAACCCCAGTTACCGGTATGGGCAACGGACCATTGATCACGAGTAAAGCGCTGGTCGTCTGAGTACCCTACGCGCGGAGCACTGGCCCAAATACTGGAAAGGCCATCCACCGTACCCAGCGGATAGGTCAGCGTACCCAGGTTGTTGACTGTCGGCGTGTTGTCGTAAACCTGCTCGGACGTGTCATATTCCAGAACCACATTATGGTTCTCGGTGATGATCCAGTTCAGGCTGGCGCCCAGGCTTTCATTGACGTTGTTAACTGTTCTGCCGCCGCCACCAAAACCCAGTGCGCGCTCATGCTCCACGCCATCAGGATCGGTAACTTTTTCGTACTGTGGCAACGATGCATCACGCTCGTAGCGCGAACCGCGCAGGGACAGGCCCAGCCGGTCCTGAATCAGAGGCCCTTGCACCGCAAAGTCGTAGGTGGTGTCGGTACCATACATATCTTCCTGCTGGAAGCTGCGGCCTGCCGTAGCGGACCCGGTCCAGCGATCGGCCACCTTGCGGGTAATAATATTGATAACACCACCCAGTGCGTCCGCACCATAGAGGGTGGACGCCGGACCACGGATCACCTCGATACGCTCGATCATGTCCAGCGGCGGTATGTGGTTGAACTGGTTGCCACCAAAAGAGTTGGGATAAATGTCGCCGTGATTGTTCTGGCGGCGGCCGTCGATCAGGATCAGTGTGTAGTCGGACCCCATACCGCGCATGCTGATGGTGCGCTGGCCGGTTTTGTCAGAGGTCTCGCCAACATCCACACCCTCGAGCTCACGTACAGCGTCAATCAAGGTGATATAGGGTTTGAGTTCAAGTTCAGCTTTGCTGACCACACTGATACTGGCTGGCGCATCAACAATACGCTGCTCAATGCCGGATGCGGTAACAACAATAACTTCGGGGTCCTGCGTCTGTACTTCAGCCGCTGCCGCAGACAATGCAGTTACGGAACTCAACAGGCCCAACGCTAGCAGGCAGCCAGCCTTTACGGTTTTTGTATGGTTTACACGCGCCATCATCACCTCTTACCACTGTATTATTTTGGGGAATCTCAAAAGATGCGCGCATGATAATCATTCTCAGTTGCATTATCAATAATATTAAACCATTTTTTTGCTGCCAATTTGACTGAGGGCTTCGCGATCACTGGATTTCGTGATATCACAATGTTGTCTAAATCCACCTTTTATACGGAGATAAAGTTATGGCCAACTCCAAACAAGCAGCAAAAGCCGCCACTATGGATACCGCTGATCGTATTGCGCAAAGTGCCCACGAGGGTATAGACGCCGTCACTCTGGCAGCCCAGCCTGCTATTGAGCGCGTTGCTGCCGGCGCTCATCACGCAGTGGACAGCGCGGAGGAATTTATCAAGCCAGCCACAGATGCGCTGGAAAAAGCCGGTATTAAAAGTGATGAACTGCTGGCACAAGGTACGGCCTACGTTCGCGAACATCCTTTTAAAGCACTGGGAATGGCTGTCGCCGCGGGTTATCTGCTCAACAGCTTTCTGAATGGACCGCGTCGTTAAGCCCGGTGTGAAACAAAATGCAGGAGACAGGCCGATGACCGACCAGCAGACTGCTGAGACGCCAGACGTTAACAGCAGCGATCCGCCGAAGCTCACCGCTGATCTCAAGGCCATGGCTCAGGACTATCTGGAACTGGCGAAGCTGAGAATGCAGCTGGCCGTCAGTGTCGGCCTACGCCTGTTTATTGTCGCCATCATTGCCGCGTTGGCACTGGTGAGTGCCTGGCTGGCATTAATGGGCGCCGTCACTCTTGGTTTGATACGCCAGGGGATGCCGCCTGAGGGTGCGATGCTGTGCCTGGCAGCTGCCAATGTGCTGATCGCCTGGTATTGCTGGCATCGATTACAGCGTCTGAGCCAATGGCTGGACTGGAGCAAGCCTGATGGGGCCAAGCCTAATATAACCAAGGACGAACCGCGAGGTGATTCATGACTATTCCCAAACAAACCAACCGCCCGCGTGTTACCCAAAGTCCTGAGGCATTGGACACTCAGATCCGCCTGGTGCAGCAGCGCATAGAACTTCGTCGTTCTCGTACCAAAACCAATGTCCATCAAATCCAGGAGCGCACAAAAAAGACGCTGGGCTCGCCGTTTGCTCTTATTGGCGCAGCCCTGTTCGGCGTCGCTTTGAGTCGCAGTCGCAAGATATCCGTGTCCGGTCTGCTGCAATCACTTAATCTGGTTTTGTTGATCTTCAGCCGCCTTTCCGTGCTTTCAAAGGCTCGTGAGCGCAGCCGCCCTCCTGACAATACAAAGTAGGTCGCCCGGAATAAACCCCTCCCCCAGCCGTTGAACCTCTGTCTTCCAACAAAACAACAGAGGTAAAACATCATGAAGACCTTATGGCGACAACTCAGCTTTTCCTGGCTGGTCCTGATAGTGGTGCTGGGTATGGGCGGTCTACAGACCGCTTATGCTCAGGGCAACTCCGCCGACGCGCCCGGCAACTCGGCGATGGCGCCGGGCAAAAACAAAAATCTGGGACATGGCAATGCCTCGGATGGCATCAAGGCGATTATTCAGGCCAATCGGCAAATTTTCTACTCCGGCGATCTGCTGGAAATTGGTGTGCGTTTCCCGCGCGGTGCCGAGTTGATTCAAAGCGGCGAAGTGGATGCGTGGCTGGTGATTTTTGATCCGCAGGCTGTAATCACCGCAGCACCGATCAGCACAGAAGCCAGCCCTAATACCCGCAATCTGTTCCGCATTGATGAAGTTGATGTTGAGCTCCTGCCCGAAGGTGTCTACCAGATGGGCGTGGTGCTGACTATTCCTGGCGGCGACCCGCTGAACGTTGCCGACTGGTATAACGGCCTGCTCGGCCTGCAAGCAGTGCGCGGCCTGACGGTCAGTGAAACCCTGCTCGAGATCGACGACGATGGCGACGGCATGGTCGATGACGACAGCAGCGGTGACGGTTTTGTCGACGATGACAGCACCATCAATCCCTAAATCAATGCAACCAGATCAAAAAACGGGGCCTGTCGCCCCGTTTTTTTTTGCGCTTGTCTCCAACAGCTTAATCAGCCAACGCAGCAAACGGCTCTTCTGCAGCACCCGTCCAGCGCATCAAGCTAAGCTCGGCCCCCTGCCAGCCCTGACCACGAGTGTTCAGAGCCAGGTAAAACAGCCCTTCCCCGACCGGTTGCATCCCCACGTCCGCTTTCCAGTTCCAGCCGCGAATACCGGTCTCGCGATCCAACAAACCGTCTTCTGCCAGCGCCAGCAACAAGCCTTGTTCTTGCTCACCCGCACTGGAATAGACTCCCTGCAACGGAGCCATCAGTGGCTGCGTTAATGCATCTACCGCAAACAACAGGTAATTGGGATATCCGGGCTTTTTGCCTTGATAAACGCCCATAAACCATCGCTGCAAGCTGGCATCGTAAGCCAGATTTTGCACACCATAAGTAGTGTTGCCGGTATACACAAAATACTTGCCGGCAAGCTTCTCAGGGCCGCTGTGATGCGGAGCGGACTCAAGCAGCGGCTGCGCATAACGATCCCAATCGCGGATATCGTATTGCAGCAGCACCTGATGATCGTTGTCCGAACGTTCAAGGTTGCTGTAGATGCCATAGGCAACAGTCAAGAATTGTGGGCCATCATTGCGACCGAATGCAGGGCCAAAACTCACACCATCTATACCGGATGAACCATAACGGTGATCAGGCGTCTCGGAGATGTTGCCATCAAACACACCATCACCATCCATATCAGCGGCATAGTCGGCCGCAACTTCCGCCAGATAGACCGTACGAAAAATATCACTGTCGGCCGCGTTCATATCCGTGCGATTCAGACGCGCGCCATCAATGACGGCGATATAAAACGCCTCATCCGCTTTATATTCCAGTGAGCCATAAATTTTGCCGTCGGCAGGATTAAAGTCCAGATCACCCAGATGCCCGGTCCAACCCTGCAGAGAACCGATAAGATTTCCGGCAAAATCGTATTTCACCAGCAGATTTGTAAACGAGTAATAAATAAAGCCACCGGCAACATCCACCGCAATACCCTGCACATGACCCGAGTCCCAACGACCACCATCATGACTCAGCGGCAAATCGGTGACGATGCGGCGCGCTGCGTTTTCCTGCAACCATTGCCGGGTTAAATCGGGAAAATCTGTAACCACACCGTCGACTTCGGCGACATGAAACAGGGCTTGATGCCAGGCGTCTACAGACGGGCAGTTTGCCGGCAACGATTCTTTGACCACCACCCCGCCAAACACACGCAATCCTGCAGCACGTGCGTTTTCCATGAAGTCAGTGAGCTGCGGCTCTCCGTTTGTGTTCCAGGACATCATATGACCTGCCGGAGCCCACACCGTGTCAGCAAAAGCAGCGACTTCGCGCATGCCTTCTGCAGTGGACAGCCAGTCATAATCGCTGCCATCGGCAGAGAGGCCAGAACCAAACGCCAACTCCAGCGGCGCTTCCCAGCCCAGCTCTGTGCGCAAACGACGCAAGGTAGACGGTTCAAAACTGTGAATCATGGCGCGGTGATCACCACGTTTGCCGTAACCGTACTGCTGCAGCAGATCCGACACCATTTTTACGATGTCCTTGCCTTCCTGCTGATGAAATGTCGTTTGTTTTATTTCAGGAAAGATACCAACAACTCTGCCTGTACTTTGGTTGAGCCCTTGAATAAACAGAATTTCTTCTTCCAGCGTGTGTAATGAATAATTGTATGCATCAACCGGAAATCTGTTTGGATAAACAGCCGCTCTGCTGTCTGGATAAAAGCGCTGGGTTGCACTCAATTGCCTGATTTCTGCCAACGTAAAATCAATAGCATAATAACGTCCATCTTCCCGGTGACGATCAGGAAATACCTCCGCCACATTAGTGATTGTGTCCAGATAAATGTCGTGCAAAACAATCGGCACATTATCATGGGTCAGCACAACATCCTGTTCCAGATAATGAGCGCCCTGAACATGAGCCACGGCTTTTGCTGCCAGCGTATGTTCAGGCAGATAACCACTGGCACCTCGGTGCGCCAACACCAGGGGCTCTGCCACAACAACAGTGACTGAACTTGCCAACCAAAAAATAAATGCGAGCCAGCGCAACATGATCCGATCTCCAGTCAAACTAAAAAGAACTGGCGATACGAAAACATTCCGTACCGCCAGCAAAGACAAGTGATTTGAAGGCTTGTCAGAACTGCGCGCGCAGACTGAAATTCCACATGGATCCGTACAGATCGTACTTTTGCATGCGACCTGGTACGTTTGAGTAGATCACATCGGGCTCATCAAAAATGTTTCGCCCAGCCAGCATCATCTCGAAGTTATCATTGATGCGATAACCAAAGCTGACGTTCCACATCTCGCGTTCGGCACGATAAAGAACACCGTTATTAGCGGTGGTGGGCGTTGCACCCAAACCACTGACACGGAAGCTGTCTTGCCAGGTGCCGTTCAGACGCACATCTATCGGGCCGTAGTTGTATCGAACACCCCAGTTAGCGATATTCTCCGGCGTATTCACACGGGGGCCATCCGGATCAACACGTGTGTATGATCCATTCAGACTGAGACCGCGCCACAAACCCGGCAGGAAAGTCAGCTGCTGGTTGTACTCAAAAATCATGCCTTCGTTGGTGCTTTTGCCTGGCATATTGGCGGCACTGCGGAAGGTCCAGCCATCGTAGGTTGCCGGATCAAAACCGGCGGCAACTGCATCAATCTCGATGCCGGACACCTGCATGTCTTCCATATCCAGACGGTAGTACGACGCCCCCACTGTGCCTGATGGCTCAAAGTAGTAGTGCAGACCAGCAAAGTACTTGGTAGAGCGTTCCGGTTTCAGCTGGGCGTTGGGTGTGGTGATCGTCTGATTGTCTTCGTTGATGGAAATCGTGCCACCCAGATTGGCGTAGTCAGGACGCAGAATGGAATCACTGAAAGACAGCTGACCAACAAGCTGATCGGTGAAGTCGTATTTAAGCCCGCCACTGAAGAAAAAGTCGTTGTAGGTATTGCTGCGGGTACCATAGTCACCGTTGCGGTAGTAGTAACGCATCCCTTCCACGGTTGTGGGCACACCGGAGGCATTGACCGCATAACCGGCCGCGATCATTTCCGATTTGGTTCTGGGTTGAATCACCAGCGCGTCAGTGCTGGTTTTTTCATAACGCACACCCAGATCGTATCGGGCTTTGCCGGCACTGGCCTGCAGTTCCACATAGGCCCCATCAACACGTTCATCCACATTGGTATTGGATTGTAATCTGCGCTGCAAATTGCCAACGGTATCGGCCTGGAAATATTCCGGATTACTCAGGAACAGATCATAGGTGGCGTAGTTATTATCCGCACGCCAGTTTTGCTCGTTGGCATTGCCGGCATTCATGCCCACAAACTGGAACTTGTAGTTTTGTGTATAAGGGACAACTGCTTCGTTTTGTTTGCCATTAGGACCTACAAATCGATATTGCTGCTGATTACCCGTGTTTGCCGAATACTCGTTGATACGAGAGGCTACACCGCCCAGCAAGGTCACCGGCGTGTCGTTCCAGACAAAATGTTTTTTCAGATCCAGGTAGGCACCGTACTGGTCGTTCTGGCTGTAGTTCTCATTGTTGTAGATGTTGTAGCCGGTGATATCCGTCCACTTGCTCGGATCACTCCAGTCCGGGCCAGCGGTTTGATTGATCTGAAACGCGTAATCACTTTCCGATGCCCGGTCCAGCGTAAAACCGATGTTGTTCAGACGCGTGTCAGTCCGCTGGAAAAACCCTTGTTTATTGTCTTCAAAATCAAAACGGGAGGTTGAATAGAAGGGCCGGAAAGCGACTTCTACTGTTTCACCCTGAAAATCCAGTTTGGGCGCAACAGACCACGCCGGTGTCTTCGCATAACGGTGTGAGTACCCGGTCGTCAAATTGGTATTGGCGCCATCGGGATTCACCACAATGCGGGTGCCGGTAGAATCCGGCGTTGCGTAAGACGTAGCCGGATTACTATTGTTGGCGCCAAAATTCAGATAGGTATATTGGTTGAAGTATTCAACATCATACAGGGAATAGTTGCTGCGCCAGGACAGCGTCAACTGCTCTGTCAGTCGATAATCCACGCTCAGGTTGGCTCCGGTGCGACTGGTCATTTTCGGACCGGGCCGGAACATCACACGATAGGGAATAACACGTCCATCACTCTTGTATGCCCAATCAACCTGCATACGATCTTGTTGAACAAAGTTCTGGTTGTAGCTGATATTGGTCTCAACACCCAGACGCCCGTCCATAAACACATCGCCATAACCTAACTGTAATGACGGGTAAATTGTTGGATGTTTTTTGTCATCCGGGAAATAGATTTTGTACGAATCTGAATCAGAGGTGGCAACTGCACCTACCTGGAAAATCAGATCGCGCTGCGTGCGCTCAAACGCATACTTGCTGCGCAGATTGATATTGCCGCCGGGAGAGTCAGCATCCATGCTGGCGGTCAGCGTGTTATTCATCTCGATGGATTCAATGCCAGTAATGGACATTTGTTCAAACGAGTTCTGACGACCGGTATTGTTGTTGGAGGTCGCCGTTGCCATGCGTGCACCATCGGTGGTGAACGTTGAATATTTGGGATCGAGGCCACCAATTCGCACCTGAGTGGCATCCACTTCAGTGTAGTCCAGCGACAATCCCGGCATGGACTTCATAAACTCGCCCACATCCCCCATGGTCAGCGCACCATAGTTGTCCGCAGGTACCACACTTTTGGCGTTTAACGCCGCACGCTGCTCGGCCAGTGCGCTGGCAATACCACCACGCGCTGCGGTCACGGTGAGTTCATAAGGATCGTTCTGGTTGCCGGAAACTGCTTTTAACTCAAAGTTCTGCACAAGCGTCTGATTATTGGCGATATCCAGCGTCACACGCGCGTCTTCCAGTCCGCTATAACGAACCACGATCTCGGCCTGGCCAGCGGGCACACCCACCAGACGGAAATTGCCGCCTTCATCGGTGAAGGTAACCAGTGAGGTCCCTGACAAGCGCACTTGCGCATTTCTGATGTATTCGCCAGTGGTGGTATCCAGTACACGCCCACGGACAATACTGGCGCCCTGTTGGGCAATCATCAAATCGGGTTGTTGTGCAATCAGATGCGGGGCTGGGCACAGCGCCAGAGCAACTGCGCAAGCCAACGCGGACTTCTGCAATACGGCCATTATTTTTCCTCTTCAGGGCAAAAAAATTTTGTTGGGCCGATGCAGTCTAGTGACCGTGATTAACAGTTTAATGTCGTTTATGTCTCAGTTTTTTTGCATTTGTGTGACACACGGCCACTCTTGAAAGCTTGTTGATGGCACAAAAAAAACGGGGCTCATGGCCCCGTTTTTTTATACCGTTAAAAAAGAGATTACAGTGCAGCCAGTGCCGCATTCAGCGTGGCAGATGGACGCATGGCTTTGGACGCCAGCTCAGCGTTCGGCTGGTAGTATCCACCGATATCGACCGGCTTGCCTTGTACAGCAATCAGCTCTTCAACAATTTTGGCTTCGTTGGTAGTCAGTGTTTGCGCCAGCGGAGCAAAACGCTTGGCCAGATCAGCATCCTTGGTTTGTGCTGCCAGCGCCTGAGCCCAGTACAGGCACAGGTAGAAGTGACTGCCACGGTTGTCGATACCGCCTACGGCACGTGAAGGCGACTTGTCGTTGTCGAGGAACTTGGCAGTTGCCTCATCCAGCGTATCTGCCAGAACTTGTGCACCGGCATTGCCAGTGCTTTGCGCCAGGTGTTCCAGAGATGCAGCCAGCGCCAGGAATTCACCCAGTGAATCCCAACGCAGGTAATTCTCTTCTACAAACTGTTGAACGTGTTTGGGTGCAGAACCACCGGCACCGGTTTCGAACAGGCCACCTCCGTTCATCAGCGGAACAATGGACAGCATCTTGGCGGAAGTACCCAGCTCCAGAATCGGGAACAGGTCAGTCAGGTAATCACGCAGGACGTTGCCTGTCACAGAGATGGTGTCTTGACCCGCTTTCATGCGCTGAAGTGTGAGACGTGTCGCTTCAACAGGGGACAGGATCTTGATATCCAGACCGCTGGTGTCGTGATCTTTCAGGTAGATATTCACCTTTTTGATCAGCTCAGCATCGTGTGCACGCTGGCTGTCCAGCCAGAAAATTGCCGGCATGCCACTCAGGCGTGAACGGGTTACGGCCAGTTTTACCCAGTCGCGGATAGGCGCGTCTTTCACCTGGCACATACGCCAGATGTCACCCTTTTGAACATCGTGGGAGAACACGGTCTCACCGGCTTTGTTCAGCACAACCACGGCGCCGTCAGCAGCAATTTCGAAAGTTTTGTCGTGTGAACCGTACTCTTCTGCTTTCTGCGCCATCAGGCCAACGTTCGGGCAGGTACCCATGGTTGCAGGGTCAAAAGCACCGTTTTCGCGGCAGAAGCTGATGGTTTCCTGATACACACCCGCGTAGCAACGGTCCGGGATCATGGCCAGCGTGTCCTGACGCTCGCCTTTACGATCCCACATTTTGCCGCCATCACGAATCATCGCCGGCATGGAGGCGTCAACGATCACATCGCTGGGCACATGCAGGTTAGTGATACCTTTGTCGGAGTTGACCATCGCCAGCTCAGGCCGGCTGTTAAACACGGCTTGAATGTCGGCTTCGATAGCCGCACGCTGATCAGCTGGCAGCGTCGCAATTTTGGCAACCACATCACCAAAACCGTTATTGACGTCTACGCCCAGCGCCTTAAAAGTCTCGCCGTGTTTTGCAAACAGGTCTTTAAAGTAAACCTTGACCGCATAACCGAACATGATTGGGTCAGAGACTTTCATCATGGTCGCTTTCAGGTGCAGGGACAGCAGTACACCCTGCTCTTGGGCAGCAGCAGTTTCTTTGGCGTAGAAGGCCTGCAGTTTGGCGGCGCTCATGCGCGCTGCGTCAATAACTTCGCCAGCCAGCACTTTCAGACCCTGTTTCAGCACCTGTTCGCCGGAAGCGGTTTTCAGAACAATTTTTAGCTCGTCAGCAGCGGCGAAGGTGGTGGACAGCTCGCTGCCATAGAAATCGCCGTCGTCCATATGCGCAACATTGGTTTTGGAGTCAGTTGCCCACTTACCCATTTTGTGCGGATGTTTTTTGGCGTAGTTCTTCACAGACGCCGGTGCACGGCGGTCAGAGTTACCTTCACGCAGTACCGGGTTTACCGCAGAACCCTTAATACGGTCGTAACGGGCTTTGATATCTTTTTCTGCGTCAGTTTTAGGCTCAAATGGATAGTCAGGCAGGTTGTAACCCTGCTCCTGCAGCTCTTTGATACAAGCTGTCATCTGCGGCATGGAAGCACTGATGTTTGGCAGCTTGATGATATTGGCTTCTGGCGTGTTGGCCAGCTGACCCAGTTCGGCCAAAGCATCACCAGTACGCTGCGCCTCAGTCAGGAACTCCGGGAAATTGGCAATGATACGCCCCGCCAGAGAGATATCACGGGTTTCTACAGTAACGCCTGCGGCGCCAGCAAAAGCCTGAATAATGGGCAACAGAGAGTAAGTTGCAAGACGGGGGGCTTCATCGGTATCGGTATAAATGATCTTGGAGCTGTCGATTACCATAATAATTCCTGTTCGATCAGTTCGTACGGAAGGGTAAAAAAGTGGGGCGGATGATATCATTCCGCGCAGGTGATTCCCAACAGCGACGCTTGTAAAACGCCAGGCTGGTCCGGAATAAACCCGCTAAACAGCCGTCATGGATCGTGAAGGCACCCCCATTTAATCTCTTTTGAGAGGCGAAAAAATCAAATGCGTAAGTTGACCCTGTTATTAACCGTTATGTCTACTCTGTTCATGGTGACAGCCTGTGGCCCACAGGATTCCGCCAATGCAGAGCTTGCAGCGGGGACTCCGGAGCAACCCGGCGCAGCGCAAGAACGTGAACCTGCGCCGGCAGCGCCGGCGCCCGCCCCTGTTGTTGAGGCACCTCAGATTTGCTACAGCTGCGGTGTTGTAAGCTCAGTAACAGCAGTCACACAACAAGGCCAAAGCACTGGCGCGGGCGCAGTTATTGGTGCGCTGGTAGGCGGTGTAGCCGGCAATCAGGTCGGTGGCGGCAGTGGTCGCAAACTCGCCACCGCAGCGGGCGCTATTGGTGGCGCCCTGCTGGGTAACAACATCGAGCAGAACCGTAGCTCCACCGTGTATTACGAGGTGCGCATCAATATGGAAGATGGCTCACAACAGGTTATCAACCTGCAAGATCCGGCGGGCCTGAGCGCAGGCACACCGGTTTCCGTGGTAGGTGGCAATATCAGCCTGCGCTGATCTGCTCACTGTTCAATATCAGAATTTAACTGACACGCCCGCATACAAGGATCGTGGCATACCCGGTGCGTATTGAGCCTGGCCCCCGGAAATGGACGCCGAGGTGGCCCAGCGCTCATCCGTCAGGTTGGACATGCGTGCAAACACTTCGGCGCTCTCTGTCAGGCTGTAGGACGCACGTAAGTTAAGCAGATCATAGCCTTGGTACTTGCGTGTATTGGCCGGGTCCATCCAGTAAGAGCCCATGTATTGCCACTCTGCTTCCAGATTCAAGGCTGGCAACCACTGCGGCACATAAGCCAACGTCAGGTTGGCAGTGCGACGCGGTGCTGCGTTGATTTCATTGCCACTCAGATCCACTGAACTACTGGTCACCCACTCCACGTAGTTATGTTTGGCATAGCTGCTCGCCAGATCCATGCGCAGGCCCGGCATAATCAGCCAGCCGAATACGGCTTCAACACCACGGTGACGGCTTTTGCCGTTGTTGGTTTGTGTTGCTCCAACACCACTGCTGAGTGTGAGGATATCGTCGCTGGTGATCATCTCATAAACAGACAGATCCCACATCACGCGAGGCCCCACGCGCCCTCGTAATCCAGCCTCCACGCTGTCAGCCACAACCGGCTTCAGTCCCAGCGAGTTAAGGTTAGCCCCCTGGCGGAACAGATTGGATTCCTGAGGCACGCGGAACGATTGTTTATAACTGACAAAACCGTTGAGGCTGTCGCTGAATTCGTAGGTGACTCCCAAGCTGGGACTCAGACGCTCGTAGTCCACACGCTCATCAGCCGGACGGTAAAAGCTACGCACGCCGGATGGCAACCGCGTCAGGAATGACCCGCTGTCCAGATTGTTTTCGTAGTCAAATCCAAAGGTGTCATAACGCAGCCCGGCAGTTACACGCAGACGTTCTGTTGGAGAGGTTTCCACCTGCAGATAAGGCGAAGCCTGCCAGAAAGTTACGTCGTAATCATAAATGATGCCGTCAGAGGTATAGGATTCAAAAATGCCGGCCACACGACGCGGGATGATACGCTCTTCCTCGCGGAAGCCCGGGCTGTAATCCAGATCCACACCGGTGATCAGGCGCGTACGCATGGGTTCAAAATCGTAGCGATACGTTGCCAGCAAACCCGCTGAGCGGTACCCCGTGCTGGAATCAACAGGATCGTTGTTGAGCATAAAGGTGGCCAGCAAATCCATTTCGCTTTTACGGAAATACGGTGTCACCGTCATCAGCGCCGGGCCGTTCTCACATGCCCATTCCACCGAACCGCGCATACTTTTGACCTTACGGTAGGCAAACGGATAAATATTGCGTTCGGGATTATTAACGAAGTCGTTCCAGGGCAAGGCGCTGTTGGCACCCGTTTCCTGGTCAATATGACTGGTGGAGAACACTGCTTTTAGATGACTGTTGTTATCCAACTCGCGATCGGCACGCAGCGTAAAACTCTGACGATCATACGCTGTCTGGTCACGCCAGCCGTCGCTGTGGGTGATATTCAAGTCCGCGCGCACGCCGACGTCGCCCCAGGTATTACTGCCCGAACCCATCATGCGGCGCCAACCCGCATCACCACCTTCAGCAGTGACCTGCCCTTCAGCCACTTAAGAGGGTGCACGCGTGAGCACGTTGACAATACCGCCTATAGCGTCGCTGCCCTGCAATGCAGTGCCCGGCCCACGGGTCACTTCTATGCCACTGGACATCGGCATATTAATTTCATACATGGCATTATGATTAAAAAATCCGGAGGCGCGGACCGGGACTCCGTCCTCCAGAAAGAGGTAAACCGGACTGGTGCCGATGGGCTGGCGAATACCGGTCAAATGTCCTTCACCATTGGTTTGCTGTACGGTGACACCGGGAATACGATTCATGATTTCAGACGGATGTGAGGGTTTGACGTACTCAATTGTCTGACTGCCGATAACGCTGACAGACGCCGGAGTTTCAGCGCGCAAGGTCGCTTCGCGGCTGCCTGTAACCACAATCTCCTCAACATCCAGGGCCGCTGGCTGCTGCGCATATGCAACAGAGGACAGCGCAGAAATTGCCAGTGCCAACATTGCCGGGCGGCTTTTGATGCTGGAATGGTTGACGAATGACGGGGTGACTGAAAACATGGACAGCGGCCTCCAAAACGGACACAAACAAAATTCATACATTCATGCTGCCACGACCTCTGGCAAAATTGGATGCGACGCAGTGTCGCAGGCCTTACCATGGAGGCAGGAGTAATCAACAATGATCAGCTACACCTGGCGCCGCCTGACAACACAGTTTATTGGTATAGCGCTTGTTTCCGCTTCAAGCCTGTTGTGCTGGCCAGCACTGGCACAAGACAGCAGCAGTCAGCGTGAGTTGTATCTGCAAGCGCGCGAAGCGCTTGTGCAACGACGCACAACGGAGCTGGAAAACCTGTTGCCTTTGCTGGCTGATTATCCGCTGCTGCCGTATCTGGAATATCAGCAGCTGCAACCCCGTCTGCAACAACTGGCAGCATCACCACAGGCAGACACTTCCGCAGTGGACGATTTCCTGCAGCGTCACCGCAACTCCTGGCTCGGCGACCGTCTTGAACGCGAATGGGTTGCTGCGTTGGCGGCACAGTCACGCTGGAGCGACGTGCGTCGTTACCACCGCCTCGAAAATTCCACCACGGTACTCACCTGTCAGGCTTTGCAGGCCGCATTAAAAGACGGCGATTCAACGGCGCTGGGATCAGTAGATACACTCTGGAATGTAGGTTTCTCCCAGCCCAATGAATGTGATCCGGTGTTTGAAGCCTGGCTGGCCAGCGATCTACTCTCCCCGGCGGTTGCCTGGCAGCGCTTCAGCAAATTGATGCAGGCGCGTCAGCTGAATCTTGCGCGTTATGTCTCGCGCCTGATGCCGCAACGTGAACGCAGCATGGCGGATCTGTTCCTGCGCATAGACAATCAGCCTGAGCGCGTGCAAAACGATGCAGCACTTCTGCGTAATGAGCCTGAAGTGCCCGAGATCATCCTGTACGGCGTGCGCAAACTGGCCACTGTAGATGCTCCGCGCGCGCTGGATGCACTCAACAGGTACCAGGACGAACACAAATTTGACGCTGAACAGTTACTCAGCGCACGCCGGTTGGTAACCCAGCGTTTGCAGCTTCAGGGTTTTGCAGCCGAAGCCGAAGCATTGCTTCTGGACGACGAAGAACTGCGCAGCGAATCACTGGTAGGCTGGGTGCTGCGAGATGCCTTGCGAGCGCAGGACTGGACGCGCGTATATAACTGGCTGCAACGCCTGCCCGCTGATGCTGCACAATCGGAACGTTGGCGGTACTGGCATGCACGCACATTGGAACAAATGGATGCGGGCGCACAAGCCGAATCTATTTATCAGGAACTGGCGGGGCTACGCAGTTTTTACGGTTTTCTTTCAGCCGATAGACTGGGCATGCCTTACGAACTTGTAGACCGACCAGTACAGGTTGACGACGCGGAGGTCATGGCACTTTACGAAATCCCCTCGGTGGCCCGCGCCTATGAGTTATATATGACCGGTGATGAAGTTGCTGCGCGCAATGAATGGTCCTATGCCACCAACCGTATGACACAGGAGCAGATCATCAGCAGCGGAAAACTTGCGGACAGCTGGGGCTGGCACCGCAATGGAATACAGGCCATGATCCGCGCCGGTTATTGGGATGATCTGCAGCTACGTTTCCCACTGGCTTACACTGATCTGTTTGCCTCGGCAGCGGACGAATACAATGTTCCGCTGGAACTTTTGATGTCAGTTGCGCGTCAGGAAAGTGCGTTTATGCATGATGTGCGATCTGGCGCTGGCGCGTTGGGTTTGATGCAATTGATGCCGGCAACCGGACGTGAAACCGCACAAACACTGGGCATGCGCATTAACAATCAGGACCTGCTGCGACCGGAGGTGAATATTCGCCTGGGCAGCCATTATTTCCAACGCCTGCTTAAAGACTTTAATGGCAACCGCGCGCTTGCAGCCGCCGCCTATAACGCAGGCCCGAACCGGGTGCGTCAGTGGCTGCGACAAAGCAGCGAAAACCCGCTTCCACTTGATATCTGGATTGAGCTGATTCCCTTCGCGGAAACCCGTACTTATGTTCAAAACGTTCTGGCATTTCAGGTTATTTATGCGTATCGACGCGGCCAATCGCATGCTTTCCTGACACCAGAAGAAGCGGACAGCCAGTGGTAATAATCCGTTATCGTCAGGGCAACACGGCAGCAATAGCCGTTGCCAGTTCTGCCCGGCGGTAGGGTTTGGCAAGTACTGGTGCAGTGGTGCCCGGCAGTCGACCTGGCTCGGCCAGTTGCGCGGAATATCCTGATGCGTACAAAACCCGGATATCAGGCACAAGCCGCTGCATTTCAAGCACCAGCTCCGGCCCGCTCATACCAGCCATTTGTACATCGGTAAACAACAGGTCTATCTGCTCACCGCGTTGTGTCATTGCCTTGGCCAGTGCCAGCGCGGCGTCGCCACTGCCGGCGGCCACTACCCTAAAACCCAAGGTACCCAAATTGTGCTGGGTGATCTGGCGCACCAGAACATCATCTTCAACAAACAGAATACAGCGGGTGTTGGTCAGGTGTTCAGCAACGTTTGCAGACGCGGACAACGGATGCTCCTGTTCGTCTGCCGGCTGTTCGCTGACCGGCAAATACAAAGTAAAACAGCTTCCTTTTCCGGGTTCAGAAGCTACCTGTATGGAACCGCCTGACTGGCGTACAAATCCGTACACCATTGCCAAACCAAGACCTGAACCCTTGCCTTCGCTTTTTGTGGTAAAAAAAGGCTCAAACACCTTTGACAGATGCTCTGCACTGATGCCAACACCTGTATCAACAATCTGGATCTGCACGTAATGACCAGGAGTCAGGGTCTGGCCTTCAGATTGCAAACCCTGATCCAGACAGACTGCTTTGGTAGAAATTTTTAATGTACCACCTGAGGGCATGGCATCACGCGCATTAACACAGAGGTTCAGGATGGCGTGTTCAAGCTGGGCAGCATCGACCAGCGCGGGCAACAGCGGCTTTTCGGCTTCAATATGGAAGCGGATTGATGCACCCAGGACTCTGTCAAGCATCATCGCCAACCCGGACAGCAGCGTGTTTACATCCACAGCATGCGGGATTAATGATTGACGACGGGCAAAAGCCAGCAGGCGTTGTGTGAGTTCGGCTCCACGTTCGGCAGCCCCCACAATCATACGCGCCAGCTCCCTCTTTTTAGGATCAGCCTCCAGCAGTTCGACCAGCGTTTCGGCATTGCCAAGAACAACTGTCAGCAAATTGTTAAAGTCATGAGCAATTCCGCCTGTCAGTTGTCCGACGGCTTCCAGACGCTGGGAGTTACGCAAACGCGCTTCCAGAGCGGCGCGCTCGGAAACATCGGTCATGCCGCCGACCATGCGCACTGCATTGCCGGCACTGTCGCGCAGCAGAAGACCTTTATCTTCAACCAATGCCCATGTGCCGTCGGCACGTTGCAGCCGGTATGACACTTTCAAATTATGCCCTTCACGCAGTGCAGCCTCCATAGCATCCAGCACACGCGCCCTGTCTTGCTCATGTATCAATGTTTTCCAGTACTCGGTTGTGGAGTTCTCGTCGGCTAAGGCATGGCCAAACAATTGTCGGAAGCCATCACTCCACCAGACTTTGTCTGCGCATATATCCCAATCCCAGACCGCATCACTGGTCGCCATCGTCAACAGCCGAAACCGTTCTTCACTTTCGCGCAACGCGGCTTCTGCATTTTTGCGGCGTTCTATATCCTGTTCGAGCTGGGCATTGGCGAGCGTCAGCTGCAAGGATTTTTCTTCAAGTT
Source organism: uncultured Pseudohongiella sp. (assembly GCA_964535565.1). GTDB lineage: Bacteria > Pseudomonadota > Gammaproteobacteria > Pseudomonadales > Pseudohongiellaceae > Pseudohongiella. The sequence continues at coordinate 425,363 of CAZHUJ010000001.1, read as the reverse complement.
TTCGAATCAGTGTTTCACTGTAATGTCGCAAGACTTCGGCTTCCGCGTTCTCATCAGCCTGTTGCTCCACGCCGCGCCGGGCCGGCTGAGTCATAACCTCGTGCATGCGCTGCAGAAATACATCTGGCTCAGCCGGTTTTAAAATAAAGGTATCCGCCCCCAATGCAATAGCCAGTCGCTCATCTTCTGTTTCTGTGTAAGTAGCTGTATAGACAATAAACGGCAAATCTTTCAGTTGCGGATCTGATTTCCAGTGCCGCAACAGCGTATAACCATCCATCACCGGCATCAGCAAATCGGATATCACCAGCAGCGGAGGCGACTGGCGAGCCAGTACCAGAGCTTCGGCGCCATGACGGGCGATGCTGACACGATATCCATGAGCGCCCAGCAGGGCTTGCAGGTAATAGCGGTTCTCTTCCTTGTCATCAACAACCAATATATGTTTCACGACCTTAACTCCATCACGATGCGCTCTACATCCTGCACAAAGTTTTCCGGATCAATAGGCTTTTCAATATAACTGTCGCAGCCCGCTTCCAGCGCTTTTTCGCGATCCCCTGGCATGGCGTAGGAGGTGACAGCAATAATGGGTGTGTGAGCAAGTTCTTCGCACTGGCGCAGTCCGCGCGCAACATCGTATCCGTGCATCCCAGGCAACTGTATATCAAGCAGAACCAAGTCCGGTTTTATCTCACGGGCCATCTGTATACCGCTGGGGCCGTCCACCGCACTGCTGACCTGATGTCCGCGCACAGTCAGCAGAAAGTTCAGCAGATAGCGGTTCTGTTCGTTGTCTTCAATTAACTGCACATGCAATTTCATCGCTGACATTCTCCATCCGCAATCCTGGGCATTAGCGGCAACACCAGAGTGAATTCACTGCCTTGTTGCCACTGGCTACTGACGTCGATTCGCCCTCCCATCAGAGCAACCAGTCGCCGGCAGATAGCCAGCCCCAGACCGGTGCCCTCGTGTTCACGGCTAAGCCCTGTATCAATCTGATGGAACGGTCGGAACAAATTCTGCAGATCTTCTTCGCGTATACCAATACCGGTGTCTTTTATACTTATGCTTAATTCATCAGCGTGAATGGCAGCGCTCAAACTGACTTCGCCGCTGTCGGTAAACTTGATGGCGTTGCTGAGCAGATTAAGTATGATCTGCTCGGCGCGACGGCGATCTGCAATTATGTCTCCCACATCATCGGCCACACTAATAGATAAGTTGAGTTGTTTTTGATCTGCCAGAGGTTGCAGGCTGGCTCCCACTTTAAGAATGGCATCGCGAGCGCTGAATTTTTCAGGCCGAATAAGCAGTTCACCAGCTTCTATTTTTGAAAGATCAAGCACATCATTAATCAGATCCAGCAGATGCCTTGCGCTGCCTCTGACCATCCCAAGCTGACGTTTTTGTTCGTCGTTTAACGGGCCGGCGAGCTCCTGTAAAACAATACCGGTAAAACCTATGATGGAGTTTAAGGGCGTGCGCAGTTCGTGGGACATTGTTGCCAGGAAGGCGGATTTGAGTTTGTCAGCCGCCTGCGCCCGCACCATGGCCGCTTCCAGTTCACGTGTGCGGTCGACGACCTTTTTTTCGAGGGTTTCATTCAGTTCACGCAGCGCGGTTTCACGTGCAATGCGCTTGCTGATGTCGCGCAAGATGGCGGTATATAACACTCCTTGGCGGCTGCTAACTTCAGAGACTGACACCTCTGCCGGAAAACTGTCACCGGTGTGCCGGATGCCCGCAGTCTGAAAACGTGACGCGCTGAACCGATCGATTCCTGCTGGCAATAACCGCGCCACCGGACGCCCCAACACTTCGCGCGCATCAACCGCAAACATCTGTTCCGCGGCGTTGTTAAACGAGCGAATACGACCACCGACATCAACAGTAATAATGGCATCCATTGCGGAATTGATCACTGCCGACAACTGCGAGCGACTGCTGCTAAGGCGCCTTTCGGCTGCATGCAGCGCAGAGAACACCCCCTCCAGCGCACCAAAATTTCGCCACAACATATAAAAAAGCAGGGTGGACGTCAGCACTACAAACCCCAACCCTTTGTAGGTATTAATGCGCGCAACCATCTGCGCATCGGACACCAGAGCCAATACCAGCCTGTCGGAGAAGTAGATCCAGAGGAAAGAGACAAATGCGTACACGCCCGCGATTACCCAGGAACGCGAACGCAATCGCCATGTGACCGGTTTTCTTTTTATCGATGGCATGCCATCTGTCCGGAAGAAGAGTCTGTGTTGTTTTGATTTTTTATTGTTATACCAGCTTGTGTGTCGCTATTCCATGCACTCACGCCGCAGTTTTTGACAAAGTGTGGCAGCGGCTGGAGCACTTGCTCAGTCGCAGGTATAGTACGGCCGCAATTGTGCCCCTAATAACGGAAGCCGTCTTATGATCCGTCGCATTGTGCTGACTCTGACCCTGATTCTGTGCAGCCTGCCAGCTTGGCTTCAGGCCCAGCCGCCACGGCAACCGGTGGAGGGAAACCCGGTTAGAACCCCGTTCACGACTACGGTGAATACTGAGTGGCTGCCCGAGGTATTACCTCAAGCGCAGACCTTTTCCGACAAAGAAGGCGAACCACCGGTATGGCGTGGTTATGGCCCCAATCCGGAAACCGGCGAGCAGGAACTGGTCGGATATGTTTTTCTAAGTTCGGATCTTCCCCCGGAGGAGCGCGGCTACAGCGCGCCCGTGTTGATGCTGATCGGAATGAACACGGACAACCAAATCACCGGTTTTAAGATCCTGAACTACGTCGAGTCCTATACCAACACAATAGGCGACTTTGCGGCTGATCCGGCCTTCCAGGCTCAGTTCATCAACAAGCATATTGCAGATGATTTCCGCCTGTACCGGGACATTGACGGGCTTTCAGGTGCCACGGCTACCAGTTTTGCAATTACACGTGGCGCCCGCGAAGCAGCACGCCGCGTCGCCCAGGCTTACAATGGTTTTACACCTGGCGACCCGATTACACGCGCGCGCAACGAACGTATTCTGCAGGAAATGCAGAAACTGGATTGGGATGACCTGCTGGAGCAAGGCATTGTCAAAACTATCAGCATGCCCATTCCCGGTGGCACCTCGCTGGAACTGACTATCACGTATATGGGGCACGAGGCACTGGGCGAGTATTTTGTGGGCCGTGCGGCGTTTGCCCGCGCCGAACGTGACGCCAGCTCCCGCCTCGGCGGCACCCAGATGATACTGCTGGCCGTAGGTGGTGATGCCTTCAGCACCTTCCGTACAGACCGCCTTTATATACAACAAGGCAACGGTCCAACACGCCGGATTCTGCCACAGCGCCTGGTGTCGGCAGGCAACGCGGATGAAGGCATGATTGCCGGTCGGGCAAGCTTTGCCGGTGCGATTGTGCTGGAAGAAACCATTGATCCCACTCAGCCGCTGAGCATTCTTTATCAACCACTCGGCAGCCGCGACCAGGTTGAACTGAATTACGAAAATACGGGTATGGGCCTGCGCCTGGCGCAAGGCGATCCCATTTTGAGCGAACGGGAAATTGCCCGCATCCAGCGCGCACAGAACAGCGCCTTGTTGCGTTTTATCAACGATCCGCCCTGGGGTGTCACGCCTTGGGGCCGGGTGACCCTGATAGGCATTATTCTGGCGCTGGTTATGGCTGCGTTTTTCACCAAACGCACGGCTATACGTTGGACTGCGTTGGCTGCCACCACTGGCTACCTGGGTTTTGCTACCGGCGGTTTCCTGTCGGTGTCACACATTACCGGCGCATTACTACAAGGTCCGGGCATTTTCCTGAACAGTCTGCCGGCATTGATGCTGGTGGTGTTTACCGTAGTGACAACCCTTATCTGGGGACGGATATTTTGTTCTACATTATGCCCGTTTGGTGCGGTGCAGGATTTTATTACACGCTTTTCACCCAAGCGCTGGCTGGTGAAAATTCCGCAGAAAGTGCACGAAAAGGCCTTGTACATCAAATACGGTGTATTGGCTTTTATCATCGTTATGGCTGTTGGATTTAATAACGTCCAAGTGTTCCAGTACTTCGAACCGTTTGGCACATTGTTTTTCCTGAGCGGCTCCATAGTGCTGTTTGCAATACTGGCAGCAATTCTGCTGGCCTGTGTTGTGGTACCACGCTTTTATTGCCGTTATATGTGTCCGTTGGGTGCAGCGCTGGGCGTGGTCTCCATCATCAGCCCGCTGCGGATCAAGCGCGTGCCACAGTGCCAGGTTTGTACTGTGTGTGAACACGCCTGTCCAACCGGGGCGATCACGCGTGAAAAGATCAACTTCAAGGAATGTGTGCGCTGTGACATCTGCGACGTCAAGTTGATCAAAAAAGCCGGTTCCTGCCGCCACGACATGAGCAAAATTATTATTCGGCATAAAGAGATGGCGCCTGCTGGTGAATAAGTCACAGGCCCTGCAGCTGGCGGAAAAATGCTCGTATATCCTCCAGCAGCAGATCGGTTTCTTCCAGCGCCGCAAAATGTCCGCCTCGCGGCATTTCTGTCCAGCGCACGATATTGTAAGACTGCTCTGCCCATAACCTGGGCGTCAGGTAAATCTCTTTCGGAAAAATGGCTGCCGCTGTGGGCACGCTGATAAAACCGATTGGATCAGTCAACGGCACCGTGCGATTTTCATAATAAATGCGCGCCGACGAAGTAATAGTTTGAGTGAACCAGTACAAACTGATATTGGTCAGCAATTCGTCTTTGGTGAATTTCTCTTCAGGGTTCCCTGTTGGCAAATCACTCCAGCCGTGAAACTTTTCAACAATCCAGGAAGCCAGACCCGCGGGAGAATCGTTTAAACCGACTCCCAGCGTTTGTGGTTTGCTGCCTTGAATCTGCTGGTAGGCTGTTTCATTGGCCATAAATGCCTGCCGGGCTTCGCGGCGGGCCAAATCCTCTGGCGGCGTTAATCCCAGCACCTGGGAATCTGCCGGCGCGTTTGCCAGCATAAAATTGGAATGCAAACCGAGAATCCTGTCAGGGTAACGTGCTGCATGCAGCCTGTTGATAATGGCTCCCCAGTCTCCGCCTTGCAGTCCATAGTGCGAGTACCCCAGGCGTTGCATCAGCGCCGCGAGGATATGGGCCATTTTTTCGGGGTTATAACCCGGCCGCAGGGGTTTCTGGGAAAACCCGAAACCCGGCAACGAGGGTGCCACAACATGGAAGGCATCGTCAGCCGAACCTCCGTACATTTGCGGATTGGTGAGCGGCTCAATAATTTTATGGAACTCTACAATCGAACCTGGCCAGCCATGGGTCATCATCAGCGGCGTAGCGTTGGGGTGCGGGGACCGTACGTGGATAAAGTGGATGTCCAGGTCATCAATCGTGGTGACAAACTGATCAAAACGGTTTAACTGGCGCTCCTGTTCACGCCAGTCAAATTCGTGCTGCCAATAATCCAGTAGCGTGCGCAGGTATTCGGTATCGGTACCATATTCCCAATCTGTGCCCGATAGCATATCGGGCAAACGGCTGCGCGCCAGACGCTCTTGCAGATCAGCAATCTGCTCGGGGGGAACGGAAATCTGGAATGGTCTGACACTGGTGTCCGCCATTGTGGCCATACTCCATATCAGAGCCATAAACACTGCAATCCTGTTTGGAATCATGGTTCATGCTCATCACCGTCCGGCAACTCCACCGGCTTTTTTACCAGCATCCTGATCTGGCTGAGCCTGGCGCTCACCACCATGGTAGACCTCCCGGTTAGAAATGAGCAAATTATCAGTGCAGCGTAATATGCGCTTCCAGTTCAATTGTCAGCAGCTGGTGCCCCAATAATGTGAGTTGGCCGTGATAACGCTCATTACCTGTGGAGGAAAACTCAAAACTGTACTCCCGCCACCACTGCAGCCAGCCTGATGGACTGCGCATCAGGCGGCTTTTGCGCAAGACGATACTTTGATCAAGCAACTGCAGATCCAGCGACTGACAGCGGCGGGCGGCATGTATCAACGCCACCGCCTTTGCGTCGCGGGAGCGCCACCACTGATTGATCGCCAGCGCAGCGGTCGTCAGCAAAATAATTTCTGTCAGGGTCATGGCTGTTTATCTATGACTTATGTCTCTGGTTATGGTTGGATAGAAGGTGTTTGAATCGGGCAAGCATAATAGCTCATCGCCATTTAAGGGGAACGATAGTTATGACGGCAATCTCATCAATCGGCGGCCTGCTTCTGGCCAGCCTTCTATTTGTCAGCAATGCGGCCGCTCAACCAGGAAATCAACCCCTGTTTGGCAGCGTACAGTTCCGTTTTGTGGAGACAAACGGCATCCGTATGCGCGTGGCAACCTTGGGCGAGCGTGGCCCCCTGGTGATTCTGGCGCACGGCTGGCCAGAATCCTGGTATTCCTGGCGGCACCAGATGGTCGCTTTGGCCGATGCGGGCTATCGTGTTGCAGCACCGGATATGCGGGGATATGGCGCGACCGATGCGCCTGAAAATGTTGAGGACTACAACATTCTGGAGCTGACTGCCGACATGGCAGGGCTGGTCGATGCACTGGGCGAGGAAAAGGCCATCATTGTTGGGCATGACTGGGGATCGATTGTTGCCTGGCATTCCGTGCTTCTGCATCCTGACAAGTTTTCCGCGCTGGTGGCCATGAGTGTGCCCTACTCCGGGCGGCCAGCGCAGTCTCCGCTGCTTGGCTGGCAACAAAGTTTTGGCGATAATTTTTACTACATTCTTTACCACCAGGAACCTGGCGTTGCCGAAACCGAATATAACGCCAATCCTGAGGGCTTGTTGAGTCGTCTTTACCTGTCCCCCGATTCTCCGCGCCACCCCCCGGTCATCACAAGTCCGCTACGCAGCGCCGGCGGCTGGATAGGACGCATGGGTGCCCCTATGGGGCTGCCTGACTGGCTGACACAACAGGATCTGGACTATTTTGTCAGCCAGTTCCGTATGGCCGGGTTCCGCGGTGGCATCAACTATTACCGCAACTTCCATCGCAACTGGGAACTCACTCCGCAACTGGAAAATGCACACGTCACTGTGCCGACCTTGTTTATAGCGGGAGAAAAGGATGTGGTGATTGGCCGCGCCACCCAGCCGCAGCTGCAAGGCGCCATGAGCCGCGTGGTGGACGATCTGCGCGGTGTTGTGCTGCTTCCAGAGGCGGGGCATTGGATACAGCAGGAAAAACCTGAGGAAACCAATGCCGCCATTCTGCAGTTTTTAAGATCGCTGTAGCCCCGGCAGCTTCAAGACTTGATACCTGTGGGCCTGCCATTCAGGCTCACAGAGTTTTTTTGTTTCCAGTACTGTTCGATACCATCCTGGCCTTTGTTAACAGCCCATTTATCCAGCGTGGGGCGCTCGCCCACATAGTCGTAATATGGCACCGCAAAACCACAGGAGGTCTGTACCATCTGCACGTCCTGCACAAATATCTGACGCGCCCCCGTATAATCCGGGAAGTGCAAAAGCAGCGGGCCCCAGTCAGCATCATCCGGAGAAACCATGTGGGCCGTTCCGTACAAACGCATAATGACGGGCTGCTTTTCGAACGAGCAGAACATCACTGTCATACGCCCATCTTCCAGTATGTGCGCGGCGGTTTCGTTACCACTGCCGGTGAGGTTGAGCCACATAATCCGGGAATGATTGAGCACACGGAATGTATCCATACCTTTGGGAGAGACGTTGATCAAACTGTCCGCCGCAGCAGTTCCCACAAAAAAGACTTTTTGCTGATTAATAAACTTGATGTGTTCATCGGTCAGTGCTTTGAATTTTTCACCCATAATAATGAGGCTCCTGATGCAGGCTGGGGTCACTATAACGCAGTTATTCAGATTTGTGAGGATTGGAATAAATGGCAAAAATTCTGGTTACCGGATTCACACCGTTTGCCGGTCGCAGCGTTAACGCGTCCTGGCTCGCAGCGCGCTGGCTGGCAGAAAATCATCCGTCACCGCATCTTATCCACGCCGCGTTATTGCCTGTGGTCTGGGGCGTGTCCGCAGAAATTATCAGCGAGCTGGTAAAAAGTTATGAACCGGATCTGGTTATAGCCATGGGTGAAGGTCACAGAGGCCGCTTTGCTATCGAAACCCGGGCCAGAAATCAGCGATCACAGCGTGAAGACAACAGCGGGCGTTTGCCTGCCACTGCCTTTATTGCAGAACAAGGCAGTGATCAGCACCTCTGCGAAATTGATGCGGACAGTTTATGTATAAAATTGGTTAATAAGGGATACCCGGCACAAAAATCAGATGATGCAGGGGCTTTTATCTGCGAAGAGACGCTGTATTTTCTGGAAAGCCTGCGGCGTAGCAGCTATAGGAAAATGCAGGTAGTGTTCTGCCACCTGCCACCTTTTGGCACTGAACTGCAGGTGGCTGATCAACCTGTTGTGTGTGACCAGCCACTGTTGAGTCAATTTGCCAGCGATCTGCTGCAGACGCTGACAGCAATGTCAGATCATTGACTGCTGGTAGTTTTCCAGACCGACTGAATCAATCAGTTTGAGCTGGGTTTCCAACCAGTCCACATGTTCTTCCTCACTCTCAAGGATGTAGACCAGCAACTCACGGCTGACAAAATCCCTGATCGATTCGGCGTAGACAATACCTTCTTTCAGATCCGGAATGGCTTGCAGTTCCAGCTTGAGGTCACACTCAAGCATCTCGCGAGTGTGTTCTCCAATATAGAGTTTGCCCAGGCTTTGCAGGTTTGGCAGCCCTTCCAGAAACAGAATACGCTCGACCAGTTTGTCGGCATGTTTCATTTCATCGATGGATTCTTCGTATTCCTTCTGCGCCAGCTTGGCCAGGCCGCGATCCTTGAACATACGCGAGTGCAGGAAATACTGATTGATGGCCACCAGCTCATTGCCGAGGGCCTTGTTGAGATGTTTTATCATGGTCTTGTCGGCTTGCATGGGAACCTCCTGTAGCACTCAAACGAAGATATCTTCAGAGGCGACAGACTGCCTAGCCAGACCTTAAAAGTCAAGCACTCAACGGCGCTAAGTGCTTGACAGACAAAGAAAAGAAACTGATAACAAGAATGATTGAGCTTTCAGGCAGCGTACGAAAGCTCTTTGCAGCGTGCGGCCGAAGTGACCTCGGCAATGATTTCGCGCGCATAACGACCACAGCGACCGCAGTCACTGGCAAGACCCAGTTCATTACGCAGCTCGGAGAACGTGGTTACACCGTCTTCACAACGCTGGCGAATCTCTTTGTCAGTTATCTGGCGGCAAATGCAAACGTACATAACAAGGCTCTGCAAAAGGTGGTTGAACTGAATTTATCCAACGCTGCGAAGGATAAATGCAAATAGGAATGATTGTCAATAGCAAAAGTATTAGGATCCAGGCAACCGATCCGCACACTGAATTTGGCCGTTGCCGCGCTGGAATTAATTGCATACTCTGGAGCACCAAAAGACGCGAATAACCCACCCCAACATTAATAAGAGCCGGTTATGAAAACACTCGCCGTCCTTGTATTCAGTCTCGCAGGTCTTGCCGCAGCGCAGGCACAACCCACCGGAACCCTCCCGCGCACAGCAGAGGGCCGCCCTGACCTTCAGGGCATGTGGAGCAATGCCACCCTGACGCCATTGGAGCGCCCTGCACGCTTTGGCGAACGCCGTGTGATGAGTGCAGATGAAGCGCTTGCCATGCAAACAGACGCTGCCCAGCGCGATATTGCAGCCGATGCGCCCAGCGACCCGGACCGCCCGCCACCGGGCGATGGCAACGTCGCGGCGGCTTATAACAGCTTCTGGCTGGACCGGGGCACGCAGGTGGTGGAGGTCGATGGCGAGTACCGCACCTCGATGATCATCGATCCGCCGGACGGGCAAATCCCTTATCGCGAAGGTGCGCCCGAGCAGAACTTCATGGAGCAGCTGCGCGACATCCATGGTGATGACGCATTTCTGGGTCCGGAGATGGCCACTATCGGTGAACGCTGCCTGCTGTTCTACGACTTCCGCACCTCCAACTCCAGCGTTGGCCCACCGATGATGCCGATGATTTACAACAACAATTACCAGATAGTACAAACCCCGGATCATGTTGCCGTGCATGCCGAAATGATGCATGACACGCGTATCTTCCGCCTGCGTGGTGAACATCTGCCGCCCGAAGTCTACAAATGGATGGGGGATTCGGTTGCGCGCTGGGAAGGCGACACGCTGGTGATTGAGACGCGCAACATGCACCCGCAGCAATCCCACTTTGGCTCAGGCCCCGGATTGCAGGTCACAGAAAAACTGCGCATGGTGTCAGCGGACAAAATTGTTTACAGCTTTACCATGAATGATGCAGTTGCTTACACCCAGCCGTGGACGGCAGAAATGGTGTTCCATCGCCTGCCGCCCGGTGAGCGTATTTATGAATTTGCCTGTCACGAGGGCAACTACGCCCTGCCCGGCATTCTCGCCGGGGCACGACGTCTGGAACAGGGGCCTTAAAACGGCCCGCGTTCCCAGGGGCCCCAGACGGCAACGGTAATGCCTGGCGTCTGGATGTTAAAAAACATCACTTCACCGGAGGGGTCAAAACACGGGCCGCAGATTTCACGATCGCGGTAGTCACCCGGTTCACAGTGTTTGCCGGCTGCTGCTATTTGTTCAGCACTCAACACAATATTGTTCTTGGCAAAAATAAAGGTTTCGCCGCTGGGTTGCAGGCCCAGGATACGCTCGCCAAATCCGAAGTCGTCTTCAGCACCGCCGCCGTCTTCCGCCAGCGCGATACCACCACGCGGGCTGATGGCCATGTTGTCCGGATTGTTGGCCATACGCTGATCAGTGGAGGCGAACAGGCAACGCAGCGTGCCTGCCACCGGGTCCAGCATCCACACAGCACCGTCACCATGACCGGCAAGACCGTTCTCGTCTACGCCCGCACTGGTGTCGACGATATAAATCATGCCTTCATGATAAAACACGCCTTCACCGCGGCTGATGCTGAGCCCGCCAGCCGCTCGTGCCTGCAAGTAAGTCCCGCTGGATTCGCCCTGCGGATCAGCATCGGGATCAGCAATGTCGACCCAGTCAATACGATGGCTTTCACCCAGGCGCGGAGCAAACAGCTCGGCACCGGGATTGCCGACAATGCGGGCAGCCTGCAGACGACCACCTTTGGCCAGCGCCCCCGGGGTTTGTGAACGGTCATTGGGTACAAAACGATAAATCGGTGATTCGTTACGGTGATCTTCCGTGAGGTAGACCAGACTGTCGCGCGGATCCACGGCAGCCGCCTCGTGCTGAAAACGCCCCATATCAACCAGCGCTTCGCCGGTGGTCTGTGACGGATCCGCTGTCACTTCAAAAATGTAACCGTGTTTGCGACCACCGCTGGCAGTCAGATCCATCAGCGTTTCTTCGCAGGACAACCAGGTGCCCCACGGCGTAACGCCACCGGCACAATTCACCAGCGTGCCGCCAAGACTGGGGACAGTGCTGATTTCGCGCTTGTGCTGTCTGGAAAATCGAATCGTAGTATTGCCGCCGGCCAGGTGCACGCCTTCAGCCGTGGTCGCGCGGCTGTAACAGGCCGCTGCCGGGATCAGGTCGCCAGTGCCATTTTCATGGTTGCGCACCAGCACCAGCTCGTCGCCTTCTACCGCGATCACACCCATACCATCATGACGCGCTGGCACCGGCGAACCATCCAGCATGCGATCCCCTGTCCACGACAGCGTAGCGTAGGAAAAACCGGCCGGCAGCTGCAGCAGCGGCAAGCCGGTGATGGTGTCGTTAACAGGAGCAATCGGTCCATAAGGGCTGTCCGCAAGGCGGGAAGCCGGTCCCTGAGCGTTTGCCTGAGCGTTTGAGTGTGTAGCCATGGCCTGCAAACTTTGCGCAAGCGGCGCGAGTGCACCAGTGGCCAGCACAGCACTGCCCTTGAGCAGACTGCGTCGGTTGAGATCAGGTTGGCCGGACTTTTTCATGTCGTTTTTACTCCATAACAGACAGTTCAGGATTCACGACACAAGTTAATCATCGGTGTGTGACATTCTGATTACAGGACTGTCGCAAACCCAAAAAGTGATCCAGCGCTCGCTACCAAACGTAAGAAGTGCACTATCACGAAATCATCCGCCATGCCGATGAAGCCGTCATACAACATCCACTCACAGAGCTGACACCATGACTCGCCTGATCTCTGACATTCACCCCACTGACCTTCACACCGCCGGTGTTAATCGTGCAGGCGCTGCTGATCACAGTACCCGTTTTTACCAGCGCGCCGACCGCATCATGACCGGCGTGCTGGGCATTTGCCTGCTTTACGCACTGGCGCTGGCGCCATGGCATGGCACCTGGGGGGCCGCACTGATCGTTGGCGGCCTGACGCTGGGCACAGCGGTTGTGCTGCTGAATTCATTGGCCGGTACCCGCCTGCTGCGCTGTCTGATTGCATCCGGTTTTATGGTGATGTCTGCGCTGCACATTCATCAGAGTCACGGCACCATTGAAATGCATTTTTCAATTTTTGTGTTACTTGCGCTGCTGATTTTTTATCGCGACTGGTTACCGATTGCCGTGGCCACAGTTGTTATTGCCGTTCACCACTTTTTGTTTTATGCACTGCAAATTAATGGTGTCGGTGTTTATGTGACGGAACACCCGATGCTGCACATGATTTTTATACACGCCGGTTATGTACTGGCCGAAGCCGCTGTACTGATTTATCTGGCACAGATACTGCGACGCGATGCACAGGAAGGTGATGCGCTGGCAGATACCACCGAGGCCATTGCAGCCGGCGGTGACTCGCTCGATCTGTCCAGACGCGCGCCGTTCAGCAGCACGGTGACGGATGCATTTAATGCGTTTCTGGATCAGCTGGAAGGCCTGGTCACTCAGGTCAACCGGCGGCTGGCAGCCTTGCGTGAGATGGGGCAGGCGCTGTCACAGAAGTCCGGGCAGGTCAGCATGAGCGCGGAACGCCAGGCGGCCGAAAGTGATTACATGGTGCAAGCGATGCAGGAAATGAGTACGGCCACAGCTGAGGTCGCGCGCAACGCCGAGCAGGCTGCCTTTTCTGCGCGCAATGCTGATGCCCATGCGCAAAGCGGCAATGAAGCCATGCAACACATAAAACAGGAAATTTCGTCATTAAATCAGGACATCCAATTAACCGGTGATGCCGTTGTCGGCGCGGCGCAACTGGCGCAGGATATCCATCAGGTGATTGATGTGATTCGAGGCGTTGCCGAACAAACCAATTTGCTGGCACTTAACGCGGCAATTGAAGCCGCTCGCGCTGGCGAGCATGGTCGAGGGTTTGCGGTCGTCGCCGATGAGGTGCGCAACCTGTCACAACGCACAGCCCAATCCACCAAAGAAATTCAGGACTTTATCGAGCGCCTGCAGCGCGCATCACAATCGGCCAGTGATGCCATGGCGCGCAGTCAGTCATCCGTACAGCGATGCCTGGACGCTGCCGATGCCAGCGCGCAGACATTGTCTGGTATGGCCAGCGAGATCAGCCAGATTTCCCGACTCAACGATATGATTGCTGCTGCCACCCAGGAACAGACAGCCGTGGGCGACGATGTCGCGCGCCATTTGCGCGAAGTAGACGGCATTGCCCGTTCAACCGCGGCGCAGGCCGTGGATCTGGCCGGGGTATCGGCTGATTTGCAATCCCTGAGCATTGAGCTGGACCAACAGATCAAACGCTTTAGAACCCGGCAATAAGGGATGCAACCGCATCGAATGATGAGGACAGTATGAGTTTTGCACTGAGAATTTACTTCGATGGACACTGCTCGTTGTGTGTGCGCGCGAGATGAATCAGCTCAGGCAGCTGGACTTGGCTAAAAAACTGGACCTGCAGGATATCCTTGCCGGAGATTTCTCCCAGCGCATTTCGCGCTGGTTTGGCCGTGATGACACGGCAGTGTGTGATGAGCGTTGCCGCCCGCGATCATGAAGATAGCGCTGATACTGGGCGATCAGCTCAGCCACTCCCTGTCCGTTCTAGATGTACTGGACAAAAATAATGATCTGCTGGTGATGGCGGAGGTGGGCGCAGAAGCGACTTACACCTGGCACCATAAACAAAAAATTGCGCTGATATTCAGTGCCATGCGGCACTTTGCCCGCGAGCTGATCAGCCAACGCGCGCAGGCAGTGCTTGAGCATATCGACACCCTGTAGTGTTTTTGGATCAGCCCCGACGCGCTTAAGACTGCCTTAAGCATTGCCGGTTAGCATCGACGCCTTCATCAGCGGACTGCACGGGTAATGCCACATGCCATCTGGCCAATCTGGATCTCTGCTTTCCAAGCTCTGTGGACCTTATATCCATTTGCTGGTCATGGTCATCGCAGGGCTGGTCCTGCTAACGACCAGTCGGCTGGGTTTGATGTGGTGGTGGCAAGACCGCGTCGCATCAACAGAGCAGACGCTGAACATCATCATCCAGGGCATGCGCGCCGATCTTATTGTTCTATGCCTGCTGGCAGCTATCCCGGTGCTGCTGGCGCTGCCGCTGGCAACAGCGCGTGGACAACGCCTGTGGTTTCCATTCACGCGCTACTGGAGTATCGCGGCGCTGACCACTCTGGTGTTTATTGAATTGGCGACGCCGGCGTTTATGCTGGAGTATGACGTTCGCCCCAACCGCATTTTTATCGAGTACCTGAAGTACCCACGTGAAGTGCTGTCGACGCTGTGGCAGGGATTCCGCTTTCAGGTCCTGGCTGGCGTGATTCTGACCACAGTTTTTGCCTGGCTGGCTCACAGAATCTGGAACACCTGGTTACCAAAACCTGCGCTGTGGCCACTGCGCAAACATCTGTTGATCTGGCCAGTGATTGTGTTGCTGGTGGTCGCCGGAGTGCGCTCAACCACCGCTCATCGCCCTGCCAATCCCGCGATGTTTGCGATTACCTCTGACTCGATGGTGAACTCTCTGGTGATCAGTTCGCTGTACTCGGTGCTTTACGAGCTCTACAACTTGCGGCATGAGGCCAACAGCAGCGATATCTACGGCAAAATTGATACTGCCGCCATGATTTCCCAGACCCGGCAATGGCCCTGGCTGCAAACTTATCAGTACCCGGATCACAACTACCCGACCTTGCATTGGCAATCCGCGGTGGCGGCGCGTGAACGACCACTGAATATTGTGATTGTGCTGCAAGAAAGCATGGGCGCCACCTTTGTCGAATCGCTGGGCGGTATGCCCACCACCCCCGAGCTGGAAAAATTGCGCGACCGGGGAATCTGGTTCGACAATCTTTATGCTACGGGAACACGCTCGGTTCGCGGCATCGAAGCCGTAGTGTCCGGTTTTATGCCAACACCAGCCTTGAGTACCGTCAAACTCTCTGGCAGCCAGCAGGGTTTTACCACACTGGCCTCCATTCTTGCGCAACAGGGTTATCACACCCAGTTCATTTATGGCGGCGAAGCCCATTTTGACAACATGCGCAGTTTCTTCACCGGCAATGGTTTTAAGCAGATTGTCGATTTGCCGCAGTTTGAGAATCCGGTCATGGTGGGTAGCTGGGGCGCCAGTGATGAAGACCTGTTTAACAACGCCCATCGTGAGCTGAGCCGTCTGCACCAGTCAGGCCAACCCTTCTTCAGCCTGATCTTTACCACCAGCAACCATCAGCCCTTTGAATTTCCCGAACATCGTATCGAGCTGTTTGAGCAGCCCGCCAACACCGCCGCCAACGCGGTCAAATATGCAGACTGGGCGATGGGGCGCTTTTTTGAGACAGCGATGGCCAGCCCTTATTGGCAGGACACCGTGTTTCTGGTGGTGGCTGATCACGACAGCCGCGTATTCGGGAGCAATCTGATTCCTGTTGAAAAATTCAGGATACCCGGGCTGATTCTTGGCGCGGATATCAAACCGGCGGTAATTACGCCACTGGCAAGCCAGATTGATCTTCCAACCACATTACTCAGTATCGCCGGCATCTCGTCGTGTCATCCTATGGACGGCCGCGATTTTATGCTGGACGCCACCAGCCCTGGACGCGCCTTGTTGCAATTTGATAATCAGTTTGCGCTGATGGAAGAAAATTCGATCACGCTGTTACGCCCGGACAGCACGGCACTGGAGGGCAACTATGACAACACCACGCAGCGTCTGACACTGTCCTCAGCAACGGTGCCGGACCAGATGGCGCAAAAAGCCCTGGCTCATGCTCATCTGCCCTCGTTCCTGTACCGGGAGCAGCGCTACTCTGCGGAAGGTGGCTGTGACCAGTCTGGACAGGTTGCGTCCGCTGTCCAGGACAGGGATGCCACCCTGTGAGATTGCTTTGGCCAGGCCGGCGCAGTCTGTAAGTGAACTCAACGGCACAATTCTGCGTATCAAACAGACTTACGGAAACGCAAGGCCACGCCTTGCCGGAGACGCTGAATGAACACGGATACCGCGCTGGTGATTGGCGCCAGCAGTACCATTGCACACGCGCTGATTGAGGAGCTGCTGCAACACCATACCCGCCGGGTGATTGCTATCAGTCGCCAGCCACCTGTCACTGCTCGCGACGGGGTTCACTACCTGGGCAAAGCGCCTGGAGGATCTGGAAGCAGACGCGCTGACGCATCTGTTTCAGATCAATGCGGTGCTGCCGGCTTTGTGGCTGAAACATTTGTTACCCGTGCTGCGCCAGAATACCGGCTGTGTGCTCACGGTGTTCAGTGCACGCGTTGGCAGCATCGACGACAATCATAAAGGTGGCTGGTACAGTTACCGCGCCTCCAAAGCCGCACTCAACATGCTGGTGCGTACTGCAGCTGTGGAATACGCCCGTCGCGCCCCGGGTGTCAAATTGCTGGCCTATCATCCGGGCACGGTGGATAGCGCGTTGTCTCGCCCGTTCCAGCGCAACGTCGCGCCTGCACAATTAATGACACCTGATACAGCAGCGCGGATGCTGATGACGGTAGTGAGCGACTTGCACACCGATGGCGAAGCCAGCTTTCTGGACTGGGCCGGAAAACCAATTCCATGGTAAAGCTGTTGCAACAGACCCTGTCCGCCTGAGCCTTGGGCAATCCTGTTCATCGGGGATTCAGCCAACCTGGTGTATGCTTGACACACAATGACGATAACGCCAGGCGTAAGCAACGGCAGAATCAGCGCCCGCGCCGGAATAATTCAGCGGCCGAATCGTAATTAAACAACGGTTAATGCCGGCAATATGGCAAAAAAAGGAGTATTGAACATGTCGACGCTTTTGAAATCCGCAGCAGTGCTGATCTCGGCAGCCACGCTGGCAGCCTGCACCACCATCAACCCCTATACAGGTCAACAACAAACCAGCCGAGCCGTGCAGTATGGTGCCATCGGCGGCGTGGTGTGTGGTTTGATTGGTGCTGCCGAAAGTGGTCAGCGCGCCCGCAATGCCGCGCTGGGCTGCGGCGCCATTGGTGCAGGCGTGGGCGCTTATATGGATGCCCAGGAAGCTGAGCTGCGCCAGCAGTTGCAAGGCACCGGTGTTCAGGTGCAACGTAATGGCGATCAGCTGGACCTGATCATGCCAGGCAACATCACTTTTAATACCAACCAGTACGACATTCGTCCAGACTTCTTCCCGGCGCTGGATTCCGTGGCACAAGTGCTGGCCAAATATGTCGACACTCGCCTGCAGGTGACAGGTCATACAGACTCTACCGGTGCGCGTGACTACAACTACAACCTGTCCAATCGCCGCGCCAGCAGTGTTTCCAATTATCTGGCCAGCCGTGGTGTAGATCAGAACCGTTTGATTACTCAGGGTGTCGGACCCGACCGTCCGATCGCCAGCAACGACACTGAATCGGGCCGTGCATCTAACCGTCGTGTAGAACTGCAGATTGTGGCAATACCACGCTAAACACTTGCCTGACGCAATGCCCGGTTACGGCCGGGCATTGATCAGCTTCGCAAGATTACTGGCATAAAACAGTGCTGCCACTGCAACCAGCAGCGCAATCCCGAACCACTGTAACGCGTAACCAAAATGCCCTCGAGTCCCCAGACGGGGCGGCGTCCAGTGCCGCTGCAAAACTCCGGGTTGATTCGCCTCCAGTCTGATTATCCACGGGAAAACCGGCTCACCTAACAGACGCCCTGCCTGTGCCACATTCAGGCGTGTCAGCCTGACTGGCCAATCCGTATCTGTAACCTCTGCCGCCGGGGATTCAAACTCGGGTACATAAATCTGCCCGCGTAGCTGTTGTTGTCCATCAACCTCCGGGATAACAGGTCTTTCGGCGGATGCGCCCGCTCCGATCCAGCCTCGACTGACCAGAATCAGCTCGCTGCCGTCAGCAGGCTTAAAAGGTGTAAGTACTTCATATCCTGCCTGCCCCTGAAAAAACTGGAACAGGAGCAAAAAGGAAATGCCATTCTGATATTCGCCAGCCAGCGTCACTCGCGTCATATTGCCAGGCGTTGCCGTGACGTCCATCGAAGACAGAGGCACCGGTTCAGCAACAGCTCTGGCCCGCAGCTCATCTGCCATTGTCTGCTTTTCGGCTGCACGCTCCAGCTGCCAGAATCCCAGACTGATAAACATACCCAGGCTGGAACATAAGCACAGGAAAATCAGCGGATGAAACCGGATCCGCAATTCCCCAAACTTCAGCTCTCGCGTACGAACGCCTGGTATTTCCATTATTTCAGCGACCGGCCCCCATCAATACAATGCCTGCCAACACAAAACCCGCACCAATCACCTGCAGACTGCTTAGCGGTTCCGAAAAGATATAACGCCCGGCCAATAACACAAACAATACTGAAAGACCGGTATACACCGGATAAAGAATAGAAACCGGGCTGCTGCGCAGCACCACGATATAGTAAAAAAAGATAAACCCGTATAAAGCCAGCGCTGCAAAGATGCCCTTCCACTGACTGAACAACATATCCACGTAGCCACTATTAGGTTGTACCGACACCCACTTCAGCAAGGCATGTGAGCTGGCCAGCAAGCTCGCAAGAATCAGCGCGTGGCTCAGAATCGGGATATATTTGTTCATTCACGTTCTCTCTGTGGCAGGGATACAGTACTGCGGCGCTGGTTTACCAGATAGTTGGGCCGACGTTTGACCTCGTCATAAATACGACCAATGTAGATGCCTATCAGACCCACGCTGAACATCAGCACGCTGCCAATCAGCAGTATCAACAGGATCACTGTGGTAAAGCCATCAATGGCCGTCCCGGTAATTTTGTCATACAGGGCCATCGCGCCAATAATCACACTCAGCAAAAACGTCAGACCACCAAGCAGCGTAACAATCTGCAGAGGAAATGCCGTAAAGGAGGTGATGGAATCGATGGCGTAACGGAACAGGGCGCCACTACCCCAGGCTGATCGTTTACGCGTGGACTCCGGCACATCAAAAAACAGCTGATGAGATGGAAAATCCATCCACTTGACCAAACCCCGGAAAAACCGCCCATGCTCGGGCAGGCTGATACAGGCCTCCACCACCTCCCTGTCCAGCAATTTAAAATCCGTGTGATCACTGATGCTGAGCCGGGTCAGGTAATTAAACATTGCGTAATAACCACGCACCAACAATCCCCGGGTACGTGTTTCATTGCCACGGGAGGACTTCACCGCTTCCACAACCTGCATGCCGTTTTGCCAATGGGCAATCATTTGCGGAATCATTGCAGGAGGGTGCTGCAGATCGCTGTCCATCACTACAACAGCATCTTGGTAACGGCAGGCTTGCAGGCCCGCAGCAATTGCCGCCTCTTTGCCAAAGTGGCGATTGAGACTGAGCAGATGAATGTCTACGTCCGCTGTTTCGGCAGACTGCTCTCGACAGGCACGAACCCGATCCGCTGTGGCATCGGTTGAGCCATCATCCACAACCATCAGAGTGAAGCGCACGCCGCTCACCTCACGAAGAGCGTCGATAATCACCATCAGATTGGACTGTATATGTTCCGCCTCATTCAGGGCGGGGATTACTACCGCAACCGATTTCATCCGTTTGCTCCATGCATCCGGCTGCTGCCGGCTTTTTGCTTGTGCAGGATGTTCGCACGCAAGACGCATCGGCAACAAGCTCGACTGGACAACTACCGGCCGGTGATTCCCTTGGCGTAAAAAACAGGTATCATGCGCGCTCTGACCGGCATTCGCCAGACTTCCAACCCCCAGCTTATCTCCCAGGGATTTTGCAACATGAGAATTGGCGTGTTATCGCGCAATGGCAAACTGTACTCAACACGTCGCCTGGTGGAGGCTGCTCGCGCCCGTGGGCACGAAGCTCGTGTTATTGATGTTCTGAAGTGTTATATGAATATCACAGCCAATAACCCTACTGTTTTCTACAAAGGTGTTGGAGATCCTGAAGCGCTGGAGTTTGATGCCGTCATCCCTCGCATTGGCGCCAGTGTGACACTCTATGGTTGCGCCGTACTGCGTCAGTTTGAGGTAGGAGGCACTTACTCTGTTAATGAATCTATTGCCATTACACGCTCACGCGACAAACTGCGCGCACACCAATTGCTGGCCCGTCGCGGTATCGGCCAGCCGGTTACCAGTTACGCTCACTCAGCGGATGCAACCACCGACCTGATCAATTCAGTGGGTGGCGCTCCGCTGCTGGTGAAAGTACTGCGCAGCACACAGGGTAACGGTGTGGTACTGGCGGAGACACGCAAAGCTGCAGAGAGTTTGATCAACGCCTTCCGTGGTCTGGAGGCTGATTTCCTGGTTCAGGAATTTATCAAGGAAGCCTCGGGCACTGATATCCGCTGTTTTGTTGTAGGCGACAAAGTGGTGGCAGCGATGCAACGTACCGCGTCCGCCGGTGAATACCGCTCCAACCTGCACCGTGGTGGTACTGCAACGGTGGTCAAATTGCGCCCTGATGAGCGCAAACTTGCCACCAAGGCGGCTCAGGTCATGGGTCTGGATGTGGCCGGTGTGGATATTATCCGCTCCAATCATGGCCCGCTTGTGCTGGAAGTGAATTCCTCTCCAGGGCTGGAAGGCATTGAAAAAGCCACCGGGATGGATATTGCTGGCGCCATCATCGAATACATCGAAAAAGATTCTCTGCGCGGCCCCAATCGCATGCGCGGCAAAGGCTGAGATCGACTTCAGGCTCGCGCCGCAATAAAAAACGCCGAGCTGCAATGGCAGTCTCGGCGTTAATTACATAAAACGGGTCTTTAGCTTTATGCGGATTTACTGGGCAGCTACCGGCGCAGGAATCGGGATGTTAATCATCTCCGACGCAATGGTGCCACCAGCCACGCTCATCGCCCGGTAGATAGAAGTGCGGTATTCGCCTGGGCTCAGCTCAACCCATTGGTCGGTTTCCTTGTCCCATACAGCAGTAACCTGACGGTCTGCAGTCTGGTATGCCAGCATGATGCGACCAATACGGGTCATGGTCACTTCCTGCTCAACGCCGTTTACTTCCATGGTTTCGGTGTAAGTATCCAGCGAACGACCGTAGGCGCCTTCAGCCTGATACAGGCTAATCAGCATGCTCAGTTTCTGCGCGATCGGTGCTTGCGGGTTGTTGATCAGGCCACGGATACGCTCAATCTGCGCGCGGCGATCGTCAACTTCAAATGGCAAATCTGATGCCACAAACTGCTCGAGGCTGGTCATCATGCGCTCGATCAGACCATTCAGCGGCGAGTTTGCTTCGTCAGCCAGCTGTGCTGCGTACTCAATGGATGCAGACATTTCCTGAATCAGTTGTTCCTGACGAGCGATACGGGCACGCAGTTGCTCGTTAGTGAAAATCATTGCTTCAAGCGTTGTGTTCGCTTCGCTGAACTGTTCTTGCACAGAACCTGTTTGAGCAATAACCGGGGCGCTCACAGAGCTCAGCGCGGCCAGAATAACCGCCGCTGCGGCCATGGGTCGAGCCATGGACCGGGAAATGTAATGCAGGGACTTCATAATTATTCTTCCTCATTTGGGGCCCCCATCTTAAATCAGGTAAAGGGGCGAAAACAACCCGTCCACAAAGGACGATTTTTTATGCTGTCAATCGCTTCCGCCCATATAGAGCGGGCGTTTTAACGCATTAACGCGGGTTTGCAACTCCAATGTGATGGCACGCTGCCAATACGCCAGGATCACTACCTTCATGCGCCATCAACAGCGGTGTTTGCTCGCTGCAAAGCGGCGTGGCCCGCGGACAGCGAGTATGAAAACTGCAGCCCGACGGCGGATTGATTGGTGAAGGCACATCACCGGTCAGCACTACCCGCTGACTGCGTCGATGAGGGTCGGGCACCGGAATCGCCGAAATCAGTGATTGGGTATAGGGATGCTGAGGATTTTGATAAATACTCTGGCCGGGGCCCGTTTCCACTATTTTGCCCAGATACATAATCGCGATACGGTCTGAGATGTGTTTTACCACTGCCAGGTCGTGCGCAATAAATAGATAAGACAGCTTCAGCTCCTGCTGCAGATCAATCAGCAAATTCAGAATCTGGCTTTGTATCGACACATCCAAAGCGGATACAGGCTCATCACAGACAATC
Source organism: uncultured Pseudohongiella sp. (assembly GCA_964535565.1). Lineage (GTDB taxonomy): Bacteria > Pseudomonadota > Gammaproteobacteria > Pseudomonadales > Pseudohongiellaceae > Pseudohongiella. The sequence goes on along the minus strand of CAZHUJ010000001.1, from coordinate 402,858 downwards.
AGTTTAGGATTAAGTGCAATCGAGCGCGCAATACCAATACGCTGGCGCTGACCGCCGGAAAACTCAAACGGATAACGGGTCACGGACCGCGCTGGCAACCCGACCAGATCCAGCAACTGTGCAACACGTTGACGGCGCTGCGCACCTGTACCAATCTTTTGCACCAGCAAAGGCTCTTCCAGAATATCGCCTACCGTATGCCGTGAATTCAGAGACTCCATTGGATCCTGGAAAATCATCTGGATATCACGGCGCAACGGTTTTAACTGGCGCGCAGACAGCTGACTGATGTCCTGCCCCTGGAACAGAATTTGGCCGGCACTGGGTTTATACAGGCGGGTTATACAGCGGCCCAATGTCGATTTACCACAGCCTGACTCGCCCACCAGACCGAGTGTTTCACCTGGCGCTATACTGAAGCTGACGCCATCAACCGCACGGTTAAAACGTGCTGCGCGCATAAAAATACCTTCGCGCACCGGGAAGTGCATCTTCAAATCACGCACTTCCAGCAAAGGTGTCTGCTGTGTTGTTTGGTCCGTCATGTTAACGACTCTCCTGCAGCAGCGTTAATCTCTCGCCAGCGATAACAGGCCAGTCGGTGGGTATCCGAAATATGCTCCATGGGGGGCGTCGCTACCAGGCATCCATCACGACGGTGCGGGCAACGGTTTTCAAAACGGCAACCTTTTGGCAAATCAAGAAGACCTGGCACCATGCCGGGAATAATGGCCAGCCTCGATTTTGGTGCCGTATCCAGACGTGGAATTGATGCTAACAACCCTTGTGTATACGGATGTGACGGCCTGTCAAAAATATCATAAGCAGTGCCCGCCTCAGCTACTTTGCCGGCGTACATAACCACCACGTTTTTAGAGGTTTCGGCAATCACACCCAAATCATGGGTAATCAGAATAACCGCCATGCCCATGTCGCGCTGCAGATCCCTGATCAGTTCGAGAATCTGCGCCTGAATAGTCACATCCAATGCAGTCGTAGGCTCATCCGCGATTAACAATTGCGGCTGACAAGCCAAGGCCATCGCAATGACCACACGCTGACGCATACCACCGGAAAGCTGGTGAGGAAATTCACCCATACGAATATCCGGCGAGGGAATCCCCACCTTGTCGAGCATCTCGATGGCTTGTTGCAACGCCTGTTGTTTGCTGATTTTTTTATGCAGCAACAACACTTCCGCCAGTTGCCGCCCAATGGTGTGTACCGGGTTCAGTGCCGTCATCGGCTCCTGGAACACCATACCAATTTTGGCGCCACGAATTTCACGCATTTTTTCCAGCGGGAGCTTCGCCAGATCCAGCCCTTGAAACAGGATTTCACCGCTGACAATCTGCCCCATCGGCTGCGGTAACAAACGCATTATCGATTGTGCAGTTACACTTTTACCGCAACCTGACTCACCAACAATACCCAGAGTCTCGCCGGCATTCAGTGAAAAAGAGACACCGTCGACCGCGCGTACGCGGCCTTCGTCGGTGTCAAATTCGGTGACCAGATTGTTGAGCTGTAAAATCGGTGACGCTGAACTCATAGTATTCGACATTATTGCTGACGGTACTGATCGTAAACACGAATCTGCGGTTCAAAGGTTTGCCCTGAGCGACGTGCAGCCAGGGTTTCCTGTTTCAGCTCTTCGTCTATCCAGTGTACAAACAACTCACCCGCAGAGCTGGACTGGCGATGGTTAAAGAATTCAGGGTACTTCACCCAGCGCCAGTGCCCCATACGGTAAAAATCTTGTACAAAACCAGGCACAAACGAGGCGTGCTCATGATGGAACTCTGTCATGCGATGCGCCAGTTCCAACATTTCCTGTTTGTCACCTGAACGATCATATTGCTCAATCATGCGATCAAACTCTGGCTCCGCCAAACTCTCCAGGTTGTTGGTTTGCACCTTGACTTGACGATTCGGATTCACGGAGCCATCAGGCAGGAACGCCTGATCGTAAGCATTTGCTGAGTGATAGGTTTCCCAGAAACGCGGATACATTTCCACACCCACGCCGAATGCGCTAAAGAAAATATCGTGCTGCTTTTCTTGCACCTTGTGCCATCCGGCAGTCTGGTCGAGCACTTCAATACGGAATTCCAGTCCTGCACGTGCCGCTTCCTCACGCAGAATAGTGAGGATGTCACGCATGGATTCGTAACCGGTAGACAAGGTAAATGCCAAACGCTGGCCCTGGTCGTTAACCAGAATGCCGTCTGGGCCGCGTGTGGTGAAGCCCGCATTGGCAAAATGCTCCAATGCCTTATCAATATCGTAAGGGCGTGCGGTTAAGGTCGGATGCGAAAACTCACCATACCCATCTGATGAGGTACGCATACGCGCATAATCACCGCGGAAGAAACTGCTGATTACCAGATCCCAGTTAGTCGCGTAGTTAATACCCAAACGCACTTCGCGGTTGTCCAACAATGGGCGCGCGGTATTCATCCACAGTCCATAGGTCGGGCGTGGGCGCTCGTTGTAGAACACAGACTTGTGGATATAGCCGTTGGCAACATCAGGATCATTATCTGGCAGCTTTTCATACCAGTGTTCTGCCAGGTTTAACGCAAACTGATCCAGGTCGCCGCGCTTGAAGGATTCAAACACGTTGTTAGAGTCGCGTATCACATTCAAAACGATGCGATCGGCGTTGTAACGATTTTTAAAGAATTTTTTATCCTTAGCCCACCAGTCTTCCAGGCGAGTCAGGGTGATCGAACGCCCCTGCACCAGATCACCGTCGCGGATCACATAAGGCCCTGTGGTGGGCACAAAACTCCACTGATAACGTTCAACAAAGTCTTCACCCAACTCTTTAAAGAAGTGTTGTGGCACAGGGCGCAGACCCAGCACACGGTCAAGCAGATCCGGTTTGCTTTCACTCAGCTGAATAGAAAGGGTGTGGTCATCGTACTTGGTAATGTTCTGATAAGTCTGACCAAAGCCGTAGAAGTTGTTATACCAAGGCGCAACAATGTGCTCACTCTGGTAGAAATAGAACATAAAGAGGAAGTCATCCGCTGTCACAGGCTCACCTGTAGACCAACGCGCTGCCGGATCAAGTCGCACATAAACGGTGCTGGTGCTCTCGTCTGCGGCCCACTCGGTTGCTAACTGGGAATAGTGAGCACCTTCCACATCGGGGTGCAAACCACCCAGACCCAGCGTCACGTCATCCAGAATCCATGGACGGAAAGCGCCATTGGAGTCCGGGCCGATATAACGCAAGGTACGTGGAAAATCCTGAATGGAAGCGTACTGTGTGCCACCTTTTTTAGCCTCTGGAGAGCCCAGATCCGGCAAGTCCATACCATTTTCCCAGGTCAGGCCGGTCGGCAAATCCGCCGGCGTACGGAACCTGAAAAAGTCCGGGTACATGGCGTAATACGCCTGTACTTCCTCGGTATTATCACGAACAACCTGTTCTTCTGTACTACCACCGCAGGCCGCCAAAACAAGAGCCAGCAAACAAGCCGTCAGGCCTGTTCTCACATTTTTGTTCATAACCAGCAACCTCCAACTCAAATATCAGCCAACGTAGGCTTATTTGTAGACTGTGAATTTTTTCGGATCAAACGATTCGCGGATGGCTTCGCCAATAAATGTCACCAACGTCAGCAGCACTACCAAGGTGCCAAAGGCAGACGTCACAATCCAGGGCGCAGTACGCAGGTTCGCGGTACCTTGTTTTAACAATTCACCCAGACTCGGCGTGGGTGGTGGCAATCCAAAACCGAGGAAGTCCAGTGCCGTAATTGCTGTAATCGCTGCAATAACCGTAAACGGAATAAAAGTGACCAGTGTTGCCAATACGTTTGGCAGGATGTGCGTAAAAACAATGCGCGCATCGGAGGCGCCAATCAAACGCGCAGATGCCACATAATCACGCGCTTTTTGTTTATAGGTTTCGGTGCGCATGTAGTAGGTCATGGATGTCCAGGAGAACAACACCATCACCGTCAGCAATATCGATATCCTCGTAAACATCGAGAAGGTAACAGGTATCACTGAAAAGATGATGATGACCATGTACAGGAATGGCACATTACTCCAGATCTCAATCACACGCTGGAATAACAAGTCGAACAAACCGCCGAAATAGCCCATGGCAGCGCCCACTGCGATACCAATGCCATAGGTCGCCACCATAAACGCCACCGCAAAAAACAGCGCCGTTCGCGTGCCATAAAACAGACGCGCCAGAATATCGCGGCTGGTGGTGTCGGTTCCCAGATAATGCTGTGTTTCCAGCGACGGCGGCTCGGGTCGGAACACACCGGATGAAGAGTGGTTTTCGTTCGGGCTGTAGGGCACCAGCGGCAACAACACCCAGTTCCCACTGTTTTGTTGTTCAAACAGCTGTTTAAGCTCTCGATAATTGGTTTCGTAGGTGTAGGGCAAGCCAAAGTCAGTGCCCGGGTGGAATGACCCGTAGGTTGGGAAATACCAGTCACCTTCATACTTGACCACCAAGGCGCGGTTATTGATCAGCAACTCACCAACCGCAAACAGCCCCACCAGCACACACAAAATCAAAAAGCTGTAATAACCGCGTTTGATCTGGCGGAAGCGTTTTAATTTTTTCAGGGTTTGAGGATTCAACTTCAGCATCATGGCACCCTAGTTAAAGCGAATGCGTGGATCAACCAGCGCAACCAGAATGTCAGAGATAATATTGCCGATCAGCAACAGGAAACTTGCCAGCAAGACCACGCCCATCACCACGGGGTAATCACGATCGAGAATCGCGTTTAAGCCCAACAGGCCGAAACCATCAATATCAAAAATTGTTTCAATCAGGAATGAGCCGGACACCAGCAGTGTGATGTTCTGACCAAAGGTGGTCGCAATCGGGATCATTGAGTTACGCATCGCATGACCGACCACAGCCTTGCGAAACGGCACACCCTTGGCGGTTGCTGTACGCATGTAATCGGCGGCCAGGTTGTCCATCAAATGGTTTTTTAACAGCAGCGTTACCAGCGCAAAACTACCCACCAGATAACAGATCAACGGCAACACGGAGTGATTCACCAGGTCTTTGACCTGTTCCCATGGATTCATCTGCGCAAAACCCATACTGGTAAATCCCCCCATTGGGAACCATTCCAGGCGCACCGAAAAATACAGCAGCAGCAATGACCCCAGCGCATAACCGGGGATGGCATAACCCACAAATATCAATACTGAACTCAAGTTATCAACCATCGTTCTGTGTTTGATGGCTTTTAATATGCCTAAAGGTATACAAACGAGGTAAGTGATAACTAGCGTGATAAGACCGTAATAAAGTGAGACCGGAAACCTGCTGCTGATCACTTCGGTCACCGGCATGCTGTAGCGGTACGAGGTGCCCAGATCACCGCGCAAGACCTTGCCCATCCAATCCACATAACTGGCCAGAATGGGTTTGTCAAAACCATAATATTCGCGCAAGCGATCCAGCTGCGACTGTGACAACGCCATACCATCACCCGCACGCAACGAGCTGCCGGTGCTGACGCTCATCTGCTGCGCTTCCATAATCGCCCGCTCCAGCGGGCCTCCCGGCACCAAGCGGGTAATAACAAAAACAATAATGGTGACACCAATCAGGGTGGGAGGTATCAGAAGCAGTCGTCGCAGAAAATAATCACGCATGGGTTGTCTTGTTCTTTAGATACAGCGAACTCAGGAATTTAGTGAATTTTTTATGAACTGTACAGATGACAGGCTACCTGCCGCTCTTCGTTCACTACAGGAATCAGCGCCGGTGTCTGTTCCCGACACACCGGCATCACCTTGGGACAACGCCCTGCGAAGCGACATCCCGGCGGCACATTAACGGGCGAGGGAATCTCGCCATAAATAGGCGTAGACAATCGCTGGCGTTCGGCGGCCGGATCAGGCTCCGGATTGGAGGCTATCAGAATCTGCGTGTAAGGGTGTAACGGTTTGAAATAAACGTCCTGCGCATTACCCAGTTCAACAATAGAACCCAGGTACATCACAGCCATACGATCACTGACATAACGCACCATAGACAGATCATGGGCAATAAACAACAGCGTCAGGCCCATGGACTGCCGCAATTCATTGAGCAGATTAACCACCTGCGCCTGAACCGACACATCCAGCGCGGAAATCGGCTCGTCACACACCACAAACTCCGGCTCCATGATTAACGCACGCGCAATGCCAATGCGCTGGCGCTGACCGCCGGAAAACTCATGCGGATAACGTGAGGCGTAAGAGGCGCTTAAACCCACCTTTTCCAGCCATTGCCCTACCTGGGCTTTGGGACCCTGGCTCAACTTCAGGCCCTCGGCAATAATCTCGCCCACCGTCATGCGCGGGTTTAATGAGGAATACGGGTCCTGGAAAATCATTTGCATCAGGGGCGCCATACGGCGGAAATCGCGCGAACGGTAATGCGCCGGCAGCACTTCACCGCGGTAACTGACGGTTCCGGCGGTTTTGTCATACAGCCCCATCAGCGTTTTGCCCAGGGTGGTTTTGCCGGAACCACTCTCACCCACCAGACCCAGCGTCTCGCCTTTGGCAATAGACACCGAAATATTGTCGACGGCATGGACACGTTTGCCACCGCCCAGCTCAAAAAAGCAGCTCAGATTCTGGATACTGACCAACTCAGTCATGCCTGCACCGCCGTGTTGTTGAGTTGCGGATGCAGCAGCCAGCAGCGCGAGTCGTGTGAAGCGCTGACTGCAAACGCCGGCGGATGATCGGCAGCACAAATACGCATCGCCGACGGGCAGCGCGCACAATAGGCGCAACCCGCAGGGGGAGCAAACAGGTCTGGCGGGCTGCCCGGAATAGGCAACAAACGGTGATTCTCACCAGACTTTGCACTGGGCATGGCCTGCTTCAGGCCTTGAGTATAAGGATGCGCGGACCGGTAGAAGACCTCATCGACGCTGCCATATTCAACAATTTCACCGGCGTACATCACAGCAACCTGGTCTGCCATACGCGCAACCACCGCCAGGTCATGGGTGATCAGAATAATGGCCATACCGGTTTGGGCCTGGATGGATTTGAGCAAATCCAGAATCTGGGCCTGAATGGTGACATCCAGTGCCGTGGTAGGTTCGTCAGCAATCAGCAGCGCCGGCTGGCAGGCGATGGCCATAGCGATCATTGCACGCTGCAACATGCCGCCAGAGAACTCAAACGGGTACTGTGTGGCGCGACGAGCGGCTTCGGGGATGCGCACCAACTCAAGCAATTCGATGGCGCGCTGGAATGCCTTGCTGTGCGAATAACCACGATGGACCTGCAGCGTTTCAGCAATCTGATCACCAATGCGCATGGTGGGGTTCAGCGACGACATCGGGTCCTGAAAAATCATGCCAATTTCATCACCACACACGGTTTTGCCGTCAACGCGGCTGCGTCCCAGAAATTCATGCCCACGCAGCCGCGCAGATCCGCTGGTGATACGGCCCGGCGGCATGGGAATCAGCCCCATCAGCGCCTGCATACTCACCGATTTGCCACAGCCGGACTCACCCACAATTGCCAGCGTCTGAGCGGAATCAACCTGAAAACTGATACCACGCACCGCCTGCACGGTTCCACCCCAGGTTGAAAACTCAACACCCAGATTGTTTACGTCCAGCAGCACCGTCATTGCAGAATCTCCATAGCCTTAGTCCCTGCCCCGCATGCGAGCGTCCAGTGCATCACGCAAACCATCACCGAGCAGGTTAAAAGCCAGCACCGTGATACTGATCATCAAGGCCGGGAACAGCAGCTGATACGGATGTGTCAGCATGGTCTTCAATGCTTCATTACTCATACTGCCCCAGGATGCTGTGGGTGGCGCTACCCCCATACCAATAAAGGACAGAAAAGCTTCGGTGAAAATCGCCGACGGCACCGCAAAGGTCAGCGTTACCAGAATTACACCCAGCGTATTCGGGATCATGTGGCGGAAAATCAGATACCAGTGTGATCCGCCAAGCAGTCGCGCAGCGCTGACATAGGCTTCTTCACGCATCTGCAAGATCTGCCCGCGTACCAGGCGCGCGGTAGCCGGCCATGACAACAACACCAGCGCCACCATCATCGGAATAATGCCGCTTTCACCTGGCCCTATACCAAATGCCACCTGGAACAGAATCATAAACAGCAGGAACGGCAGCGCGACCACAAAGTCAGCAATACGCATCATCACCTGATCAACCCGACCGCCTATAAATCCGGAGGTAGCGCCATACAACACACCAAAACTGACATAAACAAGCGGGGCCAGCAGACCAATAAACAGCGAGACACGGGCGCCAGCCATCAGCCGCGCCAGCAGGTCGCGCCCAAGGTAATCGGTACCCAACGGATGGAAGCTCAGCAGAACTTCATCGCCTGGACGCAACGCGTCGGCATCCACCGGTAATTGTTTGGCGCGAACTTCATCCAGTGTAATAACCCGCACCACATCCACCGCCAGCGTCAGAATAGTTGGCAGCGCTTGCCCATTCTGATCGAGGCCGGCAATGGAATAAAAGTACTCACGCGGCTGCAGATCCAGTTTGTCTTCGTATGCACGCGGCGCGTTGGCCAGAAAATCAGCGACAGGAATGCCCAGAGCGGAAGCATCGCTTGGCTCAAAAAGACTGCGGTACAACCGGTAACCCGCTGCTGACGGCATCTGCGGCCACAACAGGCGCACCCCCTGTGTGGTAGCCGCGGATGCCAGACGCAGGCTGGTGTCCGGCGCCAGCGTATAGGCCGCATCCACACTCTGTCCGTCCCAGGGCTGCCAGGGTTCAACAACCACAGCACGCCGATCAGCACCGGGAGGCACACTGATCTGATCCACATCCTGACGAGCGGGATCTACCTGCCATAGCAGCGGACCAACCACTGCAAACAACAGCATGGCAATCACAATGTACAAAGAAACCAGCGCACGGCGATTTGCCTTGAGCCGTATCCAGGCATCCTGCCAGTATGAACGCGATGGTCTGACCAGAGCCGGCGCCCCGGTCTGTGGTGGCAATACTTCAAAATCTACGGGTCTTAATGTGCGCACAGGAGGTCTGCTCATTTCAACCTCACCCGCGGATCAATCCAGCCGTAAATGATGTCGACCAGGATCACCATAAATACCAGGAAAGCGCCATAAAACACGGTGGTTCCCATAATCACCGTGTAATCCAGCTGCTGCACGGCCTGTACAAAATAACGACCCAGACCGGGGATCGCAAACACCAGCTCGACCACAAATCCGCCTGTTGTAATCGCCGCAATCGCCGGCCCCAACACGGTCACTACCGGCAGTACGGCATTGCGCAACTGGTGATGGCTAAAAATTCGGGTGGGTGTCAGCCCCTTGGCCTTGGCAGTACGAATGTAGTCGGCATTCATCACTTCCAGCATTGATGAGCGCATCAGGCGGGTCAGATAGGCCATGGTGCCCAGCCCCAGTACCAGAGCGGGCAGGATCATATGCGACACCGTGCCCCAGCCTGCAACGGGCAGAATGGAGGCGCCCAATACGGAATTGAGATTGACCAGCAGCCATTGCCCGAGTGCTGCGAACACAAAACTCGGCACAGAAATACACAGAATCACCAGAAACATGATGATGTAATCTGGCAAACGGTTGCGGTACAGCGAGGTCAGTGCTCCCCACAAAACGCCCCCGAGGCCAGCAAAGGTGACAGCCAGAATACCCAGTGTGGCAGATACCGGGAAATGTTCACGAATAATGTCGTTCACTTCGCGATTCTGCTGCGTAAACGACATACCAAAATCTCCGCGCAGCATGTTACCCAGGTAGATGAAGTACTGCTGGGTGACGGGTTTATCCAGGCCATATCGCGCTTCGAGATTGGCGCGTATAACTTCGTTGGTAGCGCGCTGATCGGCGAGCGGATCACCGGGCACATTGTGCATGGCAACAAAGGTGGCCGTGGCAATAAACCAGACTGTAATCACACCTTGCAGCAAACGCTTCAGCACATACATCCACACAGTCAGCGGTCCTCGCTCTCAATCCAGGCATAGGAATAATCCGTCTCCGGACCAAATACCCGCCTCACCACACCCTTTAGCCTGGGGTCCACGCTGTACACATAACCGCGCTCGTAATTGCCAATATGGATGGCGTCCTCATACACAATACGCTGGATTTCGGCGAAGGCGCGGACACGTTCGGCCTGATCCAGCGAACTCTGGGCGATGCGGACATTGGCGTCGAGTTCGGGATTGTTATAACGGCCACGATTATTCAGATTCCAGGACGCGTACAGGTCCGCAAAGGTAAGCCCATCGTTATAATCCGGCCCCCAGCCTGACAGCACCATATCAAAGTCACCGTCAGTCATTTTCTGCAGACGCTGGCGGAAAATCTGCTCGTCAATCCGGATCTCCAATCCCAGTTCGCGCCGCCAGACCTCCTGATAGTACTCCGCCTGCAAGCGTGCGACCGGCGTGTCGCCGGACAGCAATACCAGAGGAGGCATACGCTCCAGCCCCAGCTCCTGCAGCGCCATGCGCAGATGTTCACGCGCCTTTTCAAGATCGCGCTGATGGCGCGGCGGCGGGAACTCCTCTCGCAACAAACCATCTGCACCCAGCACCCAGCGCGGGAACAGACTCACCGCAGGCTGATAACCCGGAAGCTTGATTACACGATTAACCAGCTCCTCGGCATCCTGCGACAGTTGCAGGGCCTTGCGCAGATGCCAGTTGGAGGTCAGTCGTTGCGGGCGAAAATTAAAATCGGTGTAGAACACCGTCCCTTCTGCAAAACTTTGTAATGGCCAACGCTGCACCATGGCCTCTTCCAGCATCTGCACAGTGAGGTCGGTCATTGCAATCTGCCCGTCTTTAAACAGATTAAACAACGTGTTGGAATCGGATGTGATGTGGGCAAAATTGATGGCATCAAGCTTGGCGTGTGCCTTGTTCCAGTAGTGAGGATTGCGCTCCAGACGCAAACTCGCACCGTGCACCCAGCTGGTCATCATAAAAGGACCGTTGTAGAGCAGCATGTCTGGATCTGCACCGTAGCGGCCGCCGGTCTGCTCATAAAAGGCCTGGTTAGCAGGCAGGAAAGTGACAAAGGACACAATTTTGTCGAAGTAGGCTATGGGAACTTCAAGGGTGACTTGCAATGTTCTGTCATCATCCGCGCGCACCCCTACAGCCTCCAGAGGCAACTCCCCGGCATTGGCTTTTTCGGCATTCAGAATTGGGTAGAGAATGTAGGCATATTGAGAAGCGGTAGCCGGATCAAGCGCTTTTTTCCAGGCGAACTCAAAATCATGGGCAGTGACTGGCTGACCATTGCTCCAGCGCGCATCTTCGCGCAGCCAGAAAGTCACCTCGGTTCCGTCCTGACGCCAACGCTCGGCGACGCCGGCAACCAGCTCACCATGTTCGTTATAACGCAGCAGCCCTTCCATCACATGCCCCAGTACCAGACCACTGATGGCGTCAGTAGCTTGCATTGAGTCCAGTTGCGGGGGTTCATCGCGCAGGAACACGTTGATGGTGTTGTTTGCAACGTCTACGCCATAACGGGAGGCGTCGCCGGCACTGCTGGTCAGACGCGCCATCGCGTTTAAAACAAACATCAGTACTACCAGAAACAGCACACTGGCTACCGCATACAGCGCCAGCTGCCGCCCTGCTGCACTCAGCAGGCGTTCGTCTGAAGTACGGGTGTTTTTCATACTGCTGCGCTATGTCCTGAAAAAACCGAATCCGCTCAAGCATAACTCGCGATCGGACAGGCAGTCGATAGCCGCACACGTCGTTCTACCGCGAAAACTGCCCGCTTTTTTCCCCAGTTGCCCCCTGTTTTCTGCGTCGCACAGGAGTAAAATCCCGATCCAATGTTCGAAACCAACTATTGCATCACCAGAAAGTTGTACATGTACACCAAACGGGAGTACCCAAAATGACAGTTCCTGGAATGAAGAAAATTTTCTCAGCCGTTGCCATGACTGCAGCGGTAGCGACCCTGACACTGGCCAGCGCTGACGTACTGGCTTCCGGCAAGGGCAACAACAACGGCAATAATGGCAAGGGTAACAGCCAGGCGGCAGCGAGCCAGAGCATGTCCGGGAATGGCAAGGCCGTAGGTCACAAGATCCACAATGGCAAGGGGCATGACCACAACCACCCGGGATTTATTAACGGTGTTGGACATCAAAAATATCATGTCGATGAACAAGAACCAGAAACCTATGTGCCGGCAGGGTGTTTCCTGGCTGCGGCGAAAACCCCAGAGAGCCTGCCATTCAGCGCACTACCAGAAGGTTCAGACTCAACCCGTTACGGATATGTGATTAATACTGCTCCTACACTTTCTCTCAACGCAGACGCAGTGACCGAATCGGGACTTGCATTGGGTAAGTTCATTTTTATTGTCAACGATGCTGGTTACACGACTGATGTGGTGCTTTACACAACTGCCCCTTACACAAATTATGAAGCACGTGCTGTTAACTTCTATCAGGGCGCATTTGAAACGTACATACCGGGAACCAAATTTTCTGAAAAGTGGAGCGGCAATGACTCATACTTTGAAGAGACTCACAGTCATGACTCAACGGTCTACACCATGACCCAAGATGTAAACGGCCAAGATGTGACAGTAACCGAGATAGTTGCTGAAGCGTTGATCTGCCAGCCTGGCACTGATATCAGCGGACCGCCGGCGTAAGCAAACCTTGCTGACCCAAAAAAGCCACCCTCGGGTGGCTTTTTTTATGGCGAAGCGATCTGTTTAACGCTGCAGATCAAGGCACCCGGCGCATGGTCTGGGTCTGGCCGTCCGCGGTCTGGCGCATAATATCTGCTGTTTCAAAATCAACTCGACTGACCACTTCCTGCCCCATGGCGTTCAAACGGATATTGTCTCCATCTACCCATTCGTAGGGGAAGCTGATCCCGAATTCGCGTACGCGCACCTGGGCTGCGCCATATTCCAGCGTCATGGATTGACCTTCAAACTCCGCTTCCCAGGCGCCGAGGATCATTTCCTGCTTGGAAGGCTGCGATGTACCCGCACACCCGAGTAGCCATATAGATGTCGCAATGGCCAGGCCGGCCCTCAGACTTCGCATGTGAACTCTCTCCTTTTTTGTTATTCCAGTAACTTCTGGCGACGGAGTTTAGAACAGCGGCAGGGATTTTGATATGTGCCATCGGCCAGATCGGGATAAACTCCACGTCCAGACGGATTAAGCACAGGATTTGTGATGACAATGCCCCAACCCGAGCTGCCTGTTGGCACCTATCAACATTACAAAGGCCCTTTGTATGACGTGATTGGATTGGCTCGGCACAGTGAGACTGAAGAATGGCTGGTCGTTTATAGCCCTCAATATGGCGACCGCGGTCTGTGGGTCAGACCGCTGACAATGTTTACCGAGACCGTGCTGATCGAAGGTCGCGAAGTGCCCAGATTTAAATGGCTGGGCACTGCTTCAGACTAATCAGGACTGCTGACGCGCAGCCACTTCCAGGTCCAGCTGACGCTGAGCCTCCTTGGCTGCCAGTTTTTCCTGCCGACGACGCTGGATAATCAGCGACATGGGTTCACCGATGTGGGTTTCCCCACGCTCACGCGCAAGACGCATCTGGCGTTCACGCTCGGCAAAACGCTCTAACTTGTCGCGCGAGTAACGGTCGTAGCAGTGCGGACAGCTGATGCCTGGACTGAATTCAGGCGATGCCTTCTCTTCAGCGGTAATTGGCATACGACAGGCGTGACACTGGTCGTAGCTGCCACGCTCCAGCTTGTGGTTAACCGTCACACGGTTATCAAACACAAAACACTCACCGCGCCATAATGACTGTTCTTCCGGCACCTCTTCCAGGTACTTCAGAATCCCACCCTGCAGGTGATAAACCTCTTCAAAACCATTCTGTTTGAGGTAGGCCGTGGATTTTTCGCAGCGGATGCCGCCGGTGCAAAACATCGCAACTTTTTTGTGGAGAGCCGGGTCAAGATTTTCTTTTACAAACTCAGGAAACTCGCGGAAGGCGTCCGTTTCCGGGTTCACCGCACGTTCAAAGCTACCAATCTGGTATTCGTAGTGGTTGCGGGTATCAATCACCAGCACTTCAGGATCTGAAATCAGATCATTCCAGTCCTGTGGTTTTACATAAGTGCCAACAATATGGCAGGGATCAACGTCCTCAACCCCCATGGTCACAATCTCGGCTTTGAGTTTGACTTTGGTGCGGTAGAACGGGTTAACGTCGGTGTAGGACTCTTTGGTTTCAATCGGAGCCAGGCGTTCGTCGGCGCGCAACCATGCCATCACCGCATCAATACCTTCGCGGGAACCAGCGATAGTGCCATTGATGCCTTCACGCGCCAGCAGCAACGTGCCTTTTACGCCATGGTCCAGCAGGACTCTGTGCAACGGCGCGCGCAGCGCCTGAAAATCCTCCAGGCGTACAAACCGGTACATCGCTGCTACTACAATCGGGGTGGAGCCATCCGCCGCCGGAAAATCTCTCATACTCATACTACTTAACTCCTGTCTGCTCACCGGAACGTAAAACCGGCGCTGGAAAAAACGCGCGCATTTTATACCAGATCCAGCTCATGCTGATTGATGATGCGCAAAAAAGCGTCTCCATACTTACCCAGTTTGCCTTGCCCCACTCCATTCACCGCAAGCAACTGCTGCGCGTTTAACGGCCGCAAATGCACCATGTCCAGTAAAGTCGCATCGTGAAAAATCACATAAGGCGGCACATCAAACTGCTCAGCCAGTTGTTTGCGACACTGCCTGAGTGCATCAAATAGACGCTTGTCCTCGGGTAACATCCCCTGATCAGAGCGGCGACCGCGGCTACTGCTACTGCGGCTGACCTCCTGCACATCCTCGCGCAGGCGGATATTCTCCTCGCCACGCAATACCGGACGCGCCTTTTCAGTCAGATAAAGCCCCCCATAGCTGTTGTGATCCACACCCAGATACCCGCGCGCCACCAGTTGTCTGAACACCGACTGCCACTGCGACTTGTCCAGTTCACGGCCTATGCCAAAGGTGCTGATATGGGTATGCCCGTTTTGCAGCACACGCTCACTTTCCAGTCCCGACAGCACCTCTATCAAATAGGCCACTCCAAACCGCTGCCCTGTACGATAAACACAGGACAGAGCCTTTTGTGCCACGACAGTGCCATCCCAGGTTGGCGCCGGATTCAGACAGGCATCACAGTTGCCACATTGATCCGGTGCCTGCTCACCAAAGTAGCGGCGCAGCGCCTGCCGGCGGCAGCTCGGAATCTCACAAAGACCCAACATCGCGTCCAGGCGAATACGTTCCAGGCGTTTAAACTGTTCATTGCCCTGTGAACCATCCATCATCTGCCGCAGTTTTATGACGTCCTGCAATCCATAGACCATCCAGGCGGTGGCAGGCTCCCCGTCCCGACCGGCACGACCAGTTTCCTGATAGTAGGATTCGATGCTTTTGGGCAAATCCAGATGCACAATAAATCGCACATCCGGCTTGTCGATCCCCATACCAAAAGCGATGGTAGCAACCACTATGACACCGTCTTCGCGCAGGAAACGCTGCTGTGTCTGCAAGCGCTCAGCAGCACTCAGCCCTGCGTGATAGGGCAACGCGGTAAAACCCTGCTCCATCAGCCAATAGGCCGTTTCTTCAGTTTTTTTGCGCGACAGGCAATAAATGATGCCAGCGTCCCCGGCATGTTCGCTGCGCAGGAAATCCAGCAGCTGCTGACGTGGATTGCGTTTCTGCGTAATGCGGTACTGGATATTGGGACGATCAAAACCACTGACAAAATGGCTGGCATCCTGCAGTTGCAGACGCTGGATAATTTCCTCGCGTGTTGCACTGTCAGCGGTGGCAGTCAGCGCAATACGCGGAACCTGCGGGAAACGCTCATGCAGAATACCCAGTGTCAGATAATCCGCACGGAAATCATGCCCCCATTGGGAAACACAGTGAGCTTCGTCGATTGCAAACAGGGCAATGTTCAACCCGGCGAGCATATCCAGTGTGCCCGGCTGGTTTAGACGCTCTGGCGCCAGATACAACAGATCCAGCTCTCCCCGGCGCAAGGCACGCATTACCTGTTGGTAGTCCTCCAGCGACAACGAGGAATTGATAAACCCGGCACGCACACCGGCAGCTTTCAGGGCATCCACCTGATCCTGCATCAGCGCAATTAATGGGGAAATAACAATACCTACGCCGGGTCTGAGCAGCGCAGGGATTTGATAACAGAGGGATTTACCACCGCCCGTGGGCATCAGCACCAGGGCATTGCGCCCGGCCAGCAGCTCCAGAATGATATCTGCTTGCGGCCCGCGAAAGTCTTCGTAGCCGAAGACCGTGCGCAGTACCTGACGCGCGGCCTCAAGTTTTTCCTGATCAAGCAAATCCGGGTCCTTCAGCGCCATTGTCTAGCGCGCGAACTGCAGTTGCTCCCGATAGGCGGGCAAGGCAGCCTGGAGTTTGGCTGTGTTCTCCGGTCCAAGACGCAGCAACTGTTTGTGCACCGGACTCCTATCCTCTATACGGCTTTCAGCGTACAGATACATCACCGACGGTTTGATCAGCTGGAACGGGCCCTGCTCCAGCTCTGCATTTTGTATCTGATCAATGGCGCGCAGCAGCACAGCATCAAAACTGCCCTGATAACCCAGCTCGGCATAGGCTTCCTGAAACAGCGGACGCAGCGCACGGTAGATGCCGACTGCCTGGCGGGCATCCATCGCTACCAGAGTGTCTATCATCGGGGTAAACCGACGATGTGTGGCCGGTGCCATTTCGTACAGATTGGTATCCAGCTCACGTACAGCAAACTCACCATCAACACCACGCACCGGATACTCCAGTGTCGGCAACTCACCATCGGCGACGTTGGTAACAAACACCACAAATTTTCTGACCAGATCAACAGGTGTCAGCAAACGCAGCAGACTGGCACCCATTTCCATACTCGCCAGACGCGACATCACTAACGTATCACTGTCGTTAAGCGACGGCAGCGGCTCGGAGGGTTCTTCCGGCTCAGGTTCTGGTTGAGTCTGAATGGGGACTTCCACCAACGGGGCCGCTGGCGTTGCCGGTGTCGGGTCTGCAGGAACCGGCGCAGGTGTCACAGTCTGCTCGACCGGGCGGGCAACAGGTGCGTCCAGAGCAACAGAACGGGTGGCTTCCGGCGGCTCAAAAGTCAGCGCCAGATAGATCAGAAATGCCACCCCGATCAGGGACAGCGCAGCAATTATTGCCAGAGTTTTATGAGCCATAACGAATCTTGATAGCTGAAGTGGGGGCTATTCTGGCACAGCGCCAGTGACAGGGGCAAGATAACTGCCTCTGTCACTGTATACACTCAATTACAGTGAGGCAGACTGGTTCAGACGCGGGAAACCCAGAGTGGCCATGTTGTCAGCCAGATCCTTGCCCGCTGAACTCGGGTTGGTGGATTTGTCGATCTTGACCACAATACCCTGAGCATCAATGTAGTAGGTCCAGCGATTGGCAAAACCGCGCTCACTCAATACCCCGTAAGCCTCGGTCATGGTTTTTTCCGGGTCAGCCAGTACCGGGAAATCAAGTTCATATTCCTTGGCGAACTCGGCATTTTTTTCCGGGGTATCTACACTCGCCATAAAGTAGGCAACGTCATAACTTTTGATTTCGTCGCTGCTGTCACGGATGGCCTTGCACTGAATTGTGCAGCCACCGGTAAAAGCTGCCGGGAAAAACGCCAGCACAACCGGTTGTTTACCTGCAAAATCAGACAGGGAGTAAACCTTGCCATCCGATGCCTGCAGGCGGAAGTCAGGTGCCTTGTCGCCCACTTCAAGTGCCGATGCACCTGCGCTCAACATCAGAGCCGCTACACTTGTTACCACTTTTTGCCAGAGTTTCATATTCTTGGTACTCCCAGATGGTTAATGTGTTGGTTAAATTTACCAGACTCCCAGCATCCTCATGCGGGAATCACGTTGCAGATCCCTCAGTTCCCTGTTCAGATTTTCCAGCCCCACGCGGGTATCATCCGCGTGTGTACTGGCGAATTCCGGGTTGTTGTCCAGAATCTCCTGCAATTGTCGCCGCGCGCTGTTCAAACTGACGCGGGCGCGATCGAGCCGGTTACGGCGCTCGTTATTCACCTGATAATAATAGTCCGGATTTGGCACGGACTGCTGCCAGCACACTCGCGTGTAGCCGCCTGCACCATCCGATACATTCTGGCAGATGGTGCGATTTACATAACGCTGCGCAGATACCATCATTTCACTGACATCGGAACGCAGATATTGTCGCGCCAGCGCAACATCGGCCATTGCGCTGGCGTAGATCAGCGACCATTGCCGTTCAAGATCTTCACGCGCGCGCGCATATTCAAGCTGACTGGCATACAACTCTTTTATATCGCTGATCTGTGTCAGCATCTGGAAACCCTGCATCCGCCCCAGAGCGGGCGCAGCAAGCTGCCACTGCCCCATCGTCAATACTGCATCAGCAAATTGTGGTGAATCCGGTGCATAACTGCGTTTCTGCAGCGAAAACACCAAATGCTGATAGTTATCAACGTTTTCCCAGTCCTGCTTTGCTGCCAGCGCCTCAATCAGCTCTTCCAGCACACGGATTTGCTGGGGGTCATATAAACCACTGTTCAGTCGCACCAGATGCAGCGCCTGCGTCAGCACCTCTATCGCTTTGTCGTAATCACCCAGATCCGAGTACACACGCCCCAGATCGGTCTGAACTTCAACCAGCGACAAATCATACAGACCGGCTTCGCCGCTTAATTCTTCGAGACGCACTTCCAGTGTTGAGGCTGTTTCGCGCAGCCGACGGCGTTCCTCTTCGCTGGCGGCAGCCACCATGGCCTCGGCTTCAGTCAGATCCTGATCCTCATCAGCCTGCTGCCCACCGAGCGCCAACAATGGCCAGGCCAGAACTATAGACAGCAGCATTGGTGCAAGAACACGCTGCAACCATGTCTGATTCATACCGGGATACCTTAGTTTCATATCAGCCTAGACCGCCCGACACAGCGGGAACATTCACGCGCGCCAGTATACGTGATGTCGCCACCGGTACAATTGCCCCTCCGCACCTCTTGCCATTGAACGACTGTTCTGCACAACTGGCGATTACCATGGAATTGGCTGATAATCGGGTCAACCATTTACATCAGCCATCAGCAC
The DNA here is from genome assembly GCA_964535565.1 of uncultured Pseudohongiella sp. Lineage (GTDB taxonomy): Bacteria > Pseudomonadota > Gammaproteobacteria > Pseudomonadales > Pseudohongiellaceae > Pseudohongiella. The sequence goes on along the minus strand of CAZHUJ010000001.1, from coordinate 383,663 downwards.
GGGGGAACGTCGTATGAGCAAGGATTATCTGGCTTTTTACATCAACGGACAGTGGGTAAAACCTGATAACAGCCCGACCCTGGACGTGATTAACCCGGCCACCGAACAGGCATTTACCCGTATTTCACTGGGGACATCGGCTGATGTAGACAGCGCAGCCAATGCCGCGCGTGCAGCGTTTTTATCCTGGTCACAAACCAGTCGCGAGCAAAGACTGGCCTTCCTGGACAAGATATTGGCCGGAATCAAAACCCGAGCCGAGGATCTGGCGCAGGCTATCTCACAGGAAATGGGCGCGCCCATTTCGTTTGCCCGTACAGCCCAGGTCGGCACCGGTATCGCCCACTTCAGCACCGCACGCCAGATTCTGGCCAGTTATGAATTTGAAGAAGCCCGCGGCAGCACGCAAATTGTCAAAGAACCGGTGGGTGTTTGCGGCATGATCACACCCTGGAACTGGCCGTTAAACCAGCTCACCTGCAAGGTGGCTCCGGCCTTGGCTACCGGTTGCACAATTGTGCTGAAGCCCAGCGAAGTGGCACCGATCAGTGCGATGATTCTGGCAGAAATCATTCACGACGCCGGCGTTCCTGCCGGTGTTTTTAACCTGGTTAATGGTGATGGCCCTGGTGTAGGTGCTGCAATTTCCTCACATCCGCAAATTGATATGGTGTCGTTTACCGGCTCCACCCGCGCGGGCCGCGAAGTCAGCAAGGCGGCGGCAGATACCATCAAGCGTGTCTGCCTGGAACTCGGTGGCAAATCTGCCAACATCATTCTGGACTCTGCTGATCTTGCGATCGCTGTCAAAGGCGGCGTAATGGGCTGTTTTGGCAATTGTGGTCAGTCCTGCAACGCGCCTACGCGTATGCTGGTTCCAGCCTCTCGTATGGATGAAGTTATTGAGATCGCGCGCGCCACCGCGGCCAAAGCGGTGCCCGGCAATCCCGCTGACGACAGCACACGCCTGGGCCCGGTATCCAGCGCGGCGCAGTTCAACAAAATTCAGTCATTAATACAGAAAGGTATTGATGAAGGTGCCACACTCATTGCCGGCGGCACCGGCAAACCTGAGGGCCTGGATACCGGGTACTTTGTGCGTCCCACAGTGTTTGCAAATGTCACCAACGATATGACCATTGCCCGCGAAGAAATTTTTGGCCCGGTACTCTGCATTATTGCTTATCAGGATGATGACGATGCTGTGCGTATTGCCAACGACACCGTTTATGGACTCTCCGGTTATGTATCTGGAGCCCCGGAGCACGCACGGGCCATCGCCCGCAGACTGCGCACAGGCATGGTTCACCTCAACGGTGCCGGCCCCGACTTCAACGCGCCTTTTGGTGGATACAAACAATCCGGCAACGGACGTGAGTGGGGCATTGAGGGATTCCATGATTATCTGGAAATCAAAGCGATCATGGGACACAACAGCTGATGACGGAACTGAGCAATGATTGAACTTAAAAAGGCCGCGCTGGATATAGGGATAATTACCCGCAATGCAGATCCTATGGTGGCGTTTTATCACCAGGTCCTGGGTTTGCCGCTGGAGAGTGTAATTCCGATGCCATCTGGCGGCACCATGCATAGATTAAAGGCCGGCAACAGCCTGATCAAAATTGTGCAGCTGGACAATCCGCCAGCACATTCCGCCACACCAGGGGGTATCCCTGCCGCCACCGGCTGCCGTTATTGGACACTGTATGTGTCGGATCTGGCAGCGGCGGTTGCACTGTGTGAGCAGGCCGGACGCCGGATTGCGGTCCCGCCCAAAACCATCCGCGCTGGCGTCAGCATTGCCATGGTCGAAGACCCTGACGGGAACTGGCTGGAGCTGCTGGAGAGCAACGCTGTTTAACTCTCTTAATCCTTGGGGAGGCGAGAGTTAAGGTCGAAGCAGTCTGGCTTGCGGATGGCAATCAGAGACATCCGCCTCCGGCTCCACAATTCCCACACGACAGGGCAGCAGCACCTGATAGGCCTGCTTCACAACCGCAGGTAGCTCCGCACCGCTGTGCCACCATATCTGCACCTGTTCGCTGCCCAAAAGCCCTAGCCACTCTGCGTAAACGCGCGGCGCCAATTGTCCCGTGGACTGCGCGCTGATATGCAGAGGTCGTTTGTCCAGAGCATAAAATGCTTTTAATTGATAATCGATTTCGCGCATGAGCTCGGCGCTGCGATAGAGTCCGTCATCCAGGGAATATGGAAGGTACCAGGCCTGAGGCTGCAGCCCCCACTCCAGCAACCGCTCCTGCTGCAAACGCGCATCACTCAGCAGATGGTGCCAAAAATAATGTGGGCGATCCTGCTGTACCAATACGCTGCGATAGTCACTCTGAAAACTCAGCCCTAACACAAGATCGAGGTTCTGCTGTTCTGCGGATTGCAGCGCCCGCTGCAACCAGCCATCCTGCCCGCCAAACTCTTCGTTGTCATAACGGGTCCACTGCACAATCACCTGACGAATTCCTGACTCACTTAATTGGCGCCATGTCTCACGCCATTGTGCTTCTGTCAGCGCCCGATCTGAAACGGATGGTTGATAAAAGACGGTTTGCGCCAGGGTCGGCACAGGAGTCAGCGCCATTATAATAAACAGACACAGCGACAATAACCGGCTCATAACATCCACTCCGTCTGAATTCGCCAGCCATTATTGTTACGGCGATCGCCTGATACACTGCGGTAGAGTTCAAAGCGAATATCAATGCGATTACGCCAGGCGTTATACGTATCCTCGCGCAACCAATGACGATATCTGATACCCATACCTGCCGCCGTGTCAGAAAAATCACGGGTATATCCGGACCATAACGTCACATAGGGCGATAGCAGATGCGGCCTGCTCTCAAGTTTAAAATCAATGCCACGACTGTAACTGGCATAAAGCTGATAGGTATCTGCGCGAGCAAACCAGGCGGCATCCAGATACAGACTTTGCCATTGCCAACTGTTTTCCTGCGGCCGCCAATCGTCACGCAAATCACCGCTATCCAGCAAACTGGCTGAGGCGCGCAGCATCAGGTCGGTATCACCGTTATCAGGCTCAAACAGTTCCGCAAAAAGATTCACGTTCTGACTACCCCAGGGTTTCCAACGCAATCCCAGTCCCAATGCAGGGTTTTCAAAATAACGTTGATGCTCGGTACCGGAGCCGAGCACTCTGCCGTAAACACCTAACTGGCGCCCAGCCTGATCAGGATACTCTCCCAGCAGGTGCTCAAAGCTTGCAATCTGGAACGAGCTGTTTCTGGGCGAGGCACCAATGGCGTCCAGGGCACCAAAACGCGACCATGACCCTCCAAAATAGAAGCGATTACGTTGCGTCAGATACTGGTGCGTTCGACGTAAGGAAAACTCACGCACATCCAGTTCTGCTGACGAAACACCGCCTACAGCCAGCGATGTATCCATTGCATCAATAGCAAGCTCGGCATTGACTATGGCCTCCGCGGGCGCCGCAATTTCGTGGTAGCGATAAGCCAGGGTTTCAGGGATACGAAAATCGTAGGGATCGCGTTCGCGCGCAGACTCAAGCCAGCCAATGGATTCTGCGCGAACAGCGGGGTCGTCATTCCCAGAGAGCCGCAGCCCGAATTCCAGTCCATAGAGTTGCGGCTCAGCGTTGGCAAGCGCACGCAATTCGTTGATGCTGCTGGCGGGTGCAATGTCGTCAGGGTTCACAACGGGTGCCAGCGCTGCAGCCTGTGCGGCGCGAGTTGCTTCGATAGCACGCTGCTCATCCGCAGTCAGAGTGTCAGACATGGCGCTGACTTGCTGCCAATACATTAACGCCTGTTGATAGTCACCCGCCTGATAGGCGTTGTATGCGGCTTCACGAAGCAATTGCGAACGACGCGGATGCTGTTCATCAGCGAGTACCAGCTCAAAATAGACACTGGCTACACCCGGCAGGGACTGCCGCAGACAAATTGCATTAACTTCATCACGAACAGAATCCAGTTCTGTATCGGCCGCTAACTCACACTCGCCGCGATAAGCTGCATCAACAGCGTCCTGCCTGCGCTGAGCCAGCCGCTGCCGCGCCTCTGCTTCCAGCATCAGTTCCAGCTCAACCCCGGGGGAGTCGATAACTGCAGGATCCTGCTCTGCCAGCGGCGCGGACACCGACGGCAACAAACCCGGATTGTATTGCGAAGCCAGATACTGCCAACGTTCTGCATCCAGACTGCGATCACATTGCGCCAGCAATTGCCCCGCCTGCTCAGGATCACGCTCAGCCACCCAGGCCACTGAATCCAGACAAAATGCCTCGTCGCGCAGATCCGGCTGTGACATCAACATCACGTCGTCGGTCAACTGCGCCAGTTCTACCAGATAGGATTTATATTCCTCCGGCATGGTCTGCAAGGACCAGGTATTCAGAATAAGCCGCTTGGCTTCCTCGTTCCGCTCCAGGAAAATCAGTCTCAGAATCAACGCTTGTGCCAGTGCTATTTGTCTTTGTGGTTGAGACTGCGCCTGCATCAAATTTAATACGTCATCCATAGCACTGTCTGCCGCAATAAATTCGATCATCTGATTTACCAAAGTTTCATGCCAGGTAGTCTCCAGCACATCCACTGTCCGTCTTAATGCCGCTGGCGAACCTTCACGCTCAGCCAAACTGAGCAAGTGACTTTGCATCAGCTGCAGCCAGTCACCCTCAGCCATTTGAGACCGCCACGCCATCATCTGTTCCAAGGGTGGTATTGCCTCAGTGGCCCAGCGTGCACGCGCCTCAGACAATCTCTGTGCCTGTTGTTCTGAGGGCAGCTGCAGCGTTTCGGCTTCTGCCTGTTCATAGTTGCCCATACCCAACATGGCATTGATCAGTAGCAGACGTGCGTCCACATGATCAGGGGCGCGGCGCAGCGCCTGCTCGGCCTGGCGACGCACTTCCGCCCAATCCTGACGTGCTTCAGCCTCATATGCTCGCTGCATAAAAGGGGCAACCACAAATGAGGTGCGATCAGGCTGTGCCAATATCAAACCGGAGCTGGTCGCACACAATGCCGACAGCACACTCGCCAGCAGCTGCTTTTTAAACACACTGGTCATTGCTCATCTCCGCGTCAAACGCAACAGCAACTTCACAAGCCTTCTGATGGAGCTGACGCTGCCTGGCCACAGCCTCATTGAGCAGCGCCTCTGATATCAGATTGCGCTCCAGCATAAAGCGCCCGATTGAGAGTTTTAAGGGGTTATAATCAAACAAAGCCTGGGCAAACAGTTGTGGAGAAATCATCCCCATCTCCTGAATCAGGTCTCCCAACAGAACCTGATAACGCGCCACTTCAGTGACCAACTCCTGGTTATCGGGATTATTCTGCAGGCAACGCAGTACAGGATCTGTCCGTCTGATATCGTCTTGTCCATACCAGTAACGCAAAGCAATGGCGACAAAACCTGAAGGCAGCATCACAGCTGTTACCGGCGACCCAATCTGACGCGAGATAGCACCCAGCGCCACTGGACTGACGACCTTCTCAACTGCCAATTCAATTGTGCCCTCCGCAGCTCGCAGTGGTACAACGCCATAACGCAGCGCCAATTTTCGCGGGAACGACGCTATCAGCGTTGGATCCAGCGTCAGCGGATGGATCTCCTCATAGGGGAACTGGGCTTGCGCCGCAAGGGCCTTGCCAAGCGATTGGGGAGTAATGATTCCTTCAATCATCAGCTGGCGCCCTATTTTCAGTCGGCTGGGGGCCTTCAGAGCAGATTCCAGCTGCTCGAGGGTAATATCCCCGTGATCCATCAGGTAACGGCCAACCGGTTTACGTACAGCCTCACCCAAACTGGGAATTTCATGCTGCGTCTTGTCCCAGGCAACACGGCGTGAGTCCCCCGCCCTGATTACATTCATCAATGCTCGCCACGTCGCACAGAAATTGATGACGTTGCTCCACAAGGTACGCGGTATGGAGAGAAAGCCCTGGAAAAAACCGTAGTATGTGGTTACAAAGAATGCCCGCTGCAGAACCCTGTTAGCCAATAACAATACGTTAATCAATAACACGGTCGTAAAAATTGGCCCCCCTTCCAACAACGAGGGAAACTGCCAGCTGCCCGGGAATACCCAGTTAACCAGGTACAAAAACAGCGCAATCAGAATACTGATGTTTACCAGCAAGCCCACCAGATTAGTGAAGCCACCACGGCGATCACGCCACAAAAAATAATTCTGGATAAGTGAACCGCTCCAACCCAGGTTTTTGGTGCCCTGAAACACAATACCGGTAATCCATCGTGATTTCTGGCGCACGGCATGAGCGAATGAACGCGGAAAAAATTCGCGCACACAGATCACACCACTGGTGCGATAGGAAACACCTGGATTGCTTTCTCGCAGCGTGGCATAACGTGAGTCTCCCACGTAAAAGCGCGCGAATATTTCCTCCATACTTTTTCTTTGAGTCGATAGCCGATGTCGTAATCCTCAGTCAGACTCTGCACGTCAAACGCGATACCGTCACCGTCATCGAGCAAGGCCATCACTGCGCGGCGGCTGAAACAGGTTCCCACGCCCGCACTGGGCACCTGCCCAACCAGCGCCTCACGCACCACAATATCCTTACCGTGCTGCTCTGAAAATTCATCAACATAATGACCGCCGGTAAATTCGTACCAGTGTGGCAGAAAGGGATATACCGGCACCTGAATAAGATCTTTACGAGGCAACAAATAATTAAAAAGCCGCAGTTCCAGTGGCGAAACCACATCCTCGGAGTCGTGGAGAATAAACCCGGCAAACTCTATGCCGCTGGCTTTCTCGAAACTGAAAATGGCATCAATGATGTTATTAAGACAATCAGCTTTACTGGTAGGGCCAGGTCGCGCACACACTATCTTGTGCACGTTTGTGAAGCGCTCGCAGACCTCATCCACATCGCGCTGTGTATCCGGATCGTTGGGGTAGGTACCTACAAATATCTGATAGTTTTCGTAGTCGAGAGTGCGCGCGGCCAGGTCAGCCATTTTGCCAATCACATCAACTTCGTTCCAGGCGGGGATCATTACGGCCAGAGGTTTCTCGGGCACCGTAAATAGAATATCCTCATCAGCTTTTGGGAAGTTCGAATAAACAAACAGTTTGCGGTAGAAGCGCCGCGACCAATAGGCCGCGTCAATAAAAAAATCATCCAGCCCGAGCATTAGCAACAGGAACGCGAGTATATAGATGACCCATTTGACCGCAAACAGGAGCATCGCTGTAACATCAAGCAGAAAAAATTCCATAAATAACCTGATACTGGATTCTGAAATCGTTCAGGTACTACCGTAGCTGCAGCAGAAATTGCTCTGCAATCTGGCGGGCGGCCGTGCCATCACCGTAGGGGCTGATTGCCTGACTCATTGCCTTCCTGGCGGTTGTGTCGGTCATTAACCGCTCACAGGCTGATGTAATCCCGGACACACTGTTACCTACCAGTAGAACAGTTCCTGCTGCTACCGCCTCAGGCCTTTCGGTCACATCACGCATGACAAGCACGGGTTTTCCTAACGCCGGTCCTTCCTCCTGGATGCCGCCGGAATCTGTCAGGATCAACTCACTGCGCTGCATCAACCAGGCAAATTCAGGATAACCCAACGGCTTGATAAGAAAAACGTTGTCCAGACCGCTGAGGATGCGGTTTACAGGTTCCTGGACGTTGGGATTTAAATGGACTGGATAAACAATTTGCCAATCCGGGTGCGCCAGCGCCAGATTGCGGAGTGCTTCGCAGATGTTTGCAAAGCCCTGGCCAAAGTTCTCCCTTCTGTGCCCTGTCACCAGCAGCAGCGGTTTGTCAGACAAAGCTGTCAGCTGTGGATTGGAGGGTTGCCATCCGGATTCTGCCAACCAGTCACGCGTATGATAAAGCGCGTCAATGACGGTATTACCTGTGACAAAAACGGTCTGGCTATTTACACCTTCGGCCAGCAGGTTACTGGCAGCCTGTTGCGTCGGCGCAAAATGCAGCGCAGCAATACGACCAACAATAGAGCGGTTCATCTCTTCGGGGAAAGGAGCATAAATATCTCCTGTTCGCAGCCCGGCTTCCACATGGGCAACCGGCACGCGACGATGAAATGCAGCTAACGCGGCCATCGCACTTGTGGTGGTATCACCATGAACAAGCACATAGTCAGGTGTTTCGCGGGCCAGCAACTCATCCATAAAACCCAAGACACGCTGACAAAGCTGATTGAGGGTTTGACCATCCACCATCGCAGAAAAACTGACATCTGGCACAATACCAAAATGGTCGAGCACCGGCTGCAGCAGCTCTTTGTGTTGCCCGGTGGAGATAACACGAACATCAAATTCGGGATGTTGTCTGAATGCATGCACAACAGGAGCCATTTTGATGGCTTCCGGACGGGTTCCAAAAACGATCACAACTTTCATCATGGACTGCTTTGCCCCTGTTGATCAGAACTGTGGAGGGCTGAACCTCAATATGAACGGTTCAGCCCTTGTTATTAGTCCCTGCAGTTGCCCGATCAGTGGTCATGCGAACCGTCATGTACGTGGCCGTGATCAATTTCTTCTTCGGTGGCTTCACGCACGCTGACCACTTCCACATCAAAATGCAGTGTTTTACCAGCCATCGGGTGGTTGCCGTCGATAGTGACCTGGTCACCTTCAACTGCAGTCACCACGATATGCTGCTGACCTTGTGGGCCCTGTGCAGTGAAACCCATACCTACTTCAATATTATCCACGCCGCGGAACATTTCGCGTGGCAGCGTCTGCAACAGCGCTGGATCACTTTCACCGTAGGCATCTGCCGGTGCAATGGTTGCCTTGAAGCTGGCACCCACAGTTTTGCCGGTCAGTTGTGCTTCCAGACCCGGAATCAGGTTGTGGGCACCGTGCAGGTACACCAATGGACCGCGACCTTCTGATGAGTCCATTACTTCACCGGCGTCGTTGGTGAGAGTGTAGTTGATGCCTACCACGGAGTTATTGCCAATCATCAAAGTCATTACTTAGTTCCTGTATTGTTCACAACAATCAATTAAAAACGTGCACACACTATCATTTATCGGGCATCAAGTCTCGCCAGACAGCACTTGGAGACTAGCGGACCCTACTTCTGGTACTGACTGGCGTACTGATCCTGCAACCGGCGCATACCCCCCAGCCAGCGGTCATAATCCGCCGTTTTGCGTTGCATATACGTCAGAACCTGCGGGTGCGGCAAACACAGAAAGCGCTCTTCAGCCAGGGTTTCCACCACCGTCTGCGCCAGAGCCTCCGGTTCCAGCATACCGTCCACCCCGGCAACCCCGCCACCCCGGGTGTTCGCTGTCATCTGGGTGCGGACTGCCTGCGGGCACAACACAGACACCTTGATACCACGGCCGCCGTAAGTAATGGACAACCACTCCGCAAAGCCTACCGCTGCATGTTTGGTCACGGCATAAGGCGCCGATCCGATCTGACTGAGCAAACCGGCTGCGGAGGCTGTATTGAGCAGGTAGCCCTCGCCTCTGGCCAGCATGGCAGGCAGCACTGCCCGCGCGGCGTAGATATGGGACATGACATTAATATCCCAGATACGCTGCCACGCATCATTTGCTACTTCTTCTCCGCCAATGGTGAAAATCCCGGCATTAGAGCAGAACAGATCGATCTGACCATAAACATCCAGGGTATCAGCAACCAGCTTCTGTATATCGGACTCTCGGCTGACATCTACCACCAGCGCCAGCACTTGGGTTTTCTGGCCGATCAACTCTGCGACGGCGTCCACACCCTCTTTGTTGATATCTGCCACAACAACTGCGCGCGCACCATCGTTACCAAAACGTTCACATAGGGCCTTGCCTATACCACTGGCACCCCCTGTCACCACCACCACTTTGTCCCTGATCTGCATAAGGCCCCCCTTTTTTAATTCTGGTTAGGTTGTTTTTGATTGACGGACTGCCCGGATAATACGTGATGGGCATCGTTGACAACAGCGCAGCGGACGGATCGTTTTCAGGCCGCGACAACTGCCAGGCCAATGTCTGCGGAGGGGCACGTGTGGGCTGAATTTCTGTGCTAAGGTAGGCGTCGCATGCATCAAGGGAGAGACCTATATGCAAAATTCCGTACAGTTTAAACAACGCACAACGCTGGCTGTTGCCTGCGCCGCCATCATGACTGGTGTCAGCATCCCGGCAGTTGCGCAGAACGCATCCGACACCCCCGAAATTCGCGAAATCCGTGTAACGTCCTATTCCCGCCGTCCGGAGCTTCTGTCCGGCATTAATGGCAGTATCGCCATTCTGGGCGAGGAAGACCTGCAGCTGACTGCTCACACCCACATTCAGGAGTCAGCCAACCGTCTGCCAGGCGTAAATATCAATCGTAACAATGGTCAGGAAAGTCTGACCTCCATCCGTTCACCTGTTCTGAGTGGCGGCGGCGCATGTGGCGCCTTCCTGATGGCCGAGCAAGGCATCCCGCTGCGTGCGGCCGGCTTCTGTAACGTCAACGAACTGTTCGACGCGCACTCCGAAAACGCCAGCCGCATTGAAGTGATCCGTGGCCCGGGCACTGCTTTCTACGGCTCCAATGCCGTGCACGGCATGATCAACGTGGTGCTGCCGGAGCCCGATGCTACCCGCGAGCTGACCGTTGAAGCTGGCCCACGTGGCACCATGCGCGGCAATGCCCGTATTGGTTTTGATAACGGCAACTTCAAGCACACACTGTTGCTGAATGGCATCAGTGAAGAAGGTTTCCGACCGCAAAGTGGTTACGACCAGCAAAAAGTATCCTGGTTATATTCATCAGAACTCGCTAACGGCGTTACTCTCGATGGAGGGTTTACCGCTACCAATCTGAACCAGGAAACCGCTGGTTATGTCACAGGATACGGAGCGTACAAGGATGACGACCTGCGTCGTCAGAACCCGAATCCGGAAGCGTATCGAAACAACCAGAGCCTGCGCGCCTGGACCAGCGTCAAATACACCTTGGACACTGGCTGGGATGTGATCCTGACGCCGTACTATCGTAAAACAGAGCTGGACTTCATTCAGCACTTCCTGCCCGGCCTGCCCACTGAAGAAAACGCTCACAACAGCGTAGGTCTGCAGTTTGCCAGCTACCGCAACTTTGGTGAGAACCGCAAGTTTGCTGCCGGTCTGGACATTGAGTTCACTGAAGGTTCCCTGCTGCAAAAACAAGAGAATCCAGCCACTGGCTCACCACTGGTAGTAGCAACGGTACCGGTGGGCAAGAACTACGATTACGAAGTTGATGCCACCCAGATCGCGCCTTTTGTGCAATACCAGCAGTTCTGGGATAACGGGTTCGACATTACGCTGGGCCTGCGTTTTGAGCGCATGAGCTACGAATACGACAACCTGATGTTGACCGGTCGTACCCGTGAAGACGGCACTGTCTGTGGCATGGGCGGATGTCGTTATAACCGCCCTGCGGACCGCTCTGACACCTTCGGCAACCTGGCACCCAAACTGGGTATTCGTTACGCATTTAACGACAACCACGACGTTCAGTTCCGTGTAACCCGTGGGTTCCGTCCGCCACAGGCGACTGAACTTTACCGCCTGCAGAACAACCAGACCGTAGCCGATCTGGATGCTGTAGAAATCGACAGTTTTGAACTGGGTTTTGCCGGTACTGAAGGTGCCTGGTCCTATGAGGCTGTTGCCTACTACATGGACAAGGACAACGAAATCATTACCGACAGCAACCGTATCAACCTCAACGATATGCATACCCGTCACAAGGGTCTGGAGTTGACCGGTGCTTATGATTTTAACGATCAATGGCGTTTAAGCGGTGCGTATAACTACGCTCGTCACACCTATGAGAACGATCAGATCTCTGGTGGTGTCAACCTCAACGGCAATGACGTATCGTCCGCCCCACGTAACTTTGGTACTGTTCAGTTGCAATGGCGTCCGACCACAACACTGCTGACTGAACTGCAGTGGGTAGCGATGGGCGAATACTTCACCAACCCGGAAAACCTCAACAAGTACGAAGGTCATGACCTGCTCAACCTGCGTACTCGCTGGCAGGCTACTGACAACCTGACGTTGTCGCTGAACATCCTGAACCTGACCGATCGCAAGTATGCCGAGCGAGCAGACTGGGCAGCGTTTGGTGGCGACCGTTATTTCCCGGGTGAGCCGCTGCGCGCGTTCCTGGCGCTCAACTGGCGTTTTAACTGATAGTTCAGGCCGGACGGCGGTGAATAACACAGGCGAAGGGCGGTTGCTGGCACAGCTGGAAACCTACTTTCGCCTTTCACCTGAGCCTTCCGGCCTGATACTTCCTCCGGACCCGGCAGAACGCATCTGGAAACCGGACGGCCTTATTCATGGCCAAGCAGTACGACATGCCGCCGTGCTGCTTCCAATTGTTCCACCTGCCCCCTCTTTTTCAGGAACACAATTAGCGCCGGATGATTATCACGTCCTGCTTACCTTACGCACCGCACATTTACGTAAGCATGCCGGACAGATCAGTCTGCCTGGCGGCAGTGTTGACAGTACGGATACCGATATCATCCATACAGCACTACGCGAGACAGAAGAAGAAATACATCTGCCCCCAAACCGGGTACAGGTCATTGGCAGGTTGCCGCCGCTGATCATGCCTTCGGCGTTTCACGTCACACCTGTGGTGGGTGTTGTTGCAGCCGACGCCGTGGTGAAACCGTCGCCCGATGAAGTTGCAGAAATATTTTATGTACCGGCGTCAGTGATTTTTGATCCGGCAAGCTACCGTATCAACAGCATGTTGTTTCAGGGACGGGAACGTCATTTTATGGAGTTACAGTTTGGGTCCTACAGAATCTGGGGCGCCACTGCCGCCATTTTGCATTACCTGGCTGTGCAGTTAAGCGCTATCAAATAAAAACTACCCGGTAAAAACTACTAGGTTTTTTCTCCGCCAAAACTTTCCATCATTGCTGATTTTTCGTCCGCGTTCATACTGCTCGCAGCGTCGGGCAGCTCCGGAGAACAAACTATATTTTTGCCGGCCTGCTTGGCTTTCAGCAGATAGCGGTCAGCACGATCCAGCACCTGTTCCGGCAGTAACTGATCTTCGGGTTTAAAACAATCAACGCCAATACTGACTCGCAGGGTGACTTCCTCTTCTCCTGCACGCAGTTGCATGGCAGCGATCCCTGAGCGTATGCGTTCAGCCAATGCCACGCCTTCACGCAAATTGGCACTCGGCGCAACAATCACAAACTCATCACCGCCAAACCGACAAGCCACGTCCAGCTTACGCAGCGAACGCTGGAGAAAGGTACCTGCTGCTTTCAGCACCTTGTTACCAAAGTCATGCCCATAATTGTCATTAATTCGTTTTAAATTGTCGCAGTCGAGCACCAGGACACAGAATGAACCGCCATGTCTGTGCAAGCGCTCCAACTCCTGGTCCAGTGCCCACAACAGGTGACGGTAGTTATTCAACCCGGTCAATTCATCCGTTACCACCAGCATACGGAGTTCATCGACACGTGCGCGCAGCTGCCCGACTTCGTCGAGCAGCGTGCAGTTGTTTTCACCAACGGGGCATTGAGCACTCATTCAAGGCGCCACATCCAGAGGCGGTGTGTCTACAAACAGCTCGTCAAGGAAATTCGCCAGCGCCTTGTATGCACGGTCCGCCGCACGCTGGTCGTACACGGTACCAAAATCCGGGTTATTGGCAGCAGGATTGGTAAAGGCGTGTTTGGTACCTCCATAGACATGTACTTGCCAGTCAGCCTTGGCGGCTGTCATCTCGTTTTCGAAAGCCAACAGCTGTTCCGGCGAGACCATAGGATCGTCGTGCCCGTGCAGGCACAGCACCTTGGCGCGTACAACCTGGTTGGCCACATTCCCTTGTCCCAACAGACCGTGGATGCTGCAGACACCTTTTACTGCGGCACCTGAACGCGCCAGCTCCAGCACGGACATTCCACCAAAACAGAAGCCGATGGCAGCCATATTGCTGTCATCAACCCGAGGCAGAGCGCGCGCTGCAGCCAGCGCCGCCAGCATACGTCGACGTAACAGGGCTCTGTCTTCAACAAACGGCTGCATTAATGCAGAGTTACCCTGTGCATCATCGTCCTTGCCAAAAACACCTTTGCCATAAACATCGACAGCAAACCCGACGTAACCCAGCTCAGCCATACGCTCGGCACCTGAAGAGGCATAGTCACGCCGACCAGTCCAGTCGTGCGCGACCAGCACGCAGGGACGCGGATCAGTTACGGCGTCGTCATAGGCAACATAAGCCTCGAGCACGACGTCGCCATCACGATATTCAAGGTATTCAGTTTTCAGCATTCAGAGCCTCCAGCGCGTGTCAGAGGTGAGACAGGATTTTCTCGGCGGAACTTTCATCGATACCGCCAGCTGGCTCAACTGCCAGATGTTTTACCACACCATCTTCAACAATCATTGCATAACGGCGGCTGCGGGTGCCCATACCAAAACCACTGGCGTCCATTTCCAGGTCAATGGCCTTGGCAAATTCACCATTGCCATCAGCCAGCATCAGCAGTTCTTCGGCGTTCTGTGACTTGCCCCAGGCATCCATCACAAAGGCATCATTCACAGACACACAGGCAATGGTGTCCACGCCCTTGGCTTTGATTTTGTCAGCATTTACCACATAACCCGGCAGGTGAGTTACGGTGCAACCCGGAGTAAAGGCACCGGGCACAGCAAACAGCACAACCTTTTTGCCTGCAAAGACGTCTGCGCTGCTGATATTTTCAGGGCCCTGTTTACCCATGATCTTGAAGCCGGTTTGCGGCAGTTTGTCACCTACTTTAATTGTCATAACACTACTCCTTTTGTGAAAAACTCATGGTTCTGAGGCAGTGTAGCAGGATATGCGCCTGCCGGGTGCTGGCTCAGAAATTTCCGGCAATCACTTGCTGAATCCAGCCGGTATGACGACTGATACGTTCGTAGACCACGGTAATTCCGTAACGGGCGCTGCGTCGCCAGGACTCAGGGTCATTGGCATCCATCAGCTCCCCCACTGCAATCCCTGCCAGCAACAGCCCTTCTGTGGTTTCAAGCAATGCAGGCCCGCCACTGTCACCCAAACCAGGAACGCCTTCGAATTCGACCGCACGGCTATCGGGCTGCGCCGGGTCATCAAATTCGATCTCCAGTTGATCCCCCGCGCGTACTACCGTATTACGAGCAAAGCGCAGACGCCCGTCACTGGTCTGCAAACCTGTTCGACCGATGCCTGAGTACCCCCAACCTAAAAGAGTTAGTACGCGCCCGGCTTCCTGATCAGCGCTGTACAGGGGCTGCGGGGTTACGTCGCTTGCATCGGCATCCAGATGTATCAACGCCAGGTCAATCTGCTGCGGATTAAAGGTTGTGCTGGCTACTCCCGGCCAGTTTGGATGAAATACCAGCCTGTCAACATTCAGCCAGCGCCCGGCAATACGTACCGGATATACACCACCTTGCTGCAGTTGCGCCTGCAACGGGGTCTCCTGGGCACAGTGGGCGGCCGTCAGCGCCCAGCGCGGATGAATCAATGTTGCGGCACAGGTTTTCTGGCGGCCGGAAGTATAAAGAGGGAAAACAGCAGGGTAGTCTGACTCGCTGGCAAGAAATCGAGAGTATCCGGTATCATGCCGGGTGACGATTGCATGGGACTGCGGCTGCAGGTGCGGCCACAGGACACTAGTTATCAGCAACGCCATCAGACCCAGATGTTTTTTCATTGCGCTTTATTGTGTATTTATTGTCGATTGTCAGGAGTAAGTTATGACCACGCAGCACGACTTTGACAAATCTGTCACCGACGCCAAACCAAAGCGCGAATACGAACAGTCAGGTATGTATCCGGAAAACGATAAGCCGTTCCGTATATTTGCCCTGCTCGGATGGCTGGCGGGCATTGTTGTTTTTATGCTGGTAGCAGCCGCTGTGCTCGACCTGATATTGCTGGAGCGGTGATCTGCCAGATCGCACACAAGCCTGTGTTATCGCCGCGGTCGGCGTCCCGGTCGCAGGTTGGGACGCTGCCTTGGGGCAGAGCTACTGCGCAGCAGTTTGGCCAGGCGCCAGGCTACAAAAAGCACAGCTACAATTACAAAACCCAGAATACTGAACACCAGCCACTGCTCATGTGTCCAGGAACCGGGGTTTAACCAGACGTCCAACATTTAACCAAACCTCTGCTGCATTATGTCAGGCCTTTATTATGCGCCATGCTCCGGGCGATCACCACCCCCGGCAATGGCTACCTCGTCGCAAGCTGGCTACTCAAGAAATCCGGCCTGCAGCCGTTAAAAATGCCGACAGCAGTGACACTTTTATACCAAATCCGGATTTATGACTATGCAAACAAACCTGGCAATGACGCATGATGCCTCTCCCGTGGACGAACCATTGGATATGATCAAATACGTCAGTTTTGAGCTGGCCGGGGAAGTTTATGCACTCAATGCTGCCCGTGTTTATGAGGTGCTGCGTTATACAGAAATAACGCACGTGCCTGGTGCAACCAGTTTTATTCTGGGAATCATCAATCTGCGCGGCAATGTGGTCACCGTAATTGACGCCCGCAGCGTATTTGGCCTGCCCTCGGCCAGCCATAGTCAGCAGTCACGCATTATTGTGGTGGAGATTGAGGATTTTGTACTGGGTATCCTTGTTGATCGGGTAGCGGAGGTTATAGACCTGAACCAGACCGCTATTGAAACAGCTCCGGCAACAGGCCAGGATGACTCATCCCGCTTTATTCAGGGGGTTTATAATGAAGGCGAACAGATGATTATTCTGGTCGATTTCAGCCGCTTGATGGATTTGGTGCCACACTGATATTGTCAGCCTAGCCCCTGCCGCATGACCGACACCACCAGATTTTCAATCTCCTTCAGACGTTCAGCAGTGTTGTTGATTTCCAGCAACTGCTGCTTGTGATGGGCAGGTACGGGCAGCAGTTCCGCCAGACGCCAGCCAAGCTGGCGTTGATCCGAGTAGTCCATTTCCAGCCCGAGTGATTCAATTAAGGGATGTGCCATCAGATCCCGCAGCAGATCAACCAGCCCCTCCTGCTCCTGGGTAATTGGCAAGATGTCCTGGCCCAGATAGTCTTCCGCTGACCAGCTTACTGAAGCCATCAGCAGCTTGTCCTCGCGCGCCCAGGAATCAACAACATTAAACTTGCGCTGGCCTTCAACCGTGATACCCAACAAGCCATTAGGCAATCGGTCCCAGTCCACAATACGGGC
Organism: uncultured Pseudohongiella sp.; assembly: GCA_964535565.1. Lineage (GTDB taxonomy): Bacteria > Pseudomonadota > Gammaproteobacteria > Pseudomonadales > Pseudohongiellaceae > Pseudohongiella. The sequence goes on along the minus strand of CAZHUJ010000001.1, from coordinate 366,426 downwards.
ATACATTCCTGTGCGGCTGACCTGCTGATGTGTTCCCGGCGCAGCAACTTCCCCGCCCTTGGTGACCAGACATACACCAAAACCACTGTCGGTTTTCATGCAATGACTGACCAGATCCAGATAACGCTGCTCAAAGATCTGTAATGGTAACCGTCCGCCTGGAAATAATACCGAGCGCAGCGGAAACAGGGGAATCAGTTCGTTGTCTTCATTCATATCTCTGCTGGAGGGCATTCAACAGACGTTTGTGAATACCACCAAAACCTCCATTACTCATCAGCACAATATGGTCACCCTCACGGGTGTTATCCAACAGCCATCTCACGATGTCATCAATCTCGTAGAAGGCGATGGCAGGAACCGGGCTGTCGGCGATCACCGCTTCCACGTCCAGACCGTTGCCACCACCGGCCATCCACACCACCTGGTCAGCATTAGCACAAGAAGCGCCCAGTGTTGCTTGATGCACACCCATTTTCATGGTGGCAGAACGCGGTTCGATGACTGCAATCAAGCGCTGTACCGCCAGCGGCTTCAAACGCTCGCGCATACCTTCCAGAGTCGTGGCTATGGCGGTGGGATGATGCGCAAAATCATCGTACACATGAATACCGCCAGCCTGCCCCAGCCACTCCATACGACGTTTGACGCTGGCAAACCGGGAGAGCGCCTCACAGGCTACAGGCACCGGCACACCGACATGATGCGCTGCAGCAACTGCAGCCAGCGCATTGCTGGCGTTGTGCCGCCCGCTCAACGACCATTCGACGAAGGCCTCAATCGAGGCTTCCTGGTCGCGGCGGACAATTCGACAGCGGCTACCGTCAGCAGCCAGCATTTCCACTGTCCAGCCTGGGGCCGTTTGCTCAGCGAAGTTGCTGTTTATATCGACTACAGCAAAACGCTCGACCGGTGTCCAGGCGCCCATTTCCAGCACCTGCTCCAGCGCGGCATCATCTTGCGGCACCAACATCAGACCACTGGCCGGCACCGTGCGCACCAGATGATGAAACTGACGCTGAATAGCGGACAAGTCCGGAAAAATATCGGCATGGTCGTATTCAAGGTTATTCATAATCAAGGTGCGTGGACGATAGTGAACAAACTTGGAGCGTTTGTCGAAAAACGCACTGTCATATTCATCGGCCTCAACCACAAAGAAGCCGCTATCACCCAGACGAGCTGACACCGGGAAGTTTTTTAGTACACCACCAATCAGATAACCAGGCTTCATGCCGGCGTACTCCAGAATCCAGGCCAACATGGCGCTGGTGGTGGTTTTGCCATGCGTTCCGGACACGGCCAGCACCCAACGATCCTGCAACACGTAGCGTGCCAGCCACTCCGGACCGGAACAGTACGGCAGGCCTTGGTCGAGCACATATTCAACCGCCGGATTACCTCTGGACATGGCATTGCCAATAACAACCAGATCCGGATGGGGTTGCATGTGCGCAGGATCAAAACCTTCGCTGAGCACAATGCCTTGCTCTTCCAGTTGTGTGCTCATCGGCGGATAGACGTTGGCATCCGAACCGCTGACATCAAATCCGAGTTCCTTGGCCAGCACGGCAAGGCTGCCCATAAAAGTCCCGCAAATACCGAGTATGTGGATATGCATAAAGTTTCCTGTAAGCTGATGCAGTTACTTTAGCAAATCCACCAACGGAAATCCGACCCCAAGTGCTAGAACTCAGGACGTTTGCAATTCGCGTTTATTCCGCACCCGAAGTGGCCAGGGCCTGCCTGGCATTGCAGGATGAAGCCGGTGTAGATGTACCGCTGCTGCTGTTTTGCGGCTGGTATGCAGTGCAGGCTGGAGAAATAGACGACAAAACTTTTGCAGCAGCAAAAACCATTGCGCAGGAACTTGGCGAACAACTGATTTATCCACTGAGAAACACCCGGCGCTGGATGAAAAACCGACGCGAAGACCAACCCTGGATAGCGTTGCGCGAGGCTATTAAAGCCAGTGAGCTGCAAGCAGAACTGTTACTGCTTGAACAACTGCAGAGCTGCCTGAACAGGCCAGAATCAGAAAAATCCGGGTCAGATCCAGAACCGACCCACAGCGAGGCTGAAATCAGAAAAAACCTGCTGCGCTGTGTCACTGACCCGGCAGCACTGTCGGAAAAAAACCAGCAACAGCTGCAGTGTGTTGCCCACGCCTGCACTCAGTTCTGAGCGCGAGCGCCCTGCCAGCGCTGCACCAGCCCTGATTCAATATCAAACAGGTCCAGCACACGCCCTACGGAATGATTGATGATGTCATCCACGGTCTGGGGCCGGGTATACAGCGCAGGCATCGGCGGAGCAACAATGGCGCCAATCTGACACGCCTTGAGCAGCAACTCACAATGGCCTGCATGCAACGGGGTTTCGCGGGGCATCAATACCAGCCGGCGACGCTCCTTAAGCACCACGTCAGCGGCGCGGGTCAGCAAATTGTCAGCATATGAATTTACAATCGCAGACAACGTTTTCATGGAGCACGGCGCCACAATCATGCCGTCGGTGCGGAATGAACCACTGGCGATGCTGGCAGCAAGGTCTTTAACCGAATGCACCTGATCCGCCAGCGCAATCACCGCATCAGGCTGCCAGTCGGTTTCCAGCGCAATATTCAGTCGGGCCGATGACGTCATCACCAGATGGGTTTCCACGGCCGGATCAGTTTTCAGCACTTCAAGTAGTCGAATACCGTAGATCAGGCCACTGGCCCCGGACATGCCTATAATGATTTTTTTCATATTCCCTGGGTTACCTGTTGAGCTACCTACGGCCAGTTTGTAACATTATGCCCCTGTCAGCCCTCCATTTGCATCCCACCCGAACCAACACCGGGCGGGACTGATCACACAGGTATCTCATGGCAAAAGCAAATCTTTTTTATGCACAATCCGGCGGCGTGACGGCCGTGATCAATGCCAGCGCATGCGGCGTTATTGAAACCGCGCGTCAGCATGGTGACCAAATCGGCAAGGTTTACGCCGGACTTAATGGCATTATTGGCGCGCTGCGCGAAGAACTGATTGATACCAGCAAGGAATCGGCTGCAACCATCGCTGCCCTGCGGCACACACCTGCCGGTGCTTTTGGCTCATGCCGTTACAAACTCAAAAGTTTTGATGACAACCGCGCGGAATATCAGCGCCTGATGGAAGTGTTTCGTGCGCACAACATCCGTTATTTTCTGTATAACGGCGGTGGCGATTCACAAGACACTGCCAACAAGGTATCGATGTTGAGCCTGAAAGAAGGTTTTCCTATCACCTGCATCGGCATTCCCAAAACCGTGGACAACGACCTGCCAATCACTGACAACTGCCCTGGTTTTGGCTCCGTAGCCAAATACGTCGCAGTATCCATTCGCGAAGCGGGTCTGGATGTAGCCTCCATGTGTGAAAGCTCCACCAAGGTTTTTGTAATGGAAGTGATGGGTCGTCATGCTGGCTGGATTGCCGGCGCTGCCGGTCTTGCTGCTGAAATAGAAGGCGATGCACCGCATGTGATTGTGTTCCCGGAAATTGCTTTTGACAAAAAAGCCTTCCTGAAAAAAGTCAAAGACAGTGTTAACCGTTTTGGTTACTGCGCAATTGTTGTATCCGAAGGCGCGCACTACAAAAATGGCCAATTCCTCGCTGACGCAGGTGGTAAGGATGCGTTTGGCCATACCCAATTGGGCGGCGTGGCACCATTCCTGGCCAACATGATCAAACAGGAGCTGGGTTATAAATACCACTGGGCGGTTGCCGACTACCTGCAACGCGCAGCACGTCACATTGCTTCGGCCACTGATGTTGAGCAGGCTTATGCCGTCGGCAAGGCCGCTGTGGAATTTGCACTGGCAGGCAAAAATGCCGTGATGCCAACGATTGTTCGCAAACCAGGCAAAACCTATCGCTGGACTATCGGAGAAGCGCCTCTGGCAGAGGTAGCCAACGTAGAAAAACCCATGCCTCGCGACTTTATCACCGCTGACGGTTTTGGAATTACTGAAAAAGCACGCAGTTATTTTGAGCCACTGATTCGTGGCGAGGACTACCCGCCCTACAAAAACGGCTTGCCTCAATATGCGCGGCTGAAGCGTGTATTGGCCAACAAAAAACTGCCTGAATGGAAAAACGGCTGAAGCTGAAGTACAACTGGCGCCTTATGGCGCCAGTCGTTCAATTTCCCAATTACCCCCGGCTTGCAGGGTATAGACAAAGCGGTCATGCAAGCGATGTGCGCCACCTTGCCAGAACTCTATCTGACAAGGCCGTACCCTGAAGCCACCCCAGAATTCCGGCAATGGAATTTCGCTGTCGGCGTATTTTTTATCAAGCACCTGCAGTTGTTGCATCATGACCTCGCGGGAGCTCAGCACACGACTTTGCGGTGATGCCCACGCAGCAAGCTGGCTTTCACGGGGACGGCTCTGAAAGTACGCTTTTGACTCCTCTACGCTGACTTTTTCCGCCACACCACACACCATGACCTGGCGCTCAATCGCAAACCAGGGGAAGTGCAAACTGACTTTGGAATTTGACCCAATCTCACGCGCCTTGCGGCTTTCGTAATTAGTAAAAAATACAAAACCACGTTCATCGAGGTCCTTCAGCAACACAACGCGCTGGCTGACCTGGCCCTCTCTGGAGCTGGTCGCCAGCACCATCGCTGTTGGATCAGTCAGTTCTGTGGATAGCGCCTGATCCAACCAGAGTTGGAACTGTGCCACAGGGTTCTCCAGCAAATCTTCCCTGCTTAATGTGCCCCGAAGGAAATCGCGGCGAATCCCCTGCAAATCAATCATTATGACTTCCTGCAAACTGAATTTTTTCTAGCGCACAAAGCGGCCGTATTCCCAGAATTGCTCACGACGTGTGCCCCTTGGATACCAGAATACTCCTGCCCCGTGCTTTTCATTGGCGAAGAATGTGCCAACGTACCTCTGACCGTTTGGCCATCGGTAAGTTCCATGCCCCTGATAGAGGTCATCCACAAACTCGCCGGTGTAATTTTCCACGTTTTCCTGCAGCCAGGCTTCGGTGTTGCGATTGGGAACCCAGTCTGTCAAACCAAAAAAATAGGAACCATGACCGTGACGTCTGTCATTACGCCACTGACCTATATATAAATTGGATTCGCCATTCCAGTACGTGCCACGCCCCTCACGAACGCCCATGTTCCATTCGCCATCGTAATAGGACCGGTCCGAGCGACTGACCATCTGTTCAAACTTGCCATAACCGTGAAACATGCCGTTTTCGAAATTGCCTTCGTAGCGATCAGTGCCAATAGGCGTCCTGAACTCCATAACACCGTAGCCATTCTCACAGTCGCCATAAACGCAGGTTCTGCTCAGCTCTTCCTGATTCAGCATGTTGGCCTGGGCAATGGCTGCAGAAGCCATCAGCATCAAGGAAGCCGAAAGCAACAGTTGCACAGAGACATTAGTCAGTTTTTTCATCATGTATCTCCCATTAACTTCATCAGGATGACAGGTGGCGAAGTACCGCGAGCGGACTGGTGTTGACCACGCGGCGAGTCGCTGCAACACCCAGAGCGGCGATAATCAACGTGCCTGTCAGGGGGCCTGCCAGCCACACGCGGTAATGCGGCACAAACTCCTGCTGAAAGACCTGTACCTGCAGATAATAAACACTGATCTCGGCTCCCAGCGTGGCGATCAGCCCCGCCAGTAGACCGATAAAAGCAAACTCGATCAGTAGCGACGTCATGATCAGTTTGCGACCCGCTCCCAGCGTTCGCAGAATGGCATTTTCGCGGAAGCGTTCGTCCAGCGTGGCGTTCACACAGGACAGCAGCACCAGAGATCCAGCCACCAATACCAGCACCGCAATCAGCTCAACCGCAGAGCTTACCTGGCCAATAATAGTCTGAATCTGCTCAATCAGTGCATCTACCTCCAGTACCACAATGGTCGGGAACTGGCGCAGCAGATCGTTCAGCAACAATTTGTCTTCACCTTCCAGCAGCAAAGTAGACAGGTACGTTGCGCCAAACCTTTCCAGCGTGCCGGGTGAAAAAATGAAGAAAAAATTGGGTTGCATATTGTCCCAGCGCACGGTTCGCATGCTGGTAACGTGCACAGTGACTTCGTCTTGGCCCACTCTGAATACCAGTTCATCTCCAAGCTGCACACCCAGTCGGTCGGCGTAATCACGCTCTACAGAAACCTCATTCGGCCTTGGGTTGTTATCCCACCAGCTTCCTGCCACCACTTCGTTGTCCGGTGGCAGCACTGCGGTATAGGTGACCTGGCGGTTTTCAACACGCTGCGGACTGCCGTCTGCCTCAGTGTTCTCTGCTGCTTCATTATCGGTGTCGTTGTTGTCCGAGCTGCGCTCGGTGACTGTGCCACGTGGCCCCTGAGCATTGTCATCGTCCCAGGGACGTCGCGCTGGCTCGCCGTTAACACGTAACAGCCCTGCACTCATCATCGGATAAAACGGATTCCCCTGCAGATCATTGCTCGCATAAAACGATTCAATCCCTGAAATCTGCTCATCACCGATGTTCATCATAAAATGATTGGGTGTATTTTCCGGCAACTGCGCCTGCCAGTCTGCGACCAGATCCGTGCGCAGCAGTCCCAGCGTCAGCAGACACATGATGGTCAACGAAAATACCAGCACCTGCAGCACACTCTGGCGACGACGGCGACGCACAGCTGACATCGCTAACATCCAGGCACTGCCTGCGCGCATGCCGGCGGTGGTACCACTGCGCAGCAACAGCAAGGACAACAGTGACAGCGCAACGGCCACACCCAGCACAGCAGCCACCAGAATGGCGGTAATCATCAGATCACCGCTGTACCAGATCATCAGAACCAGAGCGCCAGCAATACCAAAGACATAAGGCAACGAAGTGCTGAGCGGTGCATCCCCTATATCCTTGCGCAACACTCGCAGCGGCGAGGTGTGTTTCAGCGCCAGCAGGGGTGGCATCGCAAAGGCAAACAGGCAGATCAGTGCCGTAAACGCTCCGACGGCAAAAGGCAGACCTGACGCCTGCGGCAGTGCTACCGGAATAAAAGATTGCAACGCACCCAGAATTCCTTCGTGCAACACCCAGCCGGCAACGGAGCCAATGACAACGGCCAGCAACAGCAGGCTCAGCAGAATACAAACATAGATAAACGAAATCTGGTTGGAAGTGCAGCCCAGCGTTTTAAGAATTGCCGCATAGTCAAAGTGGCGTTCACTGTAACGACGAGCAGTTAGTGCAATCGCTACACCCGCCAGCAACACAGCAAACAAACTGCCCAGCATTAAAAAACTTTCGGCGCGATCGAGTGCATCACTGACTTCGGCGCTTTCCTCGCGCACATCGCGCAGACGGAAGCGGCCTTCGTAGTTTTCCTGCACCCAGTTCTGATAGCTGTCCAGTGCCGATAATGAGCCTGCAAACAGGTAGCGATACGAGACACGACTGCCGGGCTGGATCACGTTAGTTGCAGGCACGTCATCAAGATTCATCAGCAGTCGCGGCCCCGCATTGTCCATCATGCCGCCCTGCTGACGATCAGGTTCCTGCACCAGTACACGCGCAACGGTGAACTCGCCATCACCGACATACACCACGTCGCCCACATTGATATCCAGTGCAGGTAACACGCGTGACTCAACCCAGACTTCGCCGGACAGTGGTCCTTGTTCTGCAATATAGGCCTGCCCAAATGCCTGGTCTGATATCTGCAGATCGCCTCGCAGCGGGTATCCGTCACTGACGGCCTTGGCAGACACCAGCAAATTGCTCTGGTCCGAGAACACCATGGAGGCAAAACTGATGTACTCAGCCGTCGCCAGCTCGAGCCGCTGTGCTTCATCCAGCAGTTCACGTGGCGGCAGCTCGCGCGCGCTCAGAACGCGGTCGGCAGCAAGCATGTTTGCCGACTCCTGCAGCAAGGCACGTTCGAGTCGGTCGGTAAAAAGAGCGATACCTGTCACCGAGGTTACAGCCATAATCATGGCCAGCAACAACAGTCGCAGCTCTCCCCCTCTCCAGTCACGCCAAAGCAGGCGCAACGCTACCCGCAGCAGCGTTGATGCACTGACCGTGTGGGCAGCGGATGCCGTGTATTCAGTCATTGATTACCGCCTCCACCCGTGAATCTTCCGTGATTTCACCAGCAACCAGACGAATCACACGGCCGCAGCGACGCGCCAGACGGTCATCGTGTGTGACCAGCACCAGGGTGGTGGAATATTCTTTGTTAAGGGAAAACAGCAAATCAATAACGCGCGCACCGGTAACCGTATCCAGGTTCCCCGTAGGTTCATCTGCAAACAGAATTTTGGCCTCGGAGGCAAAGGCACGGGCAATTGCAACGCGCTGCTGCTCACCACCGGACAATTGATTGGGGTAGTGGTGCATGCGGGACTCAAGCCCCACACGCTGTAATAACTGGGCAGCTTTCTGCCGTGCGTTACCATCGTTTTTTAATTCGATAGGCAGCATGACATTTTCCAGCGCGGTCAGGCTGGGCAACAACTGGAAAGACTGAAAAACAAATCCGACAGAGCGTCCACGCAACATGGCGCGCGCTTCTTCATCCATCACACCCAGATTCTCACCGTCGAGCCACATTTCACCACTGGACAGACTGTCGAGCCCGGCCATCAACCCGAGCAATGTGGATTTTCCGGAGCCTGAGGCACCAACAATAGCAACCGTTTCGGCGGCGTCTATACTCAGACTGATGTCCTTGAGAATGACCAGTTCACCCTCACTGGTAGTCACTCGTTTGGATAAATGTTTTGCTACAACCATGCCTGCCATGTTTTGCTCCACCGGGTTCATTCTTCTTCTGTCTGATACGCTGCCAAGAGTATCCGGGATTACCGCTATCTGTCTAAAGCGTTACGGTGTAAATACCAGGATTGAAGTCAGTCCGTATAAGCCTTAACCTTTGAACTGTTGGCAGAAGACCGCCAGGGCTGCATAAAACGTGCAGGCTGCTTCATCAAATCACTGTTTTTGTTATCAATATTTTCAGCCGCGAGACCTCAACCAGGCAGCGGCGCACATTGTACCGGGTTATGACTTACAAATCCTTTGTTGCTGTTATACGACACAAAGCGCTGTTTTCGGCGTTCACTGCAGCTCTGCTGTTGCTGCTTGTTGGCACCCGAGCTTACGCCAACGAAACACAGGACGGCGTCATACTGGTGTGGGGAGACAGCCTCAGTGCTGCTTACCGTATGGAAGAGCCGCAGGGCTGGGTCGCACTGTTACAGAATCGTCTCGCCGAGCAAGGTGTGAGCTGGCAGGTTGTTAATGGCAGTGTAAGCGGCGAAACCACCGCCGGAGGGCTGGCGCGTCTGCCCGCAATGCTGGAAAGCACGGGGCCGGATATTGTGATTCTGGAGCTGGGCGGTAATGACGGCTTGCGTGGACTGCCCGTACCAGCGGTGCGCAACAACCTGACACGCATGATTGAGCTCAGTCTGGAAGCCGGCGCGCGCGTGCTGCTGGCAGGCATTCAGATCCCGCCTAATTATGGCCCTCGTTACACCGGACCTTTTTATGCCCAGTACCGCGAGCTGGCAGAACAATATGGACTGCCACTGATTCCGTTTTTGCTTGAAGGCATCGCTGACAACCCGGCGTTTATGCAGGACGATGGCATTCATCCCACAGCAGAAGCGCAACCGATGATTGTCGACATTGTGTGGGAGCCGCTGCTTGCACTGATCCACGGCGAGGAGCATTAAGGTCACGTCTGGCGCTTGTCTGAAATCATCAGCAACATCAGCGCCGCACCGAGATTACACACGGCCATCAACAAAAAAGCGTTGTCGTAATTGCCAAAACGATCATAGTGCGCCGCTGCCAGCACGGGTCCCAGTGCCGTCATTGCAAAAGTAAAAGGCATCGCAGTCGCGCGTACCGACCCCAGATAACGGCGCCCAAAATAACTTGCCCAGATCACTTCTTGTAGCGGAATTAAACCGCCCCAGCCCAGCCCCATCATCAGAAACGCGGCGTACACCATCACGTCATTTTTAAGTTGAACTGCAAGCACGATAATAATCAGAGAGAAGCCTGTAATGCCTGCTCCAATTGCCGCCAGAGGCCTGGCACTGTAACGGTCAATCAGCACACCCCAGAACGGTTTGCTGAGCAACGCTGGCACTGAAGTCAGCGAAATCATCGAGGCAGCAACAATGCGTGAATATCCGGCGTCAGTCATAAACGGGACGGTCTGCAGCAGCATGACCGTAATCGAAATCTGGAACAAACCAAAGGCCAGAACAAGCGCATAAAATCGTCCGGTGCGCATCGCCTCGCGACGTGTCATGGAGGTGGCATAATCCAGACGTGCCTTGTCACCCATTTCCGATTCCATCTGCTCGGCGGTGCGACCATCAGGGTGCAGGTTGTAATCTTCCGGACTACGTCGAATCACCAGCCCGGCGGGGGTAATCAAAAATGCAGCACCTATTCCCAACACATGCCAGGCAGTGCGCCAGTCAAATACATCCACCAGCCAGGTTGTGACCGGTGGCAAGATCACTCCACTTAACGACACCCCCATCGCAGCCAGCGCAACCGCTCTGCCGCGTTTTTCTACAAACCATTTACCCAATGTGACATTGACTACCAGATTACCAATCATGGCAGCGCCAACTGTCACAATAACGCCATTAACTACAATCCACTGGGTTAGCGTTTGCACATAACCCAGCGAAAATGTGGAACTGGAGAGTATGACCATTCCGGTCAGGATAAAAGGGCGGCCACCGTATCTGTCGACACCGGCCCCGATAAAAAAGCCGGTAAACGCTGCAAATATCTGGCCGATTGATCGCGCCGACGTGAACTCGGCGCGAGTCCAGCCAAACGCTTCGGTCATCGGAATAGTAAAGGGACCAATGATGTAGTTCTGCAATCCAATTGCAGTAAATTGTGTGACAAAAGCAGCCAGAATAATCCAGTAGCCGTAGAAGATTCTTTTGTCAGAAACCATCGCTTTCGCCAGTAATGGCCAGATACAACATCAATACCTCATCAATCCCCAGCTCCAGCGATTCCACAATCAAGGCGTGACCAATTGAGACTTCCATAATGTTGCCAATGCTGAGAAAGGCGCCAAGATTTTTCAGATTCAGATCATGTCCGGCGTTTACGCCGATACCGGCAGCCTCTGCAGCTGCAGCCGTTTCCCGGTAACGGCCCAGAACCTGTGCAATTTTGTCAGCATCACCCGTGGCGTAAGTACGCGCGTATTCTTCCGTGTAGAGTTCAATACGGTCTGCTCCCACAGCACTGACTGCGGCTATTTGCTGCGGATCAGGATCCAGAAACAGGCTGCTGCGCACGCCCCAGTCACGCAGATCCTGGACAATGCCCTGCAAGCGCTGCTGATGACGGATCACATCCCAGCCATGATCTGAGGTCAACTGCCCAGGCTCGTCGGGCACCAGCGTGCACTGTGCGGGACGCAGCTTTTTGATCAGCGCCATAAATTCATCAGAAGGATAACCTTCAATGTTGTATTCCACACCGGGATATTCTTTTAACAATGCAGCCAGATCGTGTGCATCCTGACGCGTAATGTGACGCTCATCTGGCCGCGGGTGCACGGTAATACCGCGCACACCCTGACCCAGAATGCGTCGCACAAACACCAGCAGATCCGGAAAGTTAGTGCCCCTGGAGTTACGCAGCAGGGCAATCTTGTTGACGTTTACACTAAGAAGGGTCATGTCGATTCCTTTGATCAGGCTACTGTTTGATCAGACTGCCGAGAAGTACGCAAACGCCAGCCTGTAAAATGTTTCCGGTTTTTCCGCATGTAACCAGTGCCCGGTTCCAGCAATGGTTTTGACTTTTGCCCGCGGGAACAGTCGTAACAGCTCATCCTTGTGTTCAGGCAGAATGTAATCCGACAGATCCCCACGAATAAACAGCACATCTTTGGGGTAAGGCGCTGCAGCAACAGGCGCCTCACGCAGCCGTGCATAGCTGGCATTCAGCACAGGCAAGTTGATACGCCAGGCAAACCCGCCTTCCGGTTTGCGCACCAGATTGCTCAGCAGAAACTGACGCACAATATCGTCAGGCACCCACTTCGCCAGCTGTGCATCCGCATCACCCCGACTGGAAACAGTACTCAGATCCAACGCACACAAACCCGCAAAAATTTCGTCATGATCACCGTGTTCACCGCCGTACTGCACTGGCGCAATATCGGCTATCACCAGGCCATCGACCCGGTCCGGAGCATCAAGGGCGAACTGCATTGCTGTTTTCCCGCCCATCGAGTGGCCGAGCAGATGCGCCTTGTCCAGATTGTGGTCATCCATGAACTCCTGCACGTCCCCGGCCATGACCTGGTAATTCATGGCGTCATCATGAGGTGATGCCCCATGGTTACGCATATCCAGGGCATACACAGCAAAATTTTCCGCCAGTTTCCTGCAGTGCCATGTCCAGTTCTGCAGACTGCCAAACAAACCATGCATGACCAGCAGCGGCTTGCCCTGCTCGGAATATTGTTTGAAATTCAGTTTCATAGATCAAACCAGGTTGGCAGAAATCCAGCTCATCACATCATCGTGATGCGTCTTGGTTTTAACGTCCTTGATGATGTGACGCAATGTGCCGTCAGCATCAATAATAAAAGTCTGACGCAGCACCCCCATATACTCGCGGCCCATGAATTTTTTGAGACCCCAGGAACCATAGGCTTCTGCAGCTGAATGGTCGATATCTGACAGCAGCGTAAAATTCAGACCTTCCTTGTCTATAAATTTCTGCAGACGATTAACAGGGTCAGGGCTGACACCCAGCACCACCACATTCAGTTTTTCAAGTTCCGCAGCACTGTCACGCAAACCACAAGCCTGCACTGTACAACCGGGTGTCATCGCCTTGGGATAAAAATACAACACCACATTTTTGCCCTTCAGTTCAGACAGGGTCACGGCTTGACCATTCTGATCCAGAAGTGAAAACTCGGGCGCGGGTTTATCTATTGCCGGCAGTTGCGGCGAAGTCTGAGTCATGGCAAAGCTCCTTTTGAAAACAAGGCATTATAACGCTGCCCCCTGCACCCCGTCATGGGCCGCAGCAGCTGCAGGCAATCCTGAGCTTGAGCGCAGTGCAGGCAGCAGCAATAATGAGACCAGCATACCAAGGTTCACCGATAAAGAGCATTGCAGTGAAAAAGCGCTACCGATCCATTGTTGTTCTGACCGGCGCAGGCATCTCTGCCGAATCCGGCATTCAGACTTTCAGGGCTGCTGATGGACTCTGGGAAAATCATCGCATTGAAGACGTCGCCACCCCCGAAGGTTTTGCCGCGGACCCGCTGCGGGTGCATGAATTTTACAATCAGCGCCGGCGCCAGCTGCTGCAACCTGAAATAAAACCCAATGCCGCCCATCAGGCCCTGGCAAAACTTGAAAAAGCCATGGCAGAGAGCGGAGGTGAATTCCTGCTGATCACCCAGAATATAGATAACCTGCATGAACGCGCTGGCAGCCAGAAGCTGGTCCACATTCATGGTGAGCTGCTCAAAATGCGTTGTCAGCACTCCGGGCTATGTTTTGATATACAAGACGATCTTGGACTGGAACAGCAATGTCGCTGCTGCAAGCAGCCCGGGAATCTGCGCCCACATGTAGTGTGGTTTGGTGAAATGCCACTGGGCATGGTGCGTATTGAACAGGCGCTGCGACGCTGCGACCTGTTTGTTTCAATTGGCACCTCAGGCAACGTGTACCCGGCGGCCGGCTTTTATCAGATTGCCTGCCGTGCCGGTGCGCACACTCTGGAACTCAATCTGGAGCCAACACCCTCAGAGTTTCACGAACACCGTTATGGGCCGGCCAGCGAACTGGTACCGCAGTTTGTTGATGACTATATCGCTACTGCAGCAAAACCTTGAGCTGCTCGGGAAACCAGGGGCGGCCGCGATTATTAACGGCCGTGGTTATGATCAGCGCATCCAGCATTACGCGCCCATCACGATGACGGATCTGCTGCCTGAATGCCAGACGCAGGGGTGACAATTGCACTGGCTCTACACTGACCTCAAAAACATCGCCGCTGCGCAGCGAAATCCGGTAGTCAATCTCGGCGCGTATCACCACCACTATGATTCCGTCTGCGGTCAGCTGGGCAAAATCAAGACCCCGCGCCTTCAGAAACTCGTGGCGCGCATGCTCCAGATAATTCTGATAAACCGCGTTGTTCACCACACCCTGCATATCACATTCGTAGTCGCGCACTGCCATCTCGCAGCGGAATAAACCGGGCATTGTTGCCGTCTCCCTATACAAAACGCGAAACAAAACGCGCAATAAAACGCGAATAATCAAATCATTGAATTAACAAGATAATAAAACGAAGTAAAGGCAGAGGCGTAATAGTTTATGCAGAAAAGAAGTGGTGCCGACACCAGGAGTCGAACCCGGGACCTACTGATTACAAGTCAGTTGCTCTACCACAGCTGAGCTATGTCGGCATGTCAGTCACAGACAACGAAGAATTTGAATGTTGTCAGTGCTTTCAGGCCGCGCATACTACCAGCGCTTTTAAACCTCAGCAAGCAATTTTTAGCATATGTTTTACGCTTGCCATGGTGACCAATTGAATACCCCTAGAGAATACGATAACTTAGCCCTCGCTAAAATAAACATCAATCAAGGCAGGCGACTGATGACACGGGCACGCGAAATGGATGTATGGCAAACGCTCTCAGCCCATCAGAAGGCCTTGGCAACAAGCCATACCCGCATCATAGATCTTTTTGACAGGGAAGCTGACCGCTGCAACTATCTGCAGCTGCAAATGGGCCCCCTGCTGGCTGACTTTTCCAAAAATCTGATCGATCACAAAGCGCTGCAGCTGCTCTTGCAGCTGGCGGAACAACAAAACCTGCGAACAGCCATTCAAAACCTGTTTGATGGCGTTGAAGTCAACAACACCGAGCATCGACCTGCATTGCACGTGGCACTGCGCGGCCATGTTGCGGCAAGGTTCCCTGAATCAGCGACAATGGTTGCAGCCACGCTGAAAAAAATCGCTGAGTTTGTACATCAGGTTCACGACGGCAACTGGCGCGGATACTCCGGCAAGACTATTACTGACGTGGTCAATATTGGCATTGGTGGATCAGACCTGGGCCCGGCTATGGCGGCCGCCGCTCTGCGCGCATTCCACCGCCCGTCCCTGCGCAGCCATTTTGTCTCAAATGTTGATCCTGCACACATGCAAACTGTGCTGTCGCAATGTCCTGCTGAAAGCACTCTGTTTGTGGTGTCATCCAAATCCTTTGGCACACTGGAGACCCTGGCCAACGCCCGTCTGGCCAGACAGTGGTACCTGGATCAAGGCGGTGAGCCAAACAGTGTGCACCGGCACTTTGTAGCAGTCTCCAGCAACATTCCCGCGGCGGAAGCATTCGGCATTGATGCCGCCAATATATTCCCGTTATGGGATTGGGTGGGCGGACGTTATTCGCTTTGGTCAGCGATTGGTCTGTCGATTGCATTGGCAACGTCTATGGACACCTTTGAGGCCCTGCTGGCTGGCGCTGCCGAGATGGATCAACATTTCCTGGAAGCTGCGCCCGAACATAACATCCCCATCATCATGGGCTTGCTGGCGATCTGGTACCGCAATTTCTGGCACTGCCAGACCCAGGCGATTCTTCCGTATGCCCAAGACCTGGCACTGTTGCCATCGTTTTTACAGCAACTGGACATGGAAAGCCTGGGCAAATCAGTGGATCGCGATGGCAAGGCCTTGTTGACAGACAGTGGCGCAGTGATATGGGGCGCCGCCGGCAGCAATGGTCAGCACTCGTTTCATCAGCTCTTGCATCAGGGCACCAGTATTGTGCCTGCAGATTTTATTGCAGTCGCATACACGGAAAAAAATCCGGGACTTACCGCTGAACAATGGGAACTGCACAAGACACAACATCAACATCTGCTGGCCAACTGTTTTGCCCAGAGTCGGGCGCTGATGATTGGCAAATCTTTTGCAGACGCACTGGATGAAAATAATGCACTGGGCTGTGACGATGCCGAGACACTGGCGCACCACCGCCAGGTACCCGGCAATCGTCCAAGTACAACCTTGCTGCTGGATCAACTGGACGCCCGTGCACTTGGGTGCCTGATCGCACTTTATGAACACAAGGTTTATGTACAGAGCGTTATTCTGGGTATTAACGCCTTTGACCAATGGGGTGTGGAGCTTGGCAAACAGTTAAGTACACCTGTGTTTCTGGCGCTGGGCGGCGATAAAAGCCAGTGTAAAAATCTGGATGCTTCCACTGCCCGCCTGTTGCAACACGTTGCCGCAAACCAGAACAGGACGTGCTGATGCCCTCAACAATGGCCGAGCCAGAAAAAATTGTTGTTGGCAGTGAAGAATGGTGTTCACTGCCGGAGCTGGGCATCCCGGCCATCAAGGCTCGTGTTGATTCCGGCGCCAAAACCTCAGCGTTGCACGCATTTAATATTCGTCCGTTTTCTCGCGACGACCAGAACTGGATCAGCTTTGATGTGCACCCGGTACAGGGCAACCGTCGCACCCTGGTGCGCTGTGAAGCGCAAGTGATAGACAAGCGTATTGTCAAAAGCTCCAGCGGCCTCGGTGAAAAACGCTTTGTGGTCAGAACGGCGCTACGCCATAAAGATCAGCAATGGAGTATTGAGCTGACACTGACCAATCGTGACTCCATGGGCTTTCGTATGCTGCTGGGCCGCGAAGCAATGAACGGCCGCATGCTGGTAGATCCGGCCACTTCGTTTATGGGCGGTCGCATCGATAACAGCGAAATCGAAACACTCTACAAATCCTACACCCGTGACAGCGCCGGGCTGCGCATTGGATTGCTGGCCAGCAACCCGGAACTGATCAGCAACCAGCGCATCATGGAAGCCGGAGAAGAACGCGGCCACCGTATTCGCTTTTACGATATACGCCAGTGTTATATGAAACTGGACGGTGACGAGCCTGAAATCCATTACCGCGGCGGACAGTTGCTGAACAATCTGGATGCTGTTATTCCGCGCATCAAATCCGATCTGACTTTTTACGGATGTGCATTGGTTCGACAGTTTGAAAATATTGGCATCTACTCGCTGAATTCTGCCAATGCTATCAGCCGCTCACGCGACAAACTGCATTCGCTGCAGCACCTGATGCAACACGGCCTTCCGATACCCACCACGGGCTTTGCCGACAGCCCGCGCGATACCGATGATCTGATTGATATGGTGAATGGTGCGCCACTGGTAGTGAAACTGCTGGAAGGACCACGACACGGCAACGCTGTGCTGGCCGAGTCACGCACCGCCGGCGAAAGCCTGATCAACGCGTTCCGCTCTGTGGACGCCAACCTGTTGGTACAGGAGTATATCCGTGAGGCTGAAGGCCGTATCTTGCGCCTGCTGGTGGTCAACCACAAAGTTGTGAGCACTGTTGAGCTGCACTCCGAACCCGGACAGCTTAACAGGGAGTCTCAACTTGGCCGCCATATGACAATCGCGCGCCCTACTGCGGAAGAGCGTAGACTTGCGCTGCGAGCAGCCAAGGTAATGGCACTGAAAGTAGCCGGCATTGATATCATTCGCTCCAAAAAAGGACCGTTATTACTGACTGTAAATAGCAATCCTTCGTTGCGCGGCCCCGAAGAGACAACTGGCAAAGATCTGGCAAGCACATTGATCAGTGCGATTGAAAAGCAGTTGGGATGGATGAGAAAAACGAGTACCGCACAGGGCGATCTGACTTGACTGACAACAATGGCATACTGAGCTATCGCAAGGCAGAAATTGAGGAGATGGACTGGGCTTACCAGTTATTCAAAATCAATTTGCAGCACTATATCGCTGACACCTGGGGCTGGAACGAAATTTTCCAGCGTCACAGTTTTATGGCCAATCTGCCCGCCTCCAGCTTTATTATTGCCAGCCTGAATGATGAAGACATTGGTGGTTATTGCCTGATGCCAAAACAGCAGTTCCTGCATCTGGAGATGTTGCTGCTGGCACCGCAGCATCATCGCAAGGGTTACGGAAAACAGATGATGGTGCAGGTGCTCAACCAGGCAGCTGACCAACGACTGCCCGTGCTGTTGAGCGTATTAAAAAATAATCCTGCCCATCTGTTTTATCGCAAGCTGGGTTTCGAAGTGTTTGCCGAGGACAATTTCCGCTACAAAATGCGCATTACGATCCCCGGCAACTCCACTCTTTAAACCTCTAGAACAGCGCTAGCAACTCTGCCGTTTTCTGCTGCATCAACGTTGCATCTGCACGCGACTCCACATTGAGTCGCACTACCGGTTCTGTGTTGGACATGCGTACGTTAAAGCGCCAGTTGTCGAATTCCATACTCAGACCGTCGGTAAAATCCACGTTTTTTGCATGCGGTTTGTAATTCGATTCGATTTTTTCCAGCAGTGCTTTGGCATCCTGAACGGTGCGATTGATTTCGCCGCTGGCAGGAAAAGCGCCCATACGTTCTGCCACCAACTCCGACATCGGCTTGCCGGTTTTGCTCATCAGTTCGGTGACCAGCAGCCAGGGAATCATACCGCTGTCGCAGTACGCAAAATCCTTGAAGTAATGGTGAGCACTCATTTCACCACCGTATACAGCATCTTCTTTGCGCATACGCTCTTTGATAAACGCATGACCGGTTTTGCACTGAATTGCACGACCGCCGAGCTCGTCACACACAGCCTGTGTATTCCAGGTCAGACGCGGATCATGGATGATGGCTGCACCGGCATTACGCGCCAGGAAACTCTGTGCCAACAGACCAACGATGTAATAACCTTCAATAAAGTGGCCAGTTTCATCAAAAAAGAAGCAGCGGTCGAAGTCACCATCCCAGGCAATACCAAGATCAGCTTTGTGCTGCAGAATCGCCTTGATAGTCGGCGCACGATTTTCTTCCAGCAGTGGATTGGGAACCCCATGCGGGAAATTGCCATCGGGCTCGTGATGCACACGAATAAATTCAAATGGCAAGTGCTCAGCCAGTGCGTCGGCAACAATACCAGCGCCGCCATTGCCGGCATTAATAACAATTTTCAGCGGTTTTAATGCTCTGACATCAATGTATGACAGCAAATGCTGGACATAGGCGTCACGTGTATTCTGAAAACTGAGCTCACCGGTTTTTGTGATTTCAGGAAAATCGCCAGCTTCAGCCAGCGCCTTGATATCGTTAAGACCGGTATCACCACTGATCGGTTTGGACTGCTCACGCACCAGCTTCATGCCGTTGTAGTCCTGCGGGTTATGACTGGCTGTCACCACAATTCCGCCGTCGGCCTGCAGATGTGAGGTCGCAAAATAAACCTCTTCAGTGCCACACAAACCGATATCAATGACATCTGCCCCACCTTCGAGCAAACCTTTGGTCAGTGCATCACACAACGCACGGCTGCTCAGACGGATATCATGACCTACCACCATGGTTTTAGGTTTAAGATACAAAGCCGTCGCACGACCGATACGGTAGGCAATATCCTCATTCAGCTGATCGGGAACCCGACCACGGATATCGTAGGCCTTAAAACAGCTGATATTAATTTTCATGTCAACGCTCCGTGTTGTTACGCTTTGTAAATGTGCTTGAAGTTGTAGTTGGTTGCATCAATAAAACCTTCCACACTTCCACAATCAAAACGCTGCCCCTTGAAGCGATAACCCAACACCCGACCGTAGGTAGCCTGTGTCATCAAGGCATCGGTAATCTGCAGTTCCCCGTTACGACCTGGCGGCGTTACACGCAGGATGTCAAAAATATCCGGAGTCAGAATATAACGGCCGATAATGGCGAGGTTGGACGGTGCATCAGCAGGATCAGGTTTTTCCACCATCTGGCGCACACGGAAAACACCTGGCGCCTCTTCTATGCCACCAATGATACCGTAGCGGGAGGTCTGGTCTGGCGGAACCTCTTCGATGGCGACGATGCTGCATTGATATTTTTCATAGAGCTTGACCATCTGGGCGAGCACGGAATCTTGGCCAGGGTCGGTGACACAATAGTCATCGGCCAGCAATACCGCAAAAGGTTCGCTACCAATCAGGGTTTCACCGGTCAGAATAGCGTGACCCAAACCTTTCATTTCTGTCTGACGGGTATAAGAGAAAGTACAGACATCAATCAAATGGCGAATATCCTTCAGCGCCGCTTCTTTTGATGTGCCCGCAATCTGGTGTTCCAGCTCGTAACTGATATCAAAGTGGTCTTCGATCGCACGTTTGCCGCGACCGGTCACAATTGCCATACCCAGCATGCCCGCTGAAACGGCCTCTTCAACACCGTACTGAATCAGCGGCTTGTTCACCAACGGCAGCATCTCCTTGGGCATTGCCTTGGTTGCCGGCAAAAAACGGGTGCCATAACCAGCCGCAGGAAACAAACATTTATTGATCATTCAACATCACTCCTTTGTTTTTCGATCCAGAGTTATTCGATCCAGAGATTTTTCAGACCGCTGGTACACGCCCGTAAACATCATCAAACCTTACAATGTCATCCTCTCCAAGATAAGCGCCGGTCTGAACTTCGATCAGCTCTACCCAGTCCGAGGTTTTGTTCTGCAGTCGGTGTTTGCTGCCCAACGGTATAAATGTAGATTCATTCGGTTGCAGCTCAAACGTCCTGTTATCACAGGTCACGGTGGCCACCCCCTGAATCACAACCCAATGCTCCGCACGCTGGTGGTGCATCTGCAATGACAACGCCGCACCGGGTTTAACCCGAATACGTTTCACCTGAAATCCGGGCCCGGTCGCCAACGACTCATAGGAGCCCCAGGGACGATAAACCAGGGTATGCAGGCGTGCTTCCTCGCGCCGGTGTTGCTCCAGCCATTGCACCGCCTTCTTGACGTCCTGTACCTGTTGACGATCCGCCACCAGCACCGCATCGGCCGTTTCCACCACTACAACATCTTTCAGACCAATCGCCACCACCAGGCGTGCGCCGGCGTGAATGTAGCTGTTGTGAACATCGATAACATGGGCATCACCCTGTATGACGTTGTTGGCACCGTTTTTATTCGCATTGATCTCCCAGACCGCATTCCACGCGCCCAGGTCGTTCCATTCGGCATCCATTGCCACCACCGCAGCAGCAGCCGTTTTCTCCATCACAGCATAGTCGATGGAGTCAGCAGGACAGGCGGCAAACGCCTCGCGTCCTATACGCACAAAATCACCATCGTGTTTAAGTTCGCTGCAAGCCAGCGTGCACTGTTCAGCCATTTGCGGAGCAAAACGGGCGATCTGCGCCAGCCATTCGTTCAGCTCGAACAGGAACATGCCACTGTTCCAGTCATAGGAACCGTCTTCAAGATAGGCCAAGGCACGTTCCGCATCCGGTTTTTCCACAAACCGCTGCACGCGGAAGGCTTCACTGGCAGCAGCGCCACAACCCAGCGATTGCGCTCGCTGAATATAGCCATAACCGGTTTCGGCATAACGCGGCTTGATGCCGAAAGTCACCAGATTACCCGTTGCCGCCAGTTCGGCACCTCGACGTACACAGTCATGAAACACTTCAAGATCACCAATAACATGATCAGCAGGCAGCACCAGCATCAACAGCGGCTCTTCAGCCGGCAACCTGGGCGCTACCAGCTCCCTGATTACCCCGGCTGCTACTGTGACCGCCGGCGCGGTATTGCGCCCTTCAGGCTCCAGTACAATCAGACCATCATCAATGCCCAGCTGACGCAGCTGCTCGGCCACCAGAAAACGGTGCTCTTCATTACAGATCACCAGTGGTGGCAGCAGGCCTGGCAACCCTTTTAGCCTGACCAGCGTGGACTGGAATAACGAAAAATCCGGCTGATCGGCGGTAGCCAGACCCGGCAGGTTTATGAATTGTTTGGGGTTGAGCTGGCGCGACAGCGGCCACAAACGCGATCCGCTGCCGCCAGCCAGAATGACGGGAATAATCATGTCACATCCTTGAAAATCTGAAGCGCAAGTCTAACCCGGATCAGCCCTGATCAACAGCAGGGACGCACGCTACAACTGGACTGGAACACCGGGCAGCGGCAAAAAATCTCGATTATTTAGCTTTGTCGGGATAAACTTGCACGCTTTGCAAAAACAGGGTGCTTACCACCACTTATGAATACAGGATTTACGCCCAAGAATTCTTACGAACGCGATGAGCTGCTGGCCTGCGGTTATGGTCAGCTGTTTGGCCCTGGCAACGCCAGATTGCCCGTTGGCAACATGCTGATGATGGATCGTATCGTCGAGATCAATGATCACGGCGGCGAGCACAACAAAGGCCAGATTATCGCTGAACTCGACATCCGCCCCGACCTTTGGTTCTTTGACTGCCACTTCCCGGAAGACCCGGTGATGCCTGGCTGCCTGGGCCTGGACGCCATGTGGCAACTGGTTGGATTTTTCCTGGGATGGCGCGGCAACCTCGGCAAAGGCCGGGCGCTGGGCGCCGGCGAGGTGAAGTTCAGCGGAGAAATTCTGCCAACCGCCAAAAAGGTGACCTACGAGATTTCACTCAGCCGCATCATCGAGCGTAAACTGGTGATGGGCATTGCCGACGGCACCGTTGCGGTGGACGGCAAGGTTATCTACACAACCAAAGACCTGAAAGTCGGCCTGTTTGTGCCGGACAGCAAATTCTGATCATCATGCTGATCACTGGTATAAAAACACAGAGGTGGATATGAGACGCGTTGTAGTGACCGGTATAGGCATTGTCTCCTGCATAGGAAACGACAAAGAGACCGTACTGGACTCCCTCAAACAAGGCCGCAGCGGCATCAGCTATAACCCCGAGTACGAAGAAATGGGCCTGCGCGCCCATATTTCCGGCCGCGTTAATATCAATTTTGAAGACCTCATTGACCGCAAACACCTGCGTTTTATGGGTGATGCTGCCGCTTATGGCTATATTGCCATGGAGCAGGCTATTCGCGATTCAGGTCTGACCGACTCAGAAGTGTCCAACAACCGCACCGGTATCATCATGGGCGCGGGAGGATCGTCTTCTGCGGATCAGGTGGAAGCCGCGGACATCCTGCGCACCAAAGGTCTGCGCAAAATTGGTCCGTATCGTGTACCTCGCACTATGGGCAGCACCGTATCTGCATGCCTGGCAACACCATTTAAAATCCGCGGTGTGAACTACTCCATCTCCTCTGCTTGCGCCACCAGCGCGCACTGCATTGGCAATGCCATGGAGCTGATCCAGCTCGGCAAACAAGATGTGGTATTTGCCGGCGGCGGCGAAGCCGAACACTGGACACTGACCAACCTGTTCGACGCCATGGGTGCCCTGACGACCAGCCATAACCACGAGCCCACCGTCGCTTCACGTCCTTTCGACGTCAGCCGCGACGGTTTTGTTATTGCGGGCGGCGGTGCCGTACTGGTGATCGAAGCACTGGATCACGCACTTGCACGCGGCGCCAAAATCTACGCAGAAATCACCGGTTACGGTGCAACTTCTGACGGTTACGACATGGTGGCTCCGTCTGGTGAAGGCGCAGTACGCTGCATGCACATGGCACTGGCAACCTCCAAACGCCCGGTGGATTACCTGAACACCCACGGCACCAGCACACCTGTGGGCGATGTCACCGAACTGGGCGCGATCAAGCAGGTATTTACCGAAAAATCACCGATCATTACTTCTACGAAGTCACTGACCGGCCACTCTCTGGGCGCCACCGGCGCACAAGAAGCGATTTACAGCCTGCTGATGATGGAAAACAGTTTTGTCAGCGCCTCCGCCAACATCACGGAACTTGTTCCGGAAGCAGCCGGTCTGAATATTGCGACCCAGCGCCTTGATGACGCCACTATCGACTGCATCATGTCCAACAGCTTCGGATTTGGCGGCACTAATGCAACTCTCATTTTTGAGCGTTATCAAGGCTAATATGCCCGCAGTCAGGCACAGCGGAATTGCCCTGCTGTGCCTGCTGATTCATTCAGCCGCTCTGGGCCAACTGCCCACAACCCCAAGTCCGTTCGCCAATCGCCCGGCTTTTCTCGACGTGGACCAGGCTTTCAGGTTTTACGCCAGCCTGGACAGCAATGAACAGATCAGCATCCATTGGGATATAGCCCCGGGTTATTATCTTTACGCGGACAAGTTCAGTTTTCGCATCACCGAACCCGAAGACGTCGCCAGCACCCTGATCCCTGTAATGCCTGCCGGCACCGCGCATGAAGATGAGTTTTTTGGCAAAGTGACCGTGTATTACACACAGACGCTCGCCCAATTGCAGTTACCCTACGACTCTCCGGCGGAATTTACCCTGGAAATCGGGTTTCAGGGCTGTGCCGAAGCCGGACTTTGTTACCCGCCAACTCTCCGACAGCTGGAAATTCTGCGTTAAACATCAGCTGCAGCCAGAATGCACCGGCAAAGCGCCAGAGAAAAGCCATAATCTGGTGGTGAAAATCGGAGAAAAATCTGAGAAAATGCCGCCTTCATCAGCAACACATACGATCAGCGGACCGAATTAATGGCTACCATTCTTGTCTTGCACGGCCCTAACCTGAACCTTCTTGGAACTCGCGAACCTGAGGTTTATGGTAAAGAGACTCTGGATGACATCAATAAACGCCTGGCCCGTCTCTGCACAGAAGCTGGCCATCATCTGCTGCACCTGCAGAGCAATGCGGAATACGAACTGATAGAACGCATTCATGAATCCCGCCATGAAGGCATTAATTACATTCTGTTTAACCCCGGTGCATTTACCCACACCAGCGTTGCCCTGCGCGATGCGCTGCTGGCGGTAAATATTCCGTTTATCGAAGTTCATCTGTCCAATGTCTACAAACGTGAGCCGTTCCGGCATCATTCATATTTTTCCGACATTGCTACAGGCACAATTACCGGTCTGGGTTCGCAGGGTTACGACCTTGCGCTGCAGGCCGCTCTGTCCCGGCTTAGCGACCGGCACTGAGCTCAATAACACACACCCGATACGTTCATAACAAACAAGAGACCCACTGTATGGATATCAGAAAAGTCAAAAAACTCATCGAATTGCTGGAATCATCTGACGTCGCCGAAATCGAAATCAAAGAAGGCGAAGAAGCGGTACGTATCAGCCGCACCAGCAAAGTGACCGCCGCTCCTATCCAGTATCAGGCTGCCCCGGTTGCCGCAGCACCCGCTCCGGTTCAAGCTGCCGCGCCAGCCGCTGCACCGGCCGAGCCCGAAGCCAGCAAAAAAATCCGTGGCAACGTTGTGAAGTCACCGATGGTAGGTACTTTCTACCGCGCACCCTCTCCGTCTTCCCCACCCTTTGTTGAAGTAGGCCAACACGTAAAAGTGGGCGATGTTATCGGCATCATCGAAGCGATGAAAATGATGAACCAGATTGAAGCCGATCACGCCGGCGTTATCGAAGCAATTCTGGTACAGGACGGCGAGCCCGTTGAATTTGATCAGGCCCTGGTCACTATCGTTTAAGGGAAGATGCCCATGCTGGATAAAGTCCTTATTGCAAACCGCGGCGAAATTGCGCTGCGCGTGCTGCGTGCCTGCAAGGAGCTTGGCATCAAAACTGTTGCGGTGCACTCCAGTGCAGACCGCGATCTGATGCATGTGCGCCTGGCGGATGAGTCGGTCTGCATAGGCCCGGCAAGTCCCGCCAAAAGCTACCTGAATGTGCCAGCTATCATTGCTGCGACTGAAGTTACTGATGCAGTTGCTATTCACCCAGGCTACGGTTTCTTGTCAGAAAACGCTGATTTTGCCGAGCAGGTTGAGCGCAGCGGTTTTATTTTTGTAGGTCCGCGCGCTGACACTATTCGCCTGATGGGCGACAAGGTTTCCGCGATCCACGCCATGAAAGCTGCTGGTGTTCCAACAGTTCCCGGCTCTGATGGCCCCCTGGATGACAATGCCGAGCGCACACTGACAATCGCCAAACGTATCGGTTATCCCGTTATCATCAAGGCAGCGGCTGGTGGTGGTGGACGCGGTATGCGCGTTGTACATTCCGAAGGCGCACTGCTCAAGGCAATTCATGTAACTCAATCGGAAGCAAAAGCAGCGTTTGGCAACGACACGGTTTACCTGGAAAAATTCCTGGAAAATCCGCGTCACGTTGAAATCCAGGTGCTGGGTGATGGCCTGGGCAATGCCATTTATCTGGGCGACCGCGACTGTTCCATGCAGCGTCGTCACCAGAAAGTACTGGAAGAAGCACCAGCACCGGGCATCCCGGAAGAAGTGCGCCAGCACGTAGCACAAACCTGTATCAAAGCCTGTCAGCAGATGAAATATCGTGGCGCCGGCACGCTTGAATTCCTGTATCAGGACGAGCAGTTCTATTTCATTGAAATGAACACGCGCGTTCAGGTTGAGCATCCTGTTACTGAAATGGTCACAGGTATCGATATCGTAAAAGAACAGCTGAAGATCGCCAGCGGCCTGCCGCTGAGCATCAAACAGGAAGACATCGTTATCAACGGCCACGCCATCGAGTGCCGTATCAACGCTGAAGATCCTGCCTCGTTCATGCCTTGCCCTGGCAAGATCAATCTGTTCCACGCACCCGGCGGCAATGGAATACGGGTCGACTCACACATTTATAGCGGTTACACAGTACCTCCGTACTATGATTCACTGATTGCCAAACTGATTGCCTACGGCGCCAGCCGCGAGGAAGCACTGGTACGCATGCAGAATGCACTGGACGAACTGCTGATTGATGGCATTCGTACCAATACACCGCTGCATAAAGACATCCTGCGCGATCTCAACTTCCGCAACGGTGGCACCAATATCCACTACCTGGAGCACATGCTGAACGGCGCTCACGGCAAAAACAGCTGACGAGACCTGCCAGAATGCCCTGGTTACAGATAAACACACTGATCACCGACACAGAAGCCGAAGACATGGAACAGCTGTTCCAGTCAGTTGGCGCCGTGTCGGTTACACTACTTGATGCCGAGGACGTGCCTGTATTCCAGCTCGACCCCGGCACCACACCTCTGTGGAAAAACATGCGCCTGAGCGCATTATTTGAAGCCGGGGTTGCCATCGATGCGATTGTGCAAAAGCTGCAGCACAATTCGCGCTTGCAGCGCCAGGATATGGAGATCGAAGAGATTGCTGACCAGGACTGGGAGCGCGCATGGATGGACGATTTTAAACCGATACGTTTTGGACAGCGCCTGTGGGTGTGCCCAAGCTGGCTTGAGCCACCGGAGCCGGAAGCAGTCAATCTGATGCTGGATCCGGGCCTGGCTTTTGGTTCTGGCACACATCCAACCACTGCGCTTTGTCTGGAGTGGCTGGATGGCTGTGATATCCAGGACAAAACGGTTATCGATTACGGCTGTGGCTCCGGCATTCTTGCAATTGCAGCAATTTTGCTGGGTGCACGTCAGGTTATTGGTGTAGATAACGATCCGCAAGCGCTTATCGCCACCAAAAACAATCGCGATATGAACGGCGTGGCAGAAGAAAAACTGACGGTGTATCTGCCCGGTGTCGATCATGAAGCGGCCGACATTGTGCTGGCCAACATTCTTTCCGGTCCGTTGGAAGAATTAACACCAGTACTGACTGGCTTGACCAAACCTGGCGGGAAACTGGTTTTGTCCGGCGTTCTCTCGGAACAAACTGAATCACTGATTCGTTCCTATGAACCCTGGTTTGATCTGGAGCCGGCTGTAGTGCGCGACCAATGGGTAAGAATCACCGGCACACGTCGCTAACGGGTGATCGCCGCATGTGGACCATTATTGATTCCAGCGCTGACAAAAACGCTCACTTGCCAGAGCTGGATGAACCTTTAGTGCTCGCTGCCGACGCTGCGCAGAAACACCATGCGCAGCGGGCAACAACGCGCTGGAAAAAATTTCTGGCCACAACAGCCTGGCTCCTGGGGATTCTGGTTTTAAGTGGGACACTGCTAATCCAGTGGTTTTACTTTAATCAGGAACAAGCCGTATCCAGCCCAGGATTACGCACTTACTGGCAGATGATCTGTGAGCGCAGCGGCTGTGATGTACCACCAGCACAGGATGCCAGCGCACTGCGCAGTGTGTTACTGGACGTCAGCGATCACCCGACGCAACCGCAGGTGTTGCAGGTACGCTTCAGAATCCAGAACACCTCAGCGGTGCCACAAAAATTTCCAGCGGTTGAACTGTCATTCCGCAACACACAAAACGAGGTAGTGGCTGCACGTCGCTTTTATCCGGGTCATTATCTGAACCCGCAGGCATTTTTAATGTTACACCTGAGGCCCTCTGCCGAAGTCGATGGCCTGCTGGAAATACAGAACCCTGGCGAAGACGCCGTGAATTACGCTATTCAATTTGTTTACGAACAGACTCAGCACTGATGATTTTGAACACTAAATTCCACAATGAATCGAGCCCAAAGGTAGCAACACCGTTGCCGCCGGCTGTTCCGTTCAGGCTGGGAAAACACACTCTGAGCCGGCCGGTGATTCTGGCTCCGATGGTGGGCGTCAGTGACTTGCCGTTTCGCGAAGTCTGTCTGCAGCAAGGTGCCACGTTGACCGTCGCTGAAATGCTGCCAGCAGATACGGCGTTGTGGAAGACAGAAAAGAACCGCCTGCGCATGAAACGTTCTGGCGCTTGCGGTCCGGAAATTGTGCAGATTGCCGGATTTGATCCGCAGATGATGGCCGAAGCGGCAAAAATCAATGCCGACATGGGCGCTGAAGTCATCGATATCAATATGGGATGCCCAGCCAAAAAGGTTCTGCAAAAGGCCGCAGGCTCTGCCCTGATGCGTGACCCGGATCTGGTTGAACAAATACTGCGCGCGGTGGTGCAGGCCGTGGATGTACCGGTCACCCTGAAAATGCGCACTGGCTGGTGTCGTGCGCAGAAAAACGGTATTGAAATCGCCAGGATTGCACAAGACTGCGGCATTGCCATGCTCAGTGTTCATGGCCGCACTCGAGAGTGCCGTTTTCTGGGTGACGCAGAATACGACACCATCGCCGAAATCAAACAGGCAGTCAGCATCCCTGTTATTGCCAATGGTGACATCGACTCACCACAAAAAGCGGTACAGGTTCTTCACCACACCCAGGCCGATGGCCTGATGATTGGGCGCGCAGCCCAGGGCCGCCCGTGGATATTCCGCGAAATTCGTCAGTTCCTTGAACTGGGTGAACTGGCTATCGCACCGTCGCCCGTTGATATCAGCATTTTGATGCAGGACCACATTCGCGCACTGCATGCTTTTTATGGCGAGTTTCGGGGCGCGCTCTTTGCCCGCAAACATATTGACTGGTACAGTAAAGCCCTTCCCGGTGGCGATGAATTAAAAACACAATTTATGACGATGGAAAATGCTGCTGACCAGCAGGCTCTGCTGGAACAATGGCACCGGCAACAATCGGACTGGCTGGCATCGGCCTCCTCCTGAACACAGAAAGAAGACAATGGACGATCACCAAAACAATACTTACGATCCCAACGAACCGTTCAGCCTGCGGCAAGCAGTGGAACGCGCCATGGACAGATACTTTCTGGACCTTGGCAGCGATGATCTGGTACGCAACCTGTACGACGTTGTGATCAATGAAGTTGAGGCGCCGCTGTTAAAAGCCGTGCTGAAAAACACCGACGGCAACCAGAGCAAGGCATCTACCATGCTGGGTTTGAACCGTGGTACCCTACGTAAAAAGATGAAACAGCACGGGTTGTTATAAAAATCCCCGTAAAAAATCGCTTTTCCCACCCTATAAACTGCATCTGATTATTACTATGTCTACAGATAAAATTGCTGTCATTCGCCGCGCGTTGCTCAGCGTGTCGGACAAAACCGGTATCGTTGAATTTGCTCGCGCGCTGAATCAGGCAGGAGTTGAAATCCTGTCCACAGGTGGTACCTATCGCCTGCTGCAGGAGAACAATATCCCGGCTATCGAAATTGCGGACTACACCGGTTTTCCTGAAATGATGGATGGCCGCGTCAAGACCCTGCATCCGAAGGTTCATGGCGGCATTCTGGCGCGTCGCGACATCGACGGTGATGTCATGCAGCAGCACAACATTCCGCAGATTGATCTGGTGGTTGTTAACCTGTATCCATTCGAAGCAACTATCGCGCGTCCGGATTGCGATTTGCCACTGGCGATTGAAAACATCGACATTGGCGGTCCGACCATGTTGCGCGCTGCAGCCAAGAACAACGCCTGGGTAGCCGTTGTGGTAAATCCCTCTGACTACAACCACATCCTGACCGAGATGAAACAGAACAATGGCGGTCTGACCCAGTCCATGCGTTTTGATCTTGCGGTCAAAACCTTTGAACACACCGCCGCCTACGATGGCGCGATTGCCAACTATCTGGGCAAGAAGGTTTCCGACAGCGACTTCCCGCGCACCTTCAGCAGTCAGTTTGTTAAAAAGCAGGATCTGCGTTACGGCGAAAACCCGCATCAAAACGCTGCGTTCTACACTGAAAAATCACCACAGGAGGCCAGCGTCAGCACAGCACAGCAGCTGCAAGGCAAAGAACTGTCCTACAACAACATTGCTGACACCGATGCAGCGCTGGAATGTGTGAAGAGTTTCAGTGAGCCTGCATGTGTAATTGTTAAACACGCAAACCCCTGTGGCGTGGCAATTGCTGGCTCCATCCTGGAAGCCTACCAACTCGCCTTCCAGACCGACCCAACCTCAGCGTTTGGCGGCATTATTGCGTTCAACCGCGAACTGGATGCCGAAACTGCGCAGAAAATTACCGATCAGCAATTCAGCGAAGTCATCATTGCACCAACAGTCTCCAAGGCGGCACTGGATGTATTTGCCGCCAAACCGAACGTGCGTGTACTGGCCTGTGGTCAGTGGCCGGAAAAACCGCTGACCGCATGGGATTACAAACGTGTTAACGGTGGCCTGCTGGTTCAGGACCGCGATATCCACCAGATCAGCCGCAGCGATCTGACGGTTGTCAGCAATCGTCAGCCTACCGAGCAGGAACTGGCTGATCTGATGTTTGCGTGGACAGTGGCCCAGTTTGTTAAATCCAATGCCATTGTTTACTGCAAAAATCAGCAAACTATCGGTATTGGCGCCGGCCAGATGAGCCGTGTTTACAGTGCCAAAATTGCTGGCATTAAAGCTGCCGACGAAAACCTGGTGGTGGAAGGCTCCGTGATGGCTTCCGACGCATTCTTCCCGTTCCGTGACGGCATTGATGCAGCAGCCCAGGCCGGTATTACCGCCGTCATCCAGCCGGGTGGCTCCATGCGTGATGCCGAGGTTATTGCGGCAGCGGACGAAGCCGGCATGGCCATGGTCTTTACCGGTATTCGCCACTTCCGTCACTGAGGTCTGCTTATGAATATTCTGGTACTGGGTAACGGTGGCCGCGAACACGCTCTGGCGTGGAAGCTTGCACAATCAGCCGGTGTGGGAAAAGTATTTGTGGCGCCAGGCAATGCCGGCACGGCTACCGAAGCTGGTGTTGAAAACATTGCCATCGATCCACTGGATTTTCCGGCGCTGGCCGATTTTGCCCGTAACAACAATGTGGGCCTGACCGTTGTAGGTCCGGAAGCGCCGCTGGTTGCGGGTGTTGTGGACTATTTCAGCGCGCAAGGCCTGCGCTGCTTTGGCCCGCGCAAAGGCGCCGCCCAGCTGGAAGGTTCCAAAGCCTTCACCAAGGACTTCCTGGCTCGCCACAATATTCCAACGGCGGCTTACCAAAATTTCACCGACATTGATCAAGCCATTGCCTACGTTCACAAGCAGGGTGTACCCATTGTGATCAAGGCCGACGGCCTGGCCGCCGGCAAAGGTGTCATCATTCCACAAACGCTGGAAGAAGCTGAAGCCACTATTCGCGACATGCTCTCCGGCAACAAGTTTGGTGATGCTGGCAGCCGTGTGGTGATCGAGCAGTTCCTGGTCGGTGAAGAAGCCAGTTTTATTGTGATGGTCGATGGTGAGCACGTACTGCCGTTTGCCACCTCGCAGGACCACAAACGTCGTGACGATGGTGACCATGGCCCCAATACCGGCGGTATGGGCGCTTATTCACCGGCACCTGTGGTAACCGCAGACGTCCATGAACGCGCGATGGCGCAGGTGATTATGCCCACCGTGCGCGGCATGGCAGCTGAAGGCAATCCCTACACCGGCTTCCTTTATGCCGGCCTGATGATTGACGCAGACGGCCAGCCCTTTGTGATCGAGTTCAACTGCCGTTTTGGTGACCCGGAAGCTCAGCCGGTGATGATGCGCCTGAACAGTGATCTGGCTGATCTGTGCCAGGCGGCCATCGACGGCAAACTGGATCAGAAAACCGCCAATTGGGATGAGCGCGCCAGCATTGGTGTGGTTTTGGCCGCAGGTGGTTATCCGGACAGTTACACCAAAGGCGATGTGATCAGCGGCCTGGACACGGCTGTGAGCACAGACAACAGTGCCAAAGTTTTCCACGCCGGTACTACGCTCAAAGACGGACAGGTGGTCACTAACGGCGGCCGTGTGCTGTGCGCGGTCGCTCTGGGTGATACCGTCACTGCCGCACAAAAAGCAGCCTATCGACTGGCGGAAAATATTCACTGGGATAGAATCTACTACCGCCGCGACATTGGTTATCGTGCCATTGCCCGGGAGCAGTCAACCGGAGAACAGTAATATGCCCAGCGCCAATGATCACTACAGTTTCGCCGACCGCCTGATTCTGCAACTGGATCAGGCGCTGCATACACTGGTTCCGGGGAGCGCACATGCCAGCCGCCCGTCACCGGCAGCACGCATAGAAGATGGCGAATTGTCGGATCATGAGCGCAAACTGGCCGCGGGTCTGATGCGTATCAATCATACCGGCGAAGTGTGTGCACAGGCGCTGTATCAAGGCCAGTCGCTGACCGCTCGCCTGCCGGATGTACGCGTCTCCATGAATCAGGCCGCCTCTGAAGAAATCGATCACCTGGCCTGGTGTGAATCACGTCTGAAAGAACTCGACAGTCGGCCCAGTGTGCTGAATCCGGCGTTTTATGCGATGTCGTTTGGTGTTGGCGCTGTTGCTGGCATGGTGGGCGATCGCTGGAGTCTGGGTTTTGTTGGCGAAACTGAAAAACAGGTGTGTGAGCACCTTGAAGACCACCTCGAAAAGCTGCCGCCACAGGATCTGCGCAGCCGTGCCGTGATAGAACAAATGATTGTGGATGAGCGCAAACATGGCGACAGCGCAATGGCCGCTGGCGGCGCCGAATTGCCCTTCCCGGTCACCGCCGGCATGAAACTCATGGCGGGTGTCATGAAATCGCTGACGCGACGCCTTTGAGGAACCCTGGTGTCTCACCTGCCCCGTCTATTCAGAATTATCTCAGTCTGCGCCCGTTACCGGCTTGACCAGATCAGCCCGCTGACCGCTACTGCCCCACAGGCCTGGCCTCTGCGCCTGGCGATGCGCACTCTGGGTTTGCCCTGGACTGGCAGCAAAGTGCGTCAGCTGCCACCGGCCGAACGCCTTAAAGAGGCTTTGCAGGAACTGGGTCCTATCTACATCAAATTCGGACAGTTGCTGTCCACACGTCGTGATTTTCTGCCGAATGAAGTCGCTGATGCACTGCAAAGCTTGCAGGACAAGGTCCCTGGCTTCAGCTCGCCGACAGTATTTGAAGTGGTTGAAAACGCGCTGGGCGGCCCCTGGCAAACCTATTTCCAGTACATCAATGAACACCCACTGGCCTCAGCCTCTATTGCCCAGGTACATGAAGCACGTCTGTCCACGGGCGAAGAGGTAGTGATCAAGATCCTGCGCCCTGATATCAAGGACGTCATTGTGGCCGATATCAAGGTTCTGCGCTGGATAGCGCGACTGGTGGAAAGATATTTGCCACATGGCCGACGTCTTCGCCCTCGCGAGGTGATCGCAGACTACGAGCACGTGATCCTGGGCGAACTTAACCTGCTGGCAGAAGGCGCAAACACTACTCTGTTAAAACGCAATTTCGAAAACTCATCACAGCTGTACGTCCCCAAAGTGTACTGGGACGTGTCACGTGATGGCATGTTGGTCACTGAACGCATTCGCGGCATTCCGGTATCGGATGTGGTGGCGCTGGCTGCCCACGGCGTCAACTTCAAGCGCCTGGCAGAAACCGGTGTCAGTATTTTTTTCACCCAGGTGTTTGAACACAGCTTCTTCCACGCTGACATGCATCCGGGCAATATTTTTGTGGACCCGACTGATCCCGAAAACCCGCGTTATATCGCTATCGACTGCGCCATTATTGGTTCATTGAGCCGTGAAGATCAGCAATATCTTGCACGCAACCTGCTGGCGATATTCAAGCGCGACTATCGCAAAGTAGCTGAATTACATGTGGAATGTGGCTGGGTTCCGAAAAGCACCAAAGTGGTGGAATTTGAGGCCGCGATGCGTAGCGTTTGTGAGCCCATTTTTGAGAAACCTCTGAAAGACATCTCTTTCGGGTATCTGTTGGTGCAGCTGTTCCGTACTGCTGGTCGCTTTAACATGGAAGTACAGCCATCACTGGTGCTGCTACAGAAAACCCTGCTCAATGTTGAGGGACTGGGGCGCCAGCTGTATCCGGATCTGGACCTGTGGCAGACCGCTCTCCCGTTCCTGGAGCGCTGGAGCCACAAACGCATGAAACCCTCCTACCTGTGGCGCCAGCTCAAGGAGCATGTTCCAGACTGGGTAGAGCAGTTTCCGCACTTCCCGCAACTGGTACTGGATAACCTGCAACAGCAGCGCGCACTGTTGCAGATAAACGAAACATTACAAACCGTTCTGATGCAGCAACGCCAGCACGACAAGCGCCAAAGACGGCGTCAGCGCAGAACCATGATTGTGGTGGCTGCTATTGTACTGGCCATTGGCTTTTTGTATTTCAATCCGTAAAAGAGCATACTTGCGCCCATGAAGAGTACAGATTGGCTGGATCAGGTGAAGTGGAACGATGAGGGACTGGTACCTGTTATCACACAGGATATCTCCACACATCGTGTGCTGACCCATGCCTGGATCAACCGTGAAGCGCTGGCGCTGACGCGCGCAGAAGGTCGCGCGGTTTACTGGTCGCGTTCACGCAAAAAAATCTGGCGTAAAGGTGAAGAGTCTGGCAACGTGCAGCGCATTCATCAGATTCTGCTCGATTGTGACGGCGACACGGTTTGTTATCTGGTGGAACAGGTAGGCGGTATCGCCTGTCATACAGGACGCGAAAGCTGTTTTTATCGTCTGCTTGATGACAACGGCTGGACTGTCACCGATGCCGTATTAAAAGATCCTGCCGAGATGTACA
Source organism: uncultured Pseudohongiella sp. (assembly GCA_964535565.1). GTDB lineage: Bacteria > Pseudomonadota > Gammaproteobacteria > Pseudomonadales > Pseudohongiellaceae > Pseudohongiella. Next base: position 331,127 of record CAZHUJ010000001.1, on the reverse strand, counting down.
AAAATCCTGGTCACTGACTACACCTGAAAGACACAAAACATGTCGCATAACACCACTGGTAATCCAGACGTCCATAACGATGTACTGTTGCAGCTTGAGCAAATTCTCGAGCAGCGCAAAACCGCTGCCGCCGACAGCTCCTATGTTGCCAGCCTGCATCACAAAGGGCTGAACAAAATTCTGGAGAAAGTTGGCGAAGAAGCCGTGGAGACCATCCTGGCGGCACGCGATGTGCATGCAGGTGCAGATGCTCAGGCACTGATCGGTGAAACAGCGGATCTGTGGTTTCACAGCATGGTCATGCTGAGCCATCTGAACCTGAGCCATACGCAGGTATTGGAAGAACTCAGAAAGCGCTTTAACATATCTGGCCTCGCCGAGAAGGCATCCAGAGCAGCAAAATAAACACTTTTCGCCTGAATAATTAAGTATCAGGCATGCGGAGGAATCATGGGAATCGGCGGCATCAGTATCTGGCAATTGCTTATTATCCTGTTGATCATCGTGCTGCTTTTTGGCACCAAAAAACTGAAAACTCTGGGCACCGACCTTGGTGGTGCGCTTAAAGGTTTTAAACAGGCCGTTAAAGATGATGACAAGGAGCCTGAAAAACTTGAGGCTGACAAAGAGGCCACCTCTTCTGTGTCCGCCCGTTCGGAGAACACTCAGGATAAATAATCCTGTCCCGTTCAAACCAATGCGCGGGTATCGCTCATGTTCGATATAAGCTTTATTGAGCTGCTGGTCATCTTTGTTGTGGCGCTGGTGGTATTTGGTCCCGACAAACTGCCGCAGGCTGTGCGCACCGGCGCCTTGTGGTTTGGCCGTTTCAAGCGCAGCTTCAACAAGGTCAAAACTGAAATCGAACAACAGCTTAATGCAGACGATATCCGCCGCGAATTGCATAACGAAGCAATTCTGGCCGAAATTGAGCAAGCTCGAAAAAATGCCGACAAGCTGGCAAAGGATACACAGAACCAGCTTGATAAGGCGCAGAGCGGCATCAATAAAGCCATTAACACTGCCAACAGCCCGGCAATTGCTGTGGTAACCAACAGTGCTGAAGAAGGCGCTCCAACCTACAAAACTCCTGAGCCAGAAATAACCGAATCTGTTCCTGATGCAGCGCCAGCTGCCGTTGTTGAACCCGCAGCTGCAGCCGCTGACGACACACAACAGGAGCCCACTCCGGCCCAGGATTTTTACAACACCCCGCCTACAGGCAAAGTGGTTTTGCAGGGCCGCAAACTCATGGCACCTGCCCCTGCGCCTGCTGATGACAACAAGGATTCATGATGGCAAAAACACCTGAATCCGATTCAGTTAAATCTGGCGAACTCACACTGGTGGGACACCTGGTCGAATTGCGCGATCGCATCATAAAGTGCCTCGCGGCCCTGTTACTGGTCTTTCTTTGCCTGGTGTATTTCGCAAACGATATCTACACCTTTGTTGCTACACCACTGACGTCAGTGCTGCCGCCTGACACCAGCATGATTGCGATTGATCCGACCTCGCCATTTTTTGCGCCGTTCAAGCTGACGTTCTACGCCGCCCTGTTTTTGTGCGCGCCTTTTATTTTGTATCAGATCTGGGCATTTATTGCTCCAGGTCTGTACAGCAATGAAAAAGCCCTGGCTGTACCTTTGTTTATATCAAGTGTTCTGCTGTTTTATGCCGGTATCGCTTTTGCCTATTACGTTCTGTTCGGATTTGTATTCGGCTTTTTTGTTTCCATTGCGCCGGAAGGCATTGCCGTTGCACCGGATATCTCCAGCTATCTCAGTTTTGTACTCAAGATATTTTTTGCCTTCGGATTCGTTTTCGAGATTCCAATTGCCGTATTTCTTTTGATTTGGTCCGGCATAGTTGATGTCGAATCATTGGAAGGCAAACGCCCCTACGTAATTGTGGGATGTTTTGTTATCGGCATGCTTCTGACGCCACCTGACCCCTTCACGCAGACTATCATGGCCGTCCCGATGTGGATGCTGTATGAGATTGGCGTTTATGCCGGTAAACGGCTTATCAAAAACAGACAGACAACAGAGCAGAACACTGCATCCAGTTGATCTATATCAAATTCAGCTGCGACCAATTGTCGCAGCGACATTGCCGCACCCAACCCCTAACATTACGTTAAGATTCCTGAGCCGAGGTAGGTTGATATGAGCGCATTTTTGCACCCCAAATCCATTCTTTTTGTTGGCCTTGCAAGTACGCTGGCCTTGCAAGGTGCTGCACTGGCGCAGCCACCGGTGCATATAGAAGAAATGGTGATTATAGGTGCGCGCGACACCCACATCGTGCGCACAGACGACACCATGGTTGCTGCACCGGACACGGGTACCTTGCTTAGAAAAATGCCTGGTGCCAACGTTAACAAAAACGGCGAACTCACCAGCGTAGCCCAATACCGGGGCATGTACGGTGATCGCGTCAACGTATCTATTAACGGCGCGCATATCAGCTCAGGCGGGCCGAACGCCATGGATGCACCATTGCACTATGCGCCAGTGGCGGTGCTTGAATCACTGTCCATCAGTCGAGGTATTGCACCGGTCAGCGCCGGTCAGGAAACCCTGGGCGGCAATATTGATGCCGTGACCTATCAGGGTGAGTTCGGCAACAGCAGCAACTTTGAATGGGGCGGTCGTGCCTACGCCGGCGCCCAGTCCGTCAACAGCGGCATGGTAGGCAGCGTGTTCCTGTCCTTAAGTAATCGCAACCATCTGATGCGTGGTTTTGTGATGAAAGAACTCGGTGACGATTCACGTTTTAATGGCGGCAAATTGCTGCCCTCAGAATACGACCGTGATCGTTTTGATCTGGGTTACAGCTTCCGCACTGGCGACCATGAATTCAGCGTGGATGTTGCCCGCAATGATACCGGCGACTCCGGTACACCGGCGCTGCCGATGGATATCATGGTAGTAGAAAGCGACCTGGCACGCGCCAAATACGCTTATGATGGTGCCCGCTGGAATGTGTCCGCGGAATTGTCCATGAATGATATCGGTCACTGGATGAGCAATTTCCATCTGCGCACACCGCCACAGGACAGCGCCAGCGGCCCAGGTACTAACCGTTACCGCAATACCTACACTGCCAGCGATAACACCGGTTTTGTATTAAAAGCCGAGCGCACTGTAAACAATGGCTACTGGCGCTTTGGTGCCGATGGTCACTATTCCAAACATATTGCGCTGATCCAGAACCCGAACAAACGCTACTTCTTTATTGATAACTTCAACGACGCTGAAAAAAACATTACTGGTTTTTACATTGAGCGCAATCTGTTGCTCAGTGAAATCACCGGCCTGGATCTGGGTGTACGTCACAACCGCGTAAAAATGTCTTCAGCGGAAGTGGCAGTCAACATGAACCCTGACAATCTGGGCGCTGGCGGCCCAGTGATGATGAATAACGTGGCACAACAACTGGCCAACCAGTTTAACGCCATGAACCGTTCACAAACCGATAACAATACCGATTGGTTTGCACGTATCAGTGTCGACCCAGGTTACGGCATTATCTGGTACGCCGGTGCAGCCAGCAAAACACGCTCCCCGTCTTATCAGGAGCGTTATCTGTGGCTGCCGGCGGAATCTACCGGCGGACTGGCAGATGGCAAAACCTATATCGGCAATCCAAACCTGAAACCTGAAGTAGCACAGGAATACGAACTCGGATTTGATCTGTCCATGGGGGCTCTTAGCCTGTATCCACGCATTTTCTACAAAGACGTCAGTGATTTTATTCATGGTGTCACGGCAACCAATCCACTGGCCATCAGCTTTGCTCAGATGCAAGCCAATATGGGTATGGGCACAGCTAACCCACTGCAGTTCAGCAACGTGGACGCGCGCTATCGTGGTTTTGATATGGACGCAAACTATGAAATCAGCTCACGACTGGCGCTGCGCGGCGTTGTCAGTATTGTGCGCGCAGAGCGTAAAGACATAGCAGATGATCTGTACCGGATTTCGCCTGACAACCTGATCCTGGCGCTGGATTATCGCGGCAATGGCTGGAGCGGCTCGCTGGAGTCTGTGACCTATGCCAAACAAAAACATGTGTCACAGACTAATCTGGAACAACCGACGTCCGGTTATACTCTGGTGAACCTGTCGACCAGCATACACCCTGGAAATCGCCAGGATCTGGAAATCGGGCTGGGTGTAAACAACCTGTTTGATCGCCACCACTATGATCATCTGGGTGGTTACAACAGAGCCGTTAATCCGGACATTGCATTACGTGAACGCCTGCCTGGACTTGGTCGTAATGTTTATGGTCGCGTAATGTGGTATTTCTGATTTTCTTCCCGTAAGTCCTTCAGGCCCGGAGGCTGAACGTCACCGGGCCATCGTTTTCCAGCAAAATTTTCATATCCGCGCCGAACACACCGGTTACAACCTGCGGGTACTGCTGCTGAATCCATTGCACCAGTTCGTCATAAAGCTGCTGCGCTTCAGCGGGAGGCATGGCCGAGGTAAAACTTGGGCGCAATCCACGATCGGTATCGGCGGCCAGGGTAAATTGTGAGACCAGCATAATCTGGCCAGAGATGGCTGACACACTCAGGTTCATGCGCCCTTCGGTATCAGAAAAAATGCGGTAATCGAGCACCTTGCGCAGCAGCTTTTCGCCAACGGCGCGGGTGTCACTTTTTTCCAGCCCCAGCAGCACCACCAATCCCTGGTTAATGCTGCAATGGGTCTGACCATTAATGCGCAGACTGGCGTGATTCACACGTTGAATCAGCGCGATCATGGCAGCGGCGCTTAACCGCGAGCCGCCGAACCACGACTGGCGCGCTTGCGATCACTTTCAGTCAGGTAGCGTTTGCGGATACGAATGCTCTGCGGGGTGATTTCCACCAGCTCGTCATCGTTGATGAACTCCATTGCCTGCTCAAGGCTGTGCTTGATCGGCGGAGTCAGCAGGATGTTTTCGTCAGTGCCGGACGCGCGAATGTTGGTCAGCTGTTTGCCTTTGGTCGGGTTCACCACCAGGTCGTTATCACGGCTGTGCAGACCAATCACCATACCTTCGTACACTTCAACGTTTGGATCAATAAACAGGCGGCCACGCTCTTGCAGCGTAAACAGCGCGTAACCCAGCGCCTTACCTGCAACCATGGATACCAGAACACCGTTTTTACGCGCTGCCAGGTCACCCTGCTTGGCCGGACCATAATGATCAAACACGTGGTTCATCATACCGGTACCGGAGGTCAGGCTCATAAACATGGAACGGAAACCGATCAGACCGCGAGTAGGAATCTCAAACGTCAGCCGTACACGACCTTTGCCGTCTGGCAGCAGGTCCTGCATTTCTGCACGACGCAGACCCAGCTCTTCGATCACAGAACCCTGGTGCATTTCATCACAGTCGATCACCAGACTTTCGTAAGGCTCCTGCAACACACCGTCAACTTCTTTCATAATCACTTCCGGTCTTGAAACGGCCAGTTCAAAACCTTCACGGCGCATGGACTCGATCAGTACTGACAAGTGCAATTCACCACGGCCTGACACCTTGTATTTATCAGCGGAGTCACCTGGCTCTACACGCAGTGCCACGTTGTGAATCAGTTCGCGCTCAAGGCGATCCTTGATATTACGGGTGGTCACAAATTTACCTTCACGACCCGCAAACGGTGAGTCGTTAACCTGGAAGGTCATGCTGATGGTGGGCTGGTCTACAGTCAGCGCAGGCATCGCTTCCACATGATCAGGATCACAGATGGTGTCGGAAATGTTGAGTTTGTCGATACCAGTGATACAGATAATTTCACCGGCTGTGGCTTCAGTAACATCAATACGCTCAAGGCCGAGGTGGCTTTTTACCTGCAGGATTTTGCCTTTACGCTGATTGCCCTCGGTATCCACAATCACCACCGGCATGTTTGGTTTGGCAACACCACCGGTCACACGGCCAATACCAATAACACCTACGTAGCTGTTGTAGTCCAGGGCGCTGATCTGCATACGGAAAGGCGCACTGCTATCTACCGGGGGCGGTGGCACTTTATTGATGATGGTTTCAAACAACGGGTCCATGTTGTCTGCCAGCTGATCCGCTTCCAGGCCAGCAATGCCGTTTAATGCAGAGGCATAAACAACCGGGAAGTCCAATTGCTCGTCAGTTGCACCCAGGCGATCAAACAGGTCAAACACTTCACCCAGCACCCAGTCAGGACGCGCACCGGGACGGTCAATCTTGTTGATCACCACAATTGGGTGCAGACCCTGGGCAAATGCCTTCTGGGTCACAAAGCGGGTCTGCGGCATTGGACCATCTACGGCATCCACCAGCAACAGTACGCTGTCCACCATGGACATAACACGTTCTACTTCACCACCAAAGTCAGCGTGGCCAGGGGTATCAACGATGTTGATGTGATAACCGTTCCAGTTGATAGCGGTGTTCTTGGCCAGAATGGTGATACCACGTTCTTTTTCCTGGTCATTGGAATCCATGACGCGCTCAACAGAGCCACCACGTCCTGTCAGGGTTCCGGAAAGTTGCAGGAGCTTGTCGACCAGTGTGGTTTTACCATGGTCAACGTGGGCAATAATGGCGATGTTGCGGATTTTTTCGATCACGGAATTAAACCTGTAATGAACTTGCAGTTAACTGACGGAATTGGGGACAGTGGTATCGCGAAAATGGCCGCGAAGTATACACCAACCCGCAAACGCTTGTCAGTCAGCGATTTACCGGCTGGCGCACATCCATTTTTGCACCATTTCAGGGCCGATAGACGGCGACGTTCTGATGACCCGCATCTTTGAGATGGGATGCATGCAAACGACTCATCATGCCCTTGTCGCAATACAACAAATATGTTCGCGATGAATCCAGCTCCGCAAAGCGGTTTGCCAGCTGGAAAAACGGAATCTGTTGCACCTCAACATCACCGAGCTGCAGCGGCCTTAAAGACAGCTCATCCGGATGACGAATATCAATGACCACAGCCTGAGCAGGCACTTTATTAAACGCTGGCGGCTCAACATCCCGATGATCCACCACTTCAACCATGCGATCTATCATCTGGATTTCGGCCTCAGCAACCGCATGCTCCAGCAGCGACTGATCCAGCTTCTGCTCTTCTTCCAGCACCCGCGGACGCTTGGCGTGTGTTGTTGGCCTGACCGAGATAACACCGCAATACTCAGGAATACAGGCGCTGAAGGATTCAGTACCAATACTGCGCGCCAGATCAATAATGTCCTGTTTGTCCGCAACAATCAGCGGACGCAGCACCAACGTTTCACACACCTCATCAATCAGACGCAGGTTGGGCAGGGTCTGACTGGCAACCTGGGCCACACTTTCCCCAGTGACCAGCGCTTCTACATTCAGGTTGGCAGCAATACGGTCAGCGGCGCGCAGCATCTGGCGCTTGAGCACCACACCCATATGAGCGCTGTCGACTTCCTGCAGAATATTCTGCAGCACGGCCTCAAAAGGCACGCTGATAAATTTGACACGGTGCGAGGAACCAAATCGCATCCACAGATAAAGTGCCACTTCTTTTACTGCAACTTCGTGCTCGCGCCCACCCAGATTAAAGAACAGGAAATGGGTGCGCACCCCACGGCGGGTACACTGGTAACTGGCCACCGCCGAATCAAAACCACCGGAAATCAGCGACAGCACTTCGCCCTGGCTACCAATCGGGTACCCGCCCAGGCCTTTAAGCTGACGCTCAACCACATAAAAGTCTTTGTAGCGCACTTCCACACGAACAGTAATGTCCGCATCGTTCAGGCTGACACCGGCAGATTCACTACCCTTTAGCAGGATTGCACCAATTTGGCGCTCGACATCAGTTGATGTAAACGGATGAGTGCCCTGACGTTTGCAACGCACAACAAACGTGCGCCCCTTTAAGGCTTCACGCCATATCTCAAGCACCGTCTGCCCCACCTCTTCGATTGATGTAAAAGGCAGCTTTCGCACTGGCATTACCAGACCAATGCCGGGGGTGCACAACAGCAGATCCAGCACCTGATGCGCTATTCTTTCATTCCCTTCTGGCGTCCGCACTTCCAGTATGTCCCAGTCACCGGTTACACTCACCCCCGCATCAAGGCGCCTGAACATATTTTTCAGATTGCGACGCAAGCTTTGTATCAGCCGATGACGAACCGGGCGCGTTTTAATGGTGATTTCAGGGAAAAACCGGATCAGATAAAGCATCAAAACCTCTGGTTAGATATTCCTTCGATACCGCGCATCAAAACGAGGCAGAAAGCTCTAAAATGGTGCAAGCCACATTATTAAGCACCAAATTGGTGCAAGATTGGTTCCCTCGATATATCAACCGCCTGATTTACAAGGCGTTTGGCCTGTCGCGACAATGGCACACATCTTGCTCATCATTGGGAACTTGGGTGATGACGGCGCGACATTATAGTGCCGATACCCCGGCTTGTTGAGGAATTTTAACCCGTGACACAGCACACGCTGCGCCACATTGTTCTCGATCTTACGGAGGATCAGGAATGTCTAAGACTTTAGAACTCATTAAAGAACACAGCGTTAAGTGGGTTGATCTGCGTTTTACAGACACCCGTGGTAAGGAACAACACGTCACTTTTCCTGCAAACAAAGTAGACGAGTCTTTCCTTGAAGGCGTTATGTTCGACGGATCTTCCGTAGCTGGCTGGAAAGGCATCAACGAATCCGACATGATTCTGCGCCCAGACGACAGCACCGCGGTTCTGGATCCATTCGCAGACGAAGTGCAAGTTAACCTGCGCTGCGACATTATCGAACCACGCACCATGCAAGGTTACAACCGCGACCCACGCTCTGTAGCTCGTCGCGCGGAAGAGTACCTGAAGTCTACCGGCATTGGTGACACTGCCTTCTTCGGCCCGGAGAATGAATACTTCGTGTTCGACGACATCAAATGGCACGTTGGCATGGACCGTTCTTTCTTCCAGATCGGCAGCGACGAAGCAGCATGGTCTTCTGACAAAGCAATCGAAGGCGGCAACATGGGCCACCGTAACCGCGTAAAAGGCGGCTACTTCCCAGTTCCACCAGTCGATTCTTTGCACGACCTGCGTGGCGCCATGTGCGACACCATGACCGCTATGGGTCTGGATGTTGAACTGCATCACCACGAAGTAGCAAACGCTGGTCAGTGTGAAATCGGCACACGTTTTAACACGCTGGTCGCTAAAGCTGACGAAACCCAGATCCTGAAATACTGCGTCTGGGCAACTGCTCACGCATACGGCAAAACCGCAACCTTCATGCCTAAGCCACTGGTAGGTGACAACGGCTCCGGTATGCACGTTCACATGTCTATCTGGAAAGATGGCAAGAACACCTTTGCTGGCGACGGCTACGCGGGTCTGTCTGACACCGCTCTGTACTACATCGGCGGTATCATCAAACACGCTAAAGCACTGAACGCGTTTGGTAACGCTTCAACCAACTCTTACAAGCGTCTGGTAAAAGGCTTCGAAGCACCCACGTTGCTGGCTTACTCTTCACGCAACCGTTCTGCTTCAATCCGTATCCCATACGTTCTGGGCGGCAATCCAAAAGCCATTCGTATCGAAGTGCGTTTTGGTGACAACACTGCGAACCCATACCTGTACTTCGCTGCACTGATGATGGCGGGCCTGGACGGTATCCAGAACAAGATCCACCCTGGCGACCCAGCAAGCAAAGACCTGTACGACCTGGAGCCAGAAGAAGAAGCGCTGGTACCACGCGTGTGCTTCTCTCTGGACGAAGCACTGGACAGCCTGGACCAAGACCGCGAGTTCCTGAAAAAAGGCGGCGTATTCTGCGACGACCTGATCGATGCTTACATCGAACTCAAGCGTCAAGACTGCCTGCGCTTCAACATGTCTACTCACCCGGTAGAGTTCGACATGTACTACAGCCTGTAATTCAGACGGGATGTAGATTTGCATGAATAAAAATCGCCTGCCGGAGGCATCCGCCAGGCGATTTTTTTGTCTCGCTCAAAGGTTATTCCGCTCTATACTCGGAGCCTGAAGCACAAATGCTCCATTTTGGTGCGCGCCATTTGGCGACGATCCAGGCAGGTGCGCTCCAGCCTGGCAGACACGTCGTCTATTCAGTTTTCAGGCAGCACATGCACAGTGGTTTGGAACTTGCATGCCTTCAGCAATGAGATCGCGCACAGCACATAAAAAGGACAGCAGCCATTAGCGTATTTGCCAACAGCAACCCAAAACCTCTCAAGCGCCTGCTGGACAGCTTGACCACGTCAGTCCTGGTGCTGGATCACTCGTTGCGCGTGCAATACATGAATCTGGCTGCGGAAAGTTTGCTGGCCATCAGCGGCCGCCAACTGCATCAGGTTTATATCGGCGATATTTTTATTAACGCCGCTCAGGACACCAGGGAAATAAAAGATGCATTGCAAGATCAGCACAGTTTTACCAAACGCAAAACACAACTGGTGCTGATGAATGGCAAAAGCCTGCAAGTGGACTACACCGTGACACCGCTGCTGGAATTCCCGGACGCAGCGGTGCTGATAGAAATTCAAAACACCAATTATGCTGAACGAATTTCGCGCGACGAAAATCTGATTTCAACACACGAAACCACACGCGAGCTGGTGCGAGGACTGGCGCACGAAATCAAAAACCCGCTGGGTGGCATTCGTGGCGCGGCGCAACTGCTGGCAGCAGAGTTGCCTGATTCAGAACTGACTGATTACACCAACGTGATTATCGAGGAAGCCGACCGTCTGCATAAACTCGTGGACCGCTTGATGGGTTCACGCAAACCGATGGAATTCCGGCGGCTGAACATCCACGAAGTACTGGAGCGCGTACGCAATCTGGTTGAGGCGGAAGTCAAGGATCGCGATATTACTATTCAACGCGATTATGACCCGAGCATCCCTGAATCTCAGGGTGACGGTGAACAGCTCATCCAGGCCGTGCTTAACATTGTACGCAATGCTGTTCAGGCGCTGGACAGTCCACACGTAAAACACCGCTCCGGTTTGATCGAACTTAAAACTCGCATCATGCGCAACATCACTATCGGCACAGTGTTCCACAAACTGGTGATCCGGGTAGAAGTTACTGACAACGGGCCAGGTGTCCCGCCTGAACTGATCGACAGCATCTTTTTCCCGATGATCAGCGGGCGCGCCGATGGAACCGGTCTTGGCCTGTCGATTGCACATTCCATCGTCAACCAGCACAAGGGCATTATCGAGTGCAAGAGCGAGCCAGGTTGCACACGTTTTTCCATTTATCTGCCAGTGCTCAGCAAGGCGCCTACCAATTCATTTAGTGCCGGCCAGTTCGGCAAATGAGATACAGGGTATCGAGGTATGAACAAACACAACACTGTCTGGGTTCTTGATGATGACAAATCAATCCGCTGGGTTCTTGAAAAATCCCTGACCCGCTCAGGTTTAAGTACACAGAGTTTTGATAACGGCGACGATCTGCTACACCGCCTGGAAAAAGAAAGACCCGACGCTATTATCAGTGACATCCGCATGCCCGGCATCAACGGGCTGGATCTGCTTTCTACAGTTCACGAACGTTATCCCCAACTCCCCGTTATTATCATGACCGCACACTCCGACCTGGACAGTGCGGTGTCCTCCTACAGCCGCGGCGCGTTTGAATACCTGCCCAAACCCTTCGACATCGAAGACGCGGTAGCGATGACACAGCGCGCACTGGAGCATGCACGCGAACAGGACCTGGAATTACCAACACCCGTTCTGGAGAACAGCAAGGAAATTATTGGTGAAGCACCGGCGATGCAGGAAGTCTTCCGCGCCATCGGTCGGTTATCACAATCGAATATTACCGTGTTGATCAATGGTGAATCTGGAACCGGTAAGGAACTGGTCGCACACGCATTGCACAAACACAGCCCACGCCTGGACAAACAGTTCATTGCGCTGAACGTCGCTGCAATTCCCAAAGACCTGATTGAGTCCGAGCTGTTCGGCCATGAAAAAGGGGCATTTACCGGTGCAACGGCGCATCGTACCGGCCGTTTTGAGCAGGCCAATGGCGGAACCCTGTTTCTGGACGAAATTGGTGACATGCCCGCCGACACCCAAACACGTCTGCTGCGAGTACTGTCCGATGGCGAATTCTATCGTGTGGGCGGCACTACACCCATCAAGGTCGATGTACGCATCATTGCGGCAACCCACCAGAATCTGGAGAAACTGGTAACCCAGCACCTGTTCCGCGAGGACCTGTTCCACCGCCTGAACGTCATCCGTATCCATATTCCACGTTTGCGCGATCGCCGCGAAGATATTCCGCGCCTGGCGCGGCATTTCCTGGCCAAAGCGGCCGAAGAGCTGGACGTTGAATGCAAGGTACTGCGGCCGGAAACGGAGAAATACATCACCGGCCTGAACTGGCCTGGCAACGTCCGTCAGCTGGAGAACTTCTGCCGCTGGATCACAGTCATGGCCTCCAGCCGCGAAGTGCGCATAGAGGATTTACCCCCTGAGTTGATGGAGCATCAGGCGCAAAACAGCAATGCACGTGACTGGACACAGCTGCTGGAAGAATGGGCTGACCAGGAGCTGAACCTTGGTCACAAGGCCATTCTGGATCAGGCCACACCCGATTTTGAGCGCACCATGATACAGATTGCGCTCAAACATACCCTGGGCCGCAGGCGTGATGCGGCCCTGCTGCTGGGCTGGGGCCGCAACACACTGACGCGCAAGATCAAGGAGCTGGGCATCGACAATAACGACGACAGCGATAACGATCACGACGACTGATCACAGCCCTGGGCAGGACAATCGCGCTCTGCCACAGATCATCACAAAAGCCTGGTTGAAAAATGCCGGAGGCCACCCTATATTGGCCGGTCAATGACTACCCGGTAACCTCACACCAGGCTTATAACAACATGATTGAAATCAATCGTATAACTCGTAAATTCGAACACTTCACAGCGGTCGATGACCTCAGCTTCACAGTGTCTGAAGGTGAAGTGCTGGGATTCCTCGGCCCTAACGGTGCTGGCAAGTCCACCACCATGAAAATCATCACCGGCTTTCTGGCTCCCACCTCAGGCAGCATTACCATAGACGGCCACAATATCGCCGACGATCCTATTGCCGCCAAATCCCTGATTGGCTACTTGCCAGAGGGTGCGCCCAGTTATCCGGATATGAGCGTACTGGGCTTCCTGCAGTTTATTGCGGAAGTGCGGGGATTCTCTGGAGACGAAAAAAACAGTCGCGTACAGAAGGTCATTAATGATGTTGGCCTGCATGATGTGGCTTTGCAGACCATCGAGACGCTGTCCAAAGGTTTTAAACGCCGTGTGGGCCTGGCGCAAGCGATCCTGCATGATCCCAAGGTGTTGATTCTGGATGAGCCCACTGACGGCCTCGATCCAAACCAGAAACATCAGGTGCGCCAGCTGATCCGCAATCTGGCCAAAGACAAGATTGTGATTGTGTCGACACATATCCTGGAAGAAGTCAGTGCCGTGTGCACACGCGCCATTATCATTGCGCGCGGTCGTATTGTGGCTGATGGCACCCCGGCAGAGCTTGAAGCTCGCGCTCCTGCTGATTTTGAAGTGGATACCCAGATTGCTCCTGGCCGTCTGGAAGCCTTCTTCCGCAGCGTGACAGAACAAGGAGCACAATGATCATGGGAAAAACTTCAGTCATTTTTCGCCGCGAGCTGGCTGCGTATTTCAGCACACCGCTGGCTTATGTTTTTATTGTAATTTTCCTGGTGATGAACGGCATTTTCACCTTTGACCTTGGCGGTTTTTTCCTGCGCGGTCAGGCGGACCTGCAACCGTTCTTCAACTTCCACCCCTGGCTGTATCTGTTTATGGTGCCTGCGCTGGCAATGGGCATGTGGGCTGATGAACGCAAGACCGGTTCCATCGAGCTGCTGATGACACTGCCCATTCGTCTGCGCGATGCCGTGCTTGGCAAGTTTCTGGCGGCGTGGGTACTCAGCGGTGTTGCGCTGGCACTGACATTCCCGATCTGGGTCACCGTTAACTATCTGGGCAATCCGGACAACGGTGTCATCCTGGCAGCCTACATTGGCAGCTGGCTGATGGCCGGTGGATTCCTGGCGATAGGGTCATGCATGTCGGCAATGACACGCAATGCAGTGATTGCCTTTATTCTTACGGTAGCGATCTGTTTTGCGTTTGTGGCCTCCGGGTCTCCTATTGTGCTGAGTGCGTTTTCAGGATGGGCTCCTCAGATATTGATTGATGCCATTGCGACGCTGAGTTTCCTGACCCATTTTGATTCGATCAGCAAAGGCGTTCTGGATATTCGTGATCTGCTGTTTTTTGCAGCAGTGATCTCAGCGTGGCTGATGGCAACCGCCATCGTCATAGAAATCAAAAAAGCGAACTAGGAGCTGGCCATGAAAAACAAAGCACTTTTTTCCAAAGCCGGCCTTGCAGTAACCGCAGTGGGTCTGCTGGTCGCCGTCACACTTATCAGTGTACTGCCTCGTTTCCGTATCGACCTGACTGCCGAGAACCTGTACACACTGGCTGATGCTACCCGCAACATTGTGCGCAATCTGGAGCGCCCGGTTGAGCTGACCTTTTATTATTCAGAAGACGCAGTGGCCAACGTACCCCAGGTACGAGCCTACGGTGTCCGTGTTCAGGAAATGTTGCGCGAGATGGTGATTGCCAGCGATGGCAACCTGACTCTTCGTGTGATCGATCCGCAACCTTTCTCTGCTGAAGAGGATGAAGCTACCGGTTATGGCATCCAAGCCGTGCCGCTGGCGGCAGGCCGTGAAGCGGTCTATTTTGGTGTTGTGTCCTCTGACCCCTCTACCCGCACAGAAGAAGACGTTGGCGTGTTCCAGGCGATTCCTTTGATTCGTCCTGACCAGGAAGAATTTCTGGAATATGAGTTTGCGCGTCTGATTACCCGTACGCTGAACCCGAAACCGGCGATTGTGGGTGTCCTGTCCTCTCTGGATATCGACGGTGGTATCAACCCGGCCACAGGCCAGCCTACTCGTCCGTGGGCGGTCATGGACACCGTGCGTTATATGTACGACGTGCGCCGTATTGATGCCCGCACCTCAGCCATTGATGAGGATGTAGACATTCTGATGGTTGTGCACCCACAAAGCCTGCCAGGTCAGACTTTGTATGCCATTGATCAGTTTGTGCTGCGCGGCGGACGGGCTCTGGTTTTTGTTGATCCCAATTCCGACACACAAACCCAGATGGCTGTTAGCGGCGGCGTCGCACGCGACACCATGGCGTCCGACCTGCCGGATCTGCTGCGCGCCTGGGGTGTGGACTACGACCCTACCCAGGTTGTCACCGATCAGGAACGTGCGCTGTATGTCACTCTGCGTCCAGGTGAGCGCCCCGTGGCACACATTGGCATGATGGGTATTCCGCGTGATGGCTTTGCCAACGACATCGTCAGTGGCCAGCTGGAAGTGATCAACATGTCATCTGTGGGTTCACTGAAATCTGCCGAAGGCGCCAGCACCAACTTTGAGCCGCTGATCCAGACCAGCCTGTCGACGATGCTGATGGGCACCGGCTTTTTCAGTGAAATGGGAGATCCGACACTTTTGATTGACGAGTTTGAGTCGGAAGAACAGCGCCACTATCTGGCCGCACGTTTGTCAGGTCGTGTTTCTACTGCCTTCCCGAATGGTTATCCGGTAGAGCCACCAGCGTCGCCAACACCGCTGATTATTGTGGGTCAAGAACCGGCCCCGGAACCGGAGCCGGTGGAACCTGAATATGTAATACCCGAGAACCACATCAGCCAGTCTCCCGGCGACATCGGGGTTATTGTGGTAGCGGACAGTGACTTCCTGGCCGATCGCATGTGGGCGCAGTCACAGCAGGTCATGGGCCAGCGCGTGATTAATGCCTTTGCCAGCAACGGCGACTTTGTGATCAACGCTCTGGACAACCTCAGTGGTGATACTGCCCTGATCAATATCCGTAGCCGTGGTCGTTATGCACGTCCGTTCATGCGTGTTATTGAGCTGCAACGCGCGGCGGATGAGCGTCTGCGTCAGGAAGAAACCAACCTGCTGCAGCAATTGTCCGAGACCGAGCAGCAACTGACAGCGCTGAACCAGAGCAACGGCGGAAGCATCAGTGCGGAACAGGAAGCAGAAATCGAACGATTCCTGCAGGTACAACTGGAAACCCGTCGCGCCCTGCGTAATGTACAGTTCCAGCTGAATGCCGAGATTGACCGTCTGGGCAGCACATTAAAACTGATCAACACGGCACTGATTCCAACGCTGCTGGTAATTGCAGCACTGATCGTAGCCTGGATGCGCAGCCGTCGCCGCCAGCAACGTGTGCGCTGATTAGTTGGTTGTATCTGATTAGATGAGAAGTTGATTAGTTGATTGGCAAGTAGATAGTGACACGGGTACCTTTACCCGTTTCACTATCTATCTCCATCCGGCCACCATGGGCCTCTGCAATCAAATGGCAGAGGTACAGGCCAAGACCAAATCCCCCTGTGTGACGCGCCCTGGCGCTATCAACCCTGTAGAAGGGTTCACGCACATGTTTCAGATGTTCTTCGGAAATACCCTCACCCTGGTCAGCGATGCTGAGCACGGCTTCATCTCCCTGGAAGCGAACACTGATCGTCACTGGCCTGTTACGACCGTGCCGGATGGCATTGTTTACGATGTTGGCCAAGAGCAGACGGATACGTAGTTTATCGATCTGCATTGAACGGTCTTCGTCCGGCAAATCAACAACCAGACCACCCTCGTAATGCTGGTACTGCTCACTGAGCATGCCAATATATTCTGCAAAATCCACATCATCAGGAATTAATGCCGCGTGCTGCGTACTCAGACGCTCGGCTTCAATCAGATCAGAAATCAGCAGATCAATTTCATTGATATCGTCACGCAAGGTATCGCGCAGCGCCCCGTTTTCCATAAATTCCAGCTGCAACTTGGCACGAGTCACCGGTGTACGCAGCTCATGACTGATCGCCAGCAACAGTTGCCGTTTTGCTTCCAGCATCGACTGCAGCGAGTCCGCCATATGGTTGATACTTTCTGTCAGCTCACCCAGTTCATCTTTGCGCGTGACTTCAACGCGGTAACTGAGATCACCAGCACAGATTTTTTCGGCGCCCTGACGCAGCCTGCGCACCGGATCCATCAATCTGTGCACCAGCCAGTAATTCAACAGCAACACAAACAGCGCAAACCCCAGGCCTATGTACACGACGGCATAATCGTAGTCACTGAGCGAGGGTGCTTTTCGATTCAGGAAATACTCGTAACCGCCGCGCGCCACCCGTATAACCTGTTCATTACCAACCGCCATCATCTGTGATTCATCTGACAATGTACGCACAAACACCGCGCTGGATATATCCAGATCGGATTGGTCGTCAGACTGCCAGTTAATGTGGGGACTACGGATAATAATGGTCAGGGAGAGGTCACGTGCCAGGTCTTCTGCGCGTTGCAGATCCGGAGGGATACCAATGGCATCCACCAGCAGGCGCACGTTATCCAGATAAAAAACCGGCAGCGGATTAAGACGCTCACGGCGCCAGTTCTGGTCGAGCTGGCGCAGCGACAGCGTGATAATCACAAGAAAAAGAATAATGGTGGCGCTAAAAATCAGGAAAAGCCGGAGATAAAGCGAACCTGGCGCCTTGGATAAGCCGAGCTTCATTGCAGCTGACCGACAAAGGTATAGCCGCGCCCCCAGACTGTCTTGATAAAACGAGGAGTTTTGGAGGTGTCGTTAAGTTTGTGTCGCAGACGACTGACCAGTGTATCCACGGCACGTGAAAACAGCTCAGCATCAATACCACGCAGACGATTCATGAGTTCATCACGGGTAAAGGTCTTGTTGGGCGACTGCATAAACAACACCAGCAGTTCATATTCCATGGTGGTCAGCTCAATCAGCTTGCCATCCAGATGCACGGTACGGCGTGCAGTATCTACATCCAGACCTTCAATACGCGGCAAATCGCTGACAACGCGGTTGTCATCACCTGCGCGACGCAGAATATTGGTAATACGTGCCACCAGTTCACGTGGTTCAAAAGGTTTGGGCAGATAGTCGTCAGCGCCAAGCTCCAGACCCACAATACGGTCTGTGACTTCGCCATGCGCAGTGAGCATCATGATAGGAAGCTGACCGTATACAGAGGCTTTGGCGCGAATTTCGCGACAGATTTCAAAACCGTCTTTTTCCGGCAGCATGACATCCAGAATCAACAGATCAGGTTTGGAGCGCTTGAGCTGCTCAAAACCTTTGCTCGGTGTATGTGCCACCGTGACTTTCATGTCGTAACGTTCCAGGTACTGCGTCAGCAATTGTCCCAGTTTTTCGTCGTCATCGATAATCAGTATCTGTTTCATGGCTCGGAGTTTACGAATTTGCCCAAGATAAATCAATCAGACTCAGGCCTCTGGCGTATAATGCCCGACTTCAATCAAGCAAGCCCCGACTTTAATCAAGCTTAGAAAACGCACAATGATCAGTCTTAATAATGCCCGCCTGATGCGCGGCGAACATGTTTTGCTGGAGTCTGCCAGTCTGACCATCAACAAAGGCCAGAAGACCGGCATCATTGGTCGCAACGGTAGCGGCAAATCCAGTTTGTTCGCTTGTCTGACTGGTCAGATCGCACTTGATGCCGGCGAACTGCTGATTCCCGATGGGCTGAATTGCGCATGGATGAAACAGGAAACCATCGGTTCCTCACGCACGGCGCTGGATCATGTCATTGACGGCGACAGTCGTTACCGCGACATCGAAGCCCAGCTGGAAAAAGCCGAAGAAGCCCAGGATGGTAATGCGATTGCACGCCTGCATGCTGAGCTCGACAAGATTGATGGATACAGTGTGACGGTGCGCGCCGAACAGCTGTTGGCTGGACTTGGTTTTAGCCCGGACAGTTTTAACAACCCGGTGTCTTCTTTTTCCGGCGGCTGGCGTATCCGTCTGAATCTGGCAGCGGCGTTGATGGCGCCTTCAGATCTACTGCTGCTCGACGAACCCACTAACCACCTTGATCTGGAAGCCACTATCTGGCTGGAACAGTGGCTGGTGCGTTACCCGGGCACGCTGCTGCTGATCTCGCACGACCGTAATTTTCTGGACAAAGTCATTGATCACGTTATCAGCTTTGAACAGCAAAATCTTTTTATGTACCGCGGCAACTTCACATCCTATGAAGTGCAGCGTGCTGAACGTATGGCGCAGCAGCAAGCGATGTTTGAGAAACAGCAGCGCCGCAAATCAGAAATCGAAGACTTTGTACGCCGTTTCCGCGCTAAAGCCAGCAAGGCACGTCAGGCACAGAGTCGGTTAAAAGAACTGCAGCGCATGCAGGATATTGCGCCAGCGCATATTGATTCACCCTTCCATTTTGAATTTTTTACACCGGAAAAATCCTCCGAGAATTTGCTGAGTATCAAAAAAGCCTCGGTCGGATTTTCACAACCGCTGATCACCAACGCCGAACTCAAGCTGCATGATGACAGCCGTATTGGTCTGCTGGGTTTTAACGGCGCCGGCAAATCAACGCTGTTAAAATCGCTGGCCGGCGAGTTGCCATTTCTGGACGGTGAAATTGTCAGCTCCAAACACCTGAAAATTGGTTACTTTGCACAGCATCAGGTGGATGTGATGGACATGAGCGCCAGTCCGCTTTTGTTGATGCAGCGGCAGGATCCCAAAGTTCGCGAACAGGATGTGCGCAACTTCCTGGGTGGTTTTGATTTTCGCGGCGATCGTATTCTGGAGCCGATTCACAATTTTTCCGGTGGCGAAAAATCACGACTGGCACTGGCGTTGATTGTCTGGCAGAAACCTAATGTACTGCTACTGGACGAACCTACCAACCACCTTGACCTGGAGATGCGTCATGCGCTGACGGTTGCTCTGCAAGGGTTTGAAGGTGCGTTGGTGCTGGTCTCACACGATCGCCATCTGATGAGCAATACGGTTGATGAATTTTATACCGTCCACCGCGGAAAACTCAGTCAGTTTGAAGGCGATCTGGATGACTACGCGCGCTGGCTGCAGGATCCGGATAGCATGCAAAACACGCGCAGTCAGAGCTCAAAACTCAATGCGCCGGCTGCACAGGCTGTTCTCGATAAAAAGGACCAACGCAAGCAGGCCGCCGCACAACGGGAACAACTGGCACCTTTAAAACGGGAGATCCGCGCCCTTGAACAAAAACTGGAAAAACTGGGCAAAGAACTGAGCGTTATTGAAGACAAGCTGGGCGATGCCACCCTGTATGAAGACAGTCGCAAAGCGGAGTTAACAGAACTGCTGCGGCAGCAGGGTTCCTGCAAGACTGAACTCAGCCTTGCAGAGGAACAGTGGCTGGAAAAAAGCACCGAACTGGAAACCCTGCAGTCCTGAACTGCAGAGTTTCCAGGGATTTTAATTGCGTGTTGCCTGCAGCTCAATTCTGTAGGTTTGCTGCCTGTTGTCACGGCGGGTGACCACTTCCACAACGTCACCTGCTTTGCGGCTTTCCAGCACCGTCAGCAAATCATCTTCATTACGCACACGCGTGCCATCAATTTCGACAATGACGTCACCCAGAATAATACCGCGATTGGTTTCCGCCAGCCCACGCATGCCTTCGCGCTCCGGACTTTCACCATCAATTACATCCAGCACAATAACGCCTTCTATACCCCAACGCTGACGGTAATAGTCAGCGTATTGGGGTGGAAACAGACTGATCCCCAGCGTGGGTGTTTGTACTCGGCCAAATTGAATCAGCTCGGGCACAATTTTTTTGACGGTATTCACCGGAATCGCAAACCCGATTCCCGAACTGGCACCACTGGGGCTGTAGATCGCGGTATTCACACCCACCAGCTGGCCCAGTGAATTGAGCAGTGGCCCACCCGAGTTCCCCGGGTTAATCGCGGCATCTGTCTGAATCACGTCGCGGATCTGTCGCCGTGTTACCGAATTGATTTCGCGGCCTAGTGCACTGACCACCCCCACCGTCAGCGTTGTATCCAGACCAAAAGGATTACCGATGGCAATCACCTTGCGTCCCACTTCCAGTAAGGAGGAATCCCCCAACTCCAGTGGCTGCAATTGCGCCGCCGGCGCTTCAATTTTAAGAACCGCAAGATCCTTGTCCGGCTCTACACCCACCAGGCTTGCGTCCCAGGAGCTGCCATCCTGCAGAGTCACAGTCACCCGCGAGGCGTTCTGAATGACGTGAAAGTTTGTAACCACGTAACCCTGTTTGTCCCAGATAAATCCGGAACCTGTGCCTTGTGGCACCTCCTGCGGGTTCAGATTAAAAAATGACTGTCGCACCAGACGTGAATTGGTGATGTATACCACTGACGGGCTGGCGCTTTTAAACACCTGCATGTTATTGGCTTCGTCATTGGTGCTGAAGCTGCTGTAATCAACCGGCGGCTGCGCCAGTACTGCGGGCGTGGCCAGCAGGCCGGCGCAGGCCAGCACGGTGGCTAACAGCGTGGATAAACGGCTCATAGGTACTCCGGTTTACATCAATTCTGGTGGAATGATGGGTGCCGGGCACACGAAATTCAAGTCAGGACGTGGTCTGCCCGTTATAGATTTCCTGCCAGTTGATCACACGATCAAGGGAGCGGAACTGGCCAAACTCTTTGGGATTTCTTCCCTTTTTTGTCCCGTCATTAGCGCCCACCTGATTGCAAACAGGTTTTGCACGGCACAGAATAGTTGCCGCGGGCATATCAACCACCAGAAAACCAACACAAAAAGGCGAATAATGGATATTGAATACAAAATCATACAATCAACCACGCCGCACTTTGCCAATCCCCAGAATCTTGCCCGTGTCCTGACTGAAGAAGCACAGTCAGGCTGGACCCTCGTCGAGAAGTTCGACAACTATAAAATTCGCTTACGACGCGATATCAGCCATCGCAGCAATGATTCTGGTCGCGGTCTGGACCCGTACCGCGTCCATGTCGGCCCCAGCAATCTCGTCACCTATGGCATAGCCGCGGTGCTGACATTGGTGGTGGTATACGGCATTTTTGTTGTGGTTGGTGCAGTGCCGGCGTAGATCCAAAGTAGATCCAAAAATGCTGCATGACATCCGGGTCAGAAGCTGCTTCTGACCTGAACTGTTCTTCGGACATCCCCGCATATTCCTGCACTTTGGATGGTGTAGTATTTAACGCCATCCACTGTAGCATCAGTGGTACAAGTCACTTCAGCACTGCACCCGGCCAGACCATTGGCGCTAAAGGTATAGGTTCTCGCAGCTGCCGGACAGGAGGCTGTGACGTTATAAAGAGGAAATTCATCCGGCGGATACAGGGCATTCATGGCAAAACCCGCTCCTGATTCAGCGGCGTAAAACGCACGGGTCAGACTAATCTCTTCCTCAAATGTGCGAGCGTTTTGCGATACCAGGTAGCTGACCGCAATACTGATAGTGACCATCAAGGTGATCACAAAGATAGCAGCAGGCAGCCCTACGCCACGCTGTCTGGCGAGTGGCCGCTGTATGATGGCTGTTGGGTGTGGGTCACGGAACATTGCGTAACATGACCTCGTGCGTCAACTGCACCACATCCGTGTTGCTGGTAAAGTTAAAATCAAACGCAATAATCGCGTTGCGTCGCAAGGTGGGCGGCGCAATACGGAATGCCTGCAATCCCGTATTATCAATATTCTGACTGATCAAAACCCGATCCGGTGCCGCGGTCGGCAGACAGGAAAGGGTGGCTGGCGTGCATTGGCTCACCTGATACCCATAGTTTTTGTAGCGGAACAGCTGCCCGCCCGTTAAACAGAAACTCACCGGCTGATCGGCCACATACAAGCGATCAACGGGTGAACGTCGGTTGAACCTGTGGCTGCTGCTTAATGTTAATGTCACTTTACCGTCAGGACCACCCGTATCCACTATAGAGTCAACCAGCTTGGTGGGCCCGGGATTGGCCGCCGTATAGACGGCCGCCAGATCGATGGGATAAATGATGGCATACACGTTAGCGGGTGATGCCAGCGTCAAAGCGGGACTAAAGTCGATGGCTGTAATGGTGGTGCCGCCAGGACCCGTGAAGGGCGCATCCAGGTAGGTGGTAGCCCCCCGAAACGGAATAAACTCCAGGCATTGATCCCCATTGGGTTGCGCGGTGGTTACACGCACACTGTTGGGCACTGAGTTATGTAACTCCAGCGCCAAGCGGTCAACCACTGTGCGCCCGGAACTGGCCAGCTGATTCCGGTTACCTGTAGCGGTAATCCCGGTAACGGCATCGGCAATGTATCCAATCACGCCCACGGCCAGGATGGATGACACCAGAATAGTCACCACAATCTCGATTATCGTAAATCCTGCCGCACGTCTCATGTCAGAAGTTTGCCTTGTAAACACTGAACTGCCAGCCCGTTGAATTGCTGGCGTGACTGATGGTGACCGTGATTAATTTGGCATCCTGCTCATCCGTCAGGTCATTTGGTGCGGTCGCCAGATTCTCCTCGGCGCCGCCAGACCCAAGTTCCAGATAGCGGACAGACACCTGCACGCGAAACTCGTCGTACCCGGTTCTTAGATTGCCTTCCGCATCACGCAGCGGATTGACCTGACCAAACCCCTCATTGAGTCCGTGGTAATCATCCACATCGTCATAATCCGCGCGCGCCGTTTCACCGCCATCCGGGCCAAAACTTGCCTGTAACGTGCAGTTGGTTCGACAGGGCGGAATCCCGCGCGGCGCAGAGTGTTCGTCAAAACGGCGCGCCAGAATCTCGTCCAGATAACTCTGCGCCAGCGCAACAGCGCGGGTCTCCAGCATCACATCAGCATTCCGTGACAGCGCGCCCGAAATAGCCGCAGTCACGCCGGCCAGTGATATTGCCAGAATCACAATTACCGCAATCAGCTCAATCAGCGTAACACCCCGCTGATGGGCTGTTGTCTGGCCACGATCAGTCAACACAATCTCCCGCATAGGCATAACCAGCCGCTGAGAAACAAACCGACATCACCGGATTATTGTTGACACAGACACGAGTGCCGGTGCTAACGGCTACCGGAAATCCTGGGCTGCCCGTGACACCACCGCGTCGCAGATCACCCAGTTCATTGTATTCCAGCACGTAGGGGGTTGCATTGGTAATTGAGTGAGTACCCGCTGTTACGCCACAGCTGGCAAGCTGATTCACCTCTCCGCTCAGCGCTACCGATGCACCGTCGACCAATGCGTTCTGAATAGTACCATTACTGTCGGATACCCGGATTTCGATTTGATTGCCTGCGGGCTGTATTGTCAGAACAACATCTGACCTGCCTATTGCCATTTGCTGGCCAAGGCGGCCCATGGAAATGATTTGATCGCGGACGATGAGGGGGTTGTAGGTGTCGGAGCGAAGTAAACGAGAGATTGCAACGGCAGACAGAATACCAACAAGAACTATCACAATGACCAATTCAATTATTGTGTAGCCTCTCGAATTGGATATCTTCACAAATGTCCTCTTGGAGGATCGATACTAAAGCTTCGAAACTTAAAAAGCTGAACGCCTTGACGCGTGGATGCGAAATAGGCGTTCAGTGTGCGTTACTTAGCTCCGATGTCAAACGTCAAAGCTAAATACTTTCATCAACTAATTAGTTGGTAAGTACCAGCGTACCTTCAGTCACAGTACCTGCGGTGGTGCCTGCGAAAGTGTAGGTGATAGTCTGGATTGTTCTTGGAGTTGCAGCATTTCCCGACTTGAACTGTCCCACGTAGTAATAGGTACATGCTGTCGCTGTGGTAATGTTTGCATTATCAACGTTGGGCACAGCAACGATATCAGTAGCAGTCGCAGCGGCCTCAATATTTCCTTCCAAAGTAGCAGCTGTTGCGCTGAACTCAGCAGTAGCAACTGTCGGCCTACCACTCTGAAGCAAGCCGTTATAAATTTCTACACAGGTATCTACCGTCGGTGTTCCGGCAGTATCGCCATAAGGATATCCTGCAGAGTTAGCGAACAAGCTACCGTCACCAAAGCTTGTCACCGCAGTCGCAGTAGGCTGACCCTGAGCCACCCAGGTGGCGCGGAACAATGCCGAGCCGGTAGTCAAACCGCCTCTCACGCCATCAACCACGGATTGATGGGCCTCATCTGTTACATCCAGAAATCGTGGCAACGCTGTTGCAGCAAGAATGCCCAGCAGTAGAATAACAACAACCAACTCAATTATCGTAAAACCTTTCTGATTTGTAGCTTTCAATTGCATTTTCACTTGTCGTACTCCTTCTTCATAAGTGGCCCGCAGTTCGCGTAGCCGTTCATTTGTCAAAAACAAAAGCGTTTGGTGAGCAGGCTTACTGTTTGAGCGATTCATTCTGCGCCTTGGAACGAATGCTATCAGCACCGCACTGGGCTGAACATGCTTGTCAAGGCAAAGCGCCCCCAATTATTCCTTTTTGTCCCGATTTTTACCCCTCCGTGTTAGGTATTTCAAGGGCTACTGCCTGCCACTCGTAAGGCACCACCGGCGCCAGCACTATTCCTTCCCATCTTTGAGCCGCTCCGAACACATTACGCACCTGAAATCGGACGCTATCGGCGGGCTGTCGACTGCCGTTTTGAACCCAATAAAGGTTGCTAGCGTCGTTCGCAAGGTAAACCAGCTCCCCGCGGGCCCCATCAAAGTACCAGATCCGTCGCGGCAGAGCTGAAGGATCCACTGCACTGAGTACGCCCACATAATTGTCTGGCACCGTCAGCATCAGGTCCATGGGGTTTATTCCATCAACAAAGGCAGCCTGTTGGAACTCGCCCGAGGCGATAGTGCGCATCATCTGCAGGTTAATCGCGGCATTCAGCTGCGCCACTATTGCCTGAAAATTGGCGCGCTCAGCTTCCCCCGGAAAGTCACGGTAACGGTTAAATGCGGCACTGAATAAAATTGAGGCAGCCAGAATGTAAATGATCATTTCGAACAACGAGAACCCGCGTTGCCGGGTTATCGATGCCGGAGGCTTTGCCGAGATTGGGTGCATCATGATTGATTTGCCTGCTCAGGACCCATCTGGTGCCGGGACTGTGTACCCGATATTTTGGCAAAGAATCCTATCAGCATGTGGAGGCGACAACCATCCCGATACAACCGAACCAACCCCAATCCAGCCCCAAATAGCCCGGGTCAATTTACCCGCCTGAGGTGGCACTGCTGAGATCCCAGATGGGCAAGAACACACCCAGCGCCAGAATCAGTACCATACCCGCAATTACCATAATCAGGATGGGCTCAATCGCCTCACTCAAGCGTTTTAGATCGTATTCGACTTCCGAGTCGTAGAAATTGGCTACATCCTCCATTAACTGGTCAATGGTGCCGCTTTCCTCCCCGACCGCAATCATCTGCAGAACCAGTGGTGAAAACATGTTTGCCGACACCGCCGTATTATACAGCGACTCACCCCGGGAAATGCCATCACGCATTTTGAGAACACGTTTGGCAACATACTTGTTGCCAACCGCGTTAGCAACAATACCCATGCCATGAACAATCGGAACACCTGCCTTCATCACCATGGAAAATGTACGCGCAAATCGCGCCAGCGCAACTTGCTGAAAAATAGGACCGGCCAGCGGGAGCATGCGCTTGCGCTCGTCCCAGACTAGACCACCATTATCTGATCGGACCCAGAATTTAAACCCAACCACCAGCGAAACCAGGCCGCCCAGCAATAAGTACCACCAGTTCACCACAAAGTCGGAGATGGCTATCAACAGGCGGGTTTCCATTGGCAGCTCTGCACCCAGGCGCGCAAAGGTCTCGGAAAAAGCAGGGATTACAAAGTAGGTAATGATTCCCAGAGCAATCGCAATTGTCACCAGAACAAACGATGGGTAACGGGTAGCACTTTTGACCTGTTTTTTTGTGGTCATTTCGAGCATCAGGTAACGGCCAATCTGCTCAAAGGCCAGATCCAGGCGTCCTGTATTTTCACCAACATCCACCAAAGAGAGAAAAAGCTGGGAAAACACCTTGGGATGGTGACTCATAGCAGAAGACAGGGTTTGACCGGCTTCAATTGAGCGCTGTAGATC
This sequence comes from uncultured Pseudohongiella sp., assembly GCA_964535565.1. Classification (GTDB taxonomy): domain Bacteria; phylum Pseudomonadota; class Gammaproteobacteria; order Pseudomonadales; family Pseudohongiellaceae; genus Pseudohongiella. The sequence continues at coordinate 304,031 of CAZHUJ010000001.1, read as the reverse complement.
CTTGAGCAGGTCGCGAAACCGGGTGTTTTTGGACGATCCCTGCAATCCGTGCAGCGCCCTGTCCAAGGGCAGCCCTGCGCGGGTCAAACTCTGCATCTGCCGGCAGAAAATCATCAAATCAGCATTATCGATTTTTTTTCGCTGCAAAGCCTGATTCAGCGCCTGCAATGCGTCCTGATTGAGCACATTGTCAGAGGACTTGTTTTTCTGCTGATCACGAGGCTTGGGCGCTTCGGAGATTTTGGGTGATTTGCCGGCTTTGCTTGTCCCGGGCTTAATATCAATAGGAGTGAGGCCTTGCCCCAGCAGCTCGCTCGCAGCAGCATCCAAATTGACGGCATCAATGACCCCGGTAACCAAGGCTCCGGAGCGGTTGCGCGCCTTATAATCAAATGCGGCCATTACCCAATATCCTGCTCAGAGGACTCTGCATCTTTTCTGGGGATTAACTTTATATCATCATGATCAGCCACAATCTCAAGGTCGTCTTCTCTCAGGCTGAACTCACCGCTTTCATCTATTTGTTCGGCAACCCGATACACTTCATCCAGTGTTGTGACACCTTTAAACGCCTCTTCGAGAGCGCTGATGACCAGAGGACGATAACCCCGACTCTGGCGCGCTGCTTTAACAAAATCGGCGGTGCTAGAGCGTCTCAGAGCATCGGCCATATCGTCATTCAGCACCAGTAACTCAAATACACCAATTCGACCCCGGTAACCGGTATTGTTGCAGCGGTGGCAACCACTGGCAGCTTTAAGCTGAATTTCACCGGGCATACGTGCGCCCATTAAATGGCGAATCCAGCTGATTTCGCTACGATTCGGTTGATACTCAATACAACAGTTATCACACAAACGACGCACCAGACGTTGTGCCAGCACGGCACGTATTGCGGTTGCTGCCAGAAAACCCTCAGCGCCCATATCCACCAGACGCATTGCACTGGAGACAGCATCGTTGGTATGCAGCGTCGACAACACCATGTGACCGGTCATCGCCGCACGCAAGGCAATTTCTGCGGTTTCCTGATCCCTGATTTCCCCCACTAGCAGAATATCCGGGTCCTGACGCAGGGCTGCACGCAGCACCCTGGCAAAGGTAAGACCGATTTTGGGTTTGACCTGAACCTGGTTGATACGACTCAGCCGGTATTCGACGGGATCCTCGACGGTGATGATTTTTTTGCCGACTTCATTAAGCTCTTGCAAGGCACCATACAGGGTGGTGGTTTTACCAGAGCCTGTTGGACCCGTTACCAGGATCAGACCATGCGGCATGTGAATCAGACGCCTGAACTGCGCGAGCATCTCATCCGCCATACCCACTTTATCGAGATCAGCGGCGCCTTCTGACTGATCCAGCAAACGCATAACAACCGATTCGCCGTACTCGATTGGCATGGTCGACAGACGTACATCAAATTTTTTTTCTTTAACCTTGAGGCTGAAGCGACCGTCCTGCGGCAATCGTTTTTCGGAAATATCAAGACCGGCCATCAGCTTTAGCCTGAGCACCAGCGCGGGAGCAATACGACGCTCTTTTACAATTTGCTCCTGCAAAACACCATCAATACGCTGACGAATGCGTAACACAAACTCGTCAGGCTCGATATGAATATCGGAGGCGCGGATCTGCACCGCGTCCTGAAACAGGGATTGCAGCAGTTTGACTACCGGGGCATCGCTGTCATCCGCCGCCGGTGCCAATGATGCCAAGTCAAATTGGCCATCGACCAGCTCCTCGTCCAGCTCTTCTGCAAAACTGGCTATCTCATCCGTGCGGCGGTAGACAAGATCCAGTGTCGCCAGCAATTCACTTTCGCGCACAACCGCTTGCTGAATAGGCTGCTGCAAGATGCGCTCCAGCGCATCAAACGCATGAATATCGGTTGGGTCTGCCATCCCCACCAGCAACAAACCGTTTTTCTCTGATAATGCGATAGCACGAAAGCGGCGCGCGTGAACTTCAGACAGACGTTGAACGACAGCGGTATCAAACTTGTAACGCCTCAGATCAACAAACGGAATGTTTAATTGTTCAGACAGGAAACCTAGAAATTTATCTTCCTGCAAAAATCCCAGATTAATCAGGGTGCGGCCAAGTCTTTGCCCGGTCGTTTTTTGTTTGGTGAGCGCCTGTTGCAGCTGGGTCTCGGTAATAACACCGTTGCGTACCAGCAGGTCACCAATCCGGATTTTTTGTTTGATTGCCATGGCTTGCCTGGTCAAAAAGTTGTCTGATTCTGACGAATAGCCTGTGCTCGCTGTTGGCTGATTTGCCGCAGATTCTGCGCCAGACTTCCCTGTTGCAGGGCGCGCTCGTAGGAAGTCAGAGCCTCCACTGAGCGGCCCAGCGCGTCGAGTGAAGAGGCCAGTCCAAACCACCAGCGACCTTCTGCTGCATTTTGCTGCAGTAAACTGCGATAACTGTCTGACGCACTTTCATGCTGGCTACTCGCCAGATAAGCAGACGCCAGCAAATCATGATACTCAGTATCCATTGACACTGCCGGCGCTGATACCTGCAGCAACTCAACCGCTTGCTCCGGCGTACCCGATGCAAGCAGCAGGCGCGCTTTCAATTTTCGGTAGCCATTGTGATTGGGCGCCATTGCCAGCCCCAGCTCAACGGCCTGCATGGCACGCTCCTGTTCACCTTGCTGAATCAACAACTTTGCCAGCGTTTCGCGTGAATGATGGGCATCCGCGTTCTGGTACGAAAACTGATCCAGCGTTTGCAAGGCTGCCAGCTGCTGGCCACTGGACCACTGCTGAAGCGCGAGTTGAACCTGCTGCCGGTCACGCTCTTCAAGACTGAGTTCGCGCGGGCTGCGGGTAGTGCCTGATTGTGTATTATCTGAGGCTGGCTGCACTGTTTCCGGGGCATCTGCTGGCAAGGCTGGTGCATCTGCCCGGTCCTGATTAATTCGGTCGTAATCTGATGACTGATCCTGGACAGAAGGCGCAGCAACGGGTGATACCGGATTGGAAACAACCGATGCGGCCTGCTGCTGAGCGGCCAGCAATGCCCTGTTTTGCTCTTCCAACTGCTGCAGTCGCTGCTCAAGCTGGGATAGCGCCACTTCCGAGATTACCGGATCTGCAGGCTCGGGCATGGTTTGTGTTGTTCCAGATGGTGTTGCCGGAGCTGTGACTATAAATGGTTGGGGAGAACTTATTACGCCCTGGTTATTCTGCGTCTGCACATAAAAAACGCCCAACAAAACAACCAATACAAGAATCAGAAAAATAATGAGGCCGTACATGGGTGTACGCTTTTTTCCAGAAGTGCCATCTGTAGCAGGAACGAGTTTATGCGCCCCCAATGAGCCCGTCGGCGCTTCACGCCGTCTGGCATCCAGGTCACGCAACATATCATTAACTAGACTCATGAGGCACTTTCCAATCCACTGACAACCTTACAGGTAGTAACTGATTGCATAGATCAACAACGCAACACAGGCTAATCCCACTAAAACACCGGCTAAAGCAATCTGACGAACATTGCGAGATGCCGGCAAACTGACACCCTCGGTATCTTCAATAGCCTTGCGCATAAACTCGCGATCAACCACACGTGCACCGCGGCCGAACGCTACCATTAACGCTTTGTGACTGAGAATATTAATAAGACGGGGTATGCCGCCTGAGGCTTTGTATAAATCATCAAGGGCTGCCGGGGTAAAGACCGCGCCGCCATTGTAACCTGCTGTTGCCATACGGTGAGTCACATAGCGCTCCACTCCCTCGCGATCCAGTGACTCCAGCTTGTACGCGAAGGTAATTCTTTGCAGAAGTTGCCTCAAGGAATTCTGCTGCAACATCTGGTCAAGCTCTGGTTGCGCGAACAAGACTACCTGAAACAGTTTTTTCTGTTCGGTTTCAATATTGGTCAACAACCTCAACGCCTCCAGAGTTTTTTCCGGCATGGCGTGGGCTTCATCTATAAAAAGCACTACCTGCTTGCCCTCTGCGGATCGTTGCATCAGCACCGAACTGATCCGCTTGAGCAGACTATGATGACCAACATCGGTGTCAACATTGATGCCCAGCTCTTCTGCAAAGGCCAGAAACAATCCTTTTGGGCTCAGCACCGGGTTGGCAATATAGGCAGTTACATAAGACTCAGGCAGCTCTTCAAGGGAATTAAGTACCTTACGGCACAACATGGTTTTACCGGTACCAACCTCACCAACGACTTTTATAAAACCTTCATTGTTCGCGATGGACACCATAAGCATGTTGTACGCCTTATGGTAACTGGCCATGTTCAGGAAAAAATCGGTATTCGGCGTCAGCGAAAACGGTAAAGCCTTGAGTCCAAAATATTCCAGGTACATGAGTTGGAAAGTATCCTGCCTGATTAATTGGAGAACGGATTGATTGAATTGTTGATTGCGCGCACCCGCTCACTACGTTCACGAATCAGGTTTTGTTCTGATTGCGGATTGGCAATAATCGGTCGCAACAAAATAATGAACTCACTTTTTACCGTCGTCTGTCGGCGCTGGTCAAACGCTCCACCTATCAGCGGCAGGTCGTTTACACCCGGGATTCCCGCCGTCGTATCAATATTGCGTTCGTATGCCAAGCCTCCCAGTATCACAATACGACCGTCCTGGGCGCGGATAATACTGTCCAGCTCACGTACATTGGTTCTTGCCAGCGGCACCTGCTCACCACCCACCGATTTGTTTTGCTCACTGACCGTGGTGATAACCGGGTGCACATGCAAGGTGATGGTGCCATCAGCACTGACCTGGGGCGTTATGTCCATAGAGATGCCGGAGAAAAACGGTTGCAGGTTGTTTGATGTTGACTCCGTCACCGAGGTGCCCGTGTTAATCACATTGGATCCCGAACTGGTCTGGAAAAACTCCTGGTCACCATCCTGAAACAGTGCTTTTTGATTGTTAAGCACTTTGAGACTGGGGCTCGACAGAACTTGTGTTGTACCCCTGGACTCCAGTATGCGGAATACTGAATTAAAGTCAGTAAAGTTGGTCGCAATTGACAGCGGATTGGAAATGCCTTCAAAGGTCACCCCCTCTGTTCCCGCGCCAAAATTAGCGGTGACGGTGTTGTTACCGTCCTCTTCGCCACCCGGACCGAATGTGTCAAAGTCAATCGCAGACTGAAAACCCTTGTTCAGGATAACTTCGAGAAATTGCACCTGAATCGTAACTTCGCGCGACAGGATATTCTGTGCCTGATCAATATAGGCCGAGATTCTGTCGAGCTCAGCAGGATTTGCCGTGACCATAATCAGGCCAACCTGGGGTTGCACCACCACACTCTTGCCAGACTCATCCCGAGAGGATGACGCTCGGGCAGACGTACCACCCAGACCTGATAACAGTCCACTGCCTCCGGCAACGCTGGTATTTGAGGATGAACTGGTTGATGCCAAACCCAGCATACCTTCCAACGTCGCTTTGATATCTGCCCAGAAATCAGTCTGTGTTGTGGTGCTAACCTGGCCACCGCCGCCCGAACCACCAGCGATACCACCAAGACCACCTAAGCCACCTAAGCCACCTAAGCCACCTAAGCCACCTAAGCCACCTAAGCCACCGATACCGCCTATGCCACCCAGGCTACCAACTCCACCAGAGATACCACCATAACCACCATAACCACCATAACCACCATAACCACCAGAGACACCACCCAACCCACCTGTTGTGCCTGCGCCACGCCCACCACCCGAAGAAATACTCGCACTGGAATTGCCAGTGCGGTTTACGTTCAGGTAGTCAATCGAGAAAATGCGGGTTTGCAGACCCGGGGGTTGTATCTGATAAACACGATCGCGGCGCGTAATCTGGTAACCATAGATGTCCTGAACAACCTGCATCACATCGTCAATGGACACATTCGGCAAGTTGATACTGATCAGGCCTTCTACTTGCTGACTGACAACAACACCATAGTCAGTGCCGGCGACCAGATTATTAAAAAAGTCTCTGGCGTTTTCGTTGTTGGCTACCACATTAAAACGCTCAGTCACTGGCTGCAGCAAATCGTCACTCAGAGACATCGCGGGCATTAAAGCACGAAGTTCATCCTGTGACGGGGCAACACTTTCCGGGGCCTGATACGACTGGTCAGCCGCATCAAGAATCTCACCGATATGATCTGCCAGGGTTGTATCAAGATTCTGTCCGGGGGCAGTGGTTGCGCAGGCAGACAAAAAACAGCCAAAGCCTATAGCAATCAGCGCAATACGGACCGACCATGACCTGAACTTGTTTTCTATGCTGAAACTGCAAACCGCCATTAACACTCCGCCGAGCTATTGTGTAATACGTCTCTTTAACACGCCCTGAACATTGCCTCAACGGCACAGGCACCGAGCTTTGTTACTGTTCATCCATCTGTCTGACAGGACGCGTGAACATGCTGACAACGTGTTTTACCCCATCTATTGTCAACTCAACCTCACCCGCCCGGATATCACTTATCACCGCGCTTTCAATCACATCGCCAATCTTGTATGACTGCTGGTTAATGACCGCAACCGGGGTCAGGCCACCGCTGCGCACAAAGTTCAACGTTAGCGATCCGAGTAAAGCCTGGGCTAACCCAATGCCGTCAACTGACTGCATGCTATCAACCACAACGTTGGTAAATGCAACAGAAGGCGGTTGTGTTGGATCTCGAAATAACTCGCCATCAATGTCGATGCTTTGAGCGTTAACCGCAGTGCAAATCAGCATACAGGCGATGCCAGCCGTCTTTCCTGTGATTTTGTATAGCGGCACGTCAAACACCCACAAAACCCTCTTCGGTACTGAGCGTGTGCAATTCAAGCGTGATACGCCCGATGGGCCAGGTTTGCTGCACAAAACTGATTGAATCCCAGAAAAATCGCTCTGAAAATCCCTCGATGCGCCGCAAATAACCGATCAGACTGAGGTAATCACCTTCAAGCTCAATAACCAGACTATGTTTGTACACTTGCTGACCGCGTTCGCTCAACCTGCTGGCAGATGATGACTCCTGCGCCTGACTAACTGTTTCTGTTGAGTCAGTCGCCCCTTGGCCATCGCTTCTCATCGGTTGAGGAAAACGATTCTCGACTTTGACAAGCGTCAAACCTGACTGATTCTCCAGCATCGATGTCAACAACCGGGTCATAGACTGCGGTGTCACCAGATTGCCGGCCAGCTGTTGTATCTCGCCTTGCAGCTCTGTTTGATCCTGAATTGCACGCTCAATTCGAAGCCTGACAGCCTGATTCGGATCTTGTGCACTGCTGGTCAATGCCAGCTGCTCTCTTTGTTGCATTGACTGCAATTGAGCCCGCACGGATGTCAGTTGTTGCTCTAAACCGTCAATCTGCGCCGAGGCAGGCGACAAATACAGTACTGAGTACAGCCACACTGGCAGTGCTAAACCTAGCAGAGAGAACAGCATTTTTTCTGGCATGGAGCGGTGATCAAATGCATCCATCCATTCTTTTATTTTGTACCTGAGATTCATCAATTGGTCTCCAGCACAAATTCGTACAACTCGCCACCACCCACAATGGCGCGGGTTGACACCAGCCTGCTGAAGCGTTGGGATCGAATCGAACTTTCGCCCATGCTGAGACGACTGACATAGTCAGGCATCATCGCTGCCTGCTGTGCGTTACCTTTGAGATAAACACGCTCTCCGTTACCCTGAATAGTGAACTCGGTCAGCCAAAGCCCCGTGAATGACGCTCGTGACAAATCTTTGAGATGTTCTGAATATCCATTCATGTTGCCAAGATTGGTGCCGCGCATAAACTCATAGAGCTCACGCGCCTGAGCCAGTTGGGTTTCGCGCGTATTCATTTCCCGGACAAGTGCCTGATCCGTGGCCCGCGTAGCCACATTGGCTTCAATCTGTTGCGTGCGGGCGGTCTGGGTATTCAGCTGATCTTGCACTACAGCAAGATCAGCACTCAACGTTGAGTGCTGCCAACCTGTCCACAGCGCCTGCAATATCATCAGCAAGCAGATCAGTGCCAGTGCCTTGAGCAGACGCAAGGCACTGATAAGCTGCCTTTGCGGCCGCAGCTCTGGCAGATACAAATTGATCTGTTGCATGTCGACCGACGTCATGATTGAGCAACCTCAATATCCGAGCGCAAGGCCGCGCCAATCACCATCATGCCAGCGCCTTTTGCTTCCTCGCTGATACCCTCGCGCGCGGGCAGCTCATGAATAAAATCCACCATGCCGACCGGACTCGCCAGTGCGTCAGCGAGCGCATTCATCATCGCCTCGGTATCTCGCTCCCTGGGAGCAATCATAATTTGCGCGGCTGGACTCTGTGCTACCTGACTTTCGAAATAGTCCAGTGAACGCTGGATTTCAAGTGCAAGCCTGTCGCGTACCATCTCCCAGTCATTTTGCGACATCACATCTGCCCCAACCCGGGTGTTAATTCTGCGCGTAAGATACAGCTTGCCTTTACGGCTGATATTAAGTGTGCTGCCACTTTCTTTCAGAGAAATAAATGCCAGACCATTACTGTCATCCAGAAAGTGATTGCTTATATTGCGCATCACCATTTCCTGAATATCAATTGATTGCAGGTTTAGGCCGGCGCGATTCACCATGGCAATAATTTGCTCAACCTTCGGACGCGAGGCGGCGACTGCATACAACATCTTATTTCGCCCCTGAAAAGCGTCGTCCGGTAAATTGAACACATCAATGATGGCGTCCTCAACCGGCATATCCAGCAAATCTTTGATCTTCCAACGCACCGCCGAATTGACCTCATCAGGCTCAACCTGAGGCGACTCAATCAGGTAAACGCTGTAATCGCTGGGAGCCAAAACCACATTGCACGAGGCACCGGACAATCCTTGCTCTGTCACAAGACGCAATAGTTGCTCGCTGGCAGCCCCAAAGCCTGCAACGGGCTCGCGTACACAACGCTCCAGCATCAGCTCATCGCGTTGGCGCGTGATATGGGCCAATGCGATACGGGAATCATTGACGGACAATCCGACCAGGCCTTCTACTACCCGTTTTCTGCGTCCGAACAATTCCAGCACCCGGCTTTCTCCTGCCTGTTAATCACCCACTTTTAAATTATGCGAATTATAATCTTTCGCTCACCCGTGGCTATACCAAGGCCCCACTCTTCAGGGGTATATTTGGGGCCAATTTGATCTCAAATCTTCTTTAAGTCAAGGCCCTATTTCATTGATACATATAGTGCTATTTCAACCAGAGATACCCCCAAACACCGGCAACATCATCCGTCTTGCTGCCAATACCGGCGCCATACTGCATCTGATTGAGCCTCTGGGCTTTGAACTGGATGAAAAACGAGTGCGTCGTGCCGGGCTGGACTACCATGAAATGACTCATGTCAGACGCTGGCCGAGTTGGACAGCGTTTGTACGCGACGCAGGGGTCAGACGTCTTTTTGCTTTCAGCACCAAGGCGCAGACGCGTTATACCGATGCCTGTTTTGAAGAGGGTGACGGCTTGGTGTTCGGGCCGGAAACCCGCGGCCTGCCTGCAGAAGTGCTGGAAAGTCTTGAAGACAACTTCAAACTGCGCCTGCCGATGCAGGCTGGGAGCCGCAGTCTTAACCTGTCGAATACGGTTGCTATTGCACTCTACGAGGCATTAAGGCAGACCGGCTTCCAGAATCTGGATTGACCACAAAATAAAAAGCCGCGACCAGGCGCGGCTTTTTACGGGCATTACAGACCAGAATCAGGCAGTAGCCGGAGCAGCCTGCTGTGCTTGCTGGGCTTTGGACTGTGCGTAGATCGCATCAAAATTCACTGGCGCCAGCATCAGAGCCGGGAAGCTGCCACGGATAACCAGAGCATCCACAGTTTCACGTGCATACGGGAACAGGATGTTCGGGCAAACAGTTGCCAGCACGCGCTCCAGATCTGCTTCGTTAAAGCCGTCACAGGTGAAAATACCGGCCTGTTGTACTTCAACCAGGAAGGCAACGTTTTCTTCCTGCTTGGCTTCGATAGTCATGCGCAGCACAACATCGTACACGCCTTCAGCCAGTTTTTCGTTGCGGGTGTTCAGGTTGAAGGAAATTTGGGGAGCCCACTGACCACGGAACACTTCCGGGCTTTTGGGAGATTCAAAGGAGCAGTCCTTCAGGTAAATGCGCTGCAGCGCAAACATGGGGCCTTGAGGCTGAGCTGCCTGAGCAGCACCGTTTTGATTGTTGTCGTTCTCTGCCATGATCTGACGTTCTCTCTTGCTTTCTGATTTGATTGATAATTGCGCTGGTTTTTCAGTATCAACCGGTCACTACCGGCATGCCCTGACCACGCCATTCAGCCATTCCACCCTGCATACGCACCACTTGCCCGAAGCCGGCATTAGTCAGGGTTCTACAGGCATCACCTGAGTGTTGCCCCATCTTGCAAACAACAATTACTGGCCGGTCCTTGAATTTCTCCAGTTCCGGCAAGCGAGCTGCGAGTTTGCCTGACGGGATATTGATGGCATCCACAATATGCCCCGTCTCGAACTCCTTTTTATCACGGATATCCAACACCACACCATCTTTTCGGTTAATCAGCAAAACAGCCTGATTGCTGGAGACGGATTGTGAGCCAGTCTTGCTACGCAGCAGAATGAATGTAGCAAAAAGAGCCAACCAGAGACCTGACAGAATCCAGTGATTGCCTACAAACTCAACAAACTGCGCCATCGTGATATCAGCCTTCCTGAATAAAGTGGCGAAGTATACACGCCTCGCCCGACATTGGTACACCGGTCCAGGGCCCTTCGCCGGGACAGTTGACGCCAGATTGACTCTGGTTAGCCCGATCCGAATCGCGGATAATAGCGGACTTTTATGACCAGGAAGGCTCTGACCATGACCACGTCCGCACCCAAACAAACCGCTCTGCTGTTGATTCTGGATGGCTGGGGATACCGGGAAGAAACCGACTCCAACGCAATCGCTGCCGCCAATACACCCGTCTGGGACAAGCTGTGGGCGGAATGTCCACACACGCTGATTTCGACATCAGGCATTGAGGTGGGTTTGCCCAGCGGACAGATGGGCAACTCGGAAGTGGGCCACATGAACCTGGGCGCAGGTCGCGTGGTGTATCAGAGCCTGACCATGATTGACAAGGAAATAGAAGAAGGCGGCTTCTTCAACAATGCTGTGCTCGTGGACGCGGTAACGCAGGCTGCAGCCTCAGGAAAAGCCTTGCACCTGATGGGCCTGTTGTCCCCGGGCGGAATCCACAGCCATGAAGAACACATCCTGGCGATGATCCGTCTGGCTCAGCAACACGGAGTCAAGCAGGTTTACCTGCACGCTTTCCTTGATGGCCGCGACATGCCGCCGCGCAGCGCAATGCCCTCACTGTTAAAAGCTGATAAAACCCTGCGCGATGCCGGCCTCGGTCGCATTGTGTCCGTGATCGGTCGTTATTTTGCAATGGACAGGGACAAACGCTGGGACCGTATGCAGTCCGCTTACGATCTGATCACGCTGGGCGAAGCAGAATTCAGCGCCCAGTCTGTCGAAGAGGCGCTGAACAACGCCTATGCACGCGGTGAAGATGACGAATTTGTCAAAGCGACCCGCGTGGCTGCTGGTGAAAACACTGTCACCCTGAATGATGGCGACAGCGTAGTGTTTATGAACTTCCGTGCCGACCGCGCGCGCCAGCTCAGCGACGCTTTTGTAAATCCGGCCTTTAATGGTTTTGAGCTGAAATCACGGCCGCAGCTGGCGAACTTTGTCACTCTGACTGAGTACTCTGCCAACCTGAATGACTATGTCAAAGTGGCCTACCCGCCACAAACACTGGAAAACAGCCTGGGCGAATATCTGGCCAGCCAGCAGCGCACCCAGCTGCGCATTGCTGAAACTGAAAAATACGCACACGTTACTTTTTTCTTCAGCGGCGGACGTGAACAGCCGTTTGAGGGAGAAGACCGCATCCTGGTTCCATCACCGCAAGTGGCCACTTACGACCTGCAACCAGAGATGAGCGCTTTTGAAGTGACCGACAAGCTGGAAGAAGCGATACGCTCTGGTAAATATGACGCAGTGATCTGCAACTACGCCAACGGCGACATGGTGGGTCATACCGGCAATTTTGACGCTGCCGTCAAAGCGGTAGAAGCACTGGACACCTGCCTGGGCCGGCTGGTCAGCGCAATTCGTGATGTGAATGGTCACTGCCTGATCACCGCAGACCATGGCAACGTCGAACAGATGCTGGACCCGCAAACTGGCCAGGCGCTGACCTCTCATACCAGTGGCCCGGTCCCACTGGTTTACGTCGGCAATGGCCCTTGGCGTTTTACCCGTCAGGGCAGCCTTTGCGATATCGCGCCGACACTGCTTACGCTGATGGGTTTAAGTGTGCCGGCCGAAATGACCGGACACGTATTGATGGCGTCTTGATCGCGCCATGATGGAGTCAGGCACACAACCTGTGAGTCGCACGTTTTTGTGGCGCAAGTTGTGTGCCGCCAGCCTGTTCGTGGCGCTCTTATCAGGCCTGCAGATCATCTCCGTGAAAGCGGCAGAGTCATCCGACAGCAGTGAGGTTGACCAGCAACTGCAGCAGGTGTCACAAGCCATTCGCGATATTGAACAGTGGCTGCAACAGAGCCGGCAGCAACGCTCAGCCGCAGAAGCCGCCCTTGCTGACACTGATCGCCAACTCGGCTCACTGCGCACCAACATCGCAGCCAACCGTGAACAACAACAAAAATATCAAACTGAGCTGGAACAACTCGACAGTCGTCTGACGCAGCTGCTCGCTGACAGCGCTGAACAGCGCGAACAGCTGGCCAGTGCGCTGGAAGCCACCTATCTGGCAGGCGCGGACAGTCAGCTGAAGCTGCTGCTGAATCAACAGGATCCAACCACTGCCCAGCGTATGCTGGTGTATTTTGAAGCTTTTAACGCGGAAAAACTCGAGCAGATCAATCGCTGGCGTCAGACCTTGCTGGCACTGGAGAGTACCCGCAGCGAACTTGCGCAAACCCATGCCCAGCTTGAGCAGACAAGGGCGGAACTGGAAAACCAACAAGCTGAACTGCTGACACATCAACAACAACGTCAGGCCTTGATAGATCAGCTGGTGGCGGAGATGTCTACCCGCAGCGAGGAACTCAGCCAGTTGCAGCAGGACCAGGCCGAACTGCAAGCGCTCGCCGAGCAGATCAACAGCGCACTGATAGACATTCCGGAAGCCGCCGATCTGATGCCGTTTACCGAAGCGCGTGGCAATATGCCGTGGCCTGTCAGCGGCCAGGTCCAGGCTTCATTTGGACAGGCCTACAGCAATGGTCAACTTAAACGTCAGGGGCTGATCATTGCGGCCGCTGTCGGCACCGCTGTTCGCGCCATTCACCCTGGACGTGTAGTATTTGCCGACTGGTTACGCGGCTCAGGTAATTTGGTGATTGTGGACCACGGCAATTCCTACCTCAGTCTTTACGCCCATAACCAGCAGCTGACCAAGCAGGCAGGCGACTGGGTTAACCGGGGCGAAGCATTGGCGTTGTCCGGCAACAATGCCGGCAACGGACAGCCCGGTCTATATCTGGAAATACGCCGTAACAGTCAGCCGCTGGATCCAGCGCTCTGGCTGACACCGGCGCGGTAGTCAATAACCACAGTTATGCCTAGAATGACACACAGCACTCAATACGCAGCAGGAGTCGACATGCATATCAACACCTCATCAGGCAGAAGATTAGGCAGAACTGCCTTGCTGGTTTCCAGCCTGCTGTTGGCAATGCCGACCACGGCTCAGGAAGCGGGCATTGATGGCTCCAGCCTGCTGCCTCCAGCATCACGCCCGTTGCCTATTAATGAGGTGCGACTTTTTGCAGAAGCACTGGAAACCATTCGCAGCGCCTACGTCAATGAAATTGACGATCAGACCCTGATCAATCACGCCATTCGCGGCATGCTCGCTGGCCTGGATCCGCACTCCGCCTATCTGAGCGCAGACGATTACAACTCCCTTCAGGAAAATACCGAAAGCGGTTTTGGCGGACTGGGTATCGAAGTCAGTGAAGAAGATGGCTACATCAAGATCATTACACCACTGGATGATTCCCCGGCTGCCCGCGCGGGCGTGATGCCGGGCGATCTGATTGTAGAAATCAACGGCCGGCCGGTACGCGACATGCTGGTTAACGACGCGGTGGAACTGCTTCGTGGGGAAGCTGGCAGCTCTGTTGATCTGACGCTAATGCGTAGCAGTGAACCCGAGCCTATTGATCTGACACTCACCCGCGAAATTATCACCGCCGTCAGCGTACGCCATCGCATACTGGAACCGGGTTATGCGTATCTGCGTATTGCCCAGTTCCGTGTGAATACTGGTGAAGAAGTTCTGAAAGCGCTGGGTGAATTACAAGCCAGCGAAGGCTCACTAAAAGGTCTGGTGCTGGATCTGCGCAACAACCCTGGCGGCGTGTTGCAAGCATCGGTGGAAGTCGCTGATGCCTTCCTGACACAAGGACAAATTGTTTATACCGATGGGCGTTTTGCTGATTCAGATGGCAACTTTTACGCGACGCCGGATGACCCCAGCGCAGGTGTGCCCCTGGTTGTTCTGGTCAATACCGGATCGGCCTCGGCTGCCGAAATTGTTGCCGGCGCGCTGCAGGATCAGGGACGTGCGGTGATCATGGGCACTCGCAGTTTTGGCAAAGGTTCTGTGCAAACTGTACTACCGTTAAATAATCAGCGGGCTATCAAACTGACCACGTCGCTGTATTTCACACCGTCCGGGCGATCCATCCAGGCCCTGGGCATCACCCCCGACATTGTGGTTGATGAAGCGCTGGTCACCCGGCCAATGACACGTCGAGGGGTTTACTCCGAACGTGATCTTGAAGGTCATTTACCAGGCACCGCTGAAACCAGCGAACCGGCGCCAAGTCGCACACCCATTACCTCGTCTGAGCAGATTGTGGTCAGCGACTACCAGTTGAACGAAGCACTGACCCTGTTAAAAGGCTGGCACATTATGTCCAACACCCGTCGCGTTTCTGATGCAGCGCCTTGAACGCAGACAGGCTGCTGCCAATGAAACCATTGCTTAAAACCCTGCCGCAGATAACAAGGCTTTTGCTGCTGGTTTTGTTATGCCTGCTGCCCTTGCATGCGTCGGCTGAAGAGCGACCCAAATTTCGCCTGGTACTGATTCTGGATGACATCGGCAACAACGCTGATGCGGGCCTGCGCGCAGTGAATCTGCCGGGTCAGGTGACCTATGCCGTTCTGCCATTTACCCCTCATGGGAAAATGCTGGCGGAGGCAGCCCACAAAGCAGGAAAGGAAGTGATGCTGCATGCACCCATGAGCAATTTGGGTGGCATGGCGCTGGGAAATGGAGGTCTGACACTGGCACAAACCGAAGAGGTTTTTACCGATACGCTGCAACGCGCATTGGCAGACATACCTCATGTACGCGGCCTCAATAACCATACTGGCAGTGAGCTGACAGCCGCTTATCAGCCCATGTCCTGGGTAATGCAGGAACTGAAAAACCAGCAGCTGTATTTTGTTGACAGCCTGACCACACACAAAAGTGTGGCCATCAACGCAGCTGAACAGTACCAGGTGCCTTCTTTAAAGCGCCATGTGTTTCTGGATAACGTACAACAGGAGCCGGCGATTGATGCCGAATTTAAACGCGCGCTGAGAATGGCGCAGCAGCAGGGATTTGCCGTGGTAATTGGCCACCCCTATCCGGAGACTTTGAATTATCTGGAATCTGTATTGCCATCATTGGCGGCAGCCGATATTGAACTGGTACCGCCCTCAGTAATGATCGAGCAACTTAAAGCCGCATTGTTATCCCCTGATCAGCCATAAATTTTTTGGCTTCCGGAATACTGTACTCACCAAAGTGGAAAATGCTGGCGGCCAGAACGGCGTCGGCGCCGCCTTTTAAAACACCATCAGCCAGATGCTGCAGATTGCCTACACCACCTGATGCAATAACCGGCACATCTACTGCTTCGCTGATAGCCTTGTTGAGCTCCAGATCAAAACCGATTTTAGTGCCATCACGATCCATGCTGGTCAGCAGGATTTCGCCGGCGCCGTAGCTGACCATACGCCTGGCCCACTCAATCGCGTCCAGACCGGTAGGTTTACGACCACCATGCGTAAAAATTTCCCAGCGATTGTCTTCACCTTCAGTGCTGACTTTTTTGGCATCAATAGCCACAACAATACATTGAGAACCAAAACGCTCAGCCGCCTGGCGCACAAACTCGGGATTGGTAACGGCAGCCGTGTTGATGGAAACTTTATCCGCGCCTGCGTTTAACATCGTGCGGATGTCCTCCAGCGTACGGATTCCACCACCGACTGTCAGCGGAATAAACACCTGTGAGGCGATGGCCTCGACGGTTTTTACTGTGGTTTCACGGCCTTCATGTGATGCAGTGATATCCAGAAAGGTAATTTCATCAGCACCGGCTTCGCTATAACGACGAGCGATTTCTACCGGATCACCGGCATCGCGGATATCCAGAAACTTGACACCTTTGACCACGCGGCCTTTGTCGCAATCAAGACAGGGAATAATACGTTTTGCCAGTGCCATGTTGGTTAATCTCCGCGATTGTTACTGATCACAATAAGCCTGGGCAGCAGCCAGATCCAGCGCGCCCTCATAAATGGCGCGGCCGGTAATGGCGCCCATGATGCCGGCACCGGTCTCTGTTATGGCAACACGCTTGAGTTCAACTATATCTTCCATTCGGCTGACACCGCCGGAGGCAATCACCGGAATGGTTGATGCACGGGCCAGACGCAGAGTGGCTTCCACGTTGACACCCTGCATCATGCCATCGCGTGCGATGTCGGTATAAATGATTGCCTCAACACCGTCATTTGCAAACTGACGTGCCAGATCAACCACATTAACGCTGGACACTTCTGCCCAGCCGTCGGTTGCTACCCAACCATCTTTGGCATCCAGACCCACAATAATACGGCCCGGAAATTCACGGCAGGCTTCAGCAACAAACGGCGGATGGCGCACAGCCTGAGTACCGATGATGACGTAGCTCACGCCCACTTTCAGATAGGCTTCGATGGTTTTCAGATCACGAATACCACCACCAATCTGCAATGGCAGATCCGGGTAGGCCTTGGCAATGGCTGCAACAATTGCACCGTTGACCGGCTCACCCGCAAAAGCACCATTGAGGTCAACCAAATGCAGACGACGGGCACCCTGTTCACGCCACAAACCTGCGGTTTTAACCGGGTCATCCGAAAACACAGTGGAATCTTCCATACGGCCCTGACGCAGGCGTACACACTGACCGTCTTTTAGATCAATTGCAGGGATTACCAGCATTGTTTTTCCTTGATTACGTTAATGCGAACAGGTCTGGCACTGCTGATCAGCAGCGGCCATCCCAGTCGAGAAAATTCTTTAACAGCTGAAGCCCGCAATGCTGGCTTTTTTCCGGGTGGAACTGAACCGCAAACAGTGAGTTGCTGGACAGCGCTGCAGCAAATCGGTGGCCATAGCTGGACTCACCAGCCAGCAGAGCGTCATCTGCAGGTTTTACGTAGTAACTGTGTACAAAATAGAAACGACTGCCGTCTTCAATTCCTTGCCACAATGGATGCGCAATCTTCTGCTCTACATTGTTCCAGCCCATATGTGGCACTTTCAGGCGTTGGCCGTCAGCATCCAGCAGAGCACCGTCGCCACCAAAGCGTTTGACCTGACCCGGCAGCATTCCCAGACATTCAACGTGTCCGTTTTCTTCGCTGCTGTCCATCAGTGCCTGCATACCCACACAGATTGCCAGTACCGGTTTGCCGCTATCCACAGCATCACGCACGATGCGATCTATACCCAGGCGACGTATCTCCGCCATACAGTCACGGATGGCGCCAACACCGGGAAATACAATCCTGTCAGCTGCCAGAATACGGGCGGCATCACTGGTAATATCAACCTGAATATCATCACCCAGACTTTCCAGCGCCTTTGATACGGAATGCAGATTACCCATTCCGTAATCAATCACTGCAACCTTGTTCATATTCAGAGACAGCCTTTGGTGGACGGGATCATGTCTGCTCCGCGCGGATCGATTTCAATCGCCATGCGCAGCGCACGACCAAAAGCCTTGAATACCGTTTCAATCTGGTGGTGGGTATTAATTCCACGCAAATTGTCGATGTGCAAAGTCACCAGGGCATGGTTCACAAAACCCTGGAAAAACTCGTAGAACAGGTCCACATCGAAGCCACCCACAGAAGCGCGGGTAAACGGCACATGGAATTCCAGGCCGGGACGGCCGGAAAAGTCGATAACCACACGTGAAAGCGCTTCATCCAGTGGCACATAGGCATGGCCATAACGGCGAATACCTTTGCGATCCAGGGCCTTGTTAAAGGCTTGCCCCAGGGTGATCCCCAAGTCTTCAACCGTATGGTGGGCATCAATCTCCAGATCCCCAACCGCATGGATATCCATGTCGATGAGTCCATGACGAGCGATCTGGTCCAGCATGTGATCCAGAAACGGAACACCAGTCTGACACTTCAGAATACCTGTGCCATCCAGATTAACGCTCACGCGGATCTGGGTTTCCTTGGTGTTACGCTCTACCGAGGCCTGACGATTTTGTGCCTGCTCTGCCATTACATTAATCCTGCCTGATGATGCCAAATTCATTATGCGGGCGCATTATAAGCCCGAACCCCTCCGAACAGCCAGTTTGCCCCTTTTTCTGCGCGGCCAACGACTATTTTGACGGCTGGATCGTTTACCAAAAATATACGCGTTGCTGCTGTTTTCTACGGTACACTTTATGCCCCCGACGATGGCAGCGCAGGTAATCAACGAGGCAAGCCCATGAATAGATTGGCTAAATTTTTAATTATTGTTGCAGGCGGCGTGATTGTTTTCAGCGTTGCCCTGGTTTTTATCCTGTTCACCGTCATCAATCCAAATCGCTATCGTGGCACGCTGGAAAACCTGGTTGCACAACAAAGTGGATTACAGTTGAGCATTGCGGGAGATATGAGCTGGCAATTCTGGCCGGTATTTGGCATTGGCATTGACGATGTACGCCTGCGCAACCCGGACAGCCCGCAAGAGCTGGCCTCATTTTCACGCATTTCACTTCGACTGGATCCAGCTGGTTTGCTGCGCGGGCAGCTGAACATGCAGGAATTGCTGGCCGAGAACCTGCACGTCAACTGGATAGTAGACCGCAACGGCAACAGCAACTGGCCAGTAGGCAGGGAGCAACCGGCATCCACTAATGCGCCCGCCAACACCAGTCCCAACGAAGTCCCGGTTGCCGTCAACATCGAGCAGATTACCTTAAGCAACGCCAGCTTCCTGATTCAGGATCATCAGCGCGACCTGCACGCCGATATTCGCAATATCAATCTCAGCAGCCGCAATACCAACCTTGACTACCAGCCCTTCCCGCTGTCCCTGTCGATGAACCTGAATGATGCCGGCAGTGGCCGCACACTTCCGCTGTCACTGGAAACCACCGCACGCGTGGACATTAACGCCGGTAATCTGCAATTGGACGACCTGGAACTTTCCTTCAGCCCACTGCAGGTTACAGGGCAAATTCAGGTGCGTGATTTCCTGAATGCACTGAGCTGGCAGGTAAACCTGAGCAGCAACCGCTTCCCGTTGCCACATCTGCTCGCCAACTTTGCAGATCAGGAACCTGATCTGCCCCCGCCGAACCAGCAGCAGGTGGCAGTACAGCAACTGGATGCACAGGGTGATCTGCAACGTATTCGCGTTAATACGCTGGCACTGGAGCTGGGCAATAACGAGCGCACTGATCGTGTCGAACTGGATGCCGACATTGTGCTGGCGGCGGACAATCGCCCGTTGCAACTGAACTATAACCTACGCAGCCAGCAACTGGATGTGGACGCCTGGCTACCAGAAAGCGCGCCGCAAAGCCCGGAAACCGCCGCAGAGCCGACGCCCGAAGCAGAAAACGCACAGATCGCAGCGTTTCTGGAAAGTCAAATCCCTGTTGACCTGCTGGCCTCCGTCAATGTGCGCGGCAGCCATGCCATTGGTGATCTGCGTATAGGCGGCATCCAGTTTGTTCCTGCGAACTTTGAACTGGCGCTGGAAAACCGCTTGCTTGTAGTGAATACACAATCAATCGGTTTTTATGGCGGAGAGATCGATATGCAGGCGCAGCTCAATGCCCGCACGTCTCCACCCCAGCTGACTCTGAACAGCGGTCTATCCAATATCAACGCCAGCGCACTGCCGGCCGAACTTCCCTGGCTGCGCTTTTTTGATGGCCGCTTTGATGTCATTTCCGATCACCAGCTGGCAGGCAACACAGTTGGCGAAATGCTGAACAGCATCAGTGGCAGCAGCCAGATGCAGGTCAGCGAAAGTGTTGTTGATATCAATATGCTCAAACAGGTTTTCTCAGCAATTTCAGTACTCAGCCCGAACGGAGATCTCGCCGCACAATGGCCGGACCGCCTGCAAATCAGCAACACCCTGGCTGCGTTAAACTTCAGCAATGGACTGAGCGCACATGATCTCAATATTCGCCTTGATAATTTCGACATTGCAGGCAGCGGTGGCATTGATCTACTCAATAGCCGTTTTGATTATCAGATGGCCTTTACCGTTCTGGGAGAACCGGCACCTCAGAGCATTGTTATTAACGAAGACTTTCAGAATATTGCCTGGCCCGTGCGCTGCAACGCAGCGTTCAGCGACTCGCCGGCACGCTTCTGTAGCCCGGACCTGCAACGTGTGCGCGAAATGTTTGCGGAAATTGCACGCGGAGAAATTGAGCGTCGTGCCAGTGAGGCGGTTGGCGAGCAGATTGAAAACGTGCGTAACCGCATCCGTAATCTGCTCCAGTAACAGATATGCCAAAGCAGGCCGAAGTGCAAGAACCCGATTATCCAGTGCTTGATTCCG
Source organism: uncultured Pseudohongiella sp. (assembly GCA_964535565.1). Taxonomy (GTDB): domain Bacteria; phylum Pseudomonadota; class Gammaproteobacteria; order Pseudomonadales; family Pseudohongiellaceae; genus Pseudohongiella. The sequence continues at coordinate 283,088 of CAZHUJ010000001.1, read as the reverse complement.
CAGCCGTGCTGAGCTGGTTTGACCAGCACGGCCGTCACGACCTGCCCTGGCAACAGGACATTACGCCGTACCGAGTCTGGATTTCCGAGATTATGCTGCAGCAAACGCAGGTCAGCACGGTGGTCCCCTACTTCGAACGTTTTATCGGGCGATTTCCCGACGTCCACAGCCTGGCCAAGGCTGACATTAATGAAGTTCTGCACTTATGGACGGGACTTGGTTATTACGCACGGGCGCGCAACCTGCATAAAACCGCACAAATTGTTGTTAATAAATACAACGGTGACTTCCCTGCTGATCTGGATGAACTGTGCAGCTTAGCGGGTATTGGGCGCTCCACAGCCGGTGCCATCCAGGCCCTGAGCATGGGCAAACGCGGCGTGATTCTGGACGGCAACGTCAAACGTGTGCTGTGCCGCTTTTTCGCAATCCGCGAATGGTCAGGCGAGTCAACCACACAAAAACAGTTGTGGGCGCTTGCTGAGCAGGCTACGCCCCACACTCGTGTTGATGCTTATACACAGGCGATGATGGACCTGGGCGCAACAGTGTGTACACGCAGTAAACCACTCTGTCAGACCTGCCCCCTTGTTGAGAATTGCCAGGCGTTTGTGCAGGGACTGACCACTACGCTGCCGGCGCCGAAACCACGTAAAACCATGCCCGTACGTCAGACTTTTATGCTGATACTGGCACTGCCGGATGGCCAGGTATTGCTGCAGCAGCGCCCACCCAGCGGCTTATGGGGCGGTTTATGGAGTTTGCCTGAATACGAACACATGGACAGCCTGGAAACACGATTGTCCCAATTTGGCAGCAAGGTAAAACGTATCTGGCCCGTCATGCGCCACACTTTCAGCCATTTCCATCTGGATATCACCCCGGTTGTTGCGCAGCTGGAATCGCCAGCAGTGGCCGAGAACTCTCCAGACCAATGCTGGTACTCGCTGGCAACTGCTGACAAAAAAGGACAGAATCTCGGGTTGTCTGCCCCGGTCAAAAAATTGCTGCAGCAATTGGCCGCACTAGAGGAACACCACAATGAGCCGTACCATTTACTGTAGAAAATACCAGAAAGAGCTGCCTGGCTTGCCGACACCTCCGTATCCTGGCGAAAAAGGGCGCGACATTTTTGAGAACATCTCCGCCCAGGCCTGGCAGGAATGGCAAAAGCAGCAGGTCATGCTGATCAATGAAAAACACCTGAGCATGGCGTCAGCCGACGACAGACGTTATCTGACTGAACAGATGGAGCGTTTTCTGTCGAATCAGGACTTTGATACTGCCAGCGGATACGTGGCACCTGAAAAGGAATAAACTCGGGCTTGACTCCGGCAGCGGCAACGGTTTTAATACGCGCCTTGTCGCTGACCGAGCAGGTTCGGCACTCACGCAAGACCTAGAAAATGCCCATGCCCGGGTAGCTCAGTTGGTAGAGCAGATGATTGAAAATCATCGTGTCGGTGGTTCGATTCCGCCCCCGGGCACCATCCCTTAGCAAAAAATCAGCAGACTATTTCCTCGCAAAAAATCAATCGCTTGCAACCATTGCCATGCAGCAGATAAGATCTTTTTGCCATTAAATTCGGAGTAGTCGTATGAAAAACAAATTCGCCATTTTCACCGGCATGGTTGCAGCACTCGGGCTTTCAGCCGCGTTATTCGCACAGCAATCTGCAGCTCCGCAAGGAGCCCAGGTTTATATTGTTTCCCCTGAAAACGGCGCAACAGTAGAGCGTACGTTTACAGTCGTTTTTGGTCTCAGCGGCATGGGCGTGGCTCCTGCCGGCATCGAAAGGGAAAATACCGGACACCATCACTTGCTGATCGATAAGGACATACCTGCAGATCTGAGCCAGCCACTGGGCGGGGATGTCATGCACTTTGGCCTCGGTCAGACTGAAGCCACGTTGACGCTGGAGCCGGGCACACACACTCTGCAACTGGTGCTGGGTGACCATCTGCATATTCCGCACAACCCACCGGTCGTCTCGGAAAAAGTCACTGTTACTGTACGCTAGCACCGTCGGGCGTCATAACATCTGAACCTGGCTGCATCAGCTTTGCTGTTGCAGCCAGTGCTCAAATTCTGTCACCGGCATGGGTTTGCCAATCAAATAGCCCTGATACTGCTTGCAACCCAGCTTGTTCAACTGCTCTTTTTGTTCCTCAGTCTCCACTCCTTCGGCAATAACTTCCATACCTAGCGATGAAGCCATATCAACAATGGTCTGAATGATCTGACGATTGTTGTTGCGCTCATTCATCTTGCGCACAAAAGACTGGTCAATTTTTAATTGATGCAGTGGCAATTCACTCAAATAAGCCAACGAAGAATATCCGGTACCAAAGTCATCAATCGCAAAACGAATACCGACTTCGCTCATCACTTGCATAATCTGGCGCGCCTGCGTCATGTTGTTTATCAACGTAGACTCGGTGAATTCCAGCATCAATAATGTCGGATCAATCTGCCGACTTTTGATAGCCTGCATCAGGCGCGAACAAAAATCTGCCTCATAAAATTGCTCCGCCGCCAGGTTAATACTCAGCTTCACATGCCCAAACTGCGGGCTGCTGCTCCAGCGCTGCAGAATATCCAGACCCAGATCCAGAATTTCGCGGCCCAGTATCACCATCATGTCATGCGACTCTGCCAACGGAATAAAAATTGCTGGCGACAACATACCGCGCAGCGGATGATTCCAGCGCACCAGCGCCTCAACACCCACAATAGTTCCGTCCGCAAGCTGCTGGGGCTGCAGGTAAAGCTCAAACTGTTTGAGACGCACAGCCTCACGCAGATCAGCCAACAGCTGCACGCGTTCGCTGAGCGATTCCTGCAGCGACGGATCAAAAAACATCACATTGTTACGGCCGACCATTTTGGCTTGTGTTAATGCAATACCGGCTTGTTTTAATAACAACTCAGGCGCTTGATGTTTGTCGGGGGCGATCAAGGTGACACCAATACAACCTGTTGTGTAATACCTGCCACCATCAAGCTCATAGTCCCCTTCCAGCACAGCCAGAATAGACTGGGCTTTTTGCCCGACAATATCAGCGACAGCAGTAGCATCGCCTTCAAAATTCTGAAGAACCACAACATACTCATCACCACCGTAACGAGCCACGCTGTTTTGTTGACCCGCCAAAGCACGCAAGCGGTCAGCCACCACCATCAGCAACTTATCGCCTGCGGAGTAACCTATGGTTTCATTAATGGTTTTAAAATCATTCAGATTAACAATAAGCACAGCGCCGAAGCGGCCCTTTTCAGCACCTTTCTGGATAGTGTCGGCCAGAATCTGTATCAAGCGCTCCCGATTTGGCAAACCCGTCAATACATCATAATATGACAACCGGCTGATTTTCTGCTGGGCTGCTTTTAGATCCGAAATATCAATAAAGTCGCCAACAAAATTGCAGATCTCGCCGTCTGCGTTACGCACGGCAGTAATGGTCAGCGCCTGGGGATAAATCTCGCCACTTTTGCGTCGGTTCCAGATTTCTCCGCGCCAGTAACCCTGCTCCTCAATACTTCGCCACATGTTTTTGTAAAAAGCAGCGTCGTGGCGCCCGGAACTCAGGTACGAAGGTTTTTTGCCTATAACTTCCTGTTCGGTGTATCCGGTTGCTTTTTCAAATGAGTCATTAACGCGCAAGATCCGTGTCTCCGCGTCAGTGATCATGATGCCTTCCTGAGCGGAAAACGCAGTGGCAGCAATACGCTGTTCTATATCGGCTTGCATGCGTTCGGTGATATCACGCACCACCATCACATATCGGGTTTCTCCCGACATTGTGGTAAGCGCAGCACCGGATAATTCAAACCAGCTTTTTTGCTCTCCCTCGCCAATGTAATACTGCCGCGCGTTGGTCACGCCGGTAGCGTCTATATCAGCAATCGCCTCTTTTAACGTTCGCAATGCATTTGGCGGCAAAAATGTCTCATAGGATTGCCCCAGGAACTCCTCTGGATCAGCAAGCAACTGGTGATGGTGCATCCTGGAGTGGTAGTCATGAATGACGCCATCGGCTGAAATCTCAAACAGCATATCGGGCAGTGCATCCAGTGTGGCAGTTATGCGCTGCCCCAGCGTTTCAATCTCACGATAAGGCTGCTTGACACCCTTAACCACAATCGCCCGATACAACAACCCATACGCTGCAATTTTGTAGATATGTCCAACCAGCGCGTACACATCGTTGATCGATACATAGATAGCAAAAAATATTTCGCTGGCTGCCATAGTCCCACAGGCCAGTGCCAGATCCAGCACATCCCTTCTGCCGTCAAGCTGGCTGCGATGCCATAACACCACTGCACATGCAGCAAAGGTCATCGCCAGCAGCAATTCCATAATGACCTTGAACCATGTCAGCCCGGTGACAGAATCAAAAGTGGAAGGCACTGTTTGCGGAAAAAACAAAAACCACAGGTGGAAAAGTGCCACTGCCAGCAATACTCCGCCCAGCACCATCCAGCGCGCACGGTTTTGCACTTCCGAAATAGGCAAGAGGATATAGGCAATCATTGCCACCGCGGCTACAAGACGCGCAGCAAGCCAGAAGTTGATGGCTTTTTCCGGCGATCCTGGGGACACAAAGTCCGGCATGCCCTGGAAAGAAATCATGTGGGAAAAATCGAGAATTGCCACACCGAGGAAACAACAGGCCATCACCAGCAGGCGATAGTTGGGGCGAATACTGATGGTATGCCACCCCATGACAAACACCATGGTGGCGGCGATAACTGCACCTGTTTCCAACGCCATGTGCAACGGCAGGTAGGCGTTGACCTGCGCGACAAATGTGCCCGGCATAAACAGCATCAGCACAAGCCCGGCCAGCAGACTTGCCAACACCTTTTTCGCCGAGTTCAGGCTTTCATTAAAATCATTGGCCTGTATTGTTGTTGAGTTCATGCAATAAACTGACCCAGGGGGCGGAAACATCCGCAGACGCCAGAAAATATGGATTGAGCATACCCGCCTTCTGATTATATTCCAGCGTTTTCAGAGACAGATCAAAAATATCCCCACCCGCTGCCTTTAATACCGCATGCGCTGCTGCGGTGTCCCATTCCGAAGTTGGCGCCAGCCGGGGATAAAAATCAGCTTTCCCTTCAGCCAGTAGGCACATTTTTAACGAACTGCCCAGGGAAGACATCTGCAAATCAGCAAAATGCAGCGACAATTTGGCCAGCAAATCCCTCAGCGGCCCTTCATGATGTCGGCGGCTGGCGATAACTCTTAAGGTGGTGGAGGACCATTTGGAGGCGGGCGGCAGGCTGCGGCATTGAATTTCCTGCCAGGTCTTGTCCGACAGGCACTTCCACGCTCCGTTATCTGCGTTCGCATCTGCCTTCAGTCCCAGATAACTGATGCCCGTAACCGGCACATGAACAACACCCAGCACTGGTGCACCATTTTCCACCAGCGCGATGTTTACCGTGAACTCACCATTGCCGGACAAAAACTCGCGCGTGCCGTCCAGCGGATCCACTAGCCAGAAGCACTGCCAGTTTTTGCGCTCAGCAAACGGCACTTCTGCGGATTCCTCCGAGATTATCGGTATTTGCGGCGCCAGCTCGGCCAGGGCGGAAACAATTACAGCATTTGCGCGCAGGTCGGCTTCAGTCAACGGTGACTCATCCGCCTTGCTGATAACGTCGGGCGCTGAAGTCCGCTGATAAACTTCCATGATTTCTGCGCCGGCACGCTTTGCAATGCCGCCAACGGTTTGCAGCAGCTCACGGGTGAGTAGCATAATGGCACTCCACTTAGTAGTGATCGGATTTTACCTCATGCTGGACTGGTCTGATATCGACACCGTGCTGTTTGATATGGATGGCACTCTGCTCGATCTGCATTTTGACAATTATTTCTGGGAACAGCTTGTTCCCCGGAGTTGGGCGCAGCGGCTGGGCATCAGCCAGGAAGAAGCGTGGACGCGACTGAGCCAGCAATATCAACAGCTGCAAGGCAAACTGGATTGGTATTGCATCGACTATTGGACCAAAACCCTGCAGCTGGACATCCGCAGCCTCAAACATGGATCACGCGAACGGATAAAGCTGCGTCCCAACGTGGAGCCGCTGCTTGCAGGCTTGCGTAATCATCAAAAAAAACTGGTTCTGGTAACCAACGCTCATCCGGACAGCCTGGGTTTAAAAATGCGCGAAACCGGTCTCGGCAAATATTTTGATGCCACCATCAGCTCGCACGAACTTGGCAGAGCCAAGGAAAACCCCGGCTTCTGGACCAGCCTGCAGGCGCGTGAGTATTTTGAACCGGCACGCACCGCATTGTTTGACGACAATCTGGACGTGTTACGGCAGGCGCAAATCGAAAGCATCCGCTATTTGTACGCTATTCATCAGCCCGACAGTCAGCGCACACCTGTGACTGCAGCCGAGTTCCCGCAGATCGTGGATTTTGCTGACATACTGCCATCAATCACTCTGACAGCTGGGGAGCGCCCATATCCGTTATGACTCACCAATCAGCAAGTGAGCGCGTCCGTCTTGATAAATGGTTATGGGCTGCGCGGCTGTTTAAAACCCGTGCACTGGCAAAAGGCGCCATCGAAGGCGGCAAGATTGAAATTGATGGCCAGCGTCCAAAACCCGGCAAGGAAATTGGTATTGGCACGGTCCTGAAAATACGCCAGGGCTGGGACGAAAAAACACTGACAATAACCGGCCTTTCCGAGCAGCGCCGCAGCGCGCCGGAAGCACAACAGCTTTATCAGGAATCGGAAGACAGCATCAAAAGACGCGAAGCCCTTGCCGAACAACGCAAGCTGCAGGCCGCCGGCCTGTATGCCAATGAAAAACCAGACAAAAAAGAACGCCGTCAACGTATGGCAATGAAACACTGGACTGATTTGTGATACCGGACGTTTTATATGCACTACCCGTTAATTTTGGCATAATGCCCGGCACTCAAAAGGCGGAAGCGTGGACATGACGATTCAAAGCTCTGTAAAGCAGGAAATCCTCAAGGACAACAAACGCACCATTTATCGCAACCTGGCGCCAGCCCAATTAGTTGAAATGGCGGTTCAGCGACAGGAAGGACGACTGGCGGACAACGGCGCACTGGTTGTAGAAACTGGTCGTCGCACCGGACGCAGCCCCAAAGACCGCTTTATTGTCAAAGAACCCGGTACAGAACATCTTATTGACTGGGGCGCTGTAAACCAGCCGATTGATCCGGAAAAATTCCAGGCCTTATGGGTCCGTGTCAGTGAATATCTGCAGAACAAGGACCTGTTTGTTGCAGATCTGCATGTAGGCGCAGATCCCGATCATTATCTACCCGTCCAGGTGACCGCCGAATATGTATGGCACTGCCTGTTTGGTACCACGCTGTTTATCAAGGCAAACAATAACTACAACCCGAAAAACAAACCGGTATGGCAGATTCTCAGCGCTCCGGATTTTGTGTGCGACCCTGAACGTGACGGCACTCATTCTGATGGCACCGTGATCATCAATTTTGCAGAGCGCAAGGTCCTGCTTGCAGGCATGCGTTATGCTGGCGAAATAAAAAAATCCATGTTCTCCGTACAAAACTTCCTGTTGCCGGAAGTTGATGTACTTCCTATGCACTGTTCTGCCAACGTCGGCGAAAGCGGTGATGTATGTTTGTTTTTTGGCCTTTCCGGCACTGGCAAAACCACGCTGTCCGCTGATGAGCAACGCTACCTGATTGGTGACGATGAACACGGCTGGGGCAAAGGCACTGTGTTTAATCTGGAAGGTGGTTGTTATGCCAAATGCATCAACCTCAGCCAGAAAAACGAACCCGTTATCTGGGATGCCATCAAGTTTGGATCTGTGATTGAAAATGTGGTGATCGATGACATCACACGGACTCCTGACTACAACGATACCCATCTCACAGAAAATACGCGTGCCTGTTATCCACTGACACATATTCGTCAGCGCATCGATGCCAACCGTGCCGGAGAACCTAAATCAATTGTTTTCCTGACCTGCGACCTGACCGGTGTATTGCCCCCGGTGTCGATACTGTCACCGGAAGCGGCCGCTTATCACTTTTTGAGCGGCTACACAGCACTGGTGGGTTCGACAGAAGTCGGCGCGGGTGATGGCATCAAATCAACGTTCTCGGTGTGTTTTGGCGCCCCGTTTTTCCCGCGCCCGGCAGGCGTTTATGCTGATCTTCTGATCAAACGCATTGCCGAATTCGGCAGCCAGGTATACCTGGTTAATACCGGCTGGACGGGTGGCCCGCACGGCGTTGGCAAACGTTTCAGCATCCCTGCAACACGCGCAGTGTTGCACGCAATTCAGAGCGGCGCTCTGCGCACCGCACCTGTCCAACACCTGCCAGGCATCAATCTGACTATCCCGACCCAGGTGCCAGGAGTTGACTCGGCATTGCTGAATCCTCGCGCCACCTGGTCTGACCCAGCCCTTTACGATGCGCGCGCCGCGGATCTGATTAAACAGTTCCGCAATAACTTCAAGCGCTTCAAGGTTTCTGAAGCTATAGTGGCCGCTGGCCCTCAACCGATTTAAGGCAGACATCTTGTCAACAGAAAAACAAGGCAGCATTGATGCTGCCGCGGCACCCAACACCACAACAGCCTACAACAGTGCATTGGACAGATTTGATCTGCCGTGTTTTAAACCGGAGTGGACAGCAATACGTCGCGGCATAGAAAAAGAAAGTTTACGCGTGACTGCAACTGGTCACCTGGCGCAAACACCTCATCCTCAGACGATGGGTTCCGCACTAACACATCCGTATATCACCACGGACTATTCCGAGGCCTTGCTGGAACTGATCACACCGGTTGCTGACACCGCCGAGGAATGCATTGCATTTCTGACTGATCTGCATAAATTTTCCTGCGATAACCTGCCCGAGGGCGAGCGCCTGTGGGTCAACAGCATGCCCTGTCTGCTGGAAAGCGACGATCAGGTTCCTCTGGCACAATATGGCAGTTCCAATATGGGACGCCTGAAAACGCTGTACCGTGAAGGGCTGGGTCATCGTTACGGTCGGTACATGCAAACAATCGCCGGGATTCACTACAACTTTTCGATGCCCGAGCCGTTCTGGCAGGACTATCGTGCGGTCCTGGGATCAACAGAACCTCTGCAGGATTTCCAGACTCGACATTATCTGCATCTGATTCGTAACTTCCATCGATTCTCGTGGTTACTGGTTTATCTGTTTGGCGCCTCTCCGGCCGTCGCACGTTGTTTCACCAAGGGTCGTCCGCACAACCTCGAAAGTTTTGATGAGTACACGTTGTACAAACCCTACGCCACCTGTTTGCGCATGGGCGATCTAGGCTACCGCAGCGACGCCCAGCGTTCCATTTATGTGTGTTACAACGATATCAATAACTATATCGACAGCTTGTATAGTGCCTTGTCTACCTCTTATCCGGACTACGAAAAAATCGGACTGGAAAAAGATGGACACAAGCTGCAGATCAACACCAATTTGCTGCAGCTGGAAAATGAATTCTATGCAACGATACGCCCCAAACGCGTAGGTGGTGATGGCCGCCGGCCACTGCAGTTGCTCAAGGCAGAAGGCATTCAGTACATTGAAGTTCGAGCATTGGATCTTAATCCTTTCCTGCCTGTTGGTATTGATGTTGAACAGATCAATTTCCTGGATTTGTTTCTGCTGTATTGCCTGCTGGCGGAAAGCCCATGGTGTGATCAGCAGGAACATCAGGCGATTGAACACAACCTTTCACTGACTGTGAATCGCGGACGCGAACCGGGACTTATGCTCGAACGTAACGGCGAACAGGTCAGCCTGAAGGAATGGGCAACCATGCTGCTGACGGAGATGAAGCATACGGCTGCGCTGCTGGATCACACACACCAGACCAACAACTATCAGCAGGCTCTGCAACAGCAACTGGCTAAAGTAGAAGACCCGGCACTGACACCATCAGCAAAAATCCTGCAACAGATGCGCGAGCAGTCGCTGCCCTTCTGTCGATTTGGGATGCAGATTTCCGAGAAGGCAATGGAGCAGTTTGGCAAACGCGCGCTGAACTCCATACGCCTGGATCATTTTACAGCGGCAAGCGCGCAGTCGCTGGCAGCCCAGACCACCGCAGAACAACAGGACACGCAGAGTTTTGACGAGTTCCTGGCAGACTGGAACAACTACAAGCTGTAGTCGTTCCAGTCACACTCAAATCAGGCGGGTTTACGGAACCCCTGGAACAGGCACAGCGCAAACAGGGCGATAAAACCCAACAGCGCCAGCTCAGGAATGGAGAAAATCCCCAGAAAGCGCCAGCTCACTTCAGCACAGTTACCGTCGCCCTTGAGCAGAAAACTCAGCGTATCCATCAACGGGAAATTGTTCATAACATAGCTGAATCCAGGGCCACAGGCAGGCACCTGGTCTTCGGGCAGATAGGTCAGCCAGATCTGTCGCGAAGCGAAGTAACCCCCTGCCACACACATCGCCGCAGCCCCCAATGCGTAATTACGACGCCCCTGACTACCAGGATTGTGCACAGCGGCTGCCAGGCAGATCAGACCTGCCGCAACCACAAATATACGCTGGGTAATACACAGGCCACATGGCTCCAGCAGCATCACGTGTTCCATATAAAGCACAGCGCCGATAATCAGTACGGACGCCAGAAAAATCAAAAAATTCAGCAATCTGGAGTTCGGCATTTTGTCCAGCAATGTTGCAATCATGCTATTCAGTCCTGTGTGATTCCCTGGGTGGCGCGTGAACTCATTACCCATTGATGTATATCAGACCCGCTGGGCTGCTGGAAAACGCGCAGGCCGAATTCTGGCAGGATCGCCAGCAGATGGTCAAAAATATCTGCCTGTATCCCTTCGTATGCGCCCCAGGCAGTGTCATTGGTAAAACAGTAAATTTCAATCGGCAAACCTTCTGGACCTGGCGCCAGATGCCGAACCAGCAGCGTCATACCCTGATGGATTTTAGGGTGACTACGCAGATAACGCTCAACATAAGCCCGGAACGTTCCCAGATTGGTGATGCGCCGGGTGTTGGCGGGTACTCTGCCGCGCTCGGCCAGACTGGCATTCCACTCATCCAGCTCGCGCTGCTTTGCGACCAGGTACTCACCCAGCAGATAAAAACCGCCCAAATGCTGTTTTTCTTCATCCTGCAGGAAACGGACACTGGTCTGATCCAGATAAAGGGAGCGTTTGATGCGGCGCCCACCGGCTTCCTGCATGCCGCGCCAGTTCTTGAAAGGGTCGGTGATAAAACGGCGCGTGGGAATGGTAGTGATGGTTTTATCCCAGTTCTGCACTTTGACCGTATGCAGCGCGATATCAATCACATCACCGTCAGCGTTCAGCTGAGGCATTTCCACCCAGTCACCCACACGCACAATATCACTCGATGAAATCTGCACGCTGGCAACCAGAGACAGGATGGTGTCCTGGAATACCAACATCAGCACCGCCGCCAGCGCACCTACACCTGAGAGCAATATCAGCGGCGAGCGGTCCAGCAGCACTGCAATAACAAGCAACACAGCAATTGCATAGACAACTATTTTGACAACCTGCAGATAACCCTTGATCGGACGATTGCCAGCATCCGGACGGCGCTGGTAAATATCATTGGCCATATCCAGCAAATTGGCTATCGCCATCGCTACGCAGAGAACGATAAAAGCATTGGTCACATTTTTGACGATGGTAACCACTGTTTCAGGCAGATCCGGAACAAAGGAAATACCAATACTGATAACCAACGCAGGAACAACATTGGCCAACCGTGAAATAAATCCGAAACGTCGGAACTCACCGGGCTTGGCAGCACCTGCCTCGGCCTTGAGCAGGTGCAGCAGCCCTCGCACCAGCACTCCCTTGGTAATAACATTGCTTAGCCATGAAACTATTATCAAAAATGTCAGCGCTATGATGGCCGCTGCCCACGGATGAGTTTGTTCCAATTGCTCCAGCAAGGCTGTGATTCCCGACATAAAATCTCCCGACATTACAACTGACGTCTTTTGAATTCAGCCCTGATGCTAACAAAAAAAACTTAAGCGATGCCATTTAACGCCGATATATTCGTCACATCCAGCTGGAAACCCGTACTCATGTCACGCATGAAATATCTGACTCTGTTACGCACTTTATGCCTGTTTGCAGGTGTATCGCTGCTGGCGATAGCGCCTGTACAGGCCGCAGAAGTAGCCGAAGACGACCCTGCCAGTGGCATGGCTAATCTGATTTATTACACCTTGGGCAACAGTTTTGTAACCAACTACGATGGTGCCGGACGACTCAAATATCTGAAAACGGATATTGCAGTACGGATAGAGCCAGGCACTGCACCGATGCTGGACATGCACCTGCCTTATATCCGCAACAAGCTTGTTGTGCTGCTGGCAGCACAACTGGAAGAAAATCTTATCTCCACAGAGGGCAAAGAAGCCCTGCGCATACAGGCGCTGAACGAGATTAAAGCGGCTCTGGATTATCTGGTAAGCCCTGGCTACGGAGAACGGGTTCGCAATTTGTATTTCACCTCGTTTGTTGTGCAGCGTTAAAAAGCAAATCCGAAGTAGCGCATAGGAAGAGACGCATCGCGTTACGCGTGCCCCCAGCAAGCAGGTTCGCGGAATTTAATCACCCCGGGCGGTGTGTTATAGTTTTGGCCTGTTCTCCAGAGGCATATTCAAGTGGCAGACCAATTCTCCCGCGCGCACGGTTCGCGCAAATTTCCCTTAACCCGCATGCGCCGTATGAGACGCGATGAGTTTAGTCGTCGCCTGATGCGCGAAAATCGCCTGAGCACCGATGACCTGATTTATCCGATGTTTATCGTGGAAGGTCAGAACCAGCGCCAGGAAATCGCTTCAATGCCGGATATATTTCGTCTCAGCATTGATGAACTGCTGCGTGAAGTTGAAGAACTGGTCGCGCTGGACATTCCAGCCATTGCACTTTTCCCGTCTCCACACGCTGAAACCAAGTCACTGGATGGGCGTGAGGCGTGGAATCCGGACGGCCTGGTACAGCGTGCAGTACGCGAACTTAAAAGCCGTTTCCCTGAACTGGGCGTGATTACTGACGTGGCACTTGACCCCTATACCACCCATGGTCAGGACGGCATTATCGACGATCAGGGTTATGTGCTGAACGAAGAGACTGTGACTGCGCTGGCAAAGCAGGCGCTGTCTCATGCAGAAGCCGGCGTTGATATTGTTGCCCCCTCTGACATGATGGACGGGCGTATTGGCGCCATTCGCGAAGCTCTTGAAAAACAAGGACATATCCACACCCGCATTTTGGCTTACTCAGCCAAATATGCGTCCAGTTATTACGGCCCGTTCCGCGACGCCGTGGGCTCTGCCGGCAACCTCGGCAAAGGCAACAAATACACCTACCAGATGGATGTCGCCAATTCTGACGAGGCCATTCATGAGGTTGCGCTGGATCTTGCCGAAGGCGCGGATATGGTGATGGTCAAACCCGGCATGCCTTATCTCGACATTGTGCGCCGGGTAAAAGAGGAACTGGGCGCTCCGACCCTGGTGTACCAGGTCAGCGGAGAATACGCGATGCACATGGCAGCAGCCCGCAATGGCTGGCTGGATGAAAACGCAGTAGCCATGGAATCACTGCTTTGTATCAAACGCGCCGGTGCAGATGCAATCCTCACCTATTTCGCAAAAAAAGCAGCACGCCTGCTCAAGGAAGGTTGAAACCTGCCGTTTTGGCCTTATTATAGTTCTCAATATGACCTCAAACTGAAGGAAGTTACTCATGAGCGACAAAATCGTTCACATCTCTGATGCAAGTTTTGAAAAAGATGTATTACAAGCTGACGGCCCGGTCATGGTTGACTTCTGGGCTGAGTGGTGTGGCCCTTGCAAAATGATCGCTCCAATTCTGGACGAACTGGCTGATGACTATAATGGTCGCCTGAAAATCTGTAAGCTGAATGTGGATTCTAATACACAGACTGCACCCCGTTATGGTATTCGCGGCATCCCGACTCTGATCATTTTTAAAGGCGGTCAGGTTGCAGGAACCAAAGTTGGTGCTGTGTCCAAATCACAGCTGGCCGCTTTCATCGACAGCGTTATCTGACGCGCATTCTTTTTATGTGCGTAACTAGTGCCCGCAACCAAACCGTTGCGGGCATTTACACACAGGCAATTGCTGGTCACACAAAGATACAAATTTTTGTAGACAGCCGCACCGCGACCCTTTATATTCAGCCGCATCCCCGGTAAAACGGCGCGGATTCCAGTCTCATACCCGACTGAATTTATCCAAAACTCATTTTCTTTTAACCCGATCGGCACCTCAGCCAGTATCAAAATCATTGTTATTTCTGGCTCCGGCTGCGTTGCCTGTTACAGACTCTCTGTATCCAAACTTTACAAACAACTAACCTATGAATCTGACTGATCTTAAGAAGCAACCCATTGCTCAACTGCTTGAAAGAGCACAGGAAATGGGGCTTGAAAACCTCTCACGCACCCGCAAGCAAGACATCATTTTCGCAATTCTGAAAAAGCATGCGAAAAACGGTGAAGACATTAGCGGTGACGGCGTTCTGGAAATATTGCAGGATGGTTTTGGATTCCTGCGATCAGCCGATTCTTCGTATCTGGCAGGCCCCGACGATATCTATGTTTCCCCCAGCCAGATTCGCCGGTTTAACCTGCGAACGGGTGACACGATTTCCGGCAAAATTCGCCCACCAAAAGAAGGTGAACGTTATTTTGCTCTGTTGAAAATCTCCGAAGTCAACTTCGCAAAACCCGAAAACTCCAAGCAAAAAATCCTCTTTGAAAACCTGACCCCTCTGTTTCCGACCGAGCGTCTGAAGCTGGAACTGGGCAATGGCAGCACCGAAGACATCAGCGCCCGTATCATCGATTTGACAGCCCCTATCGGCAAAGGCCAGCGCGGTCTGATTGTATCGCCGCCCAAAGCCGGTAAAACCTTGCTGCTGCAGAATATTGCGCAGTCAATTACCCGTAACAATCCCGAATGCCGCCTCATCGTTCTGCTGATCGACGAACGTCCTGAAGAAGTGACAGACATGCAGCGCTCCGTGCGCGGCGAAGTGGTTGCCAGTACCTTTGATGAGCCGCCTTCACGTCACGTACAAGTCGCTGAAATGGTCATCGAAAAGGCCAAGCGTCTGGTGGAACACAAAGAGGACGTGGTAATTCTGCTCGACTCCATCACCCGTCTGGCGCGTGCTTACAACACTATCGTTCCATCATCCGGCAAAGTATTGACTGGTGGTGTGGATGCACACGCATTGGAAAGACCGAAACGCTTTTTTGGTGCCGCACGTAATCTGGAAGAAGGCGGCAGCCTGACCATCATCGCCACCGCGCTGGTTGAAACCGGCTCGAAGATGGACGAAGTGATTTACGAAGAATTCAAAGGCACCGGCAACATGGAAATCCATCTTGACCGTAAAATTGCCGAGAAACGCATTTACCCGGCGATTAACGTACGTCGTTCTGGTACGCGTCGTGAAGAACTGCTGACTGGCGAAGAAGAACTGCAACGCATGTGGATTCTGCGCAAGATTCTGAGTTCAATGGAAGATGTGCAAGCGACGGAATTTATTCTGGACAAGTTGAAGGACAGCAAGACCAACGACGAGTTCTTCAACATGATGAAAAGAAAATAACTGAAGCTAGCTACGTTGCATTAGCTTCGTTAAAAAAGGCCGGTCGATGCTCATTTACAATTTGTAAACTGCGCTCTCTCGGCCTTTTTTGCCTCGCTACTGCGGCCTCGCCTATGCTTCAGATATCTTCTTCAAAAATCCAAAAAAAGAAAACCTGAATCAGGAAACAAACGTATCCAAACCTGAACATCGCGTCAGTCACGACGACGATCACACTTGATTACAGGCCAACCCGTACGGAGCACCCGCCGCTATGTCATTCAAAGATCTTCGTGAATTTATTGCACTGCTGGAAGCTGAAGGTGAGCTCAAGCGCATCACGGTGCCGGTTGATCCGGTCCTGGAAATCACGGAAATTTGTGATCGCACATTACGTGCAGGTGGTCCGGCGCTGCTGTTTGAAAATCCCAAAGGTTCCAATATTCCGTTGCTCGGCAACCTTTTTGGCAATACGCGTCGTATTGCGTTGGCGATGGGCCAGGAAGATGTTCAGGGTTTGCGTGATGTAGGCAAACTGATGGCATTCCTTAAAGAACCGAACCCGCCCAAAGGCTGGCGTGATCTCTGGGAAAATCTGCCGACCTGGAAACAGGTCTTGAACATTGCACCGAACGTACGCAAATCTGCACCGAGCCAGGACGTTGTGATTAATGAAGCGGATGTAGACCTGTCATTTTTGCCTGTGCAAACTTGCTGGCCCGGTGATGCAGGACCACTGGTGACCTGGCCGCTGGTGATTACGCGCGGACCGGAAAAAGAACGGCAGAATCTTGGCATTTACCGCATGCAAGTGATTGGTAAAAATCGCCTCATCATGCGCTGGTTGTCCCACCGTGGCGGCGCGCTGGATTTTCGCGACTGGCAACTTAAACATCCGGGTGAACCGTTTCCGGTATCCATTGCCATTGGCGCTGATCCAGCGACCATTCTCGCGACCGTCACTCCAATTCCTGACACCTTGTCTGAATACGCGTTTGCCGGCTTGTTGCGTGGCAGCAGAACAGAAGTGGTGCAATGTCTGACCAATAATCTGCAGGTTCCTGCGAGTGCAGAAATTGTTCTGGAAGGCGTGATTGAGCCTGAAGACATGGCTGACGAAGGTCCCTTTGGTGACCACACCGGTTATTACAATGAAGTTGATCGCTTCCCGGTATTCACAGTCAAAAAAATCACGCACCGCAAAGACCCGATTTATCACAGCACGTACACCGGTCGTCCACCGGATGAACCGGCCATGCTCGGCGTTGCTTTAAACGAAGTGTTTGTGCCGTTGTTGCAAAAACAGTATCCGGAAATTGTAGATTTTTATCTGCCGCCTGAGGGCTGCTCCTACAGGCTTGCTGTAATCAGTATTCGCAAACAATATCCCGGTCATGCCAAACGCGTGATGATGGGCGCCTGGTCATTCCTGCGTCAGTTTATGTACACCAAGTTTGTGATTGTGACCGACGAGGATGTGAATATCCGTGACTGGAACGATGTGATCTGGGCGATGACTACTCGTATGGATCCAGCGCGCGATACCGTATTGATTGAAAACACACCTATCGACTATCTGGATTTTGCATCACCGGTTTCCGGCCTGGGCTCAAAAATCGGAATGGATGCCACCAACAAATGGCCAGGTGAAACCACGCGCGAATGGGGCACACCCATCACAATGGATGCCGACGTTAAAAAACGTGTGGATGATCTGTGGGATCAGCTGGGGATCTGATCAAGGACGTTTATCCGCTGTGCGAAAAAAGCGCAGCGGATTCAGCCAGCGCAGAATATTCCATATCAGCCGCAATACAATCAGTGTAATCAACAACGCAACCAGCATTGCAAAAACGCTGGTCTCAAATGTCCAGCCGCGGAATACAATCAGGATATAACCTGGATCCTGCGCCAGCTGCAGCGCAACAAACACACCGGCTGTAATAACAATCAGACTGAGTATCAGGATTTTTTTCACTGTCCTGGCTCCGCAGTTTGCTCAGGCTCAACCTGCACTTCACTTTCTGCCGGCTCTGCTTCCATCATCGGCACTGGATTTTGCAACTGCTCTATCAGCACCAGACTGCCGCTGAGTTCAGGCAACTGCGGCTCAATTTGCTGCGCCCGCAAACGTTCAACCTCCGCCAGCAGTTCACGCGCAGCTTCACTTTCCTGAACAAAATGGCGAGTGAGACCTGCTTCCACCTGTTGCAGCGACTGCACAAACAGCTGTTGGTTGGTTTGCACTACGGCCATACGCGCTTGTTCAAACTGCAAGCGAATTTGCTGCTTGATCATGGTTTCCTGATCCGGCGCCAAAAACTCCAGCTCACTGGGTTGTGAGCGGCGCCATACAAAAATGCTGCGTAACAGATCTATCAAAGCAGCAGACCAACCTTGTTGCTGCGCAACCGCGCTGGTCTGCTGCTGGGCAGTCTCAATACCTTGCTGATAGATTTGTTCACGCGCAGCGGCAATCGATATAGTGTCGAGTTTTTGCAGCAACACGTCGATCTGGCGCGACAAGTTCAGCTTGTCCGGGACATTGACGTTTTGCAACGCCTCTCTGTCGTTGGCAACACTGCCCAGCGCAGAACGTGCGGCGGGATCGAGCTGATCAGCTAGCAGCCTCTCAATGGTTTGCAATAGCTGCACTGCTGTTTGTGTATCGTGCTCAACCGTGACTTTATAATTGGCCAGCCGCATCAGGTACGCCGCTTCCGCATTCAGCCACCGAGTATCGCGCTGTTGCAGGCTGGTCAGCTGGCGTTGCAGCGTCCCCACCACCATGCGCGTGTCCTGCAACTGACGGTCAACACCTTGACGCAATTCCTGTAGCTGACGAGCACCCTGCTGCTCCTGTTGCTGCAGCTCGGACATAGCCTGCTCCAGCAAGGACGCACTGCTTTCCAGCAGCTCAACCTGCGCCTGTAATTCTGACTGCACACCACTACGGGTCTGCTCAAGCGCCAGCTGCAGGCTCTGATAATTGCTTTCAACTTGCTGCAACTGCTCGCGCTGACTCAGCGCAAGTTGTGTTTGCTGCCAGTAGAAGGCGCCAAATGCCCCAGCAAGCACAACCAACAACAACCATAACAGCCAATTGCCGCCGCGTGAGCGTTGCGGCCCGGGCTTCGCGTGATTGGGTGGTAATTCAGGAGTGGCATCAATGCCCTCTTCCGCTTTGTTCTCAGCAGTTTGCTCTGTCACCAGAAATTACTCCAATTCTCAGACACGAGGGCAGATAACCGGCGCCACAGCCTTGAGGCTGGCGACCACCGCTTTTTCATCCATGCCACCGGCATTGATTACGATATTTAATCCTGCATCCAGGGCCCTCTGGCGGACGCGTTCGGATGGAACAATCACCGGGATGGTTCTCATCAGACTGGCGTCCTGATGCAAAAAATGTAAAAGCACATCGAGAATTTGTGCGCTGCTGACCACTACAGCATTAATTCCATGATTGCGCACAAGCCCAGCCATGACATCGCCGTTGTAGTCCGGAGTATGACGTCTGTAAAGCTCAAGATAATCTACGCGAGCACCACGGGCACGTAAGGTTTCTGCCAGCAGTTCACGGCCACCTACACCACGGAACAATGCAATGCGCTGGCCTTCCACGTTTTTAAGTCCGGGCAAGGCCAACAGATCTTCGCTGGTCACGCCGGTTTCAGGATAAAACACCGGCCAGTCGAATTCACGCAGCACCTCTGCCGTACCAGGCCCGACTGTGTACGCACTCAATCCTGTTGGCAGCTGGGGCCAGTAACGGTCAATCCACTTCATGCCAATACGTGCAGCATTGATGCTGATAAAAATGGCAGCAGTATAATGATCCAGATCCAGAATCAGCGATTTGATGTTTTCGCAGGCATCAACGTCGGTGACTTCCTCGATTTCTATCAAGGGTAATTCACACACATCGGCCCCCAGATCGCGCAACGCCGCTGCCATGGGCGCGGACTGCTCTACCGGTCGGGTCAACAAAACAGTGACACCTGACAAAGTTTGTTCAGCCATGTCTTGCCTCGTCCTGCACGTCTCAACAATCAACTATTGCGCTGCGTACAGCGCCTGCAGAATTGCATCAGCGCCCTGCGCCAGCAAATCCTCTGCAGCCTTGATCCCCAGCGCTTCAGCTTCACTGCGATGCCCGCGGATTTCAGTACGCAGGATACGTGTTCCGTCGTTAGAACCCACCAGTCCACGCAAGTACAGCTGATCACCTTCCAGCTCTGCGAAACAGGCGATGGGCACCTGACAACCGCCATTGAGGCGCTTGTTCAACGCACGTTCTGCGATCACTCGGTCTGCAGTGTCCTGGTGGTGTAACGGTTGCAGCAGGTCCAGAATACGCTGATCACCTTCGCGACATTCAATGCCAACCGCTCCCTGTCCGCCAGCTGGCAGTGAAAAAGCCGTCGGCAAAAACTGTGTAATTCTTTCTTCCAGCTTCAACCGTATCAGACCAGCCGATGCCAGAATAATTGCGTCAAATTCACCGCTGTCGAGCTTGCCCAGACGCGTTCCCACATTACCGCGCAGATCGCCTATCACAATGTCCGGACGCTGGCTGCGCAGCTGACACTGACGACGCAAACTGGAGGTTCCCACGCGAGCACCCAGAGGAAGTTCTTCCACTGACTTGAATCGATTGGATACAAACGCATCACGCGGATCTTCGCGTGGGCAAATCACTGGCAAAAACAGCCCTTCCGGGAATTCCATCGGAACGTCTTTCATTGAATGCACGGCCAGATCGGCTTCACCGTCCAGCATTGCTGTTTCCAGTTCTTTTACGAACAATGCCTTGCCACCGACTTTGGCCAGTGGCACATCCAGCATTTTGTCGCCTTTGGTGGCAATACCCACCAGCTCCACAGTCAGGCCTGGGTTGCGCGCCAGCAGTGCGTCTCGCACGTATTCAGCCTGCCACAGCGCCAGCGGGCTGCGTCGGGTAGCAATACGGATTACATCAGAAGCCATACGTTTTCCACTTGTCCGGATTAAATTGAAGGTCTTGGGGCATTCTACGCCAAAAAATGACGGAATTGTGGCGACAGCTGCAAGCGGAGCTTTTTGAGACAGCGGCTGGCGACGATGCGCTCGTGTTATACTGCGCCGCGTTTTCAACAGCAGGTAATCCCCATGAGCCAGAAACCCAGTGCACCCGGACACACCCTCTGGGGTGGTCGATTCTCAGAAGCCACCGATGCCTTTGTGCAGCGCTTTACCGCCTCCGTCAATTTTGACCAGCGCATGTACCGCCAGGATATTCGTGGTTCGATTGCTCATGCCCGCATGCTGGAACAAGCTGGCATCCTGACCGCCGCTGAAGTCACGGCTATTGTTGAAGGTCTGCAAGCCATACAGGCGGATATTGAGGCCGGCAACTTCAACTGGTCTGTGGAGCTGGAAGATGTCCACATGAACATCGAATCCGAGCTCACCAAACGCATTGGTCTGACCGGCAAAAAACTGCACACCGGCCGTTCGCGCAACGACCAGGTGGCTACTGACATCCGCCTGTATGTACGTGATGAAATTGACGTTATCACCAGCGAACTGACCCGTTTGCAGAATGCCCTACTGGATATAGCTGAGCGTGAAGCTGACACCATCATGCCGGGTTTTACCCACCTGCAAACAGCGCAGCCCATCACCTTCGGTCATCACCTGATGGCCTGGTTTGAAATGCTGGACCGCGATTACAGCCGTCTGATTGATTGCCGCACACGTCTGAACCGGTCACCACTAGGCGCGGCCGCACTGGCTGGCACCAGCTACCCGATCAACCGCCATTTCACTGCAGAGCAGCTTGGTTTTGATGAGCCCACGCGCAACTCACTGGACTCCGTCAGTGACCGTGATTTTGCGATTGAACTGGCCGCCTGTGGCAGCCTGATCATGACGCACTTGTCGCGCTTCTCCGAAGAGCTGATCCTGTGGACCTCTGCGCAATTTGATTTTATCGATCTGCCAGATCGTTTCTGCACAGGTTCATCAATCATGCCACAGAAAAAGAACCCGGACGTACCTGAGCTGGTGCGTGGCAAAACCGGCCGTGTTAACGGTCATCTGGTTGCACTGCTGACATTGATGAAATCTCAGCCTCTGGCCTACAACAAGGACAATCAGGAAGACAAGGAGCCTTTGTTTGACCTGATTGATACGCTGCGTGATTGCCTCAAGGCTTACGGCGATATGGTTCCAGCCATCAAACCCAAAAAGCAGAATATGTATCAGGCTGCAAAAAAAGGTTATGCCACTGCAACTGATCTGGCCGATTACCTGGTGAAAAAAGGTCTGGCTTTCCGCGATGCGCACGAGATTGTTGGCAAGTCGGTGGCCTATGGCATCCAGCAAAACAAAGATCTGAGCGAGCTGTCACTGGCAGAACTGCAACAGTTCTCTGACATCATTGCGGACGATGTGTTTGGTGTACTCAGTCTGGAAGGTTCCGTGCAGGCTCGTGACCATATTGGTGGTACCGCGCCGAATCAGGTTCGTGCAGCCGTTGCCCGTGGGCGCGAGCTGATTGCCGCACGCTGATTGTTGGCCCCTGATCATCAGTATCAGGGGCGCAACAACAAAAAAGGGACGGAAGCACCCTGCTTTCGTCCCTTCCACCATCAAACTTGTAGCCCTGCTGTCCGGAGGTTCCTTCCCCCTGCAACGTCCTGTTGTCTCCAGCTGGCGCGAATTCTTCCACACTCCTCTGGACAATCCTATTAGCCGGATGGGTAATTACGGCATCATGGCTTCAGCGATAGCGCGTCGTAGTACCAGGTAGTCCACCGGCTTGACCAGCACCTCAAATCCGGCACTGCGTATTTCAGCCAGACGGCTACCGGAAACGTTACCTGTGGCAAGAATAATGCGCTGGGCAGGGAAATTTTCAGTCAGACGCCGCGCAAGATCCAGCCCCATCAGGTCGTCATGCAGCATATCGTCCAGCAGCACAACATCAAAATCACGTTCATATCTCAGCAAGCGCTCAACCTGCTGTGGCGAGGACGCACTGACGACCAGACATCCCCAGGTATGCAGCAGCCCCGTCATCGCGTCGATAATTGCCGGATCATCGTCCACCACCAGAATACGCAAACCTTCCAGGTCCATGTAAATATCTTCGACAGGAGTGTCATCTGTCACAGATGACTCTGGCATCTCGGCCAGCACACGCGCCGGAATATGGGCGCTGAATGTGCTGCCAGCGCCCAGCTGGGATTTGAGCGTAATCCTGATACCCAATAACGCTGCAATACGTTTGACTATCGCCAGGCCCAGGCCAGAACCTTTACTTTTACTGCGCACCTTGTTGCTGACCTGGTAATAGTCCCGAAATATATTTTCCTGATCTTCTTCGGAAATCCCGATCCCGGTATCAAATACCGACACGACCACCCCATTACGTTGCCGCCGCATCTGAATGCTTACTGACCCTTTGTCGGTATAACGCACCGCATTGGTAACCAGGTTGCGTAGCAGACGCTCAAGCAGCAACATGTCCGAGCGTATAACAACCGGCATGGTATACAGGTGCAGACTCACATTTTTTTGTTGCGCATCCTGTAATGCTCCATCAGCAATATTTTTTAACATCTGATCGAGGCGAAATTCAGTTTCATCCGGGATGATAACGCCGGCGTCAAATTTGGATAGATCAAGAAGACTGTTGAACTGCTCGTGCAAAATTGAGCTGGTTTCATCAATTTTGTCTATCAGTTCACGCGTGCGCTCATCTCTGGACATATGCCGCAGACTACCCAGAAACAATGTCATCGCATGCAAGGGCTGACGCAGATCGTGACTGGCAGCAGCCATAAACCGGTTTTTTTCCTCGTTGGCCTTACGTGCTACATTCAGTGACTTTTCAATGATCAGCTTGTCTTTTTCCAGCTTGATATTCTGCTCGCGGTTTTCCTCCCGAATGCGAATAGACTCGCTGAATACACTGGAGCTGCGCTTGCCAAACTGAATCAGCAAAATGGTGATGGCAATCATCGCGGCCAGCGTTTCCACATCTGCAGGCGAGCGGAAAAAAGCGAGGAAAATTATGCCTTGCCCCAGATTGCTGATCAGCATCCAGGCAAATCCGCGGTTCTGAATTGATGAATTGATGGTAGTGCCAATTGCATAAATCAGGGTCAGCATGGCAACAGCAAAAACTACTTGTTCATTTGCCCCAAGCGCTATCCACCAATAACCGGAGCCAACCACCAGAGTGCTGGCAATGGAGCTGAAATATAACAGCAGCTCATTGCGATAAAGAATCGGCACAGTAGTCGCAGACAGACTGCGTTCAACGTAGCGACACACCAGCATGCGTGTAAATGCCATCAGGAAAATCAGACCGATCCAGGTAACCAGTCGCCACTGGCTGACTTGATCCCACAGCCCTGCGATATAAAAAAGACCACTGACAATCACCAGCACAAGCGCACGATGTGACTGCGATACGCGCATATGCTGAGACTCTATGGTCTGGCTCAATAGCAATGGATCCAGAGCCTGTTCATAGCGCGAAAATCCTGTGATTCGCTGCAGCAGATTCATTCAGGGCTTTCCTGTATGTGTTTCCAGTCGGTCATGAATGCAGATCCGACCGCTTCGCCTCCGGCATCATAGGCCTGGACAGACAATGTAAAATTGCGGCTGCCATCAATATCCAGGCGCACAAAATGCCGGGTGTTATCCGTAAGCAAGTGCTGGATACCCCTGATGCTTACCCGGGCCTTGGATGCCTTCAGCGATAGTTCAAAGTGGGTATCCCAATCATAGTCTCCACGCTGCGCGTTCACAAACGGCAACGGGGCATTTAAACCGGAGCAACATATTTGCACAACTGGCACCTTCTGACCTTCAGTTTCCAGTTCAAAACTTGCTACACAAGACAAATGTGGATCGCCAGTGAGCCAGAGAATTTTTTTATTGGCTGCGTGTTGAGCCAAGGCTTTGGTGATGATCGCCAGAAAGCCTGGATAAGCCAGCAGAGAATCATCGGATTCAGCGATCGCCGGTGAAGCCAGCAATGCGCGTGAGATCGGCCCGAGTGGCGAACCGCTGGCCAGAATCACAACCTCGGACGTTTGCTGCCGCAGCCATTCCTCAAATGCGGATAACTGCGCGAGATCCAACAGCTGAGACGGAGCACTGGCATCAAAGTGACGCTCTGTACGGGTATCGAATACAAATATGGGGTACCCGGCACAATTGAAGTTGTACCACAGTTTTGCCCTGCCTACATGCCAGGACGAATCCTGATGCATCTGATACAGTCCCGCCATACGGCGCGCGTATTCGTATTCATCTCTTAAATCATCGTGATGAAATCCGCGCCAGTTGTCACGGTATTCATGATCATCTACCACAAACCAGGTGGGCAGATGTGACAGCACATACGCTACGTCGGGTTGGTTAAATGCAAGACGATAAGGGTTTCGGTAGCGTTCGTAATGAGTTTTTGGATCAAACAGATCAGCGGTCGCATCAGCATAAATCTGGTCACCCAGCAACAAAAGACCATCGGCCCCTCGACCGTACTGAAGATCATCAAAGATATGCTGGCGCATTGCCTTGAAGCTGTTAAAAGAGCGCTCTTTTTCAAACGGCAAGCCTGGGTACAGGCAGGACCCGGCCAGCAGGGTCAGCGAGGATGTAGCCGCATAGGGTTCGGTTGCGCGCTGGAACCAGGGCAGCGAATGCCATTCCAGTGTCACCTGCTCATGGGCAGGAATTGTAGCTCCAGCCCCCGTGGCTACATCACCGGGCATTTTTATGCTGAATGTCAGTGCATCTGACAGCGGCAGCGCAAGATCAACCTCATGTAACCAGAACTCTTCTGGCCAGACTCGGCTTTCTGAATATTGTGCTACGTGATGCAGGCCGTCATACGGCAGATGCTGCATGGCCTGCGCACGGGTCTTGCCGGATTTTCCAGTGACGCGCCTGACCGAAATTCCCTCTGCGGCATACACACAAAAATCTTCAGCTTCTGCCCAAATTCGAACTCGCAATGTATTGTCTGAAACCCGTCGCGGCGAGGAAATCACCGGCCCTGTTCGTGGTTTGTGCACCGGCACTACCGCGCTGCGAGCGCGGCACTGCAGTAAAAACCAATCCCGAGCACCAGGCAGCGCCATTCGGCGCTGACACAGATTTTCCAGCTCATTTTTTTCGGCGGCTGTAAAAAAATCATGCAAGCGTGGATACACTTCCTGGTCTGCCGTTTTGCTGAAAATCATGTCCATGTGGCCGTAATTGTCCAGCACCTCAATCCAGACTTGATGCCGTGCATACTGCTCAGGATCCAGAGCATCATCATAACGCTGTCCAATATGCTGTCGAATTCTCAGGCGCGTCAGCTGGTCCGCAGAATGGCGAGAAGATTCCTGGTCAAATACCGTGTTGCGATTACCGTGTAAAAAAAGCGTGGGGAA
The DNA here is from genome assembly GCA_964535565.1 of uncultured Pseudohongiella sp. Classification (GTDB taxonomy): domain Bacteria; phylum Pseudomonadota; class Gammaproteobacteria; order Pseudomonadales; family Pseudohongiellaceae; genus Pseudohongiella. The sequence continues at coordinate 256,978 of CAZHUJ010000001.1, read as the reverse complement.
ATTCCAGTGATTTGCAAAAGCGGCTTCGCGCACATAACTGTTGCCGCCCTCATGATCGGACAACAAACCACGAGTCAGCGAAAAATAAACCTGCTGCATTACTCCTATGGGTACCGGGCCAATCATTCCGGCAAATTCATAGCGGGTCGGTGCTGAAATATTACGGTTGTACCACTGACGTCCCCAGAAAATTGTGTAGCGTGTATAAATACTCTGCGCGAACCCGGGACCTCGCCAGTCGGTAAAACCGTGCCAAAGACTCCACTGTTCGCGCTCGTCTTCAGTCATTGCCAGCGCCGCAAGGCGGTCGTACAACAGCTCCAGAAATTCAGGATCACGGTAGGGCATAGGCTCAATAACCTGAATAGGTTCCAGTTCCTTGACCCAGGCCCAGACGTTGGCACGCGCCCGGTTTTCTGCTGAGGTATGCAGCCACGGCGTTACGGCATGAGGCACCAGAGAGGCCAGCATACTGCGTTGTACAAAGTTGCCGTCGAGCTGACGCTGCTCATAGTTGAGTTTGCCAGCGAGCACCGCCATCGCCACGGCTCCTGCCCCGATACAATGGGAAAAAACATGAACATGTTTTTCCTGCCCCGGCACGGCCAGCAGGTTGATTTGATTAAAAATGGTTTTGACTGCCCAGGGCACATCATCCAGTGCAATATCGTCCCATTTATCGTGCGGATTGATTTGACGTATGTAATTGGCACTGGCGCGATGATCGAGCACCCAGACATCGTAATTCTGCTCAAGGAAGTACTGCACAAAATTGCAGCGCAAGGTGTCTGTCCAGAACACACGACTGCTGTGAGCCAGTCCGTGCACCAGCAACAGGGCGCGCCGATTGTTCTGATCTCCGTCTGATGGTTGGTAGCGCACCAGTCTGGCCAGTGGCCTCAGCTGGCCAGACTGCATGACACAGTGTTCAAATTTCTCACGCGGCATGCTTTGTTTTTTGCCACCAGGACCATAAAAAATGAACTCCGGTGGTTCCATAAAACGTCCCTGGCGCGTAGTAGTTTCCAGCTCCTGCCTGGATGCAAACTGTTTATAGGCCGGTGCCGCAAATGACCAGAAATGGGTATTCATGATCATGCGCAGAAAATACATGGCTAATCCACCGACAGCCATGACTGAGGCCGGTAAATCAGGCGAGCGCGTTATCTGCAGTGGCGAGGGGCCATCTGTCACGCGAACCGCATCCATCTCAAACAGCATTGTTTGTTTTCGCGACTTGTTTTGGACTTGCAGCGGCAGTGTCATCAACGCGGCCAGAAGATCGCGCTGCTTAAACCCATATGCAAGGGTCTTGTGTCCCACAAAGCGCAACCCGGTATTGTTTGAAAATTCGTATTCCAGATAACGGGGCGACGATTGTAATCCGGCAATACGCCAGAATTCCTTTAACTGTTGCCAGATAGTCCGCGCTGATTTTTTACGCAAGTCACTGTCGCGCACTGCCAGCGCCTGTCTCGACAACACCAGTTTGACCAGGCTTCGTGGCAATTTGACCAGCAGATCCATGCTGCGGAAGTGCAAAAATCTCAAGACTGCACCAAGCGTTCTCTGCAAGCGTCGAATCTTGCCGGGCTGTTTGTTGTCGCCGATACCCAAGCGCACAAAACCACTCAGCGTCGCCAGCGGAATCAGGGCAGCGTCATTAATCGTAAAAACATTCTCACCGGCATCTGCGCTGAGTTCTGCCATGGCAGGCAGTTTTGTACCTGGACTGCGTATCCACCGGTCCAGCGACTGTTCACCACTAAACTCAAACTGTGCGTCCAGCACCAGTGCGTTAAATGCCGGTGGCAGCGGCAGGTCAACTAACAGAGTTTTTACGTCCTCTGCCGTCGCATCCACTGTCGCACTCCAGGGCATGCGTGAGCGGTGGCTTTTTTGTAAATGGCAAACCAGGCGTTCCCTGAACACAGCCTCTACCGCACGTTTGTGATCAGGTGTCACTTGCCAGCGTGTACCACGAGGGATGCTGCGATACTGCTCCAGTGGTGGGAAATCCTGCAAATTCACCAGAGGAATTCTGTCGGCATCATCACACGCCGCTGTCAATCGGCGAATCTGCAAGATACTGGCCAGAGCATAACTGAGGCTGGCAATGGTCAAAAACGGATTGATGCCGATGGCCCCCGGTATCACTGCCCCGTCCATCACATACAAATTATCGTAGACCGCACTGTTACCGGCCGGGTCTCCCACAAAGACCTGTCCATCGGTATTGACCACGCCGTCTTCTGAGCTACGGCCAATACAGCAGCCCCCAAGCGGATGTACAGTCAGGCGCAGCCCCTGCATTTGCGAGGCGCCTTCAAGCACGTCTTCAAAACCTGGAGGTAACGGTTGTGAAATCAGATTGGGCGCATACAAACCACCGTTAAAAACAATCTTCTCGTTTTTGCGCAGCCGTTGGTCAAGCACCCGATAATATGTGTCGTTGTTGTGCTCCCAGCTGGGTTTGAGTCTGTCATCTTCCCATTTGAGCTCGCCGCGGGCGTCATCGTGCCCCATAATCAACAGTGTTTGTGTATGAGCAGCAAGCTCCTCCGAAATCGCCAATGGGTCATGTGACACATTATGCTGATGCCAGGCCGAAACACTGCCATCGCCAAACCGACGCAATAGCGCCTGGCTGACAATCATCTCCTGCCATATCTGATGCAGGGCATAAGGAATCTGCGCATCTTCAATCGTAATCCAGCTGGCAGCGGAGGCGGTGTGCGCTTCACTGAGACAAACTCTGGCCATGCCTGCAATGGTAGGACCAGGTGCTGTGCGCGGAGGATCCTCGCCGGGCACGCTGGATGGATCACCTACCCGGTCTTGCTGGCCTATGGCGGCGACCAGTGCATCGCCATTCAGCGAAAATTTTTGCCCCAGCCTTGATGACAGTGATAGTCCCAGTTGGGCGGATCGTTTGAGAATTTCGGTGCTGCCCAGAGTGCCAGCGGCCAATATCACAGTGGCAGCATTAACTTCAAAAACAGCTGACGGCCGCCCAGTCGGCGCGCAGATGACTTGCCATGTGCCGTCGGGATTACGTTTGAGGGAGCGCACCTGCACACCGGTATACAAACCGGCGCCCATCTGTTTTGCCAACGGCCAGGCATTCAGATTTAAAGAACCCTTTGCCCCCGAATGACAACCCACTACACAGTTTCCACAACTGTTACACGGTCCATGGTCAGCACTATGGATGCCGGCTCCGGTAAAGTTGATGGTCAGCGGTGCACTTTCGAGCGTCGCGCCGAGCGCACGTGCACTGTCGGATAGCGCCTTGCAGGTGCTGGACTGATCTATATCGGGATAACGTTGCACTCCCAATAAATTTTCAATTTTGTCGTAGAAGGCCGACAGGCGATGGTGCCAGTTCACCCTGTTATTGTCTGGCCAGCTGTCAAACACTGCCGGATCTACACGCGCAGCGACATTGGCATTAACCAGAGATGTGCCGCCGAGTCCGCGGCCGGCGATACTGATCACACCGTCTCCGCGCCGCACATCCCACAAGGCCGTGGAATTCAGATTGCCTGCACTGACAAATCCAGGTAACTCAGCGATGGTTTTTGGAAAGTCTTCCGGCACGTACTCGCGGCCGGCTTCAAAAACCCAGACGTTGGGAGGCGCGCCTTCAGGCTTTTGAGAGGGAGCGTAGCGCTCGAGGATGGCCAGGGCAGCCATGGCAGCCCCGTAACCTGAACCTGCAATCAAAATGTCGGTTGTCAGCACCTTGGCGCTGGTAGTAGCCAGCAAACGTTCAATCGGCTCTGACAACCAGTTTGTCATTGCATCTGGACCTCATCCAGAGCAGGGCTATAGTTGAACACCGAGACCTGGGTGGGCTGGAATCCTAGTTTGGCTGCCGCGTAAACCGCCTCGGTACGGTTATGAACACCCAGCACCTTGTATGCCACCGACAGGTGCGCTTTGACAGTGTGATCTGAAATGTCCAGCTCCCTGGCAATGGTTTTGTTGGACTTGCCCTGAACCGCCTTCATCAGCACTTCGAACTGCCGTCGTGACAACTGCTGCACGGACTCGTCCAGGGTTTCCTGATCAGGCATCAGCGTTTTTGTGACCGGCTGCAGCGCACGATCAGGCAACCAGGTACCACCGCCCAGCACCACTTTCAGCGCTTTTTCCAACACTTCGCGTGAAGACGACTTGGGAATAAAACCTGCCGCGCCCTTGTCGATGGCATCGCGGATAATTCGCGGGTCTTCTTCGCCGGAGACCACCACCAGACTGGCATTTTCAAAACGCTGGCGGCAGATAGCCAATGCGTCTATGCCCTGTGTGCCGGGCATATATAAATCCATCAGCACCAGATCGATGGGCTGGTCCGGTTCGGACGGATAGTCCAGCGCCATAGCGGTCTCAAGACTGCCGGCTTCGTAGTACTGAACGCCCTCTTCCAGTACCGGCAGCAGATATTTGAGGCCCTCGCGGAACAGGTCGTGATCATCGATCAACAAAATGCGCACCCGAATACTCCTTGTCATCTTATTTTTCTCACTTGGTATGGCAAGCATACCCCTGTCCCTGTCAGTACCCAACACACACTGTCGCATATGACGGGATGGGCAGCGACTAGCCAGTTGGGTAATGATAACCACTGAACCAGCCCTGTCAGTCGCAGTTTGAGGCTATTACAGGGTATAATTCGCACCAATTTAACGGGCAGACCACAGACCCCGGGATAGATACCTATGATTACTGATCGCGTAGCCAGAACCTCCATCCGCATCGTGTTGTTTGGAGTACTGGCAACTCTGACAGTTTTGCTGACTGCATGTGGGCAAAAAGGTCCGCTGCAGCGCCCTGTATCGTCTGTGACAACGCCCCCGACCGAATCAGGACATTATGAATCCATTTCAATATCAGAACGGCGAACTCACAGCTGAAGACCTGTCTTTAAGCAGCATTGCAGAACAGTTTGGAACTCCCTGTTACGTGTACTCGCGTCGGGCCCTGGAGCATAATCTGCGCGCCTATGAAGATGCGCTGCAGGGCACTGCACACCTGACCTGTTTTGCGGTCAAGGCCAACTCCAACCTGGCGGTACTGGATGTACTTGCACGTCAGGGCGCAGGTTTTGACATTGTTTCCGGCGGCGAACTTGCGCGGGTAATCCGTGCCGGCGGAGATCCTGCCAAAGTTATTTTCTCCGGCCTTGGCAAGACCGAAGCCGAAATCGAAATGGCGCTTGAAGCCGGCATCCTGTGCTTCAACGTCGAGTCGGACCCTGAGCTGGACCGCATCAATGCAGTAGCCGGCCGCCTGGGCAAACGTGCTCCGATCTCACTGCGCGTCAACCCGGACGTTGATGCCGGCACACACCCTTATATCTCCACCGGGCTGAAAGAAAACAAGTTTGGTATTGATATCAACGCCGCCTTTGATGTGTACCGTCGGGCAGCCGCGATGAGCCATATTGATATTGTGGGTGTGGACTGCCATATCGGCTCCCAGCTGACCACCATTGCCCCCTATCTGGACGCAGTGCAACGTGTACTCAATCTGGTGGATCGCCTGGCAGGTGTCGGCATACATTTACATCACATTGATGTGGGCGGCGGACTTGGCGTGGTTTACAACAAAGAGACTCCTCCGGCGCCTGCTGAGCTGATCAATGCTATCAAACAACTGCTGACCGGACGCGACTTGACTCTGATCATGGAGCCTGGCCGTTCCATCTGCGCCAACGCCGGCGTTCTGCTGACACGTGTGGAATTTTTGAAACATACGCCGCACAAGCATTTTGCTATTGTGGACGCAGCAATGAATGACCTGCTGCGGCCATCACTTTATAGCGCCTGGCAGGAAATCGTGGCAGTACAACAAGCCAGTACCGGTGATGCGCTGGAGCAGCGGCCCGAGCTGATTTACGACGTTGTTGGACCTGTCTGTGAATCCGGCGACTTCCTGGGCAAGGACAGGCCGCTGCGCATTGCACCGGGTGACCTGCTGGCGGTACGCTCAGCCGGCGCTTACGGTTTTGTTATGAGCTCCAATTACAACACTCGCAACCGCGCTGCTGAAATCATGGTTGATGGAAATCGTGCGACTGTTGTTCGTCAGCGCGAAACCATTGATTATCAACTGAATCTCGAACAGGTATTAACCGACTGACACCATGAGCCGCCCCAATACTGGCCCGCGCGTGCCATTTACCAAAATGCATGGCCTTGGCAATGACTTCATGGTGCTGGACACCATCTCCAACCCGGTTGAACTCAACCGGGAGCAAATTCGTATGCTAGGTGATCGCCGGCGCGGCATCGGTTTTGACCAGCTGCTGATCATCGGTCCGCCACAGCGTCCGGACGCCGATTTTAATTACCGGATTTTTAATCCTGACGGCTCAGAAGTAGAACACTGCGGCAATGGCGCACGCTGTTTTGCCCGTTATGTGCTTAACCGCGGCCTGATCGCACGTAGTCCGATTCGTGTGCAGACCCTGAACCGCATGCTGGAACTACACACACATGAGGACGGTCAGGTATCTGTAGACATGGGCGCCCCGGACTTTGAACCGGCTTCGCTACCTTTTACAGCACCTGCACGCCAGGATATTTACACGCTGAGCGTACCGGCTGCGCCCGGTTCTGCAGAAAGGGTGACAGCACAGTTTCAGGCCGTGTCCATGGGAAATCCCCATATTGTGCTGACCGTCAGTGACTGTGACCAGGCACCTGTGAACACACTCGGCGCGGTTATGTGCACCTGGTCGCAGGCGTTCCCTCAAGGTGTAAACGTCGGTTTTATGCAGATCATTGATCGCAATACAATCCGGCTGCGTGTTTTTGAGCGCGGCGCCGGCGAAACCGAGGCCTGCGGTACTGGCACCTGTGCAGCGGTCGTTTGCGGCATTCAGGCGGGTTTGTTGGACTCGCGTGTGCGAGCAATCCTTAATGGCGGCGAGCTGCAGATTGAATGGCACGGCGAAGGCACTCCGGTGGTGATGACCGGGCCGGCCGTCAGCGTCTTTGAAGGAACCGTGCAGCTGTAAGCACCTTGGAACAATGTCAAAATAACAGGAAGCAGACATGAGCAGTGATCTTTCACCCGCGCGCAAATCCGACTCAGGTACGCCTGCACTCAGTGCAGAGGACGTGGCTGCCTGGCTCAAGCAACATCCCGATTTTTTTACCGATCGCGACAGTCTGCTGGCGGAGATGACCGTTCCACACGAAAGTGGCAAAGCCGTTTCACTGCTGGAACGTCAAGTGAAAATTCTGCGCGAACGCAGCATGGAGTCACGTCACACGCTTAATGCGCTGCTTGAAAACGCCCGCTACAACGACCAGCTTTTCAGCGTCACGCGCAATCTGATTCTGATGCTGCTGGAAGAAACCGAGCTGACATCTCTATGCTCAGTCACTGCAGCAAATCTGGAAACACAGCCGGGCATTGATGCCTGCCGACTGATTATGATCGACACACCGGCAACTGCCGGTGAATTACAGAAACGCTTCCCATCGCTGTTCCGCAGCAAACGTGTTCTGTGCCAAGCGCTAGACAAGGAAACCTCGCAACTGCTGTTCCCGAATGCCAACGCTGCACAACGCTCGGCGGCACTGTGCCCGGTTACTCATCAAAACAGCCTGCATGCCATTCTGGCTATTGGCAATCAGTCCCAGGACTACTTCACAGAAGAACTGGACACCCTGTTCCTGGATTTTATTGCCGAAGTTCTGGGTTCGCTGATTAACCGACTGACGATCCGCTAGCCATTCTGGAATTTTTTGTGACCTCCTCACCCAACACATCATCAAGGCCTCTGGTTTCAGTTCTTTGCAGAAGCATGAACCGACCCGAACTGACGCAAGCGCTGGAATCGGTAAACAAGCAGAGTTACGACAACGTTGAAGTTGTACTGGTGGATGCCAGTGGCAAAGGTTTAACCCGGCACCAGGGACTGGACTTGCGCTTTCAGCTGCGCGAAGTCTCCACTGGCCAGCAACTGAACCGTTCCGCTGCAGCTAATCTTGCTCTGCAAAATGCCAGTGGTGATTTTCTGTTTTTCCTTGATGAAGACGACTGGATTTCTGAAGACCACATTGAACAGCTGGCAGCCGTTCTTGAGCAGAATAGTCGTGTTGGAGTTGCCTACAGCAGCACTCAAATCACAACGGCCAACGGCGAACTCACCGAAGATATTTTCGATATTGAGTACGACCCGGCACGACTGCGTCGCGACAACTTCATTCCAATTCATTCAGCGCTGTTCAGAAAATCATTGCTGGGTGCCGACGTTGGTTTTGATGACAATCTGGAGATTTTTGAGGACTGGGATTTCTGGTTACAACTGGCTGCTCGTACGGATTTTGTGCACATCAAGGCCGTCACCGCTTTTTACCGTCGTGGCGGGGAGTCGAACACTGCATCCGATGATCCAATGACACGGTACCAGCCGGGACATCTGATTGCCTGCTCACGCGAAAAGGTATTCGACAAATGGCTGCCGCACTGGAACGGCGCGCAGCTGAACCAGACACTGGGTTCACTGGACAAGGCCAGCCTGGCCTTACATAGCGATATCAGACGGCTGAACGACGATCTTGCGCTACTGCACAACCAGGCTCGTACACTCAACCAGAACATAAGCAAACTTAACCATAGCATCAATCGCAAACAGGCAGAGCTGCAGGAAGCTCGTGCTGTTGCTGACCAGTACTGGCAACACATTCAGTTGCTGCAAAGCTCGCTGTCCTGGCGTATTACCGGCCCGCTGCGCTGGTTGCGTCGCAAGATTGATGGACTGAGACAACAAACACCTGCATCTGTACCACAACAGCAGGTCAGTGGCCCGGTACGTTGCTGTCTGGATTCACCCGGCGGCACCCAGCGCGAATTTGCCGAACACCTGACACTTGCCGGCTGGTGCTGCTCAAAAAATGGCATTAATAGAATTGAAGCCTGGATAGATGGCAACCTGGCTGAGTCTTTCAGCAACGGTGTCAGTCGACCAGACGTAGCCGAACTTTTTCCTGATCTGCCCGACATCAAAAATGCGGGTTTTTATCACGAGATTTCGCTGCAGGATCAAGCTGCCGGTGCGCATAAACTCGAGTTGCGTGTTTATGACAATGCCAATGAACACGCCAGCATTGTCAGCGAATTTACCGTTTTAAAAAGCCAGGATATTTATAACGCCTGGTACTGGCGCAATACCCCCGATCAGAGTGAGCTGGCAGCAATAAAAGTTACGGCCGGCAAAGCAACTGCCACAGCGGCTAGTCGCTTCCATATACTGATCACCGATGTAAACGACGAAGCCGCATTGCGGGCGACTGTGTCCAGTCTGACTGAGCAGGCCTGGCCGCACTGGAATCTGCATATCCACGGCGAGCGCAGCAAAAATATCGATGATATTTCGGCGCAGTGGCATAAAGCTCTAAACCCAGCGCTGGAAACACTTGGCAACCAGAACGCATGGATCATCATCCTCAGAGCCGGCGAAATTCTGGCTCCTCATGCGCTATACGAATTTGCAGCACTGACACAGTCACAACCGAACCTGCGTCTGGTGTACAGCGACCACGATCTGCTGGATGAATCCGGGGATCATTCCGAACCTGTGTTTACACCACAATGGTCACCGGAGCATCTGCTGTGCAGCAATTACATTGGCGAGGTTTTTGTATTCAGCAGCGACCTGCTGCCATCAGCACTGAGTCTGGATACAAACAATCCGGCCTGGCGTTACGGACTTTTGCTTGATGTTGCAAACAAGGCCGGCAGCAGTGGCATTACGCGCGTACCGGCAATGCTCTGGTCTGCTAACAAAAAAGTGATACCTGCAAACTTGCCCCAACACGAGACCGCTGTCCTGCGCCGCTGGCTTGCTAACAAGGAGGCGGATGCCGAAGTACTGGAGCGCGACGGTTATCCGCGTGCCGTACTCTGGCCACTAAAAGACACACCCAAGGTTTCCATCATTATCCCGACCATGGGAAAGATGGAGCTGGTCAAGCCCTGTATTGATTCGCTGCTGGACAAGACTACATACCCGAACTACGAAGTCATTATTCTGGACAACGGCCGCGGCAAGTATCCGGATGGTATTCAGTATCTGCGCGATAAACAGTTCAAGGTTATCGAAGTTAACGAACCCTTTAACTGGGCGCGTCTGAACAATATCGGAACACGTCACGCTGACGGTGATCTGTATCTGTTCCTTAACGACGATATTGAAATTACCAGTGGCGACTGGCTTCACCATTTGGTCAGACAGGCACAGCGTGAGGACGTCGGTGCAGTAGGCGCCCTGCTCTATTATCCAAACGGCGCGCTGCAGCACACCGGTGTGATGCTGGTGAACTACGGCGGCGGTGGTATTCACTTGTTCCACAAACGTACACCATCATTGAATATTTATAGACAGCTGCACCAGACCGTACGGGAAGTGTCGGCAAACACCGGCGCCTGCCTGATGGTCACGCGCCAGAAGTTCGAAAAAATCGGTGGTTTCGACGAAGAGCTGGCCGTCGTAGGTAACGATGTGGATCTGTGTCTGCGCCTGCTGGAACAGGGTTACCGCAATATATGGACACCGCTTTGCAATCTGATTCACCACGAAAGTATCAGCCGCAAGAAGGAAGTGCCCAAAGAAGACGAGAAGGCCATGTGGCAACGTTGGGGCAAACGTTTTATTGCCGGCGACGATTACTACAACCCCAATCTTTCAAGCGAAAGCTGTGACTTCAGCTTGCAGGCAAACAGCGTTCGCGTAAGTGGCTCTGCAAACTTTGAACTTGGTACAACACGCTCACACTCTGTCCCACAGATTCCCGGCGTGAACCTGATTGGTTATACCCGTGCCGAAATGGGTATTGGTGAAGGCGCGCGCAGTGATGCGCGCGCACTGGATGCAGTGGACGAAGCTTTTGGCATTATTTGTGTGACCTCTGGCAACCCTTCACGCATGGGTGATCTGAGTTGGCAGCACAAGGAACTCGACTCCACACCTTACGATGTGACGCTGCTGCACGTGAACCCGGACCATGCGCTGCAGGTTATCAGCGAACTGCCGCCTGAATATTTTGACGACCATTACAGAATTGGTTACTGGGCCTGGGAACTGCCAATTATCCCCAAAGACTGGGAAAAAGCCTTCTTGCACTTTGATGAAATCTGGGTACCGTCTGGATTTGTACAGGATGCTGTGGCCGCCAAATCGCCAGTACCGGTGGTGCGCATTCCTCATGCTATTGAAGTGCGTCACGACGCTGCGATCACGCGTAAACACTTCGGCTTGCCGGAAAACCGCTTGCTGTTCCTGATGATGTTTGACACTCACAGCCGCCAGGAGCGGAAAAATCCATACGGCGCCATCGCCGCTTTCCGCAAGGCTTTTGCGCCTGACGACAGCAGTGTTGGCCTGGTTATCAAGGTGAATAATGCCTCAGCCGAAGCGCTGGCTAGCCTGAAAGAAAAAACCGGATCACACCAGAATATTTTCTTCCTCGACAAAGTTTATAGTCGCATGGAAGTTAACTCCTTGATCGCCAGCTGCGACTGCTTCCTGTCGCTGCACCGCTCGGAAGGATTCGGTTTTGGTCCGGCCGAAGCGATGGCACTGGGCAAGGTAGTGATTGCTACCTACTGGTCTGGCAATAGCGACTACATGCGCCCGGACAATAGCATCTGTGTGAACTACACACTGACCATGCTGGAAGATGACTACGGCCCGTACAACAAGGGCCAGATCTGGGCAGAGCCTGATGTAGATCACGCGGCACTGTCGATGAAATCCCTGGCTGAAAATCCGCAGACAGCTGCACAACTGGGTGCAAAAGCCAAACAGACTATCGAAGAAGAGTTTTCGCCTGCGGCAGTTGGCAAACTGATGAAAAACAGGCTCGCCACTATACGCCAGATAAGGACACAGGATTAAGACGCGGATTTAAGCGAGATTACCTAAAAAAGCTGAAGCGCTTTAACCTTCTGAATTTCAGTCGTTGTTGCCACAGGTTTAACTGAGGCAACAACACCACTTCTTTTATAATTTGGCGGTCCTGCAAGTTTAGAGAGTTATCAAAACGTGCTTCGAAGGCAAGCGCCTGCGCAGCCGCCTCTTCAAACAGTTTCTGCGCTGCTGCAGACTTTCTGATCTGGAAAATTTTTATGAAAGTCTGCAGGTTCAGTGCAGCCTTTTTGTGTTCACGAGCTCCCAAGGTATTGCGACCGTGCTGTCGGTATTCCACCAACGGGCGCGGCACAAACACCAGCCGACCAAATGCGCTGGCAACCAGCGACAGCCACCAATCATGCATCACTGCCTCAGCCGGAACTGGCAGCGCTTTTTTTAACAGCGCCATGTTCATCAAACTGGTACAACCGGTGACAGTATTGCTGATCAGCTGGGCTGGAAAATTTGTGTGTGAGGGATCAAGCCCCTGAAAGCGCATCAACGAAGGTGAAATTTCCTCGCCCTCTGCTGTGACTACTCTGAGATCACTGTGCACCAGTACAGGCAGACAAGCAGCGTCTGCCTCAGCCAAAAGCAACGCCTGCAGGCAGCACTCCAGTTTATCGAGGTGCCAGGTGTCGTCCTGATCTGCCAGCGCAACAAAGGTATCAGGCTGATCACCATAATTAGCCAGCGCCCATTGCATCAATTCTGAAAAACTGCCGGAGGCACCGAGGTTGCCCTTGCCATCCTGTAATAGCTGAACCCTGTCAGGGAAACGGCTGGCAGAGTCCTGTAACAGCGCCAGCGAAGCGTCAGTAGAACCATCATCACGACAAACCAGTAGCAGATCCGGATGGGATTGCGACAGGATGGAATTAATCTGCTCTTGTAGATATTTTTCGCCGTTATACACCGGCAGCAGCACCAGAATACGACTCACGACAGAGCTCCTGAATCCTTGATACCACGGCGAATCTGTTGCCAGTATTGTTTGCGCTTATCCGTAAAACAGACCAGCCACAGGGACTTCAACACAAAACGTATACGGTCGCGCATTTTCCAGTCAAACGGCGCATAAGGCTGACGCCACAAGTGAATACGGTTACGTGTTGAATAATAGCTGCGCAGCGGACTGTGCTGCACCAGGATGCCGGCTGCAACCAGCGGGTTTTGACTGCTTTCACCAATGCGGTGAAACAGCACGGCCTTGTCGGTGCCGTAGAGCGCAAAACCTTTGGCCTTGGCACGGAAACACCACTCCAGATCGATATTGTCGATGAAGTAGTCGGCTTTCATATCTCCTGCGACATCCAGCGCAGACATCGAAATCAGACTGCCTGAGGAAATAAGGAAATCGGTTTCATAGACGCCTTCAAATCCCGCCAGTGCGGCATCGGAGCGGCGCGTCCAGCGAAAACAACGAAACGGCGTTCTACGCCCGGATTGTGGATCCTGCAGCCTGGGCCCTATGGCTGCAATTGGTTGATCCATAGCGGATTCCAGCTGCTGCTGTTGCGCCAGCATTGCCGACACAAAATCCGCACTGATCTGGCTGTCCTGATCAAACAGCAACACAAAGGGATACCCGACTCGACGAGCCTGGTTTAGACCTTCGTTCATTGCCAGAGCAAGCCCCTGGTTCTGTTGCCAGCGCACCAGAACCGGGGCTGGTAAATGTGGATACACAGCTGACAGCTGATCCAGCAACAACTCCAGCTCGCTGATGTTGGCCGAACCATTGTCGATCACAATCAGCGGGCAGTGCTGGGATAACAGCGAACTAAACAGGGTTTCCAGCGCGGGCAACTCAGGCTGCCACGTCACAATAATTGCGCAGACGCGATGCGGACCGATAAGGGAATCAGGCCGGGACATCGGCGGCCACCGGCAGACTGGCGGCACCTGCCTGCTTCAGCTGCAGGAGGTAATAAATGATGGAACCTACGCCAACGGCCAGGCCGGCTACGACACCCACATCAATAATTCCGCGCCATGGTTGAGGCAACATACGAACCGCCAGAACAAAACTGACAATCATGCCGCTTAATGCAATCGACATCAGTCTGCGGCGAGGTGTGGCATGGATGTATCCCATACAGAACAACGGCGCCAGCAACACATGCAGTGGGCGCGGATTGGCAGCCAGATAACTGGCCCTGACTACCACTCGCGGCGCAAAAGCACGATGGAAACCCTTGTAGCCTTCTGCCCACACCATATAAGCAAACCAGGCCGCCATACCAAACCAATGCCAGATTGATAACTCAAAGTTCTCAAGCTCGAGAGCCACGCCACTTAAGCGGACGATTGCGAACGTCAGGAGCAGCAGAATTCCGCCAACTCCCCAGACAAAACCGATAGCACTCACTGAATTTTGCTCTTGCCTCTGCGTAAAGGCGGCATTATATCCACTTTACAGCGTCATGGCCTAGACAACAGACGGCACCGTAACATGCTGTTGCAGCAGCTTGTGCTGGCCAGCCACCAATGTTTGTATCAGCGTGCTGCAGTCGATTTGCTCGCGTTGCTGCACTTGCATCAATAGCCTGATACGACGGTTAAAGCGCAGACAGTACTGCCAGTCTTTTTTCACACAGGGTTGAAGAGCAAGCTGAGCCTCTTTGTATTCCTCCAGGTCAAGCAGCAAAAACAAGTCGTCCAGCAGGCGGTTATAACGACTGGCCTCATTTTTCCTGACCGGCGTTTGCCACACTGCCGCATGATCCAGCAGACGGCACAAATGTCGGTGCGCGCGCCCGAGAATCAGGCGCCAGCGCCGTTGCCCCAACAGCTGAGGATTGCCATCAATACGCTGGTAACACAGGGTCATTAGCGTAACCAGGCTTTCGACGTGCACCACTTTCCAGCGTCTTGCGCCCTCCAGCAGCAAGCGCAGCTCGTGGCGTAATTCCACCAGCAAGGTACCCGCCTGCTGATGGTCTGCAACCAGCTGCCCCAGCAATTGAGCAGGCCTTGATAACAGGCACAGGCCAGCAGCCAGCAGTTGCTGTTCCGTGCGCTGATGGACTGGAATTGATACGGCTGGCGACAACTCCAGTGCCATCAACCGCCGCATCAAAGTGTGTGAGGGAACCAGGTCTTTAGTATCTGCCGCCAGCATTACAAGTTCGGCAGTTGCTGCACACAGATCCGGCGGACAGCGTGATCGGCGCAGCCCCGAGGCCAGCGGCAATAATAGATGGCTCAGAATGTTATAGAGCACGCTAATCAGCTGGCTCCATGCGCGCACAGATTGCTCTGCCGGCAAGGAACTGGTCGTGGAAATTTCGATATAACAATCGAGCCAGCTGCGCAGTTGGTAAATACTGACATGCCAATGCTCCAGCGTCGTCATGTCCAGCGCTGGCAGCTGGATCAGAACAGAAGCAACAACCTGTTGCCAGCCATCCTGTGCTGGCACCGCAGTCTTTGTCGCGCTGCTGACCGGAGGAGGACCATACAAACAGGGAATGGCGACGTCTTCTATAGCGATGCACAGCTCTTTGAGCTGTGCCTGCTCTGTTGATGCGGCCTCTGATTCAGCCTCTGTCAGAGTGCGTATCAGCAACGTCAGCTGCAACAACCTGCGCCAGTCTGCACTTGTCTGCATAGCCTGACGGCAGAGAGTTTTCGCCACAATAACAAGAAGCGAGTGCTGCCTGTGATCCACATGCGCCACCTCCAGTTCTGCACCTAAAACAACCACACTGCGCAGCTCAGCGGCGGGCACAGGAATCTGCAAAAAAACCAGCAAGGAGCACAGTTGTTGCCACAACGCCTCCGCTTTAACGGGCCAGGGCGACGATACCTCAGTTACTGGCTTCAGTTCTGTTATCAACTCGCGCCACAAGCCGACGCAGAATGTCCTTAGCCGCTGAGCTGCCAGCTGCGTGTCGGGCTCAGGTGTATCCGCTGCAGAAACAAAATGCTGTACAGCAGTTGGTAACAAGGGTTCTGGTACGGCCTCAGCGATCGCAGTGCAAACCGGCGCCCCCTGCAATACATTGTTGATACAGGCCAGCAAAGCGCAAAGCCCCTGTCTACGCTCAACAATATGCTGGATTCCGCGTGCTTTGGCCCATGCTGAATCTGCAGGCAGTCCGCGGGAACTGATGAGAATGACCGGAAAACGTGACTGGTGAAGCAAAGCGGCGGCTAACTCAAAACCATTACTGCGCGACTGCACCAGCTCAACCAGCACCACGCCCTCGCGGCAATGACGTGACTGCCGCCTGAAATCAGCCAGACTGTCCAGCGCAATGCAGGTGAAAGCCCCCATAGCCTGCAAACACTGCGACAACTGCAGCGCATTGCGCCGATTGTCATCCAGAATAAAAACCGTGTTCACGCCACTGCCGTCAGTACGCTGTTACGTTCGACCAGGCGAGTTAGTACCGCTTCAAGCTCGGAGCGTCTGAACGGCTTGGACAGACATTCACTGGCACCCAGCATTTGCGCCTGGATTCTGCTGACGGCGGACTTGTCATTAACCATCAACACAACCGGTAATGCGCTGAAATCCGGGCACTGGCGCAGCAGCGTACATATCTGTAAACCTGTCAGGCGTGGCAGTTCACTGGCGACCAACAATAGATCCGGGCGAATACCCGGCAGACGACAGATCGCATCAAAACCATCGTGAACAGCCACGATGTCGCAATTGATGTCCGCCAACATGGCAGATAAATGCTCACAAAAGCGCTGGCTGCTGTCTGCCAGCAGAATCCGGCATGGCGTCTCAGTTACCGTAACCTGCATGGGATACCCCCCCGATGACATTTGATAAATAGCTGCTATCAGGGTTGTAGCACAGCGCAGGCAGAGCTGCCCGATTCAACACAGCATCATGTTATGATGCCCGCCATTCCAGACCTGAGAGACTACATCATGCAGATTCGGCTCGGCATCGTGATGGACCCCATCAATCGCATCAACTACAAAAAGGACACCAGCCTGGCCATGTTAGTGGCGGCGCAGGAGCGCGGCTGGGAGCTGTATTACATGGAACAGAGTGATCTTTACCTGACAGGTGATACCGCGATGGGCCAGATGCGCAAACTGACTGTCGCCTACGATCCACACCAGTGGTTTACTATGGAAGAGGCAGAAGCCCGCCCGTTGACTGACCTGCATGTGATCCTGATGCGCAAGGATCCGCCATTTGACAACAACTACATCTACTCCACTTATCTGCTGGAGCGGGCCGAACAGGCGGGTGTGCTGGTGGTCAACAAACCCCAGTCACTGCGTGACTGCAATGAAAAAATCTTTGCCACCCAGTTCCCGCAATGTTGCCCACCGTTTCTGGTCAGCAGCCGCGCCGACAAACTGCGCGCATTCCACAAAGAGCACGGTGACGTCATTTTTAAACCGTTGGATGGCATGGGCGGCAGTTCCATCTTCCGTCTGAAACACGAAGATGCCAACGTCAGCGTGATTATCGAAACCCTGACCGATCATGGTCGAAGTCCGATCATGGCCCAGCGTTACATCCCGGAAATTGTCAAAGGTGACAAGCGTATTCTTTTGATTGACGGCGAACCGGTACCTTATGCACTGGCTCGTGTGCCGGCCGTGGGTGAAACCCGCGGCAATCTGGCAGCAGGCGGTAGTGGAATTGCGCAACCCCTGTCTGAGCGCGATCGCTGGATTGCAGCCGAGGTCAAAGACACCATCAAAGCCAAAGGCTTGCTCTTTGTTGGACTGGATGTGATTGGCGATTACCTGACCGAAATCAATGTCACCAGCCCAACCTGTGTGCGCGAAATCAACGCTGCCTATAATCTGGATATAGCCGGCGATCTGATGGAAGTCATTGCGAGAAAACTGGCGGATGGCGGCATCAACTAAAACCGGACCTGCTGCGGGCGAACGTTTTGGCTTCACGTTTTTCATGTCAGCTTGTCTGCATGTAATTGTGATAGCCGGCGTCGGTTTCAGTTATATAACTGAAAGTGCCAGTACGCCCGCAATCGAAATCACCCTCGCCCGTTATCAAAGTGATGTGACGCCGGACGATGCCGATTTTATTGCCCAGGCCAATCAGCTTGGCAGTGGCTCAGTGGATGACAGCAGCGCTCCTGCCACTCCGTTTGAATCGATGGTTCATGACGATGTCATTCAGGAAGTGCAGCCAGTTCCCACTCCTGCGCCATCGGCTATGCAAATTCAGGATGTTCGCATTCTTACTGCAACTGAATCAGAAGAACGGCTCCGCCAACAAATGGAGGCTCTGGTGGAAGAAGACAGTTCTGTACTGTCAGAACATTCTTCTCCACAAGACATCGCACTGGCTATAGCCAGTTTGCAGGCTCAGCTGGATCTGCAGCAACAGGCCTACGCCAAACGTCCGCGCCGTTACACTATTTCTTCTGCCTCCACACAACAGCGCCATGACGCACTGTATCTGGATAACTGGCGCAAACGTATAGAGCTGCTTGGCAACCAGCACTATCCTGAGGAAGCGAGACAAAAAGAGATTTTTGGCAGTCTGCGCATGATGGTCACACTGCGACCCGATGGAAGTGTTGCAGAGATCAGAATCCTGCAGGGTTCCGGCCACCTGGTTCTGGACCAGGCGGCGGTGGACATTGTACGGATGGCATCACCGTTTGAGCCGTTCCCCCCGGAGATGCGTGACAGTGTTGACCTGTTGGAAATTATTCGTACCTGGCGCTTCCGTCCCGGCAACGCATTTACCAGCCAATAATTTCAGCTTCACAAGGTGATCAGTGCGCAGCCGGCGGATGGCGCTTGCTGTGCCACAGACTCACAACAACCGAAATCGCCAGTGTCACAGCCACAAAACCCAACGACACCATCACCGGAATTTTGTACCAATCAACGATCAGCATTTTGATACCAATAAAGACCAGGATAACGGCCAAGCCATACTTGAGCAGCGAAAAGCGATCACCAATATCCGCCAACAGGAAATACATAGCGCGCAAACCCAGAATCGCAAACAGGTTCGAGGTCAGCACAATAAAGGGGTCATCGGTAATTGCAAAAATGGCAGGAATGCTGTCGACCGCAAAAATAATGTCAGAGATTTCAACGAGCACCAATGCCAGCATCAATGGCGTAATCATCAGTACACCACCATTACGCACAAAAAACTTCTCCCCGACCAGGGTATCGGTCACCGGGAAGTGGCGGCGTATGTAACGTAACAGTGGATTTTTCTCCAGATCAGGGTCGTGCTCGGCAAAAAAAGCCATCTTTAGTCCGGTCAGAACCAGGAATACCCCAAAGATATAAAGTATCCAGTGGAACTCTTTGATCATCCAGGCGCCGGCAAAAATCATCACTGTCCGCAGCACAATAGCGCCAGCTATACCATAAAGCAGAACACGCCGTTGCAATTCCAGAGGAATTGCAAAATAGCTGAAAATCATCATCCAGACGAAAACGTTATCGACGGCCAGCGATTTTTCAACCAGGTAACCTGTCAGGAATTCCAGCGCCTTGTCATTGGCAACTGCCAGTCCGGCAGTTTCATTGAGATACCACCAAAGACCAAAGTTGAACAACATGGCCACTGACACCCAGCCAATGGACCAGGCTACTGCCTCTTTAAGAGAAACCCTATGCTGATGTCCGCTTTTAAATACAAATAAATCCAGCGCCAGCATACCCGCCACAATCAGCGAGAATGTCAGCCACAGACCGGTATTGCCGATTGATTCCACATTGCCACCTGTTTTTGAGCAAAAAAAAAGCCGTTATCCAAAGGGACCTCGGCCTTTTTAGCGAGGGAGCACGCAATTACGTTTCTCGCAGACAGACCTTGCCCTGGGCAAGGTCTCGCTTGTACAAACTAAATTGTTTGTACCTACGGTACCGGGAGGTGTCTGTTGACTGACCTGCCGTGCTGACGATACCGTAGCGAAAAAGCTACTCCCCTTTGTGTGCCAGTGTAGTCCTTGCCATAACCAAGTCAAGGCGGCCTTTAAATTGTTTTTTGTATCCCCATAAATACTACTGTCAGACCGAGTCTGGCCCCTGTTACATTACTTATGACGAATAGTCAGCCAATTAACTCCCGTGGAGTTGGTGCATATGCGTAAAGACACTGATCATGCTTCTGGGAAAGACCACAACGGTCTTGCAGTCTCCCCGCCAGCCTTCGACGCCGGCACCACCTGGCTAGAGCACCACTTTCTGATTGCGATGCCACAGTTGCAGGACCCCAATTTCCACGGCACCGTGACCTATTTGTGGAAACACGACGAACACGGCGCCTTGGGTGTAGTGATTAACCGCCCTTCATCTCTCCCCATCGCGGAAATGCTGGAAGAATTAAAAATCACTGTTAATGACCAGGTCGTCGACCGCCTGACACTCAAGCGTGTTCTGGCCGGAGGCCCTGTAGAGAAGAATAAGGGTTTTATCCTGCATGAGGCCGGCAACGAGTGGGAATACACCTTGCCAATCAATGACGAGATCAGCATGTCTATGTCGCGCGACATTCTTCAGGATATCGCCAATGGTGCGGGTCCCTCACGGTATATTGCTGCGCTCGGTTGCGCCGGCTGGGATGCTGGTCAGCTGGAACAGGAAATCAGTGACAACGTATGGCTGACTGTCCCGGCAGATACCGCATTACTGTTTTCCGAAAACCATGACGGGATGGCGGATGCAGCTGCCAAACTTCTGGGAGTCAGCCTGAGCCAGCTTGCCACTCTGGCAGGTCACAGCTGAGACTGACGTGCAACCCTATCCGGAAAAATTTCGTAAACACCTGAAAGTGCTGGCCTTTGATTTTGGCACCAAACGTATAGGTGTGGCTTATGGACAAACACTGACTGGGACCGCGCAGCCGCTGAACATTGTGCCTGCGCGCGACGGCGCTCCTGATTGGGCGCATCTTGAAACCTTGGTCGAAACCTGGAAACCGGATGTCTTTGTTGTGGGTTTGCCCTACAACATGGATGACACCGAAAGTGAGCTGCTGATACGGGCCAGGAAGTTTGGGCACCGCCTGGAAGGACGGCTGCACAGACCCTGTTACGGCATTGATGAACGCCTGAGTTCGTTTGAAGCGCGCGGTGAACTGTTGCGCGGCGAATCGACGGGCGCCGTAGACAGCCTGGCTGCCCGTCTTATTCTGGAAGCCTGGTTCGCAGGCTTGCCTCCGTTATCCGGGGATGAATAAAACGAGATGATTAGATCATTCTGAAATCGAGACGGGTCAGACCTTCTATTTCTGTTTTCACCTGATCCCCGCGCTTCACTGCCCCCACGCCCGCCGGTGTGCCGGTAAAAATGATATCTCCCGGTTGTAGCGTATAAAACGTCGACAGCTCAGCAATAATTTCGTCCACTTTCCAGATCATATCGGACAGATCACCGCGCTGTTTTTCAACACCGTTTAAGGACAAGGTAATTTTCCCCTGTTCCAGCCAGCCGGTAGTGCTCGCGGGAATCAAAGCCGACACTGGCCCGGAAAAATCAAAACCTTTGGCAACATCCCATGGCCGCCCCAGTTTTTTGGCTTCCGCCTGTAAATCACGTCGGGTGAAATCCACACCAACGGCATAACCATAAACAGCTTCGCGCGCCTGTATCAGGCTAAGACTGCTGCCACCTTTTGCCAAAGCAACTACCAGCTCAACCTCATGATGCAGGTCAGCAGTACGTGTGGGATATGGCACCTCTGCTTTGGGAATAAAAACGGCAGTAGATGGTTTGCTGAAAAAGAATGGTGCCTCACGAGTGGGGTCTGACCCCATTTCTTTAGCGTGATCAGCGTAATTGCGCCCGACACAGAACACACGATTAATTGGAAATACGGAGTCAGAGCCTTCAATAGCAATAGCCGGCGTATTAATTTCAAAAACTGTCTTCACTGTTATTTTTCCTGTGTGTGTTTTTATATTCCGGTTCAGGCCAGATACGATCGTAAACGTGGGTTGATATCGTGGCGACGCAGCAACTGCTCCAGCGCCCACTGGAACTCGGCCGGGATCTCCCGCAAAAACCGCAGCTGATCATTGTCGAGCACTGCGATGGGGACACCGTCCTTGTACAGTACACGGTTGCGTATTGTTCTGGCTAGTTTCACCTGTGGAAGAAATAAACCCAGGTTATTAACGGGATCGGTTGCTGACAAACTGCAATAGGTAGCCTCGGAATAATTGTCTGCACCCACACGGAGTCTCTGCTCCGCAAGTTTTTTAGCGGCTTCACGCAGCGGTGCAACATTTTCTGGCAACGTGAACTGCTCGCCACCCAGACCTTCAATAAAACGGCCTCCACGCAGCGTGCCTCTGAGTTCCTGCCTGCGCAGCACCGGCAACAGATCACGCCAGGCAGGCGCTACCGTCTCACGCGCAATAATCTGGCGGCTGATCACACCCCAGCGTTGCAGATACACAGAAACCAGCGCTTCGAGCGCCTCTTCGTCCAGCGGTTTCAGGTGGACCAGCTGTGGTTTATATAGCAGAGACCAACGCCCGGCCTCATCAATACTATATCCACTGCGTTTGGAATGACGTCGGGCGTTGCTGCTGCCTAGCGCAGGTTTGCGCGCATCGGGTGTCAGCAATGCGCGCAGACCGGTAAAACTGTCACTGGTCAGCAAACCAACGGCAACCAGTTCTGACATGGCCTGTTCCAGCTGGGTTGCCAACAATCCTGTGCGCTGGCGGATTTCTTCAAAAAAACTGGCACCACGTTGGCGTAAATCTTCGTAAACACGCTGGGCATTGGCTGACAGATCGGCAGCAGCAGCCGTCGCTGAGGCCGACAGCAATTGCCATACCGGCATCAGTGCGCGCGAACTGACAGTAATCGGTGTGGTTTTGACAGGACCGCCGCTGCGTCTGCTACTGGCACGCACAGCAGTAATGGCTGCCGGGCTGCTGAAGCGGCCCCAGCCAAGGCGCCCGCTGACACACAACATATCCAGCCACGACGGATCATACAAACTCAGGCGCGCCGGCAATATGTCGCCTTCCCAAGCGGCAGCAGGCGCGGCCATACCATCGAGCCTTTGCATACAACGCTGCAGCAGTGCCTGTGCTTCCGCAGCGCTGGGCAGAGGCTCCGGGCGCGGCTGCAGTGTGCGGGTACGCAGCTCATGCAGTTCAAACAGGTACGTTGTGTACGCCTGCAAGGACACCGGTTTGATCGCTTCGCGATGAGCATCAAGCGTATAACGGTGAATGCGTTGCAGCAGTCTGCGCTCACACCACTGCAACGATGCTTCGTCAGTGCAACCGACACTGTCGCGGCTAAAGCGCCCACGGAACACAAAACCTTCACGTTCAAGCTGCAAAAGCGCCATATCAATTTTTTTAACTGCAATACCACTGGCTGCGGACAATTGCATCGCAGTTACAGGCCCACTGACATCCAGACGACGTCGTACCAGTGTCTGCACCGCCTCTTCAGCAGTCATTGTAATCTGCAGCGACGGCGGCAACACGGGTTCCACTTCACATTGAACGTGCGTGAATACCGAGCGCAGCAGAGGCAGCATTTCTGCTGTTAACATCAAGGCAGGTCTGTCTGCAGTCGCCAGTGTTCTGCAGACGCGACCCTGCTGCTGCAAGGTCTGAAACAATTGTTCGGAATGAGGATCAGACAGTTCCTGCGCAGTCATAAAACCAGCGCAGTACAGTGCATCGTGCAATTCATCGGCATCACGCGTCAGCGGCCAGGCTTCTTCGCGCACGCGCTCAATGGCAGATTCATCCAGACGACTGTAGGCATCAGCTTCCGCTGGATCTACCCAGCTGCGATTACGAATTGCGTTGGTGCGCCGTTCTTCAAAGGGTGCATCATCCAGAAACGCGTACGGGCGTGCGTTGATAATCTCCTGGGCAAAAGGTGATGGTTCACGCAGGTCCAGAGCAACAAGCGTACGCTCTTTGGCTTCCATGCTTTGCAGCAGTTCAAGCAAACCGTCTATATCCATGGCCTCGGTCAGACAATCGTGAATTGTCTGCTGCACCAGCGGATGGTCCGGAATCTCGCGCTTGCCAGTGATATTCTCCTGACAGGCCAGCTGATCAGGAAAAACCTGCGCAACCAGATCTTCAGCATCCATACGCTGGAACTGCGGCGGGACGCGTTTACCCGAACGATTACGCTGAATGGCCAGGGAACGTGTTGCGTTCCAGCGCCAGCGCACTTCAAACATCGGAGAATCCAGCAGCGCCTGCGTCAGTACATCAGTAACAGAATTGCTGTGCAGATAATTAAAAACTTCTTCCAGTGGAAAACTGTGTACAGAACCCAGTGAAATAACAATCGAGTCCTCATTGGCTGCTGCCTGGAGTTCAAAGTTAAACGTACGACAAAAACGTTTGCGCAGCGCCAATCCCCAGGCTCGATTCAGCCGACTGCCAAAGGGAGCATGTATCACTACATGCATATCGCCCACTTCGTCAAAAAACCGCTCCATCACCAGTGTGTCCTGCGTCGGCATCACCTGCAGCGCTTTGCGCCCGGTGTACAGATAATCCACCAGCTGTTGTGCAGCCGCCAGGGGCAAACCCAGTTCCTGCACCAGATACTTTACCGCCTGTTCAGGACTCTGATCCATGAACATTTCATCAAGCTGGGCCCGCAACCTCGCAACTGAAGAAGACAGTTCAGCTGTGCGTCCAGGCCCCTCACCGAACCAGAACGGCACGGTAGGTTTTTGCCCGTGTGCATCGCGCACACGCACTTTTAATCCATCGACTTTCTCCAGCTGCCAGCTGTGTGTTCCCAAGGCAAACACATCACCGGGCAAGGTTTCCAGAGCAAAATCCTCATTAAGCGTGCCAACCACAATATCATCCGGATCCAGCACAACCTGGTACTCAAACATATCCGGGATGGCACCACCGTTGGTGAGTGCCGTCAGTCGCGCGCCGCGACGTGCGCTGGCACGCTGATGAATACGATCCAGGTGCAGCCAGGCGCCACGTCGCCCTAATCGTGTGGAATATCCATCCGCGAGCATGTTGATCAGGTCATCAAAAACCTTGCGCGGCAGATTGCGATACGGCCACGCGCGAGTGAACAGCTCAAACAGCTCATCCAGATCCTGGGGTTCCGTATTTTCATCGTGGCGTGCTGCCAGTTCGGCAACTATTTGCTGGGACAGAATGTCCAGCGGCTGTTCCGGCATCAGAATCCGATCCAGTTCCCCACGGCGAATACTGTCAAGCAAGGCTGTACATTCCACCAAATCATCACGGGTCAGCGGAAACAGAATGCCTTTGGGCGTCCCACCCACAGAGTGACCACTACGACCCACGCGTTGTAAAAAGGTGGCTATGCTGCCGGGCGACGAAAACTGCACCACCAGATCCACCGCACCAATGTCTATACCCAGCTCCATTGAGGCAGTAGCCACCAGCACTTTTAATTTGCCAGCCTTTAATTGCTGCTCAGCATAATGCCGGCGCTCCTTGCTCATACTGCCATGGTGCGAGCTGACCAGACTGGCGCCTTCAGCGCCAAAAAGCGCGTCAGCCCCAAGTCGTTCCGACAAGGCCAGCGCCAGCCGTTCAGACAGCCGACGCGTGTTCACAAATACCAACGTGGTTCTGTGCTGCTGAATCAGCTCAACCAGACGCTCATAAAGTTCCGCCCAGACTTCGTTACTCATCAGCGCGGACAAGGGCGATGAGGGCACTTCTATACGCAGATCACGCTGGCGGTTATGCCCACTGTCCACAATCACACAGTCGTTGACTGCGCGGGTTCCGGTCAGATAGTTGGCGACCAGCTCTATGGGTTTTTGTGTGGCCGACAGGCCAATACGCTGGAGCGGCTGCCCGGTGAGTTTTGTCAGCCGCTCCAGCGACAGTGCCAGATGGGAGCCACGTTTGTCGCCCAGCATGGCGTGGATTTCATCGATGATCACGGTGTTAACAGTGCGCAGCAGGTTGCGACCATGAACGCTGGTCAGCAGCAAATAAACCGACTCTGGCGTAGTCACCAGAATATGCGGCGGGTTTTTCAGCATTTTCTGGCGTTCACTCTGCGCCGTATCGCCAGTACGCACGGCCACGCGGATCCCTGCAGGATGAGCCCCTTGTAAAAACAGCTCGTCCTCAATACCGGCCAGAGGTTGCTGCAGATTACGCTCGATGTCATTGCTGAGCGCTTTTAACGGGGAAATATAAAGAATACGCGTTTCGGCAGGCAACGGCGCCTGCTGAGCTTGCCAGACCAGTTCATCAATGGCGGCATAAAAGGCTGCCAGCGTTTTACCGCTACCGGTAGGTGCGGCAATCAGTGTGTGTTTCCCCGCCTTGATAGCCGGCCACGCATCAGCCTGCGCTGGTGTCGGCTGACCCAAAGCAGATGCAAACCAGGCCCTGCTGGC
This sequence comes from uncultured Pseudohongiella sp., assembly GCA_964535565.1. Taxonomy (GTDB): domain Bacteria; phylum Pseudomonadota; class Gammaproteobacteria; order Pseudomonadales; family Pseudohongiellaceae; genus Pseudohongiella. The sequence goes on along the minus strand of CAZHUJ010000001.1, from coordinate 230,711 downwards.
GGGATGAAAGCTGGCGAGACTCATCAGGCATTACCTTTGCTGGATGCCTATACAGTACACAATAATAGGGTCGGAGCGTATATTTTTTATATCCTCCGACCCTATTTCCTGCCCCTGTTCCTGTCTGCGGGTGATTTGAACGCATGGGCGTTGACCCGGGCGCAACAATGGCGCTATAAGGATCCGTCCCAACAACTATTGCCTGGCCCCCACCATGAGACGCTATCTGCGCGCATTCTGGCGTGAAAACCGCAAATTTCTTTTGATACTGGCAACAATTGTCTGTTTCAAAAGTGCGGTAGCGGATCTGAACTCAATTGCCGGGCGCTCCATGCAACCTACATTGCTGGATGGCGACAAGGTCTGGGTCAACAAACTGGCTTACGATCTGCGCATTCCTTTCACCGGCATTTCCCTCTACAGCACCGGCGAACCCGAGCGCGGTGATATTGTGATCATTGACTCATCTGCAGCCGGCAAACGCCTGGTTAAACGCATCATTGGCCTACCGGGTGATACCGTTTACATGCGCAACAACGTCTTGATGGTGAACAACGAAGTGGCCGATTACGAGGTACTCGCTGAAAACCAGGAAGGCATTACCATTGTTGAGCATCTTTTCGACAGCAGCTACCAAGCCATGCTCTCCCCTGCTCGTGGCAACCGCTTCACCCGCAGTTTCGGCCCCGCTCAAGTACCTGAGGATCACTTTTTTGTGCTTGGCGACAACCGTGACAACAGTGCGGACAGCCGTCTTTACAGCTTTATCCCTCGCGACCAGATTGTTGGCCGCTCCAGTTCTGTGGTGTTTTCACTGGACAGTGAACAGAGTTTCCGCCCGCGAAGTGGACGTTTCTTGACAGAACTCAACTAAAAACGCCCTGAAAATCCCACTTATTACCCTCTGCCTGTTAAAAAACAGCGCCAAGGCATAGAATAGCGCCCTTTGAAGCCGAGGACGTTTTGCCGTGGGAAAACAGACCGCTCTGTACCAGAAACATGTGGATGCCGGTGCCCGAATTGTCGATTTCGGGGGCTGGGACATGCCAATCCAGTATGACTCTCTGATTGAGGAACATCACGCTGTGCGCCAGCATGCCGGGGTGTTTGATGTTTCGCACATGACGGTTGTTGATGTGCGCGGCCCTCAGGCGGAAACCTGGCTGCAGTTCCTGCTTGCCAACGATGTTGCCCGCCTTAAAGAAACCGGCCAGGCCCTCTATACCGCCATGCTTAATGAGCAGGCCGGTGTTATTGATGACCTGATCGTTTACCGTATGGCATGGGGTTTCCGCTTGGTCGTCAACTGCGCAACCCGCGAAAAAGATCTGGCATGGATGCAAAAACACGTTGCCGGGTACGAAGTGGTACTCACTGAACGCCCCGACCTTGCAATCCTGGCGATACAAGGCCCGGCTGCAACTGCCATTGTGCTGGATCTGCTCAACCGCAAAGGCGCCGCTGCAGAAGCCGCGCAGGTTGGCAGCCTGAAAAATTTTACTGGCGCTGAATTTGGCCCCTGGTTTATTGCCCGCACCGGCTACACTGGCGAAAACGGCGTGGAGATCATGCTGCCGCAAGCGGAAGCCCCTGCGCTGTGGGACGATCTGCTGGCTGCAGGCGTCAAACCCATCGGTCTGGGTGCCCGCGACACACTGCGCCTGGAAGCTGGCATGAACCTTTACGGTCACGACATGGATGAAACCACCTCCCCGCTGTCCGCCAATATGGGTTGGACCATCGCCTGGGAACCGGCGGATCGCCAGTTTATCGGCCGCGAAGTGCTGGAACAGCAGCGCGAAGCCTTCAAACGTGGCGAGCTGCACAAACTGACCGGACTGGTAATGACTGAACGCGGCGTTCTGCGCGAAGGTTTGCGTGTGCAATGCACATTCACCGACGGTTCTGTAGCCGATGGTGTGATCACCAGCGGCACGTTCTCCCCTACGTTGAAGCATGGGATTGCATTGGCTAGAATCCCGGCTTCACCCCACGCCGATATCGACCATTGTGAGGTGGATATACGCGGCAAGCTCATCCCCGTGCGCCTGGTCAAACCAGGGTTTGTACGTCTGGGCAAACAAGTATTTGACTGAGCCTTACACTGAATCAATTAACCCTGTTGCACGAGGATAACTCCGTGAGCGATTTTCCCGATGATTTGAAATATGCAGCCACCCACGAATGGGTGCGCCTGGAAGAAGATGGCACTGTCACCATGGGCATTACTGATCACGCCCAGGAACTGCTGGGTGACATCGTATTTATCGAGCTGCCGGAAGAAGGCAAAACGGTTACCGCAAAAGACGAAATCAGTGTTGTTGAATCAGTAAAAGCGGCGTCTGATATTTACGCTCCGATTTCCGGCGAAATTATTGCTGTGAACGAAGACCTGGCTGATGCGCCAGAAACCGTTAACGGCTCCCCATATGCAGACGGCTGGATTTGCCGCATTCTGCCCAGCAACCCTGCAGAACTGGAAGAACTGCTGGATGCTGAGACCTACGCCGGAATGTGTGAATGAACATCAATACCTCGTTGCAATTCCTGCACGATGCAGAATCCTTTATTGACCGCCACATTGGTCCGGATGCTCACGAAACGCAGGCCATGCTCGCCGAACTGGGTTATGCGTCGCTCAACGACCTGATCCGCGACACTGTCCCTGCTTCCATTGCACTGGAGCGCCCGCTGAATCTGGCGGCGCCCACCAGCGAGCAGCAGGCGCTGGCGCGTCTGCGCGAACTGGCTTCGAGCAACAAATTGCATCGATCCCTGATTGGTCTGGGTTATTACGACACCGTTACACCACCGGTAATTTTACGCAATGTGCTGGAAAACCCGGGTTGGTACACCGCGTACACACCTTATCAGCCGGAAATTTCACAAGGTCGTCTGGAAACCCTGCTGGCTTACCAGCAGATGGTACTGGACATGACCGGTATGCAACTGGCGAACGCTTCCCTGCTCGACGAAGCGACTGCAGCTGCTGAAGCCATGGCGCTGGCCAAACGTATCAGCAAAAGCAAATCCACTGTATTTTTTGTGGACGAAGGCTGTTTACCGCAGACCATTGATGTAATCCAGACTCGCGCCAAATGTTTTGGTTTTGAAGTGATTATTGGCGCAGCAGAACAAGCCGCCGACCATGATGTATTTGGCGCAATATTCCAGTATCCGGATCGCAACGGCGTGGTACGTGATCTGACCGATGTGATCACTGCACTGCATGAGCGCCAGGGCATTGCCTGTGTTGCTGCAGATCTGATGAGCCTGGCACTGTTGAAATCTCCTGGTGAAATGGGCGCAGACGTTGCCGTAGGCAATACCCAACGTTTTGGTGTGCCTATGGGTTTTGGTGGTCCGCACGCTGCTTACATGGCAACACGTGATGACTACAAACGCGCTGTTCCTGGCCGTATCATTGGTGTGTCCATTGATGCCCGCGGCAAACAGGCTTTCCGTATGTCGCTGCAGACGCGTGAGCAACATATCCGCCGGGAAAAAGCCAACAGCAACATTTGTACCGCACAGGTACTGCTGGCCAACATTGCCTCAATGTACGCGATGTACCATGGCCCACAAGGCATCAAAAAAATAGCCCTGCGCATTCACCGTCTGACACGTGTGCTGGCCAGTGGTCTGCAACAGAAAGGTCTGCACACCAATTCGGCATTTTTTGACACCCTGACTGTGGAAATCAGTGGCACTGCGCGCGCAGCGGCGCTGCAACGTGCAGCTGAAGCAAACTTCAACCTGTGCACATTAAATGTTGATTCTCTGGGCGTCAGTCTGGATGAATGCTCGAACACAGCAGAAGTGGAAACGCTGTGGCAGATTCTGCTTGGCGCGGATGCAGCAGATCTGGACATCAACAGCGTCGATCAGGCGCTGGGCGAGAATCTGGGCATTCCAGCGGCATTACAACGCGAGTCCGCTTATCTGACCCACATCATGTTTAATCGTTATCATAACGAAACCGACATGCTGCGTTACCTCAAGCGTCTGGAGAACAAAGACCTGTCGCTGGCGCATGCGATGATTCCGCTTGGCTCCTGCACCATGAAGCTGAACGCCACCGCAGAAATGATGCCTATCACCTGGCCCGAGTTCAGTAAACCGCACCCGTTTGTGCCGGCAGACCAGGTGACGGGTTACCGTCAGATGATTCGTGAACTGGAAGACATGCTGGCGGAAATCTGCGGTTTTGATGCCGTCAGCATGCAGCCGAACTCCGGCGCCCAGGGCGAATACGCCGGTCTGCTGGCAATTCGCAATTATCTGGACAGCATTGGGCAGTCACAGCGTAACGTGTGCCTGATTCCAAGCTCTGCGCACGGCACTAACCCCGCCAGCGCACAAATGCTGAGCATGAAAGTGGTTGTGGTTGCCTGCGACGACAACGGCAACGTAGACGTCAATGACCTCAAAGCCAAAGTCGAACAGTACAAAGATACGCTGGCCGCGCTGATGATCACCTATCCATCAACTCATGGTGTGTTTGAAGAATCCATCAAAGAAATCTGCAAACTGATTCATGACAACGGTGGCCAGGTGTACATGGATGGTGCCAACCTGAACGCTCAGGTGGGTGTATCACGTCCGGGGGATATTGGTGCTGACGTATCACACGTTAACCTGCACAAAACTTTCTGTATTCCTCATGGCGGTGGCGGTCCAGGCATGGGCCCAATTGGCATCAAAAAACACCTGGTACCTTTTGTCTCCAACCATGCTGTGGTGAAACTGGAAGGTCCAAACGCAGACAGCGGCGCAGTGTCCGCTGCACCTTGGGGCAGCGCCAGCATTCTGCCTATTTCATGGATGTATATTTCCATGATGGGTGCGTCCGGGTTACTGAAGGCAACGCAGATGGCGATTCTGAACGCCAACTACATTGCCAATCGTCTGTCTGGCCATTATCCAGTGCTCTACACCGGCAAAAACGGTCGTGTCGCACACGAGTGCATCATTGATCTGCGTCCGTTAAAAGCGGCCAGCGGCATCACTGAGGAAGACGTAGCCAAACGATTGATGGACTACGGTTTCCACGCACCTACCATGTCGTTTCCGGTTCCAGGCACATTGATGATTGAGCCGACTGAAAGTGAACCACGTGCAGAACTCGACCGTTTTATCGAAGCGATGATCAGTATCCGCAAGGAAATTGCTCGTGTGGAAAGCGGTGAACTGGATGCGGAAAACAACATGCTCAAACATGCGCCGCATACGCTGGCAGACGTTATGGATGAGACCTGGAACCGTCCTTACAGCAAAAACGAAGCGGCCTTCCCGGTTGAATCTCTGCGTGAGAGTAAATACTGGCCTACCGTGAACCGTATCGACAACGTCTACGGTGACCGTAACCTGTTCTGCGCCTGCCCGGCAATGGACAGCTACAACTGAAAAGCCTGACCGCTATTCATGCGGCTGTGTATCAAAACACGGCCGCATGAAGCGGTTTGTTCAGTGAATCCTCAGATAAACGTATCAGGCATTTTCGCCTTGTTACGCGCAGCTTCCTTAGTGACTAGCCCCGCATTCATCAACTCTTTTAAATGCTGATCCAGTGTCTTCATACCCATGCTGGCACCGGTCTGAATCGCCGAGTACATCTGCGCCACTTTGTCTTCGCGAATCAGGTTTCGAATGGCCGGGGAACCGAGCATGATTTCAAACGCAGCCACACGGCCGCCGCCGTTCTTTTTCAGCAGTGCCTGTGATATGACCGCCTGCAGCGATTCCGACAGCATAGAGCGCACCATGGATTTTTCGCCGGCCGGGAACACATCCACAATCCTGTCGATGGTTTTGGCCGCTGAAGTAGTATGCAGCGTTGCAAATACCAGGTGACCGGTTTCAGCCGCGGTCAACGCCAGGCGGATAGTTTCCAGGTCGCGCAGCTCACCCACCAGAATAATGTCCGGGTCTTCACGTAGCGCGGAACGCAGCGCTTCATTAAAGCCCAGCGTATGGCGGTGAACCTCGCGCTGATTCACCAGACACTTTTTGCTTTCGTGTACAAACTCGATGGGATCTTCGATTGTCAGAATGTGCTCGTAACGCGAGTTGTTAATGTAGTCGATCATCGCCGCCAGTGTTGTACTTTTACCGGAGCCGGTAGGGCCGGTTACAACCACAAGGCCGCGCGGAAAACTGGCAATCTGCTCAAAAACCTTGCCCATCCCCAGCTTTTCCATTGTCAGCACTTGTGAGGGGATGGTACGGAAAACCGCAGCGGCCCCCCGATTCTGATTAAACGCGTTCACCCGGAAGCGCGCCAGCTGCGGAATCTCAAATGAAAAGTCCGTCTCCAGAAACTCCTCATAATCTTTGCGCTGACGGTCCGTCATGATGTCGTAAATCAGACCATGGACGGTTTTGTGATCCATCACCGGCAGATCAATACGACGCATGTCGCCATCTACACGAATCATTGGCGGCATGCCTGCTGTCAGATGCAGGTCAGAAGCCTTGTTGTGGACAGCAAATTCAAGCAGACGGGTGATATCCATAAACGCAGTTTCCTGAAACCAGATACGGGGTTAACAATAACGATAATGGCAGGGATTTAAAACGTCTGCGGAATATTTTTGGCAAGGTTTCGTTAATGAACTGAGGGTCATACGGCCATCATGCTGAAACCCCCGGCAGTTTGTGGGGGGATGCTTATTATCAAGGAACAACATGACTACAAAATTTACACAAAAACAGCAGCTGGGTCTGGCGTTAATACTGGCAATGGGCGCAACTGCCGCCGGCGCACAAAATACATCTGCCCCCTTCACACTCAGTGGCTCGCTGGAAGCGGGTACCGAATACACCAACAACGTCACCATCAACGAAATTGAAGCCTCCAGCGGCGAATCTGATATGTCTGCTGTGGTTGACGCTGCATTAAATCTGAACTGGAAACCATCTGCTGAACTTAATGTCGACGCTGGTTACAACCTGTCCACCCAGCGTTACGACGACATCGACGTATTCGATCTGGACAAACACCAACTCTACGGTGATGTCAGCTACGACCTTAACCAGATCACTGTCGGCGCCAATTTTTATTACACCGACGCTCAGCTGGATGGTGGCGATTTTTATAAAACCCGCCAGCAATCTGTTTACGCTGTCAAAGCGTTGAACAATAACCTGACATTGCGCGGCGCCCTTAATTTTGGCGACAAGGATTTTGACTGGCTGGGTGCGCGTGATGCCGATACCGAAGGTGTCAGCGTAGATGCCATCTGGAACCTGAATCAGGGCCAGAGCAATCTGAAAGTGGGTTACGCCTACCATGATGAAGACGCGCGCGTTAACGCCTTTGCCTATGATGCAGACATCCTGCATGCACGTTTTACTCATCGCTTTGGCTGGAATGGTCGCGAAGCCAATCTCCAGCTCGGCGGTCAGGCCCAGTTCCGTGACTACAAAGGCATTACCCCGTCCATCGGCCGTACCCGTGATGACCACCAGTACATTGTTGATGCCCGTGTAGAAGTCAAACTGATGCCATGGCTGGCAGTGTTCGGCAATGTTGAACGTGTCGATTTCAGATCACATCTGGCCAGCGCCGACTACACACAAAACCGTATTGGAGCCGGCCTGAAGCTGGACTTCTGAGTCAAGGATGCAACAGGCCGTGTCCATACACAGGATCACGGCCTGGAGCCCCCATGTCCAGTGCGCGCGAGCGCAAGGAGTCGAGTGCGCGCGTCACATTACCCTGTTGACGAGATAACTCGCAGGCAACAAAAGCGCTGATTACCGGCGCTGCCATTGAAGTGCCGGATTCGCGACCAATAGTGCCATCACCGCGCGCAGTGGGCACTGACACACCAAAAGCAGCAAACCCGATGTGATCCCCCTGGTTAGCCCAGCGGTAAATAGAACCATCAACCGTCACCGCAGTTGCGGCAATTACCCCGTCATACGCAGCGGGATATAACGGCTGGGCGAAGGGCCCCTCATTGCCGGCAGCGGCCACAATGACCTTGCCGTACCGCAGCGCCCCAGCTACCCCCTGTTGCAACAGTCGATTTGCTGGACCTGTCATGCTGATATTAATGACCTGCAGCGAGGGTTCTACCACTAACCAGTCCAGTGCCTGCAGCAGATTAAATACCGAAGCGCCCTGGTTATAGGCATCTTGCGCATAAACCACCGAGGCACTGTAAAGCGTTGCATTCGGCAACAACGGCTGCAATCCTTCACCCATCCCGATCATTACACCGGCAACCGCTGTACCGTGACCGGAGGTTTCCGGCAAATCCTGATCTATAAATGCATGCGTAACCAGTTTTGGTTTATGTTGGGACGAGGAAAATGCCGGGTGATCCACACGCACCGCCGAGTCAATCATCCCAACGGATATATGGGTCTCACAAACACTGGTCATGGGTAGCGGCAGCAGTGAAGACTGCGGATCCGGTCGCGCCGCCTGTGCTGAATAAACATGATTACGATCTATATACTGCCGCAGTGGCTCAGGCACCAGCTCCATCACAGCACTTTCAGTATCTATTTCAGCCGGCACCCTGAATTTCAATAAAAAGCTGTTTAAGGTTGCAAACGGGAGCATTTCGTCGAGAAACTGCATCAATGTGGGCGCTTCGCGCATAAGCATTTGTCGCTGGTCTGCGTTGACCAGCATTACCCATTCGCGCTCCACTGCGCGTATACCGGGCGCGAGCAGTATTTCCACAAATATTTCGTTGCCATTGGTGCCGATGACAGGAAGCCTTGGGGGCAGTGAGGTCGAAGGAATCTGTTGCGCTGCCAATTCGCTGGTGGTGAGCAAACCCATCAGTACAACAAAAATGGCTGGTTTGATGTCCATAAATTCCCCGGAATGCGAAAATAAGCCCTGATCTGTCAACGAACGAAGGCTTTAAATAGTCCCTATGCCCGGCCGACTGCATTGCTCAAATTTTATTCGAGCACCGGGAATAAACCAAGCAAGGGGCCGTCAACAGGGCAAGGAAGGAGAAAATCCAAACAATGAAAGCTGAACTTCTGGAGTTGTTACCGGCTTTACGGCGATACGCCTGGTCGATGACACATTCGGTGCACGATGCTGATGACTTGCTGCAAGCCACTGTAGAGAGGCTGCTGCGCAAAGGGGTCCCTGAAGGGGCAGACCTGACCCGCTGGTCATTTACTGTGTGCCGCAACTTGTGGATTGATGAGTACCGCTCGCGAAAAACCTGGCAGACCACTGAGCTCGATCCCGAGCTGACGGAAGCAGGTCAGGTAGATGGCGAATCGCATGTGCAGGCACAGATGCAACTGAAGCAAGTTATGACAGCGATCAAGCTGCTGCCAAATGACCAACAGATGGTGTTGAACATGGTAACGGTACAGGGATTGTCGTACCAGGAAGTTGCCGATTCATTGGAAATCCCATTGGGAACAGTCATGAGCAGGCTGGCAAGGGCACGCGGAAAGCTCACTGAACTTCTTAAATTGAGAGGCTAGCAAAGACATGACTATCAATGACGACATCTTATCTGCGTTCCTGGATGGAGAATTGTCAGCACACGAAATGGCTGCTGTACAAGATGCCATAGCCAATAATGCGGAAACTGCTATCCGTTTTGAGCAACTTGCCAGTGTGAACGCACTGGTACAAAAGCAGGCGGCCCTGATTGATCAGACGCCAATGCCCGCTGCCGTACTCGCACTGCTTCAGGAAGAAAACACAACACCAGTAGCACACAATGTGGTTGAGCTGTCCCTTTTCCGAAAGGCAAAACAGCAAACCGTAAACGTTTTACGTGAACACGCAGCTTTGGCTGCCAGCATTGCCCTGGTGGTGGGATTTGCTGGAGGTCAGTGGCTGTCCGATGAACAAACACCGGCTAATGGCGTCAGTGCGCAGTTCGCCGCACTGGACAATACCCCCAGTGGCCAGCAAATAGTGCTGTCGGATGGCAGCGCACTGACTACTCGCTTCAGTTTTGTGGATACTTCATCCCGTTTCTGTCGCCAGTATCAGGTGCAGGACAGCACCGGCAGCAGTGAAAATCTGGCTTGCCGCGATCTGTCAGGCTGGGAGCTGGTTGCCAGCGCCCGCAGCTCTGCACTGAGTGGTATGGAAACCTATACTCCTGCCAGTGGCCCCAGGCTGCTGGATGGTCTGCTCGACGTCATGATGAGTGGTCAGGCGCTGACCCAAGTGGAAGAGCAAAACGCCATTAGTAAGCAATGGCGAATGGAGTAAGCTTCGGCTTGCCCAACACAAGGTCGACAGGGATTTTTGAGAGGTCAACACTATGCTCAGGAACAGATCCACACAGTCAGTACTGCTAGGCACATTGATGGTGCTGGTACTGGCAGCCTGCGCAACGTCGCCATACCGGGCTGCAGACGGACGCGGTTTTGGTTACTCGGAACGCCAGCTGAGTGACGATCAATACCGGGTTCACTTCAGGGTTATGGGCGACAACACCTCGCAGGCGCTGGATTACGCGATGCTCAGGGCAAGTGAGCTGACACTGATGAACGGTTACGACTGGTTCGATATAGGCAGTCGCGACACGCTTGTCGACAAACAGCCCGTTGCCCAGGATTTGACAACCGCTGTTGGCTTCGGCACGGATCTGCGTGAAGTTGAAGTGATCATGGAAATTCGCATGGGCAAAGGAATACGCCCCGACGGCAGTGTCAGTTATGACGCTCGCGACCTGCATGGGCGGCTGAGTCAAGGGATCTGATGAGGCCCCCTGAGCGTAGTACATATTTAGATATGTACATTTGTAGTGACCAAGGACTGTAGTAAGGAAGGTATCCCCCCCCAAGCAATAGCGTGCCCGTTCGGGTCTCTGAGCAAAGCTCCGTCAGAGACCCGTTTTTTTACCAGGCAGCCAGCATGATATGATCGCGCCATGACTATCGCAGAACGCTATCAACTGTTGCTGGCCAATATCCGCCAACAAGAGCAGATCTACCAACGCCAGCCAGGCAGCGTTGGTATGGTCGCTGTCACCAAAACTCATGACGTCGCTACCCTGCGTGAAGCCTGGGCGGCCGGCATCCGCGATTTTGGTGAAAACTATGTGCAGGAAGCGCTTGGCAAAATCCGTGAACTGTCCGCCGCTGACAGCATGACTACAGGCATCACCTGGCACTTTATCGGTCCTATACAATCCAACAAAACACGCGATATTGCTGCGAACTTTGAATGGGTACACAGTGTAGACCGCCTGAAAATACTCCAGCGTTTACAGGACCAGCGTCCGCAGGATCTGCCTCCGCTGAATGTCTGTATTCAGATCAACGTCTCCAGTGAAGACAGCAAATCCGGCACGGATCTGGAGCAGGCAGTGCAACTGTGTGCAGCAGCCTGCTCCATGGACAGGCTGCGGCTGCGCGGACTAATGGCCATTCCGGCGCCCTGCGACGATCATGAACAGCAGCGCGCCGCATTCCGTCCACTGGCTGAGCTGTTTCACGAACTGCAACAACAATTTCCGTCGATGGATACTCTGTCGATGGGTATGACCAGCGATTACCCGGCCGCTATTGCGGAAGGGGCAACGCTGATCAGAATTGGCAGCGCACTGTTTGGCAGTCGACCGCCCAAACAGAGCTGACCGTGTATGGCCGGCCACTCTTTAAGCTGGCCAGCAGACGCAACCGGATTAACTTGCGATGCAGAAAACGCAGAGTTTGTTGTTATCCAGATCACGGAAATAACCGGCGTAAAAACCGGAATCTCCACGTGGACCTGCCGCACCTTCGTCCTTGCCGCCCAGCTCAATCGCTTTTTTGTAAATACGATCTACGCTGGCCGGGCTGTCCGCGGCCAAAGCGACCATGGTGCCGTTACCAAATGTGGCCGGTTCGTTGTTGAACGGACGGATGATTCCCAACATCGGAGCGTTGGGACTGTTGCCCCATGCAATAAAGCGGTCACCCATTTCCATGGCGCGTTTGGCGCCCAGTTCTGCCAGCAGCGCATCATAGTATGCAGCTGCGTTTTCAAAATTGTCTGTGCCCAGTGTGACGTATCCAATCATGATGTGCCTCGATATTCCCTGTTTTTATACCGGATCACCGTGAATGTGATCCAAATGCAACCCGCAGTGCGCGCAGGATTTGCGCATCGGATTGAGGAAGTACTTTTTCACAAAAAACTGGCGCTGACAACGTGGACAGCGTTTGATCGAACAGTTAATGCCAAACACGGCATAAAGCACCATATACACCACCATCAGCCAAGTGATGTCATGGCCATTGTTCAACAGAGCGATAACAGCCCACACATAAAGTGGAAATGTCAGAAAGCAGACTATCAACTGGCTGCGGGCACGCCGAATCTGAATCAGGCCTGGGGCAAAATTTTCATTGTTGCTCATTGTTTACACTACGTGAGTTGGCCTGCAGCAGGCGTAAATTTCGGTTCGGCGCAAATACCATTCAGAAGTCCTGACGTTGGCCGATGACTCAAGCATACCGTTTAAGTAGTTACGGCGTACAGGCAATCTCCTGAAAAGCGGACTAACATAGTGATATGACATCCACTGCTGTGCATAACATCCTGCTGACGCCGGATTCCAACGGAATGATGAGCAATCTGCTGTCGCTGCTGGGGCGGGCGGGTGTTTTGGTGCGCGCACACGAATTTGACGGGCAGCATGTGCCGGACGACATTCCCGGCTCGCAGTGTTATGACCTGATCCTGCTGGACTGTGATAGCGCGGGCGCTGACTGCGAAGCCTTGCTGCGCCAGTTGCAACATACCCGTCGCGACATTCCCTGCCTGCTGATCTGCCGCTCGCCGTCACGCTGGCTGCCAATGCTCAGTCTGGGTGCTGCGGCACTTGTCAGTGAACCCGCACTGGAGTCTGCAGCGGGTCAGGTCCAATTTGTTTATCTGGTTAAACGTGAACTGGAACAACTGAGACAACGCCGGGAAAGCCGACGCGCTGCCGGCACTGTGCGCGAACTGCACCAGCGTTTGCAGCTGTTTATGGACAACACCAGCGATGCTATTGCCTGCCTGCAGGACGGACTCCACCAATACGCCAATCCAGCGTGGCTGCGCTTTTTTGGTCTACGCACTGCGGCTGATCTGCACACAATCGCCTTCCTGGATCTGGTCGCTGAAGAAGACGTTGAACGTGTACGCAATTTTCTGCGCGGGCCATTCGAGCCAGGTCAGCAGCGTTGTGAATTTACCGCAGTGCGCCGCGATGGCACGGAGATTCTGGCCTTCCTGGACAGCGCCGTTGTCAGTATCAACGGCGAGCAAAGCCTGCAGCTGATTGTACGCGAAGCTCACGGCAACGCCGCGCGAACCAACGATATACGCGAGGCTGCCAGCCGTGACTTACAAAGCGGACTGTTAAACGAAGAACACCTGCTGCGCGCAATCAATCTCAGCATCAGTACCGCAATCTACCAAGGGCGCCATAGCGCATTGATTATGCTGAGCTCGGCGCAGCTGGCCGAATTTGCAGTGATTCTGGGCAAAACTGACACCTTGTTGCTGGTTCGCGATATCGCCGGCCTGCTGCAATCCCATTGCCCACCCGGCGCGGTTCTGGGCAGGCTGGACGCCGGGGATTTTGTGGTTCTCAGCGCTGATGCCGATACTGAAAGCTGTCAGGCACTGCTGCAGCGGCTTGAAAATATACAGACCGGCATCATGCCGATGATTCCTCGTGGTCTGAGCATGCAGTTCCAGCTTGGCGCCGCCATGATTACCGAGGAAGCACCGGACGCCGAAACCTTGCTGCTGCGTGCACGCCAGCATCAAAACCTGCGTAGCCACCAGTTGCGCCAACGCCAGGGCTCCAGCGCCAGCAACGCTGTACTGGAGCAGGTGCGTCAGGCCTTGCACGAGGAACGCGTTATTCTGGTTTATCAGCCCACCGTTTCTCTGCGTGCGGATTCGCGCGAATATTTTGAGGTACGCATCCGTATCCCCGCTCCAGACCGACTGATTTATCCGGATGAATTTCTGGAAGCAGCCAACCAGCTCGGGATTGGAGAACGCATCGACCGCTATGTGATCCGCCAGGCTTTGCGGGCTATTGATGAGCAGAATAACGAGCGCCTGCGCCTGACCATTAATCTGACTGCCAACTCGCTGATGTCTCGAACCATGTTGTTATGGCTGACGCAGGAGCTGCAGCGCCAGCAACAGACGCCACGGCAGCTGATTATCCAGGTGAGTGAACTGGATTTTCTCAGCGCGCCGGAACAGGCATCACAGTTTTGTCAGCAATTGCGGGATCTGGGTTTTGAAGTGTCACTGAGCCATTTTGGTTGCAGCCTGGATCCGTTCCGTATGCTGGGTCAAGTGCAGATGGACTTTGTAAAACTGGACCGGGCTTTGCTGCAGAATATCGCGCTGGACGGACGCCAGCGCGAACGCCTGGATGAAGTTGTCAGCGCCCTGCATGCCCAGGGTGTGCGGGTCATTGCACCACTTGTTGAGGACGTTGAGTTGTTGCCACTGTTATGGCAGGCGAACATCAATTTTGTTCAGGGTAACTGCCTGCAACAACCTGCTGATCACCTGAATTTTTCTTTTTTTACTGAACAGGAAATTCGGCATATGCCGGCTTAATCAGCCGGCTCTATGCGATCAACATTCTGGAAACCACGCGGCAATTTGTTACCACGCCGACCACGCTCACCGCTGTAATGCTCCAAGTCTCCGGCTTTAAGGGTGACATGACGCTTTCCGGAATACACTGTCAACGCACCCTGCTGCGGAATCACCGCCATTGATACGACAAATTCCAGACGATCAGTCACACGACCCGATGGAATGCCAATAATTTTGTTGCCTTTGCCGCGTGACAACACGGGCAGTTCCGCCACCGGGAAACACAACATACGGCCTTCGTTGGTGACTGCCACCAGCAGGTCTGTTTCCGGATTAGACACCATCACCGGTGTCATCACGCGCGCCCCCTTGGGCAAACTGAGTACAGCTTTACCGGCCTTGTTCTTGGCCTGCAGCTCACCAACATTGGTAATAAAACCGTAACCGGCGTCACTGGCCATCAGCAACTGCTGTTTGTCATCGGCCAGGATCAGGCCTTCAAAGCTTGCACCGGATGGAGGCGTCAGACGTCCCGTTAAGGGTTCACCCTGCCCGCGCGCAGATGGCAGCGTATGCGCCGCCAAACTGTAAGTGCGTCCTGTGGAATCCAGGAACACTGCATTCTGGTTACTCTTGCCGCGTGCAGCCAGCTTAAATTCGTCACCGGATTTGTATTGCAAACTTTCAGGGTCAACATCGTGGCCTTTGGCGGCTCGTACCCAACCGGCTTTGGACAATACCACGGTAACCGGTTCAGTAGACATCAACTCCACTTCACTGAACGCTTGTGCTTCATTACGTTGAATCAGCGGAGAGCGTCGGTTGTCACCATATTTTTCGGCATCATCAATCAGCTCTTTTTTGATCAGATTCTGCAGTTTTTTATCGGAGCCCAGCAGTGCCTGCAGACTGTCACGCTCTTTGGCGAGTTCATCCTGTTCAGCGCGGATGTTCATTTCTTCGAGTTTGGCCAAATGCCTTAATTTTAATTCCAGAATCGCTTCAGCCTGGATATCACTCAGACCAAAACGCTCCATCAACACGGGTTTGGGTTTGTCTTCAGTGCGAATAATGTGGATGACTTCATCAATGTTCAGGAAGGCAATCAGCAAACCTTCCAGAATGTGCAGACGATCCAGCACTTTTTGCAGACGGTACTGCAAACGTTTGCGTACGGTTTCGGTACGGAATACCAGCCACTCACCCAGCAGCGTACGCAGATCTTTCACCTGCGGTTTGCCGTTGGTGCCTATCATGTTGAAGTTCACACGATAACTTTTTTCCAGATCGGTGGTTGCAAACAGGTGCAACATCAATTCATCAAGATCAACACGGTTTGAGCGCGGCACAACCACAATACGTGTCGGATTCTCGTGATCAGATTCATCGCGCAAATCCACCACCATCGGCAATTTTTTCTTCTGCATCTGCGCTGCAATCTGCTCCAGCACCTTGGCGCCAGAGACTTGATAAGGCAGCGCAGTAATCACCAGATCGCCATCTTCTACTTTATAAACCGCGCGCGCTTTTACCGAACCACGTCCAGTCTGATACAGCGCCTGCAATTCACTGGCCGGAGAAATAATTTCAGCCTCGGTAGGGAAATCCGGGCCTTTGACATGAGTCATCAGATCCTTGAGTGTGGCATCCGGATTGTCCAGCAGGTGAACACAGGCACTGATTACTTCACGCATATTGTGCGGCGGAATATCGGTGGCCATACCCACAGCAATACCACTGCCGCCATTGAGCAGCACATTGGGCACACGCGATGGCAACAACACCGGCTCATCCAGCGTGCCGTCAAAGTTCGGTTTCCAATCCACCGTGCCCTGTCCCAACTCAGCTAGCAGCAGCTCAGCATATTTCTGCAGGCGCGATTCGGTATAACGCATCGCTGCAAATGACTTGGGATCATCCGGTGAGCCCCAGTTGCCCTGCCCGTCGACCAGCGGATAGCGGTAACTGAACGGCTGAGCCATCAGCACCATCGCTTCGTAACAGGCGTAGTCGCCGTGCGGGTGGAATTTACCGATCACATCACCGATGGTACGCGCGGACTTCTTGAATTTGGCCGATGACTTCAGACCCAACTCGGACATCGCGTACACAATACGGCGCTGAACAGGCTTCAGGCCATCGGCGATATGCGGCAGCGCACGGTCATTGATGACATACATGGAGTAGTTCAGGTAGGCCTGGCGCGTGTAGCTGCTCAGCGCAATCTGTTCAACACCGTCGTCGGTGATATTGATGTTCATGGTCATGTTGCTGTGTTCTGTGTTTTTGCAGTGTTATGAAGATGCGGTTTTATAGCACAAAGTCCGAGTGAGGCTCCGCAAAAAAACGCTTGCCAGTGCCAACGCCATAAAATACTGTATTAATAACCAGTATTCCAGCAGATAAGATCCCCATGACTTCTCCAGCACATTCCGGCCCGCTCAAAGGCCGCGGCGCCGTTTCCAATATACAAGGTCGCTTCGAGCATCAAGCACGCGAGCAGTTTGACGACGGCTGGGCGCGGGAAGAGGACGAGGCCGCAGCACCACAAACCCAGGTCATGGAGGAGTTTGCGCGCAGCATTATCAGCCGCAACAAGTCCCCGGATCTGCCGTTTCATGCCTCCATTAATCCCTATCGAGGTTGTGAACACGGCTGTATTTACTGCTTTGCCCGACCAACCCACAGTTATCTGGAGCTGTCGCCAGGACTGGATTTTGAAACCCATTTATTTGCCAAGGTCAATGCAGCAGAACTGCTGCGGCGCGAGCTGGCCAGCCCTTCCTGGGTGCCGGAAGCGATTTCTCTGGGCATTAATACCGATGCTTATCAGCCGATTGAACGCAAACTGGGCATTACCCGCCAGGTGCTGAAAGTGCTGCATGAATGTAATCAGCCAGTGGGGATTATTACTAAATCTGCGCTGATCGAGCGCGATATCGATCTGCTGGCAGACATGGCAACACGCAAGCTGGCGGCCGCCGCTGTGACCATCACCACACTGGATCACACGATTGCCCGTACGCTGGAGCCACGCGCGGCTTCGCCCACAAGACGCCTGAAAACCGTACAGCGTCTGGCCGAAGCCGGCATTCCTGTGAGTGTTAACGTGGCTCCAGTGATTCCGTTTGTTACTGATCACGATCTTGAACATATCCTGCAAGCGGCCGCTGATGCTGGCGCTCGCAGTGCCGGTTATATTGTGTTGCGCCTGCCCTGGGAAGTCAGCCCATTGTTTCAGCAGTGGTTGGCCACACATTTCCCGGACCGGGCGGAAAGGGTAATGAGGCGCATCCGCGACATGCGTGGCGGCAAGGACTACAAGGCCGACTTTGGTACACGTATGCGCGGCGAAGGTATCTGGGCAGATCTGCTGGCGCAACGCTTTAAAACCGCGATGCGCAAAACCGGACTGGACAAGCGTCAGCTGGAATTCGGCAGACTCGACTGCACACAATTTCGCCGCCCGCTCTACATACCGGCGGTGACCTCAGTGATAGCCAGCGATGCCCCTCAACAACTGGATATGTTTTAATGCATCAAGCTCGCATTTACTCAAGGATTTACCTATGCGCCTGATTTCCTGGAACCTGAACGGCATTCGCGCCGCCATCCGCAAAGACTTTCTCAGCTCCCTGCAACAGCTGCAGCCCGATGTACTGTGCGTGCAGGAAACCAAGGCCCAGGACCATCAGGTGCTGGAAGCTGTGGGAGACCTGGCAGGATATGAAATCTACAGTCACTGCGCGGTGCGCCCGGGGTACTCCGGCACCGCTGTTTTTACACGCCTCAAACCTGTGACTATTCAGTATGGAATGGGTATTGAAGAACATGACCAGGAAGGTCGTGTGATCAGCCTGGAATTCCCTGAATTCCATCTGGTTACGGTCTACACTCCCAACTCGGGTCAGGAGCTGAAACGACTGGAATATCGTGAACGTTGGGATCAAGCTTTTCGTGAGCATGTTGTGTCACTGGAGAAGTCAAAACCAGTGATTGTCTGTGGCGATCTTAACGTCTGCCACCGTCCTATAGATATTGCGCGCCCGCAGGCCAATTACAACAAAAGTGCCGGGTATACCCAGATAGAGATCGACGGTCTGGATCGTTTGCTGGACGCCGGTTATATCGACACGTTCAGGTATTTTTATCCGGACACCGTGAAGTACAGCTGGTGGAGTATGCGCGGCGGTGCCCGCGAAAAAAATATCGGGTGGCGACTGGATTATTTCCTGGCGTCAAAAGCACTTGAAAATCGTTTTAAGGCGGCCGAGATTCTTAACGAATATTACGGCTCCGATCATTGCCCTGTTGTTCTGGAATTATCATGACTACTTGTCCAAAACTTTTGATTGACCATGCAGGTTCACGACTCACTCTGATTACTGAAAGTTACCAGCGTCTGACTGGTAAACCGCTGATTCCTGCTGGCAGTGATCCAGCGGCAGCATTATGGACCTTGCCGCAAATAGTGCTTGCGCACAGCACAGAAGACGATCCGGTTTTTTTCTATGGCAACCGTCTGGCACTGGAACTGTTTGAAGTCAGCCCGGAGCAGATCATCGCCATGCCGTCGCGCCTTTCTGCAGAACCCATGCTCAGAGAAGCGCGCGAAGCACTGCTCGAACGTGTGTCACACGACGGATATATTGATGACTATCAGGGTGTGCGCATTTCATCCATCGGCCAACGTTTTATGATCAAGGCTGCTACTGTGTGGAATCTGATTGATGAACACGGTGTGAATCACGGCCAGGCCGCTACGTTTTCGCAATGGGAGTTCCTTTGAACAGGATTAATGAGGGACAACGATGAGCGCAACCCACCACATCACCATCACCTACTGCACCCAGTGCCGCTGGATGCTGCGCTCGGCATGGATGGCGCAAGAACTGCTAAGCACTTTTGATGGCGATATTCGCGAACTAAGCCTGCGCCCTGGCACAGGCGGCATTTTTGAAGTGCATGTAGATGATCAGCGCATCTGGTCACGCAAGGACGAGGGCCGCTTCCCGGAGATCACCGAACTGAAACAGAAAGTGCGCGATGTTATTGAACCGGGTCGCGATCTGGGACATGTAGACAAAAAAAAGTAGCCGCTGGGCGAGTGCTCGGATAACCTGTTGCCACTCGAATAACAAAGGATCACATCATGAATATGAAAAAGACCCTGCTATCTCTGCTCACCGCCCCCGTTTTGTTAGTGTCCAGCCAGTTGTATGCGCAGGAGTATGTCACCATCGCGATGGAAATTGATGTTGCTCGCTCAGCCGAACATACCTGGGCGGCTGTTGGCGAAGATTACTGCACCATCAGTGACTGGCTGGGTATTGATTGCGCAATCAGTGAAGGCCAAGGAGACATCGGCACCGTACGCGTGCTTGCCAACGGCCGCATCACTGAAATCATGGTTGCCAAAACCCCGCTCTCCTACGGTTACACACAGCCGGCGGTTCAAGGCGAGTTCTACAACCTCTACCACGGATTTATGGAAGCTCGCCCGGTTGACAACAACAACAGCAAACTGTTGTACACACTGGTTCTGGATGTTTCCAACCTGGCAGATCAGGCTGCAAAAGAGGCTGATATCAATCGCCGCCGCGCGACATTTGAACGCGCCCTGGGCAATATGAAGGCTATGGCTGAGCGTTAACAGGTTTGCGGTAGGCACAAGCCTGACATTGTCGCTGGTACGCCAGTGACAATGCTCCAGCTTCCCCGGTAAAAATATCCGGCACGGTTGCTGTCATCTGCAGCAACCGCCTTTCAAGTTCTGACTGCGTCTCCAGCGTGCCTTCGTGCAGAATATGTTGCAGATCCAGCTGATGTTTGTGCAGCAGCGCCCATCCAATCAACAACGCACGATGACAAATTGCAGGATCCCTGCAGGCACAAGTCAGCGCAATCGAAAAGCCCTTCTGCTGACCATCAAACAGACGCTTGATACCCGACTGGAACAGATCTGAATCCATCAGTCGATCAAACTGTACCTGACTCCTGTCATCATAATGCCCCGGATCTTTGGAACGCGGACCCAGCTCATCACCAAGATAAACATAACGAATTCCTGCATGGTGCAAGTGGCGCCGTAGGGCATCCTGATGATAATCAAAAAAGCGTTTACTGAAAGGAACCGAGCGCGCGTCAGCGACAACCGTCACACCGTAGTACTTGAGTTGGCTGATGTAGTCTTCGATGGGTTTGGTGGCGTAGCCGATAGTGAACATGGGACTTCTAAATATTTAGTTACGACATGGTATCAGGGTGAAATTGTTTGTTAAAGCCAGCTCTCAGACGATCTAACTAGTGCATAATACCTCCCCCCTAATATCCCATTATTCGCCCGACCTCAATGCTCTGTTCAGAACTCGATACGTCGTGCAGTAATCTGTCCAAAAGGTCCGACCCTATAATGAAAAAAAGACTGCTCTCACTGGTAGTTCCCCTCTGTATATCCACTTCACTGTCAACGCAAGCGGCAGATTTTTTTGCACCGACAGACCACAACAACGCAACTATTTTGTTGGATCGTTTAATGGTGGATACCGAAAGTTTTGCTGCCAAACTGGTTGCCTTGAATGGTGGCCAAAGCCTCAGTCAGGGTCAGGTTTACCAACTTGAGTCATTGACCGAGGTCGGCAGCGAGCATGGTTTTGATGGACGTTTTAACGGAGATGATACGTTGCTTTTTATCCCGCAATTGCGCGAATCAAGCCTGCTGAGTCACGATGTGACCTTTCTGGTAACCCAGACAGAACCTCTGCAACTGACCGTGATTCGGGTAGAGACCCACTTCGATAATCCTCGCACTGAAACCAACCTGAGTTCTGGCAGCGTTGACCCTCAAGGGCCGCAGGGCCCAGAAGGCGCCCCCGGCGCAACAGGCCCGGCAGGCGTAGCTGGCCCGACGGGCCCGCAGGGACCGCAAGGACCTCAAGGCATTATTGGTGTGACAGGAGCCCCCGGCACTGCAGGTCGCGATGGTCGCACGCTGCTCTCTGGAACCACAGCGCCAACAGGAGGCGCCGAAGGCGATTTCTACATTAATACTGCAACATCCATTCTTTATGGCCCTCGCGGCGCAACGGATTGGCCTGTCACAGGAATTTCATTGATTGGCCCGCAAGGCCCTGCCGGCGCAACAGGGGCAACTGGCCCTCAAGGTCCAGCCGGCGCAACAGGGGCAATAGGGGCAACTGGCCCTCAAGGTCCAGCCGGACCCACCGGTGCAACAGGAGCAACTGGACCTCAAGGCCCAGCCGGCGCAACAGGGGCAACTGGCCCACAAGGCCCAGCTGGCACACTGAGTGGCGAAGTTGAGCTCGCAGGATTGGCCGTTGGTGACAACACAGTAAACCTCCCACTTGTAGTAAAGGGGGCTGTGAATCCTTCGAACGCCAGTGCCATCACCAGTCACTTCCGTATTTTATCTTCGGGTGGATTTGTTTCTGAAGGATTTGTCAGGGATGTAGGCAACACCACGGGTTGCGCATCCAGCATCCCCGCCACAGGCGCTGGCACCCGATTCATGTGGAACCCCTGTCGCGGCTCCGTGCGCTTTGGACGCGTGCCTACTGGAAAAACCTCATGGGATGATGTCAATTCCGATGACTTTACCTTCGCGGGCGGCAACGATGTAACGGCCAGCGGATATGGCGCCTTTGCATATGGTGATCAGGTCGTGGTTTCCAGTACGGTGGGCGTTGGGTTTGGAAGTAGTGTTACAGTCAGTGGCACCGCGGGATTTTCGGCTGGAGCGAGTAACACTTGCACAGGCTTTGCTTGCGTTGCGATGGGATACACCGTAAAGGCAGGCGGCCAGGGATCTGTGGCACTTGGTTATCGGGTAGAGGCAAACAATGACTATTCTGTTGCGCTGGGCTACCGTGCAAAAAATAATGGTTATACCGGCACAATGATCCTGGGCGACGAGTCTACTACCAGTGACGTATTAAATCAGGCTCATAACGAATTCAGGGCACGTTATAACGGCGGATTTCGCTTAAGAGTTTCCACCGCGGCAAATGGCAATACACCTGGCGCCAGCGGAAACGTCGGATGCGACCTGACTGTATCCGCGCCAACATGGACCTGCGCATCGAGTAGAACGGTAAAACACAGTTTTACCGATGTTGACGGCGAGGAAGTATTAAATCGTCTGACCGCGATGCCTATTCAGACCTACCAGTATATTGGCGCAGAAACACCTGCCCTTCATATGGGGCCCATGGCTGAAGACTTCTACGCGGCTTTTGGCCTGGGTGAAAGCGACCGGTCGCTGGCGGTCACCAATCTGGCCGGCGCCAACACAGCAGCCATCCAGGCACTGGAAGCCCGCACGCAAATTCTTGCTGAAGAGAACGCGTTGCTCCACGAAGAGCTGGCAACTCTCTACGATCGACTGGCGGCAATTGAGTCAGAACTGGGCAACCGTTAAGTTAAGCCCCCCAAAAATCAGGGACGCAGATCATATCTGAGTCCCTGATTTTAATCCGCGGTCAGAGTCTGCCTAGTGCAAACTCAACCACTTTCTCTGCGTGAATACAGGTAGTGTCATAAAGTTTGACGTGTGTATCTGTGTGTTTCACCAGAAGACCAATTTCGGTACAACCCAGAATAACGCCTTTTGCGCCGCGACCGGAGAGTGAGCTGATAATATCCACAAATGCTGATCTGGATTCCGGCTTGATTTGCCCCTGACAGAGTTCATTGTAGATCACCGAGTTCACCAACTCTCTTTGTGGTTCATCTGGCACTAAAACGTCAATGCCATGACTCTCGACCCGCGCACGGTAAAAATCCATCTCCATGGTGAACTTTGTGCCCAGCAATCCGACGCGGCTAACGTCATCGTTTTTCAGAACGCTGGCAGTGGCGTCGGCAATATGGAGGAAGGGAATTGTTACTGCCTGTTCAATTGCAGGTGCAACCTTGTGCATTGTGTTTGTACATAATGCCAGAAAATTTGCGCCAGCTGCCTGCAGTGAAAGCCCTGCTTTCGCCAGCATGTCAGCGGCCTGTTCCCAATCACCTATATGCTGCAAGTGTTCTATTTCCGCAAAATCCACACTGAACAAAACGATTTTTGCTGAATGCAGTCCACCCAGTTCTTCCCTGATTTTTTGATTGATCAGCCGGTAGTAGGTTTGTGTGGATTCCCAACTCATACCACCGATCAGACCAATTGTTTTCATTTCCTTTGCGCCTCTTTATACCTTGTAAGTGGTGTGCCACATGTCGCAAATTGATTCGACATCGTTTAAGGCATCGTCATTAAACTGGCTCAGAATGGAAAGAACTATTGTAGAGTCGGACATCTCGATATTTTGAATACCAGCAATCTCCGAAATTCGCTGATGAAAAACATCCTCATCGGTGCTGCACCGGAAGGCAGGTCTCATCATTTTTATTTCAGTCAAGCTCATCGCCAAAGCCCTCATCAAAAAGGCGGCAGTCAGAACGACGTTAGTCAATCCTGGCTGCCGCCTGTGACGGTGTTATAGCGTCCGCATGATATTAACGCGCGGCGCGTGCAGCTCGCTCAGAGATGCTTGGTCCCATCAGATACATCAGTGACTCGTGTGACAGTGGAGTACCCTCTGCCATACGGGTGCTTGCGTTTGCCCAGATCTTGCCAGCGCGGTAAGTAGCATTGCGCGTTTTGATCTGCAGATCGCGGTACTCTGGGGAATCCTGTGCCAGGCCAGAGAAGCCGGAGAGGTCAGCGTTACCCAACAATACTACGTCTACGCCAGGGACAGAGGCGATCTCGAGTGCGTTGTTAACACCTTCGATGGTCTCAATCATGACTACAACCAGCATGTTGTCGTTGGCTGCCTCACGGAAGGTTTCGCCTTCCGGCAGGAATGGGCGCCACAGTCCTGGACCCTGGCCACCACCCGCACTACGACGAGCGATTGGAGGGAAACGAGCGTAACGGGCTGCTTCACGAGCCTGAATAGCATCGTTCACTGTCGGAACAATGATTCCCAGCATGCCCATATCCATTGCTTTCTGCACACTGCCTTCCAGCGCATCGGGCAGACGCAGAATCGGGGTTGCACCTACGTTTGGACAGGCAGCGAACATCTTCGCTACTTCATCGTAACTCAGTGTGCTGTGTTGCATCTCAAACCACGTGTAATCGTAGTCAGGAGCTTGCGAGCAGTACGCTTCGATGTCGAAAGTAGAGATAGAGTGGCTGAAAATCTGCTCGCCTCTCAACAGTTTGGCTTTAGCAGTGTTAAACAGCTCGCGGTCAGGCTTCTCCATAAAATCTCTGACAGCCCAGCCCCAAGGGCGGCCTTCATGAATAGGCACAGGCTGTACTGCGCCAGTTGCCCAGCCAGTGATATCAATGGATTGCTGGGCGTTAGCAGAGATGCTGGCGGTCAACAGCGCAGCGGTGGATAGCACGCGGAGGGGTTTAAACATCGGACTTCCTTCTTTTTGATTTAATGAAATAAGCGATGATTATGTATCACAATGGTCAGACCAAGTCGAGCAATGGTCCTGACACCGCGCGCATCAGTATTTGGATGATTGGCCGCCATCGATCGTGATGACAGCGCCATTGATAAAGCCCGACTCGCCTGATAACAGGAAGGCGACCAGCGCTGCAACTTCCTCGGGTTTGCCAAAACGCTTCATCGGGTTCGGCTCTACAAACTTCTTCCCGACGGCTTCCCAATCGTCACCACCCATCTGACGCAGCGAACCTTCAACCATCGGCGTCATGATTGCACCGGGCGCAATGGCGTTGATCTGAATGCCATACTGACCGTACTCAATGGCGCTGTTTCGCGTAAGACCTACAACACCATGCTTGCTTGCGGCATAACCGGACTGGTTGCCAACGCCGCGAATGCCTCCTACTGAGGCAGTATTAACAATGGCACCAGCCCCCTGCGCATGCATCACTTTCAGCACTTCAGACATGCCAAAAAAAACGCCGTTCAAATTGACACTGATAACCTTGTCGAACTCGTCCTTGCCAAAGTTCTCGGTCAGATTTTGTTTGCCTTCGATTCCGGCATTATTGAAGAACCCGTCAATTCGTCCGTACGCGTCGAGCGCCTTGCGTACGTAGAGTTTTACTTGCTCAAGGTCAGTCACGTTTGCAGCCACACAGATCGCGTTGGCGCCCTTTGCGAGTTTATTACGAGCCGCTTCCAGCGCCTCTGCCTTCAGATCAACCAGGACGAGATTGGCGCCCTCATCGCTCAGACGCTGCGCTGTAGCAAGCCCCAGACCTGATGCAGCACCTGTGATAATAATGGTCTTGCCTTCAAATCGTTTCATGTCCTTGCTCCTGTTTATTGTTATCAATCTACCTCAGCCAGATTACCGTACTCCTCCAACCAGTTTTTACGATCAGCCGCGCGTTTTTTTGCCAGCAGCATATCCAGCGTTTCATCTGTTTGACTGTAGCCAGCGGACGTATCGTCTTCCGGCAACACCAGTTGCACCAAGCGCCGGGTGTCTCTATTCATCGTGGTTTCACGCAGCTGCAACGGATTCATTTCGCCCAGACCTTTAAAGCGCTGAACGTTAGGTCTGGCAGATTTTTTTTCTGCTGCAATACGATCGAGGATGCCGTTTTTTTCGTCTTCATCAAGAGCGTAATAAACGTCCTTACCCACATCAATGCGGTACAGCGGCGGCATGGCCACAAATACACGACCGGCAGCCACCAGCGGTTTAAAGTGGCGAACAAACAAGGCACACAACAGCGTTGCAATGTGCAAACCATCGGAGTCGGCGTCGGCCAGGATACAAACCTTGCCATAACGCAGACCAGTAAGATCGCTGGAGCTGGGATCCACACCCAGTGCCACGGCGATATCGTGCACTTCCTGTGAAGCCAGAATTTCGTTGGAGTCAACTTCCCAGGTGTTCAGGATTTTTCCACGCAGCGGCATGATGGCCTGGGTTTCGCGGTCACGCGCCTGTTTGGCTGATCCACCCGCAGAATCACCCTCAACTAAAAACAGCTCACCTGCCATCGCATCCTGTGTAGAACAGTCTGCAAGTTTGCCTGGCAATGCCGGGCCAGCTGTCACTTTTTTACGCGCCACTTTTTTGCTGGCTTTTAACCGGCTTTGTGCATTGTTGATACACAACTCTGCCAGTGCCAGCGCCTCGTCAGTGTTCTGGTTGAGCCACAAACTGAATGAATCTTTGACCACTCCACCCACAAACACGGCGCTTTGTCGTGATGACAGACGCTCTTTGGTTTGACCGGAGAACTGCGGGTCTTTCATCTTGGTAGACAGCACAAAGCAGCAGCGGTCCCAGATGTCTTCCGGCGTCAGTTTGATACCACGCGGCAGCAGGTTGCGGAACTCGCAGAACTCGCGCATTGCATCCAGCAAACCGGTACGTAACCCATTAACGTGGGTGCCGCCCAGTGCGGTTGGAATCAGGTTAACGTAACTTTCCTGCAGCAGTTCACCACCTTCAGGCAACCATAACACCGCCCAGTCAACGGCTTCGTCATTGCCGCGCATACTGCCGTTAAACGGCTCAACCGGCAGAGTCAGATACTCGCCGGTGCCTTGCAACAGATAGTCAATCAATCCGTCCTGATAACACCACTCTTCACTTTGTGATTTTTCGTCACTGGCAGTATTGTCGATAAAACGCACACGCAAGCCGGAGCACAACACCGCTTTGGCGCGCAGCACATGTTTCAGGCGCGAAATTGAAATTTTGGGTGAATCAAAATATTTGGGGTCGGGCAGAAAGCGCACATTGGTGCCGGTTTGACGTTTGGGTGCAGTGCCAATCACCGTCAACTCGGTGGCTTTGTCACCGTTGTGAAAACGCATCTGGTGTACTTCACCATCACGGCGCACCGTAACTTCAACATAGGATGACAGCGCATTAACTACTGATACACCCACACCATGCAGACCACCAGAGAAGTTATAGTTCTTGTCAGAAAATTTTCCGCCAGCGTGCAGCCGCGTCAGAATCAGCTCAACACCGCTGACTTTTTCTTCCGGGTGGATATCCACCGGCATACCACGGCCATCGTCTTCAACTTCGATAGAACCGTCTTTGTGCAGAATCAGCGTGATGGTTTTTGCATGACCGGCCAGCGCTTCGTCAACGCTGTTGTCGAGTACTTCCTGAACCAGATGATTGGGGCGAGTGGTGTCGGTGTACATGCCGGGGCGTTTGCGCACCGGATCAAGACCGGTGAGAACTTCAATGGCATCGGCGTTATAACTTTTACTCATAAATGTGTGGTTCTCAAATGTTCTGTTCAGTGACGATCAGTCGCTTCAGTAGCCCTCTGCATTGACGTCAACGTTGACTACATATCCTTGCAGCCGCTCGACTTCGGTTTGTATGCGACCGTCTTCATAAAGATCAAACCAGCGATAAGCTGGTGCCAGCAAATCCAGTGTAAAGTCTCCGGCATAGGGTTTGAACTGTACACAGGTTGACGGCGAGCAGATAAAACGGATGCCGTCCTGTATCTGGTCCAGTGCCTGATGCACATGACCATGCACCACCGCACGCACAGTGTTGCGGTGCTGTTTCAGAATTGTCAGCAGCGCATCAGCGTTGCGCAAACCAATTTCACTCATCCATTCTGCATTGCCGGGCAGCGGATTGTGATGCAAACACACAATAGTATGTTCTACACCATCAGGCAAATGTGACAACTGCTGCTGTAGACGTTGCAGTTCAGTGCCGGTCAGATAACCGTGCACTTCACCATCCACACTGGTATCCAGCATCAGAATCTGCCAGTTGTGACACACAATGCGGTTCTGGAGAGCAGATTGATAATCCGTCAGTGATTGCATCACCTGACGACTGTCGTGATTACCGGGCACCCAATAAAACGGAGCGCCCAGTCGGGAAATTTGATCAGCAAAACGATGATAGGATTGTGCTTCGGCATCCTGTGCAATATCACCGGTCCCCACAATCAGGTCAATTTTTTGCTCATTGTGATGATTGATGATCAGAGCAATCACCTGTTCAAAACTTTCCTGGGTATTCAATCCCAACAAAGTGCCGTCAGGCTGCCCATACAGATGTGAATCAGTGATCTGAATCAGACGCAGCGGTTTTTTGCTGCTATCAAGCCGTGAGTCTGTCTGCATAATTTTCAGTCAACACAGAGGATGTCCGAGGATCTTGCTCTGACACCGGGGCCAAGGCACCAGCTCAACCACTCTGCAAGAAATTCGTTTACTTGCCTCTTTTCATCCTGCTGATACATGTCAGCGTTAGGTTGCGGATTCCTGACAGGAATTTGGCTATGCCCCTGATAACTCAGTGGCTCCGCTGTTGCAGCGTCGTGATACAAACGCACTGACATACTCGGGGAAGGTGTCCACTGCGGGAATCCCTGACTGACAGTGATTGCAACAGTGCTGGTGTATTTTGAATACTCCAGCAGTCGAATCCGAACGATCATTTTATTATTGGCGCGCAAACTGCCGGCCACAAATTCCCAATACTGACCTTGCACACTACCCTGTGCTCCATCTATGGTTCGGGCCGATTCTAGTGCAGGCACCAGCTTTAGTAAACGACGATAATTGTCATCGCAGGTTTGCATGTAAGACGCCAGATCAATCCGATATTTCACCATCAGATCCATCATACGTTGGACAGATGACGAATCTGCAACCACTGCAGAGCAATAATCGCCATCGCGTTGTTGATCAGGCCGGATTGAATTGCTGCCATTGCATCCTCGCGCGGCAGCACCACCACTCTGATATCTTCATTTTCTTCCGGCAAACCGTGGATACCTGTTGCAAGGCTGGCATCAACTTCGGCATAAAACAGGCTGATGCACTCATCGCTACCGCCGGGGCTGTTGTAGTACTGGCAGATAAACTCCACCGCCGGAACCTGCAGGCCAGTCTCTTCAGCAACTTCCCGCACTGCCATCTGGGCAGCTGACTCCGTACTGTCCACCATACCGGCGACCAGCTCCAGCGCCCACGGGCTGCGTTTGCTGCCATCGGGCGCCTCGGCGTCAATCATGCCCACACGAAACTGCTCTACCATCACAACCTGGTCACGGACCGGGTCATACAGCAGCACTCCCGCCGCTGCCCCGCGCACAAACAGCTCGCGCTGAAAAATGCCGCTCCAGGCGCCGGCATGGAGTTTGTGTCGCAGTTTTATCTGATCCACCGCAAAAAAACCCTTGAAGACGCGCTCGCGCGTAATCACTTCAAAGTCATTATGAGTATAGACAGGATCTTGAGTGGCCATCGGATAATTGCTGCCTGCTGGTTTGCCAAGGCCCGAATTATGCCAGCGCCTTGCCGCCCGCGGCTACCACAACAACCTTAATGTCCCTCCATACGGGCATTGATAAAGGGTTCCATCATCCGATAGAACCAGGCGCGGGGACGAATGGGCGCCGCCAGGCTGACCAGACACAAGCAGTCGGTATCCAGTGTTGCCGTGGGCTGATGGCACTCACCAGCATGGCGCACCACAAAATCGCCGCGCACGTATTTGCCCTCTGCATCTGAAAAACTGCCTTTGAGCAGCACGGTAATTTCCTCCCCCCTGTGCTCGTGTTCAGGCATTCTGCCACCGGCCTTGATGTCATACAGCGCGGTCTGACGCTCACGACTACCGACTTTTAAAGGTGCCACGCGCAAGGAGCGACCGAGCTGCACCCAGCGCAGGTCCGCCATCGCGCCACGAGACAGTTTTTGTACAACTTTTGGCATTCCAGACTCCGCAGTGGAGGTGGTTCTGACAGGTTTTTGTTTGTCAGTACCTTTATCAATTCTGGCCATCAATTGCTCAAAACCTTCGTCAGCGGGCGTCTCCGGCTCCAGCCGCGCCATCATTTGTGCTGCCAGATCGCCCAGCTGTTGTACCAGACTGCGGCATTTTGGGCAGAACTCCAGGTGAGCGGCCACACACACAGCTTCGGACACAGGCAGGCTGCCTGCTGCGAAGTCTGTTAGAAATCTTGAATCCGGGTGAAATGAAACCATGTTGCTACCTGTCGATCAGAATCTGCATTTTGCTCAGCGCCAGACGAATCCGTGATTTCACGGTGCCCAACGGCAATCCAAGCTCCTCAGCCACGTCATTGTGCGACTTGCCTTCCATAAACGCCTTGTACAACACCTCAACCTGCTCTTCCGGCAAGGTGTCCATCGCGGCCTTGATGACCTGCTCTGTCCTTTTTTGCTGCAGGTCGACCAGCGGCTCTGGCGACTCCGGCTCATGCCAGATATCTTCAATATCGATGTCGCGGCTGTTGCGTTCGTTGCGCCGGATAAAATCAATACGGGTATTACGGGCGATGGTAAAAATCCAGGTATTGACACTGGCCTTGGCTGGATTAAAGGACGCCGCCTTGTTCCAGACCTTGATTAGCACCTCCTGGGTAATCTCCTCCGCCTCTGCCCGATTGGCCTGAGATCCCATACTTTTTAATAAAAATGCACGGATCAGCGGCGAAAACTGCTGATACAGCCGGTGAAAAGCTTCCCTGTCCCGTGTTTGCGCAACCAGGCGGACGCACTCGGCCCAGGGGTCGGGATTGCTACTTCTGTTCAGTTGCGTGGCTACGTTGTCCATTGACATTACGCTCTTGCGAATTTGGCGTGTGTATTTACGAAGCGTAAGCACGACCGGATCACCTGTTTTACGCCTGAACCAAAATATTGTCCATGCATGATCCAGCGCCAAGGCACTTGCGTATAAATCGCCACAACCGTCTGATAGGGAGCAACCGGCCATGGCCACTCACAAATCAAGCCTCAGCGACGCTCCGGCCTCGCCACTGGTGAACGATCTCAAGGCGTTTTACAACAATGCGGGTGCTGCCACGATGGACATCATTGACCGCATTTATACCCAGGATGTGGAGTTCCGTGATCCGGTTCATACCATCCACGGCCGCCTGGGTCTGAAAAATTACTTGCGCAACCTGTATACCAGCGCCAGCTCCGTGCACTTTGACTATCAGGATGAGCAGATCAGTGCCAACAGCGCCTCCATCACCTGGCTGATGACCTACTCCCACCCCAAATTGAATGGCGGCAAGCCGGTAGACGTTCGAGGTATCTCAACGCTGCGTTTTACCGACAAGATCTATTACCACGAAGACTTCTACGATATGGGTGCGATGGTGTATCAGCACGTACCGGTTCTCGGAGCGGTGGTGCGACATATCAATCAACGCCTTGCTGCTACGCCGCCAGCACCATGAATACTCAGCTAAAACGTATCTGGATCACAGGTGGAGGTTCCGGCATCGGCCGCGCACTTGCACTGCGCTACGCTGGCCAAGGTTATCAGGTGGTGATCAGCGGTCGTACTTTGCCTCGGCTGCTGGAGGTTCAGAGTGAGGGCCAGGACCTGGCCGGGGAAATTATTCCACTGGTGTTTGATGTCACTGCAGCTGAATCAGTGCCATTTATCAGCGCACAACTGAGCGCAAAAGTCTCACATCTGGACCTGGTGATATTAAATGCCGGCACGTGTGAATATCTGTCAGGGCAGTTGGATACCGAATTGTTCAAACGGGTAATGGACACCAACTTTTTTGGTTTGTTGCATTCATTAAATGCAGCGCTGCCGCTGCTGCGCAAGGCGCCACAACGCCCACATGTGGCAGCTGTTTGCAGCATGGCGGCTTTTACCGGTTTTCCGCGCGCAGGCGCCTATGGCGCCTCCAAGGCAGCCGCGCGCTATTTGATGCACTCATTGCGTATTGATTATTCAGCAGAGCTGGATGTGACGGTTGTTAATCCAGGTTTTGTAGAAACACCGATGACAGCTGCCAATGATTTCCCTATGCCATTTGCAATGGGTGCTGAGGAAGCCGCCACGCGAATTGCGACTGCACTCAAATCACGTCCGCTGGAATACAACTTTCCACGACGCCTGAGTTTCAGTTTGCGTCTGGCACAATCATTCCCGCGCGTTTGGTACAAGCGCATGGGTCGTCAACGTATGGGGCAAGAGCAATGAACAGCGCCATCTACACCGGAATTGTTTATCACTGCCGCCTGGCACCCAAACAGCACGCATTTTCCTATAAGGTATTTATGATGTATCTGGATCTGGACGAACTGGATTCAGTATTTTCCGGCACACCTTTCTGGTCCAGTAAAAAGCCATCGTTGGCGTGGTTCCGTCGCAAGGACTTTTTGAACCCGGCAGAGCCGGATTTAAAAAAGGCCGTGCTGGACGCCGTCTATGAATTCAGTGGTGAAAGGCTGGATGGCCCTGTGCGCCTGCTGACAAACCTGCGTTATTTTTGTTATCAGATTAATCCAATCAGTTGCTACTACGTTTTTGATGCTCAGCAATCACTGCGGTATATCGTTGCTGAAGTGACCAACACGCCCTGGAGTGAGCGTATCCATTATGTGATACCGGCCGGCGATCAGGGGCTGGCTGAATACAACTTCAGCAAGCAAATGCACGTGTCCCCTTTTATGCCGATGGATATGGAATACCGATGGCGCAGCAATGCCCCCGGCGATCAACTCGAACTTGATCTTCAGAACTGGCGCGAGAACCAACTTGCATTTAATGCCAGACTGAGGCTGCAGCGAAAAAGTATTACTGCAACTGATCTGAACCTGCTTCTGTTAGCGTATCCCTGGATGACCGCCAAAGTGGCCCTGGGAATTTACTGGCAGGCACTAAAACTTTTTATCAAAAAAATTCCGTTTCAAGCACATCCGCGATCATCCAGCAGGAGAGTTGAACCATCATGAAATCACCCGGTAACCGTCAAACCGGATCCATTCAGCCGGCCGCGTTGACTGAGGCTTTTAGCCGCTCCAGCGTCGATTTTTGTGGCGATGTAATGAGCAGCGCCACTTATACACAGCGTATGGCGCGCAGCATTTTATTCCGCAAACTGCGAGATCTTCAGCGCGGACGTATAGTCATTCATGAAGGCGAGCAGCAGCACAGTTTTGGTGATGATCACAGCAATGCACTGACCGCCGAGGTTGTTGTCACTGATCCGGCCTTTTACCCGACTGTTGTATTCAGCGGCAGCATCGGCAGTGCAGAGTCTTACATGCAGCAGCAGTGGCATACGCCGGATTTGCTGACACTGGTCAGAGTCATGGTGCTGAACATGTCAGTACTGCAGAATCTCGATCAGGGTTCTCTGCTGCTGGCACGACTGATGAACAAAATGCTGCACCTGCGCAATCGCAACACCGAAGAAGGATCGCGCAAAAATATTGCTGCTCATTACGATCTCAGCAACGAATTTTTTTCGAGCTTCCTTGATCCCAGCATGATGTATTCAGCAGCCATTTTTCACGACGCATCACAAACGCTGCATGAAGCCTCTCTCAACAAGCTGACGCATATTTGTGAACGTCTGCAACTTCAGCCGCAGGATCATTTGCTGGAAATTGGCACTGGCTGGGGTGCGATGGCAATTCATGCTGCCAAGTATTATGGCTGCAAAGTGACAACCACCACCTTGTCGCAAGAGCAATACGATTACGCTTGTGCACGCGTCAAGGCTGAAGGGCTGCAGGATCGTATTACGTTGCTGTTAAGCGATTATCGCGATCTGCAAGGCCAGTATGACAAACTGGTTTCCATTGAAATGATTGAAGCGGTAGGACATGAATATTATTCCAGTTACTTCTCAAAATGTTCATCACTGCTCAAGCCTCAGGGATTGATGCTGATCCAGGCCATTACCATTTCTGATCAGCGTTATAAATCTGCAAAACGCAGCGTGGATTTTATTCAGCGCTATATTTTCCCCGGTGGCTGCCTGCCCAGCAATGAGGTGATTGCCCGACATGTGCGCAAGGATACTGACATGCAGATTGTTGGCCTGGAAGATATTACCTTTGATTATGCACTGACACTGGCGCATTGGCGCTCCCGCTTTTTAGAGAATGCAGACCGGATTGAGTCCATGGGTTTTAGTCGCAGCTTCATTCGCATGTGGGACTTTTATCTTGCCTACTGCCAGGGCGGTTTTATGGAGAGAGTGATTCACACAGCGCAAGTTCTGATGGCAAAACCCGACGCCCGGTTGCAGCCATTGCATGAGCGTCTTTAATTTAACCTGTCCGACCACCCGCTCCCGGGTTATCAATGCACTGATATTTCAAATTGCATGGATAGTTTGTGTTTTGGGCGGCTCCGGGATTGCGATTACAACAACGCTGGTTGTGCTGGTCTTGCATTTGCAATACGCGCGCGAACCCAGACGCGAAGCAGTATTTGTTATACAGGCAACAGTGCTCGGATTTTTATGTGACACCGCACTTATACAGAGCGGCGTTTTGCTCACCCAAGAGTCTCTGCCGCCGCTTTGGCTGACCTGTTTGTGGGCGCTGTTTGCCACTACAGTCGGTTATGCGCTGCGTTACTTTTTGCAGCGGCCCTGGTTGAGCATGTTGGCAGGCAGCGTTTTTGCACCAATGTCCTATTTTGCCGGTGCACGTCTGGCCGGCATAGATATGATGACTCCGCTATGGATGGCGCTTGTGTATGTTGCCCTGATATGGGCGCTGGTATTTCCGTTGTTGAATTATTTATATAGATGCCAAATTCCATGTACACCAGAATAGCTGTGCTTTTTATCTGTGCCTTCACTGGCACTCAGGCTTTGTACGCCAACCAGCTCCTTGACGCTGTCCCAGACCACAGTACTTTGTGGGCGATGGGTACCGCATGGGCGCCTGACCAGTCGCGTGTGCTGTACCAGGAATTTTATTATGCCGAAGATCCAGCACTCGATTTACCCACACGGGTTCAATACCGCACAACCGACGGCACCCTGATCGTCGACAAAAGCCTGCGCTACCCGGCAATCACCTCAGCCCCGGTTGTGCAGCAGCTGGATTATCGTAATGGCGCCCGCTTTGAAACACGTATTACTGAAACAGAACCGCCGCGTGTTGAAGTCAGTTTTCAGACGGACACTCACAGCCGGCCGCAGCAGACCGAATTGCCGGTAGATGATGATCTAGTGATCGACGCCGGTTTTGATGTGTTTGTGCGCTCAAATCTTGATGCACTGATTGCAGGTCGTGCAGTCGGCGCCCGGTTTCTGATACCGGCCCGCCAGGATACGGTTCGCGTTAATCTGGCACTTGCCGATACCCGTCACTGCCCGGTTGATGCCGCTGTACATTGTTTCCAGATCCGCCCTGCCGGCCTGCTACGCGCTGTCAGCTTTTTTGTGGATCCGGTTTATCTGGGTTATGACCTGAACTCGCGTCGACTGGCTTTATTTCGCGGCGTCAGCAATCTCCTTGACGACAGCGGCGCATCCCAGGATGTGCTGATAACCTACCAATACCCCTGATTTTCCGAACGCACGGTCGAAATATCAACGAGTGATGTATAATCCCCGGTCTTGAACGGAGGAGAACTCTATGCCGTTACCGACCCCGGTGCGTCGCCAGCACATACACACACGCCAGATCAACTTCTGTGGTTATGAGCGCGAAGACGGTTTGTTTGATATTGAAGGCCATCTGGTCGATACCAAAACTTATGCTTTCAGTAACAATTGGCGCGGATCCATTGAGCCGGGTGATGCCTTGCATGAGATGTGGCTACGACTTACGGTTAATGACAAATTTGAAGTCGTGGATATCGAAGCGGCCACCGACAACAGTCCGTTCCAGATGTGCCCTGATATTACCCCAGCCTATAAAGCTTTGATTGGTGCCACTATTGGGCCGGGCTGGCGCAAGGTAATCCGCGAGCGCGTAGGCGGGATTCAGGGTTGTACACACCTGACTGAACTGCTGTCGCCACTGGCAACAGTGGCCATTCAGACCATCAGGCCATTGCAGAACCATCGTCGCCGCAAAGCCGATTCAGACAGCCGTCACTACAAAGGCAAACCCTTTGTGCTCAATACCTGCCATGCCTGGGCTGAGCACTCGGCTGTGGTCCGCGACAATGCACCGGACTACTACATCCCGCTGACACCGGTTGAGTCCGACGAGGAATAGGGCTTTAAACGTCGAGCAGCGGGATGACCACCGTGACGGCAACCCCTTCGTAGTCCTTGAGGTTGTCAGCGCGGATCTGGCCCTGGTGGAACTCGGTAATCAGCCTGGCAATGTGCAGGCCCATTCCCAGGTGAGGCTCTTTCTGTTTTTCCTGCGGGCGTACAGAAATCATTGAGTCAAATAGACGCCCTTTCATTTCTTCTGGCAGATACGGTCCGAAGTTGGTCACACGAATGACCGCGCGGTCCTTGATCACACGGCAGAACACGGTAATTGGCTTCTTGGGATAACTGAACTCAACTGCATTGGCGATCAGTTTGTCCATCAGCTGTGCAATGTACTCTGGCACACCGCTGATCATCGCCTGCCCTTCCAGATCAGCATCAATAATCGCGTCCGGGTAGGCCAGTCTGTAACCTTCCACACAACCGGCCACCACTTTGACCAGATCAATTTTTTCTTTCTCTGACGTCTGCAGCATCTGCTCCAGACGGGTCGCCTCACTCATATTGGTCAGGATGAGATTAAGGCGACTAATGCCTTCTTCAGCGCGCTGGATATAAACCGCTGACTCCTGGTCCTGAACAATCATGCCCAGGTTTTCCAGCGACGAGCGCACTACTGTTACCGGTGTGCGCAGCTCGTGCGACAAACGCGATGACATGTTTTCCAGATAATGTGTGTACTGGCCCAGTCGTTCCACGATGTTGTAGAAACTGCGCGACAAATCACCAATTTCATCTGAACTGCGCGTTGCCACAATGGTGTTTTTTAAACGGCCATTGTCGTCGATGATATTTTCCGCCTGGTTACGCAAGGCACGGATACGCGTGGAAATTCTTGAGGCAAAAAAGAACAGGCCAAACGCTACCAGCAACATCACTCCCAGGATAGTGTTAAACAGCGTTTCCATTGCCTGGTTACGAAAGGTGCGCAAACCATTCATGTTCTGGTCTACGACCACAGCGCCCATAATTTCGCCATCCGCGTAAATTGGATAGGCGGCTTCCAGAATACGGGTCTGATTGTCATTAATGGTACGAAACTGCGTCAGCGCCTCGCCCGCCAGCGCCGAGCTGATGTGCGCACCTTCCAGACGGCTGCCGACATACAGCTCGTCAATAAAGTCGTTTGAGGGTTTGGTCAGCACCTGGTAATAAATTGGATGCAGAATTTTTTCTTCGATATAGGCCCAGTAAGGATTGCTGCTGACTTCTGGCTGATCGCTGGTCAAAGCAAGACCCGTGG
Organism: uncultured Pseudohongiella sp.; assembly: GCA_964535565.1. Taxonomy (GTDB): domain Bacteria; phylum Pseudomonadota; class Gammaproteobacteria; order Pseudomonadales; family Pseudohongiellaceae; genus Pseudohongiella. Next base: position 192,932 of record CAZHUJ010000001.1, on the reverse strand, counting down.
CACTTTGAATATCACCAACGCTGAGCAATACCCGGCTGGTTCTGTCCACCACCTGAATTCGTGAGTTGGTGTAACCCATACCTTCAACAATTTTGTCGATTTCCGGTGTTGGCCGTTGCATGGTGCCAAGTCGATCAGGATTGTTGACGTCGGATGTTGCTACCACTGCGGTGACAGCGCGCGACTCCGGATCATCAACATCGTAAATCGCAAAACCAAGTTTGCTGCCAACCATCGTCAACGGCATACGCAACTCAATGGTGTATCCGTCCAGTGTTTCATACCACTGGCCCACAATACGCTCTTCATGACTCAGCGCGCCGATGTCTCGCAGATCATTACCAATCTGATAGGCGTAAATGTATTCGGGGCCGCGTGGAGAAATTACATAGCGACGAAACTGCTCGTCCGGGCCAATCATGGAAACTTGCAGGAAATCGCTGCGATGAATACTCAGACTATCAGGGGAGCGGTACACCACATTGTTATCCACCACCTTGATGTACGCATACAAAAATCGGTTGTGTTCACCGAGCAGAAATTTGAAATTCAGAGACGCATCGTTATGGTAATAACGTGAGAACTCACTTTGTGGATTCAGAGGCGTAGCAATGGTATTGGCACGCCCGTACGACAACTCATAACGCTGATAATCTGCCCAGTCATTGAGCGTGTTGTCGTCCAGCGTCAGTGGATAATAAATAGGATAAACGTAGAGGTTTTCGCTGCGGCGCGCCGGCCCGAAGTTGCCTTCATCAAACAACTCGGGTCGTTCGTTAAGCGCCGTCGCCAGCGCGCGCGCAGTACCCAGCACCACCTGCTCCTGTCCGCGGCGCAGGTAGTCTTCCATCTCCAGAATGTATTCATAACCCAGCCAGGGAATAACCAGCAGGAAACTGGACAGAAACACCAGTTTGAAGCGGATCCCGAAAGGGTGTTTGAGCGCTCGCGGCATTATTCGTCTTCTGCGTTGGCGGAGTCACCGCCGCCGTGACCCGGTTGAGTATTCCATCGATACCCCATGCCGTAGACCGTTTCAATACAGTCAAAGCCTGGATCCACCTGAATGAATTTTTTACGGATACGTTTAACGTGAGACGTAATGGTACTGCCATCCACAAAAATTTTGGATTCCTGCATCAGAACCTGTCGGCTTTTAACATGACCGGGGAATTTGACCAGTGCGTGTACCATCCAGAATTCAGTCACGGTCAACGGCACGGCCACACCGTCCCATTGCACACTGAGGCGACCGATATCAAGCACCAGTTGTTCACGTTGCAGCAGGTTCTCCGGCGACGTCGGCTGGTTCAGCGCATCCTGACGGCGGAACAATGCAGCAATGCGCGCGGACAAATGCGGCAGACTGATGTCCTTGGTCAGATAATCGTCGGCGCCCATGCGCAGACCGCTGACGGTATCAAAATCATTATCGCGAGCAGTCAGAAAAATAATCGGCAAGGTTTCCGACATCGAACGCAGGCTCTGGCACAGCGTAAACCCGCCGTCGATTTCATTTTCCAGGCCAATATCTATGATCGCCAGATTTGGCAAGCGCAGATCAAATGCACGCATGGCTTCACGCCGGTTGGCAAACGTCTGTACCTCATAACCCTGTTTGCGCAACACATCCGCATAGTTCTCCCGGATAGCTGCCTCGTCTTCAACAATTGCAATACGTCTGGCCATCTATGCTTTCCTCATAACCCTTTGCACCTGCGAGCGCTGACTATACCTTATTTACCCTGGCCTCAAAGAGGGGGCGAAGGACCACTCTGCAGATGCCACGATTCTGCCATATTTCCTCAGCACAATGCCTTTGTTTATGCCTGCAATCGCAAGAAAACGCGTGTCTAATCCTGCAAGAACAGCGCTTTAGACTGTGCAGTGACTGACTGGAGTGAAAGCAATGAGCACGACCCGGCTGGTGATTGGTAATAAAAATTTTTCGTCCTGGTCCATGCGACCATGGCTGCTCTTGAAGAATTTTGACGTCCCGTTTGATGAGATCAATATTGCGCTTTATCAGGGCAATACTGCGGAGAAACTGGGGCCGCTGTCGCCATCCCTGAAAGTTCCGGCCCTGTTGCATCGCGACACCACGGTCTGGGACTCGCTGGCGATTTGTGAGTACATCAACGAGATGATGCTGGACGGCAAAGGCTGGCCCAGCAGTCCACGCAAGCGCGCTACTGCGCGCTCCATCAGCGCAGAGATTCATTCGGAATTTCCACATTTAAAGAAGGACTGGCCAATGAATTGCCAGGCTTCGGTAAAACTGTTGGTATCGGATGTGCTGGCTGACGAGATCGCGCGCATCGACGCTATCTGGAGCTGCTGCCGCCGCAAACATGGTGTGGGTGGTGAGTATTTATTTGGACGGTTTTCAATCGCTGACTGTATGTATGCTCCGGTAGCCATCCAGTTGCGCGCCTACGGCGCCGAATTGAGCGCAGCCGCCAGCAAATATGCCGACACATTGTTGGCCAACTACTGGGTACAGAACTGGATTGAGCAGGCTCAACGCGAGCAACTACCCAAAGTCGCGCTGAGTTCTGTGAGTAATTTGTAGTGGTAGACGTGTAACTTGTGGCAAGAGTGACCGCTTGGCAGGCCTTTCGGCCTGCTTTTTTTTCTTATCTGTTTGGCAGCACGTCTTTCAGCTTTGCAGCCATTTCGCGGATGCTGCGCTCGGTTTCCGCCCAATCGATACAGGCATCGGTCACGGACACACCGTACTTCAGGTCGCACAGGTCTTTGGGGATCTTCTGATTGCCAAAGTTGATGTTGCTCTCCAGCATCAGTCCGATGATGGACTTGTTGCCATCAATAATCTGATTGGTCACATCTTTTAACACCAGCGACTGAATCATCGGATCCTTGTTGGAGTTGGCGTGACTACAGTCGATCATAATGTTAGTGCTGACACCGCCATTACGCAGCGCTTCTTCAGTTTTTGCCACGTGCACGGAATCATAGTTCGGGCCACTGCTGCCACCACGCAGCACAACGTGCGCGTACGGGTTGCCTTTGGTGCGAACCACAGCTACCTGACCTTGCTTGTTAACACCCAGGAAGCGGTGCGGATTGCTGACCGACTGCATGGCGTTCACAGCCACCATCAGCCCACCGTCTGTACCGTTTTTGAAACCTACAGCGGAAGAAAGCCCGCTGGACATCTCGCGGTGAGTCTGGGATTCAGTAGTGCGCGCACCAATCGCAGACCAGGCAATCAGATCTTGCAAATATTGCGGAGAAATCGGATCCAGCGCTTCTGTTGAAGCCGGCAAACCCATGGACACAACATCAAGCAGCAATTTTCGGCCTATTCGCAAGCCATCTTCGATGCAGAAGGTATCATCCATGTACGGGTCGTTGATCAGCCCTTTCCAGCCAATGGAAGTACGTGGTTTTTCAAAATACACACGCATCACCAGGTACAGCGTGTCTTTAACTTCTTCCGCCAAACCTTTCAGGCGCTCAGCATAGTCCAGCGCCGCTTTGGTATCGTGAATAGAGCACGGGCCAACCACTACAAACAAACGTGGGTCTTTACGATCCAGAATATTAAAAATGGTCTGACGGGCGTTACGCACGGATTCCAGTGCGGCACCTTCCAGTGGCAATTCTGCTTTCAGCTGAGCCGGTGTCATCAGCGGCTCGATAGATTCGATGTTCAGATCATCAGCTTTTAAAACGGTCATCAAACACTCTCTGCTTGCAAACTTGTTGATGGGCGCCGGTTCTTGTCCGGCGATCTCATCCCTCACCTTGTATTATTTATGCGATCACACTTTGTGATACAGCTGGCGACCGCTTTTGTTGTATTGATCCGCCATCTCTTCCATACCGGACTGAACAATTTTATCCAGCTCTTGCTGGTCCAGGCCGTCGATATTGGCCGCAGCGCTGATATCAACACCCGCCTCTTCCAGCCCTGCAGCATAATCACGCACTTCCTGCGTAATTTTCATTGAGCAGAACTTCGGCCCACACATGGAGCAGAAGTGTGCCACTTTGCCAGATTCTTTGGGCAGCGTTTCGTCGTGGTAAGCACGCGCTGTGTCCGGATCCAGACCCAGGTTGAACTGATCTTCCCAGCGGAATTCAAAACGGGCTTTGGACAACGCGTTATCACGCAGCTGCGCACCGGGGTGGCCTTTGGCCAAATCGGCAGCGTGCGCAGCAATCTTGTACGCCATCAGACCTTCTTTAACGTCCTGTTTGTCCGGCAGCCCCAAATGCTCTTTAGGGGTCACGTAGCACAACATGGCGCAACCGAACCAGCCGATCATCGCCGCACCAATACCGGAGGTAATGTGGTCATAACCTGGAGCGATGTCCGTTGTCAGTGGCCCCAGTGTGTAGAAAGGTGCCTCGTCACACACGGCCAGCTGTTTGTCCATGTTCTCTTTGATCATGTGCATTGGCACATGACCAGGACCTTCGATCATGGTCTGTACGTCGTGTTTCCACGCAATTTTGGTCAGCTCGCCCAGTGTTTCCAGCTCAGCAAATTGCGCCGCATCGTTAGCATCCGCCACAGAACCTGGACGCAGGCCATCACCCAACGAGAATGACACGTCGTAGGCCTTCATGATTTCGCAAATTTCTTCAAAGTGCGTGTACAGGAAGTTCTCTTTGTGATGCGCCAGACACCATTTTGCCATGATGGAACCACCACGGGACACAATACCGGTGACGCGCTTAGCAGTCAGTGGCACATAACGCAGCAGTACACCGGCGTGAATCGTGAAATAGTCAACGCCCTGCTCAGCTTGTTCAATCAGTGTGTCGCGGAACAATTCCCAGGTGAGTTCTTCAGCAATGCCGCCCACTTTTTCCAGCGCCTGATAAATAGGCACAGTACCAATAGGTACCATGGAGTTACGGATGATCCACTCACGGGTTTCGTGAATGTTTTTACCCGTAGACAGATCCATAACGGTATCTGCGCCCCAACGCGCGGCCCACGCCAGTTTCTCCACTTCTTCTTCAATGGATGAAGTCACAGCAGAGTTACCAATATTAGCGTTCACTTTCACCAGGAAGTTTCGGCCAATAATCATGGGCTCCACTTCGGGATGGTTAATGTTTGCAGGGATAATCGCGCGCCCGCGAGCCACTTCATCACGTACAAACTCAGGTGTGATTTCTTTAGGGATCGCAGCACCAAAGGATTGACCTGGATGTTGCGCGGCCAAAGCGGCTTGTTCGCGCGCCTGGGCCAGGCTCATGTTTTCGCGAATGGCGATGTATTCCATCTCAGGGGTAATAATGCCCTGACGTGCATAATGCATCTGCGATACGTTAGCGCCAGCTTTGGCACGACGCGGCTTGCGAATATGTTCAAAACGCAAATGTGCAGTCTGCACATCATCCTGGCGCTGTTTACCATAGCTGGAAGACACGCCCGCCAACAGCTCTGTATCGCCACGCTCTTCGATCCAACGCTCGCGAATGGCTGGCAAACCTGCGCGCAGATCGACGTTAAAAGCAGGGTCGGAGTACGCTCCGGAGGTGTCATATACACGGATTGGAGCGTTATGCTCACGGCCTTTTTCTGTCAGCGTGTCAGACAGCGTAATCTCGCGCATTGGCACAAGAATGTCTGAACGGCTACCTTTTACATACACTTTCTGCGAGTTGCTGAACGTATATCTGGTTCTGTCGTCCAGTTCGGTAATTCTGTCGAGAAAGTGTTCGGGCTTGGCGCTCATTACTCTATCCTGCCTTTCTAATGCACCGGACGCAGCATTTGAGTCCGTACAAGGATTTAAAAATGGACCGTCATTATGCCTGATTGGCCCACAAAGTGTTACAACGGTGGTTTTTGATTGCTTGCAATTTGTTGCTTTCGTCACTTGGACGCTGCGCTTTATCCCTGTATAAAATGGCCCCACAACAGGTTCAGGGCCTTGATACACCCTCGCGCATTTGAGCCAACGAACTTTCTCACAGGATTTCAGATTATGGGACGATTTACCCGCACGATAGTTCTCGCGGCAGGCTTGCTTGTATCTACACAACCCGTTTTTGGTGATGATCTGGTCAGTATTATGGAGCTGGCCATGCGTAACGATCCACAGTTGCGGCAAGCCCAGGCTCAGCTGAACTCAGCGCGCCAGCAGGTACGACTGGCCCGGGCCAGTCTGTTACCGCAACTGAGCGCAACTGTTTCAGAACAACGTCAGTCTACGGGTCCGGAAGGCACTATAAGCTTTACGGATCTGGACGCTAAAACGCGCCGTTATGGCATCAACGTGCAGCAATCGTTGTTAAACATGAGTTCCTGGTACAACTATCAAGGCGCCAAGGAAGCCGATCAGGCCCGCCTGTATACCTATGCAGCTCAGGAGCAGGAACTGCTAATTCGCGTTGCTACTGCATACTTCAACGTGCTGCGCGCCATTGATGACCTGAGCACCCGTCGTCAGGAAGAGGAGTCTGCACAACGTCAGTTTGAGCGCACCCGTCAGCGTGAAGAAGTAGGCCTGGTCGCCATTACTGAGGTTTACGAATCGCAGGCCGCATACGATTTAGCACGCAACAATACCATCTTGGCTGAAGATACCCTGGCCAGCCGTTACGAGGCATTGGAAACGCTGACCGGCCAACCGCACCCGAACCTGGAAAGCCTGCGCGCTGATTTCCCGATTCTTAATGCCGAAGGCGACATGGAGACCTGGGTAAATGAGGCGCTGAACAGCAATCCTCAACTGTTGGCGGCCCGTTATAACGTGGAAGCGCAGGCGCAGGTTGCCAAGGCACGGCGCGCGGACCACCTGCCAACTATTGGCCTGCAAAGCGGATACTCAAACACCGATTCCAGCTCTACCGAAAGCGCGGATGGTGGCGTGCGCCGTGCAGGTGTGATCGAAGGCTTCAGCGTTGCAGTACAAGTAAGCATCCCGCTGTACTCTGGCCATGCCGTGTCAGCTCGCCGCAGCGCCGCTGAATATGACCTGGTCGCCCAGCAAGAACAGGCCAGTCTGATCCGTCGTACCGTGACCCAGGACATTCGCAACGCCTATCGCCGCGTCAATACCGATGCACTGGTTATTGCCCAACGCCAGCAGGCGATTATCTCTGCCGAAGCCGCATTAAATGCGACCGAAGCCGGTTATGAAGTAGGTACTCGCAACATCGTTGACGTTGTACAGGCGCGCCAGCAACTGTTTGTGGCGCTGCGTAACTACTCCGATGCGCGTTACAACTACGTCATCGATACACTGACCCTGAAGCGCACTGCGGGTGTGCTGACGCCACAGGACATCATTGATCTGAACGAATGGCTGGCTGAGCAGTCAGCGACTGCGCAGTAAATAAAAACGGGGGTTAAAAAGGGGTCGGAGCGTATATTTTTTGTACAGGCTGCGCCTGTACAAAAAATATACGCTCCGACCCCTTTTTATTTCCCCTGCTTACTTCTTCGCCCCAATCTCCATCGCACGGCGCTGACGCTCGGCATCGGACGCAGATTCTTCCCAGCCGCCAAGGTGCTGCTGCACCAGATCGGCCAGCGCGCAAATGTGATCCGGCCTGTCATTTAACGCAGAGATGTATTCGTAACGCTCCCCGCCTGCGTGCAGGAAGTACTCCCGGTTCTCTTCACCAATCTCTTCAATGGTTTCCAGGCAGTCAGCGGAGAAACCCGGGCAAAACACCTGGACAGACTTCACACCCTGCGCTGGCAAAGCCTTCAGGGTTTCATCGGTGTAGGGTTTTAACCACTCCTCACGACCAAAACGCGACTGGAAGGTGGTCAGGTACTCACCTTCCTGCAGCCCCAGCTCCTCTGCGATCAGGCGCGAAGTCTTGTAGCACTCACAATGGTAGGGATCACCGCTGTGCAGGTAACGCAGCGGAATACCGTGGTAGGAAAACAGCAGCTTGTCCGCGCGGCCGTGTTGTTGCCAATGCTCACGGATACGGGCAGCGGAGGCTTTGATATACGGGGCAAAATCATGGTAATGGTTGATAAAACGCAGCTCGGGAATCCAGCGACGCTTGGTGAAATCCTCCGCAATTGCATCAAATGTAGACGCCGAGGTTGAGGCTGAATACTGTGGATACAACGGCAGCACCAGCAAACGGCGCACACCCTGATCCATCATCTTCTGCACCACAGACGATACCGATGGATTGCCATAACGCATCGCAAAATCCACCACCAGGTTGCCCTGCCCGCGCTGCGTCAGCTCGGTGGTCAGTGCCTGCGCCTGCGCGCGGGTATGAAACATCAGCGGCGAACCCTGGTCCGTAAATACTGTGGCGTAGGCTTTGGCGGAACGTGCCGGGCGGATGTTGAGAATCACACCGTTGAGGATAAACCACCATAACAAGCGCGGTACTTCGACCACTCGCGGATCACTCAAAAACTCTTTGAGGTAGCGGCGCAACGCGGGTTTGGTCGCTTCATCCGGCGTACCCAGATTGGTAATCAGCACACCAATACGATCGGACTGCTGGTGGTTATAGTCAGAAGTACCCTTGTACATCATGTTTTGTCCTGTGAGTCATCGGTGACGTCCGCCCCGGTTACTGCCGGATCAACCCGTTGTGCAAGCCCTGCTCTGGCGCCCATCTCGCCCGCAAAAAATTGCGGGATGGACAACAGCGTGACATAGGCCATGGCCACCGGAACCAGCGCGCCGCCACCAAAAAAAATCGATGAAAATACCTGCCCCAGCATCATGCTCAGTGTCCAGCGCCAGGGACGTTCTGGATACGCACGCGCCAGCAAATAGATCACCGTACACATCAGTGGCCAGCCCAGCCAGAAGTACATCGGCGTAGCCCAGGCAACTGGAATTCCGGAGGCCAGCGCCACACCGGTGGTCACAATAAACCCGGCAGCTGCGGCGGCCAGATGAATCTGGTTCTGCTTTGATAGATATGTGCCTTCTGGCTTCATAGCGTAACCCGCAAGCTGATCGCCCCACGAATTTGACCTTCCAGATACCCGGTTGCACGATCTTGCGGATAATGACGCGCAAGCGCCTCGGAAACCTCGGGCGACAGTTCAGTGCCATGGCAGGTCAGGCACAAGGGGCCGGCTGGCTGTGCCTGCATAAAACGAAACTCGCTGCCAACAATTTCTGCCTGGTTGATCTGAGCTGCAGGCTCACCATCGAGCTGGCGTTGATCAAATGCCTGTAATACACCAGCTTCCCATTCATCAGGCGTAGCGTTGGTGCTATTGCGCGCTTTGAGACTGACACGCCGCACATTCCAGCCGCTGTCATCACTGAGACTCTGCGCAATCAGCGGCGCCTGTTCCGCGCAGACATTGATCGCGTTAACAGGGCCGCCCTGTTGCATCGCTTGCTGCAGTGTCGGCAACAAGCGGCCAACAAATTGACCAGCAATGCCGGCTGCCTGCTCACGCAAGGCAGCCTCGTCAGCGGTGGACATATCTGGTGCATCTGGCTCGCCGCATGCGGACAAACACATCGCGGCCACTATCATCATCGGAAATCGTTGCATCAGCATTCACCCTCCGCATGGAGAACATAACAGCATGACTGTCATACTTTGGCCAACGCCTGTTCGATATCTGCGATGATGTCATCAATATGCTCGATGCCCACTGACAGCCTCACCAGATCCTCACTCACGCCCGCACGCGCCAGCTCCTGCGGATTCAACTGACGGTGCGTGGTGGTCGCCGGGTGGCAAGCCAGTGATTTGGCATCACCAATATTGACCAGGCGCAGAATCATTTGCAGTGCATCAATAAAACGGGCACCGGCCTCACGGCCGCCTTTGATACCAAAACTGAGAATGCCGGATGCCTGTCCCTTGCAGATTTTTTTGCAGGTAGCATTAAACGGACTTTCTGGCAGCGCGGCATAGTTGACCCACGCCACCTTGGGATGTTTTTTCAGGTAAGACGCAACACCAAGCGCATTCTGACAATGACGTTCAATACGCAGACCCAGCGTTTCCAGACCTTGCAGGATCAGGAACGCACTGTGCGGAGACAGCGCAGCACCGGTGTTGCGCAGCGGCACTACACGGCAACGCCCGATATACGCCGCAGGGCCCAGAGCAGCGGTGTACACAACACCGTGGTATGAAGGATCGGGTTCATTCAACATCGGGAAACGTGCTTTGTTTGCCACCCAGTCAAAACGGCCGGAATCAATAATGATGCCGCCCACCGTGGTGCCATGACCGCCGATGTACTTGGTCAGTGAGTGCACAACAATATCGGCGCCATGATCAAAAGCACGGCACAGGAACGGTGTGGCCACGGTGTTGTCGACAATCAGTGGCACACCATGACGATGGGCGATTTCACTCAACCGTTGCAGGTCTACCACATTGCCGGCCGGATTACCGATAGACTCACAGAACACCGCTCGTGTTTTGTCATCGATGAGTTTTTCGAGACCTTCATAATCATCAAACGAGGCCATGCGCACTTCCACACCTTGTGTAGGCAGTGTGTGTGCAAACAGGTTATAGGTGCCGCCATACAGTTGGCTGGTGCTGACAATGTTGTCGCCGGCACGCGTAATACATTGGATGGCATAGGTGATCGCCGCCATACCGGAAGCAAGTGCCAACGCACCAATACCGCCTTCCATTTCCGCCAGACGCTGTTCCAGCACGGCAGTAGTCGGGTTCATGATGCGAGTGTAAATATTACCGGCCACCTTCAGATCAAACAGATCAGCACCATGCTGGGTGTCGTCAAAGGTATATGACGTGGTTTGATAAATCGGCACCGCAGCAGCTTTGGTAGTCGCTTCGGATTTGTATCCATGATGTAACGCTAATGATTCCAGTTTCATCTGACTCTCCTCATTCTATTTTCTGTTGTATATCTTCTTTTTAGCGTTTTGCTTATACACCCAGCCATCGATTAACACCGATTCCCGCCAGCCAGGACAAAACCATCACCAGCGTGGCGATCCCCAAATGCTCTGCCACCACCGGAAGTACTGATTCGCCCTGCTGGCGTGCAATAAAAATGCTGATCGCGGCCAATATGATGACGCCCCAGACCAGGCACGCAATCACTGCTTGCTCCAGCGGCAGAATCAACAGTGGCAACACAAAGGTGGATGCCATCACAAATTTGGTCACAAAGGTAGCCAGTGTCGCCATCCACACGCTACGTGAGGTGCTGTCCGGTCGGGCTTCTTCCGCCAGATGCATACCAAAGGCATCCGACATCGAATCCGAAATTGCAATCACCAGAATGCCACCCATCACTGCCGTCAGCGACTCGGTACCGACAAACAGACCAACTATCAGTCCAAGGGTGGTGATAACTCCCGAGCCGGTGCCAAAAAACACACCGCTGATCAGACCTTTCAAGTTTTCACTCATCAAGCAAACGCCATAAAAATATTGCTGATAATCAGCGGAAAATTCGTAATGCAGGCAGCATTATACGCATGGCCACGCACTTTCAGCGACCGCGATGCTGGCTCATCCAACCATCCAGTTGGCTGCTTAGGTGCTGAACAGCTTGTTGCCGCCCGTCTTCTGGCAAAACGGACAAGCGTTGCTCATCCTGATCACTGTCATCTGCCCAACGCGGATGGGCACGCGCCTGCCGCAGTGGCGCAGGCAATTCATCAAAAACAGTTTGTGGCACGAGTGTGCGCTGCGCCGCTGTTATCGCAGCATGACCACGACGCTCCAGCGCCAGCACCAGATCACACTGCCGCGCCGCCAGCACATGCAGCGTGTTGTCATCAACGCGCAGTGTTGTCTCGCCCGTCAGTTTGCCCAGCAAATTGCTGCCGTAGTGCCGCAAGGTTTGCAGTCCTCCTCCGAGCAAAGCGCCCATGGCAGCGGCTGCGCCCAGCGTCACGCCCCCTACCATCAAGTCAATACCGGCACCGGCAGCCGCACCTGCCGCTGCACCACCGCCAACACGCAAACCCATCGCCTGTAGCAAAAACGGATCAAAGGGATCCAGTTGCCAGCGCCCGTCGGCCAATGGCAACGCCACGGTTTCCACATCATCCGGATAAAAGCGATACAAGCTCAGCAGGTGCTCTACGCAGAACTGCTCACGCTCACGGACCCAGTGATTAAGTTGTGCGGCGCCGGCCTGTAATGCCTTGCTGTCCAGCGCACTGACTCGCAGGCGTATGGCCGCTGCACTGATCAGCAATCCCGCAATCAGCTCAGCCGCAGCCAGTTGGCGCAGACGCGCCTCCTGCGCATGACTTTCGATCAATGCGTTCAGCACATCACGATGTGCATCCAGCAGACTGGCGAGTTTGCCATATAGCAGGCGCTCACCATCCTCAGCCGGCGCGACGGTGTCAAAGCGCACCACCGCATGCAGACCCAGCCCGGCCAGTGCTTCGCGCCAGGTTGATTCGCGTGATGCCGGGGCAGACACAAAATTCAGCAGTGGCAATAACGGAACACCACACAGACGCAAGATTTCGAGCTCGTCGCGATGTTTTGGCAACACCGGATCGCGGGCGTCGATCACATAAAAGGCGGCGTCACTGCGCAGCATCTGTCGCAGCACCTTGGCTTCCTGTTCAAAGCGCTCACCTGCAGGTGCTGAGGCCAGAAAATGGCGAATTCGCTGAGGGCCGTCTTCACGTGCGTTAGTTTGCTGATCCAGCAGCGCCAGCAGATCAATCGGCTCCTCAAGACCCGGCGTGTCATACAGTTCCAATAGTACACGACCTTTGACCAACAGGCGCGCAGCCTCAACATGCCGGGTAGTGCCGGGGCGATCACTGACTTCGCCAAAACGTGCGTCGCGAGTCAGCGTGCGCAGCAACGAGGTTTTGCCAGTATTGGTGTGGCCCGCCACAGTGATCTGCAAGGGTTTGCCGTTCATCACACAAAATCCTCCAGCCAGGCGAAGGCGGCATGTTCATCATCAAACACCTGTGCAGGGCTTATACCCAGCGTCTGCAAGTGGTCACGCCAAAGCTGACGACGCGATTGTGGACCTGAGCCTGCCAACCAGACCGCCACGTGCAATACCCGCCCACTGGCCTCCCCCAGCCAGGCCAGCGAACCTCGGTCCACAGTCTGGGCGGAATCACAAACCAGCAGTATCGCCACGGGTGTGGCTTGATCGAGCTGAGCAATAATGGATTGACGCTGTTCGCGGCTGCCTGCCGCCACCCGCTGTACGCCAGTGGGCAGCACTGGCCACAGCATCTGTTCGTCCAGTTCAAACGCAATGACCAGCGGCGCAGCAGAACCTGCCGCAATCCGCTGTCGACGGGCATGATCACCATCTGAGATTGCAGGGGCTGGATCAGTGATCCCGGCCACTTCGCTTGACGGAGAGAGTTGCTGATTAATGCTGGACCAGTCTGCACTGTGCACATCCAGACGCAGCGCGCGCTGGCCAGACAACAGGCGCCACAGGCTAAAACCTGACAGGATCAGCCGCGGCATTAATCCGTACACCAGCACAGCCCCGCACAGCCAGCCGGCCCAGATGCGGCGCTCAATGTCCGTTTGTTGCAGGGCGTCAGCGCCTGCTTGTCCGGCACTGCGAATGGTGTCCGCGTCCGGCAACGAGAATCCCAACAGGGACGGCAACCAGCCCAGTGCCTGCACAACCGCAGTAAATACTGGTGTTGGCAGAATGGTGGTTTCCCAGACAAAAGCATAACTACGCAGCGACAGCACCAGCAACAGACCCACCAACGATCCGATCTGCGCAGCGCTCCAGATACTGTGTGTGATACAGGCCAACCACCAGCGTGTTAAACCCGCGCGCTGGTTCAGACTGTTAAACGCCTGCGCCAGCATCACAGATTCACGGCCATAAAACCGCGCATTCAGCCAGAACCACAGCCGCCCGGGGGACAAAGTACCCGGAGTCATGCTCAGGCTGAGCAGCCAGAACAGCAACATCAGTAAATTCACACCCAACAACGTGCCCAGTGCCCACAACACATTAACCGGTGTACCTCCGGAGCCCATTACACCGAGGGCAGCAGACAAGCCGCCAATAAAAGCCACGAGTATCAGCAGCAGCAGAATCACACGCCCGCGCTGGCTCCAGGATTGTTGGGCTTGGGGCAACGAGGTATGGGCTGCAAGGCTTCGCGCCCACTGCAGCAGGCGAGATTCAGGATCGGCGCTGTGCGTGCGGGCGACAATGGCGGCAGCCTCCAGCTGTGCGGGTGTCAGCGCATCTGTTTTGCGTGCGCTCTGCTGCCAGAGGCGCAGCGCCTCCGCCAGCCAGCGATCTGCAAAACTGTCTCCATGTTTTGGCTGCGCGGACATGCCGTCTCCTTGCGGACCAGGTTCTTGTTTCAAATCAAACATTGTTTGGCATTCTAGCAGGCTGCTCCTGACGCCTGCACCTGATTGGGATAGACTGAGCCCAAAGAACCAATAACACAGGAAACATAGATAGATGGCCACTCTCACTTTTTATGGAGCAGCACAGGAAGTCACCGGCTCCTGCCACCTGGTTGAATCTCCGGCTTTGGGCCGTGTTTTACTGGACTGCGGTTTGCGTCAGGGGGGGGATGCCAGCGAACACATTTCCAAGCACGACTTTGATTTTGATCCGGCCAGTATTGATGCAGTGATTCTTTCGCATGCTCACCTTGACCATTCAGGTCGCCTGCCAATGCTTGTGCATCAAGGTTTTCGCGGGCCAATCTATTGCACACAGGCCACCCGCCAGCTGCTGCGCATTCTGCTGGAAGACGCCCGGCACCTTTATGAAAAAGATCTTGAACGCGAAAATCTCAGGCGCGCACGCAGCGGCCGTGATCCGATTGAGCCTGAGTACACTTATCGTGACGTGGACGCGGTACTGCGCCAGTGTGATGGTCATCCGTACCATGTGTCTTTTGAACTTGAAAGCGGCAAAGGCGACGCACAGGTACGCTTTCTGGATGCAGGACATATTCTGGGTTCGGCCATCGTAGAACTGACATTAAACGAAGGTGGCGAACAAAAAGTGCTGGTGTTCTCAGGTGATCTGGGCAACAACAACTCGGCATTGATGAACGATGCAGAAATGCCTGAGCGCGCCGATCTGGTATTGATGGAAGGCACCTACGGCGATCGTGATCATCGCTCACATGAGGACACCATAGATCAATTGCGTGAAGTGCTGCAGGAAACCTGGCAGCGCGGAGGCAATGTATTGATACCTGCGTTTGCCGTAGGGCGCACTCAGGAACTGATTTTCCATCTGGGTTGCCTGTATCAAGCCGGAGAACTGGACGACTGGCAGATTTTCCTGGACAGCCCAATGGCCATTGATGTCACCGAAGTTTATGACCGCTGGCTGCACCTTATGGATGATAAAGATGTGCGCTGTCTGACTGACAGCGGACGTGACTCCTTGCGCGAGTTTTTGCCTATGCTCAAGCTCTGTCGCACTGCCGAAGAATCGATGGAAATCAATAAAGTTAAAAGTGGCGCCATTGTAATTGCCGGCAGTGGTATGTGTACTGGCGGTCGCATCCGTCATCACTTCAAACATCGCATCTGGCGCGACAGCACCACAATCATTTTTATAGGCTTCCAGGCATACGGCACACTTGGCCGCATCCTGGTGGATGGAAAAAAAGACATCAAAATGTTTGGTGAAGAATTTAAGGTACGCGCACGCATTGAAACCATCGGTGGTCTGTCAGCACATGCGGGTCAAAGTGCACTGACAAACTGGGCAGCGCATTTTAAAACGGCGCCCCGTGTGTGCCTGGTGCACGGAGAACCGGAATCACTGCAAGCGTTGTCGCAGCAACTGTGGCTGGACAAAAAGGTCCGCAGCGAGATACCTGAGTACGGTTCATCCTTGGTATTTTAGAGTGTGAACAAGGAAATTACTGAATCCATCTTTTTTAGACACAACCCCGAACCCATGTGGGTGTTTGATGTTGAAAGCCTGCGATTTCTCGACGTAAACGACGCTGCGTTGCAAAGTTACGGCTACTCTCTGGACGAATTTCTTGCCATGGGCATTGGCTCGATCAGACCGCCTGAAGATATGCCTGCGTTGAAGAACTTCCTAGATCACGGGTTTGAGCCTGGCAAATCCTCCATCTGGCGACACGTGCTGAAAAACGGCGACATCATCCATGTCAGTGTAAATGGTTATCCGATTCCCTATCAGAACCGGGCGGCCATGATTGTCTCGGCACGCGATGTCACACAACTGGTTGAGTTGCAGCGTGAAAATTCCGCCCTGCTGGAGCGGGAACGGCAGGTGCGGCAGGAGGCGGAAAATGCAGCGCGCTACTTTCAATCACTGTTTGAGACCATTCCGGGCAAGTTTCTGGTTTTAGCGCCGCCGGACTTCGAAATTGTGGCCGTCAGTGATGCCTACCTTGAAGCGACCATGCGCAAGCGGGAGGAAATCAAAGGTCTAAACTTGTTTGAAGTATTCCCCTCACCACCGGATGACTCTAACGCCGACGGTGTCCGCAATTTGCGCGCTTCTCTGGTTCACGCCTGCATCACTGGCGTGGCGGATGTGATGCCGGTACAGCATTATCCAATTCCGCGCCCGCAGGCATTGGGCGGCGGTTTTGAGGATCGTTACTGGAGCGCAGTTAACACTCCGATCAAAGGCCCGGATCAGCAAGTAGCCTATATTGTTCACCGGACTGAAGATGTCACTGCACTGGTAACCCAGTCAGGACAGAGCGAAACTGTACTGCCGACAGCCGCGCTGGATCATACTCGTCTGCTTGAACTCGACGTTATTTTGCACGCACGCGAACTCAAAGCGGCACAACAACGATCAGAAGATTTGTCGTCGCAGTTACGGATCGCGCTGGAAAGTATGAGTGATGCCTTTTTTACACTCGATGCAGACTGGCGCTTCACCTTCCTGAATGCTCAAGCGGAACATGTGCTGGCGCGGAACCGGTCGGAATTGCTTGGCAAAGTCGTCTGGGAAGAGTTTCCGGCGGCAGTCAACAGCCGCTTTGAAAGCGAATACCGGCGTGCGTTTGACCAGCAAACAACGGTGCGTTTTGTAGAGTTTTACCCGCCACCACTGGAAAAGTGGTTTGAGGTTAATGCTTATCCATCACGTGATTCTCTGGCTGTTTATTTTCGCGATATCACTGAAAGTCGCCTGCGTGATGAGAAACTGAGACAAGCGCAAAAGATGGAAGTCGTTGGTCAGCTGACCGGCGGTATCGCTCATGACTTTAATAATCTGTTAACGGTTATTCTCGGCAATACCGAATTGCTTGCCATGCAATTGCAGAACCAGCCAAACCTGTACAAACTCGCCGAGATTGCGGCCGCTGCTGCTAACAAAGGCGCCGAACTGACCAGCCGTCTGCTGGCATTTTCGCGTCGGCAGACGCTCAGTCCAAAACTGGTCGACATCAATAGTCTGATTGAAAATATGACGCCCTTGCTGCAAAGAGCCTTGTCGGAGAATATTGCGATGATTCCCCGCAGAAGCAACGATGCCTGGCCCGTTGAAGTAGACCCGGCCCAACTGGAGTCCGCCATCCTGAACATTGCGATCAACGCACGCGATGCCATGCCATATGGTGGTGAATTTGTGATCACAACCCGCAATCACAAACAATCACCGGGCTCGACTCACGCTACTGTTAACATTCCTGCCGGCGATTACGTGGTCATTGAATGTAGTGATACTGGCTGCGGCATGGCCGCCGACCTTCTCGACAAAGTTTTTGAACCGTTTTTTACCACCAAAGAGACTGGCAAAGGCAGCGGGCTGGGTCTGAGTATGGTGCTGGGATTTGTCCAGCAGTCACATGGTTATCTGGATATTCATTCATCGCCCGGCAAAGGCACAACTTTGTCCATGTATTTTCCAAAAGCCCAGCGACCCACAGCACTTTATGAGTCCCCTGTCACGCTGAGCGAGCCAGCCACGGGCGGCTCAGAGCACATTCTGCTGGTCGAGGATAATGAGCTGGTCAAAGAATATATTGCAGGCCAGCTGATTGCACTCGGATATCGCGTCAGCGTGGCCGACAGCGGGCCACAAGCCTTGAAGAGCCTGGAAATGCTCGATGATATTGATCTGCTGCTAACTGATATCATCATGCCGCATGGCATGAGTGGCACGGATTTGGCAATAATTGTGCGCGAACTCAGACCTGAAATTCGTGTGCTGTTCAGCTCGGGGTTTACTGATGGCCTGCTTGAAGATGAATTTAACTTGCCTGAAGGTGTTGAGTTTCTGGCCAAACCGTTTACGCGTAAAGATTTGGCCAGAAAAGTCAGGGCGGCACTCGACAAAGTGGCACACTGAAAAACACGATCTGCAACCACGGTTGAATTTACAACGCAGAAGACAGCAGCCCAGCCAGATCTATCTGACTGCTGTTATTGGGGATGGAGTTACTGGTAATAACGGTTAAACCCTGCGCCTGCATCTCTTCCAGTGCGCCGGGTGCAAAAATACCGTGTACCGCGACACAAACCGGAGCAGCCATCCCTGCATCCTGCAAATGTCGGGCGGCCAGCATCATGGTTTTGCCGGTACTGATAATGTCATCAACCAATACCGGCGTACGCTGCAAATGTTGCTCAACATGAGGCAGCGAAATTTGTATATCACGATCACCAAAGCGCTGCTTCTGCAGAACTTCCCAGGGACAACCGGCGGCTTGTGCCACACGTGCAGCCCACTGCTCAGATTCACCATCAGGGCCAATTACCAGAGGGGCCTTGATATTTTGCATGATCCATTCAGCAATGGGCTGCACTGCTGTCAACGCTGTCGCAGGAATGCGATAAACCTCGCCGAGGTCATGGATGCGATGCAGATGGGGATCAACCGTCAGCAGCCAGTCCAGATGCTGACTGATCAGTCGCGCAAAATAGTGTGAGCTGACACCTTCGCCTTCGTTAAAACGTTTGTCCTGACGCATGTAGGCCAGATACGGCGCAATCAATCCAACTTTGCGCGCGCCCAGATCATGCAGGGTATCGGCCATCAGCAATAAAGGCAGAACGCGCGTGTCAGGGTGATGCAGCTGGCATAGAATCGCAACGTCCTGATCGCGCACATCGTCAAGCACCCGAATATAGGTTTCGCCATCCGGAAACTGACGCAACACCATGTTGCCTCGCTGCCATCCGGTTTTTTGCAGCAGACTTTCAGCAAGCGCCTCCTGCTCCGGCATGATAAACAGGCGAGTTGTCATACTATCTCTTCCTCCAGGTGCATCGACTGGTGTGAGTGAAAAAAGTCCAATGCATAATCGAGTTCACCTGAAGCCTGGGCATGAACACTGAGTAGCGGTTGCCCGACCTCAACGATGTCACCCAGACGCACGTGCATATCCACACCAGCAGCCGGGTCTGCAGGTGCTCCGGCCAGGCTGGCCAGGCGGGAAATCACCCGATTGTTGATCATTGCCACAACGCCGCGGCGAGTGGATGTGATGGTATGTATGTGGGGAGCTGTTGGCGGTTCGCGCATCCCCCCTTGCGCCAGACAGATAGCCTGGAACTTCTGCCAGGCCAGACCACTGTTCAAGGTTGTTGTAGCCAGAGCCAAACCTTCGCCCACGGCACAAGCTCCGCCCATTTCCAGCATTTCTGCTGCCAGTATTAAGGCTCGTTGCCGTAAATCCTGTGGCGCCGCTGCGTGATTCTGTAATACTGCCAGCACATCTCTGGCCTCCAGGGCCGGGCCTATGCCAAAACCGACGGGCTGGCTGCCATCACTGCGTACTGTCCTGATCTTCAGGCCCAGTGCTTCCCCGGTTTGTGTCAAAGCCGCAACCAGTTGATCTGCCAATTCAGGGCTGCGCACTTTGGCTGTGGGACCAATGGGGATATCGAGCAGTACGTGAGTAGAGCCAGCTGCCACTTTTTTGGATATAACAGAGGCCACCAGTTGGCCTTCACTGTCCAGGTCCAGCGCGCGCTCCACACGGATAATGATGTCATCAGCAGGACTCAATGCTACCGCACCACCCCAGGCCAGACAGGCACCCTCTTTTTCAACCACGCTACGCATACGCTCAAAACCCAGATTGACCTCAGTCAGGGTCTCCATGGTATCGGCGGTACCCGCCGGTGAGGTGATCGCACGCGAAGAGGTTTTAGGCATGATCAGCCCGTTTGCCGCCACAATCGCCACTACAATAGGCGTGGTGCGGTTGCCGGGCAAACCACCCACACAATGTTTGTCGACGATAACGCGGCCAGCACCCCAGTCAAAGCGACGACCCACAGCAACCATCGCCCGTGTCACATGAGTGGTTTCTTCAATGCTGAGGTTGCCGTTAGCGCAGGACGCCACATAAGCAGAGAGCTGGATGTCGGAATACAGTCCGTGACTGATGTCATGGATGATTTGATGGGCGCCTTCCTGTGTCAGCGGTTTTCCATAAAGTTTGCCACGCACATGACTCATTGAATCAACTGGCGGCGCGTGACGAAAAACGGCTTTTTCACCTACCTGGGCCTGCAACTGTAACCAGGCGGCCTCACTCAAACCAGCCTTCTGGTGACTGAGCAGATCGCCTTTAACAATGTTCAGTGTGGCAATGATTGATCTATCACCACAAATAATCTGTACCCGGCTTTGCGCTTCAAAACCTTCAGAGCGACAGACAAAACAGTCATCGCGCATGTACACCACCAGCTCCTGGTGGGTATCAATACCGGGCCGGGTCAGATATAAAAAATTTTCAGACATGTCTTAAGTTATCGCAGTTTATCTGGTGAACCTTGACCGTTTACCGCAGCAAGCTGTTCGGCATCAAGCCACTCTTGCTCGTCAACACCAAGCAGCTGTGCCGCCTGCTGCACCAGATGGGCCCAACTCTGTTTGTTGGCGAACAGCATACCGAATACATCCAGCGTACCGCCACGGTTACGATAACCCATAAACCGGGCGCTTGCGGCGCCGGTGTCCAATGGACGCAGCACACCGGTATAAACCTCGGCGTGGCCGTGGCAGACAAACAGGCGATTGACTACCGGCGGAATCAGTTGCTGAATACGCTCAGCGCTGTGGACATAGCTCGCTTCCATCGCATCACGGGGAATACGGAAGCGACCTGGCTCTACCATGGCGACCACTGAACACGGCACACCGTGTCCACGCAGAACCTCGGCGGCACGTTGCACCGATTCAAGCTGGTAGGCGCCAATGGCGATCAACTGAATTCGTGAATTTTTGTCATGACCAAGTACAACGGCTCCGTCAGTAACAGCCTGCTCGGCCTGCTGCGCCATTGTGCTGACTGGCACCACACCTTTTGGAGCTACAACAACCGCAACGCGTCCACGCTGGCGATACAGATGACGCAGGCAAACAACCGCGGTATTGCCATCGCAGGGAAACAATACTGGCGCCACGTCTGACATTTCACCGAGCCAGGCCTCACTCAAGGTAGGATCCTGGTGGGAAATTTCGTTTTTGCCATTTTCCCAGGTATGGGAACTGACTATCACGGGTACGGACAGCCAATCCACATTACGGCCGGTTTCCAGCATGTGTCGTGCAAAAATCACTTCCTGACGCATGGCACCCAGCATCTTCACAGCAAAAGCCTCATAGCTGACAGCCATGTTGATGCCTTGTTTATTCGCCAGCGCAGCGCTGACCACTGCTTCTTCGTTCAACGCAGTGATCACCACACCATTCAGTGATTCGGCCACTGTGGACTCCGGGTTAGTCACCCGATGATGCATCACATCCAGCGTCCGGTTCAGACGGTTACTGCGGATTTCATCCGGGTTACCAATACGAATACGATGACAGGGGTTCAGATCGCCAATCTGACAGAACCATTCGTCTACCTGTTGCATAGGTGAAGACAATTCGCCGGGTTGCAGCCAGTTGATTGCCGGCAACTCTGGCAGTGTCACCCGCAGGCGGCGCAACCAGTGATCTTTTTCCGGCATCCGCCTGCGTGTTTGATGGTTATTCAGCACATCAATTGCTTGCTGCAATTCATCAGTCTGAACAAAAAGACGTTGGGCGCCTTTGTTAAAAATCTGGAGTATTTTTTCGTCCTGTGATGGATTACCAATCAGAGGCAGGTTGTGCGCCGCGTTAGTGCCGGCTCCTGGAAATCCAAAACCTTTAACTGTTTCGGCAATGGCATAAGGCAACTGCACCGGATATTCGCGCTCGCCAACAATGATCTGCCGATGCTGTTCCTGCAGATCGCGCGCCATGGTAATAATCGCCCAGGCGAAAGCGGCCGGGTCACGCCCGTCAATATCAATCGGTGAAAAACCGTTAAGTCGTAAATGCTCACGGAACCAGGAAACACCGCCGGACTGGGACATCGTTGTGCGCTGGTCAATACGGCGACCGTTGGCAATCATGATCGGCATGACCAGACCGCTGTCCTCTCCGCGCCACCAGCGTGGGGTCCAGTCACTGCCACGCTGCTCCTCAAAAGCGCCATCACTTAAAAAAGTGACCAGCTCCTGACCAGGCAGAGGCATATGGACGTACTGCAACCCGGCAAACCCCAGATAACCACCTTCGCTGACACCACCAGCAGTAAACACATTGACATGACTGCCCAGCGGTGCAGCCGGTTTTCCATCAGGGGTGATTTCATAACTGTAAAAATCGCGGCAAAGACGACTCAAGCCTTCATCAGAAACCGGGTAGCGCTCGTCCTGTTCAGATTCCAGATTCCGCATCAATACGTTCACTGAATCAATCGCGGCCACACAGTGTCCCTGGCCCATCAACCACGCGCGGGTTTTGCCAGACAGCGCATTAGCCAGCAAATAACCCACATAAGCCGGCACCATATTGAGTGCACCGCCGGTATGACCTTCAGGGACAGGTTTAAAATCGCCGGCCTGCATTTCGCGCCCGTCCAGATAGACGTTTTGCGCGTACGTCATGTGTGCTGTAAGCCACAGGCCCATATTGCAAACGCGATCGGCAGCATGAAACATCGCCAGTGCAGTGTCGCGATCACAAATGCCTTCCTGATCCAGGCGTTGGATCAGATCCAGAACTCGTTCGCGGGTTACTGCATTGTGTTCAATAACCCCGTAACCCTGAGTCCACTGGGTCTCATTAATTGTCATCTGTCTCTCTCCTGAGGTCGGCGAGCCGATCGCTGCTGCCTTTATGGCAGATCGTGCGTGATTGCCAAGGCTGCATACTGCCTCAGCATCTCATCCATTTCATTGACCGGAGTCAAACACAGGGCACAGCCGCTGTCGGGATGATGAAACGTACCTGCCTGTGTCAGAGACAGATTACGCGCCGGGTCGGCAACTATTCCCAGACTCTGCAACCCGGCAAAGATTTTCTGGCGAATCAGGGGCTGGTGCTCAGCCACGCCGCCGCCCAGGCTGATGACGTCCACTCCACCCAACACAGCCATGTACGCGCCTATGGTTTTGCGGATCTGGTAGCAGTACATTTCGATCGCTGCGGCAGCTACGCTGTGTTCACCCTGCTGCTGCGCTTCGATCATAATCGCGCGCATATCGCCGTCATGCCCGGCCAGCGCGTTCAGGCCGCTGTGCTGATGCAGTTCTGCTTCCAGTTCCTGCACATCCAAACCTTCGCGCAGCAACAAATGCGTGAGAATGCCGGGATCAATGCTGCCGCTGCGCCGCGCCATAATCAGCCCTTCCAGTGGTGAAAATCCCATACTGGTATCCAGGGCCCGGCTATTCAGCCAGGCAGTCACCGATGCGCCGCTACCCAGATGCAAGCTGATCAAGCGACTGGTTTTGCGGCCTTCATCTGCCAGCAGCGACTGCACCTGACGCCATTGATTACGATGTGCCAAGCCATGGAAACCATAACGGCGCAGTGGCCATTGCGGCGATAACTGTGACCTGAGCGCATAGTGAGCAGCCACCTCAGGCAGTTCGGCGTAGGGTCCGGAATCATAGATAGCGTATTGAGGCAAATCCGGGAAACGCTCAGAAACAGCGTCTATCAGCTCCAATGTCAGCGCATTATGTCTTGGCGCCAGCGGCAACCAGTGCCTGATAGTGGCCACAGCCTCAGCATCCAGCGGACGTGCCTGTTCCGGCACCTGACCGGCATGAACCACACGGTGTAATACAACATCCGGCGCTGGCAGTGGCACCAGCCACTGCTGCAGCAGGTCGGCAAAACAGCGCTGCCCCGCTGGCAGCGTTACCGATGCCAACAACTTACTGTTGCCCCCGGCAGCGCGGTCTTTTACAAACAGACTGAGCTTGAGTGATGAACTTCCTGCGTTACAGGCCAGCACGTGTGCTGGCGTGGTTGGTTTGGCTGGCATTACTTCTCGATGCGTTTCCAGGTCAGTGTGCCGGTGGTGCGTCCATTCTCGTCACGAATTGAGAGTTTTAGCAGTCCATCGGATGTAAATTCGTAATAACGTACGTTGTCTTCACCTACCCAGCTGCCGCGGGTCGGGGAACCTTCAACATGGTGTGTCACCTTATTCTGACTGATATCCCAGGTCACCGGACCCCAGTAGGCAAAACCGCCGGCGACATTGGTAGTGCTTTGTGCTGCACGCGCGGGCAGATCCTTGGGCATGCCCTGCGCCGACATCTGGTCATTGTTGTCATACATGATGCGACCAATATAGTTGTTGTCGCGCTCACCGCCCTCTGCCGGATAACTGATAAAGCTGACCAGCTCCCAGTGCCCTGTAAAACGGTTTTTGACTGTTTGCAAGGCGTTGTCCTGCGCCATAGAAATCGGGGCATGCAGCAGCAGAGCCGTGGCGGCCAGCAAGCCTAATGTAAACAGACCAGAACGTGTACGTCGCATGTTTTTCTCCTGATTCGGGTTATTTTTATTGTGATGCCTGTGTCGGGCTTTCCGGTCCGATCATACGCTAGAATGGTCGCAGTCAGAAATCACCTGGTAGCGTTTAGGAAACAGCCCATGGATACCACCGAAAATCTCCAGCTCAAACAGCTGTTTGACCATCTTGCGCTGGAAACCCTGGATGAAAACCTCTATCGCAGTGTGCATCCCAACGAGGGCTGGATCCGGGTTTACGGAGGCCAGGTGCTGGCCCAGGCTCTGTTAGCAGCCACCCGGACCGTGCAGGAAGACCGTTTTGTGCATTCACTGCACGCCTATTTCCTGCGTCCCGGAGACCTGAAATATCCGATCATTTTTCAGGTAGATCGCATTCGCGACGGCAAAAGTTTTACCACCCGCCGTATTGTGGCCATTCAACACGGCAAGGCAATTCTGAACATGTCCTGTTCTTTCCAGGTGGCCGAAGAGGGTTTTAGCCACCAGGCGGTGATGCCGCAGGTGCCACCACCGGAACAGTGTCCGGACCGAAAACAGATGGCGGAGATGTTCCGTGGGCGTATCAGCGAAGATTTGCTGGAGCGTTTTTCACGCCAGTTTGCGATTGATCTGCGCCATGTTGACGTCAACAGCCTGTTCGACAATTCACCCAAGGAACCAGCAACCAGTGTCTGGTTCAGACTCAACGACACGCTGCCCGACAATTACCCTCATCATGCCATTCTGCTGGCTTATGCCTCGGACATGACCCTGCTGCAAACCAGTCTGCGGCCGCACGGGCAAAGCCTGTTTGATCCGCGGCTACAGGTTGCCAGTCTGGACCATGCCATGTGGTTTCACCGGCCGTTCCGTATGGATGAATGGCTGCTGTATACACAGGACAGCCCCTCCTCGTCACAGGCCCGTGGTTTTAATCGTGGCAGTATTTTTACCCGTGACGGAGTACTGGTGGCGTCGGCAACTCAGGAAGGCCTGATCCGTTTGATTGACCGGGATAATGTGAAGTAAGGACTTATTCCAGCGTCAGCACCAGCTGGTCAGCGTTGGCCTGCTCACGCGGCAGCAGACGCAGACCTACCCCCATCAGGCGGACTGGACGCTGGTGACGCTTCCAGGCCTGTTCCAGCAGCGCCGGAAACAGCGTGATGCCATCATCGTCGGCGCTTTGCTCGGCCGTAGTGGACACAAAATTGTTGAACTTGAGTTTTACGAATTTTCCGCCGATACGGTAACGCCCCGCCATCGGTTTCCAGCGCCGCAATAAATCATCGTGCAGACTCTGCCAGACCTGCAGGCAGGATTGCAGATCGGGCAAGTCCTGCACGTAGGTGTTTTCTACACTGATGGATTTACGCTGACGCTCGACCTTGACCTCTCTATCGTCGATACCACGACACAGGTCATGCAGACGCTGACCAAAACTGCCGAAGTGCCTGATCAGCACATCCAGCTCCCAGTGTCGCAGGTCGCCACAGGTGTGAACTCCCAGACTGTTCAGTCGCGCCGCTGTCACCTTGCCAACACCGTGCAATTTTTTCACCGGCAACTGCAGAACAAACTCGTCCACCTGCTCCGGACGCAATACAAACTGGCCATCGGGTTTGTTCCAGTCGCTGGCGATTTTGGCCAGAAATTTGTTGGGCGCCACACCGGCCGAGATTGTGATCCCCAAGCTCTCGCTCACCCGCCGCCGGATATCCTCCGCGATTAACGTAGCACTGCCACGAAATGCCGTTGCTTCACTGACATCCAGGTAGGCTTCATCCAGCGACAGCGGCTCAATCAGATCGGTGTAATCGCTGAAAATGCCCTGCACCTGACGTGATACTTCGCGGTATATGTCCATGCGTGGCGGTACCACAATCAGCTGCGGACAATGCCTGAGCGCCGTCGCAGTGGCCATTGCCGAATGCACACCAAATTTGCGGGCTTCGTAGTTGCAGGTGGCAACAACACCTCTTCTATCACTGGCACCACCCACAGCCAAAGGTTTGCCACGCAGCGACGGGTTGTCGCGCATCTCTATTGCGGCATAAAAGCAGTCGCAGTCACAGTGAATGATTTTTCGCATAACACGGGGTATCAGTTGCACTCTATTGGCACAGGCGTATTATCCCACAGCATGGACATACAAGCGCTGTTTGGTGATCACCTCAATACGTTGCAGCAACAGCTGGATCAAGCTCTCGCAGGGACGAATACAGCCGCAGATGCCGTGCTGATTCACAGCGGAAGTTACCACTCACATTATGCTGACGACCAGGGCAAACCGTTCCGCGCCTGGGGACATTTTTTGCGCTGGATTCCGGTGGATCGCGCTGATCAGTTTGTATTGTTGCGCCCCGGTGTCAGGCCGCTGTTTATTGCGCTGATTCCCCAGGATTACTGGCATGATTCCAAACTGGATATGCCGCGCTGGTGGGCGGCGCATGTTGACGTCAAAGTGATCTCGCGTCTGCAAGAGCTGCCAGCAACGCTGATACAGGGTCTGAAACTGACTTTCCTGGGCGAGAACAGCTCATTGGCTGAATCCCTGGGCGTGGCCAGCACACTGATTAACCCGCCCGCCCTGCTGAACTGGCTGGACTATGAGCGCGCTTTCAAAACGCCTTACGAGCTACAGCGTCTGGCCGAAGCCAACGCCCACGCACTCACAGGACATCAGGCTGCACATGATGCATTCCTGTCAGGTCAGGATGAATTTGATATCCACATGGCTTATCTGAGCGCCTGCCGCGTACTGGAAAACGAGCTGCCGTACCCAAACATTGTGGGCATTAACGACCATGCAGCGATCCTGCATTACCAGCATAAAAGCCGTCACAATGCACACAGTGATGACCGACCGGAAAACAAGGTGCTGTTGATTGATGCCGGCTGTCGTGCAAATTCCTATTGCTCCGACATCACCCGCACCTGGTGCAGGCCGGGCGTACATCCACTGTTTAGCGGATTACTGGCGGGCATGCAGAAACTGCAGAGCACGGTGATTCAGGATATACGCACCGGGATGGATTTTGGCGACTTGCATCATCATGCCCATTTTTATCTGGCACAGCTGCTCAGTGACAGCGGTTTGTGTCGCGGCAATGCTGAAGAACTGGTTACAGCTGGAATTACCCAAAGCTTTTTGCCGCATGGGCTTGGCCATTTGCTGGGTCTGCAGGTACATGATGTGGGGGGGCGGCTGGCAGACCGTGAAGGCCATATGCGAGCGCCGCCTGCGCATTATCCGGCGCTGCGTAATACACGTAGGATCGAAGAGAACATGGTATTTACTATTGAGCCGGGCCTGTATTTTATTCCAATGCTGCTGGATCAGCTGAAGGTCACAACTGCTGGCAAACTGGTGGACTGGTCTGCTGTAAGTTTGATGATGCCACTGGGTGGAATTCGTATTGAGGACAATATCTGGGTACAGAAAGACGGGGTTCATAATTTGACACGCCGCCCTTTGTTGCCTTTGTTATCACAACCCACACCGCTGCAGGCCGGCGACTTCAGCGCTCACTGGTCTGACAAATGGGACACAACCAGGGCGTAGATTCTGTCGAGTGCACCTCGATTTGCCGCAACCGCCTGACGTGCCGCCTCGCCCATTTCCAGGCGGCGGCGGTTATCCTGCAACAGACTGACAACAGCATCCGCCAGCTCTTTTTCATCCGCGACCATAAGCAGAGCGCCATGCTCGGCCAACTGCTCACAGATGGTCTGGAAATTAAACTGTGACGGTCCAGTAATAACAGGCAACCCCATCGCTGCTGGCTCGAGTACGTTATGACATCCGGTATTCACCAGACTGCCGCCAACAAATGCCAGTTGCGCCAGGCTGTAATACACCATCAGCTCACCCATGCTGTCGCCCAGAAACACCGGGGTCAAAGCATCTACCGGGGCATTACTGCTTCGACGCACAACCCGTAGTTGATTTTTTTCGCAGAGTTTTTCTGCGCTGTTAAAACGCTCGGGGTGACGTGGCACCAGCACGAGCAGCACATCCGGCACCTGTTTTTGTACCAGGCGCAGTGCTGCCAGCACTTTTTCATCCTCACCTTCGCGCGTGCTCGCAGCAATCCAGACGGGCCGCTGATCTTCGATACGGCTGGCAATCAGCTCGCGGTGTTCAGGCAATGATTGGGAAATTTCGACATCAAATTTGATACTGCCAGTGACGCGCAGGGCATCATCGGCGACTCCCAGACGCCGAAAACGCATGGCATCGTTTTCAGCCTGTGCAGCAATACAGTCGATCTGCTGCAACATGGGTTTGCCCAGCGCAGCAAACTTTTCGTAACCACGAAAGGATTTTTCCGACAGACGCGCATTGGCGACCATGACTTTGGCACCGCTGCGTTTGCTGTAATGCACCAGATTTGGCCAAAGTTCGGTTTCAACCAGAATCACCAGCGCCGGTTTGAAGACTTTTAAAAATCTTTTAACTGCACCGGCATAGTCATAGGGCGCATAAACGTGACAGACGTCATGCCCAAACAATTCTTCAACGCGCTCAGAGCCGGTAGGCGTCATGGTTGTGACTACAATGCCCCACTCCGGACGTTCACGGCGCAGTTTTAACACCAGCGGTGAAATCGCAACCGACTCTCCTACTGAGGCCGCATGCACCCAGATCCAGCGCGTCTCGCTGCGGCCTTCAACGGCATGTTTAACAAAACCCAGACGCTCGCCCCAGCGCTTGGCGTAGGCAGGCGCTGGCAAAAACAACGCGCGCCACAGCAGCCGCAGCACAATAATCGGCAAAAGCAGGTAAAAGGCAAAGTTGTAAAACGCTCTGTTCACAGAATCCCTGTTTCGTGTCTTCCTGAAATCCGGACCCCAACCGGGGTGGGCGTGCTACCATAATGCCACTACGGCAGGCACGATTACACCCCCGAAACCGGTAATGGATGACGGAATTTATGGTCAAAGCGCATTCCGAACACCCGCACTCTGACAGACGTATCAAACCTCGTCTGATAAAAAAGCGTGGCAAAAAACTTGGAGCAGCACCCGGCACCCTGGTTCATATTGGTGAAGTTAGCAGTCAGGATACTCATGTGCAGGGGATTTTTTATGACCAGCACACGCTGAATGAACACAGCATTACGCAGCTGGCAGACTGTCGCAATTTTGCCGGAGAAGGCCAGACGTGCTGGATCAATATTGACGGTTTGCATCACCCGGAAGTGATTCGTGAGCTCGGTGAACTGTATCAACTGCACCCGCTGGTTCAGGAGGATATCCTCAATACTGATCACCGACCCAAAATTGAAGTTCACCAGGACTATCTTTACATCGTTATCAAGGTGCTGCGGTTTGATGAACACAGCATGACTCTGCATAGCGAACAGCTGAGCCTGATTGTGGGAGACAATTATCTGTTGTCTTTCCAGGAACAACACAGCCCTCTGTTCGAAAGTGTACGTGAACGACTGCGGGCCGGGCGCAGAATTCGCACGATGGGTCCGGACTACCTGGCCTATGCGTTGATTGATGTGGTCGTGGACAACTATTTTCTGCTGTTGGAAAAGTTTGGCGATGCGATCGAAGATCTGGAAGAACAGTTGCTGATAGCACCCGACCCGGAAATATTGCGTCAGATACATCACTTCAAGCGCGAGATGCTGTTACTGCGCAGAATGATATGGCCCTTGCGGGAAGTACTCAGCAGCCTGAGTCGGGATGAAAGTGTTGTTCTGAGTCAGGAGATACGTCTGTATCTGCGTGATGTTTATGATCACACCATCCATATTATTGATGACGTGGATACACTGCGGGATTTGCTGTCAGGCATGCTGGACCTGTATATGTCCAGCACCAGCCACCGCATGAATGAAGTGATGAAAATGTTGACGCTGTTTGCGTCCATTTTTATGCCTCTGACATTTATTGCCGGTGTGTACGGAATGAATTTTGATTATATGCCGGAACTGGACTGGCAATGGGGTTATCCGGCAGTGATGGTCGCCATGGGTACAACGGCTGCCGGCTTGTTTTTTTATTTTAAATGGCGACGCTGGTTGTAGCGCGCAGCAAAGCACAGGAATATTTCTGAGTTGAGTACATCGGTTTCAGTACAGATTGCGATTGTCGGCGGAGGCGTTGCCGGCTTGTGGCTGTTAAATCGCCTGAGTCGTGAAGGTTATGATGTTGTGCTGCTGGAACGTGGGGCACTGGGTCAAGTGCAGACGCTGGCGTCACAAGGTATTATTCACGGCGGTTTAAAATACGCATTAAATGGCGTGCTAAGTCCGGCCAGCAGTGCTATTGCGGAAATGCCAGCACGCTGGCGTCGTTGCCTGACCGGCGATGATATTGTCGATTTACGTGGCACCAGAATCCTGTCCGAACATTACTACATGTGGTCGGGTGGCAGCGCGCGCTCGCGACTAAAAACCTTCCTCGGCAGCAAAGCGCTGCGCGGTCGTATTGATGCAGTACCTGCAGAACAATATCCACCGTTTTTCCGCGCACAGGGTTCGGGTCAGTCTTTGATCAAAGGCACGCTGTACGAACTCAGCGACTTTGTTGTAGACACACCCTCACTTTTAAACACACTGGCCGCACCTTTTGCTCACAGAGTATTCAGCTGCGCTGACATCAAATGGCAAGCGGAGAATCAGCTGTTGCTGACAGCCAACAACAAGAATGTCAGCCTGCAGGCTGAGCGCATTATTCTGTGTGCAGGTGAAGGCAATGAGGCGCTATTGGCAGAGTGGCCAGCGCCAGCATCGGTCAACAAACCTGCAATGCAACGACGTCCATTGCATATGGTGAGTGTGCGCGTGGCACACCCGGCACCTCCGTATCTGCACTGCATCGGCGACAGTTTTGGTATGACGCCGCGCCTGACGGTTACCTCACATCCTTGCGCGGACAACTCTGATGGCCAACACTGGATCTGGTATCTGGGTGGAGAGCTTGCCGAGACCGGAGTCAAACGCAGCGCGTCCGAACAGCAGCAAGCGGCAAAAAAAGAACTCACAACTCTGTTCCCCTGGGTGGATCTGAGTAGCGCCAGCTGGCACAGCTTTTTTATAAACAGAGCCGAGCCACGCGTTGCAGATCTGCAACGCCCTGACAACGCCTATGTTGCCGACTGCGGCAGCGTTATTGTGTGTTGGCCGACAAAACTGACTCTGAGCCCCAATCTGGGCGACAGCGTTTATCAATTGTTAAAAGGTTTGCCCGCAAAACCCGGCACCGAAGCACCGGCAGCACTCGCGCAAATTCTGTCATCAGCCACCGTGGCTGATGCGCCGTGGGAGGCACAACGCGGATGAGCGTGATTACATCATCATTGCCCAAACGTGCACTCGGCAGCACCGGACTTCAGGTATCCTGTCTGGGCCTTGGCACTGTCAAATTCGGTCGTAATCAGGGCGTAAAATATCCCAGCGGTTTTGAGCTTCCGCACGATAATCAGATTCGTGAACTGCTGGCACTGTCGCGCTCACTCGGCATCAATCTGATAGACACGGCGCCTGCCTATGGCAGCAGTGAAGAGCGTCTTGGCAAGTTACTGATGAACCGACATGAGTGGGTGATCTGCAGCAAAACCGGCGAAGAATTTGTCAATGGTCAGTCGCATTTTGACTTCAGCGCCAAACATACCCGCTTTAGCATCGAGCGTAGTTTGCGCCGTTTGAATACCGATTACATTGATCTTGTGCTGGTGCATTCCGATGGCAATGATGAACACATCATTCGGCAAACGGACTGTTTTGAAACGCTGGACCGGCTCAAGCAAGAAGGATTAATTCGTACGTTTGGTCTTTCCGGAAAAACAGTTGCCGGCGGTTTGCTCGCACTGGAATATTCAGACGCGGTAATGGTGACCTTTAATCTGACAGAACAGTCAGAACGTGAAGTGATTCAACGCGCGCATGAATTAAACAAAGCGGTGTTGATCAAAAAAGCCTTTAACAGCGGACACTCCGCCTCGCCTGAGGACAGTTTGAGGCTGGTGCTGACCGAGCCGGGCGTCAGCTCGGTCATAGTAGGGACTATCAATCCCCAGCACCTGCAATCAAATGTGATAGCGGCGTCTTACATCCAGTAGCTTTTTTTCAATTGCACCCGGCAGTGTTTCAGTCTTCTCGCAGCCATTCGCGCCAGATGGCTACCAGCAAAGCCATCAATACCGGACCTACAAACAGGCCCACAAAACCCATGGTTTTGACCCCGCCGATCAGCCCAAAGAACGTTGGCAAAAATGGCAGTTTGACGGGGCCACCAATCAGTGTGGGACGAATGGTCTTATCAACAATAAAAAGCTCTATGGTGCCCCACAGGAATAAGCCAACACCGGCTACTGTATTGCCTGTGCCAACCAGGTAAAGGGAGATCAGGCTAAAGGATAACGGCGCTCCACCTGGAATCAGCGCCATAAAACCGGTGAGCACACCAAATACAACCGGCGAGGGTACACCTGCGATCCAGTAGGCAATACCCAGGACAACGCCCTCACCGATGGCTATCAATGTCATACCTACAACCGTGGCACTGACGGTGGCCGGCACTACCCGTGAAAAGCGCTGCCAGCGATTTGGCAGGATGCGCTCGCCAATCGTATCCAGTTGTACAGCCAGCGTCTCACCATCACGGTAGAGGAAAAACAGGGTAATCAGCATAAACAGCAGGGTCAGTAACATGCCCGCTGCAGTCCAGCCAAAGTTCAGCAACCAGCGCGAGATTCCACTGATTTGCTGACCACTGACCAGGTTGACCAGCTGGCCGAGCTGATGCGGCTCACCCAGGTAAAGTTCCCATTGTTCGGCCAGTTCTTCACCCATCAGCGGCAGTGCCTGCACCCAGGCTGGAACCGGCGCACCAAATTCGTTGGCCTGTACCAGCCAGGAGGTCCATTGCCGCACCTCACCAATGGTGTAGGTGATAACCATGCCCAATGGAATAACCAGTCCGAGCAGTATTGCCAACAGGGCGACGCTGGCTGCGGCGGTTGAATTGTTTGCACATGTGCGTTTCAGGCTTTGGTATATAGGCCAGCTGGCAAAGCAGATGATCAGGGCAGCCAGTACCGGCACCAGGAATCCGGCAAAAAACAATGCACCCGCCGCTACAATCAATAGCAACAGGATTCGACTGAGAGTGGTATTACTGACTACTTGCGACATACTCACGGAGTGTCCGGAAATCGGGAGTCCTATTCTGCTTTGATGTGCAGCAAATTACTATCCCCCGGCGCAATCCCTTGATCAATAATGCGAAAACGCTGCGCGTGATAATCGTCGAGCGACTGCGAGAGCTGGTTGGCAAACAGTACAAAAGTGTCCTGGTACTGCTGTTTTATTCGCTGTTTTTCCTCGTCGAGTGCAGCCAGCAATTCCCGCCGCAGCTGGTCGCGGTTCAGCGCCTCATCCAGTTCATTTAATGCAACATCCGTTGCCAGCCAAGTGGCCGCAAACAACGCCGGAATACAGACCACTGCCGCCGGGCCACAAAGACCACCTGCGCTGCTGACAGTGGCTGACTGCGCTGTACGGCTTGCCACACGCGCGGATGTGGCGCTGATCATGCGCCGAGTCGCCTGCCGTCCGACCAGTGCCGAGCCCGCATATACTCCGCTGCGTGCCGCCAGCCGGGCAGCCACAAAACCCGACACCGGCCCAAGTCCTACCAGTGACTTCTGATCAATCTCGATACCGCTCAAAACTGGCATCTCAAAACGCAAACAGATCGCGGAGGCTGCCAGCTGTTCGGTATAAGCCATATGCCCGGCGACAAACTGGCGGGCATGCTGTGCCGCAGCAATCTCAAGATTGGCGCCCTGGTTTATCAACGCCGGTGTCAGCACCGGCTGAAGACGCTGATCAATCTGCGTACTTAAATAGGAGGCAAACGCCTGCTCGATAGGAACGGGTGGTTGCGCATTATCAGACAGCGATTGCTGCAGACGGCTCACCCCGTTACGAAATGCAGCAGCGGAGAGTACACCCAGCTGCTGATACTGACCGGCGATGCTGTAGTTCCAGTCCAGATATTGCTCAATCAAGGGCTCGGCGAGAGCAAAGACTTCATCCACGGCGGCGTTGCTGGCCTGCATAAATTCATGCTGCATACGCTGCTGCTCACTGATGCGGTGGTCTTCCACCTGTTGGCGCAACAGTCTCAGTTCCTGTGGCGCCTGCCGTTCACAGGGATCCGCAGTTGCTGTGATCTGTTCAGGCGACCGGTTAAGAACACGGTCAGTCAGCGCTCGCATATAACCTGACATGCCCGGCAAACTCATCAGCCAGGCAATAAGACCCAGAATCAGTACGCCCAGCCCAAATGCACGCAACGATGTGTCCACGCGGTAATTTGTGGACGTCGCTGGTCCCGCCAGCCAGTACAGGATTCCCGCCAGCGCAAACCACAAAATGGCGGCGCGCAAAGCCAGGAACAGCAGAAATACCAACCAGACCACCAGTTTTAACCAGGCTGGCTGTGTACTCAGCGTGGCTGCCTGCTGCATCAGGTGCCAAACCAGCGCGTCACTGACCGCTTCAATCGCAATCAGCCAGGAAACCAGTGTGATGGAGGATTGCGCAGCAGCGCTGTCCCAGGTCTGGGAGATCAACGTTATGACGCTGAGATGGCGGGTATCAGGCACACCATCGGAACTCAGGTGCAACACAATCAGGCCAACAGTTGCCAGTACGATACTGAGCCAGACGGCGACTCGCAGCGCCATAGGAAAGTGGTAATGCCCCTCGGTTTCACGGCCCGTCAAACGCATTGCAAATGGTAAAGACGCCACCAGCACCGGGACACAGATCAGCAGCCACAACCACTCTGCATCCGACAGTCCATTAACCACCATCAGCAGGGTTAACGCCAGCACCACTGATACCAGCACCAGCCCTAACCGTGACCAGAAACCATTCCATAACCAGCGACGCAGAAAACTGTTTTCTGCGGTGACATGCACCAGCCATGCACGCCGGCGTAGATGGTGAAAAGGCAGCAAGTAGTTATAGATGCACCAGCTCAATACTGTCAGCATCAGCGCCAGCGCAGGAACAGACAGCGACGGCAGGCGCACAAAATAAAGCAGCGCCAGCACAGCGGGCAGAGCCGTGAGACCGACCAGCGTCAGTCGACGGACGCTGGTTTCAGTCCCCAAATCCGGCATGGTTCACACCCCGGTATCATCGATACCCCAGACAACTGTCACAGACCATCATCATGCGCAAGCGATCGGGCGCCATATTGGCCGGCAAAACCAGATTTAACATAGCCTGCCACTGTTGTCGCAGCGGATGCGGTAATGACGGCAGAATACTGGCCAGCGGTGAATCCAGGCGCGACATCCAGCTCTGCGCAAATTGTTCACGCGATGAAGCAATAACCTGAGTAGCGCCCATGGAGTCCATCATGCGCATCATCAACTGCTCACTCGGTGTCAGCGGGCGCTCCAGATAGACACCGTCCCAGGTATCCAGCCCCGCGAGCTGGGCCGCCGCAGCGATGGCCTGCTCCAGATCACCCAGAGAATCCACAAGACCAATTTCCAGAGCCTGTTCTCCCGTCCAGACACGGCCCTGGGCAATACGGTCAACGTCAACCACACTCATGTTGCGACCCTGCCCGACCAAATCAAGAAAGCGGCGGTAAGCATCCTCTACACTGGCCTGAAAAATGGTTTGCATATTCCCATCCAGTCCACTTAAAGGATCGCCGGCGCGAGTCAGGCGCGTGGTGCTGACACCGTCAACACCTACGCCCAAATAATCCAGAGCGTCTTCAAACGTGGGGATCATGCCTATCACACCAATAGACCCGGTAATGGTGGACGGTGAAGCCCATATCTCGTCTGCGGTTGCGGAAATCCAGTAACCTCCCGATGCCGCCGTTCCCCCCATGGATATCACCACCGGCTTGCCGGACTGCTGCAACTGCGCCAGCGCAGCACGAATCTCTTCTGATGCCAGTGCAGAACCGCCAGGTGAATCAACGCGTACTACAACAGAACGGATACGATCATCTGACTGCGCCACACGAATCAGTTCAATAATTGAGTCTGCACCCGCCAGCCCTGGCCCTTGCTCCCCCGGCATGATGGTGCCCTGTACCACAATTACACCGACCTGGCTGGTTGTTGGCACCTGAGCTGTGGCTGTTGCATACAGGTAATCTTCGAAATGCACTTGTCTATAAGTGCCGTTTTCAACACCCACTGTAGCAGCGACCTGGCGCCTGAAACTGTCTGCTCCGGCGATGTTGTCAACCAGACCGCTTTCAAAGGCAAGACGTGCCATGTCGCCCCCGGTTGCCAGCAATCGCTGAGTGTAATCATCTGCGTATGCCTGCAGCTGCTCAGGAGTCAGTTCCCTATTGGCAGAAACGCGCTCCACATAACGGGCCCACATGGAATTGACCAGCGCCTGCGCATCGGTACGTGCTTCCTCGGACATATCCATACGGGTGAAGGGTTCCGCAGCGGATTTAAACTCACCTACCCTGAAAATATGGACATTGATATTGAGGCGATCCAGCAGATCGCGGAAGAACAACTGGCTGCCACCAAAACCGGTCAGCAGCACGCTGCCCATTGGGTGCAACATGACGCTGTCCGCGTAGGACGCCAACGCATATTGCTGCTGGTTAAAGGTTTCACCAAAGGCGTAGATGGGTTTGCCGCTGTCGCGGAACAGTTCAAGCGCATTGCCCAGCGTTTCCAGCTGGGCCGGACTGATGGACAACAGGTCACGGCTATCAATCACCAGCGCGCGGATGCGGTCGTCGGTTGCCCCACGAATGACTGAGGTCACCATATCCTGAAGCACAGAGCTGTGCGGCAGAGCCGGACCCAACAGCAGATCGGCTGGCGTCGGGCTGGGACGCTGTTCAGTGATCACACCCGCTGGAGCCAGCACCAGGGCGGCTTCAGAGGGCAGGGTCGGTGCTTGCGGCCGGCTAAAAATCAGTATCAGTACAAACAGCAGCACCAGTACAAACACCAGGCGCCCTACAAAAACACGCAGTGTGTCGATAGTCCGGCCCAGCAGGGAGAAAAGTGATCTCATTAACTCAGTTACCTTGTATTAATCGGCTTTGTCGATTAGACAGCCCCGTAAATTGCATCATTCATCGAACAGATCCTGTTTAAGCTACAACCTGTCTAGTTGTATCACAGGAGCAAATACCGTGACCAAAGTGCTTGTGCTTTACCATTCCATGTACGGCCATATTGAAACCATGGCCAAGGCTGTCGCTGAAGGTGCTGCAGGGGTTGAAGGCGTTGAGGTTACCATCAAACGCGTTCCCGAGACCATGCCAGCGGACGTGTTCAAAAACGCAGGCGGCAAATCGGATCAGGCTGCCGAGGTTGCAACCCCGGCGGAACTGGCCAACTACGATGCCATTATTTTAGGCGTGCCAACGCGTTTTGGCAGCATGTCTGCTCAAATGCGCAATTTCCTCGACCAGACCGGTGGCCTGTGGGCCAAAGGGGAGCTGGTTGGCAAAGTTGGTAGTGTGTTTACCTCCAGCGCCACTGGTGGCGGTCAGGAAATGACCATTACCAGCAGCTGGACCACGCTGTCGCACCACGGCATGATCATTGTACCTCTTGGATATACAACGCCTGAGATGTTTGATCAGTCCAAAGTCAGTGGTGGCACGCCTTATGGTGCTTCGACCATTGCGGGCGGCGATGGTTCACGTCAGCCGGATGAGCGTGAACTGGCGATTGCGCGGCATCAGGGCAAGCGTGTGGCGGAGATTGCTGCCAAGCTTTTTGCTTGAGTGGCACCAATTCTTTGGTAAGGCCGCGGGCGGGTGCGGTGGTGACAGATCAATCAGGCCGCGCCTATCTCTGGGCGGGCCCTCCGATAAAGCGGTAGGACTGTCCGAATCCCGAGCGGCGCAGCCGCGAAGGTTGAGTTCCGCACCGCCGGAGGGCCCGCCCGGAGATGCGGCCGATCTGACACCACCGCACCCGCCCGGGGCGACCACACTCGATCAGTGCGCCTTCATGCCTAAACGCGCTCCGCCAACAGCGCACGCAACACCAGATAATCCGCATGAAACTTGCGAATCCCCTCCGACAGCTTGTCCGTCGCCATCGCATCCTCATTCAACTGCCAGCGGAACTGCGACTCCGGCAAACTGATGCGTGCATCCGCCGACGGCTGCCCCGGCGCCAGCACCCGCTGCAACGGCTGCGTATCCTGCTCCAGCTTCTCCAGCAGCGCCGGCGAAATGGTCAAACGATCACAGCCCGCCAGCATCTCAATCTCACCGGTGTTGCGAAAACTCGCGCCCATAACAATGGTCGGATAACCGTGGTGTTTGTAATAACGATAAATCCGCTGCACGGACAACACACCGGGATCTTCCGCTGCCGTGTAGTCCTTGCCCGTGCTGGTCTTGTACCAGTCCAGGATACGGCCCACAAACGGGGATATCAGAAACACACCGGCCTCGGCACAGGCCACAGCCTGATTAAACCCAAACACCAGCGTCAGATTGCATTTGATACCGTCGCGTTCCAGTTTGCGGGCGGCCTGAATACCTTCCCAGGTGGCTGCAATCTTGATCAGGATACGGGAAGTATCCACACCTGCCTGCGCGTACAACTCCAACAGACGATTCGCTTTGCGCACAGTGCCTTCGCTGTCAAAAGACAGACAGGCATCCACTTCGGTAGACACATACCCCGGAACAATTTGTGTGATCTTTTCGCCAAAATTCACCGCCAGCCTGTCCATCGCTGCATCGAGTTTTGCATCGCGGCTGGCGCCCTGCTGCTGACCAAAGATAATGGCATCATCAACCAGAGCCGCATATTGGGGCTGGCGTGAAGCGTTCAGAATTAATGACGGGTTGGTGGTGGCGTCTTGTGGCGTAAAGCGGCTGATGGCGTCGACATCACCCGTATCGGCAACCACTGTTGTCATTTGTTTCAGGGCCTGCAGTTTGTTCATCACTTGAATCCGTCCGTAGTGCATTCAGCCAAAGACTATGGTGCAAGCGAGGCAGCTCAGTCAACATGACAACACCTCTTGTTTCAGTCGTGGTATAACCGAGCTA
The DNA here is from genome assembly GCA_964535565.1 of uncultured Pseudohongiella sp. Classification (GTDB taxonomy): domain Bacteria; phylum Pseudomonadota; class Gammaproteobacteria; order Pseudomonadales; family Pseudohongiellaceae; genus Pseudohongiella. Next base: position 153,202 of record CAZHUJ010000001.1, on the reverse strand, counting down.
ACAACAGTTACAACCGGCCCAATTTTCCCAAAATGAAAAAATATCTGTTACTGACATTACTTATATTGATGCCTATGACTGAACTTGCAGCCCAGCAACAACCCGTTTCTTCTGATCTGGCTTCCGCCAGTTGTGTGATGCCAAACGTTAACCGCATTGATTTGATCCGGCCGGATGCGCCAGAGCTGGCAGCGCATGGCCGTTATGCGGTGGGTGTGCGCACACTGCAAATGACCGATGCTGGCAGACCGGACGTACTCAGCGCCCGCCCGCGCCAGCCAATTCCGGATTACGACCGTACACTGACCGTAGAAGTCTGGTACCCCGCTGAACTGGCAGCTACACAGCAGCCAGGTACTGTGTATCAGACCACAACGCGTAATACCTCACTGACAGCGACCTTGCATGGCCGCGCGGTGCGCGACGCCAATGCCCTGCGCGGCGAAGGCGCTTTCCCGTTGGTGATCCTGTCGCACGGTTATCCTGGAAACCGTTATCTGATGAGCCATCTGGGCGAAAATCTGGCTAGCAAGGGTTACGTGGTTGCATCCATTGACCATACCGACAGCACTTACGAAGACCAGAAAATTATCACCAGCACGCTGTATAACCGCGCGCTGGACCAGCGCTTTGTGCTGGCAGAGATGGCTCGTATCAACGGTGACAATAATCATGCACTGCAAGGTATTGTTGATGCGGACAACACGGGTCTTATCGGCTATTCAATGGGCGGGTATGGCGCAGTGAATAACCTGGGTGCCGGTTACAGCGAAACTGGCGTCAGTTTCCTGGGTTCACCTCCTAACCGTTTGCTAGAGCAGCTGGCGGCAGCCAATCCTGATTTCCGTCAACAGTTGGACCCACGCATCAAAGCTGGCGTACCCATTGCGCCATGGGGTATGAACAACGGTTTCTGGGACGCTGAGGGGCTAGCCGGCATGACAGTGCCCGCGCTGTTTGTAGCCGGTGACGCCGATATCACTTCCGGTTATGAAAACGGTATCAAGGCGATTTTCGACCAGACAATAAACAGCGAACGCTACATGCTGGTTTTCAAAAATGCCGGTCATAGTGCCGCAGCACCTATTCCGCTGCCGGTAGAGTTTTACTGCCGCGAAGATCAAAGTGGCGCCGGGCACTACACCGATGGCGTATGGGACACTTTGCTGACGAACAATATCCTGCAGCACTTTGTTACTGCCTTTCTGGATCTTCACCTGAAAGGCGATGGCAGCAAGCGCCGTTATCTGGATGTGGTCGAGGATGGCGCAGATGCAGTGTATTCCATTGATCATGAAGGCCTGCCGACCGCGCGCCACACCTATTGGCCAGGTTTCCAGCAAGGATCAACCGTGGGCCTGAAAATGCTGCGCGGCGAATAAGACTGCGCCGAGAACAAGGCTGAACCCGTCAGCCTTTGATCTTCGCAACCAATCGCCGCAGGCTGCTGCGTAAACCGGTGTTGAGTTTGCCTCCGGTGTAGCGGCCTTTGGCCACATGCCGTATCCGGTACACACCCGGCACCTCCAGCGGCTCACCCTGAGATCTCAACAACCAGCGAAAAGCCCTGTCTTCATAGGCTTTACACCAGGTCGCCGAAGGCCGCTGGTAATACGGCAGACTTTCACAGTACCCCACTGCGCGCGCCACATCACCATGGGTGATCTGCAGCGGGCCGGTGGCACGGCTGCGTGGAAACCTGGAAAACAGGGAGGGGTCGACATCCAGCACGGCGGGCCGGCTCATATCGGCTTGCAGAATTGGCGCATCGTGCGGCAGCAGGCCGGTGCAGTTTTCACTGGCCGGATACACCAGCGCATCGCGCCGACCCTGAAGCGCCTCTGCCAATGCATCCAGGCAGTTGTCACGAAACAGCAGGTCACAATCGGTAAACCATATCCAGTCGGCGGTGCTGTTTTTGGCCGCCAGATTGCGCCCGATTGCCCGTCTGAACAGTGCCTGCGGCGGCAGCTTCTGCCAGTTCCAGACCACGTTGGGCGCCTGCAAACTGCCAAAAAAGTTCAGCAGATCAACAGTGCTCTGATCCTCTTCGCCGTAATAGACCGTCATGGTGACGGTGCATTTTGTGGGCGGGAACAACACCAATGAACTCAGTTGGTACACCAGCATATGCGCGTACTTCCAGCAGTGACTGACCACCTCAATCTGCAGATGTCCGGTTTTGGCTGAGCGCTGCGCGGGTGCTGGCAACGCTTTCAGAAACCAGCTCGCCGGCACCAGCCCACTGGCTGCCAGTCTTAAAAATCGCCCTTGTATTCCGTCGCTCCAGTGCGGCGGTGGAACTTGATATGAATCCACAATGACACGCTTTAGTTGGAAAAAAGGCTATCTTATCGGAAAAAGGCGCGCTAATCTTTGTGACGGAGCTCACAATACGCTCTGATCGAAATTTTACAGGTACGGGGAACTAAAACTCCTGTGACCAGTCTGAAGGCTGGGAAAATTTACAATAACAACACCCCCCGGGAGCGACCGACTGTCATTAGAATGACAACAACGGCAGTTAAAAAAGACTCATGCAAACATCCAGAAGATCCACAATACAAACGACGCAGTACCGGCACAACAATGCTTACGTTCTCTTCAACGAGAATATCTTCAGCAGTTTCTCCGATACGTTGTTTGACTCACTGACGCAGAAAAAAGATTCTGAGTGTCAGGAGCCGCGCACCTGTTCACAAGGTCGTGGTACGGTCCTGTTTTTTGAGCATGAAGAACTCGAACTGGTGCTCAAACGTTATCACCGTGGTGGTTTGCTTGGCCGCTTCGTAAAAAATTCCTACCTGTTTAACGGCCTGGATCGCACACGCATGTGGCGTGAGTTCCGTCTGTTGAACCTGATGCGCGACCTGGGATTGCCGGTTTCGCGCGCAATTGCAGTGCGCTGTGTACGCAGTTCGCCAATCTGTTATCAAGGCGAACTGATTGCAGAAAAAATTCCGAACGCACGTACGCTCGCAGAAATGCTGTTAAAAGAAAATCTTCCAGAAAAAACCTGGGAATCGATTGGACTGGTGATTAGACGCTTTCATCAGCACTCAATAGAACACGGTGATTTAAACGCCTGCAACATTATGCTGAACAAAAACGGTCAGGTGTTTCTGATTGATTTTGACAAAAGCCAAGTGCATAACCAGCGTGATTTCAGCTGGTGCAATTCCAACCTGGCACGTTTGCGCCGCTCGCTAAACAAGTGGAAACAGCGTCAGCAGAACTTCAATTTTGATGGCGATGACTGGCAGGCACTTGTGCGGGGTTATCAAGCTTCGCGCCAGTTGCCACTCAACACGGCATCCTCTGCCGCCGATGGTATACGTTAGGCACATTCAGACTTGCAGCCGTGACTGATCAGGCATAATCTGAGGCCAGGGAATGGCCTCTGTCCACAGTGGCCCTCCCTGACATAATGATAAAAACCAGGAGCCACCATAATGAAAACAACAAAGCAGGCCAGAACAGGCCTGTCGGCGCGCTTTAGGCAGCTGGCAGCTCTGTTGGCGCTGGGCAGCGGCCTTATCACCCAAGGACATGCTCAGCAGGAAACCGTCGAATGGGTAACACTGGGCGGCGATTTTGCCCATACTCGCTACACCCCCGCTACACAAATCACTCCACAAAATATCAATCAGCTTGAAGTGGCCTGGGTCTGGGATGGTGCCAGCTTTAATGCCATTAGCGGCCGCGCAACCCCAAGTTATATCAATGGCAAGCTGTACACCGTCGCTGGTGAACGTCGTCACGTCATTGCCATCGATCCTGCCAGCGGAGAAACCATCTGGTCGTATCGTGAACCGCATACCTTCCGCCACGAATACTCCATGCGCAAGGATTACGGTAAAGGGGTGGCTTACAGCGAAGTTAATGGCAAGGGTGTTATCTATATCATCAGCCCCGGTTTTTTCCTGACAGCGCTGGATGCTGAAACCGGCACACCGCTCGAAGGTTTTGGTGGTCCGGTGGGAGTGCCAGGTTTCCCGGACACCGGTGTGGTGGATCTGCAACGCGTGCTGGCTGAGGCCAACGGCTACGATTTTGACCCCTACTACGGTATCCCGCTGGAGCAGGGTTACATCACTTCCTCCTCCCCGCCCATTGTGGTGAATGGCACTGTGGTGGTGGGTAACTCAGCCGAACAGGGTTACAACCAAACCCGTATCGAAAACATTCCCGGCGATATTCTTGGATTTGATGCTGCCACCGGCGAGTTTAAATGGAAATTTAATGTCATCCCTGCACCCGGCGAATTTGGCCTGGAGACTTGGGAAGGCATTGCCAATCCACGCGAGCTGACCGGTGAAGTATCTCCTTGGGCACCCCTGTCTGCCGATGTTGAAAACAACATTGTGTATGCAGTCACTAACCCGCCCACCATTGATTACTACGGAGGGCATGCGCCAGGTGACAACCTGTTTGGCACCAGCATCATTGCGCTTAATGCCAGTACCGGTGAACGGGTCTGGCACTTCCAGCTGGTGCGCCATGATGTGTGGAACTACGACACACCCACTGCGCCGGTGCTGCTGGATGTGAACATCAACGGACAAAAAGTCCCGGCGGTGGCGCAGGCTACCAAACAGGCTTTTGTTTATGCATTTAACCGTCTGACCGGTGAGCCGTTGTGGCCAATCGAGGACCGTCCGGTACCACAATCACTGATCCCCGGTGAAAAGCTGGCGGCCACACAGCCGTTCCCGACCAAACCGGCGCCGTTTGATATGCAAGGACTCACGCATGACAATCTGATCGACTACACGCCTGAGCTGCGCCAGCAGGCTATCGAAGCGATTGCTGACTATCAGATTGGGCCGCTGTTCCTGGCGCCTCTGCATCGCGACAACGACATTGGCAAAGTGGCAGCATTGTGGTGCCCGGGTGATGGTGGCGGAGCCAACATTCCAGGCCCGGCGGTGGCTGACCCGGTTAACGGCATTCTGTATGTCACTTCGCGCAGCGCCTGTTCCTCACGCATGATTACTCCTGCCCAGGAACGTGACGCAATGATCGAAATGCCAACAGGTACCACCTTTGCTGAGTACGCCGCGCTGCGTTCAATGCCGGTTCGTGGTCCAGGTGGATTGCCACTGTTCAAGCCGCCTTACAGCCGTATTACGGCCATCGATATGAACACGGGTGAACACCTGTGGATGATTCCGGTGGGCGACACGCCGGATCGTATCCGTAACCATCCGCTGCTGGCTGGTGTGGATATCGGACAAACCGGTACCGGCGCACTGGCTCCGATGACCGTAACTCCAAGCATGTTGTTGTACGCCGGCGAAGCCTCTGACGGCACACCACACCTGTTTGCCATCGACAAGATGACCGGGCGTGAACTGGGCCGTGTACAAGTCCCGCAAGGTAGCGGTTATGGCATGTCCAGCTTCACTCACGAAGGCAAACAGTATGTAATGCTGCAAACCGGCAGTACACTCACTGCTGTGGCACTGCCAGACTGATTCAGTTTGCAGTAGCGCGTGAAACAAAAAAGGGCAGACTTTGGTCTGCCCTTTTTTAATCAATTTTTGTTTACATCGGAGGTTACTGAAATTGCGGATACTGTCTGCGCTACTGATTCTGGCATTACTTGTGGGTGGCTGGTTGTTCTCTCCGCTGTTGACCACCCCTTCGGTTGCGAACGTTGCTCTGGCAACTGACGAAGCCACCCTTGAGCGTGGTCGCTACCTGATCCACGCCAGTGGCTGCATCAGTTGCCATGAAGGCGAACAGGGCGGTTTGAGCGGCGGCATGGCTATCGAATCACCCTTCGGCACGTTTTACGCTTCGAATATCACACCTGACTCCTCTACCGGAACCGGTGAATGGAGCGCTGCAGATTATGTACGCGCTATAAAACATGGCCGCAGTCCGGAAGGCTCATTTTATTTCCCTGCGCTGCCGTACCGTTCTTATGCAGCAATGACAGATGAAGATGCAGCAGCGATTGCATCCTGGCTGGCCTCGCAACCGCCCGTTGCCAACCGTGTGCCTGAGCATGAATTGCCGGGCTGGATTGCGCGCTGGCAATTAGCAGCCTGGAATAGACTGGCTGATGTCACTGAGCCCTCAGCCGCGGTTTATACCGATCCGCAACTGGAACGTGGCGCTTACCTGGCACGCAATCTTGGCCACTGTGGTGAGTGTCACACCCCCCGCAACGCGCTAGGTCTCACAGATTACAGCCGCGAGTTTGGTGGCGGAGATATGCCCGATGGACACGTACCTGCTATTGACACCGAAGGCCTGCGCAGTTGGTCCGAGGAAGACCTGGCACTTTTCCTGTGGCTGGGCCTGATGCCTGATGGCGAATATGTTGGCGGAAAAATGGAGCCTGTTATTGAACATAACACTGGACAGCTGACAGACGAAGATCGTCAGGCCATGGCTGCGTTTTTTAAACGCGGACTGTAGTTCTATTGCTGCAGTTCTGATGCTAAAAAAAAGCCGCGCATGCGCGGCTTTTTTACAACTGAAAAGTATCAGTCTACGCGGTATTCGCGGTGACAGTTGCCACAGGTAGAACCAAATGCGCGGATGCCAGCGATAGTAGCGTTACGGTCACCACCTGCGGCCAGCGCAGCAAAGGTGTTGGCCGCTTCCTCCAGCGCAGCCGCTTTGGCGCGGAAATCATCCAGGTTATCCCAGATAATCGGCAGTGCTTCGGTGGTTACGGAGAAATTACGTGTGTCATTGGCAGCGAACAGTTCCGGGATCATCGGCGCCAGAGCAGCAACACGAAGCGCATTGCGCTCAGCCAGGGCGGCATCGAATTCGACCGTATTACGAGCCATTCCATTAATAGGCGCCATGTTGAACGCCAACAGCTTAAAAACCGCCTGACGGGTTGCAGTCGCGGAGGCTGCCTGCTGTTCCGGTGTTGGGGCTTCCTGGGCGCTGGCGCTGTACATTACTGCAGAGGCCATCGCGATAGCACCTGCACCGACGATCATTTTAAAACGACTGCTTACTGACATTGAGCCTACTCCTTGTTGGTATATTTGATTTTCAGGAATTACGAACTTTTTCAACAATAGCCGAAGTTGAGCAGTTGTCCAGAAAGGCCAGCACTTTTACCTCTCCTCCATAACTGCTGACAAACTCACCACCTACCACTTGTGCCACTGAATAGTCGCCGCCTTTCACCAGCACATCCGGACGAATTTGCCGCAGCAATGCCTCCGGAGTATCGTCCGGAAAACTCACGACCCAATCCACTGCGGCCAGACCTGCCAGCACCTGCATACGGCGCTCAACCGGGTTGATAGGGCGGCCGCTGCCTTTAAGACGACGCACGGAATCATCATCATTGATTGCCACAATCAGGCGATCACCCAGCTTGCGCGCCTCAGCCAGATAACCCACATGGCCAGCATGGATGATGTCAAAACAACCGTTGGTGAACACAACTTTTTCACCGTGTGCGCGCGCATCTTCGACCACAATCGCCAGCTGTTCTGCTGTCATCACACCGCGACCACTGCCTTCCTGCAGCTGAATGGCACGGCGCAGCTCCGGTCCACTGATCGCTGCCGTACCGAGTTTGGCAACCACCAACCCTGCTGCCAGATTGGCAAGCAACGTTGAATGCTCCAGATTTTCACCCGCAGCCAGTGCAGCGGCCAATACGGACACCACCGTGTCACCCGCACCGGTCACATCAAACACTTCCCGCGCCTGGGCTGGCAAATGGTACGGCGCACGATCACCCTGCAGCAGGGTCATACCATGCTCACCGCGCGTAATCAGCAGTGCTGTCAGCTCCAGTGATTCACGCAGCGCCTGACCTTTGCTGATCAGCTCGTCTTCCGAAGCACAATGACCGGCAACAGCTTCAAATTCTGACAGGTTGGGTGTAATAACTGTGGCACCACGGTACTTTTCGAAATCTGTACCTTTGGGATCAACCACCACTGGAATGCCACGCGCGCGTGCGGCGCTAATCAGGCTGCGGGTATCCGCGAGGCTGCCCTTGCCATAATCAGAAAGCACCAGTACCTGCGTTTGTTCCAGCGCAGCCTGCGCCTGTGTGGTCAACACCTTAACGTCATCAGCCGTAAACGCCTGCTCAAAGTCCAGCCGCAGCAGCTGTTGGTGCTGACTGATCACACGCAGTTTGGTGATAGTGGGTGCCTGCTCTGAAGCGTTGAAATGACATAAAACCCCAGCAGCGGTCAGCCGTCTCGCCAGCTCTTCGCCCGCTTCATCCTGCCCGGTAATGCCGGCGATAGTCGCCGCTGCGCCCAGGGCCGCTATATTCAACGCCACGTTGGCAGCGCCGCCTGGACGATCCTCGCTACCATTAACACGCACCACAGGCACCGGAGCTTCCGGGGAAATACGATTGGCCTTGCCATGCCAGTAGCGATCCAGCATGACATCACCAACCACGAGTACACGCGCACGCTGAAACGGCGGCATATCCGCCAGGTTACGGGCGCTGGTTGCGGTGGCATTCGGGGTGGTTACTGACATAGTCAACAAGTCCTTGATTCGGGGCCGCGGTGAGTGCGGCAATCAGGGCGGCATCATAACACAGGGCCTGAATCAACACGGACAGCCCACTATTGTCACTGGAGCAGTCTGTTACAATGCCGCCCAACACAATTTATCAAGCAGCTGTGCAAGTGCAGGAATCTGGTGCGGAAAAAAATCAAACACAGTGAAAATCTGAAAGATTATCTGGGGCCACGATATTGGCTGACCTGGCTGGGTTATGGCTTTACCTGGATACTCGCGCGCTTGCCTTTCCGCTGGCAAATCAATATAGGCAAAGCGCTGGGTTTACTGATGTATCACCTGGCACGCAGCCGGCGTCACATCTGTGAAGTGAATATCGCACTGTGTTTTCCGGAGCTAAGTGCCGACGAACAGAAAAAACTGGTGCGCGAAACCTTCAAATCGAATGGTGTTGGCATCATGGAAATTGGCATGGCCTGGTGCCGGCGCCCTGAAGATTTTGCCGACCGTGCGCGCATCAATGGCCTGGAAAATCTGCAGCGCGCGGCAGCCCAGGGACGCGGTGTATTGTTGGTCAGCGCGCACTTTGTCACCATCGAAATTGCCGGCAGTCTGATGTCATTGCATCACCCAATCAGTGTGACCTACCGCGCTCACAAAAATCCGCTGTTTGATCTGTTGATGAAACGCGGTCGTCTGCGCAGCTTCCCCTATGTGGTTGAGCGCAAGGAAATACGTCAGACTTTCCGTCTGCTAAAACAGGGAGAAGTGATCTGGTATGCAGCGGACCAGGATTACGGTCCCAAACATTCTGTATTTGTACCCTTTTTTGGCAGACCTGCGGCAAGCATTACCGCAACATCCACCTTTGCCAACTTTAACAATTCACCGGTGATTGTGCTGTCACATTACCGTCGCAATGATGGCGAATATTACGAAATCAATTTTAGCGAGCCACTGGAAAACTATCCGACTGGCAACGAAGTTGAAGACGTTCGCCGTATCAATGCATTGCTGGAACAAGCCATTCGTGAGGCACCGGACCAGTATATGTGGCTGCACCGTCGTTTTAAAACCCGCCCGGAAGGCGTACCTGACCCCTATAAAAAAACCAATTAAGAGGAACGCTGATGAGCCAGTGGCTTGCAGCCGGTGACATACGTTTTATCCGTGTAGTAACAGTACTTGGCAGTTTACTGCTGAGCCTGTCTGCCATTGTGCTGAACGAATTACCCAACACCGACGCCTACACCTATATACGCACTGCGGAAATAGCACTGGAGCAGGGAGTCGGCGCTGCCTTTGCGCATTACCAGTGGGCGCAGTTCCCGCTGATGATGGCAGCGTTGCACGCAATAACCGGCATCAGTCTGCCTGGCGCTGCAAATCTGATCAACGCGGCATTGTTTGCATTGCTCAGCCTGAGTTTTGTAAACATTGTCGCCGCGATTACACCGTCGCGACGCGTTATCTGGCTGGCAGTTGCTTGCATCCTGTTATATCCACATCTGAATGAATTTCGTGCCTATATCATCCGCGACATTGGTTATTTGGCTTTTTGTCTGCTCGCCGTGTATTACCTGATTGTTTATGCCGGGTCACTGCGCCTGCGTTTTGGACTTTATTTTATGCTGAGTTGTCTGGCAGCTTCGCTGTTCAGGCCGGAGGCGCTGTTATTTCTGTTCCTGACGCCAGTAGCCGTTCTGGTACCAAATCAGTCGCTGGTGAATCTAAGACAGCGCGCGTTTTTGCGCCTGCAAATACTGTCCGTACTGACAGTTCTGGTTTTAGGTGCGGCGGTAGCCGCGGTATTAGGTCTGGACGTAGTTGCACAACTCAAGGTGTTCCTGCAAATCTACCAGCCTTTTGTGAGCAATCTGGCACCTTTATTCGGAGCTGAAGCCGTTGAGCTGGAGCAAACCGTTTTTGGTGAGTACGCCTCGCAGTTTGTCGGAGATTACACCGGCATTTTCCTGGCTACCGGACTGATCGCTGTGCTGTTGGCGTGTGTGATAGACAGTCTGGGGCTGGCAGTGGTGCCTCTGCTGATATATGGCTGGTGGCGCAAATTCCTGCAGATCCCGCAACCAGCCAAAGCGGTGCTGATCTGCTGGGTACTGACTGCAGCCGCCATTCTGCTGCTGTTTATGCTGGTCACTCGTTTTACAACCACCCGCTATACATTGTTATTCGGCGTATTACTGTTGGTGTGGTTGCCTTTTGTAATTGACCGCGGATGGCGTCATGCTGCCAGTTTGCAAAAGCGCGGATTTGTACGCTGGGCGGTACTGCTGGCAGTTTTTGCAGCCGTTGACGGACATCTGTCATTTGGCGCCTCAAAAGCCCATCTGGAAGACGCCAGCGCCTGGATCAACAATAATACCCGCGCCACCGCTGCGCTGATTACCAATGAAATCCATATCGCTTACCAGAGCAATCGTATCCAGGACTATGAGGAAATCCGACGCGAGATGCCGGCAGGTGTCATTAACAGTGCGCTACCTGGCACCATTATCGCGGTCACGCCACGCGCCAGTTTTCAAGCCGAGCTGGAAGCAGGATTGGCCAGCGGCCGCTTGCGATTGATCCGGGAATTTCCTGCAGAGCGCGGGTCAAGTCTGCTGGTGCTGGAGAAGGAATTATAAAGGAGCGCAGCCTAACTACGCTCCCAGCCCGTGTTGTCTTCAGGCGGTTTGGTGATCAGCAAATCCTGCATGATCAGATATTCCAGATCGGACCCGAAAAACATATCCAGTGCGTCTTCCGGTGTACAGATCATTGCCTCACCGGGGCGGTTCAGTGAGGTATTGACCACCATACCTGTTCCGGTCCTGCGTTTCATCGCCATCAGCAGCGAATAAAACCGTGGGTTGTTATCCTTATGCACGATATGTGCACGTGTGGTGCCATCCGGGTAAACTACAGCCGGAAATTTTTTTTGCCACTGTTCAGGTACTCTGAAAGTCCGGGTCATAAAATCAGCGCGCACAGCATCCGCGCCCAGTATTTTTTTAGCCAGACCCGGCAGCAGACTCGGCGAAAAACAGCGCCACTTCTCACGGAATTTCACACGTGCATTAATTTCACTGACAGCGCTTTCCATATTAGGGTTTGCCAGCAGACTTCGGTTACCCAATGCACGCGGACCAAATTCCATTCGCCCCTGGAACCAGGCAACCAGATGACCTTGCTGCAGCAGTTCAGCGGCCTTGTCTGCCGGCTTTTCCAACACTTCATAACGCGGTTTGTCGCGGTGCTGTTCGCAGGCTTTGATACAACGCTCTGTAGTAAACCTGGGTCCCAGATAGGCTTGGTTCAGCGGTGTTATCGGCAAGTTGTTGGTGTTCGCAACCATATATGCCGCCGCGCCTATCGCAGTACCAGCATCACCTGCTGCAGGTGGTATGTAAATTTCGTTTACTTGCGGCAACTCGGACAGACGCTGATTGAGCCTGGTATTAAACGCCCCGGCACCTGCAACAACCAGTTTCCCCGACTCCTTTAACACATCGGACAGATAATGTGTGACCAGACCGGTTGCAGTGTTTTCGTAGAGACGCTGGATCGCCGCAGCGTAATGCACGTAAGGATCCTGAAACACATCCCCCGCCCTTCTCGGCCCCAGCTTCTCAAGCAGTGCTTTGCTGAACGAATGTCCTATACGACGATGTTTGTATCGCCTCAAACCCACCACTCGCAGCATGCGTGTGTTCACACGAAAATCCTTGCCACGATAGTCGGTCAAAAATGACAGGTCATATTTTTCAGGATCACCAAAAGCTGCTATGCCCATCACTTTGGTTTCGCCATCGAGCATGTCAAAACCCAGATAGTCACACATTGACGCATACATTCCGGCCAGTGAATCTGGTTCGTAAAACTCACGCACCTTATGAATACGGCCATTCTCGCCATAACCCAATAACGTAGTGGCATATTCACCACGGTGGTCAATGCAGAAAATCGCGGTCTTTTCCTTAAAACCGCTCATGTAGTAAGCACTGGCAGCATGAGAAAGCTGATGTTCCACCGGCTGTAACACAATTTTTTCAACTGGAATGCCGAGATCAGAAAGCATCTGAAGGATCTTGCGCTGGTAACGGCGGAAGCGGCGATTGCCGTTAAATAGCGCATCAAGCGCATAGTCGGGGGCGTACCACATACGCCATGCATAGTGCCAACGTGCGCGCGAGAACAGCGAAATAGGCGCGCAAGCAATGGCAACCTGATCGACCTGGCGCGGTTTTAATTTGGCTGCTCGCAGACAATAACGCACCGATTCAATCGGTAACATGTCGCGCGCATGTTTTCGTCTGACCAGCCGCTCTTCCTCAACGGCAGCAATCAGCTCACCGTCAATAAACAGTGCACATGCGGCGTCATATCCCATCACCCCGGATAAACCCAATGTCACCACTGCCATCGTTGTTGCCCCGATGTTGTCATCATCTCACCCATTATTCGGCTGGCAGCTTGCCGGCGCGGGTCCAGTTGGTCCGGTAACGCTGCAGATCACGCTGATGGTATTTAATAAAACGCGCATTGTTATGTTCAATACGCGTTGCATCCAGATCCAGCACCACCAGTCTTGCCTCTGCAGAGTCTGCATCAGCCACTATAAAGTTTGTGGCTTTTAAATCACCATGAATCAGACGATGCTGTCGCAGCCGCCGGAACAGATCATCAAACATTGCCGAGACCTGTCGCCAGCGCGAGGAGCCAGGCTGTTCTGGCAACATCAGTTGCATCGCATCCGGGCCTTCAACATGGGCACTGACATAATACGCCTGCCGCCGCAGTGGCCCCCAACGTTTTTCCAGCATCAACAATGGAGCAGGCGTATTTATACCGGCCTGCTGCAACCGAAATGCGTTAATCCAGCAATGCCAGGCACGACTTGGGCGCAGCAACCGGCTCAACGCATAACCAACACTTTTAAGGTTATAACGTTTGACCACCCATTGCTGACCCGCCAGATCGATTTTCACTACGGTAGTGGAGTCGCCATCTTTTAACATGGAACCCGCCGCGACCAGTTGATCTGTATCGTCCAGCAGTGCTTGCATAGACGGTTGCCACAACGCGCGATTGATCAGCGCAAGCTGTGATGTGGTTTGCCGGCGTTCAACGCGCGCGGAGTTGAAGAAGACTTCTTTGCACAACCGGTCATCGTATTTACGCAGATCACGGCGCCAGACTTTGTCGGCTTTTTTCTGCATCACTGACCAGAACGTGGACTGTTCAGCCAGCGCCTGTCGCAGCGGCTTTCCAGTGTAGGCTTTAATAAAACGCAACAGATCAGTTCGCGTCAGACCAATGTCGCGCGCAGAGAAATAAAGCCCCGCGATGTCCTTTTTTATCCAGCGCTGCATAAACGCCGGTTTAATCAACGCACGGTGCAGATCAATCAGCGACAGCTGCGGACTGGCTTTAGTGTCAATTATCCCGTCAGACTGACAGTGCAGCAAAAAATGACACAGATAAAAATCGCGGTGGCAGATGCCATTGCTGTGCATCAGCCGCGCCATGCGTGCAATTTCCAGCAGCAGTCGATGTTTGAATATAAAAGGTGGAGGTTGTTGTGGCCAGTCGCGGCAAACATCTTCCAGACTGATCACTGGCTTTAATTCTTCGGTGATCAAAAACGATTCACGCTGCGCAGGGTTCCAGCCGCGTTCGGCATAAACGGCAGCTGTCATCGTGGGCACACCCAGTGCGGTCAGTGCATTAATCGCCAGATACTCATTTTTTGCGCCCAGAATGGGCAGGCGAAAACTGATAAGATTTTTCAGAATTTCGCCCCAGCCTACACCTTTGTGGTGTTTGATAAACCAGGTTTTGCCACCCAGTTCAAAACGCAGCGTTCTGCGGCCTTTAACTTCGCGGAACACATCGCCACTGAGAGCTTGTGCCTTGGCAAAAATATCCTGGCTTTTTCCTTCCGGGCCTTTTCCTTCCTGGACCAGCCACTCTCTGGCAAATTCTTCTGACAGATATTGAGTCATCACCGGCGCTCCTTGTTGTGCACCGAGTTTTCAATCAATGCCAGCGCAGTATCCGGCATACCCATTACATCCACACTACGGGCATACGCCAGACCGTTGTTGTGCCACTGAGCCTTTTGATCAGACTCCAGCATGGCTAACAACCTGCTGTTCAGTTCCTGCTGGGAAAAAGGCGATGTACATACCTCGCCCGCATTCGCGCGCACTACATGAAACGCGTAACCACAGGTGTCTGTAGTTAAAACCGGCAATCCATTGATCACTGCCTCAAGCAAGGTATATCCGGCACTTTCGCTGTGTGCAGGATGCAATAGCAGATCACAGCCTCGCAGAAATTGCGGAACATCATCACGCCCACCGGTGAAATGGCAACGTTCTGCCACACCCAGACTCTGTGCCAGTTGGATATACTTGTCCGCTTTATCCTGCCCTACAATAAAAAACTGCACTTGCTGTTTGATGTGCTCGGGCAAACTCGCCACTGCGCGAATAGAACGATCCACGCCTTTCACACGGAATCCAGAACCTATCTGCAGCAATACAATCTGATCATTGGTCAGTGAAAAATTTTTGCGAAACTGTTTACGTTCCTCAGCAAGCTCTTCATCAGTACCTGGCAGTCGTGATGCGTCAATACCGGGCGCAAGTTCATACAAACGATGTTCACAACCGGGATACCATTTTGCAAAATCCTGCCGCTGCTGTGGTGACAACAACATCACTTGTGTTGGCGACGGCGGGGCAAATACTGCCTGCTCATAACACAAAAAATGGCGATAACGCGGCAGCATTTTTTTCAGCCAGGATTTTTCTTGCGCCATACGTTCGGCAAAGCAGGGGTCAGCGGCATAATAAAAATCCAGTCCCGGCATTTTGCTGAAACCAATCACTGCGTCGACCGGATTTTGCAGCAGCGCTTTTGCTACCCACTGACTGTAGCGCTGATAAAGCGTATGACGTGACCAGGCTTTAACCGGCACCTTAATCAGTTCAACCCCATGCGGAACCTCGCCTTCCCAGCGCAGACTGTAAACCCGTAACTGATGCCCTGCCTGGCGACATCGCATCAGAATACGCATGAAGTCGCGCTGCTGCCCGCCGAAAGGAAAATACTGATAAATCAGAAAGGCCAGCTTCATAAGTCGATTCTCTGCCGCGACTGACCAATCAACCGTTGCAGATGCACAAATACTTCTGCAGGCGCTGATGCGCGATAACAGGCTGGTTCTACATTCAACATCGGTTGTTCGCGCGTCTGATCAAACAGTGGCTCTCCCTGATACTCACATTGACGACGCATACAGGGAGAACACGGTAATGATCCTTTTAATTGCAGCTGGTGATAACCAAAGGTTCCCGACAAAAAGGGATTTGTGGCACCGTAAATGGAAACGGTGGGCCGGTTTAAAGCCGCAGACAGATGCCCAAGGCCGGTATCTACGGCTAGCACACCCTGACACTGACGCATGACGCCGGCCAGACCCGCCAGTGTAAGCCTGTCCAATACTTGCGCAGAAGGAATACCTTCCGCAATCCGCTGTGCTCGTTCCTGTTCTACCAGGTTGCCCCAGGGCAAACGGATGCCATAACCCGCATCAGCGGCCATATGAGCCAGCTCTCTCCAGTAAGCTTCCGGCCAGTGTTTACTGACCCACGTGGTTCCGTGCAAAAACATCAGCAGCGGCTGTTCACGGTCAGTTGCCACAGCCAGCGCGGCTGAATTTTCCAGACCGTAATCTATACGTTGCGGGTCGTACACATAGGACAGAATTGCAGCGAACAGTTGTCGGACGCGTTGCACTGCATGCTCAGCACGCGGCACAGCAACGGTTTGATTGTAAAAACGACTGGCCAGCGGTTCCTTGATACTGTTGCGATCCAGCCCTGCTTTGGGACCACGTGCCATTGTGGTCATAATGGCACTTTTAACCAGACCCTGAGCATCAATCACCACATCGTATTCGTGCACACGCAGTTGGCGACGGAATGCAGCAAGTTCACCACTGTTGAGTGCCTGCCACCAGTTTCGGCGCCAGCGTCTGACAGCAACAGGTATCACATTTTCTACCGCAGGATGCCAGGAAGGAATTTCAGCGAAAGCTTCTTCCACCACCCAGTCCGCAGTCAGGCCGGGGATGGCGGCGACAGCGTCTGTCAGTGCTGGCAGCGTATGAATGACATCCCCCAGTGATGAGGTTTTGATAATCAGAATTCGCAAACCCTGCATCTCCCTCACATCAAGGTAGCCAGAGAAACCCGTTGCAGCAGACGCTCAAGTGCGTTGCAGACCTGTTCCGGCAACAGCTCGGTCAGGCAGCGTTTATGTCCATAAGGGCATTGACGCTTAAAACATGGCCGGCAGCTGATATCGGTATGCAGCAATTCTACCTGATCTGACAATGGCGGCGTGAAATCGGCGGACGTGGAGCCATAAACCGCAACCAGTGGGCGGTGCAGCGCAGCAGCAATGTGCATCAGTCCGGAATCGTTACTGACAACAGCAGCGCAGATTGCCAGCAGATCTATGACCTGCCCCAGACTGGTCCGACCGGCAAGATTGTCACATTGTGCCTGCAACGGTTGTGGCAGCAACGACACAATTTCTGAACACACAGGCGCATCCTTTGCAGATCCCATCAGGGCTATACGCCAGCCCTTGGCAGCATAGGCCTCTGCAACCTGTGCATAGTGGGTGGCGGGCCATTGTTTGGCATCACCGAATTCTGCGCCAGGACACAAGGCCAGCACCTGGGTTGCCGGTTTCCAGTCCAGAGCCATTGCATCCACAGCGGCTTGTGAACCTGCCGCTGTAGCCACCAATTGTGGCACCGGTATTGGTTCGTGTTGCTTCAGCGCAACACCAGGCTCATACGCCAGCGCTACAAAACGCTCCACCATTAATGGATAACGTTGTTTATCCAGCTCACGGCAATCATTCAGCAGCAAACCCCGCTGCTCACCCTTCCAGCCTGTACGTACCGGAATACGCGCGAACCACGGCACCAGTGCCGACTTCAGCGAATTGGGCAACACAATCACCTGATCGTAGTTGTGCTGGCGTAACTCCTTGCCCAAGCGGTAGCGTTTACCCAGACCCAGTTCACCGTGGGCAAAAGGCAAATCCAGCGCTTTATCCACTTCCGGCATGCGCTCAAGAATGGGCCGACTCCAGGCCGGCGCCAGAACATCCAGTGTTAACTCAGCATGTTGCTGGTGCAGGGTTTTGAACAGAGACTGGGCCATCACCATATCCCCTACCCAGGATGGACCAATAATCAGAATTTTCGACTTCATGATTATTTGCCCTCGCCAGCCGGCGCTGCATAAGGCGCAAACACCTGATCCCAGAGCTGTACAACACACTCACGCAGCGGTAACAACGGCTGCATCACGGCACTTGCCGTGTCTTCATCCACATTGTCGGAATCTGCATGTTGCAGCGCGAACTCATGTTGACGCGCCCGTTGTCCCAGATATGCGTTACGCAGCTGCTCACCAGAATCCACTTCCAGCAAACCACATTGCTCGGCTGACTCAAGAATGCGTACGTTGTCTGACCAGCGCGCCATTTTTGGTTCTGTTGCCGAATGTGCCAGCGCAAGGAATTGCACAATAAATTCGATATCAACAATGCCACCTGGCCCCTGTTTGATTGCAAATGCAGGTTGTGAAGCATGGTGTCCCGCTTTGCGAGTCAGTTCTTCGCGCATGCGTTTGCGCATCAACATAACGTCATTAGCAAGTTTGTTGATATCGCGCGGCTGCGACAGAATTTTTGCACGCATCACTTCAAACGCACTTGCCATGCGTGCGGAACCTGCCACTGCGCGCGAGCGCACCAGAGCCTGATGCTCCCAGGTCCAGGCTTCACCGAGCTGATAATTTTCGAAGGCAGGCAATGTGCTGACCAGCAAACCCGACTCACCCGATGGACGCAGACGCATATCCACCTCGTACAGTTTGCCGGACATGGTATTAGTACCCAGCATATTCAGCACACGTTGTGCCATGCGTGTATAAAACTCACGGCTGTTGATGCTTTTCTGACCTTCACTGCAAACAGTGTCTTCGTCCAGTGTGCCATCGTGCAGGAATACCAGATCCAGATCGGACTGATAACTGAGTTCAATACCGCCAAGTTTGCCGTAGCCGATCACCACAAAATCCATGGTGCCATGTTCACCGGTGCTGTTCACTGGAAAACCAAATTTGCGCGTCATATACGCCCAGCTTAAAGCCAACACCTGTTCCAGAATGGCTTCAGCCGTAAAGGTTAGATAGTCGCTGACTTTCATAACCGTCATGGTGCCGGTAATTTGTGCAGCCGCGACTTGCAATGTATGCGTCAGTTTGAAGTAACGCAGATATTCCATCTGTTCTTCAAAACTGTCCTCACCAATTCTGAGCAACCCTTGCGCCAGCTCTTCTGCCAGCACTGCTTTTTCCGGCGGCTGACGCACTACTCCCAGCAGCTCATCCAGCAGAACCGGATGGTGGCTGAGAAAACCGGCAACAAACGGGCTTTCGGTACACAGGTGCACAAACTGTTTCATCGCACGCGGATTCTCTGCGAGCAAAACAAGATAGGCGGTACGCCGTGCCACTGCTTCAACCATTTTCATCACGCGCTCAAAACCGAGGCTGGGTGTTTTTTCAGCAGCCAGGGTGGCCATCATCAAAGGCATAAAGCGCGCAAAACGCTGACGACTTTCGGTAGGCAACGTGACAAATACTTTTTCCTTGCGGAAATCTTTTAACTGCTGCCAGGTTGCTTCCGGCGCTTCGTAATTCAGTTCAGTCAGTATGCTGATCGCCTGCTGGTCGCTCAGATCTTCATGCCACAGTGATTGCATTGCGGCATCGTCTACTTCATGGCGACTGGCATCATCCGCATCATCATCGGTGCTGATGACTTCACTGAAATGTTTTCTTACTATCGCACGGTGCTGATCCAGCACGCTGACCAGATCGTCCCAGCTGGCATTTTTTATGTCAGGCACACCCATTGCCACAGCGATACGCAGCTGCTCATCAGCGGATGTTGGTAAGGATTGTGTCTGTTTATTGGCAAACCCTTGCAGCTTGTGCTCAAGATCGCGCAGAAAACTGTAGGCGTTACGCAATGCGCTTACGATGTCAGCGGGCAAATAGTCTCCTCGCTGCACCATGTCCATTGCCTGATACAAAGACGTCTGCTGCAGACTTTTGTCGCGCCCGCCATGAACCATCTGCAAAGCCTGAATAATAAATTCAACTTCGCGGATTCCTCCGGCGCCAAGTTTGACGTCCTGACTCATGCCTTTTCTCAGCACCTGCTTGTTGATTTGCAGCTTCATGCTGCGCAGTGCTTCAAACGCTGAAAAGTCCAGGTAGCGGCGGTAACTGAACGGACGCAAACGTTGCAGCAGCTCGGCACCGGCCTGGGTGTCTCCTGCCACTGCGCGCGCCTTGATCATTGCGTAACGCTCCCAGTCGCGACCCTGTGACTGGTAGTAGTTTTCCATTGCATCAAAACTGCAGACCAGTACCCCTTCACTGCCAAAGGGACGCAGGCGCATATCCACACGGAATACAAATCCATCAGGTGTCTGGGTATCGAGCACATCAATCAGTTGTTGTCCCAGTTTTACAAAAAACTGCTGACAGCTGATGCCCTCGGAACCATCAGGCTTTTGTGTGTCACCCGACTCCGGATAGGCAAACATCAGGTCAATATCCGACGACAGATTCAGTTCGCCGGCGCCGAGTTTGCCCATACCAATCACAACCATACGTTGTGGCTTGCCACTGCGTTTGCCAATCGGCTCGCCAACTGCCTGCGCCTGCCACTGATGCAGCAGCTCAAGCGCAACATCCATGGCCGCTTCCGCCAGTGCTGAGACCTCCGCTGCGGTATCACGCACCGATGCCAGATGACTGACATCACGCCAGATCAGACGCAGCATTTGTTGTTTCTGGAACAGGCGCAGACGTTTTTTAAGCAAACTGACATCCAGGCTCGAGCCGTCTTGTGGAAACAGATCCTGCAGATGATCTTTTAAAGCGCTGTAATAATCTTCACTGACCAGGCGCAACAACAATCCGTTTTTATGCAGATCCAGCAGCATTTGCGGGTGCTCGATACACACCACCGCCGCATACTCGCTGGCCGCCCACACACGCGCCACGTCCCGCGAAAAAGCAGGTTGCGAGTTAATCAGTTCAACCAGGGATCTGGCAGTGGGATCGTTGTCGGCGCGATCCTGCAATTGTTGACAGTAACGCTCCAGGTGGGGTTTAAGGGAATCAGGAAGGTGGTCAGTTTTGAGCACGGTTTTGAGCACAATAGTCCTTGGTACAGGCTGGCTGTCATCTGTAAGCGCTTAAGTTTATACTGCAGCGCCTCAAATACAAGCCGTTACTGCTGGCCACTGCCTGGATACCCAACCCATATGTTGTTGTTTAGATTGAACAATCTCTCTCTTGCCTTTGGCGATAATCCTTTGCTCGACGGGGTATCTTTAACCATCCACAAAGGTGAACGCATTGGTATTCTGGGTCAGAACGGTGCTGGCAAGTCGACTTTCATGAAAGTGCTCACAGGTCAGATCCACGCAGACAGTGGGGAGCTATGGCGCGCAGAGGCCATCAAAGTCGCTTATCTTGAGCAGAATCTGCCCGCTCGCGACGACCAGACGATTTATGACTACATTGCTGGCGGTATAGAAGGACTGGGTGATGTGCTCAAGCGTTACCATGCGTTGACTCACGACGACAGCCTGGACTGGTCTGATGAAAAGAACCTCAATGAAATGGCCAACCTGCAGCGCCAGATCGAGGAACGTGATGGCTGGGCAATTGAACACCGCATAGAAGGCATGCTGGATCTGCTGGCGCTGCCCGCCGATGCGCGCATGAAATCACTGTCCGGTGGAAGCCGTCGCCGAGCCTCCCTGGGGCGGGCGCTGATCAGCGAACCGGATCTGCTGATGCTGGACGAGCCTACCAACCACCTGGACATTCCAACCATTGAATGGCTGGAAAAAATGATTACCGATTTCCGCGGCGCCGTGCTCGTGATCACCCACGATCGTCAGTTCCTGCAAAAAATCAGCAACCGCATTATCGAACTGGACCGTGGTCATATCCGCAGCTGGTCGGGTGATTATGAGTCGTTCCTGGAATTCAGGGACCAACAACTGGCGGCGGAAGAAAAATCCAACATGGAATTCGACAAGCGCCTGGCCGACGAAGAAGTCTGGATACGCCAAGGCATCAAGGCACGACGAACCCGCAATGAAGGCCGTGTGCGGGCGCTGAAAAAAATGCGTGAAGAACGCAGTCAGCGCCGTGAACTGGGTGGCAAGGCCAGCTTCTCTCTGGAACAGGCCGGTAGCTCAGGAAAAATTGTGGTCGAAGCCAATCAGCTTTGTATGCAGTTCGACAACAAGGTGATCCTGAAAAACTTCTCCACCAAAATCCTGCGTGGTGACCGTGTAGGTTTTATCGGCGCTAACGGCAGCGGCAAAACTACATTGCTGCGTATTTTGCTGGGTGAAATCCAGCCTGATTCGGGTGAAGTCAAACTCGGTACCAATCTGGAAATTATCTATTTTGACCAGCTGCGCAACCGCCTTGATCCCGAGCAGACTGTAATCGATTTTCTGGCTGAAGGACGCGAATTTATCGAGATCAATGGCAAAAACAAACATGTGATCAGTTACCTGCAGGAATTTTTGTTCCCGCCACATCGCACACGTCAGCCGATCAAGTCCTTGTCGGGCGGAGAACAGAACCGTCTGATCCTGGCAAAACTTTTCAGCAAACCCGCCAACCTGATTGTGCTCGACGAACCGACCAACGATCTGGATATGGAAACCCTGGAGCTGCTGGAAGAGCTGTTGCTGGAATTTACCGGCACCCTGCTCATCGTCAGCCACGATCGTAAGTTCCTCGACAACGTCACCACGCAGTGTATTGTTTTTGAGGAGCCAGGTGTCGTCAAAGAATATGTGGGTGGTTACGAAGATTGGTTACGTCAGGGCGGCAAGATGCGCTCATTTGAAGATGACGATGTCATCAGCAAACCCGCCGCCAACGTCAAACCCGTGGCACAAAAGCCGGCAACACCCACTGTGGTCCAGTCAGCACCCACAAAACCCGGACTCAGTCAGAAACAACAGAAGGAACTCGATCAGGTCACACGCCAGATTGAAAAAACCGAGGCAGAAATTGCCGAGATTGAAACTCGCATCGCTGAACCCGGTTTTTACGATCAGGACCAAAAGCTGATCCAGGACAGCCTGGAAAAACTCAGCGGCCTGCAATCAAAACTGGAAGAGCTGTACGCGCGCTGGGAAGCGCTGGAGTCGTCTCAGGCGTAAGCCACCACACGATTACGGCCTGCTTCCTTGCCGCGATACAAAGCACTGTCAGCGCAGCGGATCAGTTCCCCTGCTGCCGGTGATTTTTCTTTGTTATTGCCCTGAGCCAAAGAGGCAATGCCGATTGTGACACTGATACCCGAGCCATCGGGCAGCGGATTAATTTTGGTAATGGCGGCACGCAGTTTCTCGGCCACAATGGTCGCCTCGCACACATTGGTGTTGCTCAGCACAATCAGGAACTCCTCGCCGCCATAACGCGAAATTATATCTTCGGCACGCGTCTGACTGCGCAGACAGCGCGCCACCTTGATCAGACAGTCGTCGCCCGCTGCATGGCCGTGACGATCGTTAAACTGTTTAAAAAAGTCCACATCTATCATCAACACGGATAGCGGCTGCCCACTGCGCGCCGCTCTCTGTAACTCTTCCTGCAAGCGCACCTCAAGTCCACGCCGGTTTAACAGACCCGTCAAATGGTCTACCGCTGCCAGTCTGTCGAGCAACTCCGACTGGTCATCATAGGAGCGCCGAAAGTACATACCAAAACCACCGGCAACAATAATTGACACCACCAGCCAAACACTTCTGACGCGCGTTTTTTCCTGTGAAAAAATATATCCGGTCAGATCTGGCCAAAAATCGGCAGTGAAATACATGCCGACTGTGCACACGACAAGAAAGGCCGCCATTATCCAGTTGAGCGTGACGCTGCCCAGCAAGGCTGCCATCATCGGCGCCAGCGGCACTAAATAAATGTATTGGCTGTTAATACCGCCGGTGAACAGAACCAGTGGCGCAATAATAATAACGCACAGCCCTACCCCAAGCTCAGCTTCAAATCGAGGTAAATAGTTTCCGCGAATGACCCCATAAACTGTAATCGACAGTGCAATATTCACCAACCCCAGCCACGCAAGAAAATCTGGCAGGTAATTAATCAAAAAAAAGCGGGCTAATGTGCCCACTATAGTCACCGCAATCATCAGGCGGATAAACTTCAGGCGCAGCTGATGTCGATATTCTGTGTCCAGAGCATTCATACTCTGATGTTGCCTTCTGCCGGTTTGTGATCAACGTGGCACATATTGTGGTTGGACCAGATGCACCGGATTGGCATCGGCGCGTGGCACCAACTTCTGGGGCCGGGCGTACTGATTGTCTGTGCCATATAGATTGCCATCTTCATCCACTGCAAAAGAGTGCATCTCCAACCATGCCGTAGGCCCCTCGCCGGGTAACAGCCAGGTGTAGACATGGTTGCCCTGTAAATCGAATTGCAGGATTTTAGGCGGACGGATGTCAGTAATCCAGGCATATTCTTCGCTGACAATAATATCGAGCGGGAAATTGGGTCCGTTCCAGCGTGCGCGGAATTCAAATTCAGGTATGGCTCCAGCCACGCCAGGGTTAACATGCTCAAACACCTGCACGTTCATCGCGTCCCTGTCGACAATATAAATCTTGTTGTCCGGCCCCCAGGCCAATCCATGCACACTCTGGAATTGACCTGGCGCCTCCCCCCGCATACCAAATTCGGCCACGTACTCACCTTCGCTGTTCAGTATCACCACTCGGGCATTTTCCAGGCCATCCGCCACCAGCACGTGGCCATCTGGCAAAAACGCCACATCCTGGGGTTTGCCAAAATGGCTGTTATCAGACGCTGAAACATTCTTTTCACCCAGCGTCTTCAGCAGCTGCTTGCCGTCATGGGAAAAAATGTAGATGACATGCCCGGTTTCTTCGACCACCCATATTTTGCGTTGCGGATCATAGGGAC
Source organism: uncultured Pseudohongiella sp. (assembly GCA_964535565.1). Classification (GTDB taxonomy): domain Bacteria; phylum Pseudomonadota; class Gammaproteobacteria; order Pseudomonadales; family Pseudohongiellaceae; genus Pseudohongiella. The sequence continues at coordinate 128,576 of CAZHUJ010000001.1, read as the reverse complement.
TTACGCGTAGACGATGAGGACCGGGACCGTCTGTTCCTGCCCAAAGATGATCCCAATGGGTCCACACTTCCTGCACCTCACCTTCCGAGTTGAGTACATAAAGAAGGTTCTGCCAGGTGCGGCCTCGCCCCTGTATAACATTCCAGCCCATGGAGCCGGGGAAATTTGTGTACTCCGGCGGGATTGGATCTGGCAGCTCGGTTTCACCCCGCTGCACAATAATAATTCGCTCAGGCGACTCTATGTGGATTCCGGAGTTTCCACCCCAGGAAAAACCGGGCGCAGCAAATGGCTTGGCCCAGTTCTCAACAATGTTGTAAGGCATAGGGCCGGTGGGATGCAAGGTTTGATTATTGGATGATTGAGCAATAACAGGCTGAAAAGCTGTAAAACTCAGAGCAGCAGATAGCAACATCGTATATACGGGCTGACGCATGGCAGGTGACCTCGTTATTTTTTTAGTCCACCACAGACTAACACAAGCCACCTGCCAAAGAACAGTTTATGACCTTGCCGTCTTTTAGCGCGCCACTGCCAGACGCTGGACAATTTCATAGTGAGCACGAACAAAACGGTAAAGTTCCGCTTCGATAATCCGCTCCTGATCACTGTGTGCACCAAAACCCAATGGACCGTCTTCGGCGTCAATTGCCGGGCCAATCCCATAACAGTTGATACCTTTGGCACGCAGGTACGCCATATCGGTTGCACCCGTGCTCATGGTCGGGATTACCGTCGCACCGTAGATCTCCTGCATTACCTGTTCGATGGCACGGAATGCATCGGTATCCAGCGGCGTGGAAGCGCCAGGGCGAACATTGCGCGCAGCCCAGTTGGCTTCAATTCCGGTTTCGCCAATGATCTCCCGCAACATGCCAATAAACTGCTCGGGGTCTTCATCAGGCAACAGACGCACATCCAGTGTTGCTGTAGCTTCGGAAGGGATCACGTTAACGCGGTAGCCACCATCAATAATGGTGGGTGAAATGGTGCTGAACAGAACTGCAGCATTACGCGGTTCGTTAGCCTTCATCCATTTTAATGCGGCTTGACCCTCTGCTGAGGCCGGATTCAGCATAGCCTGATAACGCGCAGCAGCTTCTGGTGAAGACACCGACGCCATGCGTGAGAAATAGGAAGTCGTGGTATCGCTTAAACGAACCGGCGGCTGCCACTCGGCCGCTGCAGCGACCGCTTTGGCCATACGCACAACGGCATTGCTTTGCAGCGGAACAGAGCCATGACCGGCGACGCCGGAACTGGTCAGAGTGATTGCACGCGGCAGTTTCTCCACAGTCTGCACTCCGGCGTAGTGCACCTGCCCCCCTTCACGCACCACGCTGCCACCTTCAGCCACACAGTGTTCAGCATCAATGGCATCAAAATGCTGCTCTGTCATGAACTGGATACCAATCTGTGTTGCGCCCTCCTCACCGGACTCCGCCAGAAGAATTACATCACGATCCAGCTCTACTCCCTGGCGTTTTAGCAGCAACATTGTCATCAAGGCAGCAGCCAGATTGTCCTTGTCGTCAACAGTGCCGTGTCCGTAGATCCAGCCTCCATCACGCTCGGCACTGAAGGGAGGAAATACCCACTTGTCCGGGTCCACGTTTACCGTGTCCTGGTGCGCCATCATCAGCACCGGACGTTTGCTGCCATTGCCGCGCAAACGAGCCACCACGTTTGGTCGTTCCGGATCCAGCGAGTACACTTCAACCTCAATGCCTTCCTGCTCGAGAACACTGACCAGATAGTTGGTCAGCTCGATTTCACGTCCGGGCGGATCAGTGGTATCCATACGCACCATTGCCTGGAAGTGCTTGAGAGTCTCTTCTTCGACACTGGACCAGTCAGTTTGCTGCGCGTGGGAAAATGAGCTTAAAACAAGTGCTGCCATGGCAGCCGACAGGCGGTTGAGCTTGTGCACAGACATCTCCTTCAGAAGGTATTGGAATGTACTACTGCTTAAGATGTCCGAGCCTACACCGTGCTATTGGCAAGTGTCTATTGCCGGTAGTCAGATTTGGTTAGTCAGTTACGTTGCAGCCTGATACCTCCGCTGACAGTACTGATATCCACACTGCCAAGTCCGGTGCCGGTCATAAACTGCAGGCTGTGGCCCGGACCAAACCTGGGTTCCTGGGCTTCATCTTCGGTGATTTCATTTTCGATGCGACGGCCGACGTTTGTCTGCACATCAAAACGTGCATCCACAGCACTGTCCAGTTGTAATCTGATGTCACCGCTGACGCTGGAACCACGAATACGCGGGCGCACTGAATCGCGCAAGCGGATTTCAACGCTGCCATTTACACTGCTGAACTGAAGGGACTGGGTGCCACTCAATAGTGCATCAATCTCGCCGTTGACCATGGTCATCTGAAGTTCGTCGGCGTTGTTATCCACACTGATTATTCCATTGACGGTTCGCAGTGTCATACGTCCCTGCGAACCATTGTCACTGATGTTGGCGTTAACCGTTTCCAGCTCAATAACGTCCTGATTATTTTCACTGTGAATCGCGCCGTTGACGGTCTGCAGCTGCACAAACTCGCGCAGACCCTCCGCGCGGATGTCACCGTTGACGGTGGTGATGCGAACACCACCGGCAACATTGGCGATGTCCACATTCAGATTTACGCCGCGCACTTCAATTTCGCTGTTGGCCGGAACCGTGATCTCCAGATCGGAACCGTTATCGCTGTCGCGGTTTCTAATATTTCGCGGCATCACCACTTCGAACCGGGTAAACCCATTATTGGACTGCAGTTCAAAGCCTTCAGCTTGTTGATCCAGTTCGCCGCGAATACGCAAGGAATTGTCACTACCCGGGCGAATCACTACTTCGCCTCGCTGAATGTCCAGCGTGATGCGCTCATTGGCTCCAACTTCACGAACTTCATCAATGACTCCCCTGCTCTGCGCCAATGTCGGTGTTGAAGCAAGAGCGAGCATCACTGCTACCAGTACGCTGGTCAGCCCCTGGATTGCAAAAGACTTCATAATCGGTTCTCCGTCCATATCTCATCATTAACGGCCAGTGCGTTGATCAGCTGTAAATATTCCAGCTGCTGTTGATACAGGTCATGCATTTGCGCAAGCAAAAATGGTTCGTGCGGGTGATAGCTCAATGCTGTCTTTACCTGGACTATGGCCTGGTCCCAGACGGTGAGCTGATAACGCCAGTCGCCTGCGTCCTCACTGACCACACCAATCAATCCGAGTTGTTGTGCCTTGGCCTGTTCGTAACTGACAATGATCTGCTGTTCGGGTCCCAGCTCCATCAGTGCCAGCTCTGGTGCCACAGTGATATCCGGATTCTGGCTCCACCACAGCATGCCAGCAGCCGCCAGCGCAACAACTGCAGCCCAGCGTTGCACCGGTTGTTTTAACCAGTGTTGTGACTGTCTGTCTTGCAGACGCGCATCAATCCCTGCCCACAGATCCTTTGGCGGTAAAATTTCGCGCGGCAGGCGGTCCACGGCCTGATCCAGCTGCCTATCCGTTGTCATCCAGAAATCCTCTTAATAACTGCCTGGCGCGATGGTACTGCGCCTTGCTGGAACCTTCCGCGATGTCGAGCATCGTGGCAATTTCAGTGTGCTGATAGCCTTCGATCGCAAACAGAATAAACACGGCTTTGGCTTGCGCCGGCAAGCGTTGAATCGCCAGCTCCAGATCCCGCGTTTCTGCAGCCAACTGCTGATGCGATTCCAGCTGCAGTGCATCTGCGGTGTTGTCTATTTCTTCGCTGTCCGCGAAATGCAATCTTTTGTCCTGTCGCCATAAATCTATTGCGGTGCGGGCGGCGATACTGTGCAACCAGGTTCCGAGTGCACTGTCACCCTTGAACTCAGGCAAGTGCTGCCAAACCTTGATAAAAATTTCCTGACAGGCATCCTCCGCTTTTTGCGCATCTCCCAGCAATCGCCAGCAAACGGCATAGACCCGCGACACATGTTGTTGATACAGCAGGTGGAACGCGTGGCGGTCGCCTTTTTGCGCCAACTTTATGACCTGCGTTAACTCAGCCGACATGTGAAACCGTTCCTTCGTTTGTTTATTAAGACGGTTGCTGTCAGTGGAAGGTTTAAATGGCTTATCTGAATTTTCACAGCTAAAGCAGGCCATTTAGCGGTATCATCGCCGCCTCTTGTGAGCTTGTCACCAATCCAGGGATCTCTATGGCTACCAAAGCAACTGTATTCAAAGCCTCGCTGCAGATTGCAGACATGGACCGGAACTATTACCAGGACCACAGCATCACTCTGGCGCGACATCCTTCGGAAACCGATGAGCGTATGATGACTCGCTTGCTGGCTTTTGCATTAAATGCCAATGAACGACTGGAGTTTGGCCAGGGTATTACTGACGAAGACGATGCTGATATCTGGTTAAAGGATCTGACGGGTACGATTGATCTGTGGATTGATGTAGGCACTCCCGATGAACGTCTGGTGCGCAAAGCCTGCGGCCGCGCCAAAGAAGTTCGTATTTACGCCTATGGCGGACGCAGCGCCGAAATTTGGCTGACTCAGAATACCTCCCTGTTTGCGCGCCATAAAAATCTGGAGATTATTTTGTTGCCGGAAGAAAGCACACAGGCACTGGCGGCGTTGGCCGAGCGCACCATGAATCTGCAGTTTCTGATTCAGGATGGTCAGGTGGCGGTCAGTAACGCAGACCACACGGTAGTGATAGACCTCGACAACCCGAGTCCACTATCCGTTGGGTAGACGGAATAAGATGGACTCTCGGTCGTTTTAGTCCATTAAGCTTTGTTACAACCAGTGCTTTGTTGTTATCTCTGTTTTCTCCCATAATAAGCCTTATGAGCAGAACCCGATCCACTAAATCTCCAGCAAAGAGAACCTCCCGCAATCAGAAGCGCCATTCCTCAGGTTTTTTTGGTCGTTTTATTCGCCGCCTGATTGTGCTTGGCCTGCTGGTAGTAGCGGTGTGGGCGATCTGGGTTGACTTTAAAGTGCGACGCGACTTCGAGGCTCTGCAATGGGCGCTTCCCGCGCGTATTTATGCTCGCCCTCTTGAGTTGTACGTTGGTGCACAAATCAGTGCCAACGACATTACCGACACCCTGCAACGCCTGGGTTATCGTCGAACCAACAGAATCAGCGGCCCCGGTGAATACAGCGTTGGCGACAGTGTCATACAGCTGTGGACGCGCGGGTTCGATTTCTGGGATGGCGAAGAACCCAGCGTATATGTTGAAGTTGACGTACTAGGCCGCCGTGTTAATCGCCTGACTGGCGATCAGAACAACAACACGTTGCCACTGGTACGTCTGGAGCCGGTGGAAATTGCGCAGATTAACCCCGGTACCGGCGAGGACCGCCTGCCACTGTCTTTAAACGATGTTCCGCCGGACCTGGTCAACGCTGTAGTTGCAGTTGAGGACCATCGTTTCTACGATCACTTTGGTGTCGACCCCATTGGTATTGCGCGTGCTTTTGTCACCAACCTGCGCGCCGGGGCAATTGTTCAGGGTGGCAGCACGCTGACGCAGCAGCTGGTCAAGAATCTCTATCTGACACAGGACCGCACGTTACGACGTAAAATTGAAGAAGCGATGATGGCCATTGCGCTGGAAATCCACTTCAGTAAAGAGGAGATACTTGGCGCCTATATGAACGAGGTTTTCCTCGGCCAGGATGGCAGCCGCGCAATCCACGGTTTTGCGCTGGCATCCGAATATTACTTTGGGCGCCCATTGATGGAATTGCCGCTGCATGACCTGGCGCTGCTTGCCGGGCTGCCACGCGGCGCCTCGTTCTATAACCCTCGCCGTAACCAGCAGCGCGCCCTGGACAGACGTAATGTAGTTCTGGCACAGATGCGTAACCAGGGGTTTATCACCCAGGCGCAATTTGATCAGTCCAGTTCACAACCATTGATGGTAGCGGATCGTCCAGCGCAACGAGGGGGCGGATATCCCGCTTTTATGGATCTGGTTCGCAACGATCTGGCACGCGACTACGATGCAGAAGCTCTGCAGACCGAAGGTCTGCGCATTTTTACGACGCTGGATCTGCGTGTGCAGAACACGATGGAAAGTGCTCTTAACGATGCAGTGGCTGCCGTAGAAGTGCCAAATGCCTCTAAGACACCGACCCCGGCTGCACTGGAAGCAGCCATGGTAATTACCGACGCGGTTACCGGCGAGGTGCGCGCGGTAGCTGGCAGTCGCAGCTCCGGTTATACCGGCTTTAATCGCGCCACCCAGGCTTCACGTCAGATCGGCTCGCTGGTTAAACCCGCGGTTGTGCTGGCAGCACTGGAAAGCGGGAAATATTCGCTGGCGAGCGTACTTAACGATGCTCCGATGACCATTGCACTGGATAACCGGAACACCTGGTCACCACGCAACTACGACAACCAGATGAATGGCGAAGTGTATCTGTACGATGCTCTGCAACGCTCCATGAATCTGGCGACGGTGGATCTGGGTATGCAGGTAGGTGTGCCTTCGGTAGTGGATACACTGCGCAAACTCGGGTTTGAAGGTAATGTGCAACCCTACCCCTCGCTGCTGCTCGGCGCTGTGAATATGACTCCCGTGCAGGTTGCTTCCATGTACCAGACATTGGCCAGCAACGGTTTCCGTTCACCCCTGCGCGCAGTGGAAGCTGTAACTACCGGCACCGGCCAACGTCTGGCCCGTTATGGTATTGCCACTGAGCAGGTATTTAGTCCATCTTCCATGTATCAGCTGGAATGGGCATTGCACGGCGTCTTTGAGCGCGGTACCGCACGTGCCATGCTCAACCGTCTGGATCGCCGTCTGCCGCTGGCTGGCAAAACCGGCACCACCAATGATTTGCGTGACAGCTGGTTTGCTGGCTATGGTGGCGATTTGGTCGGCGTAGTATGGCTAGGTTATGACGACAACAGGGAAACCGGATTGACCGGTTCTTCAGGGGCATTGCGAGTATGGTCGGATGTCATGAATCGCCTGGAAGTACAGCCACGACAACTGGTAGCACCTGCTGATATCCAATGGAGCCGGGTATCTGCGCACGCAACCCAGCGGGAGGCCTCCAAGGACTGTAGTGCCCCGCTAACATTACCCGTGCGCGAAGGCCAATGGCCGGCCGCCTCTGTCAATTGTGACAGCGACAGCTCGTTGGTAGATCGTGTCATTCAACGGCTCAGGAATTTATGATGATGTTTCAGAGATTGACGGTTGTTTTATTGTTGGCACTGCTCAGCGCTTGCGCGACAGGGACCGTTTCTCGTGCGCCAGTTTCCACCAGCACACCGGTTGCGGTGCGCGGCGGCGTGACTGAACCCATTGCACAGCCTCAGGCTGTGCCCCAACCGGTTTATATCCCGGAAGCCGTTCGCAGCGAACCGGCACCGCGCCCATCAGTGCCAGACAGCGTGCCGCTGCCAGCACCGGAACGCGCACCCGCACCAGCAACACCGGCCTCAACACTGCTGTCTTCCGTGGATGAAGCAATACTGGCAGGTGATCTGGAACGCGCCGCTGCCATCAGTGAACGCGCATTGCGCATCACGCCAAGGGATCCATGGTTATGGTTCCGCCTGGCAAGTATCCGTTATCAGCAACGGCAATACAGTGATGCGGAAGGTTTTGCTCGGCGGGCGCTGAGTTTTGCTGGCAATGACCGCGAGCTTTCCGCGCAGATCAACCAGCTGTTGCGGCAGATGCCCTGAATCGCAACGGATTCAGAGCCTGCCGCTCGCATCCGGATTTAACGGTCGTGCATACGCACCGTGCCGCGGATATCATCAAAGTTGACGCGGCCGGATCCGCTATCGCCAATCGACAGATTGCCGCTGATATTGTGCACACTGATGCTGCCGGAGCCGTCATCATCAATATTCACTTCTCCCTCAACGTCGCGAATATCAATGGAACCGGAACCATCGGAAGGAATATGAATATTGCCAACGATGTTGCGGGCATCAATATCGCCGGAACCGTCGACAACACGCAAGTTGCCGGTCAGGCCATCCACGTCAATCGAACCAGAGCCATCATCTATTCTCACTGAACCAGTGTGACGCAGAATGTTAATTTCACCGCTACCATCTTCAATACGCAGATCGGCCACCACATCAACAATGCGGATATCACCACTTCCATCTTCTATCTCCAGCAGCAGTCCGGCCGGCACATGCATGTCAACGTCGATATAGGCGTAATCATTGGAGCGGAATATGGAAAAGCTGACGGTGTCCTCGATTTCCGAATCAATGGACAGGCGATCGCCGCGACGCTCCTGAAGTAAATCCATTGATTCCAGGCGCCCGCGCGTACTGGCGCAGGCGCGCGCACGCACACTGATCTGATCGTTTTCCGCCGGCCTGACATTCAGATAACCGGCCCCCAGATCCAGTTCCACACGCGCCAGCCCGGCAGCATCAACATCAAAATTGATTTCGCGACTGAACTCACAGCTTTGAGCAAAAGCAACCGGTGATACCAGGCTACTTGCCAGAACAACTGTTTTGATTATTTTCACCGCACAGATCCTCATGATTTTTATACTTGGACGGCGCGATCAACCATATGGTTGAAAGGCTTGTTCTGGCATGAAGCAATTCCCGAGCCAGTTGCACAAGCCTTTGATTTTTAAAATTAAGGCAGGCTTAAAAAAATGACCATATGGTTAATTTGACCAACTCATGGGGAAACTGACGACAACCCTGCTGCAAACGCCGGGTGGTACCAGACCTCTCCACAAGGGACCACATCAGTAAAAGCCAGGTATTGAAAAAATTCGGGCGGAACGTCAACCAACACCAGCGATGAGGCCGGCTTGAATCCAAAACGGCTGTACAACTCCGGTTCTCCCAGCAGTACACAACCGGCAGCGCCTAGATCCTGCAGTGCTACCAACGCCTCTCGTATCAGGCGTGAACCAATGCCACGGCCCTGACAAGCCGGCCACACCGACACCGGACCAATACCGTACCAGCCTGATGATCCGTCGGAAATCTCAACAGGTGACACCGCAATATGCCCAATGATCTCCTCGTTCTCTTCAGCGACCAGAGAGATCACCAGCTGTTCTGCAGTGCGCAGAGCATCCACAATCAGATGCTCTGTCTGCGAAGATTGGGGCAGATCTTCAAAAGCGGCCTGCGTTACTTCTGTAATCTCCGCTTCGTCACCTGCGCGTTCCGCACGGATTGCCACGTTCATCAGCTTGTCCTCAGATCTTCAACAATGCGACCGTATCGGGTGACATAAGCTTCATGCGGCTTGTCACGCCAGACTTCCGCTAACGCTTCCTGTTGCCACTGTTGCATGGCTGGCACAGCCAGCATGCGTTTGACGTACTCCATGGCCTCCGGCTCCAGTTGCAAGCCGTAAGTTTGCACCCTGAAAACAACCGGCGCATAAAATGCATCCACTGCTGTAAAGGTGTTTCCTGCCAAAAACGGCCCGCCAAAATTGCGCAGTCCCTGCACCCATAACTCATTTATGCGCTTGATGTCCTGTAGAAGTCCCGGATTTGAATTATGAAGCACTACGCGGATACCCACACTCATACTGCAGATCTCTCGCAGATTGCCAAAGCCTGAGTGCATCTCCGCAGCAGCGCAGCGTGCCCAGGCGCGTGCCGCTGGCTCTGAGGGCCACACCTGCGGGTGTCTGTCAGCCAGATATTCCGTGATACCCATTGAATCCCAAACCGTGATTTCACCATCCACAAGACATGGAACCAGACCGGTTGGACTAAAACGTCGAAACAGATTCCAGCTGGAGCCATCCATAAAGGGTTCCAGCTTTTCCTCGAAATCCATCCCAAGCGCCCGCATGAGAACCCAGGGGCGTAATGACCAGGATGAATAATTTTTGTTGGCAATGTGGAGTATGTACATGATTAACCACCTCAGCGCTGCTGGCGCAATAACGAGATTACCGCTGGCACCGGCAATGACGGGAACTGACCGTTGTTGATGCCGTTTATATCACTGGCTTTAAACAGAGAGTTGTACACCGCTTCCTCGGTGGCTTCCACCACGGCCTGGAATAATGCAGTCATATAATCATTTGGCCAGTTCTCAACGCTATGAACGTGCTCGCGACGCTCGGGCGTGCGGCGCACAGATTCAGCGGTTGAAAAAGCCAGTGCATAATCTCCGGAACCGTTACTCATTGCAGAGCCGGTGCGGGCAATTCCCAAAAACGCGCGCGCAGCCATTCGTTCCAGATTGCGATCAGACAGAGGGGCATCTGTAGCAATAATAATCATGACGGATCCATCTGGACTGGTGGCCGTTGCCAGCGGCGGTACAACACTCTGCGTTGCCGCAGTTAACGCTTCTGCAGTAATCGGTGTACCCATAATATGCAGCTCACCGCCGTAGTTGGTCTGAACCAGTACACCTACCGTAAAACCACCATCAACCTCGGGCAGTACACGCGAGCTTGTGCCGATGCCACCTTTCCAGCCAAAGCTGACAGTGCCAACCCCGGCGCCAACACTGCCCTCTTCTACTGGCCCGGCGCTTGCGTTATCTATGGCTTCCAGCACATGCTCGGGCCGGACCGCGCGCTGGCGAATGTCATTGATGCGGCCATCATTGGTTTCTCCGACCATGGCATTGACCGACCTTACCTGTTCATTGCCGGGCTGTTGCAACGTCCATTCGATCACGCCGGCAGCAGCCTCGGGCACACTCAAGGTATTGGTTAGCACAATTGGGGTTTCCACTTCGCCCAGTTCAATCACCTGCGTAGTACCCATCATTTTTCCGAAACCGTTGCCCTGGGAGAATCCTGCCGGCACCTTGTCCTGATAAACATTGCCTGCATGCGGCAGAATTGCGGTGACTCCGGTACGAATGTTATTGCCCTCAATCAGCGACACGTGTCCCACACGTACGCCCGCAACATCTGTAATTGCGTTAAACATGCCTGTCGGATAAATCCCGGGGACAATGCCTGCGGCGCGAGCGCGTGGATCATTATCATTGGCGTGAGCGACGTTTGCGGCAAGAGCGAGCACACACAGTAACCGCAGCGGCATCGTCGTGTTCTTCATTGTTATGGATCCCATTGCATAGTGGGTTGATGAACAATTATCTGCCGCCGACAAGAACGCTGTGGCGACGGTTGTCGCCACAGTCGAAGGATCAGCCCAACAAGTTGGCAAAAACGCCGCGATACCACAGCACAGCGGCCACTATCACCACCGCCGCGAGGAATAACCAGGTTTTCCACGGACGTTTTTTCTCGGCATACGGATCAGTCAATGAACGGCTTGCACCTGCTGGCAGCTCAGCCAGACCAGTCAGCGAGGCGCCAAATGGCACGTTAATCCGGGCACGGGTATTCACTGCCCAGCCATTGGCGTCCAACAGTGGACCCAGATTACGGCGGCGCAGAGTGAGATACGCCATAAACACTGAAGGTCCGGAAATCAGCACCATCACGCCCAGCAACACCAGCGGAATCTGCCACCACGCCAGTGCAAACAGCCCGGCCGCGATAGCAGCCAAAGAAGTACCAATGGCACCTACTGCCAAGCCAATGGCAGCAAAAATACCGGCAAATTTTGCAATATCAAAATTGGCAGGAGCATCCTTTACCGCCGCCACATTGGTGACACCGGCATTGGCTTTTTCTTCGATATCCTTGTCGCGCGACGCCGCAAAATTCTGCAACTGGGTTTCAATAAATGCTGCAACACGGTTATAAGGCGACCAGAAAGCCTGACCCAGGCTGACAGGCTGAGTCACCACCTTGGTAACAGTCGCCTTCCAGTCGCGGCCCTGACGATCATAAAAAACGCCATTGCGGCCAGCCACCATCAGCTCATCGACATCACCGCCCGTCAGCGCGGCCACAATAGTCAGCTCAGCTTCACCCTGACGGACACAGGTGCAGTACACCAGATAACAACCACTGAATGCAGCCATTGCCGAGTGACGGGTCATATCACTGACTTTTAATACCAACTCACAACTACGCTGGTCCAGATACAGGGTGCCTGCCTGGAAAATGGCTTTTTTCTTGCCACGATAAAAATCGCTCAGAGTGACAAAGTTGTTCAGCAGCGTAACCAGGTCACGCTGGTAACGCACCAGCTTTTCCACTGCATCAATTTTTTCGGCAAAATTTTTCGCCCCCAGATCCTGCTGGATCAAGTCCATTATTTTTGCGCGCTCGTCTGCGTCTAAGATGGCTTGCAGCCGCTCAGTACCCAGTTTATGGACATCGGTTTCAGGACGCGCGGCCTGCCAGTTGCGCCATGTAGAAAGTCGAGTTTTAACTTCGTTCCAGTCTGCGGCGGTGAGAGTATCTTTATCACCTAGTAGTTGCACCAGCACTTTATCCTTGAATTTTTGAATCGTGCCAGACCAGGCAGGGTTGATACCCTCCTTTAAAGGCAACGGTTTGCCTGCTTCCACGGCTGCCAGTGGTAATGCAGCAATATCTGCGTCGCCGCTTGCGAGTGTACTCGTTCCAAGTTCGGCGTATACGGTTGCAGCAGGGTTCAGCGCTTCAGCGGCGCGGCCGTCGAATGCCGCCAGTTGGCACCGTACAAAATAGTCATCAATTTTGTTCTGGACACTGTCCAGTGTGGCTACCGCTTCAGCGGTGTCTTCGCCCAGCGGAAGCAGCGAGTTATTGTCGACCGCACCAGCTGCTTGCCATTCCAGCACTTTCTGCACGGCAGCATAAAACGCGGCAACCGTTTCTGCGGTGACACCATTAACGCCGCTGCGATCAGGGATACCACCTTCACTGTTGATGATTTCCTCAATCAGCTGCTGAATTGCTGGATCAGTAGTCAGCTGTGGTGTTACCACGCCATCACCATTGCAATGTTCCGGGGAAAACAGGCGTGTCATGTCGCTGAAATCAGATACCTGCAACAATTCATCTTCCGACTTGCCGATGTAACGCAGCACGGTGGCAGCCGCGTCCTTGATGCCAACGCCTTCAATATCCTCATCGGAAATAGCGGCCACTGGCAAACCAGGCTCGGCAAACATGATGTCAGCATCTACCAGTCGGTCGCAGCACCAGCGCACCGCTGCCTGTACTTCCGGCACCCGCATCTGTCCGTCGCCATCCATATCCAGCAGTTTTGCTGTGCGTGCATCAAATTCCAGACCGGTGATTGGACAGTTCAGCACTGTCCACAGTTTGGGGTCCAGTTCAGACAGATGCTCCAGGTCTGCGCCTGATTCCAGTGCTACCTGGTCAAAACCACCGGAGCGGAAAAAACGCCATTTGTGGAGGGATTTGTTTTTATTGAGCACAGCTTCTAGCACGATATGGACCCCTGTATATGCCTGCCTACGAATAACCTGCAGGGATCATAATCCAGCCAAGGGTTGGAGACCAAGCGCGGAAGTTGGCTCAGGAAACTTTAGCGAGAACGGCAGCCTCTTCCTGACGCAGGGTCAGAACCTCAAAACCGTCGGCGGTGACAGCAATGGTATGTTCCCACTGCGCAGACAACTTTTTGTCAGTGGTGACAACAGTCCAGCCATCACGCTTGAGTTTTACGCGCGCGGCGCCCTGATTGATCATTGGCTCGACCGTAAACGTCATACCTTCTCGCAGTACCAGGCCCTTACCTGGCCGGCCTACGTGCATAACCTGGGGATCTTCATGCATTTCACGGCCAATACCATAACCGCAGTATTCACGGACAACGGAATAACCACTTTCTTCTGCGAATTTCTGAATCGCATAACCTACGTCACCGAGCGTAGCGCCGGGTTCAACGGCACGGATTCCGCGCCACATCGCTTCATAGGTTCTGTCGACCAGGCGCCAGCTGCTGTTTCTCCGAGGGCACACCATGACACACCACATGGTTAATCGAGCTGTTAAGCACGTAAGCAAAACCGTACTGCCCCTTACTGGCGGGCCGGCAACGCAGCGTATTGACGATATAGTCATCTACCATGTCATTGATCTGCATTGTGATCAGACCGGCACAAATCTGCCCGTCCAGCCATTCGAATACAGACGCCAGATTGCGCCCTGACTCGCGCATTAATGCCAGCTCTGCCGGGGTCTTGATTACCGAATTATCTTTCACAAACATCGTGACAACCTGCTCATGCGGGACTTGCCAGCTTCAGGCCAATAATGCCGGCAATGATCAATAACAGACTAAGAAGCCTCATGGGGTTGGACGCCTCACCCAGAAGGATAATGCCAAGTATAGCGGTTCCTACCGCGCCCACTCCTACCCAGACTGCGTAGGCAGTGCCTACAGGCAGGGATTTCATCGCTATGCCAAGCAGGCCGAGGCTGATAATCATCGACAGCACAGTAGCAACGGTTGGCCAGAATTTTGTAAAACCTTCGGTATACTTCAGCCCTATAGCCCAGCCGATCTCAAACAGGCCGGCTACAAACAGAATCATCCAGCTCATGACTTTCTCAAATTAAAACAGGGCCGTCCCCGAATGGTTTTATGCAGGCGGGGTCGTCCCCGCCTGCAGGTCTGATCAGAAGTTATGCCTTCCGAACCAGTCGAAGTATCGTGAGAAACACAATGGCGCCAATAGTGGCCACAATGATACTACCTAACAAACCACCAGCGGCTACCCCGAAGAAATTGAACAGAAAGCCACCAAGAAAAGCACCTACTACACCAACAACGAGATTTCCGATCAATCCGCCAGCACCACCTTTGACAAAAAATCCCGCCAGCCAGCCTGCAATCAGACCTACCAAAAGGAACCATAGAATATCCATCTTGTGTTCTCCTTTTCTCTGTTTGGTTGAGTACTTGTTGCGCTTGCGATTTGATAATACCGATTCAAGGCTCGATTGCCAAAAAAAAAGAGGAGTCGGCACCAACGGTGCGGACTCCTCAAACGAGCAATGTCTTGCGGGAGAGAGTAAAAATGCTTACATCAACTGCGGCCTGATGGATTTGAAAATGTCCACAAACGTCGGCACTTTTTCAATACGGATAGACATATGCAGACGTCGTGCTACATCACTGGCTGAAATAAGACCGCGGATATGATCGTGGCTACGATCAACCACCAGGCAATGTTGCCGGCCTGATTTCTGCAAACTTTCGATCACATCGCCAATTGTCGAATGCTCCAGCTGATCGATATCAAGCGCCAGGATGTCCTGTTTTGGGCACATCATGTCCGCAACCGTCAAATCGTGCAGCCGCTCGCCGTTGGCAATTCTGATCATAAAGTTTTGCTGACTGAGATCGTCAGCGCTGATGGTACCGATAAATTCATTATCGGTATCTACCACCAATTTCAGACGGACATGGGCACGTCGCATCATCATTTCTACATCAACTGCAGGAGTAGAACCCTCAATCGTCAGCGGGCGATGTTTTTTAAAATCGGTAAAAAATTCTGTTGCTGGCGAATTGATAGTCAATTCACTGAAATCATCCGGTTGCACCATATGAGCAACACTGCTCACAGGAAATAATCTAATTGCTTGCATAGCACGCTCCACAAATTTTTATTCTGCGCAGGTGTCAGACCGATACTTTTGAAAGTACCAGGACTCACATCGCAACATTAAAAAACGTCAGGAAATACGGGCTATACAGCAGGCGGACCACGAATATCGTGAAGGGTATAACAAGGGGTGACAACTGCGGTAACAACGCCGGGTACAACAAGCGGGTGTGCCGCAGGAGTGAAGTGATAACTGGCGTAGACAGGGACGTAAGAGGAATCATCCTCTGAACTTCGGGAGCCTATAAAATCGTCGCCCGCGGCATAATGTGTAACCTCCTCCAAGGAGGAAAGCGAAAACTGTTCTGCATTGGCAAACGACAACAGACTGAATAGTACTGTTGCGAGAACAATGACTCTGTAGACAGATGCTTTGTACACAATTATTCCGTTATTTTGACTGGCTTCAGCCAATCTTCGGGTTTCAGTCTAGTCCTTTCGCCGCATTTGTCAAAGCGGGAAATTAAAATTTTTGTAAATCCATGCTGTTAACAGGATGATTGACGTACACCAAACACACGCATAAGGTTCTGTTACAAAAGAGGGTAAAACCATCGTGGTGGAATTAATCGCAGGTCTGGCAATTATTCTGGCAGCAGTGATCTGGCTTTATAACCGGCTGATCTCCGACCGCAACCAGGTGCTGGCCGCGTGGAGCGATATTGATGTCCAGCTCAAGCGTCGTCATGACCTGGTCCCGCAACTGGTTGCCACGGTAAGCGCCTATACCGCCTACGAAAAGGCCACGATGCAGGCCGTCACCGAACTGCGCAGTCGTAGCGAGGCAGCTGCACATTTACCGGAAAAAGCCCGGCTGGAAGAAAACATTCAAAACGGAATCAGCCGTCTGCTAGTGCTGGCTGAAGAGTATCCGGATTTAAAAGCCGACCAGAATTTCCGCCAGCTGCAATCCGAGCTGACAACTATCGAAGATCACATTCAGTACGCGCGTCGTTTTTATAACGGATCTGTGCGTATTTATAACACCCGCATCCAGAGCTTTCCGCATCTGCTGGTTGCCAGCGCACTCAAGTTTAAAGCCGCCGAATATTTTGAAGTGGATAATGATAGCCAGCGCGCAGTTCCAAGCGTGGAGCTGCGCTGATGAACCGCGCTGCACTCAGCCTGATTGCAATGTTTGTGATGTGGCTGGGTACGGTGGCTCAGGTGTTGGCCCAAGAGCGCATTCTCTCCTTTGATAGTGAAATCCAGATTCTTGCTGATGCCAGCATGACAGTCACTGAGACCATACGGGTTCAGGCGGAAGGGCGCAGTATCCGCCGCGGTATCTACCGTGAGTTTCCTACCCGTTACCGCGACCAATACGGTAACCGTGTGGTTGTGGATTTTGAAGTGCTGATGCTGACCCGCGACGGACAACCTGAAGTGTTTGAGGTATTCGAGCGCAGCAACGGCGTGCGGGTTGATTTTGGCGGTGATGACCTGCTGGCTGTGCCAGCCGCGTACGAATATGCGTTGACGTATCGCACGCGCCGCCAGATCGGTTATTTTGATAATCACGACGAGTTGTACTGGAATGTGACCGGTCTGGGCTGGAACTTCGATATAGACCGCGCCAGCGCCACTGTCAGCTTACCGCAGGCGGTTCCCGCCAGCATGCTGTCGATGCAAGGTTATACCGGTCCCGCGCGCGCCACCGGCCAGGACTATCAAGCCACCGTCCACGAGGGTGGCGGTGAGATTGTGACAACTGCTGCCCTGCCCCCTTACTCCGGCTTAACGCTGGTGATGACTTTTCCCAAGGGGCTGATAGCGGCACCTGGCACCTACGAAAAACTGGGATATCTGCTAAAAGACAATCGTGGCATCTGGTATGCACTTTGTAGCCTGCTGGCAGCCCTGGCATGGTTGTTGTGGAGCTGGAACCGCGTTGGCAGAGACCCTAAAAAAGGTGTGGTTTTCCCGCATTACCAACCCCCTGCAGACCTGTCACCGGCGGCATCTCGTTATATCTACCGCATGGCGTATGACACCAAAACCTTTAGCGCCGCAGTGGTCAACCTGGCCGTAAAAGGTTACCTGCGCATCATTCAGCAGCAGAAGTCCTTTACGTTTGAAAAACTTGAATCAACTCAAACCATCAGCACCGACGAGCAAATCCTGCTGATTCGGCTGTTCAGCGCGAGCCCGGTTGTTAAACTCGAAAACGAGAACCACACAGTCGTCCAGGGCGCGCAAGGCGCTCATAAAAAAACACTGAAGGCCAGTTTGGCGGGCGTTTACTTCACAAACAATGGAGGCTACCTGCTACCTTCCTTGGTAGTTGTGCTGCTATTAACCATTCTGATTGTTGTGCAGCAAGTGATGGTGCCAGCTGCAGCAGCATTAACGGCTCTGGGATTTGCCATCCACATTGTGTTTGCAAGATTGTTAAAAGCACCCTCCACGAAAGGACGTCAACTGATGGACAAACTGGAGGGTTTTAAACTCTATCTTGAAACTGCAGAAAAGGATGACCTGAATCTGGCGCATCCGCCAGATTTGACCCCGGAAATTTTTGAGCAATTGTTGCCCTATGCAATCGGCCTTGGTGTTGAGCAAGCCTGGGCGAAAAACTTTGAGAAGGTTTTAGCCAGGCTGGAAGATGACGGTGCGCAGTATCACCCGAGCTGGTACAGAGGTTCTTTTAATGCTACACAAATTGCCGCTTTCAGCACGACAATAGGCAGCTCAATGAGTGCGGCCATCGCCAGTGCCGCTACACCACCAGGATCTGCATCAGGTGCAGGTGGGGGCGGATTCTCTGGCGGCGGTGGCGGAGGGGGTGGTGGCGGTGGACGTTAACGCAGCAAGCAGACCGGCCTTGCCGGTGGCACCTTTATGGCTGGCGGTTTTTGTTGGTTTCAGTCTGTTTTACATTGCAGACCCGGGACTGATTCCCTCGCAATGGCGCTGGCTCTTCAAAATTATTCCCGTTCTTTTGTTGTTACAGCTGGCACTTTCACAGAGCAAAGGGACAGTCAGAACGTGGCTTGTGATTGCTCTGCTGCTCTCTGCAACAGGCGACGTGCTGCTGGCAATGGACGGTCTTTTTGTTCAGGGGCTCAGTGCTTTTCTGATGGCACAACTGACCTACACCGGTCTGTTCCTGACACAGGGGCGCTGGCAACCCCGACGTATATGGTGGCTGATCCTGATCATTGTATATGCCCTGTTGTGTACCACTTTTATTGTGCCCGACGCAGGCAATATGAAAGTGCCAGTTATCGCTTATATGATAGCAATCAGCCTGATGGCAATTTCGGCTGGATTCAGGGTGGATTCAAAGTTCCTGTGGGTGGCACTCGGTGCATTGATATTTATGTTGAGTGATACCTTGATTGCAGTGAACCGTTTTGTAGCGCCATTTGACTACTCCGGAGTAGCAGTGATGTCCACTTATTATCTGGCGCAGCTACTGATTTGCACCGGAGTACTCAGACGAACCTGAACTGAGCATCTATAGTACCCAAGGACTCCTCAGTTTTTGCTCTCTATGTATTTTTTAAAGTTGTTGAGAATTGCCTGCCAGCCTTCCCGTTGCATTTCCGCTGGATAGACATTTTCTGCTTCAAAGGTTTCAACAACGCGAGTTCCCTGACCATTGTCAGTGAAGACAACTTCAACCTGGCGGCCATCATCCAGGCGGTATTCCAGTAATTGCAGGGGAACGACTTTGCTGAAAGTAGCTTCAAATTCAAATCCGGCCGATCCGTCTTTAGCCTCCATGCGGCTTCGCAGCCGGCCGCCTTCTACAGCATCTACTTCGGCCCACGGGCAGCACCAGCTTTCATCGGCATAGTTCCACTGCGTAATATCGTCTGGTGTCAGCCAACCATTCCATACTGCTTCCAGTGGCGCGTTTATTCCCGTCTCGACTGTAATCTTCATAACTGCTCCTGATCATTATTCTGGTTTTGTTAGTCGACCAACGCTCAGGCTATTCGACATCAGCAGATAAAAAAGTCCGCAAGACTGCTGCCTTTGGTTAAATCAATAAATAGTCGTCAGCTTTTATCGAACCCAGGCGTCGGGATTCTTGTCTTTGATCAGACCGGCATCAATGCCATATTCAAGAAAGACTTTGCAGGCAGACAGTACCAGGTTGAACCCTTCGGTGGAGTCCAGGGCCTGAGCTATCTTTTCTTCAAGGGTACCTGTGAACCCCGTAGCAGTTACCGATACGAATGTTTCGCCCTCGGCCTTTTCAGTAAAACTTATTTCAACCGGAGTTGGCCACTCCAGCCTGAGATATTTGTTTTTCTCGACCGTTTTCACAAATACATCGCCGGATACTCCGTAGAAGTCCCAATACCAGCTCACGGTAGACCCTTCGGTCAGTTTCCCGGTTGAGCGGCTGAACCAGAACTGCGTAGTAACAGCAGGATCTACAAATGCATTGAACACTTCAGCAACCGGCTTGCGAATCAACATGCATGCTCTGGCTATTGGCAGGATTTTTTCTGTCATGGACGCTCCGTTACAGGGTTGAGTGAACGCCTGGCTACCAAGTTCGTTTGCTCGTAACGTTCACGCCCGTTAGTGAATTCTACTAATTCCCAAGGTGTGCTGCTTTACGTGTAAACATACGCCTATCCCTATCCAGTTTTAGTTATCCAAACCTGGCTCATCTTTATAATTTTTTGTTGCTGCACCTATTACTGCTATTCCCAGGATCAAACACAGGGCGGATGCCACACTGAGCGCCCACATACCAAAAAGCTGCAGCAACAGCGCTCCGGCAAGGCCACCTGCAAAAAATGCGATCAATACTGCCAGCAGCAACGCAAACTTCCAGAGATGTATCTGGCGCCCACGCATTCGATTGCCCAGTAAAACACCCAGATCCGTTACGATGCCGGTTACGTGTGTGGTGCGCAAAGTCAGACCGCGGTAACTGCTTGCCATCGCGTTTTGCAGGCCACATGCCATCGCTGCAACCGGAACGGCATATTTAAATCCCTTAAGCGCCAGCAGTGTGGACACAAACAACAACACACTTTCAACCAAAAGCAGCACACCGTAACGCCTGCGCACTCTGAAAAGTGTGTCACGCAGCACTAATCCGGATAACAAAGCGCCGCAGAAGAAGCCCGTGGTAATCGAAGCGATCAGGACCAGATTATCCATCGCAAAGCTGGCCAGATCTATTCCCAATTGGGAAACTGAGCCACTCATATGGCTGACAGGCACTGCAAAAAATCCCAGCATCACCACATTGATGTAGCCAGCTGTCATCCCCAACAAGGCTGCCCCCGAAAACAGCCACGTGCGGCTTTGCTGCAAGTAGGCTTCCAGGTCCTGGTCGGCTTTTTGAAATGGCATGAAGGGTCACATCCCCTTTTTTCGTCTGAGGGTTATTGGCTCGCCGCCAATTCCCCAGTTGTCAGTATCAATCTCGTCAATCACCACCACCGTGGTGGCTGGATTTTTGTTAAGCACTTTTTGTAGCAGCTCAGTTACACCAGAAATCAGTTCCGCTTTCTGCTCCGCAGTCGCGCCCTCTCTGGTAATTTTTATATTAACGTAAGGCATCGTTTCTCCTGACCATATATCGTGCTCCGTCCCCATACCTGGCAAGTTTCTGGTGTGCTGCGGCATCCAGCGTGACTACTTCAAATCCGTGCCGTTGCCAATAAGAGGCGGCGCCTTGTACAGCAACAAGACAAATTCTTTTAAAGCCGTTTTCTTCGGCGGCATTAATGACGGTTTCCAGCAGCTGGCCTGCTGCACCGAGTGATCGCGCTGGCGGGCAAACCGCAACATCATGAACGTAAATACAGTCTGCATTCGCGGGAACCGCATAGTCTGAAGAATCCAGCTCCAGCGTTTGGCCTGAGACCCAGGGCAGCGCGATGACATAACCTTGTGCTACACCTTCCTGTTCAGCCATAAAACAGAAACCCGGGCGCGCTGAAATTTTGGCAGCAAATGAATCTGAGGCTTCTATCAGATCATCGCGATAACACTCTTCCTGAATGCGCGTGACCTCTGCCAGATCTTCAGGCAGCAACGGCCTGATGGTTATCAATTCCTGCATGTACTTCACCCTGTGCGCCGATTAGCGCGGATTCATGGTGGCTCCGATTACTGTTTTGAATAGAACTCTACATAGAATCGGACTTTGCCTGAAGGTTTGACGTGGTGTCTCACAGTTGGCTCCACAACTCCGAAAAAGTCTGGCGTCAGTTGCACCACTTCCAGCTCTGGCTCCTGAATCACGTATTCAAGTTCGCCTTCAAGGACCACAATCTTTCCCCACACGCCCTCTTTTGTTGTGTGATCCTTTAATAGTCCGTTGGGAACAGTTGTCTCTGTAAATTCCGGCGTGCGCTTATAAGCTGAAACAGCTGGCGGAAGTGTTTTCATATCAGGATACCGTTCGCTTTATAGGTGACAGGATAACGCTCGCCAATGTCACAGAATTCTACCGTTGTGTGCATAGTGCAATGAGGCAGAGGATTAACGAATCCTCTGCCTCCTGCTGCGAATTGCGGTTTAAAAATGCGCGCCCATCAGCTGCACATTTGCACCTGACCAGGCGGCGGCCTGACGCTCGCGAACATCAGAGGCTGCCGCACCTTCGCCGAGGCCCTCGAGAGCAGCGGCCAGGCCTTGCAGTGCCCAGCCGTTTTCATTGAGCATGATCAGATCGCGCTCAAAAACGGCTCTTGCTTCTGCATATCGGCCGGCGTTTATTAAAGCCTGCCCCAGGAACAAACGAGTCGATTGCAGCCAGTCCGGCGGTTCCATGTATCTCAGTTTATCCTGCAAATCAACCGCCTGTTCAAATTCGCGAATAGCAGCGTCGTAGTCGCTACGTGCATTGGCAATTTCACCCGCCAGCATATGTGAGGCGATAGTGAGCATGTCAGCAGTGGAGTTAACGCTGGCTCGCCAGTTGGCGAGTTCAGGATTTTGGCGAATCGTTTGCAATCTGTCGTATTCCGCCTGCGCGGCTTCGATGTTGCCATTTTTTGCGAAGGCGGCACCGTGCATCCAGTTCAGCATGCCATCCAGATAAGGTTGACCTGGCGCCGGATTTTCCAGCGCCGCCAACTCATCAAACATGCCAAAGGCGCGCAGGGTCATCCAGTGGGCAACCGGCGTGCGCAAACCGTTACCGCGGCCTAATGCTTCAGCATTGGCCATCATCAACATCGGCTCGGATACACTCATAGCACGCTCACTGTTGCCCTGCAGAATACCGGCCCAGTGGATAAACATGCGCGCATGACCGCCGTGATTGGTGGCGGAAACAAAATAAGTGCCATTGCGTGGCAGTTCACGGTCGCCCCAGGCCTGAGTCACAACATTGTCAGCGCTGAGGGAGCGTTCATTGGTGGTAATGGCATCGTTATAACGACCCACACGCATATAAATGTGACCTGGCATGTGCACCATGTGGCCGGCCATTGGGGTCAGTGACTCCAGGCGATCAGCGGATGCAACTGCACTTTCAGGCTCAAACGAAGCTTCCAGCAGGTGGATATGCAAGTGTGTAAGGCCAGGATGCTGTGGATCTTGCGCCATGCCACTTTCCAGCACTTCACGTGCACGCTCCACACCCGGCAGCGGACTGCCATCCACATTGGAGTAGTAGGTCCACGGCGTGGACATCATGATGCCGTGTGCTACCAGAAAAGCAGCGTCCAGATCAGAATTGTGAGTGCGGTAGTTGGCTTCGGCAGCGTCAATAAATGCCTGTGTGCGCGCAGCCTGGTCGGGGTAGGTCTCCGTGTTGTACAGCTCGGTGACGGCCTCAATCAGCCCGCGATCCTGCGAGGGCAGTCGATCCATCAACTCGCGAGCATGGTTGATGGCTTGTTTGCCATCACCGACCGGATCATCCGGCGCACTGCCATAACGACTGTTGGGATTGGGGCCAATGGCAAGCGCCTTGCCCCAGTGGATCATAGCGTTATCGGGCTCAAAACACAGGGCGGCGTCAAATGAGGCAATCGCTTCCGGGAAGTAATAGCCATAGGTCAGGCGCAGGCCCTGGTTGAAATACGTCTGTGCTTCCGGAATGTTCGCGCGGATATTGCGACCAAAGGTGCCTGTATTGGCAACAACCGGCGCCAGCGCCTCAGCGCAGGCCAGCATCTCTGCCGTCGCCTGAAAAGGTGATGCCTGTGTCTGCATCTGTGGCGGTGGAGTTGGGTTCTCTGCACCACATGCAACCAGTGTGCTGATGGCAACCGCCAGTGTGAGTTGCCGTTTGAAGTTTGTACCCGTAGAACGTGCCATGAATACCTCGCCTTTTATTTTTTCAGGAATATACGCCTTTATCTGGCGTCTGGGGAGTGCAACAAGTCCTATGGATTAAACTGCATCAGTGTGACGGGCGTACCGTTGTATGGCTCATGACTGAGCAGTTGCCAACCGAGCCGCGCATACAGTTGTTCCTGGTCCGGTGTGTACAGATACATACGTTGGACGCCGCTGTCACGGGCATGCTGCATCACATGTCTGATCAAGCGCGAGCCAATACCCTGACCACGATGGTCAGCGCTGACATAGACACTGGCAAGCCACGGTGTCAGCTCGGGATGGCTGCTCATATCCTGCGCCAGCAGTGAGGCTGACCCCAGCAGATTGCCAGCTTCATCTTCAGCCACAAACGTGGCCGGGATCTGTTTGCCTTCCAGCTCTTCACGCATTTCCTGCACGCACTCATCAAAACTTCGCTCGGGGTTCAGATAGGACCATTCGGCATGGTGCCAGGTTGCCAGTGTCATCAGATGATGCGCACGGTCTTTGAGGTTGAATATGTTCATCACAGTCTCATTTAATAGGGTCAGACCCCATAAATTTTATACAGCTAGTAAAGCCGTGATGGAATGAAAACTTTCAAGCAGGTGAGCTATTCCTGGGCTATACATTTGCTGAGGGTCTTAGAGTTTCTCTCTGGAGCCCGCTAACCGAAAAATCAGGGAGGATTTATCAGAGAGCTGATTTGATGACTTACCGGCAACTCATCGGTTTATCGGCTTTTTTCTCCATGATCCTGCTAGTCTTCAGTCAGGTTGTCCTGTCTGGAGGCCAAGCAGGATCCTGGGCCTTAGCCGTGGAATCTGCATTGTTAACCCTGTTCCTGTCCCTTCTGTTTTGTGTGAAAAACAGTCCTAATGGTCAACCCGCTCATTTAAGCGCGATCTTAATGACTGGAATTGGACTTGGAATTTACCAAAGCATCAAGAGCTTGGCGTTAGATAATACAATCCCATGGTTCGCCCTGTGCGGCATTGTGGCAGGAGCTACCTTCGCGCTGGCACTTGTCACGCTTTTAAGCCTCCGGGGAAATCAGGGTAAAACTTGAATTTCCGCGGCAACGGGGGACAATAACGTCCTCTCCCAACACGGCACAACGGAACCTCATGACTGTCAGCGCAAATCCACGGACCCTGCTGTTAATGATCCTGCTGAATGCGCTGGCCACTCCGGTGATGCTGTCAGCCAGCAACGTGGCGCTGCCTTCCATTGCGCTGGACCTTAACATGAATGCCACCCAGCTGAGCTGGATTCCGATGGCGTTTTTGATGTCGAGCGCAATGTTTGTGGTAATCCTGAGCCGCGTCTCTGACCGTTTTGGGCGCAAGCGTGTTTTCCTGATCGGCACCGCAGCAATGATTGTCAGCTCGCTGTTTACGGCGGTAGCGCCAAACAGCGCCTGGCTTCTGATCGGTCGTTTTTTACAGGGACTGAGCGCAGCCATGCTGCATGCCAACCAGATGGCGCTGGTGAGTGCGGCCTATCCGCCGGAAACACGCGGGCGCATGATTGGTCTGGTGGTGAGTTTTACCTATGTGGGCCTTTCAGCAGGGCCTTTATTGGGCGGACTGGTGGTAGATGCTTTGGGCTGGCGCGCGGCCTTTGTTCTGCAAGTGCCGATGGCCGTGCTGGTTCTGGCGTTGGGAATATTTGTGATCCGCGAAGAGTGGCGCACCGATGATGCTCCGCGCTTTGATGCGCCTGGTGCGCTGGGGTGGCTGACCAGTATTGCACTGTTATGCCTTGGTATTTCCTGGCTGCCGCAGTGGCAGGCAGGTGTGATTATTGTCGGCGGGCTGCTGGTGATGGCGCTGTTTTTTATCCATGCCCGCCGGGTTTCTGACCCGTTGTGGGAAGTGGACCTGTTTTTTACGCATCGGGTGTTTCGCCTTTCCAGCCTGGCATCGCTGCTGATGTACACCGCGACCTATGCCATTGTGGTGCTGATGAGTCTGTATCTGCAGACCATTCAGTCGTACTCGGCGGCGCAGGCCGGCATGATTCTGATGATTCAGCCGCTGATCATGGCCTTGTTGTCGCCGGTGGCCGGACGTATGTCGGACCGGGTGGAACCACGGGTGCTGGCAAGTGCCGGCATGGTTGTGACCGCGCTGGGGCTTTTGATGCTGTCACATCTGCAGATCGGCAGCTCGCTGATGTATATCGTCGCTGCGCTGGTGCTCACCGGCACCGGGTTCAGCCTGTTTTCGTCCCCGAATATCAACGCCATTATGAGTTCTGTGGAATCGCGTCATTCCGGCAGCGCGTCGAGTGCAGTGGCTACCATGCGTTTGCTGGGCCAACTCAGCAGTATGGTGCTGGTGACCTTATCGATAGCGCTGATTATGGGCAATACGCCGGTATCCCCTGAAACTGCTCCGCAGCTGGCGCGCGCAGTGGATCTGAGTTTTACCCTCGGCGCCCTGCTCTGTATTCCCGGCATTCTGTTGTCGCTGGCACGCGGACGTTTACACAACAAGCTCTGATCATCGAAACTGACAACAATAACAACACAGGAGCTGCTCTCCATGAATAACAAACGCCTTTTGTCCCGCTTGCTGTTGGCACTGACTGTGCTGAGTGTATTCTCTGCGCTGCAGGCACAGGAACTGCCAGATCCCACGCGTTATGAACAGTCCATCAGACAGTTTGAGGAGCAGGATGCTACAACCCCGCCTCCTGCCAACGCGATTGTACTAACGGGCAGCTCAAGCATCATGTACTGGAACAACGATGCGCCCGCTGATCTGGCGCCGCTGACAGTGATCCCGCGCGGATTTGGCGGCACGGTCATGAATGATCTGCTGCACTATCTGGACCGAGTAGTGCTGAGGTACAAACCCCGCGCGGTACTGATTTACGAAGGTGACAATGACACCGGGCGCAACAATATTCCCAACGATATGATCATCGCCCAGCTGGAGGAAATCATCAGCCGTATCCATGCGGAGCTGCCACAGGCCCGTATTTATGTGCTGTCGGTGAAACCCAGCGTTGCGCGCGCAGCAACATGGCCGACTGCACAGGCGCTGAATGAGCGTTACAGGGCGCTGGCAGAGGCCGATCCACTGGTGACTTATATTGATGTGGCAACTCCGTTCCTGCAGGCGGACGGATCAGTGATGACGGATATTTTTGTGGCAGATAACCTGCACCTGAACGAAAAAGGTTATGACATCTGGGCTGCGGCTGTGCGCGAAGTACTAATAGAACACGAAGCGCGCTACGAATAAAACACAGCCAACCAGACTGTCGGCTGATCAGGGGTGGTCCAGACAACACGATGACGCTTGTGCGCCGGAAGATTCAAGCAGTCTCCTGCGCGCAGGCGCGTATCCGGCTCACCTTCAACAGCCAGAATCGCTTCTCCCTGCACAACCATCACCCACTCGGCCTGCTTCTGGTCGTACCAGAAATTCTCCGGCGAGTGATGACCAAACGAGACGATGCGTTCAATGCGCACGCCATTGGCGCCTGATATCAGCGTTTCAAACAGCTCTTCTGGCCCGGCCGATGCAGGCAGATTATCGAGCAGGCTGGTTTTCGTGACGTTTGTCATACACAATCCCTGCGTTGGTGTTGATCAAAAAATATACGCTCCGACCCTATTTTATTTAAGGAGAACTCTGGCATGAGACTGACGTCATTGCGGCCGCTGTTTCTGGTGAGCCTGATAGCCTATGTGGCACTGATGCCGTTTTTGTCCTGGGTGGTGTTCTCTGAAGATGATTCGCATCTGATGCGAGTCGCCGCAGATTATGGCTGGCTGCAGCATTATCTGGTGCCCGAAATTTATCAGCAGCTGTCCGCCGCCAACTATACACCGACGGCGATGACCTTCTACAAGTTGCTGGTATCGTTATTTGCATTCAGTCCAATTGCCTTTCTGGCGTTTATGACCCTGGCGATGGCACTGTTCACTGCGCTGGCAGGGCGCGTCACACAGCTGGTCACCGGCCAGCAGCAGACAGCCTTGTTAACGATGTTGCTGGTGTTCTCAAGCCTTTCTGTAACAACCCTGCTGGTGCGCTTTTATACGATGCACTACATCGTCGGCGGCATTTTTGCATTGGGTGCTTTGACGCTGGTGTTGCCGCAACGCACAGAACTGCGTACAGCCATTGGCGCAGGTGTGCTGCTGTGGCTGGCGCTGTTATCCAAAGAGGTCTACCTGGTACTGCCACCGATGTTGATGGTGTTTGCGTTGTGGCGCCGTGACTGGCCGCTGCTGATCAGTGCAGCTGCAGCATTGGGTATTTACGCACTACTGCGTATTTATATGCTGGGCATGTCCGTGGATGTCGGGGGTGAGTCCAGTTACTTTGCCGGCTTCTGGAGTGTGGGCGCAGATGCTATGGCGCTGTTTGTCGCCTGGTATGTGAAAACAAGGCTGTTCATTTTGCTGGCAGTGCTGGCCGCGCTGGTGGTGAATCCGCGACGTACGCTGATGTTATTGCCGATTGCCATCGCTTTTGTACTACCGTCATTAACTGTGGCACACGGCATCAATGAATTCAGTCTGCACGGAGATCGGCTGTTCCTGGCATTTGATTCCGCACTGGCGATGGTAGCGGCAATTGCTTTGACAGAATCCGCACGCCTGTCGCACTGGTTCCACAGCCGCAACGCACACTATGCAATGACTGCGTTGTTGGTGGTTGTGATTGCATTACATTTAAATGCAAACCGTAATCACCGTGATGTGCTGACGGCGACGGTGGATTACCGCATTACGCGTTATCTGCTCGACAACGAGGCACAGCTGCCTGGCAAAACCTTGTTTGTGCCAATGAATTTTATTCAGGGCGACCTGATGCGTGTAAATTCAATTCTGGGGCGGCCGTCGTATCAGATTACGCAGAACTGTCTGGTCGCGCTCAGTGTGCCTGAAGAAAATCTCGTCCTGTTTGATGGCCAAGCTCAGTTAATAACGCGCGAAACCCTGGCCGCCAATTGTGTGCCACTCGACGCCAATGTAGTGGAAGTCGTGGCGCCTAACTACAACCATGGGATTCTGTCCTGGCAGCTGCAAGCAGAGTCGAATTACAACATTGGTGTACTTTTTGTAGACAGGGCATTTGCGGTACCGGTACCGGCATTTTCCCGCCAGCTGGTGCGACCACGTCCGGGCGAACAGTATCAGTTGTTTGCCAATACCGGCGCCGGCTGGTGGTTCTCCGATGTGCGTACTCTTCAAATTACGCCCTGAGCGCAGCGCATTTTATGTCCGTTTTTACGCCACTAACGCCCGATGATATCCGCCAGTTTCTGCGCCAGTTTGATCTGGGCGAATATTTGCACAGCGAAGGTATCAAGGGCGGCAGTGAAAACACCAACTACTTTGTCGACTGCGACAGTGGTCGTTATGTGCTGACGCTGGTTGAGCGTGGACCTATCCAGGATTTGCCGTTTTTTATCCAGCTGCTCGACTGTCTCAAAGGTGCTGGCTTGCCAGTGCCGTTTGTTCACCGCAATCGTGATGGTCAAGGGCTGTTGTCACTCAAAAACAAACCGGCGCTGCTGCAACCACGACTGGCGGGCAAACATCCCGAATTGGTCAGCGCGGATCAATGCGCAGCATTGGGCGCCATGCTGGCAAAACTTCATAGCGCCAGTTGCGGTTTAAAACGCAACAGTGATCGCGGCCCAGATTGGGTGCTACAACACGCCAGAGAATTTTTATCCACAGCCTGGCAGTCGGAGCGTGACTGGCTTGAACCTTGCCTGAATCAGCTGCAAACGGAACTGTTGGACAATAACCCGGACCTGCCGCAGGCGGTGATCCACGGTGATCTGTTTCGCGACAATACCATGTTTGAAGGTAATCAGCTCAGCGGGGTCATCGATTTCTACAACGCTGCCACCGGCTGGACGCTGCTGGAACTGGCAATCTGTGTTAATGACTGGTGTGTTGATCACACAGATCAGGGTTTGCAGCTGAACACTGACAGAGTGCAGGCGTTGCGTGACAGCTACACGCAGCAGCGGCCACTGACCGCTGCTGAGATCCGCCTGTGGCCGCTGATGCTGCAGCTGGCAGCGCTGCGCTTCTGGGTGTCACGCCAACAATATGCCGAACAACATCGCAATCAGCCCGGTGTGTTGATCAAGGATCCTGCGTACTTCCGCGAATTGTTAAAAATGTCCGGGGAGTTTATCTGAACAACTCCAGATCGATAATGTCGGCCATGGCTTTGTAACCAGCGTCATTTGGATGCAGATTGTCAGCGGTGAATTCCGCGCGCAACCGGCGCGGATTAGCCGGGTCCTGCACCGCGCGCTCAAAATCGATGACACCATCAAAGGCGCCACTGGTACGAATCCAGTTGTTGATCTGTTGACGTTTGCGCTCGCCTTCTTCATGGAAATAAGCCGCACCTTCAAAAGGCGTCAACGTGGCACCTATCACTTTGATGCCACGCGCTTTGGCGCGTGCGATCACCTGCTGGTATCCGCCGATAATCTGCTCTGCACTCACTTCTTGTTGCGGCGCTGAAACAGACATGCCGATGTCATTAATGCCCTCCAGCAATACAATGTGGCTGACGTTGCTTAATGCCAGCACATCGCGTTCAAAACGTGCGAGCAAATTTTCGCCAAAATTCGGCGACTGTTCGTGCAGAACCCGGTTACCGCTGAGTCCGGCGTTAGCTACAGCATAAACAGGCATTCCCTGCCGGGTACGCAGACGCTGAGCAAAAATATCCGGCCAGCGTTGGTGTGCGTCATCACTGGAACCCCAACCGTCAGTGATAGAATCGCCCACGGTCACTATGGTGCTGACCGCATCACTTCCGAACACATCAATGGCGGTGACGTAGTGCCAGAAAGAAATAGCTTGGGTACCTGGTGGCAGATCCGGCGCCAGAGTAGTGTTACCGGGGCTGACCCAGGCACTTTGTACTGATAGACGATGTGTAGTCGCCGGACCGCTACGCTGCGGCAGAAAAATATTCAGGCTCAGGTTTTCAAAAGCGCTGACAGGATAGTTGATGACATCGCTGAACAGGATGGCTCCGCGTGGAATAACAAAGGCGGCTTCGCCGTTGACAGTGACTGACTGGATACTGTCCATGTCCAGTGAACTGCCCTCAATCTGTCGGGCTACTGTCAGCGCGCCAATATTCAGCGGCCGGTCACCGTGCTGGTTTGAGATACGCAAACGAATACGGTCACCGCCGGCACTTAGGCGCACAGCCTGGCGAATGGTCTGGTTGTTGAAGCTGTCTTCAGCATCGGCGGAGGGCGGCAGTGTACTCGGACTCATGGTCCAGGCAGTGACCACATGTTGGTCTGCCGGTGTGTGTGTTTGAGCGAATGCCAGCGTCGCCGTCAGCAGCATCAGTGCAACCAATGTGTGCTGCACCAGACGCACAGGGCATTTGATTATTGTCATCGATGAACCCTTTATAATGATAGTCTGTAAAAATCAGCGCCCGTTATAACAGACATCCTGGCTGTCGTTAAGCGGGCAGTCAGCGTTGCTGTGCCAGGATTAGCCCACGCCGTTTTGAAGGGCTGTATTGAGGAGTTCCAAATTATGTTTGACAATCAGAAATTTAGCGCAGTAGTTCTGGGGGTTTCCCTGGTACTGGGTCTGGCAGTGCTTGGATATCTGCTGGGCAATTATGCCGTCACCGTTAAAGAATACGAACGTACTGTGACCGTACGTGGCCTGGCCGAGCAGGAAGTAAATGCCGACATCGTGATCTGGCCCATCCGCTACACGTTAGCGGATAACGATCTGTCTGCGCTGTATGGCAATCTGGACTCCAGTAACAACAAGATCCTGGAGTTTCTGGCGCGTAATGGCATAGAGGCATCTGCTGTGACATTGTCGCCGCCGGCCATCACTGACCGTCTGGCCCAAGCCTATAGTGATAACTCCGGCGCCGAATTCCGTTACACAGCCCAACAAAATCTCACCGTGTATTCCGACGATATCGATCGTATACGTTCGCTGATGAGTTCGATGTCCGAGCTGGGACGTGAAGGCATTGTGTTCTCGGGTGCGGAATGGGATCTGCAGCCCGAATTTATCTTCAGCGGTCTGAATGACGTCAAACCGCAGATGATTGAGCAGGCTACCCGCGAAGCGCGCGCCGCTGCCCAGAAATTTGCCGCTGACTCACAGAGTTCGCTGGGCAAGATCAAGAATGCTTCCCAGGGCCAGTTCACTATCACTGATCGTGACCGCAACAACCCGCACATCAAAAACGTCCGGGTTGTGGTAACCGTGGAATACTACCTTGCGGATTAGAATAATAGGGTCTGACCCTATTATGCTGGCGCCAGCGCATCGTCCAGCTCAGTAGCCCGGATATGCGCTGGTCGTGCTTCACAACGCTTCACATAGTCGATGAACACCGGACGCGGCTCCAGATTTTTTTGCGTGATCTCCCAGCCTATGTAGCTGGCCAGCAACACATCCGCGGCAGTGAACTGCTCACCACAAATATATGGACCTTTACTCAGCGCTTTCTCCAACGTATTGACGGTATCAGCCACAAAACCGCATCCTACTGCCTCAGCATTGTCTTTATCGATGCGCCAGTTATAGGCAACTGCACTCATGGCCATTTCCAGCGGCCCCGCAGCAAACAGAATCCAACGGTAATAAGTTCCGCGCTCAGGACTTTGCGGCGGCGGAGCCAGGTTGGCCTGTGGAAACTGATCAGCCAGGTACAGGCAGATCGCCGCGACTTCAGTCACCACGGTGTCCCCATGTTTGATCGCAGGCACTTTGCCCATTGGATTAAGCGCCAGGTATTCAGCTGATTTGATACTGCCACCGAATTCCATGATCTCCACACTGTAGTGCGCTCCGGTTTCTTCCAGCATCCAGCGTGCAATCCGTCCACGCGACCAGGGATGGGTAAACAGGGTCAATGTGCTCATGATGTTGTCCTTTTGTTTGTGAGAATGAGTTGACGGGTTGACAGTACAAAGCAAACCGGTCAATTTTTGTCCTGCATGCTTTCTAGGCTTTTGCCATGACAAAACCTGTAACCCGCGTTCTGGCGTTGCTGGAACTGCTGCAATCCAATGGACAGATGTCCGGCCCTGACCTGGCACAACGGCTTAATGTTGATACCCGTACGGTACGACGTTATGTAGCTACGCTGGAAGAACTGGGTATTCCAGTTACCACAGAACAAGGCCGTTACGGCGGCTATAAACTCGTCGCCGGTTTTAAACTTCCACCAATGATGTTTACCCAGGAAGAAGCGCTGGCAATTTCCATGGGGCTGCTGGCTGTCGGGCAACTGGGTCTGACAGAGACAGAACCGGCCATTGCCGCAGTGCAAGCGAAACTGGAACGGGTGATGCCGGATAATTTAAAACGGCGTGTTCGAGCCATCAGTAACAGCGCCAGTCTGGTACTGCCTGCAGTCCATACCTTTCGCAACAAGGACGATCTGCTGTTATTGACCGATGCCGCGCATGCGCAGCAACGGGTCAGGTTTAGCTACCAGGCTGATCGGGCCCAGCCATTGGAACGCGAGGTAGATCCTTATGGCATCGTGTTCAGACGCGGGTACTGGTATCTGGTAGGCTGGTGCCATCTGCGCCAGGATTTGCGTTCATTCCGTCTGGATCGTTTATCCAATGTGCGCGCATTGCCGCACAGCTTTTTGCGCCCTGCTGATTTTGATGCCGCAGCTCATTTGCATCAGAGCATGTTGAATGTGCCGCGTCAGCATCCGGTGAAAGTGATACTGCACACCGATGTATCAACAGCTTCCTGTTATCTGCATGGACTTGAAGGTTTACTGCAACCGCAGAACGGTGGACTACTGCTTGATACCAGCACTGACAGCCTGGACTGGTTTGCCCGCTGGCTGGTGCAGATGCCTTGCCCGATGACTGTGCTGGACCCGCCCGCCCTCAAAGATTCTGTGCTTGCCCACCTGGAGCGTGTGCGCAACAATTTTTCCTGAAAATATGATGGAGTGTCGAATCCAGACAGGCCACTGCGACTACAGCTGTATAACAATTATCAGGAGCACCTGCGATGAATGGCGGCCCCCTGTTCCAGTTTTCTCCGGCAATTTCCTTACAGGTATTTTGAGGCACCCAGCAAGAAATTCATCATTACTGGGACAAGTTGTGCGACGTGCTACCGAAGCGATGCTACAAATGAAAAAGCTGGATCTCGCTGAACTGCGCAAAGCGTTTGGGTAGTCCAAAATGGGGTCTGACCCCATTTTGGACCTATTCTGCTGACATTTATTCGACTTTGGGAGGCAGGTCACGGATCGGGCGTAGCTCGATGCTGCCTAACCGTGCAGGCGGAATGTTGGTGGCAAGTTTAATAGCTTCATTCAGATCACGTGCTTCCAGCATATAAAAACCAGCCAGCTGTTCTTTGGTTTCAGCAAATGGCCCATCGGATATCAAGACTTCGCCGTGGCGCACTCGCAACGTGGTAGCTGTTTCCACAGGATGCAAAGCATTGCCTGCAACATAATTGCCACTGCTGCTGAGTTTTTCTACGCAACGAATACATTCCTGATTAAGATCCTGCCATTCCTTTTCAGTCATCGCGTTGATAATGCTTTCCTGGTAATACACCAGTGCCAGGTATTTCATTGCTGTGCTCCTTTTTAAAGATTCGGCTTGTGCACAGTAGTCGTTCGGCCTCACGCACAATCGACATACCAATTTGCTATGGTGATCTCAGTTCATCCAGCCGGCTTTGCAGGAACTGCTGCTCCGGGCCTTGGGAAGTCAACGCCAGCGCCTGTTCGTAGGCCGCAATTGCGTCGTCGCGGCACCCAAGTCGACGATAAAAATCAGCACGTGCGGTTAAGTGCAATCACCGGAGAAGGTGCCACTTGCAACAGCAGGTCATACAGGCCGCAGATCTGTTCCCAGTCGGTGGCTTCGTACTGCGGAGCCTGGGCATGCAAGGCAGCGATGGCAGCCTGCAATGTGTAAAAACCCGCAACACCATTGTGCAGCGACCAGTCCAACCACTTTGTGCCTTCCTCAATTTGCTCCCGGTCCCATAAACAACGGTCCTGATGCTCCAGCGTCAGCAGACGTCCATCTCGGGTTTGCCGAGCAGCCTTGCGCGCATCCTGAAGCAGCATCAGGGCCAGCAAACCTGCAACATCCGCATGGGGCAATAGCTGCTGCAACAAACGGCATAAGCGGATAGCTTCGGTCGAGAGATCAACGTTTACCACCTGCTCTCCCGAACTCGCTGAGTAGGCTTCGTTGTACATCAGATAAATCACTTTCAAGACCGTCCCCAGACGTTGAGGCAACTGCGCTGCCTCAGGCACTTCATAGGGAATGCCGGCATCACGGATCTTGCGTTTGGCACGCACAATTCGCTGCGCGACTGTTGTCGGCTGCTGCAACAAACCACGAGCGACCTGCTCCGTAGTCAGACCACACATCTCTCGCAGGGTCATTGCCAACTGAGCCTCCACGGCCAGTCCAGGGTGACAACAGGTGAAAATCAGGCGCAGCTGATCGTCAGCAATGCTGTCCAGGTTCTCACCGGTACCGGGCACCAGATATTCTTCAGCCCAGCGTGAGCTGTACTCACGTGCGCGCTTTTCCCGACGAATCTGGTCAATGGCCTTGAAGCGTCCCGTACTGACCAGCCATGCCACCGGGTTTTCAGGTTCACCGTCCCGTGGCCATTGCTGCAAGGCCAACGCAAAAGCCTCATGCATGGCCTCTTCAGCCCTGTCAAAGTCACCGAGCAGGCGAATCAGGGTTGCCAGCACCTGGCGGGAGTGTTGCTGATACAGCCGGGTCCACGGATCCGCAGAATTTGTCATGGAGTGTTTTTACCGAGCTGCAGGTTGTGATAGGTTTCGCGCCTGACCTTACTGCAATTTACCGCGTGCCAGCAAGATGATAACGCCTGAAATCCATGTACTGATATTCTCCTTCAACCGCGGTGAGTTCCTGCGCAACTGTGTGCGATCCGTTCAGAAATGTATGACTGAGGCCCACATTGTGATCTGGGATGACAACAGCACAGATCAAATGACTCGTCAGATTCTGGCTGAGCTGGGAGCTGAGGTGGAAATACATCAGCCGCCTCTGGATGAAGATGGCAGTCGCAGCAAACACGGCGGCCTGTATCAGAACCTGCAGTCAGCGCTGGAACATTTGCCCGACAATGTCCTGATGTGCGCAATTCAGGACGATATGCAGATTGTTCGCCCGGTGTCCGCAGAGGAAATTGAGCAATGGCAGCAACTGTTTGCCGAGCAACATCGCGGCTTTGTACAACCGGCATTTTTGAAAGCGAAGTCAGCTGATATTCATTATCAGACTGATAAAAATGCTTACTGCGTGCAGCGCCAACATCGCAGTGCCGGCGCTTGGTACTCCGATGTGTTTATGATCAACACAGGTCTACTGCACGAGCAGCAATGGCAGTTTCAACAGCGCGAAGCACACAACGAACAGCAAGCACGCCAGCATTTTGAACAGATGCTGTATTTAAAAAATCCATTTGTGGCCTGGTTGCCGGGAGCACCGGCATGGCGAGGCAAACAGCGCACACTGGCAATGCGCTGGGCAGAAAAATCACGTCAATGCGGTTTTTATCCGATCCAGATTATGAGTGAGCAGAAAAGCCAGGAATTCTGCCAACGCTCTGCCGAACAGCTACCGCTGGCCGAGCAGTGGTTGACATTGCAGACTGCCACGCTGGCCAAACCGTGGTTTTATTATCCGCTGCAAGGCCAGCGTGGTTTAAAACTGCTTAACAAACTGGAACTGTTGTTAAAACGATAATCAGCGTTGATCCAACAGCGCGTAGATTCGCCGAATCGCACGCACGTCAGCACCAGGTCCGCTAATCTGTGCAAAGTTGTTACCGTGTGCGGTCAGATCAATTTGCTGCGCAGCAGCTTCCGCACTTAAACCCTGACGTTTTAACGCATCTGTGTTGCGCCAAAGATCGCGCAGGTAGGCCTGCAGATAGTCCACTCGCTGCTTGCCTTCTACAATAGGCCCATGCCCGGGCAACAGTGTGTCAAAGTCGAGTTGTTTTAATTGCTCCAGTGTATCCGGCCATTCATCCACATGCGCATCCCCCATATAAGGGATACCAGGCACCATAAGGTCACCGGTAAACACTACTTTTTCATGTGGCAAAAACACGACCACATCCCCGCCGGTATGGCCACGACCCAGATAACGAATCTGGATTTCGCGCCCACCGCCCGAAACGGCCTGGTAGATGCTCATACTGTCATCAATAGTAATGTTCGGTGGAGTGGGCACCACTTCCCCCAACGAGCGTTGATGGGCCTCCGCAATCGCAAGACGCGTTTGCAGTTCACTGCGCCTGGCGCTATCACTTTCATTGCTGACCTGTTGGCGTAACTGGGCCACCTGATCCGGAACACCCTCGGTGAAACTGATTACTGTAGATTCTTCAAGCACATTTCCCAGTTCGCCACTCAGCTTCTGGCGCGTATAGGTATGGCCAATAATTTCCACTTCCGGCGGAAAGACCTGATTACCGTGAGCATGATCAAAATGGTAGTGAGTATTAACCAGATAACGCACCGGTTTGTCGCTGACGTTTTTAACGGCATCAATCAGCGCCAGACCTGCATTGGGTGTGACATGGGAATCCACCAGCAGCAAATCATTGGCGCCTTCAATCAGCATCGAGTGGCTCATCACATTTACGGCGCCAGTGCCGGTGACGTGATACACACCGTCAGCAACTGGCGTAAACACATGGGTGCGTGTAGTGATCACACCGTTAGCAGGACTTGCAGTCTGGGCACTGCTCAGACCAATCAGCGCAGAAAGGGCAATTGCTGAGGTCAGCGCTGGCAGGAAAATTTTTACCGCAGTTCGACGCTTCATAACATGTCCTTTTAATTATTATTACATCAGAATTTTTATCCACTCTCCTGGTTGCGGACTACCGATTGGATAATATCCATTCAACAAACGCAGAGTCTCCTCCGGGTACTGAGGAATTGGACTGGCAGCGGCCAGAATTCGCCAGTCAAAACCTTCGGTGACTTGCACATAACGCACACGCAGATTATTGGCGCCAGAGCGTTCATTGTTCTGGATTGCCCTGAATGTGCGAATTGACGCCAACAGCAAACGATCAATTTCAGCTGACTGCTCGGCGTTAATAATTTCTCCACGCATTACAAACACACGTGCGCCCAGATACAAAACAGCAACACGCTCTTCGCGGCCGGCTGCATTGGTGTGTACACCGGTATAACCCTGCAGGCGGAATTGCTGCAGCGGCTCGGAACGTTGCAACTCTATGCCGAGATTCTCGCGGATATAAAGTCTTGGTTCTTTGTTGTCCTGCATTCGCAGAGCTTCTACACGCAGCACTGCGCTGCCGTCAGGGGCGCTGGCCTGGACGGTTGTAGGCGTGGAATTAAGACTCCAGTTATCCGGAAATACCATCGTATAACTGAGCAGATCCTGGTAATAACGGTTGCGGTCGCTGGGCGCCGAGGTATTCTCACCCCACAGCAGGCCTTCTATGTATTGCCGGAATACGGCCGCATCAGATTCACGTATATTCTCTGACGACAGTTCACCTGCCTGTGATACCGCCTGATGCAGACGTACATCGTTACGCGGGTGAGTAGTGAACAATCCATGGTAACTGGGTTGGCGCTGCGCAACGCGTACGTTGAAATCTTCCTGGTTTTTGAGCACCGACAACACATCAATCATCGCGCGTGGATTGTAGCCCGCGTTATGAAGATATCTGGCTCCCAGGCTGTCGGCTTCAAGTTCATTTTCACGACCAAAACCGCTAACACCGGCGGCGGCCCAGATGGAACCGATCTGCATCAGCTCGGAGCCAATATAACCACTGCCGGTGGCAACGGCAGCGACCACGCCACCGACTGTGGCGGCGGCGCGGCCTAACTGCCCACGCGCCTGCTGCTGAATGGCATGACGCGCGGTGATATGACCCACTTCATGCGCCAGCACGGCGGCCAGTTCATCTTCGGTTTTCAGGTACAACAACAGGCCGCGGTTGATGTATACATAACCACCCGGCAGCGCAAAGGCATTAATTTCCGGACTGTCGATAACCGTAAATGTGTACTCAAGATCAGGGCGGTGACTGGCTTTGGCAACACGCTGGCCGACTTCGTCGACATAGCGGTTGAGACGCTCATCCTCAACCACGCGCAGTCCGGAGAGCACTTTTTCGTGTTCTTCCTTGCCGATTTCCAGTTCGCGGCTTTCACTCATCATGACCAGATTAGGTGTGCCTGTGGCCGGATTCACAGCGCAGCCTTGAATAGCAGTTATCAACACAGTGGCGCAGACAAGAGCAGTCAGAGGTTTGGACTTAAACACTTTATTCTCCCTGAACAAACTGTTTGAGCTGGTTGGCCAGACTGGCACAAGCGTTGGCTTCAACACGAGCGATCAGCGGTATAGGTACAAACACTGCGGGCATGTAGGACTGTCCATTCGCCTCTGCACTGATGGTGCCCACCGCTGTGTGTGAAGACACATCCCAGACGCGGGCTTCATAACTGGAATCATCTTCCCAGGAGCCAAAACCAAAACAGCCGCCACCGCCAGGCCCTACAGCACAGGAAATCGAACCCATACGATTGGTGGTTTCAGTTTGCCCGTCCAGCCAGACAATATAACGAATACCAAACTCGGTCATTTTTTCAGTGACCAACGGCTGCGCCATCAACGCCTGCAGGTCTTCACTGCGCAGAGGTGCGGTACGAGGCTCAAACCAGGGGAACAGCGCATCCACAAATTCTGGCTCGGGGACCACACGCACGCCATTGTTGCCGCGGCCCATGCGATCACCTACACATTCAACAAACTGGGCGCGAGTTTCATACGCGGCACCCTGACGACGGCCCAGAATCACTACTGCTTCACCATCGCTGATACCGGTGGCGCCCTGGCGAAACTGATCAATGGTTGTTGTTGTGCAGCCCTGCATCAACCAGCTCATGGCAAACACCAGCAACGGCCACTGCCAGTGACCTCGGGATTGCTGATGGATGTTTTTGTTCATGCTGACTCCTGTCAGAACTTTCAAGTGCCAGTCTTGTTACGACCGCCTGCTGCCGGCGGTTATTGCACCGTTCGCTGCAGCCAGTCACTGACGTCAGGAACGCGGGTAAATCCCAGCGAAAAATTTGAAGCCAGATCACGCAGCGCTGCCACAGCAGCGTCGTTTATTCCGCGCTCGGTGCTACTGAAGGTGGCTGTGGATGTTTTGCCATACGCGGTCATCACCCAATCGGCGATATAACCACCCTCAGGGGTGGTCAGACGCATGTTGTAACGCACCCAGACTTCGTAGGCATCCAGACGCGTTTTTTGTGGCATGCCCAACTGAAATTCATTAATACGCGGAATAAATACGGCGTTCACACCAGCGGCAGCCGCCTGATCAAGAGAATCCAGCTCTACTACGCGCTGGAACATTGCAGGTAAAACCGTATTAAACAGATCCTGATGGGTCTGAGCGGTATGAACAAAATACTCGTCATCTCCGGTATCACTGCGTTCGGTATAAACAAAATCGTTCAGACCTTCACCGTAATACACGCCAAGCGTCAGCGGAATGGTCTGAATATTTGGCCGTGGGTAAGAGCCCTGCACAGTAACAGTGCGTGCAGCACATGAGGTCAGCGCCAACACAAACACAAGCAACGCTGACAGTTTTGCCAATTGCGTCCATCGTTTGCCGGTAATTACTACGCTGTTCACTTGCGACTCCTGTCTCGTTTTTGTTACTGGTAAGAATTCAGACCTACAAAACTGCCACCATTACGTTCTGCCAGTTCCCGCATCAAGTGTGCGAAGCGGTACAAGCTGTCCTGGTAGCGAGAATCCAGGTCAAACAATACCGGAAATCCGACGGCATGAATACGGACCATACGGTTGCCGTTGTTATCAGTCTGGTTGATACGGTCCACGGTTTCAATGACACGGGTAATTGAGCCACCTGGCATGAAGTCATCACCAAATACATAAAGGCTTATTTTTTGTTCTGGTGAATAAAACGAACTGATAGCGCGTGTGATGCCTTCAACCGGACTGCTGTTACTGAAGGGCGTCCAGTTACGCAGTGTGCTGACAATTGCCTGCCGTCGGGCAGGTGTATCCGGAATCCATTGACCACGATAAGCGGGAAACATGTAGTCACCCATATCGTTCATGACTTGTATACCTTTGACTTCCGGATAGACATCCAGAACTTCGCTGATCATCGACAGCACGCGCGGCCAGGCGTTGTAAAACATACTGCCCGAAGTATCGATAATAAAAATGATGTATTCACTGTCTACCGGCACGCCGCCAATCACGTTGTTGGAGCGCGTAAACTGAGTACCGAGCAGGCGCTGCATTTCGGCAGTCAGTGACTGGCGTGCAATTGCCAGCTGGGTTTCCTCCTGCAGAGTTTGATCTTCAGTTTGTGTTGCAGCCAGGTAACGTCCGCGCACAGTCGAGAGTTCACGCTCCAGCAGAGCCACACGATCACGATAGGCTGACAGCTGTTCACGGCGTGCGTTCAGTTCACGATTCAGCACATCGGTTTCACCGCGAATGTCGAACAGTGTCTGCTGCAGCGCAGCGATGGGCTGGCCCATGTCGGCCTCTGATTGCTCAAGCGTCGGCGAGGTGGAACTGTTGGTGATCATTAGCAGCAGTATCATCGCCCCGAAGCCGCAGGAAATCACGTCCAGAAAAGCGATGGTACTACCGGCACCGTCTTTGCTGTCTTTTTTACGCAAAGCCATGTGTATGTCCTCCGCCCGCCATCACGGCCAATCTCGCGCCGGGGTGATAAACGATCCGCCACTGGTCAGAGCCAGTTGCCAGTACGCTGCAGAAGCCGCCGGATCTCCCTCCATCGGCAACAGAATTGTGTTGATTGGCATATTACGTGGCACCACCTGCAACGCATCACTGAACAGTCGCAACCGGTCCTGAGCAGAAATAGTGCCGCCACTGATGGCGCGACTTCCCTGGGTGGGCAGCCCGTCAGTAATCAGATACACGTTGTCCGGCGGTGGCGACATCGTGCTGATGGTGCGCAGTGCTGCCTCCAGATTACTACCACCACCTGGCACCTGTTCGCGAAGCACGCGTACCACGTCGTTTAATTCATCCTGATCCGCTACCTCCAGCCAGCGATCTTCGGATCCAGGTAATACCATACGGGTGCTTTCATTAAAAACCATCAGCTGGTACTGGCTGTTCAGTGGCAACTGGCTGCTGATCCACTCGACAATTTTCAGCGCGCGTTGCCATTTGGGGGCATTACGTTTGGCATCATCGGACATATTGCGTGTGCGGATGATATTAACCAGCGTGTCATCAAGCATGCTGGCCGAGCCATCAAGCAAAATCATGATGCGGTTTCCGCCCAAAAACATGCCAGTCAGATATTGACGGTCCCCGTCACCCACAAACTCCCGGCTGGCCAGTCCCCGCTCCTCAACGGCGGCGGCTTGCAGACGCAGCAGTTCCTGTTCCAATGATTCAACTTCCGCGCGCAGTTGCTCCAGAGTGTCCTCATTGGCAGAGGAGTCCCCTTCCAGAGCTGCCAGTTGCGACAGGAAATCATCAATATCGCGTTGTATACGCTCAGCCAGGCCCTGTGCCTCGACCACTTCCAGATTGATGCGATCCACGGTATTACGAATCTGGAACAGATTCTCCTGACCTTCACGGATATCAACTTCCAACATCGCTACTTCTGCTGTTGTGACCGGATCCGCCTGGTTACGCGCTTCCGTGATGTTATGGTCCAGAATCAAAAACAGCAGGATGGCAGCACCAAAGCCGCACGACATAACATCCAGAAATGACAGGCTGATTGGGTCGAAGTTATTTTTTTGTTTTCTGGCCATATCAGCTTATGACCCGTATGCAATGCAGTTCTACTGCCGGCGAGCCCAGACGGATGTTATCGCCGGCGTATACAGGATGACTGCCATTTACAAGTTTGCCGGCAACCCTGATATCCGGTTGCCGCGTTAATAGCTGGGCCTGCCCGTCTTTTTCGCGGATGCTGAACACAACATCCGCATCGTCACTGCTCTCCAGAATTTCACATTGGCCATCGGTATCCACTTTTACCGCCACAGGCAAAGGCCATGCCTGTGCCTGCCATAACAAATGTGTGGGTTGGCGCTTTAGCGGTTGCTGCAACGTTGCTCCGATGCCCACAGGTGCAGATACTTTCAGCGTCAGCGCAGTCAGCATGGGGATGGCCTCAGCGCTGGAGGACAGTGACTGCGGCAGAGCCTGCAAACAAAGCATCGCCAGTTGTTCACCGGGGACACTATGCACAGATGCCTGCAGACAGCTCTGCAATCCCGGAATCATCGCTGCGCGAGCTGACAATGTGATATCACAGGCCGCGTCCTGATTCTGCATCAACTGCTCAAGCTGCTGGCTGATTTTATGGAACGCTGTGCCCAGCGCTTCCAGCACATCATTCAGACTGACGCGCGCCTGTACCAGGCTGTTTTCCGTTTGTATCTGCGCAACAATTTCTGACTGTCCAAGC
This sequence comes from uncultured Pseudohongiella sp., assembly GCA_964535565.1. Taxonomy (GTDB): domain Bacteria; phylum Pseudomonadota; class Gammaproteobacteria; order Pseudomonadales; family Pseudohongiellaceae; genus Pseudohongiella. The sequence continues at coordinate 85,291 of CAZHUJ010000001.1, read as the reverse complement.
TTGAACTGTTGCAACCAGTCAGGCAGCTGGTTGTACAAACTCTGCTCCCAGTCCGCGCGGTGCTGAGGATTAAACCGTGACTGCGTTACAAATGCGTCGGTTACCACCTGCACTATTGTGTTGGCCAGATGAATCCAGCCTGCACCGGATACAGTAATAAAGGCGTCACGTCGAACTTGTTCGTCTTTGATTGTCAAACGTGTTAAAGACAATTGGTGTAATTGCAGATCGACATAAACCAGCTGATCAAGGCCCGGCAATGCCAGCAGGCTGGCAAGCGCTGCGTCCACCATTGCTACCGGTTTGAATGGGCTGTGTCTGATGACACCGGACAAGATCGCCAGTTGTTCGCGGCTGAAACTGGCGGGCACTGACAGCACCACGTCGCCCTTATAATCACTTTGCTCAGCCAGATGCAGCAGGTGACCATAAGCGATATCGGCATAATGTCGAAAATTGGCCAGCGGGCGGGACAACGGCGCCATACCCAGACGGTACCAGAATTCGTTATTGATGCTGACTGGATGCAGACGACTTTGTTGCGCAGCATTCTGACCGAATACCGTATGCTTGCCCTGCGCCAGCACATAACCAGGGCTGGCAATGATCAGGCCTGAGTTATCGTACAAACCCAGTTCGTGGTCATTCAGATCCAGAACAGCAAGGCTCATGGGTAACCTCAGGCCAGTCCAGCAGTAGATTCTTCATCGCGCTGAAGATCTCGCGCGCGCCTACGTTCAGGCACCTGCAGATATTGCACTAGATGCTCATCACAATAGTGTTCGGTATCCAGTACCAGCCGGTCCTGAATCAGTGACAGCTGGTGCAGCAGGAACATCAGGATGATACTGGTGACCAACGCTACAAATGTGGAGTTAAAAGCCACACCCAGACTGGTGGTGACACCCAGGATGTCACCGTTTACGGCCTGCTGTGCCTGCCCCAGAGCCACACCGATACCGCGCACTGTGCCTAAAAAGCCCACGGACGGAATCGCCCAGGCAATGTAGCGCACAATAGCCAGTTCACTTTCCAGACGATCGGATTCACTTTCACACATGTTGCGTATGGTGGCAGAAACATCCTGCACACTGCGTGTGGTACCAAAACGATGCAGCGCCGCTTGCAGCACTCGCGGCAACAGAAAAAATTGCTCTTTTTCCGGCAACGTCTGAATCGGGCGCGCGTAGTGGCGGGCATCTTCGGGCAAGATACTGGTGCCCGCGGACACCTGCAGCATTTCGCGATCAAGCAGCGCCCTCTCTTTCATGGTGCGCGAGGTTTTCATACCAACCATCACCATCGCCCACAGGAACAGAATAATACAGGTCTCCTGCTCAAAGTCCCTCAGTACCACGTACAGGGATTGTTCGGGAACGTAGCTGTTGTCAGCTTGCTGCATCGCTGCCTGCTGCTCGATGATGATCGCGGCATTTGGGCGGATCACAGCCACATAAATTGCATGCACAATGATTACCACAATAATCAATGCAAATATCTGGTAGATGACTTCGGAAAGATATTTCTGTTTCATGCCATGCTTCCTGCTGCCCGAATTGTTATAAATCTAGATGTCGACTGGAAACGACACACCTGAGTCCTGTGATATCTGCTCCGACGGAATAAAGCGACCCGGCCCGCCTGCCCCAGCCTGTATCGGCTCGCTGTCGATGTCGGGCAGCGTTGCGCTGTTATCCTCTTGCTGCGCGTCGCTCTGGTTTTCGCCCTGCTGGGTTTCTAGCTCCGTTTCTTGCTGGGTTTCTTGCTCAGTGTCCTGCACGGGCTGACTGTCCTGTTGCTGCGCATAGATGGCCATAAGACCGGCCGGAGTAAACAGACAACAAGCCAACACCAGACACTTTAAAATTCGCGCCATAGCTAATCCCCCAGATAACGCGCTACACGGAAACCCAGATCATTGCGCGGCTCGTCCCCGAAATCTCTGTAGGAAGGCCTGAGTTCTGTCATGGTGCCGTGCGCCCAGCTCGAACCTTTAATCGTGCGATAACGCCCCTCTTCCGGTCCCAGCGGGTCTGTTTCGCGTACGCTGCTTAAACCGCTGACGGCGCCGTATACGTCGTGAACCCATTCGGAAACGTTGCCAGCCATGTCATACAGTCCCAGTGGCGATGGCGCAAAACTGCCGACGTTGGATGAGCCAGGATAGGTGTCGTTGTAACCTCGCAGATACTGACCCAGAAACGCAGACGTGGAATCATCGGCAAAATTGCCGCTGCCGGCTTGCGGGGGCCAGGTGTCACCCCATGGAAAGCGCACGCTGCCTCCCTGGCCATCTGCGCGCGCGGCCCATTCCCATTCGGCTTCAGTGGGCAGACGATAACCATTGGCGTCGGCATTGATACCCGTCACATTACCCTCTTCCACAATATAAAACGGTGACAGCGATTCCTGTTCACTGAGCCAGTTGCTGTACAACGCTGCATCCAGCCAGCTCACCTGCACAACCGGCTGATTCGGAAGATCCAGCGAACGCCCCTGCAGCGTGCCGGAGGCATGTTCAGGGCGGAAGCGACGGAACTGCTCGTTGGTCACCGGATGCAGTGACAGGTAGAACGCTTTCTGCATATTCACATCGCGTAATGTTTCATTGGCACGGCGGCCCGGTTCACGCCGTGATGAACCCATGGTAAACGCGTGCGGGTAAAACAGTTTTAATGTCTGCCCTCCAGCGCTGACTATTTCCGGGTTGATAGCGTCCAGACGCGCCTGCTCTTCTGTTTTCAGCTGAACGCGAATTTCCTGGTCCAGCCCCGGACGCGATACAAAATTGGTGGCATATGGCACGTAACCATCGCGACGGATTTCGATGCGCTGGCTCGCTGCCATCAGTTCAAGCGTCTGATTGGCCGTGCCTTTGGGTTCACCGTCCACATACAGCTCAGCATCAGCCGGTTCTGCAATAACACGCACCAGACTGGTGACCGGATCCAGACTTATGGTGATATCGGTTTCACGCTCGGCAGCCGTGGTTACTGTGCGCACCGCCGTGGTAAAGCCGGTGCGGAACAGACGCACTTCGTGACTGCGTCCCGGCGGCAATAAAACCTCCAGCGGCGTCTGGCCACGGAACTCACCGTTGATGGTGACGTTGGCGTTACCCGGCACAGAGCGTATAAATACCAAACCGTCAGCGGCCTCAAGTGTGACATCTGCCACGTCCATATTCTGGCCGGCTACCACCTGCAGGTCGTCCTGCCAGGCCTTGTAGCCACTGCGTTTGAGTGTGACTTCGTAGGCGCCTTGCAGCAACTCGATGCGCGCCGGTGTTACACCTTTGACTTCGCCGTTAACGATAATTTCGGCGTCACCCGGAACAGAGCTGAAACTGACTTCGGCCCAGGCGGGTTCAAGTGTGGCGGCAAGGCTCTGCTCCTGCAGTCGGCCTACTATTTCCAGTGGCTGGCGCCAGGACAGATAACGGTCGGCTTGAACCTGCACCTCATAGGTGCCGGGTGGCACTTCCAGATCGCGCAAAGGGGTGACGCCCATGTCCACACCATCCAGTTGCACACGCGCGCCCTGAAGTGGCAAACCGTCGGCACCACTGACATCTACCGTCAATACACCTGGTCGTGGTTCAAGCGTAAAGGGATGGGTCTGAGCCTGGGTATCGCCCACTTGCAGCACAAACTGCCCGTCAAAATATCCGGGGGCTGACGCCTGCAATTCGTATTCACCGGAACGCATCAAATAACGTGGGCCAATCTGCACGGCAAAACCACGTACAAATTTCACTTGGGCTTCGGGCGGAGTGATATCAACAAACACAGAACGAGCGGTAAGAACAAACCAGGCTGATACACTGACCACCGCTAACGCACCACCCATCAGCAGGTGATACCAGCGCAGCTTGAAGCCCCTGCGACGCCCTGGCGAAGGCGGCGGCGAAAAATCGACCGGCGTAATCATATCCGCAGCATCCAGCGGCGCAAATGACTCCGGCTGACCGGGTTGTTGAGGCTTATCCTGCATGGTTTCAGCGCCTGTTAACTATCTGTACTTGTTCGCTGCACTGTATGCTCAGTGTACTCTGCGACTGCCCGAAACCAACCACAAATTCTTCTCGTACATCACGGTAACCCGGTCGGGTACCTACAGCTACATAACGACCGGGTTTAAGTTCAAGTATTTTTTCGCTGAACGCACCAAACTGGCCCACCTGATAGATGGTCACTTGCGTGTTATTGTCGGATAACAGTGTGACAGGCACTGGCACCTGCATCGTTTGCAGCAGCTCGCCGGTACGCTCCACCTGGGATGTCAGTCGTGGGCCTGCTGTCATGTCTGTGTCTGTCTGCAGGTCTCGTAACAGATCAGCGGCTATGTTGTACACCTCCTCAGCTTCAAACAGCGCTGCTGAATCTGACAAACGTACCGGGTCATCCAGATTTGTCTGCAGCAATGTGTCCAGTTGCAGGCGACGCTGTGAGTAGTCCAGTCCCTCCTGTGCAAACACCAGATTCGGGTCCAGTTCCAGAACCTGCTGGTAGGCTGCTACAGCCTCTGCCCAGTTTTCCTGATTCTCCAGCTCCAGCGCGCGTTCGCGTTGGGCCGCTATCTCTGCCAGCGTAATTTCGGTGCGCGTCTGGTTGATGGCTTCCTCGGCCTGTATGTTGCCTGGTTTGATTTGCAGTGCGCGCTCAAACGCAGTCACTGCTTCGTCACTGAGTGATTGTTGCAACAGCGCAAAACCTTCCGACATTGCTGCATTAAAACGGGCTTCCAGTTGCAGCTGTTCATTTTCTGCAACCAGCTCTGCAATACGTGGATGTTCGGAATCCAGCGCGGCAGCTTCACGGAAACGCTCACGTGCGATTTGCAAGTCGCCGTTTTGCTGCAGCAGCCGGCCCTCAGCCAGCAGGGTTTCCACCTGATCCAGAACTTGCGCCCTGCGCACCCCTTTGTCAGCTTCAACACTGCTGGGGTCAATCAGCGCGGCCAGTGAAAATTGTGCCAACGCGGTCTCTGCATCTCCCGCAACCATGGCTGCTTCTGCTTCAGTCATAACGCGTTCGAATTCGTTACGTCGTTGGCTCTGCAATGCCGCCAGGGCCTGGTCACTTTCCTGATAGGCCCGCGCAGCATCCGCGTAATTGCCCGTTCTATAGAACTCATCACCACGGCGGGCAGCAGCAATCGCACTGTTGTAGGCCTCTGCAGCCCATTCACTGACACTGTTCACTTCCAGATCAGTCTGTCGTTGCAGCAGGCTGGCCAGAGCATCCTGCGCTTCGCGACGCAAACGTGCCATCTGTGCTTCTTCAAACGGTGAAATGGCAGGACCAGCAGGTTGTGCTGCGACTGGCGAATTTGATATTGCGGGAGCCTGACTGACGCGAGGGGTCAAAGGTAACTCATATTCCTCAACAACTTTTGGCAACACAAAAATTACAGCCAATGCCAACAGCACGAGCGCAGCCAATGCGACCCACACCCAGGCTGAAATTTTTTCCGTGCGTGCCACCATTACAAGCCACCAGTTTCCGTCAGGTAAATTTCCATCAGGATTTCGCGCCACTGGTTGTACTGCTCTTCAACAGTGCCGGTAAGCATAATCTGGCGATCGTCCAGTTCAATCACTTTTGGTGCCACTTCCGCCTCCAGCGACTCGCTGAGCTCCTGCAATGCGGCAATATGCATTTGTGCTTCCTGCGAACGATCAAAACCGCTACGCACCAGAAAGGCGCCGGCACCTACACCCACAATGCCTCCGATTTGTGAGGCGGCGCTGTTCTGGCCTACGGCGGCGATGCCACCGGCAATGGCTGCAGCTCCCAGAATAAAACGACGACGCGCGGAGCGTTCGGCTTCATCCAGTGCCATGGTTTCAGTGTAGCTCTGTTCACGCCATGCATCGTAAGGTCCACGCATCTGCCGTGCGTAAGTAGCGTAATAATCCTGAACAGTATCCACAAACAGATTGTCCCGCTCTCGGATATTGCGAATGCGGGCCATTGCCGGATCGTTGTCTGCCGGTAGACGCACTGGAGTGGTGATACCACGGTTGTTGGTAGTCAGATAACTGCCAAAAATGTCGGGTGCAAAATTGGCCGCAAACTGCAGTTCGGACACAGTACGAATGTTGCGAATCTGTTCGTCAGTAACGCTACGCTGACGATAAGCCAGCAGGTCATTTGCGATCGTGTTGTATATGACCTGGAACGGGTCATGGGACCGGCGCTGGGTCAGGTCGTAGTTATAGCGGCTGATGTGTTCTTCATAAACTTTGGTATACCACTCGCGTCCAGTTGCATCCTTGACGGTGACTTTGACAATCATGCCCTCACCATCGGAAAGCAGAATCTGCCCGTCCAGATAGACGTCCATGGTGGTGTGCTCAGCCGGCAATACCCTTACCACACCCCAGTTGCCTGATCGCTGTAATGTTTCCGCCATCAGATGCGGCGCATAGCGTGACTCGGCACGACGGATTTCCGGATTAACACGATCAAGGTCGTCCTGCTTGAGCAGATCAATACCCGGGTCAAATACACGCACGCCGATATCCAGCAACAGGTCCTCATCCATCGGCGCATTGCCCTGGACTATAGGAACAAACTCGGTGGATTTAACCGATGTTGTAGCACATGCAGTCAAAAATACCGCACAGGTCACTACTATGACTGCCTTGAAGCTGTTTACAACGTGTCTGGATAACTGCATACGTCCACCCTTACTGACTGATTCCTGTGTATCGGCGGTATTCATCCCAGAGTCGTTCGCGCAGTTCCGGATCCGGTTCTTTCATGGCAGCTTCACGAATCTGGCGTGCAACCACGTCATCATTGCGTCCGTCCGGAATGTCCTCCGGTACAGGGAACGCCCCTTCAACATCCGCAGCCGGACCGCCACGCAGCCCTCCTACCGAGCCACCTGAGCCGCCGGTTTGCGGCCCCTCTCCGCCATTGCTGGCAATCACACCGCCAGGCAGACCAGAGCCACCTCCACCTTCGGAGCCACTACCACCGGATTGGCCCGGCATGGAAATACCTGGAATGCCGTCGTTAAAATCGCCTGGTCCATACAACCCTGCGGGATCAGAGCCAACAGCATTGCTCTGACGCTGAGCGCGACTGCGTTCTTCCAGAATAAGGCCGTCGAAGTCTTCGTAGCCGCGGTTAAGAGCACCGTCCAGTACAGCTACACGCTCGGAGGCTGTCATCACGCCACTGCCACCACCCAGTCCGGCGTTGCCTAATCCACCTGAGCCAACTCCTCCAGTGCCAACTCCGGCAGAGCCGGACCCTATGGAGCCTGTACCGCCAAGAGTCCCCATGGACCCGGCGCCAGACGTTCCGGCACCCGCCCCAGCAATACCGCCTGTACCTGGCATGGAACCACCCGCGGCAGAGCTGCCTGCTCCTGGCAGACCACCACCTACAGAAACACCTGCCACGCTGACCCCACCAGTTCCGACCGAAACACCCCCAGCGCTGGCGCTGATACCCCCGGTACCGGCGCTGACGCCACCCGCGTTCACGCTGGCGTTAATACTGCCATCGCCGTTGTTGCCGGAGGAGCTGGGCATTTGTACACCCGCAGTACTGCGACCGCCGCCACTGCTGCCATTATTAGCGGAGGGCCGCCGTCCGCTGGAAAAATCCGGCAGGCTGGTGCCTGCTGAGGAAGATGCACCTGCTGGTGAACCAGACGGAAATGAACTCGAAGCGCCTGATGAGGAACTTGGCGTGGAGGGAAACGAACTCGGCGATCCGGACGAAGAGCTGGGTGAAGAGCTTGAAGACGAACTCGGTGCTGACGAGGGCATCGAAGGTGTTGGCAGACTCGTTGAAGTCTGAGTCTGCGTGGTCGATTCGCAGGCACTGAGCATCAGGGCGCTCAGGCCCATGGCAATCACCAGTTTGTGCTGCGACATTTTCATGTTCCACTACTCCGCCCACCGGTGGCGGGCTGACTGAATGACTACTTGGAAGACCGCTACTTATAAGACCGTTGTTTGCAGAACCACTTTCTCTGGATCAGGCCTGTCAGCTTTGAGCCATTATTGCCCTTCACTGAGCGCGGTTTCAATGGCACCGGCGCGAGCCAGGTCATCTTCCTCATCGGATTGTGTGTCCTCTTGCTGGCGCTGCCCCGAAATATCCCTGTGGTAATAAAAACGGTGTACCAGTCCGTCGCGTTCTACTGTGCCCGCTGCGGACATGATAGGGCGCAGCAGGGTGCCTTTCAGGACACTGACAAGACGGTGCCGGGCTTCATCATCAAGCTCCTCAGATGCACTTCTGACACTGGCCTCGGTCACATCTCCGTAGCGGTTCAGATCAAATTCTATCTCCGCCCATTCCCAGTGAGTGTGATCGTGGACACTGATTGGGGCTGCACTGCGAATTCGGGTAGCACTAACCAGCGCGGTACTGGCATCAGACGAAATCACATAGTCGTAAGCGGGTAGAACCACAATATTGTTCAACATTTCCAACGCCAGCGCGGGATCTTTGTTGTCCAGCTCTTCCCATATTTGCCGGTATTCCTCCAGTGCCTTTCGGCGTACGTTGGTATTCAGATACCAGTCTGCCAGATCCAACCTTGTCCGCGCGTAGTCCTGTAACAGCTGCCTGGCTTGCGGACTGCCCTCAGCCGCTGCGAGGCGACGCTGCACCGAATCCACCAGCGTCTGCAACGCGGCCTCGCCCATTAACAGTGTGTTGTTGCGTACCCTGAAAACATCCGCTGCCAGCGTTTCTACCCACTGATCATTAACCTGGCGGCCGGAATCAAACAAAATGCCGGATGGAATCACAGACACGGTACGATTGAGGCGCCACGCGATAAAAGTCATCTGGCGCAGATAATGGTCCAGCGTCTGCGCGTCGTGAGGTGTTTGCTGTTGCAGATTTTTAATGATCAGACGATGTAACTGATAAGCATCAACCAGGCGTGTCAGCGGCTGCGGCACACGATTTTCCATATAAGCGCGAAGATGCCAGCTGGCGTAAGTGTCCAGAGCACGCACCAGTTCAGGACTGGAAGGCGGCGCAGTGCGAACATGGATATAAAAATGTTCGCGCATAAGCTGGTCAGCTTTCTCCCATTGATCCAGCGCCAGCAAGCTGTTGACCTGCAGCACCTGCAGCGGTGTTTGCTCCAGACTGAAAATCCCATGATTGACGCGGTGAATCTGGGCCGCGCGCTCGAGCGCATCAAGCGCCTCCTGATGCCTTCCCTCCTGCTGTAACAGCATACCCAGACTGGCAGTGGACTCTGCGATCTGTGGATGCCAGAAGTCCCCGCTGGACTCCAGCGCGGCAATGGTTTGTTGCAGACTCTGATGCGGGGTCTGCAAACTGGATGCCGTGTGTGTCAAATCCACCGCCTGCGCCCGCAAAGACGTTGGCACAAGCAGCAAAAGCAATAAACAGGTGTACGTGCAAAGGGGCCCGGGCGACAATCGTCGCAGGCTTGTGAATAACGGGCAGACTGTTAATCGGTACAGATAACACATGCCTGATCATCCGTTGGGCTTGATCTGCGCTTAACTTTATAATGCGGCAGCTTTTTTGCCTACTCCCTGCAGAGGAACAATGCCGGAATTACCTGAAGTTGAAACCAGCCGCCGCGGCATAGACCCGCATATCTGTGGTCGCACCATTGTTGAAATGCGCGTGCGCCAAGCACAACTGCGCTGGCCGGTTCCGGCGGAAATCAGCTCGGGGTTGGCCGGACAGCGTTTTACGGGCACTGATCGTCGCGGCAAATATCTGCTCCTGTACACGGAAACAGGCTGTGTGATTGTTCACCTGGGTATGTCGGGCAGCGTGCGCATTGTTGATGACCAGCAAATACCCCGCAAACATGACCATGTCGATTTTGTACTCAGCGACGGCATCATTCTCAGGTATCACGACCCACGGCGTTTTGGCTGCATTTTGTGGGCAAAGTTCCCGGTTAATGAACACGAACTGCTCAGAAAACTTGGCCCGGAGCCTTTGTCGGAGGAGTTTGCACCAGACTATCTCTATGACCGCAGCCGCGGCCGTAAAACGCCGGTGAAGTCCTTTATCATGGACAGTCACGTAGTAGTGGGTGTGGGCAACATCTACGCCAACGAAGCGTTATTTATGGCGGGCATCAGACCCCAGACTGAAGCCGGTTCCATTTCACGTGCGCGCTATCAGCAGCTCACTGCCCATATTAAAACGGTGATCGCCAATGCGATTGCGGTGGGAGGCACTACTCTGCGGGATTTTGTGGGAGGAGACGGCAAACCGGGGTATTTCCAGCAATCGCTACTGGTTTATGGCCGCGCCGGCGAAAATTGCACAGTGTGTGCGACCACACTAAAGGAAATCCGTCAGAACCAGCGCAGCTCGGTTTATTGTCCACGCTGTCAGCGTTGAGGCTGGCAAGCGCTTGCGAGCTTATTTCGCGGAATTCAGCTCGCGCATGGCCTCGACCACAATCGGGTGCACAAAACGTGAGATATCGCCGCCATACGACGCAATTTCCCTCACCAGAGTGGAGGAAATAAACGACAAGTGTTCTTCCGGAGCCAGGAAAATGGTTTCAATTTCCGGATCCAGCTGCCGGTTCATGCCCACCAGCTGGAATTCGTATTCAAAGTCAGCAACGGTGCGCAGGCCCCGCAAAATCACGCTGGCGCCGCGAGAGCGTACAAAGTCAATCAACAGGGTATCGAAGGAACATACTTCCACGTTGGGCAGGTGCGCCAGCACTTGCTGCGCCAGCTCTACACGACGCTCAGCAGGCAAGGTATTGTTTTTCTGGCGATTAACTCCAATTGCCACGATGACATGGTCAAACAACCGCGCAGCGCGCTCCACCAGGTCGGTGTGGCCGTTGGTAATAGGGTTAAACGTACCCGGATAAACCGCTGTTTTCATGAATCAACATTCTTCTTGAAGCTGAGAGGAGGCGCCTACACTACACCACTGCCCGACTGGTGTCAGCCCTGCATGCGCTGAACAGCTTTTTACAGCGATTCAATAAAACGCAGCAGACGCCGCTCCAGCCACAGAGCATCACTGCGGGCAACAAAACCCACATGACCGCCAGCTGGCAAATAGTCGTATTGTGCACCGTCTGGCAACTCATCCGGGCCAGGCAAGGCCTGCTGCGGAATGATGGGGTCGTTTAATGCATGGACTATGAGCAGAGGACTGCGAACCCTGGGTAAAAACTGACGACTGCTGCAACGTTCGTAATAGTCGCGGGCGCCGGCGAAGCCATGCAGTGGCGCAGTCACGGCATCATCGAAGTCCCACAGGGTTTTTAATCCATCCAGCGACCCCAGCGCTTTTAAGGTTGCCACTTCGGTGTCAGCGCCAGCTTGCTGCAGATGCTGGATCTTGGCGTAGAAGTCACGGCGCAGGCTGTTGAGGAAATAACGTCCATACACACTCGCCAAACCGCTGTTCATGCGTTCACAGCATAGCGCCAGCGCGAACGGGTTGGACACACTGACAGCGCCGGCTACCTGCTGACGATGGCTGGTTTCAGTCAGCCATTTAACCAACACATTTGCGCCCAGTGAGTAACCAATCACCACCAGCGTGCGCGAAGGTTCCTCCATGCTCAACACCTGCGTCAGCACAGCCTCGACATCGTGTGAACAACCGGAATGGTAGGCAACAGCCAGGCGGTTATAACTGCCGCTGCAACCGCGCAGATTCATCGCCACACTGTCGTAACCGTTCTGCTGCAGCAGGGTCTGTATGCTAAGGATATAAGGAGAGTCGCTGCTGCCAGCGAGGCCATGCAGCAGAAATATCAGGGGTTTTGTCTCTGGTGTTGTCTGATTACTGCGCAACCAGTCCAGGTCCACAAAGTCGCCATCCGGCAATTCCAGGCGCTGACGCTGGCGCTCAAAAGCCCTCTGAGGGCTGGCAAATCTGCGCCACAAGGTCTGCAGATGTCCGCCGGGTAACCACAGCGGGGCCTGAAAGCTGGCCGTCACAAGTTTGGCTCCTCAGCGGGCTGTCGACGGCACAGTCCGTAATACACCGCGCCAGCACGGCCTTGTTTGTGTAATACCCAGCTGGGCGGCAACGCCATATCTGCCAGAGGCTCGCCTGATTCCAGGTAAATACAGGCGTTGGCTTTGAGCACACCGCTGGTTTCCAAAAGCTGACAGTCTGTGTGCAGTAGCCCTTCAGCAAATGGCGGATCCATAAACACCAGACCAAAACGGCGGGCATTGTCACCCTGCTGGCGTCCCAAATACTGTTGCGCACTGCTATGAATCACCTCAGCCTGATCACATTTAAGCAAATTCAGATGGCTGCGAATTGCGTTCACGGCCTCAGTAGCAGCATCCACAAACACGACATGACGGGCTCCACGCGACAGCGCTTCAAGCCCGCAGGCACCACTGCCGGCGTACAGGTCCAGGCATTCTTCATCCAGCGTCAGCCCCTGCAGCCAGTTAAACAGGGTCTCACGGACACGGTCAGGTGTAGGCCTTAGTCCCGGCACATCGGGGAACTGCAATTTACGTCCGCGCCAGTAACCCGCAATGATGCGCAGCGTGTTCTGCTGACCAGAGGGACGGGCGGCCACAGGCTTTTTGCCAGAAACTTTTGAGGACATAAACAGCTCTTGTGCTTAAGTTTGGGTGTGTTGCAAACGGGATTGTACTGTGACTCCCCATTGATAACAGCCCCGTCATGGGCAGCATGGCGGCAAAATGCTAGACTGTCGGCCCTGATTAAAGGTAAGCCGGGTAGATTGCACATGTTCAGTTTTTTCAAAAAGCGTCAGGACACTTCGACACAACCGACAGCGGAGCAACCCGCTGTAGCTCCGGCTATTGAAGAAACGCCGTCCCCTGCACCTGAATCCTTAACGGAAGCCGCCATCCCGGCAGCGGAAGAAACACAGACTGTTGCTGAAGCGCTGGCAGCCGTGGCGGAACCGGATATTGAAGCTGCCGCTGCACCAGCCCCTGCTGCAGATGCAGTTGTAGCTCCCTCTCCCGCAGCTGAAAAAAGCGGCGGGTTTTTCAGCCGCCTGAAACAGGGTCTGAGCCGTACCCGCGAAAATCTGGCTGAGGGTCTGAGCGCGCTGATTGGCGGCCGAAAAACCATTGATGCGGCGCTGCTTGAAGAAATTGAAATGCAGCTGCTGACCGCCGATGTTGGCATTGAGGCCACCGACCAGATCATCAGTTCGCTGACTGCACGCCTGAAACGCAATCAGTTAAAAGACGCCGATGCACTGATGCAGCAGTTGCAGCAGGAGCTGCGCGATCTGCTGACGCCCTGCTCTGCTCCACTCGAGATCAAAAGTGAACACAAACCTTTTGTGATTCTGGTAGTTGGTGTTAACGGCGTAGGCAAAACCACCACCATTGGCAAACTCGCGCGCCGTTTCCAGCAGGAAAACCGCAAAGTGATGCTCGCCGCCGGCGATACCTTCCGCGCTGCTGCCGTGGAGCAGCTACAGGTCTGGGGTGAGCGCAACCAGGTGCCAGTTATCGCACAATCCACTGGTTCGGATTCTGCGTCAGTGATTTTTGATGCCTATCAGTCAGCCCGCGCGCGCGGTATTGATGTACTGATTGCTGATACCGCCGGACGTCTGCACAACAAAGCCAATCTGATGCAGGAACTGCAGAAAATTGTGCGTGTTCTTAAAAAACTCGATGACAGTCTGCCACATGAAGTGATGCTGGTGCTGGACTCAACAACGGGTCAGAACGCACTCAATCAGGCGCGCAGTTTTCATGAGTCGGTCAATCTTACCGGTTTGTGCCTGACCAAGCTTGATGGCACAGCCAAAGGCGGTGTGGTGTTTGCCATCGCCAAAGCGCTGGGTCTGCCTATCCGTTTTATTGGTATTGGTGAACAGGCCGAAGATCTGCGACCGTTTAACGCCGACGATTTTGTGTCAGCGCTGTTTAACAAATCTGCCGATCAATAAGGGATATCAGGCCCCATGATCCAATTTGATGAGGTCAGCAAACAGTATCCGGGTGGTCACCAGGCACTGAAGCAAGTCTCATTTGAACTCAACAAAGGCGAAATGGCTTTTCTCACCGGTCGCTCCGGCGCTGGCAAAAGCACACTGCTCAAACTGATTATGGGTACGGAAAGGGTTAACCAGGGGCAGATTCTGGTGGGTGGCCGCAATATCCATCGTCTGAACAGCAAGGAATTGCCGCTGTACCGCCGCCGCATTGGTGTAGTGTTTCAGGATCACCAGCTGCTGTATGACCGCAGTGTTTTCGACAATGTCATGCTGCCGCTGCAGATTGATGCTTATGATCGTCACGAAGCGGCGCGTCGTGTGCGTGCCGCGCTCGACAAGGTTGGTTTGCTCAGCAAGGAAAAACTCAACCCAATACATTTGTCCGGCGGCGAGCAGCAACGTGTAGGCATTGCCCGCGCTGTGGTGAATCGCCCGCAGATATTGTTAGCTGACGAACCTACCGGTAATCTGGATCCAGAACTGGCGGCAGAAATCATGCAACTGTTCGAACAGTTCAACCAGATTGGTGTGTCCATGCTGATTGCCAGTCACGATCTGTCATTAATCACGCGCCTGCGTCATCGCATGTTGACGCTGGACAAGGGTGTGCTGATCAACGACGAGCTGCACCCCAGCCGCGTGCGGGAGATGAACTGATGGCAGCAGCCAACCATCGTTCCGGTGCGCAGCGTGGTCAAAGTCCGGCGCGTAAAACCCGCACAATACTCGGCCAGCATCGAGACAGTGCAGTGGATGCGCTGCGGCGCCTTTACACACAGCCATTGAACAGTTTGATGAACCTGATGGTAATTGCCATCGCTCTGCTGCTGCCTGCGCTGCTGTATGTAGGCGGCCAGAATGTCGCCCAGTTTGGGCATTCGCTGGATCAAACCCATCGCATCAGTTTTTATCTGCATACCGATATCAGCCCGACCCGGATTGAAACGCTGCGTCATGACTTGCAGGAACACCCGCTGGTAGCCCAGGTCGATTTTATTTCCGCCAACCAGGCCGCAGCAGACTTTGCGTCGTGGTCAGGGCTCGGTGACGTTGTTGCCAGCATGGACAACAACCCGCTGCCGGCCAGTCTGGTAGTACAAGCGGCTGATACTGACGTGCAGACAGCATTGGCGATTCGCGATGCTTTTGCATCCGAAGAAGGTATTCGTCTGGTCAGTCTGGACCAGGCCTGGATTGAACGGCTGAACAGTTTGCTGAACCTGGTGGACCGCGTCGTGATAGCACTGATTGTGGTGTTGTCGCTGGCAGTACTGTTTATTGTTGGTAACGCTATTCGTACACAGTTTGCTGCACGCGAAGCAGAAGTACGGGTGATGACCCTGATTGGAGCGACCCGGCCCTTTATTGCACGCCCGTTTTTATACAGCGGCGCCTGGCAAGGTTTGTTGGGCGCTGCACTGGCTTGGTTGCTGCTGCAAGTGCTGCTGTTATTGCTGCGCGAGCCAGCAGAAACGCTGCTGGTATTTTATGGTGAGCAATATCGGTTTATCGGCATTGATATAAATGCTGCGCTGGTGCTGCTGGCCGGCGGTCTGATATTGGGCTGGGCCGGCGCCTGGCTGTCGGTGTCCAGGCACCTCGCCCGTTTTAATTGATCACCAGATTTTTACGCGTACATCCAGCGGCCGGTACATCGCATCAGTTTCGCTGACTGCAAATGCCTGATAAAACTCCGGCATATTGGAGAGCGGACCTAACACACGGTAAGTTCCAGGTGAATGCGGCCCGGTGATCAGCTGCTGGCGCAAGGCTTCTTCACGAAACTGTATGCGCCAGATCTGCCCCCAACCCAGGAAAAAGCGCTGCTCACCACTGAATCCATCCAGTTCAGCAGGTTCCTGTCCATCCAGACTGAGCTGCCAGGCTTTGTAAGCTACCGTTAAGCCACCCAAGTCGGCGATGTTCTCCCCCAGCGCCAGCGCCCCCTGAATATGCAGCCCTGGCAACGGCTCATATTGATCAAACTGATCAATCATGCGCTGGGCGCGCGCCGTGAAGTTGGCTGCGTCTTCAGGCGCCCACCAGTCACGCAGATTGCCCTCGCCATCAGAATGACGCCCTTGATCATCAAACGCATGGGTGATTTCGTGACCTATCACGGCACCAATAGCGCCATAGTTCACAGCATCATCAGCCTGCACATTAAAAAATGGCGGTTGCAGGATGGCTGCAGGAAACACAATTTCATTCATTGTGGCGCTGTAGTAGGCATTTACTGTCTGCGGGGTCATGAACCACTCACTGCGGTCCACTGGCTGCCCGAGCCGGGCCATCATACGCTCGTGCTCACAGACAGCCGAACGCTGGATGTTGCCAAGCAAATCGTCGGCGCTGATCTGCAGGCAGTCGTAAGTTTCCCATTGGTCCGGATAACCGATTTTGGTATTAAGTCCAGCCAGTTTGGCCTGGGCTTCGACCTTGGTGGCCGGGGTCATCCATTCCAGTTCGTCAATCGCAACCTTGAACGCGTCCAGAAGATTGGCCACCAGCTGATCCATGCGCTCGCGGGCTTGCGGTTCAAAATGACGCTCCACGTAGGCTTTGCCGACGGCAAAACCCATCACACGCTCGACGGCATTAACGGCGCGCTGTTCACGTGAGCGCATGGCGGGTTGCCCATTAAGAATGCGTGCAAAAAAATCGAATTGTTCATCAACAAAAGCGGCATTCAGATAGGGTGCGGCTCCGCGCAGCAGGTGGTACTGGTGATAAAGCTTCCAATCATCAATGCTGATATCGGTGTAAAGCTCTGCCAGCGCACTGAGGTAAGTGGGCTGACGCACCACCAGCGCCGGAACCTGGTCCAGGTTGGCGGTTTCCAGATAACGCGTCCAGTTGATCCCGGGCGCCAGCGCCGCCAGTTCATCCGGCGTCATACGGTTATAGGTGGCGTTGCGGTCGCGATTCTGGATGCGAGACCAGTGCGCTTGTGCCAGTCGGGTCTCAAGCGCCAGCACCCTGATCGCTGCATCTGAGGCGTTGGTATCATCAAAACCAGCCAGTATCAGCATACGTGCAATGTGGGCCTGATATTGCTCACGCAAGTTCACAAAGCGGGTGTCTTCGCTCAGGTAAAAGTCGCGATCCGGCATGCCCAGACCCGACTGGCCCATGCTGGTGATATATTCATCCGACTGACGCTGGTCCTGTCCCACACCAAATCCCAGCGGTGCGCTTTGCCGCTGTGCCGGCGCACTGGCCCACCAGCTGACCAGTTGCTCATGGTCAGCAATGGCGTTGATCTGCTCCAGCAACGGCTGTAATGGGCTTAAGCCAAGCGTTTCCAGGCGTTGCTCGTCCATAAATGACTGGAACATATCACCGATTTTGCGCAGCTCAGTGCCTGCAGGCGCGTTGCTGGCGGCCGCTTCACGAATAATCTCAAGCACATGCTGATCAGCACGCTCGTTGAGCTCATCAAATGAGCCCCAGCGCGATCTGTCCTCAGGGATTGCGGTGTTATCGACCCAACCGCCGTTCACAAAACGGAAAAAGTCATCCTGTGGCCGCACATCCATGTCCATATTAAACAGCTCAACCCCCGAGCTCGGTGCGGACACTGGGTTTTGTACCGTTGCGGTGACGGTTGTCGTCTGCGGATCCGAACAGGCCACCAGCATCAGCGTGCTGACCCCAAGAAAATAGCGGCCAACCCTTGAAATCTGCTGATTCCGACCCCATACGCCAAAGACCACCTTATTTGAGCTAGACTGGTCTTTGAGGTTTATCGTGTCTTGAACCTTGGTGTCACTGGATGTGTCACTGGACATGAGCAATCACTCGTGTAATAAATGGTGTTAGAATTCGGTCGTGTTAGGCAATCGTACACAACCCAAGATCACTTATGTGAGGACTTATGAGCACAGCAACGATATCGACTGGAAAGAGCCTGCAGTTACTTGGCCCGTCCGTTCCGGGTCGGGATCTTTCTGCTTATGTCACTTCTGTTAACAGCATCGCCATCCTCACCGCTGAGGAAGAGCGTGAGCTGGCCCGACGTTATTATCACGAAGAAGATTTGGAAGCTGCCCGTCAGCTGGTACTGGCGCACCTGCGCTTTGTTGTGCACCTGGCGCGCAGTTACTCCGGTTATGGTCTGTCACAGTCAGACCTGATCCAGGAAGGTAATGTCGGCCTGATGAAAGCCGTGAAGCGCTTCAACCCGGATATGGGTGTACGCCTGGTATCCTTTGCTGTGCACTGGATCAAGGCTGAAATCCACGAATTTATTCTGCGCAACTGGCGTATCGTCAAAATTGCGACCACCAAAGCGCAGCGCAAATTGTTCTTTAACCTGCGCAGCGCCAAAAAGAGCCTGGGCTGGCTGAGTAATGACGAAGCACAGGCCGTTGCTGAGGATCTGGGTGTAGATACCGCAGTAGTCCGCCAGATGGAAGGTCGTATGAGTTCGTACGATATGGCCTTTGACGCTGATACCGATGCGGATGATGACGAAGCCTACCTGGCGCCGGCCTACTTCCTGGAAGACGACCGCTCGGATATGGCCCGCGATATTGAAGAAACCGAGTGGGAAGAATCCCAGACCAGCAGTCTGCATATGGCGATGAGCCAGTTGGACGACCGTAGCCGCGACATCATCACCAGCCGCTGGCTGGCAGATGAAAAGGCGACGCTGCATGATCTGGCGGCCAAGTACAATGTCTCTGCCGAGCGTATTCGCCAGCTTGAGCAGAACGCAATGAACAAAGTCAAAGGCGTGATGATGGCCTGAGCGCCTGCATCAACCCGAGGCAAGTAACAACAAAGCCGCTGCCTTCTTCAGCGGCTTTTTTATTCCCGGAGCACACTATGCCCTCAATTATTATCGCCATCGCCGCCATCAACGGGTTTTTGTCAGTCGCCTTGGGCGCCTTTGCTGCTCACGGCCTGCGCGCAAGACTGGCGCCGGATATGCTGGCAATTTTCCAGACCGGTGTGCAATACCAGATGTACCACGCGCTGGCGATGTTTGGTGTAGGCTTGCTTTGTATGCAAGTCAATGATTCCGCCCTGCTGCGCGCCAGCGCCTGGGCGTTTCTGGCCGGCATCGTGGTGTTCTCCGGCAGTCTTTATATCCTCAGCCTGAGTGGCATTCGCTGGCTGGGAGCGATCACCCCTATTGGCGGCGTCGGTTTTATTGTTGGCTGGCTGCTGCTGGCAGCGGCCATGTTGTTTGGACGTAGCGCCTGACGGAGGTTGGCAAACATGCAGATTCAATTAAACGGCAATCCTATGGAGCTTGCTGACGGCAGTACTATTTACCAACTGCTGGAAACCCTGGATTTGACTCAGACCCGCCTGGCGGTAGAGGTCAACGCTGAAATCATTCCGCGCAGCCAGCATCAGAGCACCACACTCAACGTAGGTGATCGCGTTGAGATTGTGCAGGCCATCGGCGGCGGCTAGCCTTCGGCTGACGGGCTTTATCACGGTTAATTCTTTATCTGCCGGCAGAGCGCTGGCAAATCTTCAGGAAAAGGCATCATGCAAAGTGCATCTCCCTCTGACAAACCTCTGGTTCTGGCAGGCAAGACCTATCAGTCCCGTCTGATTATCGGCAGCGGCAAGTACCGCGACTTCCAGCAGAATCTGGATGCGCTGGAAGCCAGTGGCGCAGAGATGATTACCGTGGCGATTCGCCGCGTGAATCTGGGTCAGAACAAAGGCGAGCCCAACTTGCTGGATGTGATTTCCCCACAGAAGTACACAATTCTGCCCAACACCGCCGGCTGTTATAACGCGGCGGATGCCGTGCGCACCTGCCGCATGGCGCGTGAGCTGCTGGATGGCCACAAACTGGTCAAACTGGAAGTGCTGGGCGACCAGAAAACCCTGTACCCCAATGTCACCGAAACTCTGATTGCCGCCGAACAGCTGGTGGCCGATGGCTTTGATGTGATGGTGTATACCAGCGATGACCCGCTGATTGCCAAACGTCTTGAGGAAATCGGCTGCATCGCCGTTATGCCGCTGGGCGCCCCGATTGGCTCAGGCCTGGGCATCCGCAACCCTTATAACATTCGTCTGATTCTGGAAAACGCCACCGTGCCCATTATTGTGGATGCCGGTGTGGGTACCGCCTCAGACGCCACCATTGCGATGGAACTGGGCTGTGATGGTGTGCTGATGAACACCGCTATTGCTGAAGCTCGCAACCCTGTGCTGATGGCTGAAGCGATGCGCAATGCGGTGGTCAGTGGCCGTCAGGCCTGGTTGGCTGGCCGTATGCCCCGCAAACTTTACGCCAGCGCCTCTTCGCCAATTGATGGCACTTTTTTCTGAGAGAGTACGATGACCGACGAACAGATTCAGGACAGCCCGGTTTATCGCCGCCCGGTACGCAGCTACGTTATTCGCAGCGGCCGTCAAACCATTGCCCAGCAAGAAGCGATTGAAAAACATTGGTCCAAATATGTGATCGAAGATCACCAGTCACCCCTCAATCCTGAAGCGCTGTTTGGCCGTAAAGCGCCGCTGGTGCTGGAAATCGGTTTTGGTATGGGCGACTCACTTGCCGAGATGGCACTGGCCAATCCACATCAGAACTATATTGGTATTGAAGTGCACCGCGCTGGCGTGGGCAAACTGATCAACTACATTGAGAATCAACAGATTCCCAATCTGCGCATCTATTGCCACGACGCTGTAGAGATTCTTGCCAACTGCATAGCTGATGGCTCGCTGGATCTGGTGCAAATTTTTTTCCCCGATCCCTGGCATAAAAAGAAACACCATAAACGCCGCTTGATCCAGACCGGTTTTGTACTGGATCTGATGAAAAAATTGCGCACCGGTGGCCGTATCCATCTGGCAACTGACTGGCAAAATTATGCCGAGCATATGATGGACGTGCTCAGTGGTATCGAAGGTCTGCGCAACACCGCCGGTGAGGGTCAATACGCTGTGGATACTGGCCGTCCGGAAACCAAGTTTGAACGTCGCGGCCAACGCCTGGGTCACGGCACCTGGGATCTAATGTTCGAGACCATCTGACGAACATCCGCGGGACTTCACCGCAGCTATATGGCAAAGGCTTTGCGCCTGGGTTATGCTCAGGCCGAACATTATCAAGCGCATGAATAAGAATAAAGCTCGCATGCGCTACAGCTGACAGCCGTATACACAGGAGTCCCGCTCGCAATGTACACCCTGTTTACACCGTCCTCACCATCGGCATTTGCTGTCACCCTGTTCAAAAAACCGTTCAGAAAACTGTCCAAAAAACTTGGCTTAACTGCCGGCCTTTTGCTGCTGAGCGCCTGTGGCCCAAAAGAACTTCCCGAAAATCCCCCCGCCGGACAATTAAATCTGCCACGCACCATTGCATGGTCAGCGTATCCCACCGGCACAGGTGGATACAGCCAGGCCGTTGCTCTCGGCAATATCCTGCAACGCCAGTATGGTGTGAACCTGCGCGTGGTTCCTGGTCGAAATGATGTCTCACGCCTGGCGACCTTGCGCGCAGACCGTGTCCACATGTCTGCCGGCGGTTCCGAAGCCGTGTACGCTCAGGAAGGCATCCTGAATTTTGCTGCACATATCTGGGGCCCGCAGCCGATTCGGGTGGTGCTCTCCAATTTTTCTACCAGTTGTTCATATACGTTTGCCACGGCAGCTGATGCCAATATCCACAGTGTTGCCGATATGCGCGGCAAACGTTTGACCTTTGTTCAAGGCGCGCCATCTCTGAACAATGCCTCAACAGCGCTGCTGGCCTATGCCAATCTGACCTGGGACGATGTGGTGCGGGTGGATGTCGGCGGTTATAACGCCTCCATTGATGCTGTGATCAATAACCGCGCGGATGTTGCTGGCGGCGCCTGTAACTCTCCTCCTTTCCTGCGCCTGGAAACCTCGCCGCGAGGCCTGCGCTGGGTGGAATTCCCCCACGACGATGCCGAAGCCATCAAGCGCGTACGCGACCGCTTGCCCTGGTATGTAACCCACATCGCAACCGAGGGCCCTGCCATTGATGTCAATACGGGTGTCAAGGTGTTTACATCCGCATATCCTCTGCTGGTCGCCATGGACACGGCAGACGACGACATGGTCTACGGAATGACCAAGGTCATTGCGCTGCATTACGACGAATATAAAAACTCGGCCCCTGGTGCGAATGGCTGGCTGATTATGGGCCAGCAACTCGAGAATTCGTTTATTCCCTATCACGACGGCGCCGTGCGTTATTTTCGCGAAATCGGCATCTGGACCGAAGAAGCAGAGGCCAAGCAGCAGGAAAATCTGTATCGCCAGCAAGTGCTTAAA
Source organism: uncultured Pseudohongiella sp. (assembly GCA_964535565.1). Lineage (GTDB taxonomy): Bacteria > Pseudomonadota > Gammaproteobacteria > Pseudomonadales > Pseudohongiellaceae > Pseudohongiella. The sequence goes on along the minus strand of CAZHUJ010000001.1, from coordinate 63,037 downwards.
GAGGCGTGGGAGGCCTACTTGCCCGGAGCACCGGACGACCGTCTGGCATTTGAGCAGGGCTGGCTGATCGCCCGTGAAAAGGCGCTGGCCGAACGTGGCCTGATTACTCTGGCAGATTCGCAATAACCACCAAGACGACTACTTATGAGCACAGCAACCACACCGCCGATCGCTCCACCGGAAAAAAGTCAGGACACTACCGATCTTCCTACCATTGGGCGCTACCGTGAGCTCACCAAGCCCTGGCGGGCAGCGATGGCGATACTGACAGCAGCAGCCACATTTCTGGCAGTGAACCAGATTTTTGCGCTTGGTTTTTTTGTGGATATCACGCTGCTGGATGGGCGCTATCTATATCTGATTACTGGCCTCATGCTGGTGATGGTATTTATCACATTCCCCTCGCATCCCGGCAATCTGCGTTACGTACCTTGGTACGACTGGGTAATCATGGCACTGATAGTAGTGATTTTTTCCTACTTTGCCGTCAATGCTGATCTGATTATTCTGGATGCCTGGGAGTACTCCGCCCCCGCTCTGGCCACCACGCTGGCATTGATTACCTGGGTAATCATTCTAGAGGCCGGACGGCGAGCTGGCGGCTGGCCTATCTTTTTTATTGTTCTGGTGCTGTCGTTATACCCGACCTTTGCTGACAAACTGCCTGACGTTGTTGCGGGCATAGGAATGCCCATCCAGGAGGTGGCGATTTTCCATATCCTCGGTGAAGAAAGTCTGTTTGGTGTGGCTCTGAACTCTTTTGCCATGCTTGTTTTTGGCTTCATTTTGTTCGGAGTGGCCCTTCAGTACACCGGGGGCGGTCCGTTTTTTATCAATCTGGCCTTTGCCCTGCTTGGACACAAACGCGGAGGAGCCGCCAAGGTTGCGGTATTTTCCAGCGGCCTGATGGGATCCATGAGTGGAGGCCCAATTACCAACGTGTTAACCACGGGCCCATTATCTATTCCTGCCATGCAACGGACGGGCTTTTCACGCAGTTATGCCGCGGGTGTGGAAGCCTGCGCCTCCACCGGCGGTGTAATGATGCCGCCGATTATGGGTGCAACCGCTTTTGTGATGGCCAGCTTTCTGGGCGTCAGTTATGTCACCGTGGCGGTAGCAGCGATTATCCCCTCTTTTCTGTATTTTTTTGGTTTGTACATGCAGATTGATGCCTATTCCGCACGCAATAACCTCAAGGGCTTGCCCAAAGAAGAAATGCCGCGCATTGGTCAGGTGTTTAAAGATGGCTGGTACTTTATTGCCGTATTTGCGGTATTGACGTTTATGCTGGTGTATATGCAGCGCGAGGCCACTGCCCCGTTTATTGCTACCGTGGTGTTGCTGATTATTAACCAGTTCACCAAACACCGTATGAGCCTGGAAAAATTCATGGCGATGGTGGCCGCGTCCGGTCGCCTGATGGCGGAATTGGCCGGCATTCTGGCGGCCATTGGCCTGATTGTCGGCTCACTGGCAGTGACAGGTATGGCCGGCACACTGGCCAACGACCTGGTGTTTCTGGCGGGAGATAACGTACTGGTCCTGTTGCTTATGGGGGCTGCGACCAGTTTTGTGCTGGGAATCGGCATGACTGTGACTGCAGCCTATATATTCCTCGCCATTGTGTTAGCACCGGCACTAATCAATTCCGGCCTGGATCCGCTGGCTTCACACATGTTTATCATGTATTGGGGCATGCTCAGTTTTATCACACCGCCCGTTGCGCTGGCCGCATTTGCTGCCGCATCCGTGGCTCAGGTTTCGCCAATGCGCGCGGGCTGGGAAGCAATGCGGCTAGGCGCCATCATCTACTTCATTCCATTCTTTTTTGTGCTCAACCCTGCACTGTTGCTGCAAGGTGAGCTCAGCGAAGTGTTATTGATGATCAGCACAGCGCTGGTTGGCGTTGTACTGATCTCAGCTGGTTTACAAGGTTATCTGATTGGTTATGGCAGTCTTGGCAAGGGCAGTCTGAGTATTGTGGCCAGAGCGTTTATGAGCCTGTCTGGCCTGGCACTGGCGGCCCCCTCAGGTGGCCTTATGGGTACCAGCCAGACGGCTTTGTTTGTGGCCAGCGCCTTGTTCCTGGGCGCCAGCATTGTTATCACCTCGTTTGTCAGGCGCCAAGAACTGGCAACGGCTTGATCAGAACCATAAACGGTGTTCGTTGCGCTTGAGCCAACCAGTGTAGCGCGTATAGTCAGGGCAAACGCTGGCCACCGCCTGCCAGAACGCGGGCGAATGGTTCATGTGCAGCAAGTGGCATACCTCATGGCTGATCATGTAATCGATTACAGCATCGGGAGCCAGCATGATCAGCCAGTTGTACTGTATGCGTCCGCCCGCCGTACAGTGTCCCCATTTACTGCGAGTCTTCCTGAAGACCACATCTTTCAGTTTATGGCCGGCTCCCAGATACTCTGCCAGAGCACGAGTGCGGGGCGGCAGCCAAGCCTTGGCCTGTTGCTGCAACCAGTGTTTCAGTATCCGGGCGGCGCCCTCCTGTGAGACATCCGGCCCCTGTATCAGCATCTGGTCGTCGCTAATAATAATGCCTGGCTGATTCGCCTTTTGTAGTACCAGTTTCAGGCTACGGCCCTTATAAAAAATTGTGGCGCCGTCCTTCAGCAGAAGTACCTCAGCGGCCCGTTGTTGTTTCTCTGAGAGTTTGCGTTTTAACCAGTGCTGATGTTTCTGGATAAAAACTACTATTTCGGCAGTAGTAATGTGCAGAGGAGCACGCACCTCAACCTGGTCATGACGCACATGCAGGGCCAGGGTTTTACGACGGCTGCGCGTGACCAGACAGTTCAGCGGCAGCCCTTGCAGCGGCAGGCTTTCCTGTTCAGGTAATCGGGTACGGAACAACATTCAGACTTTCCAGAATCACAGGCAGGGTGTGCGTTTGGACTGTATCACGAATTCCCGCATAATAGCGCCCACGCGCCACAACCCAGGAGTTTCCACCCATGAGCAGTCTGTTCACACGCATCCGTCAAGGCGAGTTACCCGGTCACAAGGTCTGGGATGATGGTCGCTGTTTTGCAATATTAACAATCAAACCCATTCGCGAAGGACATCTGCTGGTTATCCCTTACGAGGAAGTTGACCACTGGTGCGACATGGATGCGGATCTGAATGCGCATGTATTTGAAGTTGCTCGTGTACTGTCACAGCAGCTGAATGCTCTTTTCCCCTGCGAAAAAGTCGGGATGATGATTGCAGGACTGGAAGTGCGACATACCCATCTGCATTTGATTCCGATTACAGCGATTGCTGATTTGAATTTTGCGCTGGCCCAGGACCGTTCTGACGCGGAGCAGGCAGTTACTGCAGAAAAAATCCGTCAGGCCTTGCGCCTTGCCGGATACAGTGAGCAAGCAGCGTGAGCAAAGACACGCTGTTCTCAACACCACAATCGCGTGCAGATTTTGTTTTTGATGACAAAGTCGCTTCGGTATTCAGCGATATGATTAATCGCTCCGTGCCAGGTTATGCCACTATTCTGTCGATGATTGGTGTTCTGTCTTCACGTTATTGTACGCCTGGCACACATATTTATGATCTTGGTTGCTCTTTGGGCGGTGCCAGTCTGGCTATGGCACACCAGATTGAACATCGTGATTACAAATTGTTTGCCGTCGACAATTCGCCGGCGATGATCAGTCGCCTGCAATCTATTTTGCAACAACCCGATTCTGCCGATTTTCCTATTACTGTTCTTTGTGATGATATCTGCGACATCGATATCAGCAATGCGTCAGTGGTGGTTCTGAATTTTACATTGCAGTTTGTTGCCCCGGCGCGTCGTGATGCCTTGATTAAAAAAATTGCTGACGGACTTAAACCCGGCGGCATTCTGATTCTGTCTGAGAAAATACGTTTTCCTGATGACACGCTCAACGAACTTTTTATCGACCTGTATCATCAGTTTAAACAGGCCCAGGGTTATTCCGCGCTCGAAGTTGCACAAAAACGTGCGGCTCTGGAAAACGTGCTGATTCCCGAAACCATCGACGCACACAAACAACGTCTGGCAACAGCCGGTTTCCGCAGCTGTGATGTCTGGTTCCAGTGTTTTAATTTTTGTTCGATGGTCGCTGTGCGCTAGGCCGTAAAAGTCCGGAGTTGATTGATGCGCGATACTGAAGCTCATTTACGTTTACGTAAGCTGCTGCGTGGAACCCGCATGGAAGACATGGCAGATTACGCCAGTGAAACTTTTTTGTATTCGCGAAAACACGGACTCACCGATCGCTGGCTGGCAATGTACGATGCATTGCCCGATGTCCGCGCCAGCAGCATAGACCTGAAAAGTGCCGTGCGTATTGGTACTCGAGCCGATTGCACCCACGAGCAGTATGCTGCCATTGAAGCGGCTGCACGTACACAGATCCCCTGGCGTAAAGGTCCCTGGTCAGTGTTTGGCGTGGAGATTGATTGCGAATGGCGATCTGATATGAAGTGGGATCGCCTGTTGCCACACATTGAGCCACTCAAGGGACGCCGGGTTCTGGATGTTGGCTGCGGCAATGGCTATCACTGCTATCGTGCGCTGGGTGAAGGTGCCCGTTATGTGATTGGTGTGGATCCACATCTCGCCTATTTTTTTCAGTACCGTTTTATACAGCACTTCCTGCGCGAAGAACCGGTTTTTATCCTTCCAGTCACACTGGACGAATTTCCGGATTCGGTGGCACAGTTTGATACCGTTTTTTCCATGGGCGTACTTTATCATCGCCGCTCACCTCTGGATCATCTGTTCCAGTTAGCCGCATGTCTGAGGCCTGGGGGACAGTTGATTCTGGAAACACTGGTTGTGGATGGCCCTGAAGGATACGCCTTGACCCCACCCGACCGTTATTGCCGTATGAACAATGTGTGGTTCCTGCCCTCTGTTGCAACTGCGGAGTCATGGCTACGACGCTGCGGCCTGCAAAATGTCCGTACCGTAGACGTTAATGTGACGACTGCGAACGAACAACGCACAACTGAATGGATGCCTTTTCAATCGCTGGTGGATGGTTTGCATCCGGACAATCCTGCGCTCAGTATCGAAGGGCTGCCAGGTCCAAAACGTGCCATCCTGGTGGCTGAAGCGCCCTGATACAGGTACAAATTGAACCTTCCTTCCTGATTCCGGTCAAAACCGTTGGCAGTTTTTGTATTGACCTGCGCGGTCTTGCTGGGTCACTATAGAAACCGACAACTGGGGTCAACTGTATTACATAACAAAGCCAGAATGCCGCAAAACAAAAACAAGAACTAAAATTAAAGGAACTCAGTCCATGGCACGACCACTTCGAATAGAGTATCCGGACGCTTATTACCACGTCTCGAATAGCGCGCTAGACGGGCAGAAAGTATTTCCCTCTGCCAAATACTACGAAGCCTTTATACAGGCGCTGGATGAAACCTGTACCCGCTTGAATGTTCAGGTCCACGCCTACACCCTTTTGAAAGATCAATATCATCTGCTGGTCAAAACCCCTGAGGCCAACCTCAGCCGTTTTATGAGACAGATCGATGGTCTTTATACGCAGTATTATCAACGTTTAAAGAAGTCTGAGGGCTCGTTGTTTCGGGGTCGCTACAAGGCGGTACTGGTCCAGGCCGACAAGTATCTGCTGCCCCTGACCCGTTTTATCCATCTGGGGGTCCGCAAGCAGGATCTGGAATCACACCCCTGGTCCAGTTATCCGGCCTATATCAACAAGGCCAAGGCACCCGTCTGGCTTGTACGCGATGAGGCTCTGGCGCAACTGGAAGGTCCAGCTGCAAAACGCCACCAGCGTTATGCCGACTACGTAGCACAGGGTGTTGATGAGGAATTGGCGCACTTCTACGGCAAGAAAAATCTGTCTTCTGTCATGGGTGACGAAAAATTCCGCAAATTTGCCGCCTCAAAACGCTCGGCGACTTCTGCCCGCGGTGTGTCCAGAGGTTCCAACGCCAAATGGCGTCCGGCATGCAAAGATATTGTGACTGCGGTTGCAGCACAGTTTAAAGTCACGGAAGAAAGTATTTACCAGGCAGCGCGTGGACCTGGATCGAAGAATGTGCCGCGCTGGGTAGCGATGTATCTGTGCCAGGAACTGTCAGCATCCACACTGCAATCGATTGCCAAGCTGTTTAAACTCAAACGTTACGGCACCGTGTCTACAACGGTAGGCAAGCTCAAAAAAGAGCTGGCTACGGATGTCAAATTGGCAGCAAGCATACAGAAACTTACCAAAACCCTCAGCAAACAGAAATCCTGACGCTGGGTTGTCATCAACAAAAACACCCGGCACGGATAACCGTGCCGGGTGTTTTTTAATCTTTAAAGCCTGATAACCGGCGTAATCGCCTGATTACTTGATTTTGGCTTCTTTGTAGATCACGTGCTTACGTACAACTGGATCGTACTTTTTGATTTCCATTTTGTCTGGAGTAGTACGCTTGTTTTTGTCAGTTGTATAGAAGTGACCGGTGCCGGCTGAGGAAACCAGTTTGATTTTATCGCGCATCGCTGCTTACCACCTGAGTCTGTATTAGATTAAATTTTTACGCCGCTGGCACGGATATCGGCCAGAACGGCATCAATGCCGCGCTTGTCGATAGTGCGCATGCCTTTGGTAGACAGTTTCAGCGTCACAAAACGCTTTTCTGACTCAACCCAGAAACGGTGTGTCTGGATGTTCGGCAGAAAACGACGACGGGTTTTGTTGTTCGCGTGTGAAACGTTGTTACCTGACAGCGGCCGCTTGCCAGTTACCATACATACTTTTGACATGACCTAGCCTCTTTACCAAACCGTGTTCCGGTATAAATACCGAGATCTGTTTAACACGCGTCTGCAAAAACCCGTGCCATTAATAAATGCTTTATTTGATGCTTGTAAACCAACCCCGACTTATCCGTAAATGGGGCCAGCCTAAAAATTGAGCTGCGCTTTATACCAAATCAGCGTTATTAAGGCAAATAATATTTCTATAAAAGACCGCGTTCGGCAAAGGAAACGACCTCTGATCTGCCTACAACCACATGATCCAACACTCTGACATCTATAGTATTTAATGCCGTTTTCAGGCGCCGCGTAATGGCTATGTCGGCCTGACTGGGCTCTGCCAGTCCGGACGGATGGTTATGGGCGAAAATGACAGCGGCCGCGTTGTTGTGCAGACAGCGTTTGACCACTTCCCGCGGATACACCGCAGCGCCATCTATCGTGCCCTGGAACAACTCCTCCATCGCCGTCACCCGGTGCTGGTTGTCCAGATAAAGGCATGCAAATACCTCCCGCGCATAGTCGCGCATTCTCGCACGCAGGTAATCACGCGTCAGCTCCGAGTTGGTCAACGCGTCGGTTTCTGCCAGCCGTTCGGCCATATAACGACGGGCAAGTTCCAGCACTGCCTGAAACTGCACGTATTTGCCTGGACCCAAGCCGTTACGTTTGCAGAACTCCTCCTGCGTAGCGCCCAAAATCGCGGTTAAAGAACCAAAATCCACCAACATCTCGCGGGCTACATCCAGCGCATGTTTTCCCGGCAGCCCGGTACGCAAAAATACGGCTAGCAGCTCGGCATCACTGAGGGCCGGCGCCCCACGCAACAGCAGCTTTTCCCGAGGCCGTTCATTTACGGGCCAGTTTTTGATACTCATCAGTGGTCCCTCCCTGGATCCGATCTGCCTCTGTTTATAGCAGCTGCCATAACCACGCGCCTTGCTGTATGCACAGACGCTTGCATAGAATGCAGCCAATGACCCTGACCACGGATACGCATAATGTCTGCCATCCCCTTGGCTACGCTGACCAATAAACGAATTCTGCTGGGCATTACAGGCGGCATTGCCGCCTACAAATGCGCCGAGCTGACCCGTCTGCTGATCAAAGCCGGCGCTGAGGTGCGCGTAGTCATGACACGTGGCGCCATGGAGTTTATTACCCCGCTGACAATGCAGGCTCTGTCTGGCAACCGCGTTCATCACGAGCTGTTAGACGCTGATGCTGAAGCCGGCATGGGCCATATAGAGCTGGCGCGCTGGCCTGATCTGGTTCTGATTGCACCGGCCAGTGCCGATTTTCTTGCCCGTCTGGCTGGTGGCCAGGCTGACGATCTGCTGACCACCCTGTTACTGGCCAACAAAGCCCCTGTTGCGGTAGCTCCCGCAATGAATCAGGGCATGTGGCTCAACGCTGCAACCCAGGCCAATCTGGACCTTCTGCGCCAGCGCAGCATCAAGATACTGGGGCCGGCTGCCGGCTCTCAGGCCTGTGGCGATGTCGGTCCCGGCCGGATGCTTGAGCCGGAACAACTGGCGCTTGAATGCGCGGGCATGTTTGCACCCGGACTGCTGCGCGGGCTGAGTATCATGATCACCGCCGGCCCCACCCGTGAAGCCATAGATCCGGTGCGCTACATCAGTAATCACAGCTCCGGCAAAATGGGTTATGCACTGGCAGCCGAAGCCGCTGCAGCTGGCGCCCGTGTCACTCTGGTCAGCGGCCCGGTAAGCCTGTCAGTTCCGGATCGTGTACATACGCTACCTGTGATTAGTGCTCGCGAAATGCTTGATGCCTGCCTGCAATCCATTGATGAAGTTGATATTTTTATTGGCGTAGCAGCAGTGGCTGACTACCGGCCGGTAGAGGTGGTTGACCAGAAAATCAAAAAATCTGCGGAAACCATGACACTGACCCTGGTACGTAATCCCGACATTATTGGTACCATCGCGGCCCGTTCGCCGCGACCGCTGGTTGTTGGTTTTGCCGCCGAGACCCAGGACATCCAGGCGTATGGCGAGGACAAACTGGTACGCAAAGGACTGGATTTACTGTTTGCCAATGAGGCTGTCAGCACCTTTGGCAGCGAAGCTATTAATGCCACAGCGCTGTGGCGGGAAACGGGGCAGGAAACTGAATCTGCAAACACGCTGTCCAAACAGCTGGGTCCCGCCAGCAAGACGCTGGTAGCCCGACAAATGCTCAGCCTGATACATCAGCGCTGGCTGGCATCCAATACAAGTAAGAACACAAGTAAGTGATTTTTTGCCATTGACGACAATAACTGAGCAATTACTGCCAAAAACCATTTTCCGTGCTTATGACATTCGCGGAATTGCTGGAACCGATCTGACCCAGGACAGTATCTATCTGATTGGGCGCGCTATTGGCAGCCTCGCTCTGGCCAAAGGCCATCATCGTGTACTGTTCGGCTGCGACGGACGCCTGTCCAGCCCGATGCTGTCTGCAGCCCTCAAGGACGGCATACTCAGCGAAGGCTGCGATATTGTGGACCTGGGCGTAATCCCTACACCGCTGTTGTACTTTGCAACCTACACCACTGACATCGACTCTGGTGTGATGTTAACAGCCAGCCACAACCCGGCTGATTACAACGGCATCAAAATCGTACGGCATCGGCACTGCCTGACCCCGGAACAAATCCAGCAGATTCGTGAACACGCACTAACGCTGCCGCCAGCCTCTTCGGCCGCGCGCGGCACGTTGACCGCATTCTCGATAGTGGATACTTACATTCGGCGCATCTCTTCAGATATCAAACTGCAGCGGCGGCTCAAGGTGGTTGTTGACTGTGGCAACGCGGTACCGGGTATGGTGGCACCAACGCTGTTGTCGGCGCTGGACTGCGATGTTATTCCTCTGCACTGTGAAGTTGATGGCCACTTCCCCAACCATCATCCGGACCCAACCATCAGCAGCAACCTCTGTGATCTGATTACTCACGTAAAAAGCCATAAAGCCGATCTGGGTATAGGCCTGGATGGTGATGGCGATCGCGTGGTCATGATCACCAATGAAGGCAATGTGATTGATACCGACCGCCTGCTGATGTTGCTGGTGCGCGACATCGTGCCGCGTTATGACCATCCCAAAGTGGTTTTTGACGTCAAATGCAGCAATCTGCTTGAAGGTGAGATACGCGCCAGCGGTGGTGAACCGGTCATGAGCCGCAGTGGTCACTCCTTTATGAAACAAACCATGCTGGAATCCGGGGCTGTAGTCGGTGGTGAGTTTTCAGCCCATGTGTTTATCAAGGATCGCTGGTACGGTTACGACGATGGACTCTATGTGGCTGCCCGCTTCCTGGAATTACTGTCTGCCAGCAGTCTCAGTGCGGAGCAGATGCTGCAATCCTTACCCGGTAGCATCGTGACACCGGAACTGCGTATTGAGGTGGAGGAAAGCCGTAAATTCAGGTTGATGGAACAATTGGCATCCCTGGCTGACTTCCCCAAGGCGCGTATAAACCGCCTGGATGGCATTCGTGCCGACTTCGGCGATGGCTGGGGTCTGATTCGCGCCTCCAATACCACCCCCGCCCTGTTGCTGCGCTTTGAAGCCAATAACAGCCAGTCCCTGCTGCGCATACAGCAGACCTTCCGTCAGCTGCTGAAGCAGGTTGATCCAATATTGGATTTCTCCATCTGAGCGGCACCCGGAGCGCGCTCGGATCGGTTCTGATTTAGTCCCAGTCGTTATATACTTCGCGACTCCGATGACATCCAACCACCCGACATCACGGATCGCCCTATGCCTCTAGATTTAGCTGCTGCCAAAAATATTGCCAATGTACTGACAGAAGCACTGCCTTATATCCAGAAATTCACTGGCTGCACCATTGTTGTTAAATATGGCGGTAACGCCATGACCGATGAAAACCTGAAAAACAGTTTTGCGCGCGATATCGTGATGATGAAACTGGTGGGTATGAATCCGGTGGTTGTTCACGGTGGCGGCCCGCAAATTGGCTCGCTGCTGGAAAAACTCAACATCCAGTCGGAATTTATCGATGGTCAGCGCGTCACCGACAGTCAGACCATGGATGTGGTGGAAATGGTTCTGGGCGGTTTGGTCAATCAGGAAATCGTGGCACTGTTGAACAAAAACGGTGGCAAGGCCATTGGTATCACCGGTAAGGACGGCAACTTGATTCACGCCAAAAAGCTGCTCAAGAAAAAGGCCGGTGTGGATGGTGCAGCAGATAAATTACTGGATCTGGGCCAGGTGGGTCGCGTCGACAAGATCAACACTGAAGTGCTGCGCATGATTGAGCACAGCGACTTTATTCCGGTGATTGCACCCATTGGTGTGGACGAAAACGGTGCCACTTATAACATCAACGCTGACACCGTTGCCGGCGAAATCGCCAAAGTACTTGGCGCGGAAAAACTGGTACTGCTGACCAATATTTCCGGCGTACTCGACAAGCAAGGCAAGGTGTTGACAGGTCTGACAACAGCGCAAGTTGATGCACTGATTGACGATGGCACCATCTACGGCGGCATGTTGCCCAAAATCAACTGTGCACTGGATGCCGTAAACCACGGTGTCACCAGCGCCCACATTATTGACGGTCGCGTTGAGCACGCTGTGTTGCTGGAAATTTTCACGCACACCGGTGTCGGCACACTGATCAGCAACACGCGCAAGACCGGAGAGGAAGCCTGATGAGCCTGGAGCAAGATGTACAAGAGCTGGATGCTCACGAACATACACGCGCCAGCCGCGCGGACAAAAAAACATCCCGCAAAGAGCATATTCTGCAGGCACTGGCGCACATGCTGGAATCGGGTCCGGGCGAGCGTATTACCACGGCAGCGCTGGCCCGTGAGGTAGGCGTTTCCGAAGCGGCGCTGTACCGCCACTTCCCCAGCAAGGCGCGCATGTTTGAAGGGCTGATCAAATTTATTGAAGACACGCTTTTTGTGCGTATCAACCGTATTCTTCAGGATGAACTGAGCACTGTTGAGCGCTGCGAAAAAATCCTGACGCTGCTGCTGACTTTTGCAGAAAAAAATCCGGGTATGACGCGTCTGATGACCGGTGACGCGTTGGCGGGTGAAACTGAACGCCTGCGTCTGCGCATCAGCCAGCTGTTTGATCGTCTGGAATCCCAGCTTAAACAGGTGCTGCGTGAGGCACCGCTACGCGAAAGTCTTAAACCTTCAATTTCCCCGGCTGTACTGGCTGCGCTGCTGCTGGCCGCCGCAGAGGGTCGCCTCGCGCAGTTTGTTCGCAGCGAATTTAAACGTCTGCCAACTGAAAACTGGGAAGAACAGTGGTTGTACCTGCAGCAGAACCTGCTGGTGCCCTACGTCGAAACATCTCCTTACGCATAGAAAAGGGGCCTGGAAAAGGGGTCAGACCCCTTTTCATTTCTAGACCCCGTAGCGCTGGCGGTATTCGCGGATTGGATGCAGGAATTCCTTCAGGCTTTCGTCCTGCTGCAGCTTCAGATAATCAATAATCTGCGTCATATTGATCAGACTGATCACCGGGATGCGGAACTCTTTTTCGATTTCCTGAATAGCTGACAGCTCACCGGTGCCACGCTCCTGACGATCCAGCGCCACCAGAATGCCCGCCGGCGTTGCGTAGGCGGCACGCATGATTTGCATCACTTCGCGCACGGCCGTGCCTGCGGTGATTACGTCGTCCACAATCAGCACCCGGCCTGCCAGTGGTGCACCCACTGTGGTGCCGCCTTCGCCATGATCCTTGGCTTCCTTGCGGTTAAAACAGTAGGGCTTGTTGATGCCATGCTCGGTCGCCAACGCTGCCGCAGTCACTGCTACCAGCGGAATACCTTTATAAGCCGGGCCAAACAACAGATCAAAATCCAGGCCTGAGGCTTTGATGGTCGCAGCATAACTGCTGCCAATATAGGCCAGTGCCTCACCTGTGTTCAGCAGTCCGGCATTAAAAAAATACGGACTGACCCGACCAGACTTCAGTGTGAACTCACCAAACTTCAGAATATTGTGCTGGATGCAGTATTCGATAAAACGCAGCTGATGCGCTTGAAGATTCATCTTGGTCTCCTCTGATTCTCCGGCGCTGTTACTCATATCAGGCCCAGCACCTGTTTCTGCTTGACGACAAGCTCGGCAATGCCTTGTTGCGCCAGCGTAATCATCTGCTGCAGCTGAGCAAAGTCGTAGTCGCCCTCTTCTGCCGTACCCTGAACTTCGATAAAACGTCCAGCTTCGTTCATTACCACATTCATATCGGTTTCAGCTGCAGAATCTTCAAGATAATCCAGATCCAGCACTGGCACGCCATGATAGATACCTACAGATACGGAGGCTACCAGCTGTTTCACCGGATTGGCCGTGATCATTCCACGCTGCATCATCACGGTAACAGCGTCGTAAAGCGCCACACAGGCGCCAGTGATCGATGCGGTACGTGTACCACCATCTGCCTGAATGACGTCACAGTCGAGCTTGATGGTATTTTCGCCCAGCAGTTTCATATCCAGCGCGGCGCGCAACGAGCGGCCAATCAGGCGCTGGATCTCCAGTGTGCGTCCACCCTGCTTGCCACGAGCGGCTTCTCTGTCCATACGAGACCCGGTGGAGCGTGGCAGCATGCCGTATTCAGCAGTAACCCAGCCGGTGCCCTGACCTTTGAGGAAGCGCGGTACTGAGTCTTCCACTGTTGCCGTGCAAATTACTTTGGTGTCGCCAAACTCCACCAGCACTGAGCCTTCGGCGTGTTTGGTGTAGCTACGGGTCAGACGGATATCACGCAGCTGATCAAGGCTACGCTGGCTGGGACGGGTGAAAAACGGGGGCGTGGAAACTTGCATGTAACCTCTTTGAAATTTGCTCTATTAATGCATGCTGCGGATTATCCCGTATTGGGCACACAAGCACCAGAATCGGTTACACTCGCTGCTCTTAACAAAAACAATAAATCCAGCACTACATAATAAATACATAATCAAGGGGGAGTTGATGGTCGCCAGCATGACGGCGTTTGCCAGGAAACAACAGGAGTTCGAGTGGGGCAGCATGAGCTGGGAAATACGCTCGGTTAATCATCGTTTTCTGGAGCCTGGAATACGTTTACCTGACAGCCTGCGTGGACTTGAGCCCATCGTACGGGAAACCCTGCGCAAAGCAGTCAACCGCGGCAAGGTTGATGTGCAGCTGCGTGTACAGAGCAAATCCGAAACACCCGCCCTGCCCGCACTCAATTCCACACTGGTGAACCAGCTGGGAACATTGGCTTGCCAGATCCGGGAGCTATGCCCCGAGGCGCAACCGCTACGCGTCGCCGATGTTCTGCGCTGGCCTGGTGTGTTGGACGATACCGCTCCGGATGATGAGCGCCTGCAGGCTGACGCCCTTGCCCTTCTGCAGGAAACCCTGCTTGAGTTTATTGAATCACGCCAACGCGAAGGCGAAGAACTGAGCCTGCTGATCCTGCAGCGTCTGCGTGCTGTGCGCGAAATTGTGATCAATACCCGTCAACGCCTGCCAGAGATTCTGCAGCGCCAGCAGGAAAATATCCGAACGCGTCTGGACGCATTCCAGCAGGAACTGGATCCGGCGCGACTGGAACAGGAAATTGTTTTATTGGCTAACAAATCCGATGTTGATGAAGAACTGGATCGCCTGCTGACTCACGTCGCCGAAGTCGAACGCGTGTTAAAAACCACTGAACCAATGGGCCGCCGCCTGGATTTTCTGATGCAGGAACTCAACCGCGAAGCCAATACACTTTCATCCAAATCCATTGTGGCGGAAACCACGCTGAATGCGGTGGAATTGAAGGTGTTGATTGAGCAGATGCGCGAGCAGATCCAGAATATCGAGTAACACCCGCACCTTTCACTGCTCCCGACTCAAAAAGCCTGATTATTCAGGCTTTCTGAACTTCAACGTCATACGATCACTTTCACCAATTGCCGCATACCTGGCACGGTCTTCGTCACCCAGACGGTAGGTGGGTGGCAACGTCCACACGCCGCGCGGATGGTTTTTAGTGTCGCGTGGGTTGGCGTTGATTTCGGAGCTGTCCACAAATTCGAAACCGGCTTCCTGCGCCAGCTCAACCACATAATCCTGAGTGACATAACCGGAGGTGCTCATAAATTCCATTGTGCTGCCTTCAGGCGCGCGATGTTCAACCACGCCCAGAATTCCGCCTGGTTTTAATGCAGTATAAAACGCAGCAAAGTGTTCCTTCTGTGTTCCCGCCATAATCCAGTTGTGTACGTTGCGAAATGTCATTGCCAGATCAGCAGAGCCAGCTGGCGCGATTTCGGTTTCCTGTGGAGGATTCAGCTGAGTAACGATGACTTCACTGTACAGCTCAGGTGCGGCCGCCATTTTCTGCTGAAACTGTGCGAGTGCCGGCGGCTGATAGGACAGCTCTGAGCGCGGAGAAAAATGTGCTGCGTAGTAAGTGCCATTGCCCTTGAGGAAAGGCGCCAGGATTTCCGTGTACCAGCCACCACCAGGCAGGATTTCGATGACGGTCTGGCCACTTTGCAAACCAAAAAACTGCAGCGTTTCCACTGGATTGCGCATCGTGTTACGCGCGATATTGTCGGCGCTGCGGTGGTCGCCTGTGCTCAGTTCGCGCAGTCGCTGGGCATCATCGGCCACAGCTTGCGCTGCTGCCAGTCCCAGCAGGCCCGCGGCCGCTACTCCCATCAATGTCTGAATCAGATACTTCTGCATTAGCAATCTCCGTTTTTATTGGTATGCACTTGTTAAAATCTGAAGGTATCAGATGATAGACCCGGTGACATCTGTCATCGTTTCAACAGAGGCTTGATATACATGACTGACCCCTTTGATAGACAACAGTTGCAGCGCGCTATAGCGCTGGCGCGAGAATCGGTGGGCAGCGGTGGCGGCCCCTTTGGTGCAGTGATAACGCGTCGGGGCCAGGTAGTGGCTGAAGCCTGCAACCGAGTTACTGTCCATAACGACCCTACCGCGCATGCGGAAATCGAGGCCTTGCGCCAGGCTGCCCGCATACTGGGACGCCCTCATCTATCCGATTGTGTGGTCTACGCAAGTTGTGAGCCTTGCCCGATGTGTCTGGCCGCGAGCCTGTGGGCACAAATTCCACGTATTGTATTTGCAGCACCTTACACTGAAGCCATCCGTGCCGGTTTTGCCGATACTCCGATTGCGATGCAGCTGTACGGTCAGGCGCGCCCGCTGGCGCCAGCGCCAGGACTGCTGACGCAATTGGCGCTGGATGAAGCCGCCACGCCATTTGACGACTGGCTGGCCTGCGCTCATCGCCAGCCGTATTGAACAGCATCCACCAGACTTCAGACGCTAACACTTTTTGAGTATAGTGACGACATCGTCCAGACAGTCAGGCAACCGATGCCCGGAGGCAACTTGTCCAAGCAACACCCAACTTTTTTCCGTCGACTGCTGCCAGGGCTGATGCTCTGCCTTGCAGCATCAGTCAGCAGTGCTCAACAACCGAACCGCCCACAGACTCCGGTGGTGAACTATACGCCTGCTGAATCGGGTGTCAGCTGGGAATCCCTGCGCGAACTTAATTTTGGCACTCCGGCGGCGATGATCCCTTACGGCACTGACCTGTTGCAGTTCGGACTGCTGTGGTTACCCGTGCCGGAACGACGACCGCCCGCACAGATTGTGTTTGTCCATGGTGACTGCTGGCAGAGCAGTTTTGATGTTCGCCATACCCATGCCATGAGCACAGCGCTGGCGCAGGCCGGTTACGCCGTATGGGCGCTGGAATACCGTCGTTCTGGAGACGCTGATGGCGGCTGGCCCAATACTTTTGAAGATATCAAAGGGGGTATCGCCCACGTCCATCCGGCGCCCGATTTTGTTGATATCCCGGTAATCCTGATTGGCCATTCATCAGGGGGGCATCTGGCCCTGTTGGCTGGTGCCGAAGATCCCACTTTAAAAGGTGTGATCGGACTCGCTGCTGTTACCGATCTTGTCAAATACTCACAAGGTAATAACAGTTGCCAAGCGGCCACCGCTGAATTTATGGGGGGTGATGCCAACAGCCGCAGCACTCAGTACCAGGCGGCCAACCCGGCTGAAAAAACACCTCATGCCAACACCGTGCTGTTACATGGCAGCGCGGATGACGTGGTGCCGGCGGAACAGGCTTCACTGACTGGCGCGCGTACCGTGATGGTGGAAGGTGCCGGACACTACGACTGGGTGCATCCGGGTACGGAAGCCTTTAATGTGTTGCTGCAGACCTTGGAAGATATGCTGGCGGCCCCGGCATCCTGACCGCCATTGTTATCACTGCCTGAGCGCTTGAGTCTTAAGCGCTCAGAATGCCTGGCGCATTTCCGCAATAAAACGATCTGATTCGGCTATGGCGGCCTGCATAGCCTGAATCAGGCGATCTACGTCAGTATTGATGGCATCCAGTTCGCCGCGTATTGAGGCAATTGCGCGTGCATTAAGGTTGTGCTTCAGATACAGAACGTTGTCGCGCAGATTGTCGAGCACAGGGTCCAGCGTCCTTTCCGCACGATGCATGGCCTGGATCAGGCGTGTATAACGCTGACGGGTTGCATTAAGCTGCTGCTCACTGTCACGGCGGAGCGAGGCATTGTTATACAGGCTCAGCTCGTCTTCCCATTCGTCAAACAGATCCTCGGCCACAGATTCCACAGCGCGAATACGGCTGCGGATGTTTTCAGCGGCGGCTTCAGTGTCTTCGAACTCACGGTTCAGACGGTCATAAATACGCTGCAGTTCGCCACCGTCGAAGTTGACCACACTGCGAAACTGTTCCAGTGCATCCTTAAACTGTTCCTGCCCTTCCTGCTGGGCCGACTGGGCTGATTCAATACGATCAACCAGGATGTCCCGTTTATGCACTCCAATCTGTTCCATAGCGCCGTAATAGGCACTGGAACAGGCACCTAACAACAATGTCAGACTTGCCACCAGCAACGTCCTGGACTTCATCAACCGTACTCCTCTGCAAACATTCAAACCAGTTTAGTCCTGATTGTGACCAGGTCAACGTAAAAATACCCTTGACCTTGCCTTGGTGGTAAGGTTGACACTACGCCTGCCAACAAAAAAGGAGCAAACCATGTTTCAATTCAAAGTTCCGGATATGAGTTGTGGTCACTGTGTCAAAGCCATCACCTCGGCTATATCTGCGGTAGATGCAGATGCTCGCGTCGAGTGTGATCTGGCCAATCACCAGGTTTCCGTTCAGTCATCTCTCCCTGAGCACGTTCTTATTGAGGTGTTGACTGAGTCCGGTTATCCACCCGCGCCATGACGGAGATCCTGCCTCGTGACTGACACCCCTGTTCAACTGCAAATTAGTGGTATGACCTGCGCGTCCTGTGTTGCCCGTGTGGAAAAAAGTCTGCGCGCAGTGCCTGGTGTTACCAGCGCGGCAGTAAACCTGGCCAGCGAGCAGGCAACGGTGGAACATCAGCCTGATCTGGATACTCAGGCGCTGATTGCCGCCGTTGAAAAAGCCGGTTACGAGGCGCAGCTACTGACAGCTGCCAACGCTGATACCAGTGCACAAAAAGATGAGGAGCTGCAGCAGCTGCAACGCGCGCTGATCTGGTCAGCCGTGTTAACTCTGCCGGTGTTTGTACTGGAAATGGGTGCCCATCTGATACCGCCATTTCATCACTGGATCATGGCTACCATTGGCGAACCTCTCAACTGGACCCTGCAGTTTGTGCTGAGCACACTGGTATTGTTCGGACCCGGCCGCCGCTTTATCACCAAAGGTTTGCCGGCTTTATGGCGTCTGGCGCCTGATATGAATTCCCTTGTGGCACTTGGCACCTTATCAGCCTGGGGTTTTTCGGTTGTTGCAACGTTTGCTGGCGATATTCTTCCCTCCGGTACCCGCCATGTGTATTACGAAGCAGCCGCTGTGATTGTGACACTGATTTTGTTGGGCCGTTTTCTGGAGACACGCGCGCGCGGCCGCACCGGTGAGGCGATCAAGCGCCTGCTGAGTTTGCAGGCTAAAAATGCCCGTGTTCAACGCAACGATGAATGGATTGAGCTCCCCACCGAGGCGCTGCAACTGGACGATCTGATACAGGTCCGTCCGGGTGAACGCATCGCTGTAGACGGCATTGTTGCCAGCGGCAGCAGTTATATTGATGAATCCATGCTTACCGGGGAACCTTTGCCTGTGCAAAAGAACCCCGGTGACACGGTTGTAGGCGGGACCATCAACACACAGGGTACACTCACCTTCAGGGCTACCCGTTTGGGCAGTGATACTGTGCTGGCGCAAATCATCAGCATGGTTCAGCAGGCACAAGGCGCCAAATTGCCCATTCAGACTCTGGTCGACAAAGTCACTGCGGTTTTTGTACCCGTGGTGATGGCGCTGGCACTGTTGACGCTGGTGGTCTGGTTGTTGTTCGGGCCTTCTCCTGCGTTAACCTTTGCGCTGGTCAACGCCGTGGCGGTACTGATAATTGCGTGCCCGTGTGCGATGGGGCTGGCCACACCGACATCAATCATGGTGGGTACCGGTCGGGCTGCTGAGTTAGGTGTGTTGTTCCGCAAAGGACAGGCGCTACAGTCCTTACGTGATGCCAAAGTTATTGCACTGGATAAAACTGGCACGTTGACACGCGGCAAACCTGAGCTGACTGATTTTGTATTGCAAAACGGTTTTACGCATGAAGAAACACTGGCACTGGTTGCATCACTGGAGCAGTCTTCAGAGCATCCTATTGCCGAGGCGATTGTTCAGGCAGCGCAGCAACAACAATTAGTACTGACAGTAGCTGATACGTTTGAAGCACTGCCCGGTATGGGCGCACGCGCTGTGATCGATGGTCATGAAGTGCTTGTAGGTGCGGATCGTCTGCTGCGCGAAAAAAATGTGCCACTTGATGCTGTCGCCAACACTGCAGCTGCACTGGCACAGGAAGGCAAGTCACCTCTGTATGCAGTAATAGACGGCAAGCTGGCGGCTGTGATTGCCGTGGCAGATACCATCAAGGACAGTACACCGGCTGCGATCAACGCTTTCCATGAGCTCGGATTAAAAGTGGCGATGATTACCGGTGACAATCAAAAAACAGCTGCGGTCATTGCTGAGCGTCTGGGTATAGATCATGTCGTCGCTGAAGTCAGACCTGAAGGCAAAGTTGAAGCCATCAATACATTACGCCAGGCGCACGGCAATCTGGTTTTTGTCGGTGACGGCATCAACGACGCCCCAGCACTGGCACATGCGGATACCGGCATCGCGGTTGGAACCGGTACGGATATCGCCATCGAATCTGCGGACGTGGTTCTGATGAGCGGCGATCTCACTGGTGTTGTGAATGCGCTGGCCATCAGTCACGCCACCATCCGTAATATCAAGCAGAATCTGTTCTGGGCCTTTGCCTACAACACATGCCTGATCCCGGTAGCAGCAGGTGTCCTTTATCCGCTCAACGGTATGTTGCTGTCACCGATGTTTGCTGCTGGCGCCATGGCCATGTCGAGTGTTTTTGTACTGGGAAATGCGCTGCGCCTGAAACGTTTCCGCGCGGCTATCTGAAGCTCTTGCCTGCCTTGCGAAGCTCACAGTAGTATCCGATGCAACTTCATCACATGCTGCCAGTTATGACCTCACCTCTTGTGCTCCAATCAAGCCCACAAGATGCTGCCGATCGCTCCGAAGACTGGCCCCGCCTGTATTTAAACGGCGATTGGACTCTTCCTCACTATCAGAAGCTGAGTCGTACGGCTCAGGCACCGTCACAAACGCCTGCCTCACTGGACGCCAGCGGACTGCAAGGTATAGATACCGCAGGGGCAGCGCTGCTGGTACAACTACTTGGCGCGGAAACGCTGGCGAAGCTGTTGCCCGAGGCAACGGGACTCAAAGAGGAATGGCGAGCGCTGTTGCTGGCAGTGGCCAACGCCATGCTGGATCAAACGTGCGAACCCCCATCCGCAGGGCGCTGGGGTGATGGACTGGAACGGCTGGGCCGCTGGGTTCACAGCGGATATTCCCAGGCTTTGCAGTTACTCGATTTTATGGGCCTGACCCTGGTGACACTGATCAGCCTGGTTCCACGACCCTGGCGCTGGCGCTGGACGGCTCTGATTGCACAAATGCAGCAAGCCGGCCTGAACGCGGTGCCAATTGTGGCCTTGCTCAACTTTCTGGTCGGTGCAGTCGTCGCGTTTCTGGGTGCCACGGTATTGGTCCAGTTTGGCGCCACTATTTATACCGTTGATCTGGTGGCCTACGCATTTATGCGTGAAATGGGTGTGTTGCTGGCGGCGATTCTGCTGGCAGGTCGTACCGCCAGTGCTTTTACCGCGCAGATTGGCTCGATGAAAGTGAACGAAGAACTGGATGCGCTGCGTGTGCAGGGTTTGAGCCCTATTGAATTGCTGGTCATTCCGCGTTTGCTCGCGCTGGTGATCACGTTACCCGTTCTGACATTTATTGCGATGTTGTCCGGCATTGCTGGTGGCGCGATGGTAGCGCTGTTTTCGCTGGATATCAGCCTGACCCAGTTCCTGGGTATTGTGCAGCTGGTGCCACTGAAACACTTCTGGCTGGGCATGTCGAAAGCTCCCTTGTTCGCGGTGATTATTGCATTGATCGGCTGCCTGGAAGGTTTCAAGGTTGGAGGCAGCGCTGAGTCGGTTGGTATTCGCACGACCTCCAGTGTGGTGCAATGTATCTTTATGGTGATCCTGATGGATGCCCTCGCAGCGATGTTTTTTATGGAGATGGACTGGTGAGCGAAGCCATCATTCAGGTACGCGGGCTGCGCAATCAGTTTGGCAGCAATGTGGTACACCAGGATCTTGATCTGGATATCATACGCGGCGAAATTCTGGGTGTTGTGGGTGGCTCCGGCAGCGGTAAATCGGTATTGCTGCGCTCAATCACGGGCCTGCTGACTCCCGCTGACGGGGAAGTTAATGTGTTTGGACAGAACATTCTGAGCCTGAGCACTGAGCAGCGCTCAGCGCTGGAGCGCCGTGTTGGGGTTCTGTTTCAGCGTGGAGCGCTGTTTTCATCGTTGACTGTGCTGGAGAATATTGCACTGCCGCTGATTGAACATGCAGGATTGTCGCGCGCAGAAGCCCGTCGTATAGCCACTGTTAAAGTGGCTTTAGCGGGTTTACCTGAACGTGCCGGCAACCTGTTCCCTGCGGATCTTTCCGGCGGCATGATCAAACGCGCAGCCTTGGCGCGCGCGCTGGCGCTGGATCCGGATATCCTGTTTCTGGATGAGCCCACGGCCGGGCTGGATCCTATCAGCGCCGCCGCCTTTGACCAGTTATTGCTGACACTGCGCGACGCGTTGCACCTCACGGTATTCCTGGTTACACATGATCTGGATACCCTGTACACCACCTGCGACCGGGTTGCTGTAATATCGCAGAAAAAAGTTCTGGTGGTAGATACATTGGAGATTGTGTCCGCCAATCCGGATCCGTGGATACAATCCTATTTTCACGGCCCGCGTGGCCGGGCAGCGGCGCTACAGGCAGGAGTCTGACCATTATGGAAACCCGTGCGCACTATATCCTGATAGGACTGTTTACCGTACTCGCCTGCGCGGCTTTGCTGATGTTTGTATTATGGATGTCACGTTCCGGTACCGACGGCGAGATGAAGCGCTACGATGTATTGTTCCGCGAACCGGTTTCAGGTCTGAGCGTCGGCAGTGTAGTGCAGTACAGCGGGATACGTGTGGGCGAGGTTGAGCGTCTGCGCCTTGATCCGCAGGATCCCCGACGAGTATGGGCACGGATTCGTGTGTCAGCGAGTACACCTGTCAAAACTGATACCAGCGCGCGACTGACGCTTCTGAACATTACCGGTGCTTCCGGCATTGAACTGGGCCAGGGCACGCCGGAAAGTCCGTTGCTGGAATTGGATGGTCTTGTACCCGTGATTGAAGCTGAACCTTCACCTCTGACCCAGTTGCGCCTTAACAGCGAACAGTTGCTGGTAAATGTCACTAACCTGGTGGACAACGCCAACCGCTTACTGTCGGAAGAAAATTCGACTTATGTCACACGTGTGCTCAGTAATCTGGACACCGTAACTACCGCATTGGCGGAAGAACAGCATGTATTGCGCGAAGGGTTGCAGGCACTGGTTACCGCTGGCAATGACATGAGCCGGATGATTAACGCCGTTGAAGATCAGATGTTACAGCATAGTTCACCTATTCTGGAGCGCGCAGCTGCTACGCTGGAGAATATGGAGCAGGCATCCCAACAGCTGGAAGACATTCTTGAGGAAAACCGTGGCGCCCTCAATGAAGGTATGCGCGGTGTTGCTGAAATCAATCCGGCGATGCGAGAGCTGCGCTCGGCTCTGCACAATATCAATACACTGATTCTACGCATCAATGACGATCCGACTGGCTTTGTGCTGGGCGGCGATACCATCAGGGAATATCAGCCATGAGCAAAAACCGTTTTTATCAGCGCCTTTGCACACTGGTAACCGTCAGCGCAATGGCGATGCTGTTCTCAGCCTGTCAGGTATTGCCTGAACGTGAACCGGTTAATCTGTATCAGCTGCCCCCTTCTACGATCAGCAGCACCGCAAGCGGCACCATTGAAGGCGGTTTGAGACTGCTGACACCCGACAGTAGCGAGGCTTTAAGGGGCACACGTCTGCTGATTCTGGCTGCTGGCAACAGCTTCCAGGCCTGGGGCGGTGTTCGCTGGACGGCTCCTGTTCCTGCATTGTGGCGAGACTGGCTACTGGATGCCTACTGGCGCGATGGACGCTTTGATGCGTTAAGCACTGACAGCACAGTTCTGCAGGCAGAACGCGCTGTGAGCGGAATGTTGCGCGAGTTCCATATTAACACTGTCAATGGGCGCCAGGTCGCTGTTATACAGTTTGATGCGCAACTGCTGGACAACAACACGCGCACAATTATAGCCAGTCGACGTTTTGAAAGTTCTGAAACGGTTTCCGGTAGTGATGCTGCTGCAGCGGTCGCGGCGCTGGGAGCTGCAGCGGATAGACTGGCGCGTGAATTGATCAGCTGGACGGCAGAGGCATCCAACTGATCAGGCTTTTAATCAGGGGCGCAATTCAAATACCTGGAATCCATCTGCCGCAGCAAGCTCTCGGCACTCGCTGAAGTATTTCGGAGCCAGGGTTTCCAACGGGATAAACTGGTTTACGACAAACACCGCACGTGTACTGCGTCGGCTCAAACGCGAGGCATTGGCCAGAAATTTTTCGATCAGACTGTCGCTGACAGAAAATCCCTGATGAAAAGGCGGATTGCATAAAATCAGATCAAAGCGCTGATTGATATGACTGCCAGCATCATCCAGTACACAGTCCACGTTGATGCCGGTTTCAGCAAAATTGCGACGCGCTGCATCAATGGCTGCCACGTTATTGTCGGTGGCAACACGCTGCACGATGTCACTGCCAGCCGTCTGTAGCATCAGATAACCCCAACCACAACCCAGGTCCAGCACACTGCTAACATCCTTCATGTACTGCATAACTTTGGGGAGACAACTCACCAGCAACTGACTGCCTTTGTCGATTTTTTCCCAACCAAATACGCCGGGTTTTGAATAAAAAGACATTTGCGGAAGTTCAACCCGGCGCAGCTCCGTGTAGGACGCATCGGGCAGATATGCACTGGCTATCTGGCCTTCTGCACAGGGCGAGAACTCTGCCAGATAGGCGGTGCCATATTTACGGGCGACAACGTCCTGCTGATAAACCTCGGCTGCATTTTTAGCGATGGATTTCATTCCATCCTGTTTGCCACCTATCAGATAAAGTGTGCCATCTGGCGCAAGATTTCTGAGTGCTGCATTGATTACGTGATGTGTCAGCATTTTTTCTTTGGAAATGCGATACACAATACGCTGGTACGGTGGCAGCTGTGAAAAATCAAAATCACTGAGGTGTGCAGACAGGCACAGCCGTGCCATTTTCTGGCCGATGTCGAACCGGTTACTAAGCACCTCGATATCTTTTCTGCCGTTCAGACGAATAAAATCTTCCAACACAGGATTGTCATCAAGCACCCACAGCGTTTTGCCCGCGCCGGGTTTGGTCAACAACTCCAGTACAAGAGCCTGACTATGATCTTTCATTGAGACTCCTGAGATTGACACTCCTGATTTCTTCTTCGCTGAGGGCACGATACTGACCAGGCTCCAATGCTGGATCCAGCGTGATGCCGCCAATGCTGGTGCGATGCAACGCTTCAACATGACGACCACAGGCCGCAAACATGCGTTTGACCTGGTGATAACGGCCTTCAATGAGCGCTACCCGTACGACATTGCCCTCAAGCGTGGAAACTTGCGCGGGCTGGGTTGGTTTATCTTCGTTTTTTAACTGCACACCAGCAGCAAAATTCTGCACAATTTCATCCGTCAGTGGCGCATCCAGTGTGGCGTGATAAACCTTCACACAAACGCTGCGCGGGCTGATCACCCGGTGAATCCATTGACCATCATTACTTAACAACACCAACCCTGTGGTGTCCTTGTCCAGTCTTCCGGCTACCGACAACTTGTCCGGCGCAGAGTCAATCAAGTCCAGAACAATGGGGTTTTCGCTATCGGTAGTGGCGCAAACGTAACCGGCGGGTTTGTAGACCATCAGATAACTAGGGCCTGCCAGGATCACTTGCTCATCGTCCAGACAGACTTTGTCGTTGGCTTCAACAACGCGATCTGCCTGGCGCACAAGTTCACCATTAATGCTGATACGTTTGTCACGGAGGAGTTTTTTAACCTGCGCACGGGAGTACTCCGTGGCGTGGCTGAGATATTTGTCTAGGCGCATGGCGGCATTGTCGTTGATCCGACCGAAATGATCCAGATCAATCAGGCAGCGCTGCTGGGCACAGGATGGGCTTTTTGCTCAGAATACGATGCCGGTCCCACGACTTGTGTGTTAGTCATGGCTTCATCCATACTCTTTTCTCAACGTCCAGCACGGGAAAGGCAAGTTATGGTCCAAATGACCCGTTTATTGCTAACACTATGGCTGTGGCTACTACTTCCAGTGGGTGCAGCCGCTCAGGGGACTGCGGATACAGACACGCTGCCAGCAGGGCTGTCGGTTGATCGCATCATGCAACGTGCAGAGCAAATGCCTCGCCTGCATAGTGTATTGATCAGTTACCGCGGCGAGACCGTGGTGGAGCGCTATTTTGCCGGGAAAAATGCCTCACAGCCAGCCAATCTCAAATCAGCATCCAAAAGTGTGATATCGGCCCTGGTTGGTCTGACCATTCAACATGACTACATCCGCGATGTTGATCAGCCGCTGTCCGACTTTTTCCCTGAGTACATTGGCACCGACCTGGAAGCAACCGTACGCGGTATTACGGTGCGCAATTTGCTCACGATGCAGGCCGGTCTTGGCAGCACGTCCGGTGGTAACTACGGGCGCTGGGTCGCCACACACAACTGGGTCGAGGCGGCGCTGCGCAGCCCTATGGTCGCTGAACCTGGAACCAATATGATCTACAGCACCGGCAGCACTCACTTGCTCTCGGCCATCATTGCCCGCGCCAGCAATATGGACACCAAAAGTTTTGCGCAAAAATACCTGGCCGATCCAATGGGCTTCCGCATGGCCTATTGGAGTCGTGATCCCCAAGGTATTTATTTTGGCGGTAACGATATGGAAATAACGCCGCGTCAGATGCTGATGATTGGTGAAATGTATCTGAATAACGGTATATACAACGGTGAACAGATTCTTGGTGAAGAGTGGGTTCGCGAGTCACATTTGCCACATGCTGAATCGCCTCGAGGTGAGGGTCGCCACTATGGTTATGGATGGTGGCTGCGTGATATGGCCGGTCTACAGGTGCCGTTGGCCTGGGGTTACGGCGGACAGTTCATTTTTGTAGTGCGTGAGTTTGATCTGGTCATTGTGATCACCTCCGACAGCAATCCAGGCCCACAACGCGGTCCGCATATGCGATCGGTTTACGATCTGGTCGAGTTTGATATTCTCCAACCTCTGTCAGTAAATCTATGACCTCTACAACGTTTGTGCGTGAACACAAACGGCAGCGAGGATAACACTCTGCTAGAATCTCGCCCTCAAAAAGATCACGGGCTGAAACAGGCAAGGGTGTCGGTGAGATGGATGCATTTCTGGTATCAACGGGTTTGGTCGCGCTTGCCGAGATTGGCGACCGCACCCAATTGCTGGCGTTTTTGCTCGCGGCCCGCTACCAGCGACCGGCACCGATCATTCTGGCAATCCTGCTGGCCACACTGGCCAATCATGCCGTAGCAGGCGCTCTGGGCACCTGGCTGACCACAGTGATGGGACCCGAAGCACTGCGCTGGGTACTGGGCATTTCCTTTTTGGTGATGGCCGCCTGGATGTTAAAACCAGACGAAATTGATGAGGCCAAGGCCGTGGCCACCCGCTTTGGGGTGTTTGGCACCACCTTTATCACCTTTTTTCTGGCTGAAATCGGCGACAAAACGCAGATTGCAACCGTTGCGCTTGCTGCCCAATACCAGAGCCTGCTCTGGGTTGTAGTGGGCACCACACTGGGCATGATGATCGCCAACGTCCCGGCCGTTTATATAGGCGACCGGCTGGCTGGCCGTTTGCCCATCAACTTGATTCACAAAATCGCCGCGCTGATTTTTGCTTCGCTCGGAATCGCCGTTTTATTCGGATTTCCATGACCGCTTTACCGATAGAAAGTGTCCTGCCACAAATTACCGAGGCGATGCGCACGCATACGCGCTGCCTGCTGGTTGCCCAACCAGGCGCTGGTAAAACCACTCGCGTGCCGCTGGCTTTGCTGGAACACACTCCTCCGGGCCAGCGCTGGTTACTGCTTGAGCCCAGGCGTGTGGCTGCACGCCTGGCGGCCGCTTTTATGGCCGATCAGCTGGATCAGAAGGTCGGTGAGACTATTGGTTACCGTGTGCGCGGAGAATCCAGGGTTAGTACTCACACCCGCCTTGAGGTTCTGACTCAGGGTATTCTGACACGCATGCTGCAGGATGATCCCGCGCTGGATGGCGTGGCTGGTATCATTTTTGATGAATTCCATGAACGCAGCCTTGATGCCGATATGGGCCTGGCGCTGGCTCTGGATGTTCAGCAGGGTCTGCGCGAGGATCTGAAGCTTCTGGTCATGTCCGCAACACTGGACACCCGCAGTCTGCTGCAGCTGATGGGCGAGGATACACCACTGATTGAATGCCCCGGTCGCCAATGGCCGGTTGACACCTTTTACCGGTCTGCACCGCTGCGCGAGCCTCCCGAGCGACATCAAGCCACTGTGATCCGCGAAGCACTGCGGGTGCATGAGGGTCATGTGCTGGTGTTTTTGCCTGGCCAGGGTGAAATCCGCCGTCTGGAGCGCCAGCTTGTTGCTGAACTGGATTCAACCGTGCAGGTCTGCCCGCTGCATGGGCAGATGCCGCTGGCCGCACAGCAGGCGGTATTGCGCCCCGCTGCTGATGGCAAGCGCCGTGTGATTCTGTCCACCGCCCTGGCGGAATCCAGTGTCACCGTACCAGGTGTGCGTGTTGTGGTCGACGCAGGCCGCGAGCGTGTACCCGTTTACCAGCCTGCAACCGGCCTGACGCGCCTGGAAACCCGCCGCGTTAACCGGGCCAGTGCCGATCAGCGCCGCGGACGCGCCGGCCGCGAAGCCCACGGTTTCTGTTATCGCCTGTGGTCGGAGGAAACCGTCCTGGCAGCCCATCGTGAAGCGGAGATTTTGCAGTCGGATTTGTCCTCGCTGGTTTTTGAACTGGCGCGCTGGGGTGTCACTGACCCGAGCGCTCTGCACTGGGTTGATTCCCCGCCCGCAGCTGCGATGGCAGCAGGTCGGCGTTGTCTGCAGGCATTGGCAATACTGCAGGAGGATGGCCGCTTGAGCGCGCTGGGTAATCGCTGTGCACGCTGGCCCACACATGCACGCCTGGCCGCTATGCTTGAGCATGCTCACACGCATCAACATCGGTTGCCACTGGCGTGTTGGCTTGTAGCCTGGCTGGAAGAACAACACGGCTCCTCCGACGTGGATCTGCAGCAGGCTCTTCAAGCTGTTATCGAGGGTGAGATGGCACGTCTGCCACCTGCAGTGGTAAATGCTGCGCGGCAATGGAGCAGACGTCTGGACTGCTCATTGGAAGTCCAAAGCGCCGCTGTTGAGACACTGGAACACACATTGGCACATCTGTTGTTGTGCGCTTACCCGGACCGGGTTGCTGTGCAGCAGGAGCCAGGTCTCTTCAAACTGATCAGCGGTGGGCAAGCTGCGGTCCCACAAACATCAGCGCTGGCTTCCAAAAAACTGCTGGTGGTTGTTGAGCTGGATGCCCAAGCTACTCAGGCCAGAGTGTTTTCAGCGGTGGCGCTACCACAAGAGGTACTGGTCGCACACTTTCCGCAAAGTGCTGCCTGGCACGATCATTTGAGTTGGGATGAGCGCCAGTCTCGCCTGTTGGCAGAACAATGTCGCCTGCTCAAGGTGGCAGGTTACACACTGGTGCTGGATCGACGTCCACAGGCCGATGGAATTCGCTCGTTATCTCCGGAACTGGTTGAAAACGCCCTGTGCGAGGCTCTGCGCAACCGCGGTTGTTTTAACTGGTCAGACGAAGACCAGCAGCTGCTTGGCCGACTGCGTCTGCTGCACAGGGTACTGGGTGCACCATGGCCGGATGTCAGTGATCAAACCCTGTTACAAGATCTTGAACGCTGGCTGTCACCACATCTGGCAGGCCTGCACAGGCTCGACCAGATCGACCGCTTGCCACTGGCGCGCCTGTATGCAGAAAGCCTGGACTGGTCACTGCAACAGAAACTGGGGCAGCTGGCACCTACACATCTGCAGGTGCCGAGTGGTTCGCGCATTGCACTGGATTACAGCACTGAAGAACCTGTACTGGCGGTTAAACTGCAGGAAATGTTTGGTCAAACCGATACACCAACGCTGGTAGATGGTCGTGTTACCGTGCTGGTGCATCTGTTGTCGCCGGCACGGCGCCCGGTGCAGATTACTCGCGATCTGGCCGGCTTCTGGCGCAGCAGTTATTTTGAAGTACGCAAGGATTTGCGCGGTCGTTATCCAAAACATCCATGGCCGGATGATCCTCTGCTGGCATTGCCAACTGCACGCGCAAAACCGCACGGCAGCTGATACAACCGCAGTCAGTCTGAATTTTTATTTGATGAATCCTCGTCTGCTATCGCCCCGTCAGCTATAGAAAAGTCCACACGATTCCATTCAATGGCACGATTGCGCCAGTGGCTTTCGATGGCCTGGGTAAACTCGGCCCTTACCAGTTTGCCACGGGCAATCAGCCAGTTTTCATCCTGTCGGCGGATAACAACGCCCTCCAGCGGGCCGCTGCGGTAACGACTGTCCTGTGTGGCCACCAATGTCTTCAGCGAGTCCACTGTCACCTGCTGTTGCAACAGCGCAGGCACTGTTGCCAACTGCAAACGCTCGGCCAATGCATTACGACGGGTGGTACTCCAGAAACGTTGTTCATTACGATCATAAACATCAAACAGCAGCCACCAGTCCGGCAGGCACTGATAATCCAGTGAATGGCGTGCGGCACACCACTCTCCAAACAGGATCAGTTCCTCACCAATAGCATCAAAAAAGCGGTCCTCATGTTGTGTAATCCATTGTTCCAGACGGCTGAACTGGCCTGTATAGGGAGCATGCAGATACGCTCCGCGATTTTGAGCGCGCAAGTGGCCCTCGGAGGTAATCGAAAACCCCAGATTAGCGCCATCCAGTTTTTCTTCTACAACAACCGGCCCACTCAGCAACTGTTCAATTTCGTCAGGGGTCAGCACCTTGTCATCACGAGGCGAACCACTTTGCAGCCAGGCAATATGAGGGGTATGGGGAAAACGAAAAAAATGACTCATGATAACTTGCTCAGCGACCTTTGACGTTTGTCTGCATGTTTTTGCCGCGACCAGGCTTCGATCAACGGCTCCAGTTCAATTTGATATTTGTGCAGAACGTGCTCCCAGTCGTGCCAGTCGGTATCCCCGGCAAACGCAACACAAATCTGTCCAAACCGTTCCAGTGCAGCCAACGCCGCTGCCACCATCTTGCGGTCGGCCTTGTCATGAACAACAGCCGCTAACGCTTGTGGCAGTATACCTGCACCATCGGCATCGTAGTCCACCGATACTGTGTCAACGGCGGCCGTACTCCATTTGTGTATAACCACCTGAATACCAAAATCGTTAAATCCCAGTTTCTGCTGGTATTCGTTAAAAATTTCACCCTGCAGATCCAGAATCAGGCGTGACTCACTGCGTTGAAAATTATCCAGCCACTGCCAGATCAACATTCGCAGCTGAGGATCAGCCGGAGTGGCATCAATATCGTGCGGATGCACAGGGTCCGCAGCACTGGCAGCCACCAGTACGTTGGTGTCCAACACGTACCGGGGTTTCACCGCTGGCGCTCCTGCTGTCGCTCGAACATCCGCCGGGCCTGTTCACGCGTTTCACCGAGGGCATCACCAAACAGAGTCGAAGGCCAGTTGTGAACTCGCCCGAACTCATCCAGTTGTAACTCTTTAAGTTGAGCCGTACCCTGTTGTTGCTCAATATGATAAATGGCCAGCTCCGGGGTCGTCAGCTGCTGACGCGCAACCAAGGTTTGCAAGCGTCTGAACAGGTGTTCCGAGTGAGTTTCAACAATAAACTGCACCTGGCGCTGCTTATTGATTTCCACAAACAGATCGGCGAGCACCGCCTGTGCCAACGGGTGCAGATGTATCTCCGGCTCTTCCACAATAACTGTGCTTCCTGCTGCCACTGCGTGCGCCATTACCAGTAGTGGCAAAATGTAGGCCACCCCGATGCCTGCATCTGCCAGGTTAATCAAGCGTCCCTCTCGCTGCAGTCTGAGCTGGTAGCTGCGCGAACCGTCTGAAGATTTTATATCCAGCCCTTGTGCAAGCTGCAATCTCTGCAACCAATGTTCAACGCCTGCAAGCAGATTATGTTCCTGTGTAACCGGACTGAGGGCGGCGTGTATCAGTAATTCCGCAAACCCCTGTCCGTCTATGCCCGGCACCTTCGGTGCGGATTCACTCAGCGCATATTCTCGCAGGCTGCGCTGACGCCACGGACCAAGGTAGTGAATGTGATCAAGCTGGCGGCGCACACGGTTTTTGAGTTCACCTGGAGCGGTGCTGTTATTATCTTGCGCGGGCATCCCTGCGCACTGCAACGAGACAGCAGGTGCTGAATCCTGCTGATAGTTCACATCAACGTTCAGTACACCCTGTTCCTGATCAATAAAATCAAAACCCAGCGCAAAGTGCTGCTGTTCACCGCTACTTTGATGCAGCACATCTTCAAACTCGCCCAGATCAATGGCGTAAACGCCCTTGTCTCCTCGCAACGTTAAATTAGGTGAGGGCGTCCACACCGTCTGACGCAACAACAACAGACTGTGGCCCAATGAGGATTTTCCGGATGAATTGTTACCCAGCAGGACTGTCAACGGGCACAAACCGATTGTGCCCGTCTCGCGCCAGGCCTTGAAGTTTTCCAAACGCAAACCTGTGATCATTACAAACCTAACCTGTTTCTTAAATCGTCGGCGGCGCCACGTACATTTTCTTCCGCCTCCTGCAGGCGTTCATCCGCTTGTTGTTGCAGCTGTTCACCGCGAGCACGCAGCTCCGCTTCCAGTTGCTCTGAGGTAACGCCCGACACCGCAGAGCTGGCGTTGCGGCTCAGCTGTGTCAGCAGCGGAATTGCGATCTGCCGTGCCAGCTGATCAGGTGTCCCTTGCACAGCGGGTATCTGCACGTCACCCAGGTTGATGTTGACTGGTTGCGGCAACAGATCTGACTGTAATTGCCCCTGAATTCCGGCAATGTGGATGTTGTCCACAGCGATGACTGGTTCGCCAGCAGAAGACGCCGGTTCTGCCGCAGCGGGCTGTGCGGGGAAACGTTCACGCAGTGCATCCACGTTAGAGCGAGTCCCCTGCAATTCATAATGCAGATAGGGGTTCACACTGCGTACTGAGTGTATACGCACAATATCGCTGTTCAGGCTGGCAAGATCGATTGCCATGTGCAATTCGTCGAAGCTCACCATATCCTGATTGCTGAACCCGGAAGGGTTGGCAATGCTGAGTTCCTTCAGTGTGGCCGAGCCGGCTGCCAGATCCAGCTCAACACTGCCTACATTGACCTCGGTACCCAGCGCGTTGGTGCCGGCTACTTCAATTGCCCGCCGCACCAGACTGTCCAGATTGTTGACCAGCAGAACCACCCCGCTAACTACCAGTACGAGTAACACCAGAAAACTGTAAATAAGCTTTTTCATGATTCCGTCCTCCGCATTCCTTCATTGTTTTGTTAGCATGGTCAGCCAGACAAGCGTTCGAATCACTCGCCCATAAGACCAACAATGCTGGGAGAATACCATGTGTGATCAGCATACCTTCGAAGACGATCAGCAGTACCTCAAACTCAACCGCCGCCAGTTCACTACACTCGCCTCCGGCGCTGCCATCGCCATGATGCTACCGCCTGTTGCCCAAGCACAAGATGTCACCGAGTCCGACGTCACCATCACGACCCCTGATGGTGTCTGCGATGCTTATTTTGTGCACCCCTCCAGCGGACGTCACCCTGCAGTGCTGATCTGGCCTGACATTCTGAGCCTGCGTCCTGCTTTCCGCGAAATGGGTAAACGACTTGCCCAGTCCGGCTATTCCGTACTGGTGGTGAACCCGTTCTATCGCAGCGCGCGCTCACCGGTAGTCCCGGCCGGCGCCAGCTTCCAGGACCCCGAGATCCGCAATATTGTGATGCCGATGGCGGGTCAGCTGAATGCCCAGACCCATGTCACCGATGCACGTACGTTTGTTGGCTGGCTTGATCAGCAGGCCGCTGTCGACACCAATCGCAAAATCGGCACTATGGGTTATTGCATGGGCGGCCCGATTGTTATGCGTACGGCGGCAACACTGCCGGACCGCATCGGCGCCGGTGGCTCATTCCATGGTGGCGGTTTGAATACGGCCAACGCCGACAGTCCCCATCTGGGCATTCCCAATATGAAAGCACACATGCTGATCGCCATTGCAGAGAATGACGATGCCCGCGATCCGGAAAGCAAAAATGTACTGCGTGCAGCGTTTGATGAAGCCGGTGTGAAAGCTGAAATCGAGGTCTATGCGGCGCAGCATGGCTGGTGTGTACCGGACTTCCCGGTGTACCACCAGGAGCTCGCTGAACGGGCCTGGAATCGTATGCTGGCGATCTTCCAGAGCGCTCTTTAAGTGTGCAACTGACACTTTTCAGGTCAGCTGACTGAAGCCAAATCCAGCCGGGCTGGTTTAACTTGACAAGCCCGGCGCCTCAGTCCATTTTCTCGTCCATTCTTTTTTAACCACAGACTCCACGTACAAGAGGTCTTGATCATGAAAAAAACCGTTCTCGGTCTGCTGTTTACCGGCGCTCTAATGACGATGGCATCCGGTACCGCGCTGGCACAACGCGGCGCCGTTGGTCCGGCGGAACATGCCGATGTTCCACCTGTTAACCACCTGCCAAACCCTTATGAAACCGTACGCGATTGGGGCACTCTGCCCGACGGCCGCAACTGGGGTTCTGTCAGCGGTGTACATATTGACGTGGATGGCATCCATCTGTGGGCAGCTGACCGCTGTGGAGCCAACTCTTGCGCAGGCTCCAATGTAGATCCGATTGTAAAACTGGATCCGCAAGGCAATGTGGTACAGAGTTTTGGTGCTGGCCTGATCACCTGGCCACACGGTTTGCACGTAGACCATGAGGGCAACGTCTGGGTAGCGGATGCACGCCAACCAACACCACAAGAAGTTGCTGCCAACCCTAATGTATTTATGGGTGGTCACCAGGTCATTAAATTCAGCCCGCAAGGCGAGGTGCTGCTGATTCTGGGCAAACCGGGCGAAGCCGGTGATCCACCAGGCAAACTGAATGAGCCAAACGCTGTTCAAGTTGCACCGGATGGTCACATTTTTGTTGCTGAAAGCCACAACGGTCAGTTTATGGACGAATCCGGCCCCGCCGCGATGAGCCGGATCTCCAAATTTGCTCCGGATGGCACTTTTGTGAAGAGCTGGGGCACCTGGGGTTTTGAAGATGGACAGATGCGTTCACCTCACGCGCTGGCTATGGACTCTCAAGGACGTCTGTTTGTATCCGACCGTGGCAACCGTCGTATCCAGATTTTTGATCAGGACGGCAACCACCTGGACACCTGGTACCAGTTCAGCCGTATCAGCGGCATGTACATTGATGAAAACGATGTGCTGTACGCAATCGACTCTGAATCCGACCAGAACTACAACCCGGGCTGGCGTAAAGGTCTGCGTATAGGCAGCGCACGCACCGGTGATGTGTGGTTCTTTATCCCTGAGCATAACTCCGAGCGAGCAACCGGCATGGGCGGTATCGGCGCAATGGGTGAAGGTGTAGCGGTTGACCGTAACGGTAACGTGTACGCAGGTGAGGTAGGACCGGTAATGGGTCTGACCAAGTTTGTACCGCGTCTGCTGCCGCCGAATTTCCCGCAGCACTGATCGCGGGTAGTCAGAAATGGCCAGCTGTATTGCAGCTGGCCATTTTTTTTGGATTTTTGGAACCCTTGTTTTAGTGCACTGCCCACACCCTACTTCAACAAATCAATGACCACTGGCACCACAGACGCCACCAGCAATAACGCCATCAAGCCATTAAATCGTTGGCGCCAGATATCATCTGCCAGAAGTTTTTGTAATCCGACCCCAAACAACAACCAGGTCCAGGCACTGGGAATCGATGCGGTGAGAAACACCGCTGCAATCATTAACACCTGTCGATAAATGTCCTCTGCTGGCGTAGAAAATGCGGCGATGGCGCCGGTAGCCATAATCCATGCTTTGGGATTGACCCACTGAAACAACGCCGCCTGCCAGAAACTCAGTGGTTTGGCATCACTGAGGGTATCTTCTGGTTTTGCGCTGCGTGCAATTTTCCAAGCCAAAAATAACAAATAGATCACGCCCACCACGCCAATCACATCGTGAACAAAGGGAATGCGCTGAAACACACTGCTCAAACCCATTCCTATGGCAACAAACATGGCCGGGAAACCAAACATCACGCCACACACCAGCGGCAGGCTGCGACGTATACCAAAGTTGACGCCGGAGCTCATCAGCATGACGTTGTTAGGGCCCGGGGTGATGGCCGATGCCAGTGCAAACAGGAAAACGGAAAATGCCAGTTCGATTGTAATGGTCGTATGCTCTTGAATGTCCTGAACCTGCCAGCGTACTCAAATCACATTTCGGCGCACAGCATTATCGATGACAGGGTCTTTAGGCTAAACTGCCCGGGTTGAGTATAAAAGTTCATTATCCCGAGGAGATAGTCTGATGAAACACGGAATTTTTGCCTGCGCGCTGGCACTCGCGGTCAGTTCATTTGCACAAGCACAAAGTGGCAGCTTCACTGCAGGCGCTCCACTGGGTACAGTCAACGAAGCCGGTCAGAACACACCAATGTCTTCAAATGTGAAGGTGTACGGTAGCTTCCGTATGGCTGAAAGCTGCACCTTTGATCCGGCCAGAAATCTGATTCTGGCGATGAACGCTGGCGTCAGCGAAGACATGCAGCCCAACGATGGTTATGTATCGCTGCTAAACCCTGATGGCAGTGTTCACACCGCCAAGTGGATTGGCAATGACCGTAATGGCCTGGAGTTAAACCAGCCGCTGGGCAGTGCTATTGCCAATGGCAAACTGTACGTGGTCGATATTGATCACGTTCGTATGTTTGACGTTGCTACCGGCCAACCGCAAGGCGCTGTGCGTGTTGAAGGCGCTAACGGCTTAAACGGTATAGCTGTCGCTGCCGATGGCACTGTCTACGCGTCCAATACCCGCGATCCACAACGTGTTTACAAAGTGACTGCAGCGGGCCAGTCTTCGATTTTCCTGGAAGGCGCACCACTGATGTCACCGAACGGTGTCGCGATGGATAACGACGGCAACATCGTTGTGGTCAATATTGGCAACAATCACGTGATGACCTTTAGTCCAGCCGGTTCGCTGCTCAACACCGAGTATGCAGCTGAAGGTGGTAATGATGGTGTTGTAGTATTGGCTGATGGCACCAAAATTGTCAGCAGTGTGCGCTACGGCAGTATTTCACGTATTCGCCCAGGCCAGGACGCTGAAGTCATTGCGTCAGGTATTCCCAGTGCCGCATCAATTTGTTACGACTCGGTACAAAATCAGATTGTAATTCCGATGAATAACAACAATGCCATGGGTTTCCTGCCCCTGGACTAATTGTCAGACCTGGCGCTTACCGGTTGAACAGTCCAACAAGCGCCAGCGCTACGCTCCGGTTTCCATCACCAGAAACTGTCCCATCATGCCCAGGTCTTCGTGTTCAAGCATGTGGCAGTGGTACATAAACGGCGCTTTGTCATCTGCAAAGTCCTTAAACGCCATCAGCACTCGCACTGTTTCATGCGGATGCACATTGACAGTGTCTTTAAATCCGCTTTCTTCTGCAGGCGGAGGGGCTCCATTACGATCCAGAATACAGAACGGATTTCCATGTATATGGAATGGGTGCATCATCGGTGTCCGGTTAATAATTTCCCAGATCTCTATGGCCCCCAGTGGCACACGTTCATTGATGTAGTCCATTGTCATGGCACGGCCGTTGATGCCAAAAAAGCCTCCGCCATAACCCCCGCCGTAGCCATTACGCAAACCGGTGGCCGGACCCTGACTGCTACCACCGCGTGAGCCATAACCCATGTTTAAAGCCATTCGTCGCGTGTAGGTTGCCAGGCGAGCGTCGACTACCGGCAACGTCACCAGGGCTGGCGGTATCGGTGGCAAGCGCTCAAGTTGAGCGAGAGGCCTGAGTTCAATGATGTCAAATTCTTCAGCGTGCATTTGTTTCATGCCCTGGCTGAATGCGCCGGAGAATTCCGGAAAATGATTCTGCGAGGCCTGGCTGCGCAGCACTGCGGGACGGCCATCACTGAGGTCCACCACCAGCTCGGCGCGCTCCCCCGGCATCAGCAACAAACGCGTCAGTTTTACTGGTTTAGCCAGCAAACCACCATCACTGGCAATCTGCAAAAACTCGCGGCCGTCCTGAAACACCAGGTTGTACATGCGCGCATTGGAGCCGTTCAGAAGTCGCAGACGCAGTTTGTCAGTACTGGCTTCAAAAAACGGTGAAATGGTTCCATTCACCATCATCACATTACCGTGCTGGCCAATCATGGAGTCGATAAACCGCGACTTGTACTCGAACTGCCCATCGCGGTCAAAGCGCTTGTCACGCAGTATCAGCGGGATATCATCGATGCCATAACGCGAGGGCAAATCCAGTGCATCGCTGACATCGTCATCAATAATCAGCATGCCCGCCAGGCCGTTATACACCTGTGGGCCGGTCTTGTGCATGGCGTGGGAGTGGTACCACAGCGTGGCCGCTTGCTGGCGAACATCAAACACCGGATTCCAGCTGCCCTGATCCGCGATTGATTGCATGGGGCCGCCATCACATCGGGGCGGCACGTGCATACCATGCCAATGTAATACCGAGTCTTCGCCAATACGATTATTGACCTGGATGTCCAGAATATCACCACGACGTACGCGCAGCGTTGGACCCAGATAACTGCCGTTAATACCCAACGTGTTGGTATCCCTTTCCGGCAGAAAGCGCGTTTTGCCTTGCTGCAGATTCAGCTCAAAACGTCGGCGCATCAGCCCCCCCTCGTCCGGTGTTAATACACCCTGCTCCAGCGGCGGAATCAGCAAGGGATTAACAAAACTGCCGGGGGTCTGCGCGTGGCTGATTAATGGCAAGGCCATGGCACCGGCTGCACCAGCACCAAAGAGTTTTAACATTTGTCGTCGTGAGACGAGAGTCATATTCTGATGTTCCTGCGTAACTCAGTTCAGTCTTTTGGCGCGTAAACAATCGTACCGACGTGCTCTCCCGCCAGTGCCCGCGACAGCAGACTCGGGTCACGACCATCAATAATCTGAAACTCATGTACCAGCCGCGCTGTGTCCAGAATATCCAGCAACACCTCATCAAACGGCAATGTTTTCAAGGCGCGCGCTCTCAGTTCATCCGTGCTGATACGCGCGATAAATTCAGCATCGGGATTCAGGTGCGGGTCTTCGCTGTACAGGCCTCTGACATCCTTGACCAGAATCACGCTGCGGCAACCAAAACATTCGGCGAGAATCAGACAGCCGGAGTCAGTGCGGTGTGCTGGAATGCGCCCGAGTGCCGGCGGATGTTCCCACAACGAATAGGGCGGCACGCCATTAAAAATGACACCCGGGACCGAATGAATGAACAGCGGCAACAAGTGCCCGAACATCGCAGGCGGAATCGCAACAACGCCGTGCGGCGCCAGCAAGGTACCGAGGATGTGCGCATTGCCAAGCGCATCGGCAGCAGACAGTTCAGCCAAAACCCCGGTGGGCAATCCCAAATCCAGTCCGACGGAAAATACGTGGCGTGAGCGCGCGCCACCACCCACACCCAGAATCAGTTTGTGCTGCTGCAAGGCGTTGCCCAGCGCTTGTACCAGTGGCTGCACAACGTCTGCACCGGCTTCAAGAATGGAGCGACCACCAATTTTCACCACGTGCACATTGGGCAGCATACGTACAACAGGTGTTTCTGTTTTGGCCATGACGTCTTTGTCGAGCAAACTTTCGCGCGCGAGCAAGGATTGCATGTGGTGCTGTTGGGTTTTGTTGATAGTCATGTTTAATCCGCCGTGATCAGGGTGCCAACGGCTTCACCGTTGAGTGCACGCGTGAGATTGCCGGGCACCAGGCCGTTGATGATCTGAATGCTGCGCCGATGCCGCGCGTTTTTCATCATCTCCAGCACACTGTGCTCAACCACGCAATCGGGCAAATTCATCGCATCCAGTTCATCCATAGTGATGCGCGGAATAAAACGTGCGTGTTTGTCTTTTTTAGGATCAGCGGTGTAAAGGCCATCTTCGTCTTTAATGTAGATCATCGAGCGCGTACCAAAGGTTTCACTGATCAGCCAGCAACCGGTGTCAGTGCGGTGCGGTGGCAAACGCCCTATTACCGGATTACGCTGCCAGAAAGTGTACGGTGGCATACCAAAAAAGATCACCGCCTGACGCTCGGCCAGATACAACGGCAACTGGGCAAACTGAATGGGTTCTATAAAGGGAATGCCCTGGTCAGCGAGTAGATAATGCAGCATGCGCGCATTCTGCATGCTGACAAAGGTGCCAAGTACACTCAATACACCCGTGGGCATGCCCAACTCCACACCCACGCTGTAAGCGTGACGCGCGCGCGTGCCGGCACCGGTACCAATAATCAGTTTGTGCTCGGCAAGGTTGCGGCGGATTTCATCCATCAGTGGATAGACGGCAGCACGGCCACGGTCAATAAAACTTTGGCCGCCAATTTTGATGACGTTAGCCTGCGGCAGAATCTGAAAGTCCGGCAAGTTTGCCGTTTTTTCCTTGATCTGATTGTCGGTGAGACTGCCAGCGACCA
The DNA here is from genome assembly GCA_964535565.1 of uncultured Pseudohongiella sp. GTDB lineage: Bacteria > Pseudomonadota > Gammaproteobacteria > Pseudomonadales > Pseudohongiellaceae > Pseudohongiella. The sequence goes on along the minus strand of CAZHUJ010000001.1, from coordinate 22,661 downwards.
GTGCGGCTCCCAACTCACTTAATAATTTGTCTGTCATTCAACGGGTACCTTTTTGCGGCTTATTGTTTGCCGTGTTCACCTTCAATCAACTCACCATATAGTTCTTTGACCTTGCGGCGTGCATCGACAAGTGCTGCGCGGCCTTCTTCCGTGATGGTGTACATCCGACGTTCACGACGCCCGCCTTCTGGGACCTGTGATTGCAAGTAGCCCTTTTTTTCCATGCTGTGCAGCATCGGGTACAACGTACCCGCGCTGATGTCATAACCGTGATGCGCCAACTCTTCCATAATGCCAAGACCAAAAACAGGCGCCTCATTGGCATGGTGCAGGATGTGCAGGCGAATCAGACCTGCGTAAAGTTCCTTGTCGGTCATAGCGTAGTCGTCGTCAACAACGCACTGCTAATGGCGCAGAGAGCAACCACCAGCCAGGGCGGTAATCGCCAGAACACCAGCGCGACCAGCGCCAGCAAGGCCAATGCAAAGTCTTGCGCATCATAAATGGCACTGGTCCAGACCGGGTTATAAAACGCCGCCAACAACAACCCCACCACTGCCGCATTCACCCCCATCAGGGCCGCCTGCATGCGCTGATTGCGGCGCAGATTCTCCCAAAATGGCAAAGCGCCTGCCACCAGCAAAAACGAAGGGGCAAAAATCGCCAGCAAACAAATCAATCCACCAATCCATGCCGTGGGTGCCTGATTCATTGCCCCACCCAGAAACGCTGCAAAGGTGAACAGCGGACCGGGCACCGCTTGCGCAGCGCCGTAACCGGCAAGAAACACATCCTCATCTACCCAGCCCGTGGGCACCACCTCCGCCTGCAGCAAGGGCAACACCACATGGCCGCCGCCAAACACCAGCGCGCCGGCGCGGTAGAAAGCATCAACCAGCTGTACAGACTGTGCAGGAAACAGGGAGGCCATTACCGGCAGCAGGATCAGCCCGGCGGCGAACAGCAGCAGCCAAACGGAACCGGCTGTTCGACTCACCGGCACGCGCCATTCATCCGGGTCAGGCGTGATTTGTGAGGGTTTGAACAAAACGAGGCCAATAAAACCAGCCGCAACAATCACCGCAACCTGTGTCCAAATGGCGCCACTCATCAACACCACACAGGTAGCGATTGCCATCAGAGTAATGCGAGGGGCATCGGGGCACAGACTGCGACCCATCCCCCAGACGGCCTGCGCTACCACCGCCACAGCGGCAATTTTCAGCCCCTGCAACAGACCTTCTGACAGCAGTCCGTCATAGGCTCCCACGCCCAGCGCCAGCACAATCAGGGCCGCCGCAGACGGCATCGTGAAACCCAGCCATGCCGCTGCGGCACCGGCATAACCGGCGCGCGACAATCCCAGGGCCATGCCTACCTGGCTACTGGCCGGCCCCGGCAGGAACTGGCACAAAGCCACCAGATCCGCATAACTGCGCTCACTCAGCCAGCGCTGCCGGTTGACAAACTCGTCGCGGAAAAAACCGATATGGGCCACCGGACCACCAAAGGAGGTCAGGCCCAAACGCAGAAAAATCAGGAAAACTTCAACAAACCCGGGCTTTTTGGCAGAGTCAGTCATCATCAGTCACTTTTGCTTGCTTTATCGAAATTCTATATAGGCTTTCGATAATGCTCAACCCATTGCTGTACAGCCTGCGCCGAGCCTTTGAATACCACCCGCTCCTGATGTCGCTGCCACTGCCATTCATACATCGGATCGTAGTAGTCCCTGAGTAGACAACGAATCCAGTCCCGATGCTGCGTCGGGTCACCGGCTTGCTGGGCATCGAGGGCCGATTCCAGCATGCTGCGAATCTGCTCGTAGCGCTCACCGCCGAGGCGACGGCGTATGCGGAACAAAGAGTCGCGCAGATCGTCGGCAAAACAGCCAAAAGCCTGCTCTTCACTGACCTGCGCCTGCCACTCGGCGGACTTGCGCAAAATGTAGTTCAGCCAGGAATGTTCAACGCGCGCTTCAAGATCACTGTCCAGCAACACCACGGGTGAATTTGCCATACGTTCGCGCAGATTCAGTGGCAATGCACAGCGACCGATCAGGCGGCTTTCGTCTTCCAGTATCAATGTTTGTTGAGGCCCCCTGTGTTGCATTTTCAGCATGGCAATCACCAGGCGATTCTCGAAATCAATTTGTGAGGGTTGGCCATCCGGCTTTTTTCCAAAGGCACTGCCGCGATGATTGGCCAGGGCCTCCAGATCAACAGCACCCGGCAGAAGTTGCAGCAATTCCGTTTTGGCTGCGCCGGTGTGGCCGGCCAGAATCAGTATCGGCTGTTCGTGACAGATTCGCTCCAGTTGCTCCAGCAAAAACCGGCGCATGGCTTTGTAGCCGCCGATGACGCGCGGGTAATCACAACCCGACTCACGCATCCACTGCTGGCAAATTTGTGAACGCAGCCCACCGCGAAAACAATAGAGATAACCCTGTGGATGCTGCTGCGCGAAGTTGATCCAGCCTTGCACACGTTGTGCTTTTACCTCGCCATTCACCAACGAATGCCCCAGCTGAATCGCTGCGTCCTGACCCTGCTCCTTGTAACAGGTGCCGACCTGTTCGCGCTCACGATCGGTCATCAGCGGCAGATTCACACTGTTTGGAAAAGCGCCGCGCGCAAACTCCACCGGCGCACGCGAATCCATCAGCGGCACATCATTCAGAAACAGCGACAAGTAGTCGTCGGTATCGGCGCGCATATCAGATCAACCGGATGCGTGAGGGCTGAGCCTGCGTTGGCAACAAGCGACCGATCGGATGAATTAGAGCAGCGTCAACACCCTGCTCGCGTAACAGCTTTTCAAACATCGCTTGTGCCGCAGGTCGCACCGCCATCAGCAAACCGCCGGAGGTTTGTGGATCACACAACAAGGCTTTTTGCTCGGCTGTTAACGTCGGCAGCTTGTGACCATAACTGTCAAAGTTTCTGTGTGTGCCACCCGGCACGCAGCCTTGGGCGATGTAGTCGCGCACCGGAGGCAGCACCGGGATCTGATCCAGTATCAGCTCGGCATCCAGACCACTGCCTTCACACATTTCAAGCAAATGCCCCATCAACGCAAAACCGGTGACATCGGTCATGGCGGTCACATCATCCAGCGCAGACACTGCCATGCCCGGTGTATTGAGCTGACACATCACGTCACGCGCCAGAAATTCATGTTCAGCTTTGAGCTTGCCCTGCTTCTGTGCCGTGGTCAGCACACCCACTCCCAGTGGTTTGCTCAGATATAACAGGCAGCCCGCTTCTGCGGTGTTGTTTTGTTTGAGTTGCGTGCGCGTGACGATGCCGGTCACTGCCAGACCAAACACCGGCTCCGGGCAATCAATACTGTGGCCACCGGCCAGCATGATGCCGGCATCGGAACAGGCCTGACGTCCGCCATCGACAACCTGCGCGGCAATTTCGGGTGGCAATGTGTTCACCGGCCAACCCAGAATGGCGATCGCCATCAATGGACGACCGCCCATCGCGTAAATGTCGCTGATGGCATTGGTCGCCGCGATGCGACCAAAATCAAAAGGATCATCGGCAATGGGCATAAAAAAATCGGTGGTGCTCAGAATCACCTGGCCATTGCCAATGTCATACGCCGCTGCATCGTCACGCGAGCTGTTGCCGACCAGCAAGGCCGGATCGGTCACAAACAGACGCTGCGAACTCAAAATACGATCAAGTACAGCCGGGGCAATCTTGCAGCCGCAGCCGGCGCCGTGACTGTACGCGGTCAGGCGGATGGCCGGTTCCGTCATCTGTAATACTCCTTAACTCAAACAAGATAGGCAGTATAACTGCCGCCCGCAGCGGTAGACACTGCAAGGTCTATTGTCTATATTCCGCCGTCTCCCCCACCACGTTTTACAGGCAATTGATCCAGGCTATGGCACAAGGCACGCTGTTCACAATCTCCGCTCCGTCCGGCGCGGGCAAAACCAGTCTGGTCAATGCACTGCTGGCTCAGGGAGATGAGCGTCTGTGTGTATCGGTTTCTCATACCACACGTGGCAAACGTCCGGGTGAAACTGACGGTGTGAACTATCACTTTGTGGATCGTGACACCTTTACCCAAATGCGCGACGCCGGCAACTTTCTGGAGTCAGCCGAGGTCTTTGGTAACCTGTACGGCACCTCGGCCGTGTGGGTGCAACAGCAGCTGGATCTGGGCAAGGATGTGATTCTGGAAATCGACTGGCAGGGCGCGCAGCAGGTGCGCAAGTTGATCAAAACCAAACACATTTTTATTTTGCCACCGTCGCTGGAAACATTGGAGCAGCGGCTGAACAGCCGTGGTCAGGATGATGCTGAAACCATTGCCCGACGTATGCAGCAGGCACGTGATGAGATCTCTCATTACGGCGCAGCCGACTATCTGGTAATCAACGACGACTTTAATAATGCGCTGGACGATCTTAAAGCCATCGTGCGTGCGTCGCGACTGGAGCAGTGCTACCAACAGGGAAACCGCGGCGAATTACTACAGAAACTGCTGGCTTAAACCCTCTGTAAGCCCCTGAATCCGGGCACTTCCAGCAATTTTGCATGCAATATTCGAATTCTTTCAGTATGATAGCCGGTCTTTTCTACAGCACTTAACAGATCGCATACTCAGTTAATCAGGCAGGTTCAGATCATGGCACGTATTACCGTAGAAGATTGTCTGGAAATGGTAGACAATCGATTCCAGCTGGTGATGATTTCCAGCAAGCGCGCACGTCAGCTGCAAACCGGTGGCAAAGATCCGCTGGTTCCAGAAGACAATGACAAACCGACGGTGATTGCGCTGCGCGAAATCGCTGAAGGTCTGGTAGACCGTAGCATCCTTAACACCCGTGCTACACCGGCGCGTGAAATCGCCGAAGCCGATCTGGACGCAACTGCTGCCATGATGGGCGCTATTATTGCGGAAATCGAGCCGGAAGCGGCTGACGAGCCATTAAACGACGACGAGTAATACTCGCAGGAGTCGGCTTGTGATGTTAACAATCGACTCTCTTGCCAGCAGCCTCTCCGGCTATCTGGCACCCGATCAGGTGAACAGTGTCCGCCGCGCCTACTTCTATGCCGAGCAGGCGCATGACGGCCAATTCCGTCGCAGCGGCGAAGCTTATGTGACACATCCGCTGGCGGTCGCCAACATCCTTTCCGACATGCACATGGACCATCAGAGCCTGATGGCTGCCATGCTGCATGATGTTATTGAAGACACTGGCATCAGCAAATCCGCTATCAAAGGCCAGTTCGGCGACACCGTGGCGGACATGGTCGACGGTGTCAGCAAACTCAACAAGATTACCTTCAGCAGTCATGCTGAAGCCCAGGCTGAGAACTTTCAGAAAATGGCGCTGGCCATGGCGCGCGACTTGCGCGTAATTCTGGTGAAACTGGCTGACCGTCTGCACAACATGCGCACGCTGGACGTATTAAGTCCGGAAAAACGCCGTCGTATTGCCAAGGAAACCCTGGATATCTACGCACCCATTGCCAACCGCTTGGGCATGAATGCGGTGCGTGTGGAGTTTGAAGAGCTGGGTTTCCAGGCGCTGTATCCGATGCGCGCCGAGCGTATTGATGCGGCGGTGCGTGCAATTCGCGGCAACCGTAAGGAAATCGTCAAACAGATTCAAACGGCTATTGAAGCCTGTCTGCAGCGTGAAGGCATGCCGGCCAGGGTTTTTGGCCGCGAAAAACACCTGTACAGCATCTACGAAAAAATGCGCACCAAACGCAAATCGTTTTCGGAAATCATGGACGTATACGCGTTCCGTATTGTGGTGGATTCCGTCGACACCTGTTACCGCGTGTTGGGCGCAGTTCACAACCTGTTCAAACCGGTTCCTGGACGCTTTAAAGATTATATTGCCATCCCCAAAGCCAATGGCTATCAGTCACTGCACACCACCTTGTTTGGTATGCATGGCGTGCCTATCGAAATCCAGATTCGCACCGAAGAAATGGAAGCGATGGCAAACAACGGTATCGCAGCACACTGGTTATACAAATCCTCAGACGACACACCCAGCAACGCCCATATCCGCGCCCGACAATGGGTCAACGGCCTGCTGGAAATGCAGCAAAATGCTGGCAACTCCCTCGAATTTATTGAAAACGTCAAAATTGACCTGTTCCCTGATGAGATCTATGTATTCACACCCAAAGGCAAGATCATGGAGTTGCCGGCGGGTTCGACCGCAGTGGATTTTGCCTATGCGGTACATACAGATGTCGGCAATTCCTGTGTAGCCTGCCGTATCAGTCGTCGTCTGGCACCGTTGAGCGAACCCTTGGAAAGCGGCCAGACCGTCGAGATCATTACCTCTCCCGGTGCCCAGCCCAACCCGGCATGGCTCAGTTTTGTGGTCTCCGGCAAGGCGCGCAGCAATATACGTCACTATCTGAAGAACCAGCGTCAGTCCGAGTCCATTGCGCTGGGACGCCGTCTGCTCAACAAGATTCTGGCCGGCGTTGGCACCCAGGTGGAAAAACTCAGCCCCGAACAGATTCAGACAGGACTGGAACAACTGAATGTGGCCGAGCTGGACACCGTGCTCAGCGATATCGGCCTGGGCAACCGCATGGCGCACATCGTGGCGCAAAAACTGGTGCCCGATATCAGTGTAGAGCCTCCACGCAGCAGCAAGGACAGCAAACAGTCCTCTCTCAGTATTCGCGGCTCCGAAGGCATGGTGATGAGTTATGCCAAATGCTGTTATCCGATTCCAGGCGACCCCATCGTGGGCCATATCAGCTCTGGCCGCGGCATGGTCATTCACATGGAAAGCTGCAATAACATCGCTGAAATTCGGCAAAACGCCGAGAAAATTATTCCAGTGCGCTGGGATCCCGAAGTCGACGGCGAGTTTCAGGTGGAGATCCGCGTCGAGCTGGAAAACGAGCGCGGCATCATTGCCAAACTGGCCACGGCTATCACCAGTAAAGAAGCCAATATTGAACGTATCAGCACCGTGGAGCGCGATGCGCGCTTCAGTATCGTTAACCTGCTGCTGAACGTACGCAACCGTATCCACCTGGCGCGGGTAATGAAACATATCCGTCTGATCAAGCCGGTGACCAAAGTTGCGCGGGTGAAAAGTAAAAAACTCAGCAAACCTATCAAAGGCAACATAGCGCCAGCAGCACTACAGCGCCGACTCGACGATTAATGGCAGGGCCTTGAGCAGACAAGGCCAACCATCCACTCGATTGCATCAGGGAGGTCCACCCCAGCATGGCTGACAAACAGATTATTTCCACCCAGGCAGCCCCTGCCGCCATTGGTCCATACTCACAGGCTGTACGGGTTGCGGACACGGTTTATCTGTCCGGCCAGATTGCACTCGATCCGGTCACCATGACACTGGTCGACGGCGGCATTGAAGCACAAAGCCGCCAGGTGCTTGATAATCTTGCCGCCGTGGCCAAAGCCGCCGGCGGCTCTCTGGACAATTGCGTCAAACTCACCATTTTCCTGACTGATCTCGACAACTTCGCTGTGGTTAATAGCATCATGCAGGAATATTTCCACGCACCTTATCCAGCCCGGGCAACAGTTCAGGTCTCAGCATTGCCGCGTCAGGCCATTGTTGAAATCGATGCGGTCCTGCATCTGCCGCCCACAAACTGACCTGAACGGAGTGCGGGCATGGAGCTCAGCCAGATTGCGCTGCAGCAGCTGAAAGGTGTTGGACCAAGCCTGCGCGACCGTCTCGCCAGCCTTCATCTATACAGCGTGCAGGATCTGCTGTTCCATCTGCCCCTGCGCTATCAGGACCGCACCCGCATAGCCAGCATTGCCAGAGTACGCCTGGGCGAGGATGTCATGCTGGAGGTGGAAGTGCTCAACTCCAATATCGAGCTCGGGCGCCGCCGCAGCCTGGTGTGCCGGGTGAAGGACGGCACTGGAATGATCAGCCTGCGCTTTTTCCACTTCAGCGCCGCTCAGAAAAACATGCTCAGCCCAGGAACCCGTCTACGATGTTTTGGCGAAATCCGCCCGGGGAAAACCGGCTTTGAGATTTACCATCCGGAATATCAGATTCTGAAGGATGACGAGATTCTGGCGCTGTCCGACCGCCTCACACCCATTTATCCGGCTACCGAAGGCCTGCAACAGGCTCGTCTGCGTAATCTGATGAACCAGGCGCTGGCAATGCTGAACGAAGAAAGTCTGCGCGACTGGATTCCACCTGAAATCCTGCGGCAGGCACAGATCCCGGGCAAGGTACATCGTGGCTGGCCTACTCTGGCGCAAGCTCTGGCCTGGCTGCATCATCCGCCGGTTAACGCCCCTATCCAGCAGCTGCTGGATCGAACTCATCCCGCCCAGCAGCGGCTGGCATTTGAGGAGTTGCTCAGCCATCGTCTGTGCCTGCGGCGACTGCGTCACCAGTCTGCTGTGCAGCAGGCTCCGGCTTTGAACATGCAAAGCGGACTGCGGCAGGCCTTTATGAGTCAACTCCCCTTTACACTGACCGCAGCACAACAACGTGTCTGTGAGGAAATCCGGGCTGATCTTGGCCAGTCGCGCCCCATGTTGCGCTTGTTGCAGGGTGATGTTGGTTCTGGCAAAACCGTGGTGGCTGCACTGGCAGCCTTGCAGGCAGTGGACAACGGCTTTCAGGCCGCGATTATGGCGCCTACGGAAATCCTCGCCGAGCAGCATTTTGTGAATTTCAGCCGCTGGCTGGAGCCTCTAGGCTTGCAGGTCGGCTGGCTGAGCGGCAAGGTCAAGGGCAGACAGCGGCGTGAAGCACTGGCTGCAATCGCCGACGGCAGCGCACGTATTGTGGTCGGAACACATGCGCTGTTTCAGGACGAGGTGGTTTTTCAGCGCCTGGGCCTGATTATTATTGATGAACAACATCGTTTTGGCGTTCACCAGCGTCTGGCCTTGCGTGAAAAAGGCCAGCAGGAAGGTCTGCAGCCGCATCAGCTGGTGATGACCGCCACACCCATTCCACGCACATTGGCGATGAGTGCCTACGCGGATCTGGATTGCAGTGTGATTGATGAATTACCGCCAGGACGAACGCCAGTCAACACCGTAATTATTGCCAACACCCGCCGCAGTGATGTGATCGCGCGTATTCACCAAGCCTGCCTGGAAGGCAGTCAGGCCTATTGGGTGTGTACGCTGATTGAGGAGTCGGACGTTCTGGAGTGCCAGGCCGCCGAGGCCACCTGGCAGGAGTTGCAGCTGCAGTTGCCGGATTTGCGGATTGGCCTGATTCACGGCCGCCTTAAACCCGCAGAAAAAACAGCGGTGATGGATGCCTTCAAACGCGGCGAGCTGCATCTGCTGGTGGCAACCACCGTGATTGAGGTCGGTGTGGATGTGCCCAACGCCAGTCTGATGATCATCGAAAACCCGGAGCGCCTGGGTCTGGCCCAACTTCACCAGTTGCGTGGACGCGTGGGCCGCGGCGCCCGTGTCAGTCATTGTCTGCTGATGTACCAGACACCGCTGTCCGCACTTGGCAAACAGCGTCTGGGTATTATGCGTGACAGCACGGACGGGTTTTATATCGCCGAGCAGGATCTGGCGATTCGTGGACCAGGCCAGGTACTGGGCACCCAGCAAACCGGTTTGATGAGTTTCCGCATGGCGGATCTTGCGCGTGACGCTGACTTGCTCGATCCGGTAAAATCCGCAGCAGATTTTATAGAACAACACTACCCTTCACATATTGGCCCACTGGTGGACCGCTGGTTGGGTGACAGGGAACTCTACGGCAATGTCTGATTTACCCCTTGTTGTACGTTGTGTTCCGGTCCAGGACGAACACGGCATGGCCCAATGTATTCTTCCGGCTGACTCCCTGCTTGATATCCAGGCATTACACACGGTTACTCAACGCAAGCTGATGCCGCTGACCCAAAGCGATCTGCTGAAGCTCACGCGCGGCCGTCAATTGCAGTTGCTGCCTGGCAACAATACGTTTTATCAGCTTCCAACCTTTGTCGACGCCTGGCTCGCTGACAAGGGGGCGCGCGTCATTCAGAACACTGGCGATCAGCCGGGTCTCACGCTGGGCGCCCTGCGTGAAGCATTACACCAGCTCGGGCATGCTATTCGCCATCTGGAGTTTGCAGTGGCTGCAGCCGACCTGTCACCAGGTCTGCCAGCGGCGGAACACGACTCGGCACAAATTACCCACTCAATACGCCATTTCACCTCGCTGCGTATCAAGCAACGGCTGGACGAAACGCTGGAAATTCCACCGCTGTCAGCAACAGCAGAGCGCATTATGCAACTACGCGCCAATCCCAATGCCACCGTCAACGACCTGGCCAGTATTGTGGAAGCCGACCCCAGTCTGGCAGCGCAGGTTGTAAGCTGGGCCTCTTCACCGTATTACGCAGCCCCCGGAAAAATCCGCTCTGTACAAGACGCCATTGTGCGGGTTCTGGGTTTTGACCTGGTCAGCAACCTGGCGGTTGGCCTGATTCTGGGGCGTTCGGTGGCGCTGCCACGCGAATCGCCCGATGGTTTTACACCCTACTGGTTACAGGCATTTTACTGTTCAGCAGCGGTTGAAGCGCTGGCACGACTGATACCGGCCAGCAAGCGCCCGCGTCAAGGCATGGTGTACCTGGCCGGTCTGCTGCACAATTTTGGTTATCTGATACTGGCGCATACGTTCCCGCCGCATTTCAGTTCAATATGCCGCTATATGGAAGCTAACCCTGCCATCAGCCACGTTGCTATTGAAAACCATCTGGTTGGCATCAGCCGTGAACAGATCAGTGCCTGGCTGATGCAATCATGGAACATGCCGGAAGAGATTTCCGTGGCGCTGCGTTATCAGCAGGATCCGGCTTACGACGGCCCGCACGCCGTGTATGCCAATCTGATTTACATCGCGATGCGATTGCTGCGCAGACAGGGTATTGGCGATGCACCGCCTGAACCGGTTGATGCCCGCGTCTACGAGCGTCTGGGCCTTGACCCTATACGCTGTGAGGACGTGATACAAATGCTGGTGGATTCCAAAGATGTCTCAGCGATTGCTGAGCAAATGGCTCTCTGATGAACGCTGTCAATCAACTGCGGGCGCGCCTGCAACATATTACTGATAAGGCCAAACAGTTTTTCTCTGACAGATTGTCGCGGCACTTCCCGCAAATTTATGCGCGCACACCGGCTTTTTGGCAACTGATGCGCGCCGACAAGCCGATTGGCACCTACCTTTTATTGTGGCCCACGCTGTCGGCTCTGTGGCTGGCAGCCGATGGCTGGCCGGACTGGCATCTGATATTTATTTTTGCACTCGGCACCTGGCTGATGCGTTCTGCGGGTTGCTGTGTTAATGACTTTGCCGACGCGCACGTCGACGGCAGCGTCAAACGCACCGAAGGGCGCGCGATTGTTACGGGTCGGGTCACTCGCAAAGAGGCATTGTTGAGTTTTGTGCTGCTGTGCTTGGTAGCGGCATCGTTGTTACTGTTCATGAATGGTTTGACGGCTCTGCTCTCTCTGGGCGCGATCGCGCTGACGGCCGTGTACCCGTTCATGAAACGCTATACCCATTTACCGCAGGTGGTTCTGGGCATGGCTTTTTCCTGGGGCATTCTGATGGCGTTTACTGCACAAACCGGCACGCTGCCCGCTATCGCCTGGGTGTTATACGCCGCCAACTGTTTGTGGACGGTTGCATACGACACCCAATATGCAATGGCGGACCGTGAATATGACCTGCAAATCGGGGTCAAGTCGACCGCCATCCTGTTTGGTGATGCCGACCGGGTCATGATAGGCATGCTGCAGGTTATGTTCATTTTTGCTCTTGTGCTGGTTGGCAACGCACTGTCCCTGTCCAGCTGGTACTACCTGGCGCTGCTGATCGCCTCCATTCTGCTGGGCTGGCAACAGTGGATGATCCGTGACCGTGAACCCCAGGCCTGTTTCCAGGCCTTTCTTCATAACCACTGGGTAGGCCTGGTGATCTTTGTGGGCGTTATCCTGGGCGTACAGCTCTAAAGCTGGCAGAACGGAATAAAACCTTCGCTGTTTCCGTAAACAAGGTATATGGACGCGTTTTAGCGGCCTGACTCTTGAAGTACAGGAAACAGGGGTATGAAAACTATACAGCGCAGCTGCATGCCTGCACTGCTGCTGGCCGCGATTGTGCCAGTGCAAATTGCCAGCTCCGAAAGTACGCTGGATATCACAGAACCGGAACGAGTCACCCATGCCTTCAGTCGCGAATGGCTGGAGCAGCATGCACAGAGTTTGTCGCAGCAGCCGTTCGAGCTGCGCGCCCTGGCCGCTGACAGCCCGTTAAACCAGCTGAATTACGACGACTATCGACGCATCTCTTTTGATCAGAACGCCGCCATCTGGGCGCGCCAGGACAGGAACTTCACACTGGATCTGTTCCACCCCGGGTTTTTGTATACCACTCCGGTTTCCATCAACCTGGTGGTTGAAGGAGTATCACGTCAAGTTCTGTACACCTCTGACATTTTTAACTATGACGAAGATCTGGAAAACGTCAGTCAGTTTAATGCGCAGGGCTACTCCGGATTCCGTGTTTATCATCCCATCAACACACCAAGCCGTTATGAGGAATTTCTGGTATTTCAGGGCGCCAGCTATTTCCGCGCCACTGCCAAGGACCAGTTTTACGGCCTGTCTGCACGCGGGCTGGCCATTAATACCGCACAACCTCAAGGTGAGGAGTTCCCGTACTTTACCGATTTCTGGATAGAACGCCCGGACCCCGACGCTGAACATATTGTGATTCACGCGTTGCTGAACAGCCCTTCGGTGACTGGCGCATACAGCTTTAATGTCAGACCTGGCGACTCCACCGTTATCGATGTTGATGCCACCTTGTTCCCGCGTGAGACCCTGAGTCATTTTGGTGTAGCACCGTTGACCTCGATGTTTCTGTTTGACGCAACCAATCGTTCCCGATACGACGATTACCGCAACGCTGTGCATGACTCTGACGGACTGCAAATCCTGATGGAGAATGGGGAACAGATCTGGCGCCCTCTTTCCAATCCACAACGGCTGCAGATGTCTTCCTTTCTGGCTCCATCCTTGAAAGGGTTTGGTCTAATGCAGCGACATCAAAAGTTTGAGGATTTTAATGACAGTGAAGCGCGTTATGACAAACGTACTTCATTATGGATCGAGCCGCTGGAAGACTGGGGAAGTGGCCATGTCACACTGATTGAGATTCCTACACCCCAGGAAGTACACGACAATATTGTGGCGTATTGGCAACCGGAGACTCCGCTGCTGGCGGGTGAGCAGTACAAATTTAAATATCGTATGCACTGGGGTCCCACATCGCCCTATCAGCTGGAACAAGGGCGCGTTCTTGATACCAGTCGTGGCAAAGCTTTGGACGGCGATGATCTGGTATTTGTTGTGGACTTCGCAAATGCCACTGATCTCCCCAATGTAAGGACTGATCCTGAAGCAGTTGAAGTACGTGTGGAAACCAGCGCTGGCACTGTCACCTCTGCCAGCGGTGCGTTGGTGGAATCCACCGGGAACTACCGCGCCTATCTGAAACTGAACCCTGGGCGCTCCGATCTGGCCGAACTGCGTGTCAGCCTTCATGTGGATGATAAACAGTGGGGTGAGACATGGATCTATCGCTGGACTCGGTAGATAAAACCGGCTGCGCCACTCCACCTCCAGCGCCACTGCAAATGCCCACCCAGAATCTGCGGGTAGCGCCCGTTGCCAGTTTTTATCGGCAATCGGTCTCCACTTTGTTGGCAAGGCTGATCTCGTTTGGCGGTGCATTGGCGCTGAGCGCTTATGCGGCCTATCAGATGTATCTGATCATCTCCACCAACCATGCGACAGCCCTGCAGTGGTTGTTGCTGGTGTTATACGTGGTGACTTTTGGCTGGATTGCACTGGCAGCGTCCAGCTCCTTCGCTGGCCTTTTTTTCGGGCGCGGGAAAAAGCGTTCAAAAGCAGACGCTGAATTAAAAGGTCGCACGGTTTTGTTAATGCCGGTATACAACGAGAACCCGGCAGCAACCTGCAGTGCCTTATGCGCAATGGCCAACGCACTGATCGCACGACATATTGAAAAAAACTTCGAGATTTTTATTATTTCCGACTCCACTGACCCTGAGGTCTGGATTCAGGAAACCGCTGCTGTTGATCATTTGCGCAGACGTTTACGCGGACGCATGCCAGTGTGGTATCGCCGTCGTTATCTCAACACTGCGCGTAAATCTGGCAACGTCGAGGACTTTGTAACGCGCTGGGGCAGTCGTTACGATTACATGATTGTGTTGGATGCCGACAGTCTGATTGCAGCTGAAACACTGTCTTTTATGGTGCGCGAAATGGATGCAGATCCGCGCTGCGGAATTCTGCAGACATTACCCCGACTTTATGCCGGCCGAACGCTGTTTGCGCGTTTACAACAGTTTGCCGGTGCGCTTTATGGCCCTGTAGTCGCGCGCGGAATTAGTGCCTGGCAAGGCGATGACGGCAACTATTGGGGGCACAACGCCATCATTCGTGTGCAGGCATTTGCCCAGGCTGCGGGGTTGCCGGTTATGCCAGGCCCACGTCCGTTTGGCGGCCACATTATGTCGCATGATTTTGTGGAAGCGGCATTAATACGCCGCGCCGGCTGGCGTGTGTGTATGGCGCCGGACCAACCGGGTTCCTGGGAGGAAAGCCCGCCTACCCTGCTCGACTCGGCAATGCGCGACCGACGTTGGGCGCAGGGCAATATTCAACATCTGGGTGTGATCCCTGCCAAAGGCATGCGCTGGCCTAACCGTGTACATATGTTGATTGGTGTAATGAGTTATCTGGCGTCGCCAATCTGGCTGATGATGATGTCAGTGGGTCTGGTCATCAGCGCACAGATTGCCAGTCAGGAATTTGAATACTTCACGGATGAATTCCAGCTGTTCCCTCACTGGCCTGTGTTTGACTCACAGCGCATGATTGATCTGTTTGTGTTTACCATGGCGGTTCTGCTGCTGCCCAAAGCCATTGGTTATCTTCGCGGCCTGTTTAATCGTGAAATCCGCAGCGGCATGGGGCCGGTGCGACTGGCATTAAGTGTGGTTGTCGAACTCGTATTTTCTATCCTGTTTGCACCCATTTTTATGCTGATTCACAGCCGGCAAATCTGGGAGATTTTCCGCGGCCTCGACTCAGGTTGGTCCGCCCAGCAGCGTGATACACGTGGCACCGATTGGGGTCTATTGATTTCCAGGCACTGGTTTCATACCACTTCCGGCATTGTGCTCTTGGCCGCCCTGATATGGCTGCAGAATCCTCTGCTGTTCTGGATGCTGCCCATCCTGGTGGGTTTGATTCTGTCGATTCCGTTATCGGCACTGAGTGGTAGTAAAGTGGTGGGTACTATTCTGGCCGTGCCGGGTTTGCTGCGTACGCCCGAGGAAGCAATTTTGCCGGCCGAAGTTCGTGACCGCGATCGGTTAATGGTGGAGTTTTCCGACGCGACATTACCCATGAATTTGCACGCACTGCTCAGCAATCCCAGCCTGGCGACACGACATTTTGCACTGGCAGGTCATCGCCCGGCAACGCCACGCGGCCAACCGGACCTGGCTGCCGAGGCGGCACGCTTAAAACTTATGGATGCACAAACACCGGCGGAAGCGTTGTCCTGGCTTAATCAACGTGAGTTGATGGCAGTATTAAATGACCAACACATTTTTAAACAACTGGTTAATGTCTGCCACCCGCGCGAAGAGCTGGTTCAGTCTGCAGTGACCTGAGGCGAGTTAGCCGGTATGATGGATTGAACCCTCATGCCGGGAGCCTACGGGTATGCATGCTCAAGACAGTCCTCGCAACGTGCCTCGTATTGTAATTATTGGTGGAGGCGCCGGTGGTTTGGTCCTCGCTACACTTCTGGGCAGAAAACTCGGTAAACGCAAACAAGCGCATATTATTCTGGTGGATGCGCAGCTGACGCACATCTGGAAACCGCTGCTTCATGAAGTTGCTGCGGGATCGCTTAATCCCTACGAAGACGAATTAAATTATTTTGCGCAGGCACATCGTAATCATTTTGAATTTCAACCCGGTACACTGACCGGATTGGATAGACAACGCAAAGTGATTTTGCTCGATGACATGCAACACGAATCAGGCCAAAGCAGCCTGCTCCCTCCAAGGGAATTGGCCTACGATTTCCTGGTCCTTGCAATTGGCAGCATCAGCAACGATTTTGGAACACCCGGCGCCAAAGAATTCACCACTCACCTGGATACTCGCCATCAGGCGGAACATCTTCACCGCACCTTGCTGAGTCATTATTACCGCGCCCAAGCCAGTGGCAATAGTGAGAATCTGGGCGTAGCCATTGTGGGTGCCGGAGCCACCGGTGTGGAGTTGTCGGCGGAAGTGCATCATGCAGCAACTATCCTGACGCGTTATGGTCTGGATCAGATTCAACCCGCGAATGTCTCCATAACGTTGATTGAAGCAGCACCTCGTATCCTGCCCGCACTGGATGAAAAAATTGCAACCAACGCCATGCAAGAGTTGCAGCGTATTGGTGTGCAGGTGATGGTTAACGAACGCGTTTCACAAATCACCGAGGAAGGTATCCACACCGCAAGTGGCAAATTTATTTCTGCTCAAATTCGAGTATGGGCAGCGGGTGTTAAAGCGCAGGACTTTATGCAAGGTTTGGGCGGATTGGCCAATAACAAAGGTAATACTCTCACTGTCGATGCCTGGCTGCGCACCGAAGATCCCGCTGTCTTTGCAATGGGTGACTGTGCCTATTGTGTGTGCCGACACGCCGGCAGCAATGAAGAGCGGGCTACACCACCACGCGCGCAAACAGCTTTTTTGCAAGCAAAATGGTTAGCCAAACATCTGCCAGACCTTATACAAGGGCGCCAGGTGCCGTCATTTGTTTATCGCGATTACGGATCGCTGATTTCGCTGTCTGAAGCACGCGCGGTGGGATCATTGATGGGCAATCTCACCGGCACTGTTAACGTGCAAGGCAGACTCGCACGTTGATGTATATCTCTTTGTACCGACGCCATCAGGCCGTGCTTTACGGATGGACGCGTATGATGGTTTTTATGCTGAAAGATCTGCTGATCAGAAACAGCGGGCCACGGTTGAAGATGCATTAACTATCCTGGCTTGTCCAAACTGCAAACTCCGTTTCGACTTTCTTGCCAATCGATGGCTATGGTGGCGTGTTCAATACCAAACTTTTCTTTGAGCATTTTTTCGACTGTGCGCACCACTTCTCTCGCCTGATCATTGTCACGTGGACGCACATGCAACGTTGCCAAGGTACGCCCTGAGGTGACTTGCCACACATGAATATGACTGACCGCTTCCAGTGCCGGGATCTGCGCCAGCAGATGTTGTTCAATCGCGTCAGGTGCCGCACTCTCCGGTGCCCCTTCCAATAAAATGTGAATCGCACGCGCTACCAGTACCCAGGCACTGCGCAAGATCAGCACAGACACCAGCACCGACAAAATTGGATCGGCGATTACCCACCCCGTGAAATAGATCACCACAGCGGCCAGAATTGCCGCCACCGAACCCAGCAGATCGCCCAGCACATGCAGGACGGCGCCTTTGACATTCAGGTGCTCGACGTCATTGCCTCGCGTGAGGATGGTGAATACCAAAACATTCACCAGCAGACCGGCGATCGCAATCAATAACATGGGGCCAGCCAGGATCTCATGCGGCGCCTGAATACGCTGCCACGCCTCCACACTGATCCAGATAGCAATTGCAAACAGACTCAGTCCATTGATCAAACTCGCCAGCACTTCAAATCGAAGATAACCGTAAGTGCGACGATGATCCGCTTGTCGGTTACCGGCAACAAACGCCAACCACGCCAGTGCCAGGGCGCTGGCGTCCGTGAGCATGTGTCCAGCATCAGCAATCAGCGCCAACGATCCTGACCATAGTCCACCGATCAGCTCCAACAGCATAAAGCTGAACGTCAGAATAAATGCCAACAACACCCGCCGCTGATTGGAGCCGTTGGCTGAGGCATGAGCGTGATGACTGTGATCGTGGTCGGACATGGTTGAGTCTCGAATCGCTGATTATAAAATCACTCCTGAAGCCGCGGCATGAGTGCAAACACGCCCCAACCCAAATACTCGCGCGTGTAGGTTGCGTGGCGCTCAGGCTCTGTGTTCAGTTTGGAACGGATTTCCTCTGCCAACTCATCATTAGGGTTTTTCTCAAGCCAGCGGCGCATTGTGAGCCACTTGGCGGCTTCGTACCTGTCCCAACTGTCTTGATTGGCTAAAACCATCTCAACGACGTTGTAACCCAAGGGGATCACTGTCGCTTGTTATGTGCTTTATTTAATCGAGCTCTCATCAGCCCGAATTAATTCGCTGCCACGCAGAACCGTAAGCACTGAAATTTTTTGTACTTGAGTATCAACGCGATAAATAACACGATACGCACCGTAAATGATTTCGCGAATTCGCTCGATGTTGACTTCAAGGACTATGCGACCGCTCATTGGGTGCGGCTCCAAGCGCTCTACCGATTCGAACAGTCCATCTAGCCATGATTCTGCAGCGGAAGGTTTATCCAGCACGATATAGCCAGCAATTCCACCCGCCCGTTCCAATGCGAGCGGCGACCATTCAATCATCATCACTTGCGCAGCTGCCTCAGTAACTTATTCTTTGCCTCTGTATGGGGAACGCCTTCTCCGGCCTCGATTTGCGCCTCCGCCCGGTAAATATCTTCAAGCAACTCCAAACGTTGCTGCATCTTTTGGTACTCATGCACTCCCACCAGTACGGCGACGCCGCGGCCGCGTTGGGTCAGTACCATGGGCCGATGGGTCTCATTGATCTGCTTTACAAAGGAGGCTATCCCCGCCCTGAAATCAGACAGAGGGCGAATATCTTCATCTACTCTTAACTTAGTCATAACACGCTCAACCGTACCTTTAAATGTACTACTGAGTGTACGCCAACCGGATCAAACAGAGAACTCTCGGGAGCGCAGGGGCACATAGCGCCGCGCACAGCGGTGGCAGCGTAGCAGCCACCCGAGCGCCGAAGGCGCGAACTGCTGCGCCTGGTTAGTTGCTTTGTCAGTGTTGCGAAGTGATAGCATATATGCAACCATTTGACACATGAATAATTCTATAGTTATAGATACCAGCGTACTGATTAATGCCCTGCTGGGTCCAGGTGGCCCTGCCAGAGAGCTGATCCGCCGATGCTTGCAAGGGCATTGCAAGCCATTGATTAGCAATACCTTATTTTTAGAATATGAAGACGTGACAAACCGGTCTCATATTTTGGAGCTATGCCCGCTGACACCCAATGAGCTGCGAGAATTGCTAAATGCCTATTACAGCGTTTGCGAATGGGTACCCATTTACTACCTATGGCGCCCAAACCTGCCCGACGAGGGCGACAATTTTTTAATTGAGCTTGCCGTTGCCGGCAACGCCTATTGTGTTGTTACCAACAACGTCAGGGATATCAAAACATCTGAGCTGATATTTCCCGGGCTGCACATAATGACACCTGAGCAATTTTTACGAGGATAACAGCATGGCCACTTTAACTATTCGGCTACCCGACGACAAACACAACCGTTTAAAAGCATTGGCTCGTCGCAAAAAAATGAGCGTCAACAAACTGATTGAAGAAATTTCAACTCAAACCTTGGCCGAGTTTGATAGCGAAACTCGGTTCCGTACTCTGGCCGCCGCTGGCGATGTTAAACGCGGCCTTGAACTTCTGGACATGCTTGACGCCACAGCGCAGGGCAACTAACGCCCCGCACAAGGGCTGCCAAATAAGCGCAGCGTTTTGGCTGTCCCAGCGACCAACGGGAGCGATTGCTGCGGATTGCTATGTTTTTTTGCCCATGCTAGAGTGTGTACGGAAAAGATACTTATACACACAAATAGGTGCTTTATGAGAACCAACATAGTTATAGACGACAACTTGATGGATGCAGCCCTCAAGGCCTCCGGGTACAGCACCAAAAAAGAGGCTGTAGAACAAGGACTTAAACTTCTTGTTTTACGAAGCCAGCAGCAGGAAATTCGCAAACTGCGCGGCCAAGTGAAATGGGAAGGCGACTTGGATGAGATGCGAGGCGGTAAGTGATTCTGGTCGATACCAGTGTTTGGATCGACTACCTTAACGGGATCCAGAGCCAGCATACCGATGCCTTGGATGCGGGGATAGTCGGGGGCACTGTTGCCATGGGTGATTTGATTTTCCTGGAAATCCTTCAAGGTATCCGAAACGACAGCGAATATCGCTTGACCAAGCAGACATTGATGACCCTGGGCAGGCTTGAGTTGTTTGGCGAGGGCATGCCTGAAAAATGTGCTGAAAATTATCGTGCGCTCCGAAAAAAAGGAATCACCATCCGCAAAACCACTGACGTCATTATTGCGACTTTCTGCATCGAACGGAGAATGCCGCTGCTATTTAATGATCGAGACTTCATCCCATTCGTTGACCATCTTGGTTTGATCTCAGCGCTGCCGGAAACATAACGCCCGTATTCACGCGCCAGCGCAGCTGGCCGCGTGCAATTGATTGTTATGCAGCTGAGAGCTCAACCTTCTGCACCCTATCCAGTTTCAGGCTTTTGCCAAGATGCCACAAATCATAGGCATCCTGCATGGAAAGCCAGCTTTCCGGGCTGCGCCCTAAAGCTTTGGAAAGACGAAGAGCCATCTCTGGGCTCACGCCACTTTGCAGCTTGAGTATCCGGTTCAAAGTAGATGGAGAAACATCCAGCTTCTCAGCCAGAAATCTGCAACTTATGCCGAATGGCTCCATGTAAGTTGCATAAATAAATTCACCGGGATGCGGCGGGTTGTACATAGCCATTAGTGGTAATCCTCATAATCAAGCAGATACACATGACCATCACGAAACTCAAAGGTTAAGCGCCAGTTACCACTAACCGATATAGCCCAGATGCCCTTTCGGTCTCCTTTGAGTGGATGTAGTTTGTATCCAGGAATGTCGAGATCTGAGACTTCCATTGCACTATCCATAGCGGCAAGCTGCATTCGCAGTCGGCTGGCATGTTTGCTCTGAATGCCACGGGTACTACCTGTCTCGTAGTACAGCTTCAATCCCTTGTGCTTGAAAGTCTTAATCATGGATTACAGTGTAGCGCGTTGCGCAACACTGTCAAGCTGCATAACGCCTTGCTAAACGGCCGCGCTGTAAGCGCGGTCCGGTGGAGGCCTGAAGGGCCGGAACGAATTTCAGCAACTTGTTAGGGAGTATTGACCACATACCTTTGCACAATCTCGCCATTATCTTCAATCTCTGATTCAAGCTTACCAGCATTTGCGAGAATCATACGCGCAGAAGCTTTATTGCTCTTATCGCAGTGTATATGGACTTGCTCTATTCCAATCTCCAATGCTTTCTCAAGAGTCAGCTTTAGCAAAAGCGTGCCAAGCCCTTTTCCCCGGTATGACGGTCTAATCCCAAGCCCGATGTGTCCGCCAGAATGGCGTATTCGGTCATTCAGATGGTGCCGCAAGTTGGACACACCGATCAGTTCTTCACCATCCACCAACCAATAGGTAGTTGCAGGCACGAACTCTTTCGGGATACTTTCGGAACTCTCAAAGCTCTTTAATTTCGC
This sequence comes from uncultured Pseudohongiella sp., assembly GCA_964535565.1. Taxonomy (GTDB): domain Bacteria; phylum Pseudomonadota; class Gammaproteobacteria; order Pseudomonadales; family Pseudohongiellaceae; genus Pseudohongiella. Next base: position 1,019 of record CAZHUJ010000001.1, on the reverse strand, counting down.
AAGCAAGTTCGCAAAATCACTGTGGTCAAAATCCATGGGGAAAGGATAGCGCTCTTCTTCGCCAAGCTCTCGAATATAATCCCCGTAGCTCTCTTCGTATACCGGACTCGGAAGTACCAACTGCACTCGAATATGCTCCCTAACGCTGCCAACACGCGCGGCTTTGTAGTGGAGGCGGAGCCGCAACGAAAAAGCCGTCGCTGTGCTTGGCCTTGTTAGGAATTTCCAAATCTCGTCTCCAACTCATCTATAGTTCTAATCAGTTGGCGCAGATTTCGGTATCGTTGCGAATCTGGGTAGTGATTACGGGCCGTTGGCGCGCGTTGCCAATTCCCATCATGCGCATCAACACCGAGCTCATCTATTCTATTTTCAATGTCATTTTTTATCGATTTTAAAAGCATAGACCTATCGTGACTCAGTGAGTCAGAAGATATTATTGCGTTAAAAATTTGTTCGTATAACTGAATTTTTTCTTTAGCATGCTGAAACGCGATTGACGCTGGCCCAGCCTTATTCAAGTATGCGATAAGGCCAAAACCTGCGAACAAGGTAAAAATCGCTGAAGCAGAATTTTTAAGAGTTATAAATTCTCCTTCAGCGTTCGTCCTTCCCCAGCTATTTGGCAACCATGAAAGCATCGCTTCAGCTCCTTGATAGAAGCAAATTAGCAACCCTAAGGCAGCCATGCCCAAGAAGATCTTTTGCGCGAACGTTAGGTATTCAGACGGTGCTTCCTGCATATAGATGGTCCTAGAACCACCTTTAACAGCTTGATAGACATAGATCGACATGCAAGTTATGCAAAGTACACAAATTGAAATAATAGCTATTTTCAAAACAATCATCTGTCCTCCAGCCTGACGGATTCCTAACGCCCTTCATCAGCGGTGCAACCGAAGGTTGCATCCGGCGCCGAAGGCGCGAACTGTATGAGATTGTTATGTGTCTTAATTGCAATACCCCGAATACACATATTCACCCGCCGTTGTGTAGGTAAAGGGCATGGTGGCCCAGTT